>JAYRZG010000008.1:0-232016 GCA_041916535.1 Fuscovulum sp. | reverse complement strand
TGCGGCGCGCGCGGGGCGGGGCGGCGCGGCGGGGGGCGTGGCCGGGGTGGCGGCGGGCGGCGGGCTGGCCGGATCGGGCCGGCGGATATGGAACCGGGCGGCCTTAAGCATAGTCATAGAGGCGTTTCGCTTCTTCGAGAGTGTCGAACATATACATCTGGCCATTGCGCAGCACGGCGGCCTGGCGGCAGAATTTCTCAAGCGTGCCGGGCTGGTGCGAGACGATGACCACGGTCGAGTTTTTCAGCCGCTCGCGCAGGATCGTGCCGGCCTTGCGGTTGAACTCGACATCCGAGGTCGAGGGCATTCCTTCATCGATCAGGTAGATGTCGAACTCGATCGCCAGCATGAGCGAGAAGGTGAAACGAGATTTCATGCCCGAGGAATAGGTCGAGATCGGCATCTCGAAATATTCGCCAAGGCCGCAGAGCCAGCGGCAGAAGCTTTCGACATAATCGGGGTCGAGAGAATAGAGGCGCGCGATGTCGCGGCAGTTCTGCAAGGCGGAATGCTTGCTGGAAACGCCGCCCATGAAGCCCAGGGGAAAGGAGACGCGGCAGGTCTTGGAGATCCGGCCTTCGTCGGGTTTTTCAAGGCCCGCCATCATCTGGATGATCGTGGTCTTGCCCGCGCCGTTATGGGCGAGGATGCCGAGGGAACGCCCAAGCTCGACCCGGAAGCTGGCGCGGTCGAGAATGACCTTGCGGCGCTTGCCGGTCCAGAACGACTTGGAGACAGTGTCGAACTCGATCATCTTGCCCCTTGCGCCGACCGGCGGTTGCCCCGCGGTCCGGCTTGCCCCGATTTCGGGTGGTGCGGTTGGTCCGCCCGACCCTGCCAGACCTTGGTTAAGGTCCGGTTCCTGCCTTCCTTGCAGCGATGGCAGGCTTTTGCGGCCTCATTATGTCGAGAAAATGGGGGATCTGGCAATGGCGCCGCGGTGGCGGGTCTCATCTCGGCGCGGGGCCGCGATCGCGGGGGCGCAGCAGAAGAAGGGCGGCGGGACCGGCCAGCAGGCTGAGGGCAAGGCCAAGCCGGGCGGCTTCCTGCATGGCGCCGCCGGGCAGCGCCGCGTCGATGGCGATGGCCGGAACGGTGAATCCCATGGCCAGGATCGCGGCGATGCGGCCCAGATCGGGCAATGCGATGCCAGGCGGCAGGCGCTGGCCCGTGGCTGCGGCAAGGGCAAGGGCGGCGGCGATCATGCCCAGCGGCTTGCCAATCCACAGGCCGCCCAGAAGGACCAGCGTCGTGGGCGCGAAGGCCATGAGGTCGACCCCGCCGCGCAACAGGCCGAACAGGAACAGGATCACCACCAGCGGATAGGCCAGCAGATGGGCGAGGCGGTTCAGGGGATCGTGCAGGAAGCCCTCGGCCTCGGCGAAAAGGCCGAAGCTGCGGTCGGCATGGGGGATGGCCGGGATCACGGGAAGAAGGCCAAGCGCCCCGGGCAGGCCCGAAGCCGCCGTGCCGAACCAGGACAGCGCCCCGGCAAGAAGATAGGGCCAAAGCGCAAGGGCGGCGCGGCGGTCGCGCTCGGACGCCCCGGGTCCAAGGCGGCGGGCGCGGAAGCGCCAGGCGGCCAGGCTGGCGGCAAGCGGCAGGGCCAGCCAGAGAAGCCTGATCGACAGATGCGGGTTCGACAGGCCAAGGGTCAGAAGCGCAAGAATGTCGGTGGCGATGGAGAGAAGGAGAAGAAGGTGCAGGGCCAGTTGGCCGGGGCCGAACAGCCTGCGCCCGATCAGATAGGCCAGCACCGTGTCGCTGCCCAGGGGCACGGTCCAGCCGCCGCCCGGCACGGATTCCGCCGCCGTCTCGACCAGCGCCTGAAGGATCAGCCAGACCAGCGCCGCCCCCGCCATGCCGCCCAGCACCATCGCGGCGGGCAGGGCGGCGGCGCGGCCCGAGAGCGCGCCACGGTCAAGGATCAGCGCTTCCCACAATTCCTTGCCGATGAAGAAGAAGAAGGCCGCCATCAGGATGTCGGTCACGATCATCATCGGCGTCAGGCTGACCGGCATGTGCCACATCCAGCCCGGCAGGGGCAGGTCGGACAGCCGCCATTCGATGAAATCGTAATAGCTTTCCGGCGCGAGATTGACCCAAAGCGTCGCAAGAAGCGCGCCAGCCAGCAGGGCCTGGCCGAAATGGCGGACATGGGGAGAAATGCGATACAAGGCGGCACCTGTCTTTCGCCCCGGTCTATCGCATCGCGGCGGCGGGGTGCAAGAATGGCGACCGCTAGGAATGGGGGAAGGTGATGCAGGCTCCGCAGCATCTGGAGGGTCTGGCAGCAGAAATCCGCGCCTGTCGTCTCTGTGCGCCGCGCTTTGCCGCGACGGAAACCCATCATGAACCGCGCCCGGTAGCCTGGTTCGCCCCGCAGGCGCGGCTCTTGATCGCGGGGCAGGCGCCGGGGGCGCGGGTTCATGCCTCGGGCAAGCCCTTCACCGATCCATCCGGCGACCGTCTGCGCGACTGGACCGGGCTGTCCGAGGCCGAATTCTATGACCTGAACCGGGTGGCCGTCGTGCCGATGGCCTTCTGCTTTCCCGGCTATGACGCCAAAGGGTCCGACCTGCCGCCGCCGCCCCTTTGCGCCGCGACCTGGCGGGCGCGGGTGATGGCGGGCCTGCCGCGCCTGCGGCTGGTTCTGGCGGTGGGCGGGGCGGCGATGCGCTGGCATCTGGGGCCGGGGCCGGTTGCCGCCCATGTCGGCAATTGGCGGGCGCATGCGGCGCGCGGCACCTTCCCCTTGCCGCATCCGTCCTGGCGGAATACGGGGTGGCTGAAACGCAATCCCTGGTTCGAGGCCGAGCTTGTGCCCGAATTGCAAGCCGCCGTGCGCGCGGCGCTGGAGGATGAATGACCGTCGTCACGCTTCTGGATGCCGCCCATGCGGCCCTGTCGGCCGATCCCGAGAACGAGACCCTGCGCCTGCGCTTCTTCGAGCGGCTGGCCGATGGCGAGATGTTCCTGCTGCTGACGCGCGAGGCCGAGGGCGAGACAATCGACCCCCGCATCTTTCCACTGGAAAGCGGCCCGGTCGTGCTGGTCTTTGACCGTGAGGAACGTCTGGCAGAGTTTTCGGGCGGCGTCGCGCCCTATGCCGCGCTGCCGGGCCGGGTGATCGCGGCGCAGCTGGCCGGGCAGGGGATCGGGCTGGGGGTTAACCTGGGCGTGGCGCCTTCGGAAATGCTTTTGCCGCCCGAGGCGCTGGACTGGCTGGCCGGCACGCTGGAAGGCGGGCCGGAAGAGGCCGAAGGCGTGCCGGAGGAGGTGCTGCCGCCCACGGCCCCGGAAGGGCTGATCACCGGGCTGGATGCGAAACTGGCCAAGGCGGGCGGGCTGGCGCAGGCGGCGCTCCTGGCGGGGGTGCGCTATCAGGGCGGGCGGCGCGGGCATCTTCTGGCCTTTGTGGGCGCGGCGCCGGGCGCGGAAGCCGCGCTGGCCCAGGCGGCGCGCGAGGCGCTGGTCTTTTCCGGCATCGAGGCGGGCGAACTGGATGTCGTCTTCCTGACCGCGGAAAGCCCGCTTGTGCCGGTGCTGACCCGGGTGGGCCTGCGCTTCGACCTGCCCGAGCCGGAACGGGCGGTCGCGCTGCCTTTGCCGCCGGGAATGGATGCCGCAAAGCCGCCAAAGTTGCGCTAGATTGGGGTAAATTGATACCTCATGTATCAAGTTATTGATTTTGATTGATATTATCTTCCGCGCCGCGCTTGACCCCGTGCAGGGCTTCGGCGATAAGCCCGCATCCGAGATTCCGGGGGCCAGCCCCTCGCATTTTCCGTAGGAACCACGATGAAAACCTTCACCGCTACTCCGGCGGACATCGAGAAGAAGTGGATCCTGATCGACGCCGAGGGCGTCGTTCTGGGCCGCCTTGCCACGATCGTCGCCAATATTCTGCGCGGCAAGAACAAGCCGACCTTCACCCCCCACATGGACATGGGTGACAATGTCATCGTCATCAACGCCGACAAGGTGCAGATGACCGGCAAGAAGCGCGACGACAAGGTCTATTACTGGCACACCGGCCATCCGGGCGGGATCAAGAGCCGCACCGCGCGGCAGATCCTGGAAGGCGCCCACCCCGAGCGCGTGGTGGAAAAGGCCGTCGAGCGGATGATCACCCGCAACCGTCTGGGCCGTCAGCAGATGTCGAACCTGCGCGTCTATGCCGGCGCCGCCCATCCCCATGAAGCTCAGCAGCCCACCGTCCTGGACGTGAAGCCGCTGAACCCGAAGAACACCCGGAGCGCGTGAAGCCATGGCTGATATCAAGTCTCTCGACGATCTGAAATCGGCGGTGGGCGCGGCTGCGGCCCCGGCCGAAGCTGCCGCCCCCCGTGCCCCGGTCCGCGACAAGCTGGGCCGCGCCTATGCCACCGGCAAGCGCAAGGATGCGGTCGCCCGCGTCTGGGTCAAGCCGGGTTCGGGCAAGTTCCTGATCCGGAACAACAAGGGCAAGTTCATCGACTATTCGGAATACTTCGCCCGTCCGGTGCTGCAGATGATCCTGCGCCAGCCGTTCCAGATCGCCAATGTCGAAGGCCAGTTCGACGTGATCGCCACGGTTGCCGGCGGCGGTCTGTCGGGCCAGGCCGGTGCGGTGAAGCACGGCATCTCGAAGGCGCTGCAACTCTATGAACCCGCGCTGCGCGGGGCGCTCAAGGCGGCGGGTTTCCTGACCCGCGACAGCCGCGTGGTCGAGCGGAAGAAATACGGCAAGCCGAAGGCCCGCCGGTCCTTCCAGTTCTCGAAGCGCTGAGTTTCGGACGAAATTGCGAAAGGCCCGCCGTTCCGGCGGGCCTTTTTCGTTGCGGCGCTGGTGGGCAGGCATGAAAAAAGGGCCCGGTTTCCCGGACCCGAAGTCTGCTCAGGGGAGCATGGGGGAGGGCGCGATCACTCGCGCCAGAAGGGTTTCGCGGTCTCATCCGCGCGGGATTGTACCGAAAGGCCGACATCGCGCAGCATGTGGCTGTCCAGACGCGCCAGGGCGCGGCGCGAGAGGCGGCGCTCTTCCCAGGCGGCCAAGGTCATTGCGACGGCCACAAGGGCGCGCGACACGGGCGGCAGGCTGGTCATCGGGGCGGACAGGGCGGGCATGGCGGCGGTGCTGCGGGGCATCTTGCCCCTCCTTCTGTTTGTGTTGATACAATCTTCGATATCTGGTACATATCCTATAACAAATCCCCGGATTGAGTCGCCAGAGATACATTGTGACGGATACAAGTTGGAAACCTGACCTCGACGCCTTTCCCGGACCCAAATATCAGGGCCTGTCCCGCGCCCTGCGCGACGCGATCCGCAAGGGCGAGTTGCCGCAGGGCACCCAATTGCCGACGGTGCGTGACCTGGCCTGGCGGCTGAACCTGACGCCGGGAACCGTGGCACGGGCCTACCAACTTGCGACACAGGAAGGACTTTTGGCCGCGACGGTCGGGCGCGGCACCTTTGTCGCAGCGCAGCGGCCGCGGCTTGGCCCGACCCAGCCGCTTTACACCGAACGGGTCAGCGGCGGCGCGACCGGCATCGTCGACCTGCGCCCGCCGCAAGTGCCCGAGGTGGGCCAGGCCGAGGCCTTTCGGACTGTATTGATGCAAATGGCGGATTGTACCGATACAGGTTGGCTGGATTATACCACCCAGCGCGGCGAGGCGGCGCTGCGGGCGGAAATCATCCGCTGGATGGGGGACCGGCTTCTGGGTCCCTGCGGGCCGGAAGATGTGGCCCTGACCCATGGCGGGCAGAATGCGGTCACGCTGATCCTGGATTGCGTCTTGCGTGGGGACCGGCCGGTGGTGCTGATCGAGGAGCTGGCCTATCCGGGCTTCCGCTATGCCGCGCGATCGGCCCGGGCCGAAGTGGTGGCGGTCGAGATCGACGATCAGGGCATCGTGCCCGAGGCGCTGGAAGCGGCCTGCCGCCGCCATGGCCCGCAGCTTCTGTGCCTGACGACCGAGGCGCAGAACCCGAGCACGGGCCGGATGCCGGTCGAGCGCCGGGCGCGGATCGCCGCGATCGCGCGCAGCTATGACCTGCAAATCCTGGAAGACGATTGTTACTCGGTGGCGGAAAGCGACATTCCCAGCCTGCGCGCGCTGGCGCCGGAACGGGTCTGGCTGGTTTCGTCAGTGTCGAAGACCCTGTCGGCGGCGCTGCGCTTTGGCTTTGTGATCTGCCCGGTCGGCATGGGCGAGGCGGCGCGTCTTTCGGCACAATACGGGTTTTTCGCCCTGGGCCGCCCCGTTGCGGAAATGTGCCTGCGGCTGTTCTCCAGTGGTGCTGCGCAGGAGATCCGGACCCAGGTCCAGGCGGTCTTTGCCGAGCGGTTGCAGACGATGGTGAATGTGCTGGGCCGCTATGATCTGCGCTGGCAACAGGGCGTGCCCTTCGTCTGGCTGTCGCTGCCGCTGGGCTGGCGGGCCTCGACTTTCACCCGCATGGCCGAGGCTGAAGGCGTTCTGGTGCGCCCGGCCGATGAATATGCGCTGGTCGGCGGCCGCGCACCCAATGCCGTGCGGGTGGCGGTGGCGGGCAATCTGCCCAAGGCGGATTTCGAACGCGCGCTGGCGACGCTGGCCCGGCTGCTGGCCCATCCGCCTGCCGATCTGGCGGTGTGACCCGGGCCGAATTGTGGCGAAACTGTGGCGCACCTGTGTCGCCATTTCGGCGGACGTGGCGGAAATGACTCGATTTCCCAATGCCCTTCACGGCCCGCGCGGCGATCCCGAGGATTTGATGAGGCGGCGAATTGACGGCGCGGGCGGCGCCGGAGAATGGTGCTTCGGCGGGCAGTTCCGCATCGATTGCAGTCAAAAGAGATCCTGAAAATGGGACACCAAACTTCTTTCCACGCGCCGCATGGCGGCGCGGATTTCCTGGGCTGGCGCAAACGCAAGGGCGAGACCGAAATCGTCTATGACGATGGCGTCGCCCGCCGCATGGTCTGGCGGGTTGCCGCCGCGCTGGCCAATGAAGAGCGGCTCTCCGACGCGCTGCGCGTCGCCGTGTCGAGCCATCGCATCGTGCCGACGCTGTATGACGAGCTGAAAAAGCGGGCGATCGCCATCGAGCGTGTCGGCAGCTAGGCCGTCGCACCCCGACAGGCAGCATCGGCCTGCCGCATCGCAGGTTTTCGCTAGGACATTTGGCAGGGCCAGCGGAAACTGGCTTGCCAAGGCGATTTTGCGGCGGCAAGATTTGATCAAACAAGATGGCGGGCACCGGGAATCCGGGCCTCAGGGGGGCTGATGGCGCAGACGAACTCATCCGAGGCGAAGTCGGGCTGGCTTCTGATCTCGCCCCCCGCGATCTATGCCGGGCTGTTGCTGGCGGCGCCGCTGGCGACGGTCGTGATCTATTCGGTCCTGACCGGGGGCAGCGGCGGCAGCGTCGGCCTGCCGGTGACCGCCGAGAATTATGCCGCGATCGTCGAAAAGCCGATCTATGGCGCGATCCTGTGGCGGTCGCTCTACATCTCGCTGCTCGTCACGCTGGTGACGGTGGTGCTGGCCTATCCAGTGGCCTATTTCGTCAGTTTCCATGTCAAGCCCGTGCGCAAGAGCCTGTGGCTGTTCATGATCACCATCCCGTTCTGGACCAGCTACATCATCCGGGTCAGCCTGTGGTTCGTGATCCTGGGCTATGACGGCATCGTCGACCAGACGCTGATCTCGCTGGGCATTCTGGACCATCAGTTGAACATCGCCTCCTACGGCGTTCCCGCGATCATCATCATTCTGGCCCATGCCTATGCGCCCTTTGCCGTGCTGCCGATCTTTGTCAGCCTGGAGAAAGTCGATCGCAGCCTGCTGGAAGCCGGGCAGGATCTGGGCGAAAGCCGCTGGATGACCTTCCTGCGCGTGACCCTGCCGCTGAGCATCCCCGGCGTCATCGCTGCGGTGCTGATCGTCTTCATCCCGACGGTGGGTGATTATGTGACGCCGAAACTGGTGGGCGACGGCAAGGTGCCGATGATCGCCAACCTGATCGAGACACAGCTTCTGAAGCTGCGCGACTTTGCCCAGGGCTCGGCGCTGGCGGTGGTGTCGATGGTGATGGTGGGGCTGGTCAGCGTGGTTCTGGTGATGGTGAGCAAGCGCATGGCAGGGGGATCGAAATGACCAAGGCGCCGATCCTAAAGACCTTCACGCTGCTTTATCTGGCCTTCCTTTACGCGCCGATCCTGCTGCTGCCGATCTTTGCCTTCAATGACAGCAAGGTGGTGGCCTTTCCGCTTCAGGGCCTGACCCTGCAATGGTTCCGCGAGCTTTTCGCGGACCAGAACCTGCAGATCGCGCTGAAGAACAGCCTGATCATCGCGCTGTCGGTCTCGACCCTGTCGACCATCCTTGGCATCTTCGCCGCGCGATCTTCGGTGCGCTACAAATGGAAGGGCAAGGGGCCGGTTCTGGGGCTGATCATGCTGCCGCTGGTGCTGCCAGAGATGATCGCGGCGATGGCGCTTCTGGTGGTGCTGCTGTCGCTGGGCATCCAGCTTAGCCTGTTCACCATCATCCTGGGCCAGGTGCTGATCTGCACCCCCTTCGCGGTGGCGATCCTGACCTCGGCCTTCCAGTCGCTTGACCGTTCGCTTGAAGAGGCGTCGATGGACCTGGGCGAGACGCAGATGTCGACCTTCCGCCTGATCGTGCTGCCGCTGGTCATGCCGGGCATCCTGGCGTCTTTCCTGATCACCTTCACCATCTCGTTCGACGAATTCATCATCGCGAACTTCCTTGGCTCGGGCAAACCCGTGCTGTCCGTCTATATCTTCGGGCAATTCCGCTTTCCGGCGAAAGTGCCCGCCATGCTGGCGCTTGGCACGATCCTGGTCGTCTTCTCGATCTGCCTGCTTGCCATCGCCGAGTATTTCCGCCGCCGCGGCATCGCCCGCACAGGGGGCAAGGATTCTGGAGGCTTCCTGTGACGACCGACGAAAAACCCACGATGATCGAGTTCAAGGACGTCCATAAATATTATGGCGATTACCACGCTCTGCGCGGGATCAACGGCACGATCCGGGCGGGCGAGTTCTTCTCGCTTCTGGGCCCCTCGGGCTGCGGCAAGACCACCCTTCTGCGCACCATCGCGGGGTTCGAGGATATCTCCTCGGGCGTGATCATGATCGACGGCAAGGATATGGCGAGCGTGCCCGCCAATGCCCGTCCGACGAATATGGTGTTCCAGTCCTACGCGATCTTCCCGCATATGAGCGTGGCCGAGAATGTCGGCTTCGGTCTGCGGAAGGACCCGCGGTCGAAAGAGGAAAAGGCCAGAGCCGTGGCCGAGGCGCTGGAGATGGTGGGCCTCAAGGGCTATGGCGGCCGGGCCGCCCATGCGCTGTCAGGCGGGCAGCGGCAGCGGGTGGCGCTGGCGCGCGCGCTGATCCTGAAGCCCAAGGTTCTGCTTCTGGACGAGCCGCTCTCGGCGCTGGACAAGAAGATGCGCGAGCATATGCAGATCGAGCTGATCAAGCTGCAACGCCAGGTCGGCATCACCTTCATTCTGGTTACCCATGACCAGGAAGAGGCGCTGGTCATGTCGGACCGCATCGCGGTGATGTTCGAGGGCGAGATTGCCCAGCTTGCTGATCCCGAAACCCTGTACCGCCGCCCGAATTCCAAGAAAGTGGCGGATTTCATCGGCACGATGAATTTCATCCCCTGCGAGATCGTCTCGGAAACCGGCGACAAGGTGACGGTCGATGCCAAGGGGCTGGGCCGGGTCGATCTGGATGTCGCGCAGGCGCCGCCCGCGCGCGGCGAGGCGCCGGTCGTGGGCCTGCGCCCCGAGACGCTGACGCTTCTCTATCCCGGCCAGACCACCTCCGAGCGCACCACCGAGGGCGTGATCGACGAGGTGATCTATTTCGGCGACATGACCTATTACGACGTCTATCTGGGCGGCACGGATGTGGAAGTGCGCCTGTCGATGCGCAATGTGCCGGGCCGTCCGGTGCTGGAGGTGGGCACAAAGGTCGAAGTGACCTGGAGCCCCTCGGCGCTGGTGCTGTTCCGCTAGGCGGCTGGGCCTCCGACGCGGCTATCTGCGCAGAGCGGGGCGCGCGCCCTCTCTGCTCTTCCCCTTTCTTCTGTTCGCAAATATCCCGGGGGTCCGGGGGCAGCGCCCCCGGGAGGGGTCATCTCGCCTATCTGTCAGGCGGCAGAAGCCCCAGCCCGCGCAGGTAGATGCCGATCCCGGCTTCCAGCAGGTCTTCCGGCGCGAAGGGGCCAGAGACGGCGCCACGGGCGTAAAGCTCCACCACGCCATGCGAGAAGGCGCGCACATGGGCCGAGACCATGGCGGCGGGCGGGCGGCGGTCGGGCGGCAAATGGCGCGACAGGCCCGCAGCGGCGGCATCCAGCGTTTCCGAGGCCTTGCGCGACACCTGGGCGAGATCGGGGTGATCGGCGAAGGACAGGCCGCTTTCGAACATCGCCTGGTAATGGCCGGGATATTTGCGCGCGAAAGCCAGATAGGCGCGGCCCGTCGCCTCGAAGGCCGCCAGCGCCGAAGGGCGGCCCTGGTCATAGGCATATTCCATCAGCGCGCCGAAAATGTCGAAGCCCTGCCGCGCCACTTCGGCCAGAAGCTCGTCCCGGCCGGTGAAATGGCGGTAGACGGCGGCGGGGGTGACATCGGCGGCCTTGGCCGCTTCGGACAGGGTAAAGCCCTGCGGCCCCTTTTCCGAGATCAGCGACAGGGCCGCCTCGACCAGCGCCTGCCGCAGATTTCCGTGATGGTAGCCGCGTTTCAAGGTCAGCCCTGCTGCCTGAGTTTCGGCCCGCCGCAGATTGCCGGGTCGGGCGTGCCGATCTTGGCCAGGTCGCGGCCCTTGTAATCGACGGCATGCAGGATCGACTGGATCGCCGCGATGCGGGCGCGCTTCTTGTCATCCGACAGGATCACCGTCCAGGGCGCGCGCTTGCGGCTGGTCTTGTCCATCGTCTCGTCGATGGCGGTGCAATAGTCATCCCATTTCGCCAGGCCGTCGATGTCGATCTGCGACAGTTTCCACTGTTTCAGCGGGTCCTGTTCACGGTCGAGGAACCGCTTGAGCTGTTCGGCCCGGCCGACCTCGAGCCAGAGCTTCAGGAAGATGATGCCCTCGTCGAGAATCATGTCCTCGAAGTCAGGCAGTTGCCGGAAGAACTTGGCGCGCTGCTCATCGGTGCAGAAGCCGAAGACATGCTCGATCACGGCGCGGTTGTACCAGCTGCGGTCGAAAAGCGCGATCTCGCCCCTGGCGGGCAGCCAGTCGATATAGCGCTGGAAATACCATTGCCCGGCCTCGCGTTCGGTCGGCTTGGACAGCGCCACGACAAAGGCCTGGCGCGGATTCATGTTCTCGGTCACCGCCTTGATCGTGCCGCCCTTGCCGGCGGCGTCGCGGCCCTCGAACAGGACGACCAGTCGCTTGCCGCTGGCCTTGATATCGGCCTGCATCCGGGCAAGTTCCAGTTGCAGCTCTTCCATCTTGGCGAGGTAATCCTTGCCCTTCATCTCTTCGCGATAGGGATAGGATTTCGAGAGGATCGTGTCCTTCTCGGCCTTCTCGATCGCCTTGCGCACCTCTTTCGGGGCGCCTTGCTTGAAATAGCGGCTGATCGCGCCGTCGAAAGGCAGGGTCATCGGGGCCTCCATGGCTTTGCCGCCAGTATGGCGGCGGTCAGGCGCCCAGGCAACGGGCGCCCACGATCATTCCAGACCGATCTTGCCAGTGTCAAAGGGCGTGGTCTGGTAGATCTCGTTGATCCAGTTGCCGTAAAGCAGATGGGCATGGCTGCGCCAGCGGTTCAGCGGCGGGCGGGCGGGATCGTCATCGGGGTAATAGTTCATCGGCACGTTGATCGGCGTGCCATTCGCCACGTCGCGATCATATTCCTGCTTCAGCGTGTCGCTGTCATATTCGAAATGGTTGAAGATGTAGAGCGCGCGATGGGCGGGATCTTCGACCAGACAGGGGCCGACCTCGTCGCTGCCCAGAAGCGTGCGCAGGCCCGGCGCGGCGGCGATCTCGGCCTGGCGCATCTCGGTCCATCGGCTGACTGGAATGACGAAATCATCCGAAAAGCCGCGCAGATAGGGCGAGGTCGGGGCCAGGTTCTGGTGGCGGAAACAGCCGAAAGCCTTGGCCTGCAGCATATGCTTGGGCACGCCGTGGAAATGGTTGATCATCGCCATGCCGCCCCAGCAGACGCCGAAGGTGGAATGGACATGGCTTTGCGTCCAGTCCATCACCTGACGCAGCTCGTCCCAATAGGTCACCTCCTCGAAAGGCAGGTGCTCGATCGGCGCGCCGGTGATGATCAGCCCGTCGAATTTCTCGTTCGAGGCCGCCACGTCGGAAAACGGGCGGTAGAAGGTTTCCATATGTTCGGCCGCGGTATTGCGGGTCTGATGTTCCGACATGCGGATCAGGTGCAGGTCGATCTGCAGGGGCGTGGCACCGATCAGCCGGGCGAACTGGTTCTCGGTCTGGATCTTCTTGGGCATCAGGTTCAGCAGGCCGATCCGCAGCGGGCGGATGTCCTGATGCGCGGCGCGGTCGGGCGACATCACCATGACGCCCTCGTTCCGCAGGACATCATAGGCGGGGAGGGTTTCGGGCAGGGTGATGGGCATGACTTTGGCCTATTGCGAACGAACGGGGTCTATCTGGGGCGGCGGGTGCGGCCGATCAAGCGGCGCGGCGGTCCAGCGCGCGGGCGATCAGGGCATCGAAATCGCCAGGCATTCGGACCCCGGCCACTTCATCGGCCGTGACGGTGACCCCGCGGCGCGCCATGGCGCGATAGCGCGGCTGGCGATGGGCCAGCAGGCGGGCATAGCCGAAGCGCAGGAAGGCATCGGGATCGACGCGGTCTTCCGGCAGGCCGGACTGCACCAGGTATTCGGCCCAGAGGCCGGACAGGAAGGCGGGATTGTAATAGATCGGCTTCGGCGCGCGGTCGAAGCGGGCGATCAGCTGGTCACGATGCGCCTCGGTCCCTTCGATCCAGACCATCAGCAGCGTGTCTTCCAGTTGCGCCAGGACCGGCTCGGCGGGATCGTCGGGGTTCACCACCTCGCAGATCGAGCCGGAACTGTCGCAGATGAAATTGGCGTAGCCATAGAGTTCCTGCGACCGGCTGATGAAGCGCGCGGTGTCCAGCGTGGCGGCCACTTCGGCGGCACGATGTTCTTCCTGCCGGCGACAATATTCGGCGAAGGGCAGGCCGCCCTTGGCCGGATCGCCGGGCTTGCCCAGATAGGTCGACAGCGGCGCCAGATTGTCGAAGGTGATGTTCGAGGCGATATAGACGGAATCGGTCAGCAGCAGCTCGCGCAGGAGCGGCACTTTCATCGCCTCGCGCTTGAACATGTCGGCGATGTATTCGCCCATGTAATGCGTGCCGATGCGGTAATCGACCGAGTAATGGAACCAGCCGCCCGCCGCGCCCGGGCTTTCGCGCAACAGGTTCGACAGATAGGTCTTGCCAAGGCCGGACATGCCGAAAAGCAGCACGCGCTTTTGCGCCGCCTCGAGATAGTCCTTGCCGTCGCGGTAGATCATCGCCTGGTCCCGTAGAGTGCTGCCCCCTGTTAGCGCCGCGCGGGCAGGGCGGCAATGTGAAAACCCCGCCCGGACGCGCCGGACGGGGTTTCGTTCTTGCGGGTGTGGCCGATCAGAAGGACCAGCCGACCTTGACGCCGACGCCGACGGCGCTGTTGCCTTCCATCGTGGCGCGGGCCGTGTCGGGCGTGCCGGTTTCGGCAAAGGCATCGCCGAGCTTGGTGTAGTTCACGCCCATGGTCAGCTTCATGTTGTCGCGGGTATAGACCGCGCCAACGGTCACGCCCATCTTGCCATTGGTCGGCGCCAAGGGCGAGACGAGGCGATCGGAACCGCCATCCTCATAGCTGAACGAGATCGAGCCGGCCCAGTTGTCGTTGAACTTGCGGCCCACGCCCAAGGTGTAGGTGGTGGTATCCTCAAGGTCGATCAGGCCGCCGCCGGTGGCGCCGGTGAACCAGACCGGATCAACCCGGAAGGCCGACCAGTCGGCCCAGCGGATCTGGCCGAAGACCAGCGTGTCCTTGGCCACGCCCGATTGGAAGTCGAGGTTGACGCTTTGCGGCAGTTCCACCTCGGTCACCGAGCTGGGCGCGACCTGTGCGGCGCCAATACGTTCGGTCGTGGTGAAATCGTGCTTGATCGCCGAATTGTAGGTCAGCGCGACGCGCAGCGCGATCTCGGGCTTTTCATAGGCGATGCCCACCAGGTAGCCGGGGGCGATGTCGCTGTCGAGCGTGACGTTGTAGCCATTGACCGGACCATAGGCGAGGCCGCCCAGGCCGATGAACCCGTCGCCCTTGTCGGCGCGGACGCCGCCATGGACCGAGAAGCCGCCATCGAACTTGTAGCGCAGGATCGCCGACAGGCTGGTCGCGCTGGCCTCGGCCTTGGTGCCGCCCAGAAGCAGCGAGGTCGGCGCGTAAAGCACGTCGGCGCCGAAGGGCTGGTCCAGGTTGACGGCAAAGGACAGGCGGTCGTTGATGTCGTATTTGTAGCTGAACGAGAATTGCGTGTAGTCATTGCCGACGCTGCCGGTCGGCCCGCCCAGAAGGTCGGTGCCTTCCACCGAAGGCGCAACCGTGCCGAAGGACAGCTCGAAGTAGCGTCCGGTCTCGAACAGCGCGCCAAGCCCCTGGCCCGAACGGTCGATCCCCCCTGCCATCGCTCCGGAGGCGGAAAGCGCGACCAGCGCGGTCGTCATATAGATTCGTTTCATATGTCCTCATCCCATGGTGCAGGATTTCCCCGAGAAAAAGTTAACACCGGCATCCTGCTGGGCAAACGATGACGCCGCGTCACGGCTCCGTGATCTTGGCCGGTGTTGCAGTTCGGCCCGCTGAGGCGCTGCGCAGCGACAGCCAG
Organism: Fuscovulum sp.; assembly: GCA_041916535.1. Lineage (GTDB taxonomy): Bacteria > Pseudomonadota > Alphaproteobacteria > Rhodobacterales > Rhodobacteraceae > Pseudogemmobacter. The sequence goes on along the minus strand of JAYRZG010000008.1, from coordinate 217,087 downwards.
TTCGCGAACAGGATCATTACTGCGCCAACGGCAAGGCCCAGGGTCATCGGCTCGTCAAAGATCAGCGCGGCCAGGACCGCGAGAAGCGGCAGGCGGGCGAAGTCGATCGGCATGACCTGGCTTGCGGGCGCCAGCGCCAGCGCCGAGGTCAGACAGAAATGCGCGGTAAGCCCGGCGGCGCCGATGACCAGAAGCCAGGGCAGGGTGGTGGAGTCGGGCGGGGTCAATTGCCCGTCCCATCCGGCCAGAACAAGGCCGAAGATGGATTGGAACACCACCAGCCAGAACAGGATGGTGACGATATCCTCTTTGCGGGTCAGCCGTTTGGTGATGATCGCGGTGGCGGCAAAGAACAGGGCGGCAGCAGCGGCGGCGGCGATCCCCGGCTCGACATGGCCGAAATCGGGCCGCGCGACGACCATGACCCCGGCCAGGCCGATCAGTGCCGCGACCAGCCGCGTCGCGGTCAGCCTTTCGCCCAGAAACAGCGGCGACAAGAGCACGACCCAGAGCGGCGAGGTGAATTCCAGCGCGATCACCTGGGCCAGCGGGATCGTGGCGATGGCATAGAACCACAGCGACTGGCCGGTGAAATGCACCACGTTGCGGAAGGCATGGGCATGAAGCCGCCGCGCCCGGATCCGGTGCATCTGGCCGAATGCGGCGGTGACGGCGACCACGATCACGACGCCCAGAAGCGAGCGATAGGCCAGGATCTCGAACGTGTCGTGGCGGTCCTTGACCATGCGCCCGGCAATCGCCATGGCCGAGAATGAGGCGATGGAACCCAGCATCCACAGAGCTGCGCGCAAAAGCTGCGGGGCGGGGGCGGTGCTTTGGGTCTGGGGGCCGGGGGACGACATGGCGACAGTCTCTTGTCGCGGCCCGCCGGATTGTCCAGACCGCCGCGAGCTTTGCCGCCCGGACCCCGGCTTATATCCAGGGGGTGCTGCGCCGGGGCCACGCCCGCGCGGTCAAAGCCCGGTGAGGCGATAGTCGCGGCGGATATGGGCGGTGGCCGCGTGCCAGGCTGAAGCGCGCGTCCGGCTCTGATGCGCCTCGAAGGCCGCCTTGTCGGTGAAGCTTTCCGCAACCTGCCAGATCAGCGGATCATCGGTCGCGCTCACCTGAAAGGACAGGCATCCCGGTTCTGCCCGCGTCAGGCGCAGATGCTCGGGCAGGTGCTGGCGCACAAGATCGGCCTCGGTCGCATTGGCGCAGATCAGGCGGCCGGAAAGGCTGATCACCGCTGATTTTCCAGCGCCGTGATCATATCGACGCGGCGGCCATGGCGGCCACCTTCGAATTCGGTGCCCAGGAAGGCATCGACAATGTCGAGGGCAAGCCCCGCGCCGATGACGCGGGCGCCAAGCGACAGCATGTTCGCGTCATTATGGGCGCGGATCATCCGGGCCGAGAATGTATCGCAACAGACGCCGCAACGGATGCCATGCACCTTGTTCGCCGCCATCATGATGCCCTGGCCAGTGCCGCAGATGATGATTCCCAGCGCGCAATCACCCGAGGCGACGCGGCGGGCGGCGGCCTCGCCATGTTTCGGATAGTCGGTGCTTTCGGTCGTGACCGGGCCGATATCGACAACCTCATAGCCCTTGGCGGCGACATGCGCGGCGATGGCCTGGCGCAGCTCGATCGCGGCGTGGTCCGAGGACAGGACGATGCGTTTGGTCATGGTCATTCCAGTTCGATCGTGCCCGGGGGTTTCGAGGTGCAGTCATAGAAGACCCGGTTCACGCCCTTGACCTCGTTGATGATCCGCGTCGCGGTTTCCCCGAGGAAATCGTGGGTGAAGGGATAGTAATCGGCGGTCATGCCATCGACCGAGGTGACCGCGCGCAGCGATACCGCATAGTCATAGGTCCGCCCGTCGCCCATCACGCCCACGGTGCGCATCGGCAGGATCGCGGCGAAGGCCTGCCAGATCTCGTCGTAAAGCCCGTGCTTGCGGATCTGGTCGATATAGACCGCATCGGCGCGGCGCAGGATCTCCAGCTTCTCGCGGGTGATCTCGCCCGGGCAGCGGATCGCCAGGCCGGGGCCGGGGAAGGGGTGGCGGCCGATGAATGTGTCGGGCAGGCCCAGCTCACGGCCCAAGGCGCGGACCTCGTCCTTGAACAGCTCGCGCAGGGGTTCCACCAGCTTCAGGCCCATCTTTTCCGGCAGGCCGCCGACATTGTGGTGGCTCTTGATCGTCACCGAAGGCCCGCCCGAGAAGGAGACGCTTTCGATCACATCGGGGTAAAGCGTGCCCTGGGCCAGAAACTCGGCGCCCTCGATCTGGTTGGCATATTTCTGGAACACGTCGATGAACAGCCGCCCGATGGTCTTGCGCTTGACCTCGGGGTCCGACACGCCTTCCAGCGCGCCCAGGAACAGGTCGCTTTCATCGGCATGGATCAGGTTCAGGTTGTAATTCTCGCGGAACATCCGCACGACCTGTTCGGCTTCGTTCAGCCGCAGGAGGCCATGATCGACGAAAACGCAGGTCAGCTGGTCGCCGATCGCCTCATGCAGCAGAATGCCGGTGACGGAAGAGTCGACCCCCCCCGACAGCGCGCAGATGACCTTCTTGTCGCCGACCTGCGCGCGGATCTTCTCGATCATCTCTTCGCGATAGGCGCCCATGGTCCAATCGCCCTTGAACCCGGCCAGCTTGACGAAATTCTCGTACAGCTTCGCACCGTTCGGGGTGTGATGGACCTCGGGATGGAATTGCACCGCATAGAAATTGCGTGCGGTATCACCGGTGATGGCGAAGGGCGCATTGGGCGAGGTGCCATAGACCTGAAAGCCCGGCGCAATCCTGGACACATGGTCGCCATGCGACATCCAGACCTGTTCGGGGCCGTCCAGGAACCATCCCGCCAGCAGGGGCAGCGTCGCGTCGGTCTTCGTCACCTTCGCCCGGCCGAATTCGGCAGTGCCATGGCCGCCTTCGACATGGCCGCCCAGGCAATGCATCATGACCTGCTGGCCATAGCAGATGCCCAGGATCGGCACGCCCAGATCGAAGACGCCCGCAGGCGGCATTGGCGCGTTTTCCCAATAGACCGAAGCCGGCCCGCCCGAGAAGATCACCGCCTTCGGCGCGAAGTCTTTCAGGAAGGCCTCGTCGACGCGGTTATAGGGATGAATCTCGCAATAGACCTTCAGCTCGCGCAGGCGCCGCGCGATAAGCTGGGTGACTTGCGAGCCGAAATCGATGATGAGAAGGCGGTCATGCTGGGTCATGCGCCCGCGTAGCCTGCGCGGGGGGGAATCGCAAGGGGCGGGCGGGGGCGGGCTAACCCATGTTCTTGACCTTGCCGGTCACCCTGCGGCTGTCGCTGCGGCGACTCCAGATCGCAAGGGCCGTGAATGCCAGAATATAGAGGAGCCCGCCCGCGACCATCAGCTCGCCCGGCAGCGGCCCGACATCGGCCCGGCGGAAGGCCTCGTCCAGCGAGGTAACGCCCGTGGGATGCACGGCGATCTTTCCGGCATAGGCCAGCGACTGGATCAGCAGAATCCACAGGTAGCTGCGCCTCACCCGCCGTCCGATCGCCGTCATGAGGCTGATGTGATAGCGCGGCTCGGTATAGTCGCGGGCCAGCGCCTGCTGCCAGTTCTCGTCCAGATGCAGGTCGCCATCCGTCAGCATCGGCGCGAAGAAATGCGTCTCAAGCCAGCGCGCCCGCGCGCGCCAGACGTTGAAATAGCGGTAGCGCCGCGCCTCGACCACCAGAAGAAAGACGATCAGCACGCCGACAAGAACCAGCGGCAGCGGCGAGGCCTCGGGCGAGGAGAATGAGATGGAAAGCGCCACGCCCAGGGTGACGACCGACCAGTTGGTCGTGGTGTCCAGCCGGGTGCGCCAGATCGTGCTCCGGTAGACTTCGCCCCGGTACAGATGCGCGATGGCACCGATTTCGGCCGCATCCAGGCGGCGCAGCTCTGTGCGTGCCGCGTCCATCGCCGACTCCCATCCGGGCCCGCAACGGGACCGCGCCCTCCCGATGATCTTGCCGCAGTCGGGCCAAGGCGTCAAATCCCTGGCAGCGTCGTTTTCGGCACGGCGGGGTGTCGCTTTCGGCGGGCATGTGACGCAATCGATGGGCGGAACGCGGCGCTTTGGCGGCATAAGGGGCCACGAAGAATGCTCTGCGGGAGGCAGCAATGAGCGATGTGGATATGGCGGTTCAGGGCGGGCGGCGGGCGCGCGGCGGCGGATCGGCGCGCCGGGCCGAGCGGACGGCGATCTCCTTCGAGACCGCGCGCTACATCGAGCGCAACATCCCGAATTTCGAAGTGCTGAACGAAGAGGCGCTGGCCATCATCGAGGCCAATGCCGAGACGGTGCTAGAAGAGATCGGCGTCAATTTCGTGGAAAACCCCGGCGCGCTGGCGCTGTGGCGGGCGGCGGGCGCCGATGTGCGCGGCGAGCGGGTGCATATCCCGCGCGGGCTGGCCCGCAAGCTCTGCGCCACCGCGCCGAAAAGCTTTACCCAGCACGCCCGCAATGCGGAACGCAATGTCGTGGTCGGCGGCAAGGGTCTTGTCCTGGCGCCGGTCTACGGCCCGCCCTTCGTGCGCGACGCGACCGGCGGCCGCCGCTATGCCACGATCGAGGATTTCCGCAATTTCGTGAAGCTCGGCTATATGTCGAAATGGCTGCACCATTCCGGCGGCACGGTCTGCGAGCCGACCGACGTGCCGGTGAACAAGCGCCATCTCGACATGCTGCACGCGCATATGACGCTGTCTGACAAGCCCTATATGGGCTCGGTCACCGAACCCTCGCGCGCGGCGGATTCGGTCGAGATGTCGGATATCCTGTTCGGCGGGCTGAACGACCGCACGGTGATGACCAGCCTGATCAACATCAACAGCCCGATGACCTTTGACGGCATCATGATGGGCGCGCTTGAGGTCTATGCCAAGGCCAACCAGGCCACCATCGTGTCGCCCTTCATCGTCGGCGGCGCCATGGCGCCGGTGACGGTGGCGGGCACGCTGACCCAGGTTCTGGCCGAATGCCTGGCGGGCGTGGCCTATTCCCAGCTGATCCGCCCCGGCGCGCCGGTGATCATGGGGGCCTTCGTCACCTCGATCGACATGAATTCCGGCGCGCCCACCTTTGGCACGCCGGAAGCGGCGCTGATCACCTATGGCGTCGGCCAGCTGGCCCGCCGCCTGGGCCTGCCCTACCGCTCGGGCGGGGCCTTCTGCGGCTCGAAACTGCCCGATGCCCAGGCGGCCTATGAAACCGCGAACAGCCTGAACATGGCGCTTCTTGCCGGTGTCAACTTCATGCTGCATGCCTGCGGCTGGCTGGAGGGCGGGCTGGTGTCGTCCTACGAGAAATTCGTCATGGATGCCGACCAGCTTGGCGCGCTGCATGGTCTGGCCAAGGGCGTGTCGGTCGATGAAAACGCCCAGGCGATGGACGCGATCCGCGAGGTCGGGCCCGGCGGCCACTACCTGGGCTGCGCCCATACCCAGGCGAATTTCAAGACCGCCTTCTGGCGCAGCGACGTGCTGGATTACAAACCCTTCGAGACCTGGGAGGAAGAGGGCGCGCGCGACACCCAGGCGCTGGCCTCGATCCGGGTGAAGAAGATGCTGGCCGATTACCAGCAGCCCGCGCTGGACGAAGGCATCCGCGAAGCGCTCGACGCCTATGTCGCGAAGAAGAAGGAGTCGATGCCGGACGCCTTCCTGTAAGCCCGGCCGACAGCCAGGATGAAAACGAGGCCCGCGCCCGATCCCGGACGCGGGCCTTTTCGCTCAGACGGGCCGGGCAGGGGCCTGCAGGCGCGCCTCGGCGATCAGCGCCACCAGAACCTCGATATGGGCCGAGATCGAGTAATTCGCATCGCCGCGCCGCCGGGTGTCCTCAAGCGCCGCTTCGGCGGCGAAAAGGCGGGGCAGCACCTGGTCGGGGCTGGTCGCGCCCGGCGTCAGGCGGCGCAGGTCGCGCGAGCGGCGGTAATCCGACAGCCCGAAGCGCACGGCGCGCATCAGCAGGCAGGGGCGCCGCATCGCGGCCAGGGTCTGTGTCACATCGCGCATCGGAACCTCCGTCATTGCGGAAGCCATGATGGCGTGCCGCAACCCAGCGTTGCGACAAGGTCTGTTTCTGCGTTCTGCGGTTTCGCAGATGTTTAGGAATTGGTTACCATTTTGGCCCGGTGGTTTGACGGCGCCGGAAGGTTAACGATCCGATAACCAGCGCTCTTTCAGGTTGAAGATCGTCGGCCTGCGGCGGCCAGCCGCCGGCAGACGCCAATGCGGGACGACTGGTTTGACTGTACATGCCCCCTCTTCTCTTCCGGCCTGGCTGCCGCCGCGCGTGCGGCTCTATCTGAACCACACCGAAGCGGGCAGATCGCTGCGGGCGCTGGCACGGGAAGCGGGGGTGAATGCCTCGACCGTGCTGCGCCAGGTGCGGCGCTATGAAAGCCGCCGCGACGACCCTTTGATGGATGGCGCGCTTGCCGCGCTGTCTCAGGCCGGGGGCTGCGTCGCGCCAGAGGATAGTCAGCAGAAGGACCAGCCGATGACCGCCCCGATCCGTGATCTTTCCACCCTGCCTGACGAGGCCCAGCTTCTGCGCGAGGGACGCCGCGTGCTGCGACGCCTGGTCGAACCGGGCGCGGTGCTGGCCTTCGCGCCCGAGATGGAGAAGGCCGTGGTGATGCGGGAATTCCCCGACGGGCGCTCGGCGCGCACCGCGATCCTTGAGCGCAGCATGGCCCAGGCCTTCAGCCTGAAGGACTGGATCGCCTGTCGCAAGGCGGGGCGGATCTCGACCTATGAAATCACCCCGGCGGGCCGGGCCGCGCTGAAACGGATGCTGGACGAGGAAGACCGCCTGCGTAACGGTGCCGGGGCGGGCGGGCTGGCCGAGGCGGCGCAACCCTTTGCCGATCAGCACAGAATCTGGGGCGAGCGGCGGGTCGTCGAAGATGGCGCCGTGCGGCGGACCCGCTGCAACATCGCCGAAAGCCCGGTCGCCGTGCTGGGGCGGCGGCGCGACAAGGATGGCAAGGTCTTTCTTGAGACCGCCCTGGTCGAGGCGGCGGAACGGCTGCGCGAGGATTTCGAACTGGCGCAGATGGGACCGCGCGTGGCGCAGAACTGGGAACGGTTTCTCACCGGCGGCGAGAGGGGCGGCTTTCGCCCGGAAAGCGGCGGCGCCGAGGGCCCGTCCCGCGCGCGCGAAAGGGTGGCGGCGGCGCTGCGCGACCTTGGCCCGGGTCTGGGCGATGTGGCGCTGCGGGTCTGCTGCTTTCTGGAAGGGATCGAAACGGCCGAACGCCGCATGGGCTGGGCGGCGCGCTCGGGCAAGATCGTGCTGCGCATCGCGCTGATGCGGCTGCGGCGGCATTATGACGAGACCTATGGCAGGTCGGGGCCGCTGATCGGCTAGGGCGGCGGCGGGACTGGCCAGAATCGCCTCATGGGGCTTTGGATCAGGCCCGCATTGTGCTGGAATTTCGGGCGTTTCCCCAATGGCCCAGGGAAGAATGCGGTTTCGCGCCCCGAAACATTCCGTTTCCTGCGCTGATGTGCCGCCGCCCTGGGGCGGCGGCGGTCAGCGATCACTCGGCGCGGGTCAGCCCGATCCGGTTGACGATCCCGGCCAGAAGCCCGCCCGCAAGCGGCGCCAGGATGAAGACCCAAAGCTGCGACAGGGCACGCCCGCCTTCGAACAGGGCCGGACCGAACGACCGGGCGGGGTTGACCGAGACGCCGGTCACCTTGATCCCGACCAGATGGATGCCGGTCAGGGTCAGGCCGATCGCCAATCCGGCAAAACCGGCAGGCCCGCCGGGGCCGGTCACCCCCAGGATGACGGTCACGAAGATGAAGGTCATCACAAATTCGAAGACCAGCGCGGCGGTGAGGGAGTACTCGCCCAGATAACCCGGGCCATAGCCGTTCGTCGCCAGCCCGCCGCTCCAGCCCGCGCTGCCCGAGGCGATCAGGGCCAGCACGGCTGCCGCAATGACAGCGCCGATGCATTGCGCGACGGCATAGGTGACGAAACCGGCAGGCGTCATCCGGCCCGCGGCCAGGACGCCCAGCGACACGGCGGGGTTCAGATGCGCGCCGGAAATCGCGCCCAGCCCATAGGCTGCGGCGACGATCGACAGGCCGAAAGCCAGGGCGATGCCGGTCAGGCCTATGCCGGTCGTCCCATCGGCGCCCGCGATCACCGCCGCGCCGCAGCCGAAAAGGACAAGGATGAATGTGCCGATCAGTTCGGCGGTGAATGTCTTGGTCATGGTCCCTCCTGTCGCCCGGGTTGCATCCCGAGAATGGTGCCACGGCATCCCCGCAGGGCTGGGCCGGTTGCCCCCGGCGATTGTCTTGTGGCAAGGATAAGCATATGTCCTGCGGTGCCCCGCAGCGACACGGGGAATTTTGGGGGAGATGCATCTATGCGCGATCTGAAGCTGCCGGAAGGCCGCCACCCCGAAAAGGCGCATCGTCCCGACCAGTCCCAGCCCAAGAAGCCCGCCTGGATCCGCGTCAAGGCCCCGACCTCGGAAGGCTATCGCAAGACCCGCGACATCCTGCGCGAGAAGAAGCTGGTCACCGTCTGCGAAGAGGCCGGCTGTCCCAATGTCGGCGAATGCTGGTCGCAGGGCCATGCCACCATGATGATCATGGGCGAGATCTGCACCCGCGGCTGCACCTTCTGCAACGTGGCGACCGGCAAGCCGCAAAGCCTTGACGCTTTCGAGCCGGGCCGTGTCGCCCATGCGGTCAGCGAACTGGGCCTGTCGCATGTCGTGGTGACCAGCGTCGACCGCGACGATCTGGACGATGGCGGGGCCGAGCATTTCGCCCAGACCATCCGCGCCATCCGCCATCGCAGCCCGGCGACCACGATCGAAGTGCTGATCCCTGATTTCCTGAAATCGGCACCGGGCGCACTGGAAGCCGTGGTCGAGGCCCGGCCCGATGTGCTGAACCACAATCTTGAAACCGTTCCCGGGCTGTATCCGGGTGTCCGTCCCGGCGCGCGCTATTTCCATTCGCTGCGGCTCTTGCAGCGGGTCAAGGAACTTGACCCGGCGATGTTCACCAAATCCGGCATCATGGTCGGCCTGGGCGAGGATCGTCAGGCCGTCGGTCAGGTGATGGATGACATGCGCGCGGCGGATGTCGATTTCCTGACCATCGGGCAATACCTGCAACCGACGCCCAAGCATCACCGCGTCGACCGTTTCGTCACGCCCGAGGAATTTGCCGCCTATGAGAAGGCCGCCTATGGCAAGGGCTTCCTGATGGTTTCGGCCACGCCGCTGACGCGGTCTTCCTATCACGCGGGCGATGATTTCGCCCGGCTGCGCGACGCGCGGCTGGCGAAACTGGGACGCGCATAAGCCGATCCTTCGCCGAAGATCCGGGCGTCAGAACAGCCTTTCCAGCGGATCGCGGTTGCAGACCACGATGAACGGGCTGCGCGTCGCCAGAAGGTGAAAGCCTCGGCGGCGCTCGTCCGTGATGAAAAACCCGCGCGGGATCTTGTGATCACCCCCGGCAATCGAGCGGCGGACCACGCCGCCCAGCTCGGCGCGCGTCAAGAAAATCTGGGCGATCCAGGCTTATGCGCTCGGATCGGCGGGGGAAGCGGCAAGGGCCAAAAGCTGTCGTCTCCCCCGATCCTGCGCCCGCAAGGAAACCGCGCTCAGGCCGGGGCGACGAAGGGCTGGCTGATCTCGGCAAAGACCGGCAGCGCCTCGGCCCGCGCCGCATGGGCATCGAGCGCGGGATAGCGCGCCGCGTCGAACAGGTCGGGCAGGCTCTCGCGCAAATGCCGCAGCGCACAGGCCAGGGCGATATCGGCATGGCTGATCTCTGCGCCATACAGCCAGTCGCCCGGCGCGGCGGCGCGGGCTTTCTCCAAAGCCTGCAAGGTCGCGGCGATCTGCGCCTCGCGGCGCTGCACCAGCACGGGCGAGGCATTGTCATGCAGCCGCCGCTCGTAGAACAGGCTCACGAAACGGTCGGCCAGCCCGGTGACCAGCGCGGTCAGCCGCCGTGCCTCGAAGGCGGTGTCGGGATCTGCAGGCCAAAGCCGCCGCCCGGTCCCGACCAGCCGGTCCAGATGGTCAAGGATCGCCTTGCTGTCGGTCAGCGCCACGCCCTCATCGGTGATCAGCACCGGCACGCCGCCCAGCGGGTTCACCTGCATCAGCATCTGCGCATCGCCGAAGACCGACCAGGGCCGGTGCTCGAAATCCAGGCCATAAAGCCGCAGCGCGATGCCCACCCGGCGCACGAAGGCGCTGTCATATTGCCCGATCAGGATCATTCCACTGGCTCCACCCGTTTGAGATAGGCCGCCACCGCCGCCGCATCCTCGACCGGCAGCTTGGCGTAATTCTCGACCACATGGGCCATATGCCCGCCGACCGAGTCAAACTCCGGCGTGAAGCCGGTGGTCAGATAGGCGACGATCTCTTCCTCGCTCCAGCCCAGCTTGGCCGGCGTGATGTTCGGCACCCGCCCTTTGCCGGTCGGGTCCGAAGGGTCGGCCGCCCCCGCCAGCCAGCGCCCGGTGTCCAGCCCGCCCAGCCTGTCGCGCGGCGTATGGCATTCGGCGCAATGCGACAGCGCCTCGGCCAGATAGCGGCCGCGATCCTCGGTCGGCGTCAGATTGCCCGGCAGCGCCCAGTCCTGCGACAGGTACAGGAACTTCCAGCCGCCCAGCGTCATGCGGATGTTGAAGGGAAAGCCCAGATCATGCGCGGCGCTTGGCGTGGGGTCGGCGGGCAGCGTCTTCATATAGGCGAAAAGATCGGCGACATCCTGCATCTGCATCTTGGCATAGGCGGCATAGGGGAAGGCCGGGTACAGATGCTCGCCCTCGGGCGACACGCCGCGCTTCACCGCCGAGGCGAATTGCGCCAGCGTCCAGCCGCCGATTCCCTGTTCCGTGTCCTGGCTGATGTTCGGCGCCACGAAAGTGCCGAAGGGCGAGGCGAAACGCTGCCCGCCCTTCAGCACAAGCTGGTCCTCGCCCTTGGCCCCGTCGGCCATATGGCACGAGGCGCAGCCCGCCGCAGTAAAGATGCGCTGGCCCTTTCCGGCATCGCCGGTCAGCCCGGCGACATCCTGATCCGACAGCGGTTTCGGCAGGGTCAGCCAGAACAGCACCCCCCCTGCGGCAAGGGCCAAAAGCAGAAGGGTGCGGATCGGACGCATGGGCGGGCTCCGGGGCGGTATCGTTGCGGTTGTGCGCCAGACTAGCCGCGCTTGCGGCCAATGTCAGTTCCCGAGCCTCGGTCTCGGCGAAGAATTGACTGTCAGCCAGTCGGGCCAACCCCACAGCCATTCGATCCCCGCCAGAACCAGCCCCAGCGCCACGATCCCCAGCACCATCAGAACCATCCGCTCTGAAGGCGGGTTCGCCGCCCAGCGCTTGGCGCGGATCAGAAGGCGGGTGACGTTCATGCCCCGTCCGTAAAGCGCACCTTGCCGATATAGGGCAGGTTGCGGTTCCTCTGGGCAAAGTCGATGCCATAGCCGACGACGAATTCGTCGGGAATCTCGAATCCGGTCCAGGTCGCCCTGATCGGCACTTCGCGCCGCGACGGCTTGTCCAGAAGCGCGCAGATCTCCAGCCGCTTCGGCTCTCGCGTCATCAGAAGCTTCTTCACATGGGTCAGGGTGAAGCCGGTATCGACGATATCCTCGACCACCAGCACGTCGCGGCCCGCGATCTCGCCGCGCAGGTCTTTCAGGATGCGCACCTCGCGCGAGGATTCCGTGGAATTGCCATAGGAACTGGCCTCCAGGAAATCGACCTCGACCGGCAGGTCGATCTCGCGCACCAGATCGGCGATGAAGACGAAAGACCCGCGCAGAAGCCCCACGACCACCAGCTTGTCCGTGCCGCGGAAATGCGCCGTGATCTCGCGTGCCAGCGCCTCGACCCGCGCCGCGATGGCCTTGGCCGAGATCATCTGGTCGATCACATAGGGGCGTTGCGGCATGGCGGCATGGTCCTGGCTTGGGGGCATCGGCCCCGCTTGCGGGACATCGCTGCCAAATTACAGGCGCAGGCTTTGCAAGGTCAATCGCGCGCAACCATCCGGCGCGGCCCGCATCATGCCGCAGGCGTCGCACGCCCTTCGGTCTTGATCTTCGCGCCCCTCCGCGCCAAGGGAAAGGGGACAGACCGAAAGCCCATAGCCGCCGATGCCGACCCATCACGAAACCAAGCGCCTGCCTTACTCGGCCCAGCAGATGTATGATCTGGTGGCCGATGTGGCGCGCTACCCCGAGTTTCTGCCCTGGAACGCCGCCGCCCGCATCCGCTCGCGCCGTCCGGTCGAGGGCGGCGAGGTGATGGAGGCGGATCTGGTGATCTCCTTCAAGGTCTTCCGCGAGAAGTTCGGCAGCCGGGTCACGCTTCTGCCGGGCGAAAGGCGCATCCTGACCGAATATCTCGACGGCCCGTTCAAATACATGAAATCGACCTGGGCCTTCCGCGATCTTGATGAGCAAGGCTGCGAGGTCGAGTTCTTCGTCGATTTCGAGTTCCGCAACGCCATCCTGCAAGGGATCATCGGGCTGGTCTTCAACGACGCCATGCAGCGCATCGTGCGCGCCTTCGAACGCCGCGCCGCCGAATTGTACGGCGCGAAATAGCGGCGGCGGAACCGGGCAGGGCGCAGGGTTGGTCTTTCCACTGGAGAGATCCGCAGGGATTTGCCATCAAATGAAAAGGGGCCCGGCAGGGCCCCATTCCGGTTGTCGAGAAGGTCAGGCGCGCTCAGCCGTCCTTGCGCTGGCCGTCGACGATCTGCCGCATCCCGTCCAGCGGCACATAGCCGCGCACCATGGTCTCGTCGATCACGAAGGTCGGCGTGCCGTTGATCTCCATCGTGGTCGCCAGCTCGTGATTGGCCTTGATCACATCCATCACCGCCGGATCGGCCATCTTGGCCGCCACCGCCGCCGGATCATGGCCCAGTTGCGTGGCCAGCGTGGCCAGCGTCTCGGCCGTGGCATCGCCGCGCAGCGTGATCAGCGCGTCATGCGCTGCTTTATATGCCTCATCGCCATACAGCATCTTCACCGCCAGCGCGAATTGCGACGACAGCAGCGACTGCTCGCCCAGGATCGGGAATTCCTTCATCACGAAGCGGATATTGCCATCCGACTTCACCAGCTCCTCGACCTCTTCATAGGCCTTGCGGCAATAGCCGCAGCGGTAATCCATGAACTCGACCAGCGTGATGTCGCCCTGCGGGTTGCCGCCCACCCAATCCGCCGCGCTGTTGAAGATCGCGTCCTTGTTTTCCGCCATCATCTGCAGGTCGCGATCCGCCGCCGCCGCATCCTCGCGCTCTTGCAGCACGGTCATCGCCTCGATGATCACATCGGGGTTTTCCAGCAGATAGGTCTTCACCTCCTCGCGAAAGGCGGCGCGTTCGGCATCGGTCATGTCGGTCAGGCCATCGGCAAGAACGGGCGAGGCGGCCAGCACGGCCGCGGCGATAAGGGAAAGGCGCATGAGCACTCCGATGCAGGGTTGACCAGACCCCCAAGCACGGGCAGGGAGCAGGACATTCGCGGCAAAGTTTAAGGGGCGGGCGATGACAAGCGCAAGTCGGGGATCCCTGCGGGGGAATGTCGATCCCTTCATTGTGATGGACGTTCTGGAACGCGCCCGCATGGCCGAGGCCGCGGGCCGCCATATCGTGCATATGGAGATCGGCCAGCCCGCCACGCCCGCGCCCGCAGGCGCCCGTCAGGCGCTGGCCCGCGCGCTGGAAACCCCCTTGGGCTATACGGTGGCGCTGGGTCTGCCGGACCTGCGCCGGGGCATCGCCGCGCTTTATGCCCGCTGGTATGGTGTCGATCTTGACCCGGCCCGCGTCGTCGTGACCACCGGCTCGTCCGGGGCCTTCCTTCTGGCCTTCACCGCGCTGTTCGACGCGGGCGACCGCGTGGCGCTCGGCGAACCCGGCTACCCCAGCTACCGTCAGATCCTGCGCGCCCTGTCGCTGGTGCCGGTCGGCATTCCCAGCCGCCCCGAGAACCGCCTGCAGCCCGTGCCCGAAGATCTTGCCGGCATCGACGCCCAGGGCCTGATCGTCGCCTCGCCCGGCAACCCCTCGGGCACCATGCTGTCGAAGGGCGCGCTGGCCGCGCTGATCCACCATGCCGAGGCGCGTGGCATGGGCTTTGTTTCGGACGAGATCTATCACGGCCTGCATTACGGCGACCGCGCCGTATCGGCGCTGGAAATCAGCCAGAAGGCTTGGGTGATCAACAGCTTCTCGAAATATTTCAGCATGACCGGCTGGCGCGTCGGCTGGATGGTCGTGCCGGAAGACCAGATCCGCCGGGTCGAGCGTCTGGCCCAGAACCTGTTCATCTGCCCGCCCCATGCCAGCCAGATCGCCGCGCTGGCGGCCCTCGATTGCGTGCCCGAGCTGGAGGCCAACCGCGCCGTCTATGCCGAAAACCGCCGCCTGATGCTGGAACGCCTGCCGAAAGCCGGCTTCACCCGCATCGCCCCGCCCGACGGCGCCTTCTACGTCTATGCCGATGTGTCAGGGCTGACCGAGGACAGCCTGTCCTTCGCCGCGCAGATTCTGGATGAGGCCGGGGTCGCCGTGACGCCGGGCCTTGATTTCGATCCCATACGGGGCCGCCAGACCCTGCGCTTTTCCTATGCGGGGGCAACTGACCAGATCGCCCTTGGCCTTGACCGCCTGACCGCCTTCATGCAGGCGCGCGGGCTGGCGGCGAAGTGAATGGACATGCGCCGCACGCCCCCGGATAGTCGCCCCGAACCCCAGGCGCAAAGACGGGGCAGGGTGCAGGTCGTCATCGCTTTCCTTTTCGCGGTCCTGATCGCGCTGCCCCCTGCGGCGCGGGCGCAGGACCTGTCGGCGCTGGCGCGTCTCGACGCGCGGGCTTCCGCCATCACCGCCCAGGGCGAGACCGGACAGGATGTCGCCATCGCGCTGGCGATCAGCCAGCCGGTGCCCTGGCGCGTCCGCGTCCTCGACAAGCCGCCCCGGCTGATCCTTGACGTGCGCGAGGTTGACTGGTCCCCCATCGCCCAGGTGGCGCAATCGGCCCCGCAGATCGCGGGAATGCGCGCGGGCATCTTCCGCCCCGGCTGGTCGCGGCTGGTGCTGGAACTGAAGACGCCCCTGCTGGTGCAGGCGGCGGCGATGGAAACCGCCCAGGGGCAGGGGGCCGAGGGTGCGGTGATCCGTATCGGCCTGATCCCCGCCACCCCGGACGATTTCGCCGATGCCGCCGCCCTGCCGGAACCGCCCGACTGGTCGCTGCCCCGGGCCGCAGCCCTTCCCGAACCGCTGCCCACGCGCCGCGATGGCCCCGTCGTCGTGGTGCTTGACCCCGGCCATGGCGGCATTGACCCGGGGGCGGAACGCGACGGCCAGAAAGAGGCCGATCTGATGCTGGGCTTCGCGCGCGAGCTGAAAGAGCTTTTGCTGCGCGATGGCCGCTTCCAGGTGGTGATGACGCGCGAGGAAGATGTCTTCGTGCCCCTGGAAACCCGCATCTCCATCGCCCGCGCCGCCGGGGCGGATGTCTTCCTCTCGCTCCATGCCGATGCCATCGCCGAGGGCGAGGCGCAGGGCGCGACGATCTATACCTTGTCCGACGAGGCGACCGATGCCGCCTCTGCCGCGCTGGCCGAACGGCATGACCGCGACGATCTTCTGGCCGGGGTGGACCTGCGCGATCAGGATGATCTGGTGGCCAGCGTCCTGATGGACATGGCCCGCACCGAGACCGAGCCGCGCGTCGCAAGGCTGGCGGCGGCGCTGGAAACCGCCATCAAGGGGGCGGGGCTGAAGATGCACCGCCACCCGCATCAGGAAGCGGGCTTTTCGGTGCTGAAATCGCCCGACATCCCCTCGGTTCTCCTGGAACTGGGCTTCCTTTCGTCGGCGCGCGATCTCAAGCGGCTCGAGGACAAGGAATGGCGGGCGGGCATGGCCGAGGCGCTGCGTCAGGCGCTGATCGCCTGGTCCGGCGAGGATCGCGCCCTGCGCGCGCTGCGCGACAAGTAGCCCGCCGCAGAAAGCCGCCGCCGCCATCACTTTTCCGGGCCAAGGTTTTGACCTCTGCCCGCGTCTGCTATACTGGGGCACATCACCTTTTTGGGCAGGGGGCACGATCCGTGCTGCGATTCATCGGCTCTTTCTTCGGGGCCATCTTCACCGCGCTGACCTTGGGCGTCTTTTTCGGCGCCCTGACCGTCGGCGCGATCTTCTGGATGTATTCGCGCGACCTGCCCAGCCATGAAAGCCTGGCGCAATACGCCCCCGCCACGATCAGCCGCATCTATACCGGCGAGGGCAGAATCCTTGACGAATTCGTCGACAATGGCGAACGCCGCCTTTTCGTGCCGGCCGAGGATATTCCCGATCTGGTGAAGGAAGCCTTCATCAGCGCCGAGGACAAGAATTTCTACAGCCATCACGGCTATGACGCGGGCGGCATGATCGCGGCCCTGGTCGAAGCGGTGAAGACGCGGGGCCGCGACGTGCGCGGGGCGTCCACCATCACCCAGCAGGTGATGAAGAACATGCTGCTGGATGGCACCCGCGACGGCACCAAGGGGATCGAGCGCAAGATCAAGGAAATCATCCTGGCGACGCGGCTTGAAGAAACGCTGTCCAAGGACCGCATCCTTGAGATCTACCTCAACGAGATCTTCCTCGGCCAGAATTCCTATGGCGTCGCCGCCGCCGCCCAGACCTATTTCAACAAGTCGCTGGCCGACCTGACCCCGGGCGAGGCCGCCTATCTGGCCGCCCTGCCGAAAAAACCGACCGACCTGCATCCTGTCCGGCAATATGAAGAGGCGGTCGACCGCCGCAATTATGTGCTGCGCCAGATGAACGAGAACGGCTATATCGACGATGCCAGCTATGAGGCCGAACGCGCCCTGCCGCTCAGGACCGTGCAGAATGGCGACTTCCCCTCCTTCCGCGAGGCCATGCCCGAGCGGACCTATTTCACCGAGGAAATCGCCCGCCAGCTGTCCAAGAACTTCGGCAAGGACGAATTCTTCACCGGCGGCCTGACCATCCGCGCCACCATCGACCCCGAGCTGCAAGCCGCTGCCGAAAAGGCCCTGCGCACCGCGCTTGAAAAATACGACCGCGGTCGCGGCCGCTGGAATGGCACCGGCAAGACCATTGCCGAAGACAAGCTGGGCGCCGAATCCGACTGGCGCGCTGCCCTGGCCGCGACCGATGTGCCGCGCGACATCGACGGCTGGTTCCCCGCCGTCGTGCTTGAGATCGGCGACAAGTCGATGCGCATCGGAATCGAGGGCGTGCGCGAGACCGAGGCCGAGCCGCAGGTCATTCCCCGCGCCGATATCGACTGGATGAAGGGCAGCTTCGCCGACAATTTCAAGCCGGGCGACGTGGTCCTCGTGCGCCGCATGATCAAGGATGCCGATAACAGCTTCATCCGCTGGACCCTGCGCCAGGTGCCTGCCGTGCAGGGCGCCTTTATGGCGATGGATGTGAACACTGGCCGCGTCCTCGCCATCCAGGGCGGCTTCTCCTACCAGTTCTCGGTCTTCAACCGCGCCACCCAGGCCACCCGCCAGCCGGGTTCCTCGTTCAAGCCCTTCGTCTATGCCGCGGCGCTGGATTCCGGCTTCTCGCCCGCGACCATTGTCGTCGACGCGCCGATCGAGGTGGATACCGCCCAGGGCCTGTGGACGCCCAAGAACGCCTCGGGCAAATATTACGGTCCCACGCCCCTGCGCACCGGGATCGAGCAAAGCCGCAACCTGATGACCGTGCGGATCGCGCAGGAAATCGGCATGGAGACGGTCGCCGCCTATGCCGAACGCTTCGGCGTCTATGACCGCATGTCGCCCTTCCTGGCCAATGCCCTCGGCGCGCAGGAGACGACGCTGTACAAGATGGTCGCGGCCTATGCCATGTTCGCCAATGGCGGCGAGCGGGTGGAACCCACCCTCGTCGACCGGGTGCAGGACCGCTATGGCCGCACCATCTATCGCCATGACCAGCGCAATTGCGAGGATTGCGGTCTCGCGACCCTGCCCTCGGGCGAGGGCGTCCGCATCACCTCGAACCGCGAGCGGGTGATGGATGCGATCACCGCCTATCAGCTGACCTCGATGCTGGAAGGCGTGGTCCAACGCGGCACCGCGCGCGGCATCAACCTGCCCGTGCCGATCGCGGGCAAGACCGGCACCACCAATGACGCCAAGGATGTCTGGTTCATCGGCTATTCCTCGAACATCGTCGCCGGCTGCTATATCGGCTATGACAACCCGCAATCCTTGGGCAACGTGTCCGGCGGCGGGTTCTGCGGCCCGGTTTTCGAAAGCTTCATGAAGACCGCGATCAAGAAATATGGCGGCACCAAGTTCAAGGTTCCGCCGGGCGGCTATTTCGTCAACATCGACCGCTTCACCGGCGCGCGCCTGCCCGATGGCGTGACCGGCGACAACGTCGTGGCGGAATATTTCCGCGAAGGCGAAGACCCGATCTTCGGTCTGGGTGCGCTGGTCGATGGCGGCTTCGCCATGGGCCAGAACCTGCCGCTCTTCGCCTATGGCGAAACCGATGCCGACAGCGGCAGCACCGTCACCACCGCCACCGGCGAACGCGCCGTCATTCCGGGCAAGGCCGATTTCGGCACGGTCTCGGCGGGCGGGCTTTACTGACAGACACTGGCCCACGGCCCTGCCGCGCCCTTGCCGGGGCGCGGCGCAGGCGCTATCAGGCCGCGATACTCATGAGGGAACGGCAAGATGCGGGCGGAAACCCAACAGAATGTCGAGGCGATCCGCAAGTCGCTGGCGCTTCTGGCGCAGCGGATGGATTGGGAAACCGCGCCGCACCGGCTTGAGGAATTCAACGCCCTGATCGAAGACCCCGATCTGTGGAACGACCCGCCCCGCGCCCAGAAACTGATGCGCGAGCGCCAGTCGCTGATCGACGCCGTCAACGGCTACAAGCTGATCGAAGGCGGGTTGAACGACAATATCGGCCTGATCGAACTGGGCGAGATGGAGGGCGAAGAGGCCATCGTCCAAGAGGCCGAGACGGCGCTGAAGGCCCTGCTGGAAACGGCCGCGCAGAAAGAGCTTGAGGCGCTCTTGAACGGCGAGGCCGATGGCAATGACACCTTCCTGGAAATCAATGCCGGGGCAGGGGGCACGGAAAGCCAGGACTGGGCCGAGATGCTGGCCCGCATGTATACCCGCTGGGCCGAACGCCGCGGCTTCACTGTCGAGATGCTCTCGGAAGAAGCCGGGCAGGAGGCGGGGATCAAATCCGTCGCCTACAAGATTTCTGGCCACAATGCCTATGGCTGGCTGAAGACCGAAAGCGGCGTGCATCGCCTTGTCCGCATCTCGCCCTTCGGCTCGGGCGACAAGCGCCAGACCTCTTTCGCCTCGGTCTGGGTCTATCCGGTGGTCGATGACAACATCGACATCGAGGTCCAGGACAAGGACATCCGCATCGACACCTACCGCTCCTCCGGCGCGGGCGGTCAGCACGTCAACAAGACCGACTCGGCGGTGCGGATCACCCACTTCCCGACCGGGATCGTGGTGACCTCCTCGCTGAAATCGCAGCACCAGAACCGCGAGATCGCGATGAACGCGCTCAAGGCGCGGCTTTACCAGATGGAGCTGGACAAGCGGTCCGCCGCGATCAACGAGGCGCATGAGAACAAGGGCGATGCCGGCTGGGGCAACCAGATCCGCAGCTATGTCTTGCAGCCCTACCAGATGGTCAAGGACCTGCGCACCAATCACGAGACCAGCGATACCCAGGGCGTGCTGGACGGCGATCTTGACCCTTTCATGGCCGCGACGCTGGCGATGGACCTGACCGGGAAAAGCCGCGCCGAGGCCAAGGCCGACGTCTGACGCGCCGGGGGCGTGAGGTTTCGCACAAGCCTCGCGCCAAAAGACTTCTCGTCTGGAATTCTTGTCCGCGCGCCCGCGCGCAAATCCCTTTGCGCCCGCCCGTTCGCGCCCTTAGCCTGACCGCAGGGAAGAGATGGAGCAGGCGATGAACGCAGAGGCGGCAACCGGCAGCAAGGTGCCCGAGATCAACCAGATGGAATGGGTCGACCTGCGCGACAGCCTGCGCGCGGGCTGGGCCGATTTCCGCGCCGCGCCGCTTTACGGCCTGTTCTTCGCGCTGGTCTATGTGCTGGGCGGCTGGCTGGTCTTCTGGGCGGTCACGACCAAGGGCCAGCTCTGGTGGACCCTTCCGGCGGCGGCGGGCTTTCCGATCCTTGGCCCCTTCATCGCCTGCGGCTTTTACGAGGTGTCGCGGCGGCGCGAGACGGGCGAGGCGCTGGACTGGCGCAGCGTCCTGGGCGTGATCTTCCGCCAGAAGGACCGCCAGATCCCCTCGATTGCGGCGGTGATCGTGGTCTTCTTCCTGTTCTGGAACTTCCTGTCCCACATGATCTTCGCCCTCTTCCTGGGCAGCGCGACCATGACCAATGTCTCCACCAGCCTGGCGATCTTCGCCACGCCGCAGGGCATGGCCATGCTGGCCATGGGCACGCTGGTCGGCGCCTGTTTCGCGACGCTGATCTACAGCCTGACCGTGGTCGCCCTACCGCTGCTGCTGGACCGCGACGTCGATTTCGTCACCGCCATGCTGACCAGCTTCGCCCTGGTCCGCGACAATCCGCTGGTGATGCTGGGCTGGGGCGCGCTGATCGCCGCTTGCCTGTTCCTAGCCATGCTGCCGGGCTTTCTCGGGCTGTTCCTGGTCCTGCCGCTGTTCGGCCATGCCAGCTGGCATCTTTATCGCCGCGCGCTGGACTGAATGAAAAAGGGCGCCGCAGGGGCGCCCTTTCCGCATCGGGTCAGGCCCGGGGCCTCAGAGCGTCTCGCCGCCCGGCGCCGCCTCGGCGGCGCGCATCCCGGCGGGGATCGGGTTCGAACGGCCAGCGGCCAGCGGGTCTTCCTGGCGCTGCACCGACCCTTCGAAATGCGCGCCCGACTCGATGGCGATGGTCTTGTGGATGATGTCGCCCTCGACGCGGGCGGTCGAGGTCAGGCGCACCTTCAGCCCGCGCACCCGGCCGATCACCCGGCCATTGACCACGATGTCATCGGCAACGATCTCGCCGCGGATCGTGGCGCTTTCGCCCACGGTCAGCAGATGGGCGCGGATATCGCCCTCGACCGTGCCCTCGACCTGGATATCGCCCGTCGTGCGCAGATTGCCGACCACCGTCAGGTCCGACGACAGGACCGAGGCCGTCGCCTTGCCCTTGGGCGCGGACGGGGTGAATTCCATGGCAGGTTTCGACACTTGGGTCTCCGGGGTCTTGGGTTTCTCAGCCTCGGCCTTCGGACCCGGTTCGTTGATGCGGCTCTTAGAAAACATTGCTGGCTGCCTTTATGAACTTGATCGGATTGACGGCACTGCCCCCGATCCGCACCTCGTAGTGAAGATGGGTTCCAGTCGACCGGCCTGAATTGCCCATATCACCGATCTTGTCCCCGCGCGAGACCCTTTGGCCGACCTCGACACGGATCTGTGACAGATGGCCGAAGCGGGTCTCGATGCCGAAAGAGTGCTGGATCTTGATCAGGCGGCCATAGCCGCTTTGCCAGCCTGCATAGGTCACCACGCCATCGGCCGTGGCATAGATCGCGGTGCCGTAATCGCCCGCCAGATCCTGCCCCTCATGCTGGCGGTAGCCACGCCCCAGCGGGTCGTCGCGCCCGCCGAAACCGCTGGTCCAGCGCACCGAGGCCTTGACCGGCATTCCCAGCGGCACGCGGAGGGCCGCCATGCGGTAGACGTTCATCTCGTCCAGATCGCGCAGGATCGCATTGGCCCGGGTTTCATCCGGGGTCAGCGTGCCGCCCATGGTCGAGACGGTGATCGGCGCCAGCGGGCCGCCCTGGCCGGAATAGCCCTTGCGCACCGAGGCGATCAGATCCTCGGGGTCAAGCCCGACCGAGCGGAACATCTTGTCCAGGGGTTCCATCGAGACGGTGACCGCCTCTTCGAGCTTGGCGAAGATGGCGTCGTTGCGCGCGCCGTCCAGCCGGATTGCGTCTTGCAGCGCCAGGATCTCGCCCTGCGCGGCCAGCGTTTCCGCAGCCTTGGCATCGCGTTCCCTGGCGGTGCCTTCCAGCGCCGCTGTCAGGAAATCCAGCGTCGCCGCCGTGTCATGCATCCGGCCGATCTCGGTCGCCCCGGCTTCGTCATGCTGGTCCAGCGCCAGGGTCAGCCGGGCGATCTCGGCCCGCGCCTCGTCGCGCTCCTTGATGGTGCGGCGCAGCGTGTCCTGCACCACCTCGATGCCGGTCTCCAGTTCCCGGCGGCGGTCTTCCGAGCCGAGCAGCATCTCCTGCATCTCGGAAACCTGTTCCAGCGCGCCGGAAAAGCGGTCTTGCGCGGCGGTCGCCTCTTGCAGCCGCAGGTCGCGGTCGGCGGACAACTGGGTCAGGCGGCGCTCGAAGACCACGGCCTGGCGCTGCGACTGTTCGCGCGCCGAACCGGCGCCGATCGTCTCCATCATCAGGATCGCCGTGGCGACGATGGTCCAGGCCAGGGCCAGACCGCCCGCCACCGCCATCACCGCCTGGGTGGCGGGGCGGAAGCGGATGAAATGGGTGCCATGGTCGGATTTCAGAAAGACGCGTTGCTCGGGAAAGACCCGCTCAAGCTGGGTATTGATCCTGAAAGCAAGCCGTGCAAGCAACTGGGCAGTCCGATTGTTGTTGTCGCTCAACCCCTTAGGGCGCACCCCCGTGCGGTCCTTGCAAGGCCTGTTCCTGATTAGCCAAGTGGCCCCTGTGTCGCAAGGATTTTGGCCCGGCACGGGGCAAAGCCACGGTCAACCCGCCGATTATCGGCGAGAATCTGCCGATATCGACAAGTTTCGGGAACCGGATCAGGCCTCTCCCGCCTGATCCGCCCCTTCGGCCAGGGGCCAGTAGAAATCGGGCGGCAGCCCCGCCTCGGCGCGCTTCTCTTCGTTGAAAGGCGGTTTCAGCGCGCCATGGAAATAGCGCCGGACCAGGCTATGGAAGACCTCTTTCGGGTCTTCGCCATCACGTCCACAAAGCCAGTTGAACCATTTCGCGCCATAGGCGACATGGCCGACCTCTTCGGCATAGATCACCTCAAGCGCGGCGATGGCCTGATCCTCGCCCGCCTTGCGGAAGATCTCGATCATGCCCGGCGTGACATCCAGGCCGCGCGCCTCCAGCACCATCGGCACCACCGCCAGACGGCCCTTGAAATCCTGCGCCGTATCCTCGGCGGCGCGCCACATGCCGGCATGGGCGGGCAGGGCGCCGTAATGCGACCCCAGCGCCTCAAGCACATCGGAAAGCAAGGTGAAGTGCTTCGATTCCTCATCCGCCGCCTTCACCCAGTCGTCGTAAAAGCCCAGCGGCATCGGCTGGTCGGCGAAACGGGCGATGATGTCCCAATGCAGGTCGATGGCGTTCAGCTCGATATGCGCCACGGCATGCAACAGCGCGATCCGGCCCTGCGGGCTGCCGGGGCGGCGGCGCGGCACCTCGCGCGGCGGCAGGAGGTCGGGCTTGTCGGGTCGCGCCGGGGCATCGGGCGGCGTCGCCCGGCCCACCGGCAAGGGCGTGCCCGCCGCGCGCGCGGCAACCCAGGCCGCGGCATGGCGGCGGCTCAGCGCCGCCTTCTCGCGGCCGCCTGCCGTGGTCAGGATCTCGACGGCCCTTTCGGCAAGGCTCTGGGTCATGGCGGTCCTCATTGCGCGCTGCGTTGCGCCCCTTGGAAACCCTGGAGGGGTTTTGCACCCCTCCAGACCTCCCCGCAGGATATTTTTGAACAGAAGAAGGGAAAGGAAGAAAGGGTCACAGGGCCCTGAGCGCGGCGAGAACCTCGGCCGCATGGCCCTTGGCCGAGACTTGCGGCCAGACCTTCTCGACCCGGCCATCGCCGCCGATCAGGAAGGTCGAACGCAGGATGCCCTGATAGGTCTTACCGTACAGTTTCTTCTCGCCCCAGGCGCCATAGGCCTCGCAGGTGGCGCTGTCCTTGTCGGACAGAAGCCGGATCGCCAGATCCTGGCGGGCGCAGAAGCCCTCATGCACCTTGGCGCTGTCCTTGGAAATGCCCAGGACCTGCGCCCCCGCTTTGGCAAAGTCATCGGCCAACGCCGAGAAGTCGCGCGCCTCGAGCGTGCAGGCGGGCGTGTTGTCCTTGGGGTAGAAGAACAGGACCACCCGCGCCGGGCGCAGCGCCGTCAGGGTCAGCGTGCCGCCGCCGGTGACGGGAAGGGTGAAATCGGGGGCGATCTGTCCAGCTTCGATCATGCGCGGCTCCTTGCCTTGTGAGCACCTTGGGCTTGGTCTGCGGGTTGCCTTGCGGCAAGGATAAAGGCAAGGGGGCGCGAAGAGCAGGCGGGACGGATCAGGTCTTGGCGGAAGGCGGCATTTCGGACGGGTCGGACGGTGCGGCAGCGCCGCAAGCGTCCGTGCCTGCCCCCCGGAAGAAGCGCCGCTTGCGCCATCGCCATGTGCCGCGCCTTGGGCTGCGGCTGATCCTCTTTCTTCTGCTTCTGTCGCTCGGGGTTCTGGCCGCAGGCATGGTGCTGACCGGGCGCACGCTGCATCTGCCGGTCTGGGCCGTGGCCGAGGTCGAGGACCGGCTGAACCGCAAGCTGGGCGCGGCCCATCTGCCGCCCGGAAGCGCCCTGTCGCTGGGCGCGGTCGAGATCGCCGTCGACCGCGATCTGGTGCCGCGTTTCGTGCTGCGCGACCTGCGGTTGATGGATGGCGCGGGCAAGGCGCTTCTCGGGCTCAGCGAGGCGCGGGTGGCCCTTGACCCCGGCGCGCTCTTGACCGGCAAGGTCCAGCCGCGCTCCGTCCGCCTCTCGGGCGCGCGACTGGCGCTGGAACGCGATGCCGAGGGACGGCTCGGTCTCAGCCTGGCCGGCCTGTCGGGCAGCCCCGGCCTGCAGGACCCCGCCCAGCTCCTGGACGCGCTGGACCGCATGTTCGCCCGTCCCGCCCTTGCCGGGCTGGTGCTGGTCGAGGCCGATGCACTGACCCTGACCCTGACAGACGCCCGCGCCGGGCGGCGCTGGGAAGTGGGCGATGGCCGCCTCGTGCTGGAAAACCGCGAAAGCGGGCTGGCCGCCGAACTGTCGCTGACGCTGCTCGACGGGGTCGATCCGGCCCAGGCCCGCGTCCTGGTCGAGACCGCCAGATCCGACAGCTCCGCCCGGATGACCGCCACCGTCACCCGCGTCGCCGCCGCCGATCTGGCCGCCCAGGCCGCCCCCCTGGCCCCGCTTGCCGTCCTCGACGCCCCCATCTCGGGCGAGATCAGCGGCGCGCTGACCGCCGAGGGCCAGGTCGGCCAGCTTGAGGCGCGGCTGCAACTGGGCCAGGGCGCGCTGCGCCCCGATCCCGAAGCCGCGCCCGTGCCCTTCGACAGCGCCGCCATGGCGCTGCATTACGACCCCGCCAGCCAGCGCGTCACCCTGAAGTCGCTTTCGGTCGAAAGCCCCTCGCTGCGCCTCAAGGCCGTGGGCCACAGCGACCTGCTGGATGACCGCGGCGCCCCGATCGCGCGCGGCGCATTGCCCCGCGCCCTGGTCACCCAGCTTGATTTCTCCGAAGTCATGGTCGACCCCGAAGGCGTCTTCGCCAGCCCCGTCCGCTTTTCCGACGGCGTCCTTGACCTGAAACTGCAGTTCCGCCCCTTCCGCCTTCAGGTCGGCCAGCTGGTCCTGACCGAGGGCAAGGAACGCCTCGCGCTGACCGGCCGCGCCGAGATCGCCGAGGATGGCTGGAAGGGCGGGCTCGATGTCGCGCTCAACGCCATCGAGGCCCAGCGCCTGATGCGGCTCTGGCCGGTTTCGGCCGTGCCGGGCACCCGCAAATGGCTGTCGGAAAATGTCGGCCAGGCCGAGTTCACCAATTTCAAGGCCGCCCTGCGCTTTGCCGAAAAGACACCGCCCCGTTTTGCCCTGGGCTATGAATTCTCGGGCGCCGAGGTCCGCTTCATCCGCACCCTGCCGCCGATCCAGGAAGGCCATGGCCGCGCCACGATCGAGGGCAATGTCTATACCGTCGTCGTCGATGGCGGCCATGTCACAGCGCCACAGGGCGGCCGGATCGAGGTTGGCGGCTCGGTGATGACCGTGCCCGACATCACCAAATTCCCCGCCACCGCCGAGGTCCGCCTGATCACCGACGCGCCCCTGACCGCCACGCTGTCGCTGCTGGATCAGGAACCCTTCCGATTCCTGCAAAAGGCCGAACGTCCGGTCGATCTGGGCCAGGGCAGGGCGGTGCTGGCCTCGGATCTGCGCTTTCCGCTGATCGCCAGGATCACTGCCAAGGATGTCGAATACAACGTCTCGGGCCGCATCCTGGATTTCTCCTCCGACAAGATCGTGCCCGGCCGCACCGTCACCTCGCCCGACATGGCGGTGAAGGTCACGAACCAGGGCCTCAGCCTGTCGGGCGAGGGGCTGCTTGGCCCGATGCCCATCGTCGCCCGCTATGACCAGCGCTTCAATGCGACCGTGAAAGGCCAGGCCACGGTGCGCGGCTCGGCCCGGATCAGCGACGCATGGCTGCGCGACCTGGGCATTTCGCTGCCTCAGGGCTGGCTCGGGGGCGAGACGGGGGCAGATATCACGCTGGATCTGGCCAAGGGCAAGCCCGCACGCCTGCATCTGGAAAGCGATCTGGTCGGGGCGACGCTGTCGGTCGCGCCGCTGAGCTGGTCCAAGGGGGCCAAGACCAGGGGCAAGCTGGCGCTGGACGCCGTGCTTGGCACAGCACCCGAGGTCACGGCCCTGTCGCTGACCGCGCCGGGGCTTGCCGCACAGGGCCGGATCACCACAAAGGCAGGCGGCGGGCTGGACCTGGCCAGCTTCGCCAGCCTCAAGGTGGGCAATTGGCTTGACGCGCCCGCCGATATCCGCGGCACCGGCAAGGCGGGCATCACGGTTGCACTGAATGGCGGAACCTTGGACCTGCGCAACCGCCCCTCGGGCGGCGGGGGCGGCGGCGGCACTGGCGGCAATGTCCCGATCAAGGTCAATCTCGACCGGCTGGTCGTCTCGTCCGGCATCGCCATCACCGGCTTTTCCGGCAATTTCCTGCAACGCGCGGGCGGGCTGGACGGCACCTTCGTCGGCGCGGTCAATGGCGCGGGAAGGATCGAGGGGGCGACGGTCCCGGTCAAGGGCGGCACTGCGATCCGGATCCGCTCGGGCAATGCCGGGGGCGTCTTGGCGGCGGCCGGCATCTTCGACAAGGGGCGCGGCGGCAGCATGGACCTGACGCTGCAACCGCGGGGGGCCGAGGGCAATTACATCGGCATCGGCACCTTCAAGAACCTGTCGGTTCAGGGTGCGCCCGCCCTGGCCGAACTGCTTTCCGCCGTCTCGGTGGTGGGGCTGCTGGAACAGTTGAACGGCAATGGCATCCTCTTCGGCGAGGGCGATGTCGAGTTCACCCTTCAGCCCGAAGGGGTGCAGGTCCGGCGCGGCGCGGCGGTCGGCGCTTCGATGGGAATTTCCTTCGCCGGCCTCTACCGCTCGGGCTCGGGTCAACTGGATATTCAAGGCACGATTTCGCCCCTTTATATCCTCAACGGCATCGGGCAGATCTTCACCCGCAAGGGCGAGGGGCTGTTCGGCTTCAATTACCGGATCACCGGCACATCGGACAATCCGCAGGTCAGCGTCAACCCGCTGTCGATCCTGACCCCGGGCATGTTCCGCGAGATCTTCCGGCAACCGCCGCCGGTTCTGAAACAGGGCGGCTGACTGAGGGGAAGATGCAGCTTTCGGATTTCGATTTCTACCTGCCCGAAGGGCTGATCGCGACGCGGCCCGCCCGCCCGCGGTCCTCGGCGCGGCTTCTTCTGGCGCAGGGCGACAGCATCAGCGACCTGCATGTCCATGACCTTCCGGGCCAGTTGCAACCCGGTGACCGGCTGGTCCTGAACAATACCAAGGTCATCCCGGCCCGCCTTTTCGGCAGGCGCCGGCGCGGCGAGGCCGAGGCGAAGATCGAGATCACCCTGCTTGAACCCGACGCTGCGGGCGGCTGGCGCGCGCTGGCCAAGCCGCTGCGCAAGCTGAAGGAAGGCGAGACCATCACCTTCTCGCCCGAGCTTTCGGCCATGGTCGCCGAAAAGGGCGAAACCGACCTGCGCCTGATCTTCGACCGCGCGGGCGAGGCTTTCGATGCCGCGTTGGCCGAGGCCGGGGCCATGCCGCTGCCGCCCTATATCGCCGCCAAGCGCGCGGCGGATGCGGCGGACAAGCAGGATTACCAGACCGTTTTCGCCCGCCATTCCGGTGCCGTGGCCGCCCCGACCGCCAGCCTGCATTTCGACGAGGCCCTGCTGGCGGCGCTGCGCGACCGGGGGGTGCAGTTCACCGAAGTCACCCTTCATGTCGGCGCGGGCACCTTTCTGCCCGTCAAGGTCGAGGATGTGACGACCCACAGAATGCATTCCGAATGGGGCCGCGTGACGCCCGGGGCCGCGGCCGAGATCGCGGCGACCAAGGCCGCCGGGGGCAGGGTGATTCCCGTCGGCACCACGGCGCTGCGCCTGATCGAGACGGCGGCGCAGGCGACCGGGCAGATCGCCCCCTGGGAAGGCCCGACCGACATCTTCATCTATCCTGGCTTCCGCTTTCGCGTGACCGATGCGCTGATGACGAATTTCCACCTGCCGCGCTCGACGCTGCTGATGCTCGTCTCGGCCCTGATGGGCAAGAGCACCATCGACCGGATCTATGATCATGCGGTAAAGACGGGCTATCGCTTCTTCTCCTATGGCGATGCCTCGCTCCTGATTCCCGCGCCGGGGCAGGGCGGCGCGACGCGGTAGCCTACCACCCCATCTGCGGCAGACATTCGCCAGACGTTTGCCAGACATTCGCCAGACATGCGGAAGACGCGAAAGGTTGCAAGATGATCAGGGTTATCGCCACGACCTGGCCGCTTCTGATGGGGGTCATGCTCCTGATGGTGGGCAATGGCGTGCAGGGCACGATTCTGGGGATCAGGGGCGCGGGCGCGGGCTTCTCGACCTTTCAGCTCTCGATCGTCATGTCCTCGTATTTCCTGGGTTTTCTGTTCGGATCGGTGCTTGCGCCGCGCATGATCCGCCGCGTCGGCCATGTCCGCGTCTTCGCCGCCCTCGGCTCTGCCATCTCGGCCATCCTGATCGTCTACCCGGTCGTGCCCGACTGGATGGCCTGGAGCCTCCTGCGCGTCCTCGCGGGCTTCGCCTTTTCCGGCATCTACATCACCGCCGAAAGCTGGATCAACAACACCGCCACCAATGAGACGCGGGGCCAGGCGCTGTCGGCCTATATGATTACCCAAATGCTTGGAATCATTGCCAGTCAGGTGCTTTTGAACCTGCCGGACGCCAGCGGTTTCACCCTGTTCATCCTGCCATCCGTGCTGGTTTCGCTGGCCTTTCTGCCCATCCTCCTGGCCCCCACGCCCGCCCCCGCCTTCGACAGCGCAAGGCGGATTTCCTTTCGCAAACTCTTTGAAATCTCGCCCCTAGGCTGCATCGGGATGCTGCTGACCGGCGGCATCTTCTCGGCCATGTTCGGCATGGCCTCGGTTTGGGGTACACAGGTCGGGCTCAGCCTCTCGCAAATCTCGATCTTTGTCGGCGCCATGTATGTGGGCGGGCTGTTGCTGCAATATCCCGTCGGCTATCTGAGCGACCGCAACGACCGCCGGACGCTGATCATGGGCCTGTCTTTCGTCGCGGCCCTGGCCATGGTCGTGGCCATGCTGCCGGGCCTGCCCTTCGCCGGGCTGATCGGCGTAGCCCTGGTGTTGGGCGGCATCACCAACCCCATCTATGCCCTGCTGATCGCCTATACCAACGACTTCCTGACCCGCGACGACATGCCCGGCGCCAGCGCCGCGATGATCTTTCTCAACGGGTTCGGCGCGATCTTCGGCCCGCTCGTCACCGGCTGGATCATGGGCCTTGTCGGACCCTCGGGTTTCTTTTTGTTCATAGGTGTGCTGTTCCTTGGCCTTGGCGGCTATGCCGCCTGGCGGATGACCCGCCGTGCCGCGCCCGCCGTCACCGGCGCCTTCCGCGGCGTCTCGCCCAATGCCTCGCCCGTCGCCGTGGGCGTCGTGATGGAAGAGGCCGATCTCACCCCGCGCTGAGCAGGATTGCAAGGCGCGCGCGCATTTGTCAGGCTGGCCGTCCAAAGGGGGTGCCGCATGTCCGATCCGGTCGAAGTGCTTGATTTCTGGCTGGGCGAGATCGGCCCCGAGGGCTGGTATGCCGGTACGGAAGAGATCGACGATGCCTGCGCCGTGCGGTTTTCCGAGCTTCTTGATGCGTTGCGCGATGGCGGGCTGGAGCATTGGGTCGAAGGTCCGGCCGGAGCGCTGGCCTATATCGTGATCGCCGACCAGTTCGCCCGCAACATCCATCGCGGCACGGCCCTGGCCTTCGCCACCGACGCCCGGGCCCGCGCCGCGGCGGGGAAGGCGCTTGAGGAAGGCTGGGACATGGCCGTCCCCGAACCCGAACGGCAGTTCTTCTATATGCCGTATGAACATTCGGAAAACCCGCAGGATCAGGTCCGCGCCGTGGACCTGATGGAAACCCGCATGGCCTCCGATCCCGAAATGGCGCTGCACGCCCGGGCGCATCAGGAAATGATCCGCCGCTACGGCCGCTTTCCGCTGCGCAACGCCGCGCTGGCGCGCGAGAACACGCCGGAAGAAGCGACTTTTCTGGCCGAGGGCGGCTATGGTGCGCTGGTGCGGGCGTTGAAAGCCAGCCATGCGTCAGAGGAATAGGCCCATGCGGCTGGCTTCGTTGCTGGATTGAACATGATGGTTTAAGGGTAAACCAGTTTTATGAAGGCCGGTTTTTCCAAGGGAGGGGAAGATGGCAGACCAGACATTCGACGTGGTGGTGGTAGGGGCTGGCCCCGGCGGCTACGTGGCGGCAATCCGCGCCGCGCAACTTGGCCAGAAGGTCGCCATCGTCGAGCGCGAGCATCTGGGCGGCATCTGCCTGAACTGGGGCTGCATCCCGACCAAGGCGCTGTTGCGGTCTGCCGAGGTCTTTCATCTTATGCACCGTGCCAAGGAATTCGGCCTCAAGGCCGACGGCATCGGCTATGACCTGTCCGCCGTGGTCGCGCGCTCGCGCGCCGTGGCCAAGCAATTGTCGGGCGGCATCGGCCATCTGATGAAGAAGAACAAGATCACCGTCTTCATGGGTGCGGCCACTTTGCCGAAACAGGGCGAAGTCCTGGTCAAGACCGACAAGGGCACCGAGACGCTGAAGGCCAAGGCGATCATCCTGGCCACCGGCGCGCGGGCCCGCGAATTGCCTGGGCTTGAGGCCGATGGCGATCTGGTCTGGTCCTACAAGCACGCGCTGGTCGCGTCACGGATGCCGAAAAAGCTGCTGGTCATCGGCTCGGGCGCGATCGGCATCGAATTCGCCAGCTTCTTCAACACGCTGGGCGCCGATACCACCGTGGTCGAGGTGATGGATCGCATCCTGCCGGTCGAAGACGCCGAAATCTCGGGCTTCGCCAAGAAGCAATTCGTCAAGCAGGGCATGAAGATCCTGGAGAAGGCCGCGGTCAAGAAGCTGGACCGCAAGCCTGGCGTGGGCGTCACCGCCCATATCGAGCAGGATGGCAAGGTGACCACCGCCGAGTTCGACACGGTGATTTCCGCCGTGGGCATCGTCGGCAATGTCGAGAACCTTGGGCTTGAGGCCCTGGGCGTCAAGATCGACCGCACCCATGTTGTCACCGACGAATATTGCCGCACCGGCGTGCCGGGGCTTTTCGCCATCGGCGATATCGCCGGCGCGCCCTGGCTGGCGCATAAGGCCAGCCATGAGGGTGTGATGGTGGCCGAGCTGATCGCGGGCGGCCATCCGCATCCGATCAAACCCGGCTCGATCGCCGGTTGCACCTATTGCCAGCCGCAGGTCGCCTCTGTCGGTCTGACCGAAGCCAGGGCCAAGGAGCAGGGCTATCAGATCAAGGTCGGCCGCTTCCGCTTTATCGGCAATGGCAAGGCCATCGCGCTGGGGGAACCCGAGGGCATGATCAAGACGGTCTTCGACGCCAAGACCGGCGAATTGCTGGGCGCCCATATGGTCGGCGCAGAAGTGACCGAGCTGATCCAGGGCTATGTCGTCGGCCGCACGCTTGAGACGACCGAGGAAGACCTGATGAACACCGTCTTCCCGC
This sequence comes from Fuscovulum sp., assembly GCA_041916535.1. Lineage (GTDB taxonomy): Bacteria > Pseudomonadota > Alphaproteobacteria > Rhodobacterales > Rhodobacteraceae > Pseudogemmobacter. Next base: position 184,789 of record JAYRZG010000008.1, on the reverse strand, counting down.
ATCCGACCCTGTCCGAGATGATGCATGAGGCGGTGCTGGACGCCTATGGACGGGCGATCCATTTCTAGACAGTGGAAAGATTGGGCTGATGGAAAGATACGGGGGCGCATCGCGCCTCTGGCTTCCCGTCTTGCCGCTTGATAGTCAGGGCGCATGACACGCCTGCCGCCCATGATCCTGGTCTTCCTTCTGTGGTGCGCGGGCCTTGGGGCCGCAGCGCAATTCGGCAAGATTTCCGTTTTATATGAAGATCTTCGCGCCATTTATGGCGGGTCGGGCGAGGTGGCGCTGGGGCTGGTCGTGTCGGTCGTCGGCATGGTCGGGCTGATCTTCGGCACCACGGCGGGGCTGCTGGTCGCCCGTATCGGCCCGCGCCGCGCCATTGTCGCGGCGCTTTTGCTGGGGGCGGCGGTATCGGCGCTCGAGGCGCTGTTGCCGCCCTATCCGCTGATGATCGCGGCAAGGGTGCTGGAAGGCGTCTCGCATCTGACCATCGTCGTCGTCGGCCCGACCATGATCGCGACCCTTGCGCCCGAGGCGCAGCGGCCCTTTGCCATGACGCTGTGGTCCAGTTTCTTCGGCGTCACATATGCGGTGCTTGCGCTGTTCGCGCCTTTCATCCTGGCCCATGGCGGCGCGCCCGGCCTGTTCCTGGGCCATGCGCTGTGGATGGCCATGCTGGCGCTGATCCTGCGCGCCGTGCTGCCGCCCGATCCCCCGCACAGCCCGGCCGGCCATGCCGGAAACCTGCTGGAACAGCATCTGCGCATCTACCGCTCGCCCCGGATGGCTGCACCGGCCATGGGGTTCTTCTGCTATACCTTCCTTTATGTCGCCTGCCTGACCCTGCTGCCGCCCGAAGTGCCGCTGGTGCAGCGCGCCCTGATGGCGACCGGGATGCCGCTGATCTCGATTGCCGTGTCGCTGACCCTTGGCGTGCGCCTGTTGCGGGTCATGCCGGCAGTGCGGCTGGTGCGCTGGGGCTATGGCGCTGCGATCCCCGGCTTTCTGTTGCTGGGCCTGTTCTGGGGGCAGGGCGCGGGCATGGTGCTGGCCGGTTTCTGGCTGTCTGCGGCGCTGGGGATCGTGCAGGGGGCGAGCTTCGCCGCCATCCCCGAATTGAACGCAACGGCCGAGTCCCGGGCCGGGGCGTCGGGCGCCGTAGCGCAACTGGGCAATGTCGGCACCACCAGCGGCACGCCCGCCCTGGCGGCTCTGCTGGCCGCGACCGGGCCGGGCGGGCTGGTGCTGGCCGCCGTGCTGCTGTGCAGCCTCGGCATCGCCCTGCATCTGTGGCAGGCGCGGCGGCGTCAGGTGCTTTCGACCTGACCGCCCCCGGCGACCCAATCCTTCAGCCCGCCGATGTTCCAGACCGGATCATAGCCCAGGCCGCGCAGGACCTCGGCCGCCTTGGCCGACCGCGCCCCCATCACGCAATAGACCGCCACCGGCCTGCCCGGCCGGATCAGCGCACCGGGCAGGGCAGGGTCGGCCAGGGCCGCCACCTGACCAAGCGGCAGATGCAGCGCCCCCTGCGCCTTGCCGGTCTGGGCCAGCTCCTGGGCCTCGCGCACGTCGACCAGCAGCACCTCGCCGCGCGACACGGCCATGGCCAGGTCGGCCACCGAGGGCGGCTGGCACGCCTTGCCCCGGCGCAGGAATGAAAACATGCGAGCCCTCCCTCTGATTGGCGCAGCATAGGGCAGCGCGCGGATACCGCAAAGCCGAGCCGCGCAAGTTCGCGCTTCGTTCGCAAAATCCAGTTGGATACGGCCCCGAATTGCCCTATCTCTGGCGTGTTCCCCGGGGGTCTGCCATGCCTGAGCACAAGTTCATCGAAGTCCGCGGCGCGCGCGAGCACAATCTCAAGGGCGTCGACATGGACATCCCGCGCGATCAGCTGGTGGTGATCACCGGCCTGTCGGGCAGCGGCAAATCCTCGCTCGCGTTCGACACGATCTATGCCGAGGGCCAGCGCCGCTATGTCGAAAGCCTTTCGGCCTATGCGCGGCAGTTCCTGGACATGATGGGCAAGCCCGATGTCGACCATATCTCGGGCCTGAGCCCGGCGATTTCCATCGAGCAGAAGACCACGTCGAAGAACCCGCGGTCGACCGTGGGGACAGTGACCGAGATCTACGATTACCTGCGGCTGTTGTTCGCCCGCGTCGGCACGCCCTACAGCCCGGCGACCGGCCTGCCGATCACCGCGATGCAGGTGCAGGACATGGTTGATGCGGTCATGGCGATGGAGGAAGGCACGCGGGCCTATCTTCTGGCGCCGATCGTCCGCGACCGGAAGGGCGAGTATAAGAAGGAATTTCTTGAGCTTAGGAAGCAGGGCTTCCAACGCGTCAAGGTGGATGGCCAGTTCTACGAGCTGGAGGAGCCGCCGGTGCTGGACAAGAAGTTCCGTCACAATATCGACGTGGTGGTCGATCGGATCGTGGTGCGCGAGGGGCTGGAGACCCGGCTGGCCGACAGTTTCCGCACCGCCTTGAACCTGGCCGATGGCATCGCCGTGATCGAGACCGCGCCATCAGAGGGTGAGGGCGAGCGCATCACTTATTCCGAGAAATTTGCCTGCCCGGTCAGCGGTTTCACCATCGCCGAGATCGAGCCGCGGCTGTTTTCCTTCAATGCACCCTTCGGCGCCTGCCCGGTCTGCGACGGCTTGGGGGTGGAACTGTTCTTCGACGAACGGCTGGTCGTGCCCGATCAGGGCCTGTCGATCCCGCAGGGCGCGATTGCGCCCTGGGCCAAGTCGAAATCGCCCTACTTCACCCAGACGGTCGACTCGCTGGCCAAGCATTACGGCTTTGACAAGAAGAACAAATGGCGCGATCTTCCCGAAGCGGTTCAGCAGCTTTTCCTATACGGATCAAAGGGTGAGGAGATCAACTTCACCTATGACGAGGGCGGGCGCAGCTATAAGGTCAGCCGCGTCTTCGAGGGCGTGATCCCGAATATGGAGCGCCGCTACCGCGAGACCGACAGCGCCTGGAGCCGCGAAGAGATGGAGCGGTTCCAGAACAACCGTGACTGCCATGCCTGCGGCGGCTACCGGCTGCGCCCCGAGGCGCTGGCGGTGAAGATCGGCGGGCTGCATGTCGGCCAGGTCGTGCGCATGTCGATCCGCGAGGCGCATGACTGGGTGGGAACCGTGCCCGAGGCGCTGACCAACCAGAAGAATGAAATCGCCCGTGCCATTCTGAAGGAAATCCGCGAACGGCTTGGATTCCTTGTGAATGTCGGTCTCGACTATCTGACGATGAGCCGCAATGCCGGCACGCTGTCGGGCGGGGAATCGCAGCGGATCCGGCTGGCGAGCCAGATCGGCTCAGGCCTGACCGGGGTGCTTTATGTGCTGGACGAGCCGTCCATCGGCCTGCACCAGCGCGACAATGACCGGCTGCTGACCACGCTAAAAAACCTGCGCGACCAGGGCAATTCGGTTCTGGTGGTGGAACATGACGAGGATGCCATCCGCGAGGCGGATTATGTCTTCGACATGGGGCCGGGCGCCGGGGTGCATGGCGGGCAGGTGGTGGCGCGCGGCACGCCGGCGGAAATTGCCGCCGATCCTGCCAGCCTGACCGGGCAATACCTTTCAGGCGCGCGCGAGATCGCCGTGCCGAAGACCCGGCGCAAGGGCAACGGCAAGAAACTGACCGTGGTCAAGGCAACGGGCAACAATCTCAAGGAGATGACGGCGGAATTTCCGCTGGGCCGCTTTGTCTGTGTGACCGGGGTGTCGGGCGGCGGGAAATCGACCCTGACCATCGAGACCCTGTTCAAGACCGCGGCGATGCGGCTGAACGGCGCGCATGAAACGCCCGCGCCCTGCGAGACGATCAAGGGTTTCGAACATCTGGACAAGGTGATCGACATCGACCAGCGGCCGATCGGGCGAACTCCACGTTCAAATCCGGCCACTTACACCGGGGCCTTCACCCATATCCGCGACTGGTTCGCCGGTCTGCCGGAATCCAAGGCGCGCGGCTATCAGGCCGGGCGGTTCAGCTTCAACGTCAAGGGCGGGCGCTGCGAGGCCTGTCAGGGCGACGGCGTCATCAAGATCGAGATGCATTTCCTGCCCGATGTCTATGTCACCTGCGAGACCTGCAAGGGTCATCGCTACAATCGCGAGACGCTCGAAATCAAGTTCAAGACCAAGAGCATCGCCGATGTTCTTGAGATGACCTGCGAAGATGCGCGCGAGTTCTTCCAGGCGGTTCCTGCGATCCGCGAAAAGATGGATGCGCTGTGCGAGGTGGGGCTTGGCTATATCAAGGTCGGCCAGCAGGCGACCACCCTGTCGGGCGGCGAAGCGCAGCGGGTGAAATTGTCGAAGGAACTGTCACGCCGGGCTACCGGGCGGACACTCTATATCCTGGATGAACCGACCACGGGCCTGCATTTCGAAGATGTGAGGAAACTGCTGGAAGTGCTTCATTCCCTTGTCGAACAGGGCAATACGGTCGTGGTGATCGAGCACAATTTGGATGTGATCAAGACCGCCGACTGGCTGATCGACATCGGGCCGGAAGGTGGCGATGGCGGCGGCCGGATCGTGGCCACTGGTACACCCGAGGATGTGGCCAAGGTCGCGGAAAGCCATACCGGGCGCTACCTGAAAGACATGCTGCGTCCCAAACGCAGAGAGGCGGCCGAATAAGCCGCCCCTCTTTCAGATCAACTGGTTACAACACTTAGTTCAGCAGGGCCGACAAGAGGCCCAGCGTGGCCAGCACGCGCCCGTTCTGTCCATCGACGCGGAACAGGTTGTCTCCGACGCGCCAATAAGTGCCGCGCGGGTCAAGCCCGTAGCGATAGGGGTCGCGCAGCACCACATAGTCGCGGTCGATGTAGTCGCCGACGCGGTAGCTGCGGTAACGATCACGATCATGATCGTCGTCCTTGGACCATTTCTTCGCCTGGCCCGGCGGCACGCAGGGCGGGTTCTTCTTCGCCAAGCCGGGCGGACAGAAACTCTGCGCGGAATGATAGCCGTTCTTGTGCTTCTTGCCCTTGTTTCCATCGGCCAGAACCGGGGTCGCAGCCAGGGCCAACGCAAGCACGGGCATTAGGAACTTGCCATACATCGCGGGAATCCTTTTCATTTCGTTGCGGCACTAACGCACGAAGGGCGGGCAGGGTTCCAGTGGGGGGCGAAGGCGGCGCGCGGGGCGCCGCCGATCACTCGCTGCGCGAGGCGCGTTTCCGCTCATGCGGATCAAGGTGGCGCTTGCGCAGCCGGATGATTTTGGGCGTGACCTCGACCAACTCGTCATCGTCGATATAGGCGATGGCCTCTTCCAGCGACATGCGGATATGCGGTGTCAGGCGGACGGCTTCATCCGTGCCGGAAGCGCGGATGTTGGTAAGCTTCTTGCCCTTGAGCGGGTTGACCTCAAGATCATTGTCGCGCGAATGCTCGCCGATGATCATGCCGACATAGATCTGCTCTTGCGGGCCGATGAACAGCTTGCCGCGGTCTTCGAGGTTCCACAGCGCATAGGCGACCGAGACCCCGGTCTCCATGCTGATCAGCACGCCCTGGCGGCGGCCCTGGATCGGGCCCTTATGCGGCGCCCAGCCGTGGAAGATGCGGTTCAAGACGCCGGTGCCGCGCGTATCGGTCAGGAACTGGCCCTGATAGCCGATCAGCCCGCGCGAGGGCACATGGGCGATGATCCGGGTCTTGCCGACGCCGGCGGGCTTCATTTCGACCAGGTCGCCCTTGCGCTCGCCGGTCAGCTTGTCGATCACCGCGCCGGAATATTCGTCATCGACATCGACGATGACTTCCTCGATCGGTTCCATGCGCTGGCCGTCTTCCTCGCGCATGATGACGCGCGGGCGGCTGATCGACAGCTCGAACCCCTCGCGGCGCATGTTTTCGATCAAGACGCCCATCTGCAATTCGCCGCGGCCGGACACTTCGAAAGCCTCGCCGCCGGGCGTGTCGGCGATCTTGATCGCGACATTGACCTCGGCTTCCTTCATCAGCCGGTCCCGGATAACGCGGCTTTGAACCTTGTTGCCATCGCGGCCCGCCAGCGGGCTGTCATTGATGCCGAAAGTGACGGTGATTGTCGGCGGGTCGATCGGCTGGGCCGGAATGGCGGTGTCGACCTCAGGCGCGCAAAGCGTATCGGCCACAGTGGCCTTGGTCATGCCGGCCAGGGTGACGATGTCGCCTGCGACGGCCTCGTCGATCGGGGCCTGCGACAGACCGCGGAAGGCGAGGATCTTGGTGACGCGGAACTGCTCCAGCCGCTCGCCATCGCGCGACAGCGCCTTGAGCGTGGTGCCATTGGTGATGCGGCCAGATTCGACGCGGCCGGTCAGGATGCGGCCCAGATAGGGGTCGGCCGAAAGCGTGGTCGCCAGCATCCGGAAGGGTTCGCCATCCTGCGCTTGCTGCTTGGGCGCGGGCACATGGCGGACGATCAGGTCGAACAGCGCCGAAAGGTCCTTGCGCGGCCCGTCCAGCTCCAGATCCGCCCAGCCCGAACGGCCCGAGGCGAAGACATGCGGGAAGTCGAGCTGCTGGTCATTGGCGCCAAGATTGGCGAAAAGGTCAAAGACCTCGTTCAGGGCGCGGTCGGGTTCGGCATCGGCCTTGTCGACCTTGTTCAGCACCACGATGGGGCGCAGGCCCAGGGCAAGCGCCTTGGCCAGCACGAATTTCGTCTGCGGCATCGGGCCTTCGGCGGCATCGACCAGCAGGCAGACGCCATCGACCATCGACAGGATGCGCTCCACCTCGCCGCCGAAATCAGCGTGGCCGGGCGTGTCGACGATGTTGACGCGGGTGCCCTTCCATTCGACCGAGGTGCATTTCGCCAGAATGGTGATGCCGCGTTCGCGCTCGATGTCATTGCTGTCCATCGCGCGTTCGCTGACCTGTTGGCCTTCGCGGAACGCGCCGGATTGCTTGAGAAGCTCGTCCACCAGCGTGGTCTTGCCATGGTCGACGTGGGCGATGATCGCGATGTTGCGCAGTTCCATTGGGGTTCCGGACGAGGGAGGGAAGGTGCGCGGCACTTACAGGCTTTTGCCGCACATGACCAGAGGGCGCTTGCCGCAGCGCCGCATAACCCTGCGGGAACGGGTGTTCAGGTGGCGATATAGCGGTCGCGGCGGTGGTTGATGGCGATGACCACATTCACCACGACGGCGCCGAGAAAGCTGATCGCGACGGTCTTTGCGTCGCGCAGGGCAAAGGCGGCGGCGAACAGCAGGGCGTCAAAACCAAGCTGCACCCAGCCCGCGCGCCAGCCCAGCCGGTCTTGCAGGATCAGCGCGACGATGCCCACGCCGCCCAGGCTGGCACCATGGCGGAACAGGGCCAGCAGCGCCGAGCCAGACAGGAAGCCGAACAGGATGGCCCCCAAGACAGGGTCCAGCGTCGCGAAGCTGAGGTGCTGCGGCATCCAGATCGACAGTGCCGAGAGCAGCGCCACCGCCACGAATGTTTTCAATGTAAAGACCAGCCCCATCCGCAGGTAGCCGACAATGTAGAAGGGAATGTTGACCAGGAAGAACACAAGGCCGAAGCTCTGGCCCGTCGCGTAAGAGATCAGAACCGCCAAGCCTGCGGTCTGCCCGGTGACAAGGCCGAGATGCGTCAGGATGACGATGCCGAAGGCGGCCATCGTCGCGCCATAGGCAAGGCCCTGGGCATCCTCGAACAGGCTGTGTCTTTCGGTCCGGGTCATGCGCTGCGGCTAGCACCGCGGCGACGGGGCGTCAATCGGGGCCAGGTCGCGGCGTTTCCCGTTTCGCGGCAATAGCGCGGGTATTGCGGGATCGTTCAGCAATTCCAGGGTTCCCTGTCCGCCTTTTTGCCGCAATCCTGTGAATTTGGCCTGCGGAATCGCGCAAGGTGCTGATTCTTTGCAAAATTCTCATTTTCCTTGCAACTTTTGGGCGTTCAATTCGTAATTGAGCAATGGGTCGCATGGTGCGGCCTTTGGTTGCGGAAAGGCAAAAAGTTCTTTTGGGGGCTAAGGGCGATGCCGTTGTTCAGGCAAACGAACCCGCAACATTGACTGCGGTTTGCCAGATGAGGTGTTGCAATGTCATGCGTTCTGAAAGGGAATACGCGGAAGACTTTTGCTGAAACCTGTGGCCGGCGCCTTGGTGCGATCTCCGGCCTTGCGCTTGCCCTGATGCTAGGGGCGGGTGTCGCCGGGGCCGCGGGCCTTGGCCTTGATGTCGATGTGGGCATCGGCGGCGGCGATGGCGTCGATGCAGATGTGAATGTCGGCATCGGTGGTGGAAACGGCATCAATACGGGTGTGGATGTGGCCGTCGGCGGCGGAACGATCGGCACCGGCGTCGATGTCTCGGTCGGCGGCGGCGGCGTGACCACGGGCGTGGGCGTGACCGTCGGCGGCGGCGGCACCACCGTGCCAGGAGGCGGCACGACCACACCGCCCGGCACCACGACGCCCCCTCCGGGCATCGTCCACGTCAACGCTCCGGCGACCGGCGCGCTGATACCGCCCAAGGGCAAGCTGGCCTGCGCCTCGGGCGGCAATGCCACCGCCTTCAACGGCTTCGTTCTGCGCGACAAGGCGGGGGTTGCGGTGGGCATCGTGCATGACGCCACGATCTCGCTCGACCAGAAACTGGTCGGCATCAGCGTTCAGGGCGGCAACAAGTCCTGCTACCAGCTGAAGGGCGGCAGCTTCCGCGTCGGCAATGGCGAGGTCTGGTCCAACGTCTCGGCCGCATCGTTCCGCTGATTGCGGGACTTCCGGGCCCGGCCCTCTCGTGGCCGGACCCGGAGGGCAAAGGGGATCAGGTCACAACATACCAGTCGCGGCGGTGGTTGAAGGCGATCACCGCATTCAGGATCACGGCGCCGAGAAGAGACCACAGCACCCTGTCGAAGGGCAGCAGGAACAGCGCGACCGAGAACAGGACCAGATCGTGAAGAAGCTGCGTCCAGCCCGCCTTGAAGCCAAAACGATCCTGCAGGATCAGGGCCACGATGGACACGCCGCCCAGCGACCCCGAATGGCGGAACAGGCCGAGAAGACCCACGCCCGCCGAAATGCCGAACAGCACGGCCGCCGCGCCTGGATGGATCTGGTCGACATGGACGAGCGGTTTCAGAACTTCGGCCAGGACCGAGACAAGGCCGACGGTGACCAGCGATTTCAGGCAGAAGACCGGCCCGCGCGCATACCAGGCGAAGCCGAAGAAGGGGATGTTCATCAGGAAGAACGTGGCCGAGAAGTTCCAGCCGAAGGCATAGGACAGGATCAGCGCCGTTCCTGCGGTGCCGCCCGTGACCAGCCCCGCCGCGCGCAGAAGGTGGATGCCCAGCGCCGCCTGCGCCGAAGCGATCACGAGGCCCTGGATATCCTCGAAAAACGAGTAGCGGCGCGGGGTAGAAGGGTCAACATGCATGACCTTATTCTGCGCCGCTTTGGCCGCTTCGTAAAGGGGCGGGCGGGCGAGCGCGGGCCGGTCAGTTCCCGGAATGCGGCGTAATTCCGGGGTGTGGCCATGCTGCCGCACCTTTTTGCCGGGGTGAAACTGTCCTCTTGCCAGACTCGGGCAGGCTGCTGCATTCAAGCCAACATCCGGCACATCGACTTGAGGAGGGGCTGACATGACTGCATTTGCTGACGCCCCGTCGACCGGAGGCAACCGACGCCCGGGACTACGCGCCCGCGTCTGATCTGTCTTGCCCCCTTGGCGGGGCATCCTCGCAACCCTTCCTGGCCCAATTCTGACTGATCTCCCTGCAAGGGGGGGAGTCTGCCCCGGGCCGGGCTTTTCCAAACCCAGACCAGAGGCCGGCCCCGGGAGAACCAGGCCGGGACAAAGATGATCCTGACTCTGCCGCAGGCAAACCTGCGCAAGCCCACGGCCATTGAAACGGCCATCGCCGAACATGGCGCCTGGAACGTGCTTTTCGCTGCGGCCGCCGCGTTGCTGCGTGGCCGGATGCGCAAGGCGCGGCCACCCGACCTGCAGGGGCTGAGCCCGTGGATGCGGGCCGATATCGGCCTGCCCCCGTCGGCACCGCCCGGGCCGGACTGGCGTCTCATGGCGCCGCATGTGGCCCATCGGCTGTAAGAGCGAAGGGCCGGGATTTCCCGGCCCTTCCTTGCATCGGTCAGCCCGCCAGCGCCTTGTTCAGATACTCGTCGACCTTCTCCAGATATCCCATGGTGGTCAACCATTTCTGGTCCGGCCCGACCAGCAGGGCCAGGTCCTTGGTCATCCAGCCATCCTCGACCGTCTGGACGCAGACCTTCTCCAGCGTCTCGGCAAAGCGCATCAGCTGCGCATTGCCATCCAGCTTGGCGCGGTGCTTCAGCCCGCCCGTCCAGGCGAAGATCGAGGCGATCGAGTTGGTCGAGGTCTGCTCGCCCTTCTGGTGCTGGCGATAGTGGCGGGTCACGGTGCCATGCGCCGCCTCGGCCTCGACCACCTTGCCATCGGGCGTCAGCAGGATGCTGGTCATCAGGCCCAACGAGCCGAAGCCCTGCGCCACGGTGTCGGACTGCACATCGCCATCATAGTTCTTGCAGGCCCAGATATAGCCGCCCGACCATTTCAGCGCCGAAGCCACCATGTCGTCGATCAGGCGATGCTCGTAATGGATGCCCGCCTTCTTGAAGGCCTCGGCGAATTCGGCGTCGTAGACCTCCTGGAACAGGTCCTTGAAGCGGCCGTCATAGGCCTTGAGGATGGTGTTCTTGGTCGACAGATAGACCGGCCAGCCCTTCATCAGCCCGTAATTGAACGAGGAACGGGCGAAGTCGATGATCGACTGGTCAAGGTTGTACATGCCCATGGCCACGCCCGCGGCCGGAGCGTCGAAGACATCCTTTTCGATCACCGTGCCGTCCTCACCCACGAATTTCATCGTGAGCTTGCCCTTGCCGGGGAAGCGGAAATCGGTGGCGCGATACTGGTCGCCAAAGGCGTGGCGGCCGACGACGATCGGCTTGGTCCAGCCCGGCACAAGGCGCGGCACGTTGCGGCAGATGATCGGCTCGCGGAAGATAACGCCGCCCAGGATGTTGCGGATCGTGCCATTGGGCGACTTCCACATCTGCTTGAGGCCGAATTCCTGCACGCGCTGCTCATCCGGCGTGATCGTGGCGCATTTCACCGCGACGCCGACTTCCTTGGTCTTCAGCGCCGAATCCACGGTGATCTGGTCGTTGGTCGCATCGCGGCTTTCGATGCCGAGGTCATAGTAGAGCAGGTCGACGTCGAGATAGGGCAGGATCAGCTTCTTCTTGATGAAGTCCCAGATGATCCGGGTCATCTCGTCGCCATCCATCTCGACGATGGGGTTCGCCACCTTGATCTTGGTCATCATATGCCCTTTCGGTCCGGGGGATTCGCTGCGCTGCTGCATAGCTGATTTTCGCAGCCGCGGCAATTACGGTATGCGACGGTATACCAGGCTCGACACCTACTCGGCGAATTCGATGATCTCCACATCGGCAAGTAGCCCGATGCCGAAAGCACCATCGGGAAAGAGAAGTCCGGCAACAACCAGATCTTTGTCGACAGCGGATTCTATCTGAACGATCACTGCCTCTGTGCCGACTGAACGGTCCGGCATGGCCGCGATCAGCTTGACCCGCGCCGGAAGAGGAATAGCGTCATACGGGCGGCTTTGCCCTGCGCCAGTGTGAAACGCTGCCACGCAAGCGCGCATGTCTTCCTCAGTTGCGACGCGGTGCTCGATCACGGGAACATCACGCCAATCCGCCATGTCAAAGGCAACGTCACAAGGTTCCATTCTTAAGTTTCCCTGCTCTTAAACCAAGGCCGGACCTTTTCACGCACCCAATCCCAAAGCCGGGGAGCGCCGCGGGCGATCTTGGCACCGACGCGGGATTCCAGCTGGTCGAAGGTGACGTTGTAGCTGGCCCACGTGCCGCCGCCCGAGGCAAGGTTCGCCATGACCGGCTGAACCCGGTCCAGGCTTTTGGCGAATACGGCATCGGGTGTCTGGGCGGCCTCGAATTCATCCCAGAGCGCGCGGAAGCTGGCGGCGAGGTCGGGCGGCAGCAGGCCGAAGATGCGGTCGGCGGCGCGCTGTTCGGCGGCGACGGTTTCGGCGCTGGCATGGGCCGCGCCATTGGCGGAATGGATCGGCACGTCGCCCACATCGATCTCGACCAGATCATGCAGGATCAGCATGCGGATCACCCGGTCGATGGAAACCTCCGGGGGCGCCTGGTCGGCCAGGACCATGGCGTAAAGCGCCAGATGCCAGGAATGCTCGCCCGAATTTTCGGGGCGGGAGCCATCGACCAAGGTAGTCGCGCGCAGGACCGATTTCAGACGGTCGGCTTCGTTCAGGAAGGCGAATTGCCGGTCAAGCCGCTCGGTCATCGCGCTTTCCCTTTGTCGGCTTCAATGCGCGCTCAGGTCTTTCGGTGCGTCGGGGGCCTTTTCGCCCGCGCGTTTCGCCTTGATCGCGCGGTCAAGGAAACCGCGCCCGCGCTTTTCCGCCAGACGGATGCGGATCGAGGTCATGAAGGCCTCGTTCAGCGTGGGCGAGGCTTCCATCAGAACCCGGCCGACCTGTTCATAGAAGCGGTCGTTCTGCAATTCGTCCTGGCTCTCGATCACATCGCGGGCCAGCGCGTCGGCGAGATCCTGGATGAAGGACATCTCAGCGCGTCCCCTCGGTCATCCGCCGCTTCACATAATCCGAGACGGTCTGGATCATCGGCTTCATATGCGCCTCTTCATCCTTGAAGAAGTGATCCGCGCCCTCGACCTCGGTATGGGTGATGGTGATGCCCTTCTGCTCATGCAGCTTGGACACCAGACCCTTCACATCCTTGGGCGGGGCGACCTTGTCGGCGCTGCCGTTGATGATCAGGCCCGAAGAGGGGCAGGGGGCCAGGAAGGAGAAGTCGTAAAGATTCGCCGGCGGCGCGACCGAGATGAAGCCGGTGATCTCGGGCCGGCGCATCAGAAGCTGCATGCCGATCCAGGCCCCGAAGGAAAACCCGGCGACCCAGCAATGCTTGGCGTTCTGGTTCATGGATTGCAGGTAATCCAGCGCCGAGGCGGCATCGGACAACTCGCCAATGCCCTGGTCATATTCGCCCTGGCTGCGCCCCACGCCGCGGAAGTTGAACCGCAACACGGTGAAGCCGAGGTTGTGGAAGGCGTAATGCAGGTTGTAGACAACCTTGTTGTTCATCGTGCCGCCATAGGCGGGATGCGGATGCAGCACGATGGCGATCGGGGCGTCGCGGTCCTTCTGCGGATGGTAGCGACCTTCGAGACGGCCGTCGGGACCGGCAAAAATGACTTCGGGCATGGGCCTCGCCTGGATGCGAGCGATTCTTGACGGATTCGCTCAGGGATATTAGAACGGTTCTAAAGGCCGCTGATGCGGCCCTTGGGTCGGCTTTCGAGGTAATGGGCGCGGCGCGCGCCGTCAATGGACTTGGGTCCATCGACGTAGGGGAGATCAGAGATGAAGCTGTCGACCAAGGGGCGCTATGCGATGGTTGCGCTGGCCGATCTGGCAATGATGCGCAGCAAGGCGGGCGGCGAGGACCGGGTGTCGCTGGCGGAAATCTCAAAGCGGCAGGACATTTCGCTGCCCTATCTCGAGCAGTTGTTCGTCAAGCTGCGCCGGGCCGGTCTGGTCGAGGCGGTGCGCGGCCCGGGCGGCGGCTATCGTCTGGCGCGCGATCCGGTCGAAATCCGGGTGTCCGAAGTGCTCCAAGCGGTCGAGGAAACGGTGGATGCGACCCATGCCGGGGCAGGGGCCACGGGCGCGGTGTCGGGCACAAGGGCGCAATCGCTGACCAACCGGCTGTGGGAATCGCTCTCGGCCAATGTCTATGTCTTCCTGCATCAGGTGCGGCTGTCGGATGTGGTGAAGAACGATCTGACGCCATGCCCCGCCGTGCCATCCCTGTTCCGCGTGGTGGATGAGGAATGAACCGCCTCTACCTCGACTGGAACGCCACGGCGCCGCTGCGCCCCGAAGCCAGGGCCGCGATGGCCGAGGCGATGGAGATCGTCGGCAATCCCTCCTCGGTCCATGCCGAGGGGCGGGCGGCCAAGGCGCTTCTGGAACGGTCGCGGGCGCAGATCGCGGCGGCTTTGGGGGCCGAGGGGGCGGATATCGTCTTCACCAGCGGCGCGACCGAGGCGGCGGCGCTCGCGCTGGCGGGACGCGGCCTGGATTGCGCCGATGTCGAGCACGAGGCCGTGTCGGCCTGGTGCGACACTACCCTTCCGGTTGACCATACGGGGGCGGTTGGTACGGCCATACCGGCGCGAATGGCGCTGCAACTGGCCAATTCCGAGACTGGGGTGGTGCAGACCCTGCCCGAAGGCCTTGCCGTGTCGGACCTGACCCAGGCTTTCGGCAAGCTGCCCATCGCCTTCAACTGGCTGGGCTGTGATATGGGTCTTGTCTCGGCGCACAAGCTCGGGGGACCCAAGGGAATTGGCGCGCTTGTGCTGCGGCAAGGCATTGACCTGAAACCGCAATTGCGCGGAGGCGGGCAAGAGATGGGGCGCCGGGCCGGCACCGAGAACCTGATCGGCATCGCCGGTTTCGCCGCGGCTGCGCAGGCCGCCGCCCGCGATCTGGCGCTTGGAATCTGGGACGAACTGGCCCAGATTAGAAATGTTCTAGAATCAGCATTGCTGGCGGCGGAAAAGAATACTATTTCCGTCGGGAAAGCCTCGCAGCGCCTTCCAAATACCCTGTGCTTGATCGCCCCCGGCTGGAAGGGCGAGACGCAGGTGATGGCGATGGATCTGGCCGGGTTCGCGGTATCGGCCGGATCGGCCTGTTCCAGCGGCAAGGTCCGGGCCTCGAAAGTGCTGCGGGCGATGGGATACGGCGAGGCCGAGGCGGGACAGGCGATCCGCATCTCGATCGGGCCGGGTGTGACGGAAACGGATGTGCTGCGGTTCGCTGATGCCTGGACCAAAGCCTATGCCAAGGCCCGGGCGCGGGCCGCATGACGGGAATGATGCGATGAACAAGCCGGTGATCGAAGACATCCGCGAGGGCGTGGACCGCGAGACGATCGAGACCGTCCAGGCCATGTCCGGCAAGTACAAATACGGCTGGGAAACCGACATCGAGACCGAATTCGCGCCCAAGGGCCTGTCGGAGGATATCGTCCGCCTGATCAGCGAAAAGAACGGCGAGCCGGAATGGATGCTGGACTGGCGTCTGGCCGCCTATCGCCGCTGGCTGCAGATGGAAGAACCCCGCTGGGCCATGCTGCATTACCCCGAGATCGACTATCAGGATCAGTATTATTACGCCAAACCCAAGGGCTTCGACAACAAACCTAAGTCTCTGGATGAAGTGGATCCCAAGCTTCTGGCCACCTATGCCAAGCTGGGCATTCCGCTGAAGGAGCAGGCGATCCTGGCCGGGGTCGAGGCGCCCGAGGGCGAACGCCGCGTCGCGGTGGATGCGGTTTTCGACAGCGTCAGCGTGGGCACGACCTTCAAGGAAGAGCTGAAAAAGGCGGGCGTGATCTTCTGCCCGATCTCTGAGGCGATCCGCGATTACCCCGAACTGGTCCAGAAATACCTGGGCTCGGTCGTGCCGCAATCGGACAATTTCTTCGCCACGCTGAACAGCGCCGTGTTCAGCGACGGCTCCTTCGTCTACATCCCGCCGGGCACGCGCTGCCCGATGGAATTGTCGACCTATTTCCGCATCAATGCCGAAAACACCGGACAGTTCGAGCGCACGCTGATCATCTGCGACAAGGGCGGCTATGTCAGCTACCTTGAGGGTTGCACCGCGCCCAAGCGCGACACCCACCAGCTTCATGCCGCCGTGGTTGAAATCGTCATCCTGGAAGATGCCGAAGTGAAGTACTCGACCGTCCAGAACTGGTATCCGGGCGATGAGAACGGCAAGGGCGGCATCTACAATTTTGTCACCAAGCGCGCCGATTGCCGGGGCGACCGGGCCAAGGTGATGTGGACCCAGGTGGAAACCGGGTCAGCGATCACCTGGAAATATCCGTCCTGCATCCTGCGCGGCCATGACAGCCAGGGCGAGTTCTACTCGATCGCCATCGCCAACAATGCCCAGCAGGCCGATACCGGCACCAAGATGATCCATCTGGGCCGCAACACGAAATCCCGGATCGTGTCCAAGGGGATCTCGGCGGGGCGCGCGCAAAACACCTATCGCGGCCTGGTCTCGGTTCATCCGAAGGCCACGGGAAGCCGCAACTATACGCAATGCGACAGTCTGCTGATCGGCGACAAATGCGGGGCCCATACGGTGCCGTATATCGAAGTGCGCAACAATTCCTCGCGCTGCGAGCATGAGGCGACCACCTCGAAAGTCGATGAGGACCAACTTTTCTACTGCCGCTCGCGCGGGATGGACGAGGAAGAGGCCGTGGCGCTGGTGGTGAACGGGTTCTGCAAGGAAGTGCTGCAAGCCCTGCCGATGGAATTTGCCATGGAGGCGCAAAGCCTGGTGGCGATCAGCCTGGAAGGCAGCGTGGGGTAGGGGCGTGACACAGCTTTGCCCCGGTTATCTTGCATTTGATGCAATTGCGTCCCATTGCGGCCAAGTCGATGGGGTCCCCTTGGTGAAAGCCAAGGGACGGGGACGGCACGATGCTGACGGCGCAGAAGCTGGAATTCCACGACCGGATCGCGCGCATCGCCGCCGGTCAGGGCAGCACGCGCGCAACGGTCTTTGTGGGTCAGGACCTGACCTTCAGCTATGTGCCCCGCAACCGGCGCCGCAGGGCCGGCTTGGCGGAGATGGTCGCGAATGCGCGCCGTTCGCTGTCCTTTCCTCTCTGCATGGCGCTTGGGCTGGCAAGCTATGGGCTGTATCTATACGGCCAGTGGATCCTGCTGGGCGTGCCGCAAGCGCCGGAAAGCCCCGATCTGGATATGGCGATCACCGCGCTGATCACGAGCTGCATCACGGTGCTTCTGACCCATGTGCTGGGCCTGCGCGCCCGGGCGCTGCTTGTTCCGAAACTGCTGGGCGTGGCGTTCGGAATGCTATTTTTCCACAACTTCGTCCATGCTTATCCGGCCTTCTTCGACCGGGCTTTTTCGCCGATCTGGGTGGGAAAGATCACCTCGATGACCGAGCCACATTCGCTAGTGTTCCGCGGGGTGAGCTTCAGCTTCTGACCGCTGCCGAGGCAGGGGGCCGGAATGGCTGAGGCGATGGCACGGTCGCGACCCGAGGTCACGCTGCCCGATGCCGAGGCTGCGGCGCTGCGCGATGCCTATGCGACGGCGGCGACGGTTCTGGAATATGGCTCGGGCGGCTCGACCATCATGGCGGCCGAGCTGGGGGCCACGGTCTGGGCCGTGGAAAGCGACGCGAAATGGGCCGAGATGATGCGCCATGCGCTGGCGGGCAAAGCCGCGCATGTGCTGCATGTCGATATCGGCCCGACCGGCGACTGGGGCCACCCGGAAGATGAATCGCGCGCCAGGCATTGGCCGGATTATTCCTTGAAAATCTGGGATATTCCCGGGTTTCTTCACCCCGATGTCGTGCTGGTCGACGGCCGGTTCCGCCTGGGCTGCTTTCTGACAGTGGCCTATTCGATCACCCGGCCTGTCACCCTGTTCTTCGACGATTATGTCCCGCGCGCGGCCTATCACAAGGCCGAGGCGCTGATGGCGCCCACCGCTTTGATCGGCCGTATGGCGCGGTTCGATCTGACCCCGATGACACTGACCCCCGACCGCCTCCGTGCCTATGCAGGCGCGCTGATGCAGCCGGTGTAAGGAGAGAAAGATGCTTGAGATCAAGAACCTGCATGTGAAGCTTGAGGAAGAGGACAAGGTGATCCTGCGCGGGGTCGATCTGGTCGTGAACCCGGGTGAAGTCCATGCGATCATGGGGCCGAACGGCTCGGGCAAGTCGACGCTGTCCTATGTTCTGGCCGGCCGCGAGGGCTATGACGTGACCGAGGGCGAAGCCAGCCTGGATGGCGAGGCGCTTCTGGAGATGGAGCCCGAGGAACGTGCGGCGGCCGGCCTGTTCCTGGCCTTCCAATACCCGGTCGAGATCCCTGGCGTCGGCAACATGACCTTCCTGCGCACCGCGGTGAACGCGCAGCGCAAGGCGCGCGGCGAAGAGGAGCTGTCGGCGGGCGATTTCCTCAAGCTGGTGCGCGAGAAGGCCAAGAAGCTGAAGATCGACGCCGAAATGCTGAAGCGTCCGGTCAATGTGGGTTTCTCGGGTGGCGAGAAGAAGCGCAACGAAATCCTGCAAATGGCGATGCTGGAACCGAAGATGTGCATCCTTGACGAGACCGACTCGGGCCTGGACGTCGATGCGATGAAACTGGTGGCCGAGGGCGTGAACGCGCTGCGCGATCCGAGCCGGGCATTCCTGGTCATCACGCATTATCAACGGCTTCTGGACCATATCAAACCTGACTTGGTGCATATCATGGCGGCGGGGCGGATCATCCGCAGCGGCGGGCCCGAACTGGCGCTTGAGGTCGAGAACAACGGTTATGCCGATATCCTGGCCGCCGAAGGCGCGGGGGTGAAGTGATGGCTCTGCCCAAGGCCAAGGAGGACGCGCTGGCCGCAAGGCTGGCGGCGCTGGACCTGCCGCGCGGCGGTTTCACCAAGGCCGCGCGGGGCGCGGCTTTGGCGCGGTTGCAGGCGATGGGCCTGCCCGCGCGGCGCGATGAATACTGGCGCTACACCAACCCGGCGCTGCTGACCGACCCCGCACCGCAGCAGGCCGCGGCCCTGCGCGTCGACCGGCCGATCTTTTCCGGGCTCGACAAGGTGCGGCTGATCTTTGTCGATGGCGTCTTCGATGCTGCTGCTTCGGACGATCCGGTGCTGGCGGGGGTGGAGATCCAGCTTCTGTCGCAGGCCGATGCCCAGGATATCCATTGGGCGGGGGCGCTGTACGGCACGCTGGAAGAGGCCGGGCAAAACCCGGTGGCGCGTCCGCTTGCGGCGCTGAACACCGCCGCCGCGCGGGAAGGGCTGATGATCCGCGTCACCGGCAAGGCGCCGAAGCCTCTGCACATTTCTTATCGTGCAAGTTCAGATCGTTCGGACGTCATCCTCCACCATTGCGTGAAGGTCGAGCCGGGCGCGGAACTGACGCTGCTGGAAACCGGCAGCGCGGGTGCGCGCGGCAATGTGGTGATGGAGGCCGAGATCGGTCGCGGCGGTAAGCTGCATCACATCCGCCCGCAAGGCCGGGCCGAGGCGCGGCAGGTGGTGACCCATCTTTTCGCCCGCGTCGCCGCCGAGGCGCAGCTCAAGAGCTTTACCCTGGCGTTGAACGGCACCCTGACCCGCAACGAGGCGGTGGTCGAGTTGCTGGGCGATGACGGCATCGCGCATCTCGCGGGGGCCGCGCTTGGCGACGGCGCTTTCCACCATGACGACACGGTCTTTGTCACCCATGCCGGCCTGCGTTGCGAAAGCCGTCAGGTTTACAAGAAGGTGCTCAAGAACGGCGCGGTCGGCGTGTTCCAGGGCAAGATCCTTGTGAAGCAAAGCGCGCAAAAGACGGACGGATATCAGATTTCCCAGTCTCTGCTTCTGGACGGCGACAGCCAGTTCCTGGCCAAGCCCGAGCTGGAAATCTATGCCGATGACGTGAAATGCTCGCATGGCTCGACCTCGGGCGCGATCGACGACACGGCGCTGTTCTACCTGCAATCGCGTGGCGTGCCCAAGAAGATCGCCCAGTCGCTGCTGGTTCTGGCCTTCCTGGCCGAAGCGATTGACGAGATCGAGGACGAGACCATCGCCGCCGATATCCGCGACAGGCTGGAGGGCTGGCTGCAAAGCCACCAAAGCTGATGAGCGTCACCACCGATATCCTGCAAAGCTGGGTCCATCCGCGGCGGATCTTCCGCCGCCGGTTGGGCGATGCCCCGCGCGAGGATCGGGCCCTCGCCGTGCTGATGGCGGCTTGCGGGCTGATCTTCGTGGCGCGTTGGCCGGCGCTGGCGCGCGAGGCACAGCTCAGCGCCGGTCAGCCGGACGCGCCGGAATTGCAGGCGCTCCTGGGGATCAACCTCTTTGCCATGATGCTCATGGCGCCGGTGATTTTTTATGCCTTGGCCGGGCTGGGCCATCTGGTCGCACGGGCGCTTGGCGGCAAGGGAAGCGGATACTCCAGCCGGATGGCGCTGTTCTGGGCGCTTCTTGCCGTGGCGCCGCTGATGCTGTTGCAGGGACTGGTGGCGGGGTTCGTCGGCCCGGGCAACGCGCTGACGGCAACCGGGGCGCTGGTCGGCCTGGGCTTTCTGGGGCTTTGGCTGATATTTCTGCATGAGGCGCATCGAAAGGCGCAGGCGACATGACCTTTGGCCAATATATGACCGGACTTCTGGCCCTGACCCTGCGCGATCCGCGGGCAGCGATGCGCAGCCTGAACAGGCTGGACCTACCGGTCGGCCTTTTGCCCCTTGGGCTGGCGCTGGTCGCGGTCGGGGCGGCCTTGCTGCTGCATCTTGGCCTCGCGACCGGCCTGCTGCCGGCCCCGGTCGACCCGCTGTCGCAATCGCTTTTCGCAGCGCCCTTGGTCACGGCCGGGATCCAGCTGGTCGCGCTGGTCATCGCGGTGCTGACCATTCGCGGCGTCGGCGCCATGTTCGGCGGACGCGGCAGTCTGGAAGATTCCGCGCTGGCGGTGATCTGGCTTCAGGTCGTGCTGCTGGTGCTGCAAGCGGCGCAGTTCCTGAGCTACCTTGTCCTGCCGCCGCTGGCCCCTTTGATCGGCCTGGGGGCAATGGCGGTTTTCTTCTGGCTTCTGACGGCCTTCGTGGCCGAAGTTCACGGATTCACCCGGCCCGGTCTGGTCTTTCTGGGCATCATCGGAACCTTCCTGCTGCTCGCATTGCTGCTGTCCATCGTGCTGGCGATGACGATTGATCCGGAGCTTCTCCATGTATGACGTGACCAAGATCCGTGCCGATTTTCCCATCCTGTCGCGGCAGGTGAACGGCAAGCCGCTCGTCTATCTGGACAACGGCGCCTCGGCCCAGAAGCCGCAGGTGGTGATCGACGCGATCACCCAGGCCTATTCGCAGGAATATGCCAATGTTCACCGCGGGTTGCACTTCCTTTCCAATCTTGCGACCGAGAAGTATGAATCCGTCCGTGGCGTGGTGAAACGCTTTCTCAACGCGCCCTCCGAGGATGAGATCGTCTTTTCCACCGGCACGACCGAGGCGATCAACCTGATCTCCTATGCCTGGGCCGCGCCGCGCCTTCAGCCCGGAGACGAGATCGTGCTTTCGGTGCTGGAGCACCATGCCAATATCGTGCCCTGGCATTTCCTGCGCGAGCGGCAGGGTGTCGTGCTGAAATGGGTCGATTGCGACGATACGGGCGGCCTGGACCCCCAGGCGGTGATCGATGCGATCGGGCCGAAGACCCGTCTGGTCGCGGTGACGCAGATGTCGAACGTCACCGGCACCGTGGTCGATGTCGCGGCGATCTGCGCGGCCGCGCGGGCGAGGGGGGTGCCGGTGCTGGTTGATGGTTCGCAGGGCGCGGTCCATATGCCGGTCGATGTGCAGGCCATCGGCTGCGATTTCTATGCCATCACTGGTCATAAGCTATATGGGCCAAGCGGTTCCGGAGCGATCTTTATCCGCCGTGAAAGGATGGATGAGATGCGCCCCTTCCTGGGCGGCGGCGACATGATCCGCGAGGTCACCCGCGATGGCGTGACCTATAGCGACCCGCCGATGAAGTTCGAGGCCGGGACGCCCGGGATCGTCAACCAGATCGGCATGGGTGTGGCGCTGGATTATATGATGGCTCTGGGAATGGCCGATATCGCGGCCCATGAACGGGCGCTGCGGGACTATGCGCGCGACAGGCTTTCTGGGCTGAACTGGCTGAATCTGCAGGGCACGACAAAGGACAAGGGCGCGATCTTCAGCTTCACCCTGCAAGGCGCGGCCCATGCCCATGATATCTCGACGGTTCTGGACAAACGCGGCGTGGCGGTGCGGGCGGGCACCCATTGCGCCATGCCGCTGATGGAGCGCCTGGGCGTGACCGCGACCTGCCGGGCCTCGTTCGGCCTTTACAACACGCGCGACGAGGTGGACGCGCTGGTTTCGGCGCTGGAGCTTTGCCACGAGCTTTTCGCCTGACGTTTGACAGTTGCAGCGGGGCAGGGCAGCCGCTATAGACGCCGCCAGAGACCTATCGCGCACCCGTAGCTCAGCTGGATAGAGTGCTGCCCTCCGAAGGCAGAGGTCACAGGTTCGAATCCTGTCGGGTGCGCCAAATCTTCCGCCAGTTCCGAAGGTTGCCTGTCGGGGCAGGGGCGACGCCCTAGCCTCGGGCGCAATTGTCCTCGTAGCGGACGATGTCATCCTCGCCCAGATAGGACCCGGTCTGCACTTCGATCAGGACCATGGGAAGACGACCTGGATTTTCCAGCCGGTGCGCCGCCCCAAGGGGCATATAGACCGACTGGTTCTCGCCCAACAGACGGGCCGCGCCATCGACCGACACCCGTGCCGTGCCCTGGACGACGATCCAGCGCCGCCCCGACCGGGGCCATCAATTCGGGCGCATGGGCGCGCACCGCCCCGATCAGGGTCCGGACGGTGAAAAGGAAAATGCCGGCTTTCCAGAGTTGGCGGCCACCGGCCAGAAACGCCTGCGCAAGCGCGAGATCGGGCTTCTCGACAAAACGCGCCAGCGGCTGGGCGATGTCGCCCTGGCGCGGGCCGGCCAGTTCAAGATTGCCATAGCCGGTCTCGGGGCGCGTCGGGTGGATGCCGAAGGCGACGATCTGACCCGCGCGTGCGGCCGCAACCTCACGCAGGACAGCGGCCCGAAAATCCGCCGAACCGGGCACCAGATGGTCGGAGGGGGCGACCAGAATCAGCGACTCGGCGTCTGTGTTGGCCAGGTACAGCGCCGCAACCAGCACGGCAGGGCCGGTGTTGCGCGCCGCCGGCTCGATCAGGATGGCGCCGGGATCTACCCCGGCCGCCGCCAGTTGTTCGGTCACGATGAAGCGGAAATCGGCGCTGGTTACAATCGCAGGTGGAGAGACCCGGCGCCCGTCAGGCGCTGCACCCCTTGCTGGAAGAGCGAGGTCTCACCCACCAGCGGCGCGAACAGGAGCAATCATCCGCCGCTTCCGCCATTCCTGCCCAGCATTTGCGGTTATTCTGGCGGGACCGTCAATCGAATGCAATTCGATGCAATTCAGGGTTGTGTCTTGCTGATGCCGGATGGGGTGATCCGCGTCACTTTACGCGCTTCTTCTGCGCCATTCCGCGCGGGGCAGGGGCACTGCTTACCATTCCTTCATCGGTTCATGCGCTTCCTGTGGGGAAAAGAAGCCCCAAATCCCTGCCTGGACAGTGCGTGAGGTCGGAATGCCGTTCAACCCGAAGTTCGAGGATACGTTCCTGTATTCCACGCTTGCCGGATCGCGCCGTGAGCCCGTCCTTGTGCTCGGCGGCGGGATTGCCGGGCTGGGGGCGGCGCGCGGTCTGTCGGCCCGGGGCCACAATGTCATCGTGATCGATGCCGAGCATGAGATTGGCGGGACCCACAAGTCCCGGGTCTTCGGTCCTTATACCTTTGATCTTGGTAGCATTTTCTATGAGGAAGAGGCGCTGATCTTCCGGGTCTTTCCGGGGCTGCGTGAACTGTGCCCCAGGGTGACGCGGGTGGAACGGCGGCTTTCGCCACAGGGCGAGGTGCGCAACCATCCGCTCGATCCCCGCGATGTGCAGGCCTGGTCCTTTCCGCGCCGCGCCGCGGCCCTGGCCGATCTGGCCTGGAGCCGGATGACGAAACAGGGGGACGGTTCGCTTGAAGGCATCTGCCTGCACAAGCTGGGCCGAAGGGTGTTTGAAGGCACGGGGCTGCGCAACTATCTCTTGCGCTTCAACCACACCGACCCGGGCCTGATCGACGAAGAGTTCTTTTATCGCCGGATGGCTTTCCTTGACCAACTGGCCCAGCCGGGGCGGATGCTGCCGGTCCTGTGGCGCGGCCTGATCTCGAAGGGCGCCGCCATGCCCGAAGGGCAGGCGCTGCGGGTGCGGCCGTCGGAAGGGTTTGAAGCGCTGTTCGACCCGGTCCGCCGGATGCTTGAGGCATCGGGTGTGCGCTTCGAACTTGGCGCGCCGATCCGGCGCATCCGGCGCGAGGGGGACAGCTATCTGGTCACGACCGATCGCGACGAATTCCGCGGCTGCTGCGTTGTCAGCGCGATGCCGCTCGACACTTGCCACCGCACGGTCTTCGGAACGGATAGCGGGTTGAAAAGCATTGATATACTTACGCTTTTTGTCTCGGCGCAGTCAATTCCCGCCAATTTCGGCACTGTCATCTACAACTTTCACGCAAAGGGCCGCTGGAAACGGGCGACGCTTTATTCGCGGCTTTATCCGGGACTGGGTGCCGGGCGAGAATTCATGTCGGTCGAGCTGACCTTGCCGCAAGGCGGCGCTGCCGACCCGGATGCAGCCTTCGCGGATCTTTCCGACCATCTCGGCGGATTGAATCTCGGCGTCGGCGATCTGCGGCTGGAAGGTCATGAGGTCATCAAATCCGCATACCCTTACAATCTGACCGGACAGGCCGATGCCGCAACGCCCGTGCTGAAAGCGCTCGAGGATTTCGGCATCGTCGCGGTCGGTCGCCAGGGACGGTTCGAATATCTGCCAACCGCGACTGGCGTGCTGAAGCGGGTGAACCATGAGCTGGCTCTGGCTGCGGCAAGAATGCAGTTGCGCAACCAGCAACCGGCGGATGCCGCCTAGGGTGGATCGGACGGGCGCGACCGGATCGCCCAGTCGCGCCCTGAGGGGTAGGCGAAAGCGGGGCGCCGTCCTGGAGGAGGCGCGATAGGCTGGCTATAAAGCCAGGGTGGCGCCCGTCAGGACATGCAGGATTTTCGCATAATCAGTATTATGTAAAAATCAGATGCCCCACGCTAGACAATGGCGCGTTCAACAATCGGTTTACCCTGGGCCACCCGGTCATAAGACAGTTCCGAAAGATCAATGCTTTGCCAACCGCCGTTGAGAATATGCTCGGCCGTGCCGCGACCGATCGCCGGGGATTGCTGCAGACCGTGCCCCGAAAAACCGTTCATCAGGAAAAGATTGGGCAGAGCCGGATGCGGGCCAAGGATCGCGTTCTGGTCCAGCGTGTTGTAATCGTAATGGCCTACCCAGTGCCGCACCACCTTGACGGCGTCAAAGCCCGGGCATCGCGCGTAAAGCTGTTCCCAGATCACCTCCTCGAACAGGTGAAGATCGGGCTCGAAATCATTGGCATCGCAGGCATGATCCTGATGCGGCACCGTGGCGGTGATCCATTGGCCGCGCTCGGGCCGCAGATAGAAGCCGTGATCGATCAGCAAAGGCGCCTCGGGATGGCGCGCATTCGGCACGTCGATGACAAAGACGGTACGTTTGCGCGGCTCGACCGGCAGATCAAGCCCGGCCCAGCGCAGCACTTCGGCGCCGCGCGTGCCGGCCGCATTGATGACGGAGCCGCAGGGCACAAGGCCCCTGCCCGCGATCTCGACGCCCGTCACCCGGCCGCCATTCACCGCAAGGCCGATGGCGCGCCCGGTTTCAAACTGCGCGCCCTGGGCCCGGGCGGCGTTGCGGAACCCGGCAAGGAGACCCATATTGTCGAACCAGCCTTCATCGCGCGGCCCAAAGCTGCCCGCCGCAAGATCCGAAGTTTCGATCCAGGGAAAACGCGCTTTCACCTGATCTGCGGACCAGACCTCTGTCGCGGCCCCGCAGCCGCGCTGCATCTCGGCAAGCTCTTCCATGACCTGCCGCTGCGCCGGATCGGTGGTCAGAAACAGATAGCCATTCTCTTGCAATCCCAGCGAAGGAACACCGCCGGACGGGCCGATGCGATCAGAGAAATTCCGAATGAAATCAATTCCGAACCGGGAAATCCTGACATTGGTCGGATCCGAGAATTGCTGACGCACCGAGGCGACGGACAGCGCCGTCGCGGCATGGGCGTAACTCGGGTCCTGTTCGATCACCAGCACCTTCAACCCAGGGGCCATCCGCGTGAGCCAATAGGCCGCCGAGGCGCCCATAACGGCACCGCCGATGATGATGACATCTTGCGTCATGATTTTTCCAAGTCTCGACAGGGTTGCCGCGTCTGAATATGACAGGTTCGGTTAGAGGACAACCAGCCGCCATGCCGCGTCCTGGGGTGTCGCTGTTAAATTTGGAGGGCTCATTCATGGCCAAGGACCCCATCTTGGGACTGTTGCGCGACATTGCCGAGGCGCAGAGCATCGACAATGCCTGGGGCCTTGCCAGCGGCTATTTCGCCAGCATCGGCTTCCGGCGGATGATGTATGGCTTCACGCGCTTTCGCCATCAGCGCACCATCGGCGATCCCGATGACGCGCTGTTCCTGACAACATTCGAGGGCGACTACGCCCAACGCTACTTCCAAGGCGGCTTCTATGCCCGCGCACCGGCCTTCCGCTGGGCCGAGCGCAATTCCGGTGCTTGCACGTGGACCTGGGTGAAAGAAGCCTTCGAGGCCGGCCGTTTGCCGCCGGAAGAAATGGAAGCCGTGCGCTTCAATGCCACGATGGGTGTTCTGGCCGGCATCACCATCAGCTTCCCCGAAGTGTCGGCCCGGGCCAAGGGCGCGATGGGGCTGACTGCAGATCCGGGACTTGACCATCTTGCGGTGGAACAGATCTGGGCCAGCCGGGAAGACGAGATCCTGACCGTCGCCCATATGATGCACCTGCGCATCGTCCAGCTGCCGCAATTGACCCGCCAGCGCGCCCTGTCGCCGCGCCAGCGCGAGGCGCTGGAATGGGTCGCCGACGGCAAGACCACCCAGGACGTGGCGCTGCTGATGGGCGTCAGCCCCGCCATGGTCGAAAAGCACCTGCGCCTCGCGCGCGAGGCCCTTGCAGTCGAGACCACGGCCCAGGCCGTTGCCAAAGGGGCTTTGCTGAACATGATCTTCCAGCGCCCGCCGGAACCCGTCGCGCAAGCAGCGCGGTAAGACGCGTTAGGCTCATCTTCAGCGGTAGGTAGGGATTTCCTTACTCGTTTGACGCGAGGGCTTGGGCGAATTTGCGCCTGTTCAGCAGGCGCGGAATTCTGCCCGCTTCTGTCTGGGCATAACGGCAAGGGACGGTCTTTGATCTGTCCTCGTCGCGTTGGCGGCCGATCCCCTCGGTCTTGCCGGACCGGCCCGGAAAGTCCTCATCCCCAGTGTTGGATGGGTCGGTCGGAACGGGTGCGGCATCGCTAGGCGGGCCGCGCCTTTTTCGTTTCCCCTGCCCCGCGTCCGGACGGCAAGCCACGCGGC
This sequence comes from Fuscovulum sp., assembly GCA_041916535.1. Lineage (GTDB taxonomy): Bacteria > Pseudomonadota > Alphaproteobacteria > Rhodobacterales > Rhodobacteraceae > Pseudogemmobacter. The sequence goes on along the minus strand of JAYRZG010000008.1, from coordinate 157,432 downwards.
CCGCAAATGACAAAGGCCGACGCGTTTCCGCGCCGGCCTCTGGGATGGCAATCTCGGGCCTCGCGGCCCGGACAATCAGCCCTGAACCATCTTCGCCACTTCGGCGGCGAAGTCTTCTTCCTTCTTCTCGACGCCTTCGCCGACCATCACGCGGGCATAGCCGGTGATCTCGACACCCGCATCCTTGGCGGCCTGTTCGACCGTCAGATCGGGATTGATGACGAAGGCCTGGCCCAGAAGCGTGTTCTCGGCGAGGAACTTCTTCATCCGGCCCGGGATGATGTTGTTGTGGATCACCTGCTCGGGCTTCGGCTTGGCCGAAGTGGCGTTTTCTTCCAGCGCCTTGGCGGTCTGGACGGCCAGCTCGCGCTCGACCACGGTCTTGTCCATGGTGGCTTCCGACAGCGACAGCGGCGAGGTCGCAGCGATATGCATCGCGAATTGCTTGCCGATGGCCTCGGCCTTGGCGGCATCGCCCTTCAGCGCGACCAGCACGCCGATCTTGCCCATGCCTTCGGAAGCGGCATTGTGGACATAGGAGACGACAGTGTCGCCTTCCAGGATATGCATCCGGCGGAAGGTCATGTTCTCGCCGATGCGGGCGATCGCTTCGCTGATCACTTCGTCAACGGTCTTGCCGTTCAGATCGGCAGCCTTGACCACCTCGACCGATTCGCCGGTGGTCAGCGCCACGCGGGCCACTTCACGCACCAGCGCCTGGAAGTCGGCGTTCTTGGCGACGAAGTCGGTTTCCGAGTTGATCTCGACCGCGACGCCGCGGCCATTCGACACGGCCACGCCCACCAGACCTTCGGCGGCAACGCGGTCGGCCTTCTTGGCGGCTTTCGCCAGGCCCTTGGTGCGCAGCCAGTCCACGGCGGCTTCCATGTCGCCATTGGTCTCGGTCAGCGCCTTCTTCGCGTCCATCATCCCTGCGCCGGTCGAATCGCGCAGTTCCTTCACCATTGCAGCGGTGATCGTCATTTTTTCTCGCTCCTCGGAAATGGGGCCACGGCGGGGCTAACCCCGCCGGGCGACAGGCTTGTGACAGGCGGGCCGCCCTGCCCGGTCACCCGGGCCGGCGGCCGCTTCTCAGGCCTCTTCGGCCGCGATCGCTTCTTCGTCGGGCTGGGCTTCCAGAGCGCCCAGGTCCACGCCGGCCGCGCCCATTTGCGCGGTCATGCCGTCCAGCGCCGCGCGGGCGACGAGGTCGGTGTAAAGCGAGATCGCGCGGGCCGCGTCGTCATTGCCCGGGATGACATGGGTCACGCCCTTGGGCGAGCAGTTGGTGTCGACCACGGCCACGACTGGGATGCCCAGCTTGCCGGCTTCCTGGATCGCCAGGTCTTCCTTGCCAACATCGATGATGAACAGCAGGTCCGGCACGCCGCCCATTTCACGGATCCCGCCCAGCGAAGCCTGAAGCTTGGCCTGGTCGCGTTCCATGTTCAGGCGTTCCTTCTTGGTCAGGCCTTCGCCGCCAGCCGCCAGAACCTCGTCGATCTGCTTCAGACGCTGGATCGACTGGGACACGGTCTTCCAGTTGGTCAGCGTGCCGCCCAACCAGCGGTGGTTCATGTAGTACTGCGCGCATTTCTCGGCGGCTTCGGCGATCGGCTTCTGAGCCTGACGCTTGGTGCCGACGAACAGGATGCGGCCGCCCTTGGCGACGGTGTCGCGCACGACCTTGAGCGCCTGATCCAGAAGCGGAACAGTCTGCGTCAGGTCGATGATATGGATGCCGTTGCGGTCGCCATAGATATACTCGCCCATGCGGGGATTCCAGCGGGCAGTCTGGTGGCCGTAGTGAACGCCAGCTTCAAGCAGCTGACGCATGGAAAACTCGGGGAGCGCCATGTCCAAATCCTTTCCGGTTTGCGCCTCGGCAGGGTGTCTCAGGGTTGCCCCCAACCGGTGGACCCTCCGGGATGTCTCCCCGGAAAAGCCCTCACCCAGCCTGTGAAGTGGCGCGCATATAGCGGGGGGATGCCGGAATGGCAATAGCCCGCCGACAGGGCGCCGGGCCCGGCCTGCCGCGACGGCAGCGGCAGGAACCCCCTCTGCCGCATCGCGTTTTCCCCGGCAAGACCATGATGGAGGTTCGGATGCTGAACAAGAATGCACTGGTGGTTGTGGCCGATGGCGAAGGCGCGGTCCTGTTTCGCAACACCCAGCGCCACGGGCTGAAGCTGGAAACGGTGGAAAAGCTGGTGCCGGGCGATCTGGCCGATCAGGGGCCCTCCGGTGCGATCCCGCCCGACATGGATTGGCAGGAACAGCTTGAGGCGACCTTCGCCAAGATCCTGACCCGCCGCCTGAACCAGATGGCGTTGCAGCAGGAATTCGACCAGATCGTGATCGTGGCCGATCCGTCCACCCTTGGCCAGATGCGCCCGCTGTATCACAAAGAGCTGGAAAAACGCCTGCTGCGCGATGTGGCGAAGACGATGACGAAGGCGACCACAGCGGAAATCGAACGCGCCCTGGCGGCCTGAGGAAAGGCCGGCGCGCCCGCTTGAAGGCGCGTCGGCGATTTGCGACAAGCGGGGCCATGCAAGACAGCCCCGCGCCCTTCCCCGACATCCTCTGCATCGGTTCGGTCCTCTGGGACATCATCGGCCGCAGTCCGGCCGCGATGCGGCTGGGATCGGACGTGCCGGGCCGCATCACCCGCCTGCCCGGCGGCGTGGCGATGAACATCGCGATGACTCTGGCACGCTTCGGTCTGCGCCCGGCGATCCTGACCGCCATCGGCCGCGATGCCGAGGGGAACGAGCTGGTCAATGCCTGCGCCCATCTTGGTCTTGAGACGCGGTTTGCCTATCGCTCTGACGATCTGCCGACCGACCGTTACATGGCGGTCGAAGGCGCGAACGGATTGATCGCGGCCATAGCAGATGCCCATTCGCTTGAGGCGGCAGGCGACAAGATCCTGCGTCCGCTGGAGGATGGCCGTCTGGGCAGCGCCACCACCCCCTGGTCCGGCCCGATCGCGCTGGATGGCAACCTGACCGAGAAGCTGCTGGCCGAGATCGCGGTCTCGCCGCTTTTCGCCGCCGCCGACCTGCGCGTGGCGCCCGCCAGCCCCGGCAAGGCCGACCGGCTGCGCCCCATCCTGTCCCATCCCGGCGCCACGCTTTATGTGAATCTCGAAGAGGCGAACATCCTGACCAAGGCTGCGGCTGACACCGCCGCCCGCGCCGCCGAGGCGCTTTTGGCGCGCGGCGCAGCGCGGGTGCTGGTCACCGATGGCGGCAGGCCCGCCGCCGAGGGCACGCAGGGCGCGGGCGTGATTGAAGGCTGCCCGCCCCCCGTTCTTGTGACCCGCGTGACCGGCGCGGGCGATACGTTCATGGCGGCGCATCTTGTGGCGCAACGCGCCGGGCGCGACCGCGCCGAGGCGCTGTCCGCGGCCCTTTCCGCCGCCGCCGCCTATGTCTCAGGAGATCCAGGATCGTGATGCTTCCCCTTGAATTCTCGCCCGAAGTCACAATAGCCCGTGCCGAGGACCGCCCTCTGGTGGCGCTGGAATCCACCATCATCACCCATGGAATGCCCTATCCGCAGAATGTCGACACCGCGCGCCGCGTCGAGGCAGAGATCCGCTCCGCCGGAGCAGTGCCTGCCACCATGGCGGTCATGGGCGGCAAGATCCATGTCGGCCTGACCGACAGCGCGCTTGAGGCGCTGGGTCAGGCGCAGGGCGTGGCCAAGCTGTCGCGCGCCGATCTGGCGGCTTGCGTCGCCACCGGCGGCACTGGCGCCACGACCGTTGCCGCCACGATGATCTGCGCCCGGCTGGCCGGGATCGGCGTCTTCGCCACGGGCGGCATCGGCGGGGTCCATCGCGGGGCAGAGACCAGTTTCGACATTTCCGCCGACCTGTTGGAATTGGCCCAGACCCCGGTCACCGTGGTCGCCGCCGGGGCCAAGGCGATCCTCGACCTGCCGAAAACGCTGGAAGTGCTGGAAACCCAGGGGGTTCCGGTGATTTCCTACCAGCAGGACGCCTTCCCCGCCTTCTGGTCTCGCGAGTCGGGGCTGAAAGCACCGCTGCGCATGGACAGCCCGGCCCAGATCGCTGCCGCCCACAGGATGCGTGGCCTGTTGGGTCTGCCGGGCGGCCAGCTTGTCGCAAATCCGATCCCGCACGAAGCGGAAATTCCGGCGGCCGAAATCACGCCGCATATCGAGGCGGCGCTGGTCGAGGCCGAGGCGCAGGGCATCGCCGCCAAGGCGGTGACGCCCTTCCTTCTGGCCCGGATTTTCGAACTGACCGAGGGGCGGTCGCTGGCGGCCAATATCGCACTGGTCCTGTCGAACGCCCGTCTTGCCGCCGCAATTGCCCGCGAACTGGGCTGACGGACAGGAAAAATCGCCGCGCAACCCGCCCCGCCATTGCGCCGGGCGCTTGCACATTCCTAGATAGGCGGCGACGACACCTGGCGATATGCGAGAACACATGACCGAACACGGCCCCCACCGCCGCGGCTTTCTGGCCGGCCTCCGCGCCAGTTTTCTGACCGGCCTTGTGGTCGTGTTGCCGGTCGGGTTGACGATTTATTTCGTCTGGGCCGTCATCGGCTGGATCGACGGCTGGGTCCTGCCGCTGATCCCTGCGCAATACCAGCCCGACGCCTTGATGCGCGACTGGTTCGGGCCGGAATATGAATTCCCGGTGCGCGGCGTCGGCGTTCTGGTCTTTCTGGTCGCCACGATCGTCGTCGGCTGGCTGGCCAAGGGGCTGATCGGCCGTTCGGTGATCCGCCAAGCCGAACATGTGGTCGACCGGATGCCCATCGTCCGCTCGATCTATGGCGCGATCAAGCAGGTGGCCGAAACCTTCTTCAACAAAAAGGAGCAAAGCTTCGACCAGGCCTGCCTTGTCCCCTTCCCCAAGGATGGAACCTGGGCGCTTGGCTTCATCTCGACCCGGCCCAAGGGCGAGCTTGCGGAAAGGCTGGCCGAGAAGGGCCGCGACTATTCTGCCGTATTCGTCGGCCTGACGCCCTTCACCTCGGGGATTCTTCTCTTCGTGCCGACCAATGATCTGGTGATCCTCAAGGATGTCGGCATCGACGATGCGGCGAAACTGATCGTTTCGGGCGGTCTGGTCTATCCGATCCCGAAAGACCCGCGCTGACAGGTCGGGAGGTCCGATCCTCGTTGCAGATCAGAACTGTGCCGGCGTCATTTCAACCGTGCCCGTCAAAGATCCGCGCCAGATCGAGCGAGTGGCTGACCCCGATCTTGTCTTTGTCGCGTGCCAGGAACGCCTCGGCGGCGGCGCGCCCCGCCGCTTCCAGGCGCCGCACCAGATTGCCCGAGGGCTGCAGCTTTGATGTGGCGGTCAGATCGTTCATCAGCCCGTCATCGGCGATCATATGGACGCGCACATCCTTCATCTGCCCCGGCTGCATGCGCCCTTCGGCGATCAGCCGCTTGACGAAGGCGATGGCGCGCAATTCGCCCATCAGCGAGGCGTTGAAGCTGATCTCGTTGACCCGGTTCTGGATCTCCAGCGGCGTGTCGGGAACATCGGCGCGATAGAGCGGGTTCACCTGCACGATCACGATGTCATCGGGCAGGTCAGGCCGGTACAGCGGCCAGAGCGAGGGGTTGCCGGTGAAACCGCCATCCCAATAGGCCTCGCCTTCTACCTCGACCGCCTGAAACACCGTGGGAATGCAGGCCGAGGCAAGAATGGCCTGCGGCGTGATCTTCTGGCCCGAAAACACATGGACCTTGCCCGTGCGCACATTGGTCGCCCCCAGGAACAGCGCAGGTTCGGCCTCCGTGCAGATCTGCGTGAAATCCAGATCCGCCACCATCGGTGCCAGCGGGTTTTCCCAAGACGACCCAAGCGCATAGGGCGAATAAAGCTGGGCCAACATGCCCTGCGGGCTGACCGGCCAGAAGCGATCCGTCGCCTCCTGCCAGAAGCGCAGCATGGGCAGCCAGGGCTGCATCCAGGCGAATTGCCGGAAATCCCCGATATCCCCGATCTTTTCCCAAAGCGCGCGCAACTTCTCCCGCGCGCCTTCGCGCCCCCCGGCACCGAAGCCGGCCTTCAGCGCCGCCGCGTTGAGCGCGCCCGCCGAGGTGCCGCTGATCGCGGCAATCTCAAGATCCTCTTCCTCCAGGAGCCGGTCCAGCACCCCCCAGGTGAAGGCGCCATGCGCCCCCCCGCCCTGAAGCGCCAGCGAGATGCGCCGCATCACATCGCCGTCCAGCCGCCATCGACCGAGATCGTGGTGCCGGTGACCTGATCGGCATATTTAGAGCAGAGCCAGACCACCGTGCCGCCCAACTGCTCGGTCGTCGCGAATTGGCGCGAGGGCTGGCGGTCCAGCATGACCTCGCGGATCACTGTCTCGCGGTCCATGTTGTGCACTTTCATCTGGTCGGGGATCTGCGCCTCGACCAGCGGGGTCAGCACATAGCCCGGGCAGACGGCGTTGCAGGTGATGCCCTGCCCCGCCACTTCCAGCGCCACGGTCTTGGACAGGCCGACCACGCCATGTTTGGCCGCAACATAGGCCGATTTGAACGGGCTTGCGGTCAGGCCATGGGCCGAGGCGATGTTGACGATGCGGCCCCAGCCTTTCGCCTTCATGCCCGGCAGGGCGGCGGCGGTGGTGTGAAAGGCGGAGGACAGGTTGATCGCCAGGATGGCATCCCATTTCTCGACCGGGAATTCATCGACCGGCTTCACGAACTGGATGCCCGCATTGTTCACCAGGATGTCGCAGCCCCCGGCCTGTTCCACCAGCGCCCGGCATTCGTCGCCCTTGGACATGTCGGCCTTGATATAGCGGGCTGTCACGCCATGTTCGCGGGCGATCTTCGCGGCAAGGGCATGGTCTTCCTCGCGGTCGGTGAAGGAATTCAACACGATCTCGGCGCCCGCCCGGGCCAGCTCTTCCGCGACCCCCAGCCCGATCCCCGAGTTTGACCCGGTGATGATCGCGCGCTTGCCCTTCAGATCCATGACTGCCTCCTGATGCTGCATCGGCGGCAGGCTATACGCCGCATCTGCAAAAGGCACGTCACTTCCGCGGCAGAGGTCGCGCGGCGCCAAAAAAAACGCCGGCACGAAGCCGGCGTTAAGTCGTTGAGGCAGGTTTCATACAGGCAAGAAACCTATCGAGCAGTAAGGACTATATAATCCGCTCTCCGCCGATGGCCAAGCTAAAAGTTTGAAATGGCTGGATGCCGCGCATAGTCTGGCCTCAACAGGGACAGGCCCACAGGAGATCGTTTCTAAAATGATGCGCAACTTTTTCGCCGGGCTGAACGCCGCGCTGGCCGCCCTGGCCATGACCGTTGCAGGCCAGCCCGCCGCCGGCGAACCCGCCTACGGCATAGCTATGTATGGCGACCCGGCGCTCCCCCCGGATTTTGTGTCTCTGCCCCAGGCCAATCCCGATGCGCCCAAGGGGGGCGGGATCGTGTTCTCGATGTCGGGCAGCTTCGACTCGCTCAATCCCTTCATCACCACCGGCACCCCGGCCGAGGGCGTCTCGTCCCTGACCTTCGAGACGCTGATGGCCCGCAGCTATGACGAGCCCTTCACCCTGTACGGGCTTCTGGCCGAATCGGTCGAGACCGACGATGCCCGGACCTACGTGGAATTTACCCTTCGTGAAGGCGCGCGATTCTCGGACGGCTCTCCCGTCACGGTCGATGACGTGCTGTGGTCCTTCGAAACCTTGGGCACGATCGGCAATCCGCGCTACCTTTCGGCCTGGAAGAAGGTCGAGAAGGCCGAAGCCACCGGGCCGCGCTCCGTCCGCTTCACCTTCAACACCGAAGACCGTGAACTGCCGCTGATTCTGGGCCTGCGCCCGGTTCTGAAGAAGGCCGATTTCGAGGGCAAGGATTTCGAAGCCTCTTCGCTTGCCGTGCTGACCGGCTCGGGCCCCTATGTGGTCGACAAGGTCGATCCGGGCGCCTCGATCACCTTCCGCCGCAATCCCGACTGGTGGGGGAAGGATCTGCCGGTGAATCGCGGCCAATGGAATTTCGACACCATCCGCTACGATTATTTCGCCAATACCGTCGCGATCTTCGAAGCGGTCCGCGCGGGCGAGATCACCGCCTATCGCGAAGACAACCTGGCCCGCTGGGCCAGCCGCTACGATTTCCCGGCGGTGCAGAAGGGCGACATGATCAAGCTTGAGGTGCCGCACAAGCGCCCCTCGGGCATCATCGGTCTGGCGATGAACAGCCGCAAACCGATCTTCGCCGATTGGCGCGTGCGCGAGGCGATGATCCAGGCCTTCAACTTTCCCTATATCAACCAGACCATCACCGGCGGCGCCGCGCCGCGCATCACGTCCTATTTCGCCAACAGCCCCTTTGCCATGACCCCCGGCCAGCCGGCCGAGGGCAAGGTTGCGGCACTGCTTGCGCCCTATGCCGACAAGCTGATCCCCGGCACGATGGAAGGCTACAGCCTGCCCGAAGGCGATACGGGCACGGTGAACCGCAAGGGGCTGCGTGCCGCGTTGAAACTTCTGGAGGAGGCGGGCTGGGTGGTCGGCGCTGACGGCGTGCTGCGCAATGGCGCTGGCGAGCCGTTCAAATTCACCATCCTTCTGACCGTCGGCCAGGACGAGGTCGCCGCCATATCGGCGATCTATGTCGAGGCGCTGAAGGCCCTGGGCATCGACGCCAAGGTCGAGATGCTTGATTCCGCGCAGATGAAGGCCCGGACCGACGATTTCGACTTCGAAATGACCTATATCCTGCGCACCCTGTCGCTGTCGCCCGGCAACGAGCAGTCGCTCTACTGGGGTGCGGCTGCAGCCGACACCGAAGGGTCGCGCAACTGGATGGGGGTCAAGGACCCGGCGGTCGATGCGATGATCGCCGCCATGCTGGCCGCCCGCGATCCGGCGGATGTGACGGCGGCGGTGCAGGCGCTGGACCGGGTGCTGACAGCGGGGCGCTATGTCGTGCCCTTCTGGTATGCCGACCGCAACCTGATCCTGCATCGGCGGGAACTGAAGCACCCCGATTACGTGCCGCTTTACGGCGACTGGGCCGTGTCCTATCTTCCTGCCCTGTGGTGGTACGAAGAATGACCGCCCGATCGATGCAGAAACCACAGGCAAGACCATGAAGAAACTGGCAATTCTCCTTGCGGCCCTTGCCGCGCTTTCGGCCTGCAACACGGTGGCCGGCGTTGGCGACGATGTCGCGGGCGGCGCGCGCACCGTCCAGGGCTGGCTCAACTAGCCCGGGCCTCCTGCCCCGCCTCGTCCCGGCTTTCCGGGCGGCGGATCACGGTGACCGAGCAATGCGCCTCGGCTACCACCTGGGCCGAGACCGAGCCCAGATAGCGCCGCGTGGTCGAATGGCCGCGCGCGCCCATCACGATATGATCGACATGGTTCGCCGCCGCATGGTCGATGATCGCCTGACCCGGGTCCGGCCCTTCAAGCACGGTGAAGGTCAGCCGCTCTTCGGGCAGGTCGATGCCCTCGCCCCATTGCCGCAGGGCCACAAGCCGCGCCACATGCAGATGGGTGCCGGAGGCGTCGGTCATCTGGTCAATGCCGATACGTGCGGTCTTGATCACGTTCACGCAGGCGATGCGGGCGTCGGGCTCGGTCGCCAGCATGCGCCGCACCTGGCCGCGAAGCTGGTCGGCCAGCTTCTCGCCCTCGGGTGAAAGATCGACCGCGACGACGATGATCGGCACGCTGGGCCGCGGTTCGCGCAACGTCTCGGGCAGGGTGAATTTCTTCAGCCGCCGCACCACGCGCCAGCGGTCGAACACTGTCAGCAGACTGTCCCGCTTCAGCCTGCGGGCGCGGTCGGTCAGCTTCACCTGCCCCGGATTGGCCAGATCAAAGGCCATTTGCGCCGCTGTCTGGGTGCGCCGCAGCGGATCGACCTCCAGCGCCTTCAGGATGATCTCTTGCAGCCATTCCGGCAGCTCCGGCCGCAGCGCCCGTGGCGGCACCGGATCGCGCCACAGCCGCCGCCGCACCCCGCTCAGCTTTTCGGGTCTGCCAAAGGGAAAGGCGCCGGTGGCCAGGACATAGGTCATGGCGCCAAGTGCGAAAATGTCGCTGCGCGGATCGTCGCGGCAGCGCAGATACTGCTCTGGCGCGATGAAGGGATAGGTCCCCATCGGGATCTGGAATTCCTCGGCCAGAAGATCGGGCAACAGCTCATGCCGCGACAGGCCGTAATCGACCAGCACCATCTCGCCGCTGGGCCTTTGCAGGAAATTCTCGGGCTTCAGGTCCAGATGGATCACATGCTGGCGGTGCAGATCCGCCACCGCCTGCACCATGCGGGCCATGATCTCGATCAGGTCCGACAGCGGCAGCGGCGCCCGGGCAAAGGTCTTGAGGAAGGACTCGCCCTCGATCCGTTCGGTCACGATATATGGCATGACATCGAAATCGCCGCTGCCAAGGACCCGCGGCACATGCGGCCCGGACAGGCGCGGCATGATCATCTGCTCGACCTCGAAACCGACGATGGTCGGCCCGTCATCGCCATCCAGGATCGTCGGCACCTTCATCACCATGGGCATGGTGATCTCGGGATGGGTCACGTCCCAGATCGTCGCGAAGCCGCCCTTGTGAAGCTGTGCGCCCAAGGTGAAGCCGTCGATCACCAATCCCTCATGCGGTCGCAGCATCGGCCTATTCCCCTGCCATCAGGCGTTGCGCCAAAGCCTCGGGCAGACCTGCGGCCCGGATCTTCTCCGCCGTGCGCGCGACATCATAGGCGACGCGGCGGAAGGTCATTTCGTCCCTGTCGCGATCCAGGATGGCATAGCCCGCCTGGGCATGGCCATCGCGCGGCTGGCCGACCGCGCCGATCACCGCCAGCCATCGCCGCGAGCGGATCAGCGGCACCGGCAGGCCGCTGCGGAAGCTCTGCGCCCGCACCTGCCCGCTGCGCTCGCAAGACACCAGCAGCGGCACATGGACATGGCCGCACAAGATGATCCGCGCCGCGCTGGCCCGGAACGAGGGCACGGCCCGGGTGTCGCTGCGGACATAGTTCCATTCCCCGGGCGCATCGGCGCTGGCATGGACATATTGCACCTCGTCCTCGGTCACCGTCAGCGGCAGGTCGCCAAGAAAGGCCTTCGCGCCCGGGTCCAGCTGCCCGCGCGTCCAGTCCATCGCCTTGCGGGCGTTCTGCGACATGCTCTCTTCCGCACCTGCGGCGGCATTGTCATGGTTGCCGCGCAGGCAGATCGCGCCCGTCTCGCGCAGGGCCTGCACCCGCCGGACACACCAGGCCGGATCGGGGCCATAGCCCACCACATCGCCCAGGATCGCGAGCCGCCCGATATCGCGGCCCTCCAGGTCGGCAAGCACCGCCTCGAAGGCTTCGCGATTGGCATGTATGTCGGTCAGAACGGCAATCCGCATCCGGCCCCTCCGCTGGCGTTCCGCCCATGTTAGGCAATGGTGCACGGCTGCACCATGCGGCAGATCAAGTCGCCCGCCGCGCTTGTGCGAGGGGCGGGTCGCGCCGTATTCCGGCGGCATGGCTCTAGATCCCGCGCGCTTCAACCTTGCCGCCCATGTCCTGGCCGCCGGTCAGGCCACGCCTGACAAGGTGGCGCTGGCCGTGCTGACGCTGACGGGTGCCGAACGCTGGAGCTATGCGCGCCTGACCCGCGCCGTTCGGGGGGCTGGCGGCTGGCTCTTGGCGCAGGGGCTTCGGCCCGGCGACCGCGTGCTGCTGCGCCTTGGCAATACCCCGGCCTATCCAATCGCCTATCTCGGCGCGATGGCGGCAGGGCTGGTGCCGGTTGCGACCTCTCCGCTGCTCACGGTGCCCGAGATCACCCGTATGGCGGCCACCATACGCCCCCGGCTGGTCCTTTCAGCCCCCGGCATCGCCCTGCCCCCGGGCCCCGACACTGCCGCCGACCTGGCCGCGTGGGAGGCGCAGGCGCCCTGCGACTGGCATCTTTGCGATGCGAACCGCGAAGCCTATCTCGTCTTCACCTCGGGCACGTCCGGCACGCCGCTTGCCGTGCGCCATGCCCATCGCGCCATTCTGGCGCGGGCGATGATGCATCAGGGCTGGGAAGGGTTGACCGCGCAGGACCGGCTGCTGCATTCCGGCGCCTTCAACTGGACCTATACGATGGGCACAGGCTTGCTGGACCCCTGGACGGTCGGGGCGACCGCGCTGATCCCCGCGCCCTCGGTGCAGACCGACCATCTGCCGCTGGTGCTGCGCCGCCACGATGCGACGATTCTCGCGACGGTTCCCACGCTTCTGCGCCGCCTGCTGCGCGCCGATATGCCTGCCCTGCCCCGTCTGCGCCATGTCCTGTCGGCCGGAGAAGCCCTGCCTGCCGCCCTGCGCGCCGACTGGCGGGCGCGCACCGGCACCGAAGTGCATGAGGCGCTGGGGATGAGCGAGATTTCCACCTTCATCTCCTCCTGCCCCGACCATACTGCCCCGGATGGCGCGACCGGCTATCCCCAGCCCGGCCGCCGGATCGCCGTGCTGGATGCAGATCTGAAACCCCTGCCCCCGGGCGAACCCGGCCAGCTTGCCGTGGCAACCAGCGATCCCGGCCTGATGCTGTCCTATGAGGGCCAACCCGCGCCGCAAGGCCCCTGGTTCCCGACCGGCGATCTGGTGCATCAGGATCATGCCGGCGCGATCCATTACCACGGTCGGGCCGATGAGATGATGAATCCGGGCGGCGTCCGCGTCTCGCCGCGCGAGGTGGAGCAGGCCTTGCAGGACCTGCCCGGCATCACCGATCTGGCGGTGGCCGAGGTCGAGCCCGCGCCGGGCACCCGCATCATCGCGTGTTTCTATGCAGGCGGGACTCTGCCGGAAAGCACAGCCCAGGCCTTTGCGGCTGAACGGTTGGCGCGCTACAAGTGCCCGCGCGCCTTCCTGCATGTGCCCGAGATTCCCCGCGGCCCGACCGGCAAGGTGAACCGCCGCGCGCTCGCGGCCCTCTACCAGACCCGAACCGATCCATAGAAAGCGAAAAGGCCGATGATCCGGCTTGATATCTTTTCCGACCCCGTCTGCCCCTGGTGTTTCGTGGGCAAGGCGAACCTCGACCGTGCCCTGGCGGAACACCCCGACCATCCTTTCGCGATCCAGTGGCATCCGTTCCAGTTGAACCCGGACATGCCGCGCGAAGGCGTGGACAAGCGTGCCTGGCTGGAAGGCAAGTTCGGCGGCAAGGCCCAGGTCGATGCCGTGCATGAACGGCTGCGCGAGGTTGCCCGCAAGGCGGGTGCCGCGCTGGACCCCGACAAGCCGCGCCGCATCCCCAACACGCTCGACGCCCATCGCCTGATCCACTGGGCCGGGGTCGAGGGCCGCCAGACCGAAGTCGTCACCGCACTTTTCACCGCCTATTGGAGCGAAGGGCGCGATATCGGCGACCGCGCTGTCCTGGCCGCCGTCGCCGCCGAATGCGGCATGGATGGCGAAGCCACCGCCCGTCTTCTGGCCAGCGATGCCGATGCCAGCGACATCCAGGCGCGCGATGCCGATGCCCGGCACAAGGGCGTCAACGCCGTGCCGACTTTTCTGATCGCCCAGCAATATGTTGTCTCAGGCGCGCAGCCGCCCGAGCTGTGGGGTGACGTGATCAAGGACCTTTCCGCAAGATGACCGCCCAAGCCGACACGCTTTCCCCTACGGCCAAGCCGCCTTTGTCGCGCGGCGAATTCATCGCGCTGGTCGCGATGCTGTTTGCCACCATCGCGATCTCGATCGACGCGATGCTGCCTGCCATGCCGCAGATCGAGGCGACGCTCACCCCCGACGCGCCGAACCGGGCGCAACTGATCATCGCGACCTTCATCCTTGGCATGGGCTTTGGCACGCTGCTGACCGGGCCTTTGTCGGATGCCTTCGGCCGCAAGCCGGTGATCATGGCAGGGGCCGCGATCTACTGCGCCGCCGCCGTGGCCTGCTATTTCGCCGGCACGCTGGACATGCTGCTTCTGGCCCGTTTCTTCCAGGGCATCGGCGCCGCCGCGCCCCGCACCGTCTCGCTGGCGATGGTGCGCGATCTTTACAGTGGAAGGCAGATGGCCAGCATCATGTCCTATGCGATGATGGTGTTCATGCTGGTGCCCGCACTGGCGCCGATGCTGGGCCAGGCGGTGATCTATGTCGCGTCCTGGCATGACATCTTCCTGATGTATCTGGTCTTCTCGCTGGTCACGATCCTCTGGCTGGGCCTGCGCCAGCCCGAGACGATCCATCCCGAGGATCGCAAGCCCCTGTCCTTCTCGGGCCTGGTCGCGGCGGGAAAGGTCATGCTGAACACACCGATCGCGCTGTATTCGATCCTGGTGCAGGCCCTGCTGACCGGGGTGATCTTCTCGACGATCTCTTCGATCCAGGGGATATTCGAGAAGTTCTTCGATCAGGGCAGCCATTTCCCCTTCTGGTTCGGCGGCATCGCCCTTCTGTCCAGTCTGGCATCGCTGGTGAACGCGAAGCTGGTGGTCAAGGTCGGCATGTTGCGGATGATCCAGACCTCGCTTTCGGTCGAACTGCTGCTGACCGCGGTCTTCCTGGCGATTCTCCTCTCAAACCCGGCAGATTGGACCTTCCTCTTCACCTGCTACCTGATCTGGCAGGTCTCGGTCTTCTCGACGATGAGCCTGACTATGGGCAATCTCAACGCCATCGCGATGGAGCCTCTGGGCCATATCGCGGGCTTTGCCTCGTCGATCATCGCCTCGGTCGCGACCGTGCTGTCGATCGTGATCGCCGTGCCGGTGGGACAGGCCTTCGACGGCACGCCCCTGCCGCTGGTCATGGGGGTGACACTGTTCATCGCTTTGGCGCTGATCCTGACGCCCAGGCTGAAGAAACGCGCCTAAGGCTTTGCAGCGCGGGCCTGTTCCGCCAGGTCGCGTGCTATGGCGAAGGCGCCCTTGATGCGGTCGGAGTCCGACCGCATCTCGCCCTGCAACACGATCTTGGTGCCCTGCACCTTGGCGGCGCCACCTTGATCCTTAAGGAAGGCGACCAGCCCGGCCGGATTGGCGAACTTGTCATTGTGGAACTGGATCGTCGCGCCTTTCGGCCCGGCATCGAGCCGCGAGATTCCCGCGCGCTTGCACATCGCCTTGATCCGCACGATCAGAAGAAGCGTGTTCACCTCTTTCGGCAACGGCCCGAAACGGTCGATCAGCTCGGCGGCAAAGCCTTCCAGCTCGACCTTGGTGGTCAGCCCGGACAGGCGGCGATAGAGACCCAGGCGTATGTCCAGGTCGGTGACATAATCCTCGGGGATCATCACCGGCACGCCCAAGTTTAGCTGCGGGCTCCAATCGTCGGAAATCGTTGAAAGGCCCTGCAACTCGCCCGAGCGGATCTTCTGGATCGTCTCTTCCAGCATATGCTGGTACAGTTCATAGCCCACTTCGCGGATATGGCCGGACTGTTCTTCACCCAACAGATTGCCTGCGCCCCGCAAGTCAAGGTCATGGCTTGCTAAATTGAAACCGGCACCCAGGCTGTCAAGGCTGCCCAGCAGTTTCAGCCGTTTCTGGGCCTGGGCCGTCAGCGGCATCCGCGGCTTGGTGGTCAGGTAGCAATAGGCCCGCGTCTTGGACCGGCCCACACGCCCCCGTATCTGGTAAAGCTGCGACAGGCCGAACATGTCGGCGCGATGGATGACCATGGTGTTCGCCGTCGGGATATCCAGGCCGGATTCCACGATGGTTGTGGCCAGCAGCACGTCATACTGGCCGTCATAGAAGGCGTTCATCCGGTCGTCGAGTTCCCCCGCCGCCAATTGGCCATGCGCGATCAGGTAACGCACCTCGGGCACATGGGTCTTGAGGAATTCTTCCACCTCGGGCAGGTCTGAGATCCTTGGCACGACATAGAAGCTCTGCCCGCCGCGATAATGTTCGCGCAGCAGGGCCTCGCGGATGGTGACCGTATCGAATTCAGACACATAGGTGCGGATCGCCAGCCGGTCGACCGGCGGCGTGGCGATGATCGACAGGTCGCGCACCCCGGTCAGCGACAGTTGCAAAGTGCGCGGAATTGGTGTCGCGGTCAGGGTCAGGACATGGACCTCGGACCGCATCTCCTTGAGCCGCTCCTTATGTGCCACGCCGAAATGCTGTTCCTCGTCGATGACCAGCAGGCCCAGCCGCTTGAAGCTGATGCCCTTGGCCAGCAGCGCATGGGTGCCGACGACGATATCGACCTCGCCTTCGGCAAGACCCTTGCGGGTTTCCGCCGCCTCCTTGGCCGAAACGAACCGCGACAGCGTACGCACCCGTATGGGAAAGCCGCGGAAGCGGTCGGCAAAACTGCGGAAATGCTGCCGGGCCAGAAGTGTGGTCGGGCAGACCACCGCCACCTGCATTCCAGCCATGGCGGCCACGAAAGCCGCGCGCATCGCCACTTCGGTCTTGCCGAAACCGACATCGCCGACGACCAGCCGGTCCATTGGGCTGCCCTTTTCCAGATCGGCCACCACATCGGCAATCGCCGCCAGCTGGTCATCAGTCTCGGCATAGGGGAAGCGCGCCGCGAAAGCCTCCCAGGCCGAATGCGGCGCGTCCAGCACCGGGGCCGCGCGCAGCGACCGTTCGGCGGCCACCCGCATCAGCCGTTCGGCGATCTCGCGGATGCGCTCCTTGAGCTTGGCCTTCTTGGCCTGCCATGCCCCGCCGCCCAGCCGGTCCAGAAGCCCGTCCTCATGGCCATAGCGGCTGAGCAGTTCGATATTCTCGACCGGCAGGTAAAGCTTTGCGCCTTCGGCATATTCCAGCATGACGCAGGCATGGGGCGCACCCAGCGCGGTGATCGTCTCGATCCCCAGATAGCGCCCGACGCCATGTTCGACATGCACCACCAGATCGCCCGGGGACAGCGTATCAACTTCGCGCAGGAAGTTGTCGGCTTTCCTGCGCTTTCTGGGTTTCGCAACCAGCCGGTCGCCCAGCACGTCCTGTTCCGACACCACTGCCAGGCCGGGCGCGGTGAAGCCTGCCTCCAGCGCCCAGACCAGCAGGAACAGCCCACCCTTGCCGGACGGCACGGCGCGAAGATCGGCGATCTCCTCCGCCGCCAGATCCTGATCGGTCAACAGCCCCTTCAGGCGTTCCCGCGCGCCATCAGACCACGAGGCGATCACCACCTGCGTCTCTTTGCGCAAAACGCGAACATGATCGGCCAAGGCCGCAAATAGGCTTACCTTTTCCTGCTGGCGTTCGGGCGAGAAATTGCGGCCGACCCGCCCGCCCGCATCCAGAACCCCCGGTCCGGGCGGTTGCGGCAAGGGGGAAAGCTGCACTTGCCGATGCGGCGCGACCGCCGCCTCCCAGCCCGCCTCGTCCAGATACAGCAGCCCCACCGGCACCGGCTTGTAGACCGTGTCCAGCCGCGCGCGGTCATTCATCGCCTCGAACCGCGCCGCATAGGCGTCTTCGACGACATCCCAGCGCGCGCCGCGCATGGCGGGGACCTGATCGTCCAGCATCACTGCCGCATCGGGCAGATAGTCGAGAATGGTCTCAAGCCGCTCATGGAAGAAGGGCAGCCAATGTTCCATCCCCTGATGCTTGCGTCCGGCGCTGACCGCCTCATACAAGGGATCGCCCGAGCCGCCGGCGCCGAATTCCACCCGGTAATTCTGCCGGAAACGCGCGATCGCGGCCTCGTCCAGCACCACCTCGGATACCGGGGCGAACTCGACATGGCTCAGCTTCTCGATGGTGCGCTGGGTCTCGGCATCGAAACGCCGCGCGCCATCCAGTTGATCGCCAAAGAAATCCAGCCGCACCGGCCCGCCCGGCCCCGGCGGATAGATGTCCACGATACCGCCCCGTATGGCGAAATCGCCCGGCTCGGCGACGGTCGAGGCGGGGGTAAAGCCCATCCGCGCCAGAAAGGCCCGCAGTCGCGCCTCGTCGACCCTAGCGCCGACCTTGGCGCGGAACGACGCCTCGCGCACCACCGACCGGGCCGGGATACGCTGGGTGACCGCATTCAGCGTGGTCAGAACGACAAAGGCGCCGGGCAGGCCATCGGCCAGGGCGGCCAGCGTCGCCATGCGGCGCGCGGCGATTTCCGGGTTGGGCGAGACGCGGTCATAGGGCAGGCAATCCCAGGCCGGAAATTCCAGCACGGCCACATCCGGCGCCACCACCGCCAGCGCGGCGCGCATCGCCTCGGCCCGCTTGTCGTCGCGCGCGACATGCAGCACCGGATGGCCGCGCCCCAGGTCCTTCACCAGAAGGAAGGCGTCATGGCCCTCGGGGGCGCCGCCCAGAAGAATGCGCTCCGCCATGGCCTAGTTCAGAATCGAGATGTTGAGGTTCTGGTACATGCCCCACAGCGCGGTGATGAAGATCGACACCATGCCCAGGACCTGCACCAGGCGGCGGTGGATCATCAGGCGCCGGTACAGCGCGGCGCTGCGATCCTCGCCGCCCTCGATCCTGGTCGCCGTATAGACCGACAGCCAGCCGACGAGGGTCATCGGCGCGACCAGAAAGAACACGGCCTGGGCGAATTCGATGTCATACCAGAATCCCATCAGGACCAGCATGGTCAGCAGAAAGCCCGCAAAGGCGAAAATCGGCACGGCGGCGGTGCGGGCAATGCCCAGGATGCGGCGCATATTGACCTGCACGATCATCTCGACATCGTGTTCGGCCTCGCCGCCCTGACGCCGCGCCCGCAGGATCAGGTCATTCGGCACGCCCAGGATCCAATGGCTGGCCGAAGACCACAGCACCGCCAGCGCGATCCAGTACCACAGGTTCGAGAACGACCGCAGGTCGATCACATCCAGAACGAGATCGTAGATGTCCACGCTTGCCTGCTCTCCTGCCGCTGCGCTGTCTAGCCGCTTGAGCCGCGCGTCTTTCCATGGCAGGCAAGCGCGCAACCCGCAAGCCCCCGCTTGGGCGCAGCGCCAAGAAGGAGCGTGACATGATCCCGACCCAGGCCGCCTTCCCCGCCCTGCGTTTCCGCCGCTTGCGCGCCAGCGCTGCGCTGCGCGCATTGGCCCAGGAGAACGTGCTTGGCTGCGGCGATTTGATCTGGCCGCTCTTTGTCCGCGACGGCCAGAATATCCGCGAACCGATCGCTTCGATGCCCGGGGTCGCGCGTCTTTCCATTGACAACATTGTGAAGGCGGCCGAGGAGGCCGCAGGTCTGGGCATTCCGGCGGTCTGCCTTTTTCCCTATACCGACCCCGCGCTGAAGACCGAGGCCTGTGCCGAGGCCTGGAACCCGGAGAACCTGGCCAACCGCGCCATTCGCGCCATCAAGGCGGCCGTGCCCGAACTGGCGGTGATGACCGATATCGCGCTTGATCCCTATAATGCCAATGGCCATGACGGGCTGGTCCGCGATGGCGTGATCCTGAATGACGAGACGATCGAGGCGCTGGTGCGCATGGCGCTGGCCCAGGCCGAGGCTGGGGCCGATATCCTGGGCCCCTCCGACATGATGGATGGCCGGATCGGCGCCCTGCGCGGCGCGCTGGAAGCGGCGGGCCACAAGCATGTGGCGATCCTGTCCTATGCGGCCAAGTATGCCAGCGCCTTCTATGGCCCGTTCCGCGATGCGGTGGGCGCTTCGGGCGCGCTCAAGGGCGACAAGAAGACCTATCAGATGAATCCGGGCAATTCGGACGAGGCGCTGCGTCTGGTGGCGCGCGACCTGTCGGAAGGCGCGGATATGGTCATGGTCAAGCCGGGGATGCCCTATCTCGACATCTGCCGCCGGGTGAAGGACGCCTTCGGCGCGCCGACCTATGCCTATCAGGTCTCGGGCGAATATGCGATGATCCGCGGCGCGGCGGATCGCGGCTGGATCGATGGCGAGAAGGCCATGATGGAAAGCCTTCTGGCCTTCAAACGGGCCGGCTGCGACGGCATCCTGACCTATTTCGCACCGCAGGCCGCCCGGATTCTGCGCGCGCTTTAGGGGCGATACGCCGGCGAATGGGCCCGTCCCTGCGCAGGCGTATGGGGTGGGGAATCCTGCCAAGCCCCGCCAAGAGGCATGACAAGCTGGCGGAAACCCGCTAGATTTGGGGCCAACGGGTGAAAGACCCCCAACAGGGGGCTTGGGCAGAGGAGCGGGCAGATGGACAGGATCACGCGCAGGGGCCTTTTGGCCGGGGCGGGCGCCACGGTTTTGGCGGCGGCGGGCTGCGGCAATGGCATCGGTTCGAACGGGGCGGCGCAGATCGACGCCCGGGTCGATGCGACGCAGAATTATCTGTTCAGCCGCTATCCGGGCACGCAAGAGCTGGCCTCGCGCGCTTCCGGCATCCTGTACATGCCGCTGATCACCGAAGCCGGGTTCTTCTATGGCGGCGCCTATGGGCGCGGCGCGCTGCGCATCCAGGGCGCGACGGTGGATTACTATTCCTCGACCAAGGCCTCGTTCGGGTTGCAGATCGGCGCCCAGCAATATGCCCATGCGCTGTTCTTCATGACGCCCGAGGCGCTGGCCGATTTCCGCCGTTCGCAGGGCTGGGCGGCGGCGGCCGACCTGCGCTATGCGACGCCCGAGGAAGGCGCCACCATCGGCAAGGCCACGACCGAGATCGACCCGGTCATCGCCTTTGTCTTCGGCCAGCAAGGCCTGATCGCCGGCGCGACGCTGGCCGGGGTGAAATACACTCGCATCATCCCGTGAAATGCTTCGCGCGGAACCTTGGGTTCCGCGCGTAATCGCCCGAAATTTCGGACAATACCGGCTTACTTAAGGCGGCGGATCAGGCTCGATGTGTCATTGCGTCCGCCGCCCATCAACTGCACATCCTTGTAGAACTGGTCCACCAGCGCCGTGACCGGCAGCCGCGCGCCAATCTCTTCCGCCGTGTCCAGGCAGATGCCCAGATCCTTGCGCATCCAGTCCACGGCAAAACCGAAATCGAACTCATCCTTCAGCATCGTCTTGTGCCGGTTGACCATCTGCCAGCTTCCCGCCGCGCCCTGGCTGATCACCTCGACCAGCGCCTCGCCGTCGAGCCCCGCCTTCTGGGCGAAGGCCAGCGCCTCACTCAGGCCCTGCATCAGCCCAGCGATGCAGATCTGGTTGCACATCTTGGCCATCTGGCCCGCGCCCACATCGCCCAGGCGGCGACAGATGCGGGCATAGGCGGCCAGAACCGGCTCGGCCGCCGCATAATCCGCCTCGGCCCCGCCGCACATGATCGACAAGACGCCATTCTCGGCCCCGGCCTGCCCGCCGGAAACGGGCGCATCGACATAGCCGATGCCTGTTTCCGAAGCGATTTCAGCAAGTTCCCGGGTGACCTTCGCGGAAACCGTCGTATGGTCCACAAAGATCGCCCCCTTGGCCATACCGGCGAAGGCCCCGTCCGGCCCCAGGCAGACCTGCCGCAGATCATCGTCATTGCCCACGCAGGCCAGGACGAATTCCGCGCCCCGCGCCGCGTCGCGCGCGGTCGCCGCCTGCGCGCCGGCATGTTTCGCCACCCAGGCCGCCCGCTTCGGCGCCGAGCGGTTCCACACCGTCACCTCATGGCCCCTGGCCGCCAGATGCCCCGCCATGGGAAAGCCCATGACGCCCAGACCCAGAAATGCCACCTTCGCCATGTGCCGCTCCGTTGAATTGCCCTTTATGCCGGGATCGCATAGGAACCACCAAGACTGCAAGCTCAGGCCGGACCCGTCATGTTCACCGTCTTCCGCTGGACCATCCGCATCATCACCGGCCTTTTCGTCCTGGCGCTTGCGGGGCTTCTGATCGGCTACTGGTTCGTCTCGCGCTCGCTGATCGACTATAACGAAAGCTTCACCCTCTCCGGCATCTCGGCCCCGGTCGAGATCGTGCGCAACAATGATGCCGTGCCGCATATCTTCGGCAAGACCGATGCCGATGTCTATTTCGCGCTTGGCTTCGTTCATGCCCAGGACCGGCTGTGGCAGATGACGATGCTGCGGCGCACGGCGCAGGGGCGGCTGTCAGAACTGTTCGGCCCCGCCACATTGCAAGTGGACGAGCTGATCCGACGCCTTGATCTTTACGGCCTCGCGCTCGACTCGGTGAAGGCGCAGGATGCCGAGACGCTGGCGGCGCTGAACGCCTATTCCGCCGGGGTGAACGCCTGGATCGAGCAGGTCAATGCCGGGGCGAGGGGCCGGGGGGCGCCCGAGTTCTTCCTGTTCGAACCCGAGATCGCCGCCTGGGCGCCCGCGGATTCCATCGCCATCATCAAATTGATGTCGCTGCAACTGTCCTCGCATGTGCAGGACGAGGTGCTGCGCGCGCGCCTGTCTCTGCTTTTGTCGCCGGAACGTCTTGCCGATGTCCTGCCCGACGATCCCGGTCAGGCCATCGCCGCCCTGCCCGATTACGCCGCGCTGGTGCCCGGCGTCGCGCCGGACGCGCGGCCGGTCGATTTCGCACTTGGGCCGTTTTCGCCCGTCGCGCCGCCCGGCATGGCCGGGGCCTCGAACGCCTGGGCCGCCGCGCCCACCCGTTCGGCTGCTGGCGGCGCGCTGCTGGCGGGCGACCCGCATCTGGGCTTTACCGCGCCGTCGATCTGGTATCTCGCGCGGCTGGAACTGGGCACGGGCGGCGTGATCGGCGGCACGATCCCCGGCATTCCCGCCGTCATGGTCGGCCGCAGCGAGAAGATGGGCTGGGCGCTGACCACCGCCTATCTCGACGACCAGGATCTGGTGATCGAGAAGCTGAACCCCGACAATCCCGCGCAATATGCCCTGCCCGACGGCACTTGGGCCAATTTCGACAGCCGCCAGACCATTGTCACGGTCAAGGACGAGGCGCCGGTGACCCTGACGCTGCGTTGGTCAAAGAACGGCCCGATCCTGTCGCCCAAGCTGTACGATACCGGCACGATCACGCCGCCCGGCCATGTCGCCGCCCTGTCCTGGACCGCCCTGTCGAGCCGCGACACCTCGATGACCGCCGCGATCCACCTGATGAAATCGCAGACCGTGGCCCAGGCGATCGAGGCCGGGCGCCTGCATGTCGCGCCGGCGCAGAACCTGATGCTGGCAGGGCAGGATGGCATCGCCATGCAGGTCATCGGCCAGATGCCGATCCGCGACGAGGCGCATCCCTCGCAGGGCCGCCTGCCCTCGCCCGGCTGGAATCCGGCGGTCGGGTTCAAGGGCATCTACGACTATGCCGAGAATCCAAGTTTCGTGAACCCGCCCACCGGCCTTCTGGGCAACACCAACAACAAGACGGTGGAGCGGCCGTTCCCGCGCCACGTTTCCTTCACCTGGGGCGACACGACGCGCATCCAGCGCTGGCTGACCCTGATGAAATCGCGCGAGGTCCATACTCGCGAAAGCTTCATCGAGGCGCAGACCGATACGGTGAACCCGACGGCGCGGCTGCTGCTGCCGCTGATCGGGGCGGATCTGTGGTTCACGGGCGAGGCCGCGCCCGAGGGCACGCCCGAAGCCTTCCGCCAGCGCGCGCTTAAGCTGCTGGCCGAATGGAATGGCGAGATGAACGAGCATATGCCCGAGCCGCTGATCGCCGAGGCCTGGCTGCGCACCCTTCAGGACCGGCTGATCCGCGATGAGCTGGGGCCGATGGCCGACAGTTTCACCCATCCCGACCCGGTCTTCCTCGAGCGCGTTTTCCGCAACACCGGCGGCGCGGGTGTCTGGTGCGATGTGATCCAGTCGGCCGCGGTCGAAAGCTGCACCGACATCGCCCGCATCGCGCTGGACGAGGCGCTGTTGCGCCTGTCGGAAACCTACGGGCCGAATATCGAAAGCTGGCGCTGGGGCGATGCGCATCAGGCCGCACAGGACCACCCGGTTCTGGGCAAGATCCCGTTCCTGCGCTACTTCGTGAACATCCGCCAATCCACCAGCGGTGGCGATGACACGCTTTTGCGCGGCCGCACGGCGGGCGAAGGCGACAACCCCTATCTCAACGTGCATGGCGCGGGCTATCGCGGCGTCTATGACTTTGCCGATCCTGATTCCTCGGTCTTCATCATCTCGACCGGCGAATCCGGCCATCCGCTGTCGCGGCATTACGACGATCTGGGAGAGCTGTGGCGCCGGTCGGAATATATCCCGATGTCGCTTGACCCCGCCCTGGCGCGCGGGGCCGCGGTGGGCATCATGCGGTTGACACCGGCGGGGGCGAACTAGGCGGGCGGCGGGACTGCCAAGCCCTTCTTTGGGGGCAGCGCGCCGCTCGCTTCCCCGGCCAGGTGGTCAAAGCCTCGGAAACCGCTCGGCCTGCCGCACGGTCCAGCGCAGTTGCAGCCGCCAGCCCGCCTCTCCGGTCTCTTCGGCCACGACGACGCCCTGCTCATGCAGCCAGGCCCGCTTGCGGCCGTCCTGAAAGCCCAGTTCGATCACCTCGTCGCGGCGTTCCTCGTCCAGCAGTCCGGCGATCCGCGCCAGCAGCGCGGGCAGGCCTTCGCCGGTCAGGGCCGAAACCGGCATGACCTCGGGCCGTTGCGCCGCCTGCACCAGCAGGGCCTCGCGCCCCACCGCATCCATCAGGTCCAGCTTGTTCCAGACCTCGATCTGCGGCGTCGCGGCCGAGACGCCCAGGCTGGTCAGGATCTCGGCCACATCCGCCGCCTGTTCGGCGCTTTCGGGATGGCTGATGTCGCGGACATGGCAGATCAGATCGGCCGAGAGAACCTCTTCCAGCGTGGCGCGGAAGGCCGCGACAAGCTGGGTCGGCAGTCCCGAGATGAAGCCCACCGTATCCGACAGAATGACCCTGCGCCCGGTCCCGCCATGTTCCGAAGGCAGCTCGACCCCGCGCATGGTCGGGTCAAGCGTGGCGAAGAGCATGTCCTTGGCCAGAACCTCTGCCCCGGTGATCCGGTTGAACAGGGTTGATTTGCCCGCATTGGTATAGCCGACCAGAGCCACGATCGGGAACGGCACCTTGGCGCGTGCCGCCCGCTGCAATTCGCGTGAGCGGACAACGCGTTCCAGCCGCCTTTTAAGGCGGAGGACCTGATCGTCGATGGCGCGGCGGTCGGCCTCGATCTGGGTCTCGCCCGGGCCGCCGACAAAGCCGAAGCCGCCGCGCTGGCGTTCCAGGTGGGTCCAGGCGCGCACCAGCCGCGAGCGCTGATAGCTCAGCGCCGCAAGCTCGACCTGCAGCACACCTTCCTTGGTACGGGCGCGGTCGGCGAAAATTTCAAGGATCAGGCTGGTGCGGTCCAGAAGCTTGACGCCCCATTCCTTTTCCAGATTGCGCTGCTGCACCGGGCTGACCTGCCCGTCCACCAGCACCAGTTCTACCCCGTCGGCCTTGATTCGCGCCGCCAGTTCTTCGACCTTGCCCGAGCCGAACAGCATCCCAGGATGCACCCGCGGCAGGCGGACGACCTCGGCCCACAGGACCTCAAGCCCCGGCAGGGCATCGGCCAGCGACACGGCCTCGGCCAGGCCATGTTCGGGCAGCCGGCGGGTTTGCCGGGCGCGGGTGTCGGGATGCAGGACGATGGCGCGGGTCGGCTTCGGGGCCGTGACCTGCCAGCAGCCGTCCTCTTGCGGGAACGGCAGGTCTTCGTCGCCTTCCTCGTCGTCAGGCAGGTCGGAAATCAGTCTTCGCCTTCATAAAGGTTGATCGGCGCGCCGGGCATGATGGTCGAGATCGCATGCTTGTAGACCAGTTGCGACTGGCCATCGCGGCGCAGAAGCACGCAGAAATTGTCGAACCAGGTGATGACACCCTGAAGCTTGACGCCGTTGATCAGGAAGATGGTTACCGGAACCTTGGCTTTGCGGACGTGGTTCAGAAACGCGTCCTGGAGGTTTTGCTTGTCGCCAGCCATTGTTGTTTTGCCTTGCGCTTAGCCGCGTTGGTCGCGGCCTGTCATTGATCGGATCGTGGTCGTTATCGGATGGGAAATAGTCATACCGTCCCTGCGCTGCTTTTCGCCGCGACAGCGCAATATTATTCGGGATTCGCGCAGTTACCAGACCAAAAGAGCAACAGCGCCGCGCAGGGCGTTGCGCATTGTGGCGCATCTACCGCCGCCAGGCCCCCGGCGCGAACAGCGCGATCAGCGCCAGCGTTTCCAGCCGCCCCAGGATCATCGCCGCGCCCAGGATAAGTTTCACCGGATCGGTCAGCCCGGAATACAGGATCGGGTCCAGCGAAGCCACACCCGCCAGCGGGCCGGTCGTGGTCAGCGCGGCGATTCCCAGCACCAGGGCCGTCTCGAAAGCCAGGCCCGCCACCGTCAGCGCCGCCATCACCAGGGCGATGGAAATGGCGAAGAGCATGAAGAAGACCCAGGCCTGATAGGCGCCTTCATGGCGCAGGCGGCGTTCCTCGGCCCCGCGACCGCCGACCGAATTGGGATGGATGATCCGCTCCAGCTCGCGCTCGCCATGGCGGAACAGGGCATAGACCCGCAGCAGCTTGACCCCCCCAGCCGTGGTCGCCACGCCCCCGCCGATGATGGCCAGCGCCAGCAGGACCAGCCCCGGCGCGCCAAGACCAGACCAGTCGCGGGCCGAAGACCAATAGGCGCTTTCATATCCGGTCGTGGTCAGGAAGGACAAGGACGTGAACATTGCGCCCCAGAAGGCCCGGATGAAGCCGCGCAGGCTGGCGAGATCGGTGTCATCGGCATCCGAAAGGGCGTGCCGCAGCAAGAGAACCGCTACAACCAGCGTCACCAAAGCCAGCGCCAGGCGCAGTTCAGGGTCGCGCCAGATCTTCTGCCGGCTTTCATGCGGCCCGCGCACCGGCAGGGCCCGACGGGTGACGGCAAAGAGCAGGAAGACGAACAGGAGCAGCTCGCCCACCCAGCCCGAGCCGGTGACCGACAGCCCGGCGCCTGCCGTGATTCCGCTGGTCGAGATCGTGCCCATGGCATGGGTCAGGGCCAGAAGTCCGTCTTCGCCGGCGATCAGCAGGCCGACCCACAGCAGCAGCGTCAGCCCGGCATAGACCGGCAGGATCGTCCCGGTATGGCGCGCCAGCCGCAGCGCCGGATCGGCCAGCCGCGTGATCTGTACAGCGCTCTCGCCCCGGCCCGGCACCCGACCCGAAATCACCTCGGCCCCGCCCAGGTTCAACGGCCCGAGCACGGCATAGGCGCAAAGCAGGATGAAGAAGCCGCCGAACCAGCCGCACAGCGCCCGCCAGAGATGGATCGAAGGCGACAGCCGCCCCGGCTCATAGACGCTGGCGCCGGTGGTGGTGAAACAGGACAGCATCTCGAACCAGGCATTCGACAGGCTGGTGTCGCGGATCGCCAGCACCATCGGCAGGGCCATGGCCAGCGGCAGCACGAGATAGGCCCCGGCCAGCGCCGCAAGCTGGCCCTGCGTGCCATGGCGCGGCCTTGTATGGCGCGTGGCGATGGCCAGCATGATCGCCAGGATGGTCAGGACAAGGCCGGAATAGAAGAAGCTCTGCGCGACGCGGTGATGACCCAGGATCACCGCATGGCCCGCAGGCAGCCAGCACGACAGGCCCACCGCGCCCAGCAGCACCACCAGCAGCGGAAATTCCGCCAGCCTCCCGAATCCCGCAGGTGCCACGCCCGGCTGCGCCATCCGCCGCCCCGCCCCTAGAAGAAGTCGATCGAGACCTGAAGCAGGCGCTCGACCTCTGGGACATCCTTGGTCATGGCGAACATCGCCACCACATCGCCTGCCTCGATGCGCAGATCGCCCATCGGCTTCATCACGCGCTCGCCCTTCATCACCGCGCCGACCAGCACGCCCTCGGGAAATTCGATGTCGCGGATCAGCCGCCCGGCAATGGGCGAGGTCGACATGACCTGCGCCTCGATCATCTCGGCCTCGGCATCGCCGATGGAATAGACGCCGCGCACCCGGCCATGGCGGATATGGCGCAGGATCGACGAGACGGTGGTGGCGCGCGGGTTGATATAGGCGTCGATGTCCAGCGGCGCCATCAGGGGCGCCAGGGTCGGGTCATTGACCAGGGTGATCGCCATCTGGCAGCCCGCCTGCTTGGCGCGGACCGAGACCAGAAGATTGGTTTTGTCGTCATCGGTCACGGCCAGGATGGCGTCGGCCCGGTCGACAGCGGCTTCCAGCAGCAGTTCCATATCCATGCCATCGCCGTTCAGCACGATGGTCCGCTCCAGCCCGTCTGCCGCGCGTTCGGCGGTTTCGCGGTCCTTCTCGATCACCTTGGCGCGGATGCGGTCGGTGCGCGCCTCAAGCGCGCGGGCCACGCCAAGCCCGACATTGCCGCCGCCGACGATGACGACGCGTTCCTGCTTTTTGTTCTTCTTGCCAAAGATTTCCAGACAGCGGTTCACGTCTTCGGAATGGGTGAAGACATAGATGTCGTCCTCCTCGAGCAACTGGTCATTCGCTTCGGGTGCGATCAGCCGCCCGCCGCGCCGCATGCCCACGACGATGGCGCGCAGCGTCGGAAACAGGTCGTTCAACTGGCGCAGCGGCGTGTTCAGGACCGGACAATCCGCCTCGAGATGCAGGCCCAGAAGCTGCGCCCGCCCGCCCATGAAAACCTCGGTGTCGAAGGTCGAGGGCGCGGCAAGCCGCTGCAGCGCCGCCTCGGCCACTTCGCGCTCGGGGCTGATCACCACGTCGATGGCCAGCCGGTCCAGGTTGTATAGATCGGAATAGCCGGTCTCAAGATAGCTCTGGTTGCGGATGCGCGCGATCTTGCGTGTGACGTTGAAGGCCGATTGCGCGATCTGGCAGCAGACCATGTTCACTTCGTCGGAATGGGTGGCCGCGATGATCATGTCGGCATCGCGCGCGCCCGCGCGCTCCAGCACGTCGGGGTGGCTGGCAAAGCCCACAACCCCTTGCACGTCAAGTGTTTCCGTCGCCCGGCGCACAAGGTCGCTGTTCACGTCGACCACGGTCACGTCATTGCGTTCGCCCGAAAGGTGGCGGGCGATCTGCCAGCCCACCTGCCCCGCGCCGCAGATGATGACTTTCATGGCTGACCTTCCCCTGCGGCTTTGGCGTTGCGCCTGTTTCGCAGATCGTCAGCGCCGGGTCAAACCGCGGGTCAATCTGCGGGTCAGGCCTCGGTCTCTTCGTCCTCGTCCTCGAAATGGGCGCTGCGGCCGCCGGCCTTGCTGGTCGTCACCACGCCCAGCGACTTGAGCTTGCGATGCAAGGCGCTGCGTTCCATGCCGACGAAATTCGCGGTGCGGCTGATATTGCCGCCGAAGCGGTTGATCTGGGTCAGCAGATATTCGCGCTCGAACAATTCCCGCGCCTCGCGCAGCGGCAGGGTGGCGACCATGCCGCCCAGCACCATGCCGTCGCCCGCCACGGGCTGGGCCTCGCTGCTGGGCAATTCGCGCGCATCGATCGTGCCGCCGGAATCGCCAAGGATCAGAACGCGTTCGATCACGTTCCTCAGCTGCCGGACATTGCCGGGCCAGGGCATGGTCTGCAGCATCGCCTCGGCTTCGGAGGAAAAGCCGCGCGCCGGAAGGCCCTGGCTGCGATGGAACCAGTCCACGAAATGCCGGGCCAATTCGGGAATGTCGTCGCGCCGGTCCGCAAGGGCCGGAACGGCAATCGGCACCACGTTCAGCCGGTCGAACAATTCCTGCCGGAAGCGCCCGGCGCGGATCTCGGCCGCAAGGTCGCGCGTGGTCGACGAGATCACCCGCAGATCGACCCGCACCTTGTCGGTACCTCCTGCCCGGGTGAATTGCTGCTCGGTCAGGACCCGCAGGATTTTCGACTGCGTTCCCAGGGGCATGTCGGCCACTTCGTCGAAATAGACCACGCCGCCATGCGCCTGTTCCAGAAGGCCGGGTTCCACGCCGCGCTCGGCTGTCTCACGCCCGAACAGCACCTCTTCCATCCGTTCCGGCTCGATCGAGGCGGAAGAGACTGTCACGAAAGCCGCGCCCGCCCGGTTGGAATTGGCATGGATGAACCGCGCGGCCATTTCCTTGCCTGACCCGGGCTGCCCGGTCAGCATCACGCGCCCGTTCGATTTCGTTACCTTGTCGAGCTGCGATTTCAAGGCCTTGAAGGCGGGGCTTGAACCGATCATCTCGGTCTGGGTCACATCGCGGCGGCGCAATTCGTGGTTTTCGCGGCGCAGGCGGCTGGTTTCCATCGCCCGGCTGACCACGACCGTCAACTGGTCGATGTTGAAGGGTTTTTCGATAAAGTCATAGGCGCCCTGCTTGATCGCCGCGACGGCGATCTCGACATTGCCATGGCCCGAGATGATGATGATCGGGATATCCGGGTTGTCGCGCTTGGTGGCCTTGAGGATGTCGATCCCGTCCATCCGGCTGTCCTTGAGCCAGATGTCCAGGATCATCAGGCTGGGCGGGTCGGCGTTGACCTCGGCCATGCAATCGTCGGAATTCCCCGCCAGGCGAACGGCATAGCCTTCGTCCTTCAGGATATCCCCGATCAGTTCGCGAATGTCTTTCTCGTCATCGACGATCAGGATGCTCATGCCTCACTCCCCTGGGGCTGCGCCCCCATGTTGCGGCCCATCCGGCGTTTGGCCAACCGCGGCAGGCGGATTTCGGCCATCGCGCCCGCATGGGCGTTGTCGGCGAAGACCGGCGCATCGACCAGCGCCAGTGTCCCGCCATGTTCCTCGATGATCTTCTTGACGATCGGCAGGCCCAGGCCCGTGCCCTTGGCCCGAGTCGTCACATAGGGTTCGAACAGCCGCGCCCGGTCGGGCGGCAGGCCGATGCCATTGTCGGCAATGGTGATCAGGCTTTCGCCATCCTGTTCAACCAAAGCGATGCGGATTTCCGGCGCAAACCCCGCCGGAGCACCTTTTTCCTGCAGGGATTCAATCGCTTCCCCGGCGTTCTTGATCAAGTTTGTCAGTGCCTGCCCGATCATCGACGCATCCAGATCCATCATCACCGCGCCTTCGGGAATCGCGGTCGCAAAGGTCACGCCGGGCTGGCCGGCCTTTTGCAAGGTCACCGCATCGCGCAGGATCGCCACCAGATCGGCCTCGCGGCGGTCGGGTTCGGGCATCCGGGCGAATTTGGAAAACTCATCAACGATGCGCCGCAAGTCATTGGTCTGCCTGACGATCACATCGGTCAGCGCCTCCAGTTCGACCGGGTCCTGCACTTCGCCGCGGAACTTGCGCTTCACCCGTTCCGCCGAAAGCGCGATGGGCGTCAGCGGGTTCTTGATCTCATGCGCGATGCGCCGCGCCACATCGCCCCAGGCCGCCATGCGCTGTGCGGTGACCAGATCGGTCACATCGTCAAAGGCGACGACATAGCCCTCCAGCCGGCCATCCTCGCTGCGCCGCACGCTCATCCGCACCAGCAGGCTTTCCAGCCGCCCGCGCCGCGTCAGCCGCACCTCTTCCTGCGCCGCAGTGTCACCATCGGCGCGCAAGTTCTGGAAAAGTCCGGCAAATTCAGGAACAACCGCATCCAGCCCCAGCCCATGCGGATCGCCCTGCACATCCAGAAGCCGCATCGCCGCCCGGTTTACGAAATCGACCTGTCCGGTCGCATCCAGGCCCATCACCCCCGCCGTGACGTTCGACAGGACGGAATCGAACAGCCGCCGCCGCCGCTCGGTCTGGCGGTGGCTGTCCATCAGCGCCTCGCGCTGGCCCTTGAGCTGGCGGGTCATCTGGTTGAACAGGCGGCCCATCATGGCGATCTCGTCATCGCCCTCTTCCTCGGGCACCTGCACATCCAGATCGCCGCCGCCCACCAGCTGCGCCGCGCCCGCCAGCCGCCCGACAGGCCGCGACAGGCGTTCGGCGAACCACAGGCCCAGCCAGATCGCCGCAAGGATAAGAATGATCGCGAAGCCCAGGTAAATCAGGCCGAAATTCAGCAAAAGCCGCCCGCGTTCGGATTCGAGCTGGTTGTAAAGCTGGACGGTCTGCTGCGTCTCGTCGAGCAAGGAAAGGATCGAGCCATCGACCGTGCGGCTGACATAGAGATAGCGGTCAGCAAAGGCCTCAAGATAGACCAGGGCGCGGAACTCGTTATTGTCCCAATCCTCGATCAGCACGACACCGCCTTCGCGTGCCTTCAGCAGATCCTCGGGCGGCACGGCCTCAAATCCGAACAGGTAGGACCGGTCGCCCCTGGTCTTCAGCGTGCCGGTGCCATCGACCAGATAGGCCTCTTTCAAGCCGCGCTGGATGACATCCTGGCCCTGGCTCAGCAAGGGGCGCAACTGGTCGTCACGCAGGAAGAAGGTCTTCTGCTTGGCAAGGTTCAGATAGGCGGCCAGCGCCTGGGCATCCTCGGTCAGATCATGGCGCTGCTCGTCCTCATAGGCCTGGGCCGCCGCCAGAGACGATCCCACGACCGAGCGCACCCGATCCGAGAACCAGCCCTCCAGCCCCAGATTGACCGAAAGAACCGCAAAGACGGCAACCAGAACCGTCGGCACCAGCGCCACCCCGGCAAACACGCCCGACAGGCGCAGGTGAAGGCGCGATCCGGCCGATTGGCTGCGGCGGTCCGCCACCATCCGCGCCACCCGTGCCAGCACCAGCGCCGCGATCAGCAGCACATAGACCAGATCGGCCAGCAGGATCAGCCGCAGCAGTGGCGAGGTCGCGCCTTGCGCAAGGGGACCAAGCGCCAGGAAGGTTGCCACAACCAGAACCGGACCCAGGAAAACAAGGCCCAGCGTCGTCGCGGTCTGCACCCGCCTCTGGCGGCGCAGGCGCGAAAACCTGACCCAGACATCCCGCCTAAGTGTGCGATCCAGTGCTGTCATCAACCTGCAACATCTTGTGGTCTTTGGGGGTTGTCCCCCGTTCGCCACGCTTGATGTTGCGGTTTTACATCAGCTTGCGCCGCCGTGTCACGCGGATATCGAGATCGGTGATCTTCTTGCGCAAGGTATTGCGATTGATACCCAGAAGATCGGCGCATTTCGCCTGATTTCCGCCGGTCGCATCCAGCGCGATCTCGATCAGCGGCGTCTCGACCTCTTTGAGGATGCGCTGATAGACGCCCGGGGGCGGCAATTGCCCGCCATGCAGGTCGAAGTAGCGCTTCAGATGCCGCGCGACCGAAGCCGACAGCTTCTCGCTTTCATGGCCGCCCCTCAGCGGTTCAGCGGCAGGCTGGTTGCCCAGAATCTGCTCGATTTCGGGCTTGGCGATCTCGGCCTCGGCCGAGGTGACCAGAAGCCGCCGGATCGTGTTCTCAAGCTGGCGCACATTGCCGGGCCAGGAATAGCTGCGCACCATTTCAAGCGCCTCGCCCGACAGCCGCCGCGCCGCGCCGAAATCGCGCTCGCCCTTCTTCAGGAAATGCTCGGCCAGAAGCGGAATATCCTCGACCCGTTCGCGCAGGCTGGGCACATGCAGCGTGACCCCGCCCAGCCGGTAATACAGATCCTGCCGGAAGGCCCCCGATTCCATCCGGCTGTCCAGATCGACCTGGCTGGTCGCCATGACGCGCGGCGCCTTGTCGCCCAGCATGTCGAGCAGCCGCACCACGCGGGCCTGCGTGTCCTCGTCGTAATCCGCGACCTCGTCAAAAACGACCGAGCCGCCGCGCGCCCGCGCAATCAGGCTGGCGGGTCCGTCGACACCTTGCAGATCCGCGGCCTGGGCCACGATGAAGGGTAGGCTCCGGCGGTCGGAAAAGTCATGGATCGCCCGTGCGATCAGGCTTTTGCCCGTGCCCGACTCGCCGGTGATCAGCACCGGGATATCGGTGTTCATCACCCGCGCCACCAGCCGGTACAGCGCCTGCATCGCCGGGGTCCGCCCGACCAGCGGCAGATCATCGCCCGCCTCGCGCGGTGGCGTCGCGGGCCTTGGCGCCCGCCGTTTCTGTTCCAGCGCCCGGGCCGAACGCTTCATCAGATCGGGCAGGTCGAACGGTTTCGGCAGATAGTCGAAGGCCTCGGCCTCGGCGGCCTGGATCGCCGTCATGATGGTGTTCTGCGCGGAAATAACGATCACAGGCAGGCCGGGCCGCATCTTCGAGATCCGCGGCAGGCTGTCCAGCCCGTTGCCATCGGGCATGATGACATCCGAGATCACCAGATCGCCTTTGCCCTCTTCCACCCAGCGCATCAGCGTCATCAGACTGCTGGTGGCATGAACCTTGCAGCCCGCCCGGGTCAGGGCCTGGGTCAGCACGGTGCGGATCGTGCGGTCGTCATCGGCGACAAGAACGGTTCCGTCCATCCTAGCACTCCTTCCGTTTTTCCTTGGGCGCCATGGGCAGCGAGATGCGGAAAGCGGTGCGTCCCGGCACCGATTCCACCGAAATCCAGCCCTCATGGTCGGTGATGATCTTCAGGACCAATGCCAGGCCGAGACCTGTGCCGTTCTCGCGGCCCGAGACGAAGGGCTCGAACACTTCGGCGGCAATATCGGGCGGCAGGCCGGGGCCATCGTCTATGACCTCGATGTTCAGCGGCAGCGCGGCGGGCGGGCCATCCTTGCGCCGCACCCGCAGCGACAGGTCATAGAAGGTGCGCAGCCGGATGGTGCCGCCCTGCGGCCCGGCCGCTTCGGCCGCGTTCTTGATCAGGTTCAGAAAGACCTGCATGAGCTGGTCCGGGTCGGCCCAGGTCGGCGGCAGCGAGGGGTCGAAATCCTCGACGATGGTCATATGGGCGGCAAAGCCGACCATGGCCGATTTGCGCGCCCGGTCCAGCGCGTCATGCAGGTTCACCGCGCGGCGCTCCGGCGGGCGGATATTGCCGAACTGCTCGACCTGTTCCAGCAGCTTCACGATCCGCCTTGTCTCCTCGACGATCAGATCGGTCATCTCGCGGTCTTCGGGCGACAGGCTCATCGACAAAAGCTGCGCCGCCCCGGAAATTCCGGCCAATGGGTTCTTGATCTCATGCGCCAGCATCTCGGCCATGCCGATGGCTGACCGCGCCGCCGATTTGGCCCCCAGGCTGCGGCCCAGCCGATCGGCGATCTCGCGCGGGGACAGGATCAGCAGGATCACGCCCGGATTGTCATGCATGGGCGCGACATGGATCGTGCATTGCACCGGGGCGCGTTCGCCCGTGGTCACATCGACGTCGTTGATGTTCAACGCCGACTGGTTGGCGCGGGCGCGGGACAGCGCCTCTTCCATCGGAGCGTTGATCGACAGGCGGTCCAGCACGGGGTGGCGCAACAAGGCCTTGGCGGATGTGTTCAGAAAGGCTTCGGCCGCCGGATTGGCCTCAAGGATCAGCCCGGCTTCGTCGATCAGAAGCGATGGCAGCGGCAGAGAGGCCCAGATCACCCCGGGCACCGGATAGGGCGAGCGATAGCCCTTGTTCATGCCGCGACCTCCGCCTCGGCAAAGGCCTCATGGATCAGGCGGATCACCTGCGCCGGATCGGTCGAGGTCAGGATCGCGTCGCGCGCCTGTTCCAGCCCGGCTTCCTCAAGATACCAGCCCAGATGTTTGCGGGCGCAGCGCAGGCCCAGTTCCCGCCCGTAAAAGCCCAGCATATCCTCGTAATGCGCCACGATCATCCCGGCCAGATCCAGGCCCTGCGGGATGTCCGGCTCTGGCCGGCCATGCAGCCGCGCCGCGATCTGCGCCAGCCGCCAGGGCGCGCCCTGCGCCCCGCGTCCGACCATAACCCCATCGCCGCCGCTCGCCGCCAGGGCGGCCTGGGCGGTTTCGGCATCGACGATGTCGCCATTCGCCACGACAGGAATGGACACCGCTTCCTTGACCGCCCGGATTGCCGCCCAATCGGCATGGCCCTTGTAGAACTGGCAGCGCGTGCGGCCATGGATCACCACCATGCGCACCCCTGCCCCTTCGGCCCGCCGCGCCAGGTCTGGCGCATTGTGCAGCGTGTCATCCCAGCCCAGCCGGGTCTTGAGCGTGACCGGCACCTTGACCGCGCCCACCACCGCCTCGACCAGCTCCAGCGCCAGGTCCAGATCACGCAGCAGGGCCGAACCGCAGAGGCCCGTGGTCACCCGCTTGGACGGGCAGCCCATGTTGATGTCGATCAGCGCCGCGCCCTGCCCTTCGCACCAGCGCGCGGCCTCGGCCATGAGCGCGGGCTCGCGCCCGGCCAACTGCACCGAGGTCGCGCCCTCGCCAAAGCCCAGTTCCGCCCGCGCCCGCGCTTCGGGCCGGGCGCGCAGAACCTCGTCACTGGCGACCATTTCGCTCACCACCAGCCCGGCGCCAAAGCGCGACACCAGCCTGCGGAACGGCAGGTCGGTGATTCCGGCCAGCGGGGCCAGCAGGACGGGTGGGTCGACGGTGATGGGACCAAGGCGGAAAGCCACGAAATTCTTGCCTCAACTGCCGCTTCATTGTGCGCAGGCCTAACAGCTAGCCGTTGCCTTGGCGTCCTGCCATCTGCACCTGCCGGTATTCTGGCCGATTTGCAGCAAATGCACAAATTTTACGCATTCATGGGCAATTTCTGGACAGATTGTCAGCCGCGCAGGGCTGGCCTAGGAAGAGGGCATGAGCACTCATGTCGTCATCGTCGCCGCAGGACGCGGCAGCCGCGCCGGGGGCGATCTGCCGAAGCAATGGCAGATCCTTGCCGGAAAACCGGTTCTGGCCCACACGCTTGCCGCCTTCGCGGGTCTGCCGGTCACGCTGGTCGTCCACCCCGATGACATGGCCCGCGCCCGGGCGCTGGCCCCGGAGGCGCGGCTGGTCACCGGCGGCGCGCAGCGGGCCGACTCGGTCCGCGCCGCGCTCGAGGCGCTGGTGGGCAGCGATGCGACCCGCGTGCTGATCCACGACGGCGCGCGCCCCCTTGTGTCCCGCGCGCTGATCGACCGCCTGATCGCGGCGCTGGACCACGCCCCCGCCGCCGCCCCGGCCCTGCCCGTCACCGACGCGCTCTGGCGCGGTGAACGCGACCAGGTCACCGGCACGCAGTCGCGTGAAGGCCTCTACCGCGCCCAGACCCCGCAGGCCTTCCGCCTGGCCGAGATCCTTGCCGCGCATCGCGCCCATCCCGGCGGGGCGGCGGATGATGTCCAGGTCGCCCGCGCCGCAGGGCTTGACGTCCAGATCGTCGAGGGCGAGGAAGACAATCTGAAACTGACCTTCCCCGGCGATTTCCAGCGCGCCGAGGCGATCCTGAAAGGCCGCGACGTGGATATCCGCCTTGGCAATGGCTATGACGTGCACGCTTTTACCGAGGGTGACCATGTCTGGCTTTGCGGCGTGAAAGTGCCGCATGGCCGCGCCTTGCTGGGTCATTCGGACGCCGATGTCGGGATGCACGCGCTGACCGACGCGATCTATGGCGCGCTGGCCGAGGGCGATATCGGCCGCCATTTCCCGCCATCCGATCCGCAGTGGAGAGGCGCCGCCTCGCATATCTTCCTGCGCCATGCCGTCGATCTTGCCAGGGACAGGGGCTACCGCCTCTCGAATTGTGACGTGACGCTGGTCTGCGAACGCCCCAAGATCGGCCCCCATGCCGCAGAAATGCAGGCGGCGCTGGCCGCGATCATGGGGCTTGATGCCGACCGGATCAGCGTCAAGGCCACCACCTCGGAACGGCTTGGCTTCACCGGCCGCGAGGAAGGCATCGCCGCCCTTGCCACTGCAACGCTGGTGAAGGCATGAGCGCGGCAATTGCCACCTTCTTCGGCGCGGGCCATCTGCGCCCGGCCCCGGGCACCTGGGCCTCGCTGATCACGGTCGCGCTGGCCGTCGCCGCCTATCAGGCGGGTGCTGCGCTGCTGGTGCCTGTGGCCTTCCTTGTCGCGACCGTTGCCGGCTTCTGGGCCGTGCCGCGCTACCTGTCCAGCCGCGCCGAGACCGACCCTTCGGAAGTGGTGATCGACGAAGTGGCGGGCCAGTTGCTGGCCCTGAGCTTCACCGTCATCCCGCTCTGGCGCCATGGCGTCGCTGACTTGGCCCTTGCCGCCTGGCCCGGCTGGGTCGTGCCCTTCCTCCTGTTCCGCCTGTTCGACATCTGGAAGCCCTGGCTGGTCGGCCGCGCCGACCGCCGCCACGATGCGGCGGGCGTCATGCTTGACGATCTCTGGGCCGGGCTGTTCGCGGGCCTCTGCTCCACCGCGCTTGCGGGCCTGTATCACGGCCTGATCCAGCCATGGCTGGGCTGACCCTGCCCGAACAGATCCTCCGCTGCGCCCGTGCGCGGGGCCTGCGCCTTGCCACGGCGGAAAGCTGCACCGCCGGGATGATCGCCGCCGCCCTGACCGATCCGCCCGGCGCGTCCGACATGTTCGACTGCGGCTTCGTCACCTATTCCAACGCCGCCAAGACCCGGATGCTGGGCGTCCGCCCCGAAACCCTTGCCGCCCATGGCGCGGTCTCGGAGCAGGTCGCCCGCGAAATGGCCGAAGGCGCGCGGGCTGCCGCGGGTGTCGGCCTTGCCATCTCTGTCACCGGAATCGCCGGGCCGGGCGGCAGCGAGCACAAGCCCGAAGGCAGGGTCTGTTTCGG
The DNA here is from genome assembly GCA_041916535.1 of Fuscovulum sp. Classification (GTDB taxonomy): domain Bacteria; phylum Pseudomonadota; class Alphaproteobacteria; order Rhodobacterales; family Rhodobacteraceae; genus Pseudogemmobacter. Next base: position 119,073 of record JAYRZG010000008.1, on the reverse strand, counting down.
CCTCGCCCGCGACGGCATCACGACCTTTACCGAGACCGTCGATTTCGGCGCTCTGGGCCGCAACGGCGTGCGCCGCGCCACGCGCGACCACGCGCTGAGGCTGATCTTCGCCGCGCTGGACTGACGCTACTCGGCCGCCTGCGCCTCGGCCTCGGCCAGCTCCGCCGCCCGCTTCTCGACCAGCTCGACGATATGGTCGATCATCCGGTCATTGCCCAGCGTATGCGCCTGCTTGCCCGCCAGATAGACCATGCCCTTGCCGGCACCACCGCCGGTAAAGCCGATATCGGTCATTAGGGCCTCGCCCGGCCCGTTCACCACGCAGCCGATGATCGACAGGCTCATCGGCGTCTTGATGTGTTCCAGCCGCTTTTCCAGCGCCTCGACCGTCTTGATCACGTCAAAGCCCTGCCGCGCACAGGACGGGCAGGAAATGATCTGCACCCCGCGCGTCCGCAGCCCCAGCGATTTCAGGATCTCGTAGCCGACCTTGACCTCTTCCTCGGGCGCCGCCGACAGCGAGACCCGGATCGTGTCGCCGATGCCGAACCACAGAAGCGAGCCCAGCCCCACCGCCGATTTTACCGTGCCTGCCATCAGCCCGCCGGCCTCGGTGATGCCCAGATGGATCGGCGCATCGGTCGCCGCCGCCAATTGTTGATAGGCCGCTGCCGCAAGGAAGACATCGCTCGCCTTGCAGCTGATCTTGAAGGCGTGAAAATCGTTGTCCTGCAACAGCTTGATATGATCCAGACCGGATTCCACCATCGCATCCGGGCAAGGCTCGCCGTATTTTTCCAGGAGGTGCTTTTCCAGCGACCCGGCATTCACCCCGATGCGGATCGAGCAGCCATGGTCCTTGGCAGCCTTCACCACCTCGCGCACGCGGGCCGCATCGCCGATATTGCCCGGGTTGATCCGCAGGCAGGCCGCGCCCGCCTCGGCCGCCTCGATGGCACGTTTGTAATGGAAATGGATATCCGCCACGATCGGCACCGGGCTTTCGCGCACGATCTCGCGCAGCGCCTTGGTCGAAGCCTCGTCGGGCGTCGAGACGCGGACGATATCCGCCCCCACCTCGGCACAGCGCAGCACCTGCGCCACCGTGGCCTTCACATCCGATGTGTCGGTATTGGTCATGGTCTGCACCGAGATCGGCGCATCGCCCCCGACCGGCACCCGGCCGACCATGACCTGACGGCTCTTGCGCCGCTCGATGTTGCGCCAGGGGCGGATCGGGTTGTGGGTCATGGCGCGGAACTCCGTCGGAACGCTGCGCGGACCATAATCCTGCGGCCCGGCAACGGCAACCGGGGGGCCGGCGGGGTCAGCAAAAGGTGACCCTGCCCCCGCCCCTTCATCTTGGTCCAAATACTCTCTGGGGGTCCGGGGGGCGAAGCGCCCCCGGGGGATCGGTCCAACCTGCGGCGAAAGATCAGGGCGCAGCGGTTCCGGCCGAGGCATCGGCGGTCATATAGGTCGCCAGATCGCCATCCTTGGCCATATCGGCCAGGGCGAATTTTTCCGACAGCGCCTCGGGTGACAGGGCAATGTCCTTGACCACCTGCGCGCCGGGCGCAGCGGGGCCATAGGTCTGGCCATTCACGACGAAATAAACCGAGCCGGAATTGCCGGTGCGGAAGACGGCGGCGGTTTCCAGCGGCGGCACGGCATAACGTTCGCCCGCATCGAGGATCTTTTCGAACAGGACGGTGCCATCGGCGGAACTGACCCGCACCCAGGACGGGCGCACGGCCAGAACCTCGACGCCCGGCTTGGCATCGGCCACGACCTGCACATCGGTTCCCAGCGCCTCGGCCAAGGCCGCGTCAATCGCGCCTTCGCCCGAAGCATCGGTCGCGGTCGCGGCAGGGCCACGGTCGGGCTTGATCGCGGCGATCGGCCCGTCGCGCGACACCAGAACCGGCACGTCCAGCGCCTGCGGACGGTACAGCCGGTCCATCAGATCGCCATTCTGCGCCGTCGCATCGGCCAGTTTCTCTTCGGTCTGGCCCTCAGTCGCGGGCGTCGCGGCGCGCGGCGCGGTGGCCGGGGTCAGGGGATCGATCTCGGCCACGACGACCGGGGCCTCGTCGACCGGGGCAAGCTGGACGCGCTGCACTTCGCGCAGGATCGACCAGCCGCCATAGCCCAGGGCGCCGACCAGAACAGCCAGAACCGCCAGCGAACCGACGGCGGCAGGCTCGATCCGGCTCAGCCAGCTTTCGCCGCGCGGCACGAAGGCCGCGTTCGGATTGGCCAGCGGATCGGCGAATTCCACCCGGGCCCGCGCCTCGCGCACCCGCTGCGGCGATGCGCCGGCGGCCATGCCATGGGCGACGGTGAAATTGGCCTCATTGCAGAAGCGGGCGAAGGCCCAGTCCGGGTCCATGCCCAGATAGCGCGCATAAGACCGCACATAGCCCGCGACGAAACCCGGTGTCTCGAAGGCCGAGACATCGGCATTCTCGATGGCGGCGATATAGGTGGCCTTGATCTTCAGCTCGCGCTGAACGTCCAGAAGCGACTTTCCCAGCGTGGCCCTTTCGCCGCGCATGACATCGCCCAACCGCAGTTCGAAATCGTCAAAGCCCTTTGGCTTCTCCTCTTCCGTTGCGTGAGGTTTGGACCTCCAGCCGATCATCCGAAACCCTGTCCCCTTGGCGCCTGTTTTTGTGGCCCGTCATTTGGCACGAGCCGCCGCAGAGGCGACTCACCCGGGCTTGGTATTGCGGTTACGCTAGCACAGGGCAAGGCCCTTTGCACATGCGAGAAGCCTTAGGCAGAGGCCTCGGCGCGATTCAGCGCACAATGCTGCCAAAGCGCGTCCATCGCCTTCACCAGCGCCTCGATCTCTTGCGGACCATGCACCGGCGAGGGGGTGAAGCGCAGCCGCTCCGTGCCGCGCGGCACGGTGGGGAAGTTGATCGGCTGGACATAGATGCCATAGTGGTCCAGCAGCATGTCCGACAGCATCTTGCAATGGATGGGGTCGCCGACATGAACCGGCACAATATGCGAACCTTCGTCGATGATCGGCAGGCCCAGCCCCTTCAGCCGCAGCTTCAGGATCTTGGCCTGGGTTTGATGCTGCTCGCGCAGGGCGCGCCCACCCTCGCCCTTGAGGAACCGGACCGAGGCCGCCGCCCCCGCCGCCACCGTGGGCGGCAGCGAGGTGGTGAAGATGAAGCCCGGCGCATAGGAGCGGATCGCATCCACCATCTTCGCGGATGCAGCAATGTAGCCGCCGAAAACGCCGACGGCTTTCGCCAACGTGGCGTTGATCAGGTCGATCCGGTGCATCTGCCCGTCGCGCTCGGCCACGCCCGCGCCGCGGGGGCCGTACATGCCCACGGCATGAACCTCGTCGATATAGGTCAGGGCGCCGAATTCCTCGGCCAGATCGCAGATTTCCCTGATCGGGCCGAAATCGCCATCCATCGAATAGACCGATTCAAAGGCGATCAGCTTGGGCGCCGCCGGATCGTCGGCTTCCAGCAATGCCCGCAAATGGGTCAGGTCATTGTGGCGGAAGATCCGCTTCTCGCCGCCTCCGCGCCGCACGCCCTCGATCATCGAGGCATGGTTCAGCGCGTCGGAATAGATGATCAGTCCCGGAAAGATCGCCCGCAGCGTCGACAGCGTGGCGTCATTGGCGATATAGGCGCTGGTAAAGACCAGCGCGGCCTCCTTGCCATGCAGATCGGCCAGTTCGGCCTCAAGCCGCTTGTGATAGACCGTGGTGCCCGAGATGTTGCGCGTCCCGCCCGAACCCGCGCCGGTCGCGTCCAGCGCCTCATGCATCGCCGCAAGCACGACCGGATGCTGGCCCATGCCCAGATAATCATTGCCGCACCAGACGGTGATCTCTTTCTCGGTCCCGTCCGGACGGGTCCAGACCGCATGGGGGAACTGGCCCTGACGGCGCTCGATATCGATGAAGGTGCGGTAGCGTCCTTCCTCGTGCAGCCGGTTCAGCGCAAGATCAAGCTGGGCCTCGTAATTCATCCGGTCGTCTCCTGGCGTATCCGCTTGGGCTGACCTAGCCCTTCCGTCCATTCGCGCCCTTGATATGCATCAAATCCGGCTGCGAAGGCAGGGGGCGAATTGTCACCCCCCTTGCCCTTTTACCCCCTGTCAGGGCGCAGGGGCAATCTCAAGCACGGTCACGCAGGCGGCCCCGCCCTTGCGCGCCGCCTCGCATCCCTTCAGCGCCGCGTCTTGGGCCTCTGCCGCGCTGGCAAGCCCGGCGATCGCCACGGCCGAGGCCACCGGCTTGCCCTCGCGGATGAACCCTTCATCCGGGGCGGCCGCCATCGAGGCAAAGCCCTTGGCGGCATCGGGGACAAAGATTGCCAGAGCCTGCTCATTGGTCATCACCAGCCGCAGGGTCGTCAACTCCTCGGGGGTCAGGAAAGGCTGGACATGCAGCTTGATCGCCGATCCGCCCAGAGCGCCGGTCTCGACCGGAACCTCCTGCGCCTGCGCCGCCATCGCCATCACGCCAAACGCGCCCATCGCCAGAATTGCCCGCATCTGAAATCCTCCGTGCCGTTCCGCCCCTTCCCTACCCCAAGCTGCCCGCTCTGGACAGTCCCCGGCCGCCTGCTAGGCTGACCCCCGCATAACAAGATGGAGAGCGCGCATGGCCGCCGACCCGCAACTCGACCCCGTCCTTGCCCGCATCGACGCCGACCTGCCCCAAGCGCTGGACCGGCTGATGGACCTGCTGCGCATCCCCTCGATCTCGACCGATCCGGCCTACAAGCCCGATTGCGCCCGTGCCGCCGACTGGCTGGTCGAAGACCTGAAGGGCCTGGGCTTCGACGCCCGCGCCGCCGCGACACCTGGCCATCCGATGGTCGTGGCCCATGGCGGCGAAGGCCGGCGCCATATCCTGTTCTATGGCCATTACGATGTGCAGCCGGTCGATCCGCTGGCGCTGTGGACGCGCGATCCCTTTGATCCCGCCATCGAGGATGGCCCCAGGGGCAAGATCATCCGCGCCCGTGGCGCTTCGGATGACAAGGGGCAGTTGATGACCTTCATCGAGGCCTGCCGCGCCTGGAAAGCCGTCCATGGCAGCCTGCCCGGCAATCTGACCATCTTCCTGGAAGGCGAAGAGGAATCGGGCTCGCCCTCGCTGATCCCCTTTCTTCAGGCCAACAAGGACGAACTGTCCTGCGATCTCGCCCTGATCTGCGACACGGGCCTCTTCGACAGCGCCGTGCCCGCCATCACCACCATGTTGCGCGGCCTCTGCAAGGCCGAATTCACCCTCCGCGCCGCCAGCCGCGATCTGCATTCGGGCATGTATGGCGGCCTTGCCCGCAACCCCTTGCATGTGATGGCCAGGCTTCTGGCGGGCCTGCATGACGACACGGGCCGGGTGCAGGTGCCGGGCTTCTACGATGATGTCGCGGAACTGCCCGAATCCTTGCGCGCCCAATGGCAGGCGCTGGCCTTCGACCATGGCCGCTATCTGGGCGATGTCGGCCTGTCGGTCCCGGTCGGCGAACAGGACCGCACGCCCCTGGAAAAGATCTGGTCGCGGCCCACGGCCGAAGTGAACGGCATGTGGGGCGGCTATACCGGCGCCGGGTTCAAGACCGTCCTGCCCTCCGAGGCCCATGCCAAGGTCTCGTTCCGCCTCGTCTCGAACCAGGACCCGGTCAAGATCCTCACCGCCTTCCGCGCCTGGGCCGAGGCGCAGATTCCGGAAGACGTCGAGATCACCTGGCATGACGGGGTCGAGGGCGCGCCCGCCTCGGTGATGGAAATCTCCGACCCGGCCTTCGAGGCGGCGCGTCAGGCCCTGAGCGACGAATGGGGCCGCCCGGCGGCCTTTGTCGGTGCGGGCGGCTCGATCCCGGTCGCGGGTTATTTCAAGTCGATCCTTGGCATGGATGCCATGTTGATCGGCTTTGGCCGCGACGATGACCAGATCCATTCCCCGAACGAGAAATACGATCTGGCCAGCTTCCATCACGGCATCCGCAGCTGGGCGCGCGTGCTGGCGCGCATCGCCTGAGGCTAAGGACCGCAAGATGGAAACCGGCATCCGCTGGATCGCGGCGGGCGACAAGCCCGCCTTCCTGACCCTCTGGCAGCAATATCTCGATTTCTACGGCGTCACCCTTGCGCCGGAGGTGACCGAGGCGACCTGGCAGCGGCTGCTCGATCCCGGCTCGGCGCTGGCCGGGCGGGTGGCGCTGCGGGACGGCCGGGTCGCGGGCTTCGCGTTGCATGTCAACCACGCCTCGACCTGGGTCACGGGCGACGACTGCTATCTGGAAGACCTTTTCGTCGATCCCGCGCTGCGCGGATCGGGCCTTGGCCGGGCGCTGATCGACGATCTGATGGCGCTGGCCCGCGCGCGGGGCTGGCAGCGGCTGTATTGGCACACTGCCGGGGACAATGCCCGGGCGCGGCGCCTCTATGACAGCTATGTCGAAACCGATGACCATATCCGCTACCGCATGGATCTCTGAACCGATGAAAAAGGGGGCCCGGAAGCCCCCTTTCCCGATAAAGCCGCATGGCATCACGAAGCGGGCGCGATCGTATCCACCTGATGCTGGGTGCCGACCATCGTCCAGGTCAGAGTCACCTTCTCGCCGACCTTGAACTGATCCGCCTTGTCGCCCTTGGGCAGCACATAGACCGAACCATCGGCCAGCGTGATCGTCATGGTGGCGGGATCGATCGCCTTGATCGCCCCTGTCACCTGCGTGCCGGCGGCCAGCGCGGCAGTGGCGGTCAGCCCGGCCAGGGCCAGGGCGGCAAACATGCGGGTTTTCATGAAGTTCATCCCCGAAACGGGGCCGGTGGCGCGCGGCCTGACCGGCCTTCCTCCTGCACGGGACGCCGGGCCTGTCGCGTCGGCGGTCTGGCATCTTGGCGCGACCGTCCGGCAGGCTCTGTTCCGTGCGAGGCAGAAGCTAGCGCCGCCGCGCGAGTCGCGAAATCCCCCCTCCGCCGGGCTTGATCTGCCGCGAGTCTACGGGAGATCGGCGTGAGGTTTTCGTGATCGCCTAAGCCAGGGCGCAGAGGTTAAGAATCTGTGAATCCCCGTCTGGCAAGCCATTGAAATCACATGGTACGGCCCAATGTCCCTGCGTGGGACAATTCGGGGGAACCATATTTCAAAGGGGGAAAGTGGCGCGGTTGACGGGGCTCGAACCCGCGACCCCCGGCGTGACAGGCCGGTACTCTAACCAACTGAGCTACAACCGCGCATAGCCTTGGGGCAGTCTGTGATGGGAATGGCGCGGTTGACGGGGCTCGAACCCGCGACCCCCGGCGTGACAGGCCGGTACTCTAACCAACTGAGCTACAACCGCACATCCCATCCCGGCTGCCCGGGCGTGGGGGGTAGATACGCGGGGGTGCGGGCGCCGTCAAGCGCGGGAATGCCAAAATATTCGGTCCCGCGAAAATTCCCCGCGGCCCCACCCTGCCCCGTCTCGCAGCTCTGGCCATGCCGCAGCCATCGCCCGGAAAGATCAGGCCAAAACAGCCCGGACGGGTTGGCTGGCTGCGAGTGCCGGGGGGCACTTGAAAGGCGCGGGGCCAAGGCAGAGACTTCCCGAATCCCCCGGCACAGGGCAGCCGCCACCGGCCCCCTCGCCCCGGAACTACCGCTCCGGCGCCGGGATGAATTCGCCGTCATCCCCCGGTGGCAGGCGGAACCTGCCGTGCTGCCAATCGCCCGCGCGCCAGGCCTCTTTCGCGGCCTCGATCTTCTCGCGTGACGAGGCGACGAAATTCCACCAGATGAAGCGTGGCCCGCCCATCGTGGCCCCGCCCAGAAGCATGATCCGCGCGCCCTGCGCTCCGGCCCGCACCGAGACCCGGTCGCCCGGCCGGAAGACCAGCATCCGCCCGGCCTCGAAGCTCTGGCCGCCCTGGCTGACCGTGCCTTCCAGCACATAGACGCCGCGATCCTCATGGTCGTCGGGCAGCGGAATGGCCGCGCCGGGGGCCAAGACCGCATCGGCATAGAAGACCTCGGAGGGCATCTCGAGCGGCACTTTCTCGCCCCAGGCCGTGCCCAGGATCAGCCGCACCTGCTTGCCCTCGCCCTCCAGTTCCGGCAGCGCCTCGCGCCCGATATGGATGAAGCCCGCCGCATCCTCTTCCCGGCTCTCGGGCAGGGCAAGCCAGGTCTGCAGGCCGAACATCGACAAGGGCGCCCGGCGCGCCGCCCCGTCGGTGCGTTCGGAATGGGTGATGCCCTGCCCCGCCATCATCCAGTTCACCGCCCCCGGCTCGATCCACTGATCGGTCCCCAGGGAATCGCGGTGATGCAGGCGGCCCTTCATCAGATAGGTCACGGTGCCCAGGCCGATATGCGGATGCGGCCGCACGTCTATGCCATCGCCGGTCAGGAATTCGGCCGGGCCCATCTGGTCGAAGAAGATGAAGGGGCCGACCATCTGCCGCTGGGCCGAGGGCAGCGCCCGCCGCACCTCGAAGCCGCCCAGATCGCGGGCGCGCGGCACGATCACCGTCTCGATCGCATCGACCTGGTCGCCGATCGGAATGGTCGGGTCGAGAATGGGATTCCAGCTCATCGCAGCCTCCTGTCGCCTGACCTCAAAAATCATGTGTCAGCGCCGGAAAGACAACCGCCATCCCCGCACATGACCTGCGCATCCGGGCCCAAACCAAAACAGGCGGCCCATGGGCCGCCTGTCTAGGGTCATGCAATCGAGCCGTACTATCGGATCGGGATCAGGCGGCCTTGCGGCGGCGCAGCAGGCCCAAACCCGCCAAGCCAGCCAGCAGCAGCGCCCCGCCCGCAGGCAGCGGCACGGTCGCCGGAGGCGGCGTCTTGCCATCGTCATAGGTCAGTTTGATGTCGTCAATCAGGCCGGTGCCTGCGCAAGCAGGGCCGTTCTTCTTTTTCTTGTCGTCATCGGGCGGGCAGGCCATCAGGAAGGTGATCTTGGTGATGTTCTTGAAGAAATCATTGCCACTGACATCGGCGATATGGCCATCATCGTTGAAGCCATATTCACCCGGGCCGCTGCCCTGGATCAAGGAAAGCGTCCCTTTGATAGCATCGCCCACATAGGTGGTCACCAGCATGTCGTCGCCCCGGCCGATCAGCAGGAACCAGAATTCCTTGATGGTAAAGGTCAAAGGCGACGCGATCGAAAGCGTGGCCGCACCCTGGGTGTTCACCTTCAGGCAGGGCTTCTCGGAGTTTGACCCGTTGCATTTCGACTCGGGCACCACGCCGGGAGAATCCTCATCCAGGAACAATGGCGCAGACACGTAGGGGGCATCGTCAAACGTAATCGTCAGATCGACCGGCGTTGCATGAACGATCGCGGTCCCCGCAAGGAGGGCCGCCGAAAACGCTGCCGCGCCGAGAAGTTTGAAATTCAGCATTGGGGCTACTCCTGGCAAAGAGAGACTAAGGAAATTCCTAACGAGCATACTGGCACGGGACGCAATCTAGATCAAATTTCGTCACAGTTTGGCCATACTTTTACAGCTTAGCGCTTATTCCGGGCTTCGCGAAGCAACTTTAAATTGCATCGGCCTTGCAGGAAACGAACAATGCTGGGCGTAGTTTCCAAAGCATCTACAATCCGCGCCGGGCAGTTTAACGAATCAGCCACCTGTGTAACCGGCGACGCGGCCGCCAGTTCTGCCTCTTGGGTCATCCTGATCTGCGCGCGATGGCTCTGGCGGATGGTGGGTGGTGAGGGGCTCGAACCCCCGACATTCTCGGTGTAAGCGAGACGCTCTACCAACTGAGCTAACCACCCGATGCCGGGCGAGATAGCCGTCTGCCGTGCGCGATGCAAGCCCGGCCAGGGCGAAGCGACAGGTATTTGGTCGTCCTGAAGCGGCGAAGACGATCACCGAAAATGACATGGCTCCGACCCTTTCGGACCGGAGCCGTCGTCTTGAAGTGACATCGCTCAGGCGCTGATGCGCTGCCATTCGCTGCCATCGACAATCAGCGTCGCGCCATCCACCACCTGCACCACGAAACTGTCGGTGCCGGTATTGACCTGGACGGGCACACCCATCGAGGGGATTGAGACGTAGGTGGTGGCGATCACCGTCACTTGGCCTTGCCCGTCCGGCCCTTCGGCCACGCTCCAGCGTCCCGCGGTGCTGACCACGATCTCGACCGGATAGGCGCCCATGCCCGGCACGACGGCGAGAATGGTGCCATTGGCGGAATAGGTGCCGTCGGGATTGAAGACCTGCACAATCTCGGCATCGCCCATGCCCAGCCCGTCTACCGGCACCATGCCGTCGATCTCCCAGGTGCCTGGCAGCGCGGCAGCAACGGTGACCGGCGCGAGAGCCGCGACCGGCGTCGGGGCCTTGCCGTCGCCCTTGCCCGTACCCAGGGCCGCCGATTTCGGCGCGCCCTCGAGAATCTTGTCCAGGTCGGCAACATTGGCGGCCTTGATCCAGTCGGACATGCCGTCGGTCCAGACCAGCGTCTCTTCGGTCAGCGTGCCCTTGGCCACCAACTCGTGCAACGCGGCTTCGTCCAGCGGGCCGACCGGCTTGCCGTCGATGCCGACATAATAGGAGGGCATCTGCGGCAGCGGCGGTGGCGTCTCGTCAACCGGCAAGGCGGGCGGCACGGCAATCGGCGCGACCAGCGCCGGAACGATCACGGCGGGCGCTTCGGCCGGGGCTTCGGCGGCGACAACTTTCAGCGTCTCGCCCTTGTCATCAGCCTCGCCGGCATCGGCGACGGTCGCGGGGCTGCCCAGAACCGGGGCGACGACGGCGATGGCGACGGGGGCTTCGGCCACAACAACCGGGCTGACACTGTCGCCGTCAGGGCGCTGCGTGCCGATGTCGAGGGCAAGGGCCGGGGCGCCAAGCACCGCGGCGATGGCGAAAACCGAAGCGCGAAGGCTATGCGAAATTTTCATCTGATCCTCTCCTGTGTCTCTCTGCGCCCTGCTGTTCCGATGGGGCGGTGAAGCTGTGCCAGGAGAGATGCGCCTGTCGCGGGATTCCTTCAAATGACAAGGACTGTCATCTTGGGCGGACCCCGCAAGGCACTGACAGAATTATGATTTTTCGCGGAAAAATCGAAAGGGCCGGTCCTGCTTTCCGCAGCACCGGCCCGTGACCCGGCCATCAGGCCGGAAAGAATGGTGGGCGATAACGGATTTGAACCGCTGACATCTTCGATGTGAACGAAGCGCTCTACCGCTGAGCTAATCGCCCGAACCTGAATTCGGTGCGGTGCTTCTAGCTATCCTCGCCGTCCTCTGCAAGAGGCTCATCGACATGTTTTGGCCGATGTGCGCCGCGCCGGACTTTCATCGTCAGATGGGCCGCCCCATCCTTTTCGGCGCTGCGGGTGATCCGGGTGCGGCCGAAGCCCGGCAGGTTCATGTCCTCGCCCTTGGCCATGGCATCGCCAAGGACCTTGAGCGTGGCCTCGACCATCTCTTTCACATCCTTGCGCTTGCCGCCCGTCGCCTCGGCGACGCGGGTGACCAGATCCTTGATCTTCAGGCTGGGGCCTTTCGCCGCCGCGTCTTCGGTGGCGGTCGGGGCCTCCGCCGCAGCCGCAGCCTCTGGTTCGGCCTTGGATGCCGGTTCCGCGGCAGAAGTCGTCTTGCGCGCCATCACTCATGTCCCTCTGGTCAGGCCCCGTTGGCGAAAGCCTATCGGCGGGCGGGAAACAAAGCCACTGGAATCCTTGCTTTGTCGCCGCATCCGCCGCGCGGGCGGCCAGGAAGGACTTGATCGCCCGCCCCTTCCCCGCAAGACTTGCCGCAAGGCCCGCTGCCGTTCCGGGCCGCTTTCCGATGTCGCTGCCGCATTCTCGGTCTCAACAGGGGAGATGACCATGAAGAAATCGCTGTTGCTGTCTTCCGCTCTGGTTCTGGGCGTTCTGTCGCCGCCTCTTCACGCGGGCGGGCTGGCCGAGCCGGTGATGGAGCCCGAGGTGGTGCGGGCCGAGACCGGGTCTTCGGGCAGCCATGATTTTCTGGTGCCGCTGATGGCGCTGATCATGTTCGCCGCGGCGGCAGGCAATGGCAGCGCCCCGGTTCCGGTGGTCAGCGACCGGCGCTGCAAGACGGACATCCGTGCGGTCGGCATGACGCCGCAGGGCCTCGCTCTCTATCACTGGCGCTATCCGGGCCTTGACGGGGTTTGGCAAGGCGTGATGGCCGACGAGGTCGCCACCCGCCGCCCCGAGGCGCTGGTCCGGCTTCCCTTTGGCATCAAGGCGGTGGATTACCGCCGTCTGGGGATCGAGCCGCGCAGAGTGGCCTGAGGCAGCAACGAAGAAGGGCGGCCCGCTGGGGCCGCCCTTTTCGTCTTGTCATGGCGCTTCAATGCGCGATCTGCGCCGGGGCCTCGCCCCCCGCCTTGCGGGCGGCAGCGGCGGCTTCCTCGGCCGCCTCGTCCCAATCGACCGGCTCGGGCTGGCGCACCAGCGCCTGGGCCAGAACCTCGCGCACATGCGTGACCGGAATGATCTTGAGCCCGGTCTTCACATTTTCCGGGATCTCGGCCAGATCCTTGGCATTCTCCTCGGGGATGAACACCGTCTTGATCCCGCCGCGCAGCGCCGCCAGCAGCTTCTCCTTCAGGCCGCCGATCGCCATCGCATTGCCGCGCAGGGAAACCTCGCCCGTCATCGCAATATCCTTGCGCACCGGAATCCCGGTGATCACGGACACGATCGAGGTCACCATGGCCAGACCGGCGGAAGGCCCGTCTTTCGGCGTCGCGCCATCCGGGACGTGGACATGGATGTCCATCGTCTCAAACTTGGGCGGCTTGACGCCAAGCTGCGGGCTGACCGAGCGGACATAGCTGGACGCCGCTTCGATCGATTCCTTCATCACCTCGCCCAGCTTGCCGGTGGTCTTCATCCGCCCCTTGCCCGGCAGTTTCAGCGCCTCGATCTGCAGCAGATCGCCGCCCACCGAGGTCCAGGCCAGACCCGTCACCACGCCGACCTGGTCCTCCTTCTCGGCCAGACCATAGCGATGGCGCTGGACGCCAAGGTATTCCTCGGCCTTGTCCGGCGTGACATCGACCTTCTTGGTCTTGCCCTTCAGGATATCGGTCACCGCCTTGCGCGCCAACTTGGCGATCTCGCGCTCAAGGTTCCGCACCCCGGCTTCCCGCGTGTAATAGCGGATCACATGGGTCAGCGCCTCGTCCGAAACCGCGAACTCGCCCTTCTTCAACCCGTTGGCCTTGACCTGCTTGGGCAGGAGATGCCCTTTGGCGATCTCGCGCTTCTCGTCCTCGGTGTAACCCGCGACCGAGATGATCTCCATCCGGTCCAGCAGCGGGCCGGGCATGTTGTAGCTGTTCGCCGTGGTGATGAACATCACGTTGGACAGGTCATACTCGACCTCAAGATAGTGGTCGACGAAGGTCGAGTTCTGTTCCGGGTCCAGAACCTCCAGCAGAGCCGAGGCAGGGTCGCCGCGGAAATCCTGGCCCATCTTGTCGATTTCATCGAGCAGGATCAGCGGATTGGTGGTCTTGGCCTTCTTCAGCGACTGGATGATCTTGCCGGGCATCGAGCCGATATAGGTCCGCCGGTGGCCACGGATTTCCGATTCATCACGCACGCCGCCCAGCGAAATGCGGATGAATTCGCGCCCGGTTGCCTTGGCAACGGACCGGCCAAGCGAGGTCTTGCCCACGCCGGGCGGGCCGACGAGGCAGAGAATCGGGCCTTTCAGCTTGGCCGAACGCGCCTGCACGGCAAGATACTCGACGATGCGTTCCTTGACCTTGTCCAGGCCGTAATGATCGGCATCCAGCACCTTCTGCGCGGCGCCCAGATCCTTCTTCATCCGGCTTTTCACGCCCCAGGGCACGCCCAGAAGCCAGTCAAGATAGTTGCGCACCACCGTTGCCTCGGCAGACATAGGCGACATGGTCTTGAGCTTCTTGACCTCGGCCTCGGCCTTCTCGCGCGCTTCCTTGGACAGCTCGGTCTTGCGGATGCGCTCTTCCAGCTCGGCGACCTCGTTCTGGCCTTCCTCGCCATCGCCCAGCTCGCGCTGGATCGCCTTCATCTGCTCGTTCAGATAGTATTCGCGCTGGGTCTTCTCCATCTGGGTCTTGACGCGCGACTTGATCTTCTTTTCGACCTGCAGGACCGACAATTCGCCCTGCATCTGGCCATAGACTTTCTCAAGCCGCTCGGCGACGGTCAGCGTTTCCAGAAGCTCCTGCTTCTGCGCCACCTCGATGCCCAGATGCCCGGCGACAAGATCGGCCAGCCGCGCCGGTTCGCGCGTTTCGCTGACCGCCGACATCGCCTCTTCGGGGATGTTCTTCTTCACCTTGGCATAGCGTTCGAATTCCTCGCCCACGGCGCGGACCAGCGCCTCGACCGAGGCGGTATCGCCGGTCTGTTCGTCCAGGCGGACGGCATTCGCCTCGAAGAAAGACGGGTTTTCCAGGAATTCGGTGATCTTCACGCGGGCCTTGCCCTCGACCAGCACCTTCACGGTGCCGTCGGGCAGCTTCAGAAGCTGAAGCACATTTGCCAGTACGCCGACTCGGTAGATCCCGTCGGCTTCGGGGTCATCGACCGTGGGGTCGATCTGGCTGGACAGCAGGATCTGCTTGTCATCAGCCATCACCTCTTCCAGCGCCCGCACCGATTTCTCGCGGCCCACGAACAGCGGCACGATCATATGGGGGAAGACCACGATGTCGCGCAGCGGCAACACGGGGTAGCTGGAGGACAGGGGTTCGTTCATCATGTCATCCTTCACTTGCGGCAGACGGGACCGGACCCCGACCATCGGCAACCCGGTCGTCCCCGCGGATCTGTTAACTTGTGCACCCGCAGCGGGGGTTTCAAGCGCGGCCCGGGACGCGGGGCCCGGGCCTTGGTATAGGCCCGCCAATGTGAACCCGCGCGCCGACCGCCGCAAGAGCGGATCGTCACAGGCGGTTGACGGCAGGTCGGGGTAACCATCCTTGTCAACGCCCCTCGGCAGCGACCACCCTGCAGGCGAAATCGCTGCTGTGACCAGGATCAAGGATCCCATGCCGCAAGACCCGTTCCGCGCCCTGCGCCGCCGCCAGGTACTTCAAGGACTGGCCGCCTGCCCCCTTGCCGCCGCCATGCCCGCAGGTCGAGCCATGGCACAGGCCGCCGCCCCGACGGCTTCGCTGCTGGCCGATCTGCTTCGCTTGCCGGAGGCGGCGTTCCTGCCCGCTGGCCCCGGCGTCGATCCGTGGGAGATTGCCTGGGGCGATCCCGAGACCTGCAGCGCGCTTGACTTGGCGGCGAATGACCCCTTCGCGCCCTGGTCGCGTTTCCAGACCGGCTTCGCGCTGGACTATCTGGCCGGAGGCTTCGATGGCGGATGGGCGCGGACCGTCGGTTTCACGGCGGCCGACCTGCGCCGCTTCGTGACCGTCGCGGCGCTGCCGGTAAGCGGGGCCGTCCTGGAACTTGTGCCTGCCGCGACGGGCAAAGTCGGGCCTGCCCTGGGCGCAAGGGGATTCGTTGAGTCCCCGTCGCAGGGTGTCACCGCCTGGGCACGAGGCGAGGACAACGCCATATCACTTGCGCTGCGCGATCCGGCCGATCCTTTCGGCGGATCGACCGGCAAGTCGTCCCGGGTGCTGCTGGAGGGCGACCGGCTGGTCCAGGCTTCGGAATGGCCGCTGCTGGCTTCGCTTGCGGGCGTTTCGGGACCGTTGGGCCACACCGACCTTCCCGCCCTGGCTGCGGCGCTGGAGGATGCCGGGTTTGCGGGCGCCGTGCCGGTGCAGGCGATTGTCGTGACCGATCAGGCGGCCCTGTCGGCCGGACCGCCCGGAGCCGGGCTTCTGCCCTGGCGGCTGGGGCTTTTCGTCGATCTTTCCGATGGCAAGACCGACCATGCCGCCGCCGTCTTCAGCTATCCGACGCGGGCGCAGGCCGAAGCATCGGCCCGCCGCCTGACCGAAGCCTGGCCCAAGGCCCAAAGCCGGATGATGAACAGCGCCTTCGAAACCCGCCTGCCGCTCAAGGCGATCCGGGTGACCGGAGACATGCCTGCGGTCCTGACCTTTCATGCCCATGGCGAAAACGACGGCGACCCGGGTTTTGGCAACCCGAGCTACCGTTTTCTCCTGCAGGCCCGCCAGGCGCGCGACCTTGCGCCCTTCGGGCTTTAGGCGCTGACCTCGGCCAGGGTCGGATAGTCGGTGTAACCTTCGGCGCCACCGCCATACAGCCCCTCGGTCGGCAGGGGGTTCAGGGGCGCATTCGCCGCCAGACGCTCGGCCAGATCGGGGTTCGAGATATACAGCTTGCCGAAAGCGACGGCATCCGCAGCCCCAGAGGCAACTGCCTTCACAGCCGTCTCGCGCGTGTAGCCGTTGTTGGCGATCCAGACTCCCCGGAACCGGGCCCGCAGCGCCTCGATCCCGCCTGCGGGCCAGTCGCGCGGCCCGCCGGTCTGGCCTTCGACCACATGCAGGAAGGCGATTCCGATCGCGTTGAGAATGTCCATCACCGCGCCGAACAGGGCGGGCGTGTCGCTGTCGATGCCGACATTGTTGGCATTCGACCAAGGCGACAGGCGGATGCCGGTGCGATGGGCGCCGATCTCATCGGCCACAGCCGACACCACCTCGCGCAGGAAGCGGGTGCGGTTGGGGATCGACCCGCCATAGCCGTCGCTGCGGGTGTTCGAGGTATCGCGCAGGAACTGGTCGATCAGATAGCCGTTCGCGCCATGGATCTCGACCCCGTCAAAGCCCGCGCGGATCGCATTGGCGGCGGCCTGGCGGTAATCCTGCACGATCGCGGCAATCTCGGCCTCGCTCAGCGCACGCGGCGCGCCGGTTTCCAGGAACTGGCCGTTCACAAAGGTGCGCGAGCCCGCCGGGATAGCCGAAGGCGCGACCGGCGTGCCGCCATTCAGAAGGTCCGGATGGCTGATGCGGCCGACATGCCAGAGCTGGATCACGATCCTGCCGCCCTTGGCGTGGACGGCATCCGTCACCTTTTTCCAGCCTGCCACCTGCGCGTCCGAATAGATGCCGGGCGTATCGGCATAGCCCTTGCCCTGCGGCGAGATCTGCGAGCCTTCGGTCACGATCAGCCCTGCCCCGGCGCGCTGGCGGTAATATTCGACATGCAGATCGCCCGGCACATCGCCCTGATAGGCGCGGTTGCGGGTCAGGGGCGCCATGACCACCCGGTTCTTCATCTCGATCCTGCCGGCCTTAAGGGGCGTGAAAAGCGTGTCGGTCATCGCAAGTCTCTCCTGGGGTTGGAGACATGACCTAGGCGCTGCCCGGCGCAGGGCAAGCCCGGCCCCTGTGCAAAGCCGCCCTGCGCCCTGTGCAGGGTTACGGAGCTGGCTAGAGCGGTTCGATATCGCCTTCGGCCCGGCGGGCATGGAAGGCCGCGACATGGGCCTTAAGGTTGCCCGAGGCGATGGCGGCGCGCAGGCCGGACATAAGTTCCTGATAGTAATGCAGGTTATGCCAGGTCAGCAGCATCGAGGCGATGATTTCCTGGGATTTGAAGACATGGTGCAGATACGCGCGGCTGTAGCTGCGGCAAGCCGGGCATTTGCAATTCTCGTCCAGCGGGCGCGGGTCGTCCATGTGGCGGGCGTTCTTGATGTTGACCTGACCGCGCCGGGTCCAGGCCTGTCCGGTGCGGCCCGACCGGCTGGGCAGGACGCAGTCCATCATGTCGACGCCACGCTCGACCGCGCCGACGATGTCATCGGGCTTGCCCACGCCCATCAGGTAGCGCGGCTTGTCCTCGGGCAGAAGGCCCGGCGCATAGTCCAGCACGTCGAACATCGCGGCCTGCCCCTCGCCCACCGCCAGCCCGCCGATGGCATAGCCGTCAAAGCCGATCGAGCGCAGTTCCGCCGCCGATTCCGCCCGCAGCTCGCGGGTGACGCCGCCCTGCATGATGCCGAACAGCGCATGGCCCGGCCGGTCGCCAAAGGCCTGCCGCGACCGCCGCGCCCAGCGCATCGACAGGCGCATCGATTTCGCCACCGTCGCCTCGTCGGCGGGAAGGGCCGGACACTCGTCGAAGCACATCACGATGTCGCTGCCCAGAAGCGCCTGGATTTCCATGCTGCGCTCGGGCGTCAGATGATGCTTCGATCCGTCGATATGGCTTGCGAAGACCACGCCTTCCTCGGTCAGCTTGCGCAGGGGGCCCAGGCTCATGACCTGAAAGCCGCCGGAATCCGTCAGGATCGGTTTCTGCCAGTTCATGAACTTGTGCAAACCACCCAGCCGCGCGATGCGTTCGGCGGTCGGGCGCAGCATCAGATGATAGGTATTGCCCAGAAGGATATCGGCCCCGGTCGCGGCCACGCTGTCGGGCAGCATCGCCTTGACCGTGGCCGCCGTGCCCACAGGCATGAAGGCGGGCGTGCGGATCTGGCCATGCGGCGTGTCGATCACGCCGGTGCGCGCCTTGCCATCCACTGCCGCCACGCGGAACCCAAAGCCCTTGGCCATCGATGACCCTCCTGCCGAAAACGCCCGTTCCTGCACCAATCGCCGCGAAAAGCCAAGGGCGCGAAGCTATCGTCGGCATAGAAAGCTGGAAGGGCTTGACGGAATGTAAAAACACTGTACTTCAGTGAATGAACGTTCATTCCAGCCTTTTTGACCGCCATGACCTTCCCCTCGCCGATCAGCCCTGCCCATGCCGGGCCTGTCCACAATCCTGTGCCCGACCGCTCGGCCGATATCCTTGGCCGCTTGCGCGAGGTTTTTGCCGAAAAGGGTTTCGACGGCGCTTCGATGCAGGATCTGGCCCGCGCGGCGGGGATGAGCGTGGGGAATTTCTACCGCTACTTTCCCTCGAAAGCGGCCATCGTCGAAGGCATGGTGGCCCTCGACATCGCCGAGATCGAACAGAAATTCGCCGAGATCCGCACCGCCGACGACCTGATGGGCGCGGTGCGCGGCAAGATCGCCGGAGAGGTCTGCACCCGCCACAAGGACAAGGGGCAGCTCTGGGCCGAGATCGGTGCCGCCGCGCATCGCAAGACCGAAGTGGCGGCGATCTGCGGCGATATGGAAGAGCGGATCTGCGCCAATATGCTGGGCGTTTTCGCCCGCGTCTCGGGCCTCACGCCCGAAGCCTGCCACCAGCGCTTCGGCGCCCATGCCCGCTTTGTCGTGATGATGGTCAAGGCTGCGGCCACCCGTCAGAATGACGCCCTTGATCCCGACCTGAATGTCTTGATCCTGCAAAGCATCAACCGCGTGCTTGATGATGTCACCGACGCCGCTTCAGAAAAGAGCTGATCCATGCGCCCGTTATTTCTTGTTACCGTTTCTCTTGCTGCCCTGCTGTCCCTCGCGCCGCTGACCGGCCCTGCCCCGGCCGAAACCGCCGCCGCCGCCGAAACCGTGCCCGCTGCCGCAGTGGCGCCGGTTCTGCCTGCGATCACCGTGGCCCAGGTGGCGACGCGCCATATGGTCGCGCGGGTGATCGCCACCGGCTTCGTCAACCCGGTCGAGCAGGTGAATGTCCAGCCGCTGATCGAGGGCCAGCCCATCGAGCAGCTTCTGGCCGATGTGGGCGATGTGGTGACCGAGGGTCAGGTTCTGGCCGTTCTGTCGAACAGCACGCTTCTGCTGCAAAAGGCGCAATCCGTCGCCGCGCTGGAATCGGCCAAAGCCACCATCGCCCAGGCCGAAGCCCAGTTGACCGAAGCCGAGTCATCCGCGGCCGAGGCACAACGCGTGGCCGAACGGACCAGGAAACTGGCCGATCAGGGCACCGCCACCCAGGCCGCGCTGGATACTGCCAGCGCCAATGCGGTTGCCGCCACGGCCCGCGTCTCGGTCGCGCGCCAGTCGCTCGAGGCCGCCCGCGCCCAGGTCGCGCTTTATGAGGCGCAGATGGCGAATGTCGAATTGCAATTGACCCGGACCGAGGTGAAGGCCCCCTATGCCGGGCGCATCACCGCGCGCAACGCCACCATCGGCGCCGTCGCCACGGCGGCGGGCAGCCCGATGTTCGTGATCGAAAAGGACGGCGCGCTGGAATTGTGGGCCGATGTGGCCGAGGCCGATATCCTGCGTCTCACCGCCGGCCAGACGGCCGAGTTGAAGGGCGTCGGCACCCCCGCCGGGCTGACCGGCACGGTCCGCCTAGTGGAACCCGTCATTGACAGCCTGACCCGTCTTGGCCGCGCCCGCATCTCGATCGCTGCGGAAACCGGGTTGCGCGCGGGCATGTTCATCGAGGCCGATGTGATCGTGGCCGAACATGACGCGCTGGCCGTGCCGGTCACGGCGGTCAGCGCCATGGGCGGCGAGCAGACCGTCCTGCGTGTCAGAGACGGTGTTGTGGAACAGGTCGCGGTCAAGCTGGGTATCCGCGAAAGCGGCTGGGTCGAAGTGACCGAGGGCCTGACCGTAGGCGATCAGGTTGTCGCCAAGGCCGGCGCCTTCGTGCGCCCCGGCGACAAGATCAATCCGGTCCTGTCGGACCTTGGCCAGTAAGAGGGCGCGATGAACTTTTCCGCCTGGGCTATCCGCAATCCGGTCGCGCCGCTTCTTGCCTTCTTCATGCTGATGCTGATCGGCTGGCAGTCGTTCAACACCCTGCCGATCACCCGCTTTCCCAATATCGACGTGCCGATCGTCTCGATCGCCGTCGCCCAGCCGGGCGCCGCCCCGGCCGAGATCGAGACCCAGATCACCAAGGAGATCGAGGATGCCGTCGCGGGCATCACCGGGGTCAAGAACGTGACGTCCACCGTCTCGGACGGGCTGTCGACCACGGCGGTCGAATTCTACATGGACATCGCGACCGACAAGGCGGTGCAGGACACAAAGGATGCAATCGATCGCATCCGGGGCGATCTGCCCGGCGATATCGAGGCCCCCATCGTCGCCCGTGTCGATGTCGAAGGCGGCGCGATCCTGACCTATTCGGTCTCGTCACCCGGCATGACGCTGGAAGAACTGTCCTGGTTCGTCGATGACACGATGACGCGCGCCCTTCAGGGCAAACCGGGCATCGGGCGGGTGGACCGCTATGGCGGGGCCGACCGGGAGATCCGTGTCGAACTCGACCCGGTTAAGCTGGGCAGCTATGGCATCACCGCGCTGGCGGTCAGCCAGCAGCTTGCCCTGACCAATGCCAATGTCGGCTCGGGCAAGGCCGAGATCGGCCTGGGCGAACAGTCGATCCGCACCCTGGGCAACCAGGACACCGCCGCCGCGCTGGCACAGGCGACCATCGCGCTGCCCTCGGGCCGTCATGTCCGCCTGTCGGATCTGGGCCAGATCATCGACAGTTACGAAGACCCGAAGAGCTTTGGCCGCACCGATGGCGACCCGGTCGTGATGATGGCGGTCTTCCGCTCCAAGGGCGCGTCCGAAGTTTCGGTGGCCGAAGTCACGGCGAAAGTCGTCGATGACATCCGCGCCAAATACCCTGACGTGACCGTCACCCTGGTGGATGACGCCGTCTATTACACCCATGGCAATTACAAAGCCGCGCTCGACACGCTGATCGAGGGCGCGCTTCTGGCCGTTCTGGTGGTCTTCATCTTCCTGCGCAACTGGCGCGCCACGCTGATCTCTGCCGTCGCCCTGCCCCTGTCGGCCATTCCGACCTTCTGGGTGATGGACATGATGGGCTTTTCGCTGAACCTCGTGTCCTTCCTGGCGCTGACGCTGGCGACGGGGATCCTGGTAGACGATGCCATCGTCGAGATCGAGAACATCGCCCGGCATATTCGTATGGGCAAAACGCCCTACCGCGCCGCCATCGAGGCGGCGGATGAAATCGGCCTGGCCGTCATCGCCACCACCTCGACCATCGTCGCGGTCTTCGTGCCGGTGTCGTTCATGCCCGGCATCCCCGGCCAGTACTTCCGCCAGTTCGGCATCACCGTCGCAGTGGCGGTGCTGTTCTCGCTTCTGGTCGCGCGGCTGATCACGCCGATGATGGCAGCCTATCTGATGACCGCCAAGGACCAGGGCCATGGCGAGCTGAAGGACGGTCTCTTCATGCGCGGCTATCTGTGGCTGGTCAGGAAATCCACCGCCGTCCCGCGGCTGTTCGGCTCGCGCTTCCGCTTTCCGGCCTATTACCTGACCTTGCTCGTCGCCATCGGCGTGGTGATCGTCTCGGTGGGGCTGATGCTTCAGGTTCCCGGCAACCTCTTCCCGCCGGATGACGAAAGCCGCTTCTCGGTCTCGGTCGAATTGCCGCCCGGCTCGACTCTGGCCGAGACCGACCGCACCACCGAAGCCATGCGCAACGCCGTCAAGGATATTCCCGGTATCGAGCATGTCATCGTTGTCGGTGGCAGCTCGCCCTTGGGCGATCTCGACGTGCGCCGCGCCGATATGCGCATCCTTCTCGAAAAGCGCGACGTGTCCCTGGAACGGCGGCTGATCGAGGTCGCAAGCGGCATTCCCCTGCTGCGCGACTGGATTCATGTGCCGCCCTCGCAGACGCGCACCCAGCCGCAGGTCGAGATCGAGGCCGAAGTGCTGAAGCGCCTGGCGGCAATCCCCGACATCCGCGCCTTCAAGCTGGGCGGACCCGGCGCGGGCGGTCGGCCGGTCTCGTACAACGTCCTTTCGGCCAGCGATGCCGATCTGGTCGCGGCGACAACGATGATCGAGCGCGCCTTGGCGGGCGAGCCGCTGCTGACCAACGTCTCGACCGAAAGCACCCTGCCCCGACCCGAAGTCCAGATCACCCCCCGTCTGGAAGAGGCCGCGCGGCTGGGCGTCACCACCCAGGCCATCGCAGCCACCGTGCGGGTCGCGACCATCGGCGACGGCGATGCATCACTTGCCAAGCTTTCGGTCGACAGCCGCCAGATCCCGGTCAGGGTGCAGCTCGAGGATGCCTCGCGCGAAAGCCTGGAACGGCTGGCGGCGCTTCAGGTCGTGACCGCGTCGGGCAAGCTGGTGCCGCTTTCCGCCGTGGCCGAGATCACGCTGTCGGAAGGCCCGGCCACGATCCAGCGCCTGAACCGCCAGCGCGTCGCCACCGTGGGGGCCGATCTGCCGGTGGGCGTGCCGCTGGACAGTGCCACCGCGCGCTTCGAGGAGATCGTCTTTGGCAATGCCGAAAAAGGCATACCGCCCCTGAATCTGCCTGACTCGGTCACGGTCAAGCCCGCAGGCGATGCCGAAGTGCAGGCGGAACTGGTGACAAGCTTTGGCAATGCCATGCTGATGGGCCTGTTCCTGGTCCTGTCCGTGCTGATCCTGCTGTTCCGGTCGCTGATCCAGCCCTTCACCATCCTGTTCTCTCTGCCGCTGGCCATCGGCGGCGTGGCGGCGGCGCTGATCATCACCCAGAACCCGATGTCCATGCCCGTGATGATCGGTCTGCTAATGCTGATGGGGATCGTGACCAAGAACGCGATCCTGCTGATCGATTTCGCCATCGAGATGCGGGTGCGCGGCATGAACCGCATCGCCGCAGTCGTCGAAGCCGGGCACAAGCGCGCACGGCCGATCGTGATGACGTCGATCGCCATGTCAGCGGGGATGTTGCCTTCGGCCCTCGGCGTCGGCGAAGGCGGGACGTTCCGTGCGCCGATGGCCATTGCGGTGATCGGCGGCATCATCATGTCGACGGTGCTGTCGCTGGTCGTCGTGCCGGCCTTTTACCTGATCATGGACGATCTTTCGCGCGCCCTGGGCTGGGTCTTCGGCCGCCTGATCGGCAAGAAGGACGAAGAGGCCGTGCCGCCCACGCCAGAGGAACTGGTGGCACGGCTGCGCTCGGGCGATGATCGGGCCGCGCTTCTGAATGCGCGGATCGGCGCGCTTGAGGACCGTCTGTCGGGACGCAAGGTGCAGGCCGCCGAATGACCGCTCAGCCCGGCGGCCAAAGCCGCCGGGCCTCTTCCGCGCTGTAGCGGCCCAGCCGCAGATCTTCGGCCACAAGCGCCGGATCGCGCTCTTCCGGGGCGCCATAGCCGCCCCCGCCCGGCGTGCGAACCCGCACCCGGTCACCCGCCTGCAGCACGATGTCCTGCGCCTTGGACAGGTGTTCCGGCACCAGAACCGGCTGATCCCGCCGGTGAATCTCGACCCGGTTCACCGCGCCGTCGCCGCCGCCCAGCACGCCCTGCGGCCCGACCCGGCCATGGTCCATCACGAAGGACGCCCGCGCCGTGCCGCGCAGCACTTCGATTTCGTAATCCAGCCCGAATCCGCCCCGCATCCGGCCCGCGCCGCCCGAGCCTTCATGCAGGGCGTAGCGGCGATAGAGGACGGGATACTTCTGCTCCATGATCTCGACCGGCGGCGCCTTGGATATGCCGATGGTGGAACAGCCGTTCGAGATGCCATCCCCCCCGGCGAAACCGCCATAGCCGCCGCCCGAGATCTGGTACATCACATAGCCCGCCCCGGTTTCCGGATCCGTCCCACCCAGGCCGAAATTGCCGCTCGTCCCCGCCGGGGCCGCCGTCACCCGCTCGGGGATGGCCTGGACCAGCGCTGCAAAGACGGCTTCCGCGATGCGCTGGCTGACCTCGGCGGCGCAGCCAGACACCGGGCGCGGGTAATGGGCATCAAGGAACGTGTCCTCGATCCCCGTCACCTCGAGCGGCTCGAACGCCCCGGCACTGATCGGCACATCCGGGAAGACATGGCGCACCGCCAGATAGACCGAAGACAGCGTCGTCGCCCGGACCGAATTCATCGGCCCCGCGCAGGGCAGCGACGATCCGGCAAAGTCGAAGATCAGCCGCTCGCCCGACCGCGTCATCGTCAAGGCGATGGTCAAGGGCTCGTTCACCACCCCGTCGCTGTCGATCATCGCGCGGGCCTGATAGCTTCCTTCCGGGATCAGCCCGACCATGGCCCGCATCTGCCGCGCCGCCAGATCGCGCATCCGCGCCACCGCCTCGCTCACCGTCGCATCGCCATAGCGGTCCATCAGCGCCGCCAGCCGTTCGGCCCCGACCATCAGGGCGCTTGCCTGCGCCTTCACATCGCCGATGCGCTGGTCGGAAACGCGGATGTTCGAGCAGATGATCGCCCAGATCTCGGCGTCCAGCACGCCCTTCTTGAACAGCTTGACCGGCGGCAGGCGCAGCCCTTCCTGTTCCGCACTGATCGCGCTGGCCGAAAACCCGCCCGGCACCATGCCGCCGGTATCCGGCCAATGCCCGGTATTCGACAGCCAGCACCAGATCCTGCCGTCGCGCCAGACCGGCATGGCGAAGCGCACATCCATCAGGTGCGTGCCGCCCAGATAGGGGTCGTTGACGATATAGATGTCGCCCGGCTCGGGCGCTGCCGTCACCCCTGCCGCGATGCGCTGGATCAGGGTTCGGGTGGAGAACTGCATCACGCCGACAAAGACGGGCAACCCCTTCGATCCCTGCGCGATCAGGCTGCCATCCTCGGCGCTGTAGATCCCGTCCGAGCGGTCATCCGCCTCGGCGATCACCGGCGAAAAGGCCGCGCGCGAGAAGGTCAGGTCCATCTCGTCGCAGACCTGCTGCAACCCCGCCTGGATCACCGCCAATGTCACCGGATCGATCATCGTCCCGCCCTTCCTTTCCGCTCAAATATCCCGCAGGGGGCCGGGGGATGCGAAGTCCCCCGGCTTGGCGTTTTCAGCCCCGAACCGCCACGATCAGATTGCCGTCCTTGTCCGACGTCACCCGGCAGCCCGGCTCCACCACCAGCGTCGTGTCCATCTGCTCGACGATGGCCGGGCCTTCCAGATCCAGCGCCAGCGGCAGGTGATCGCGCCAATAGACCGGCACATCCTGCCAGCCGCCGTCAAACCACACCCGCCGCCGCTCCTTGACCTCCGGCGCGGATTTGCGCCCGGAAGGGTCGATCAGCCGCGACAGGTCCAACTCGGCCCGCCTGCCGGTGACCGAGACATTCAGGTTCATCACCGAGGCGCGGATTTCCGGCAGATCCACGCGGAAGCGGGCATGATAGGCCGCTTCGAACAGCGCCTGCATCTGGTCCCGGGTCGGAGCGGCGGAAGGCAAGGCCACGCGCAGAAGATGGGTCTGCCCCAGGAACTGCATATCGGCCGAAAACTCGGCCTTCACATCGCGCACCTCGACCCGCTCTGCCGCGATCAGCCGGCGGCCTTCGGCCTCAAGCGCAGACAGGATGGCCGCGACCTCGCCCATGTCCAGCACATCCAGGGGCCGGTTCAGCGTGCGCACGAAATCATGGCGCAGGTCGGCGACCACGCAGCCCAGCGCATTGGTAATGCCGGGCCGCGCCGGGACCAGCACCTTTGGCACCGCCAATTCCCGGGCCAGGGCGACGGCGTGCAACGGCCCTGCCCCGCCAAAGGCGAACAGCGCGAAATCGCGCGGATCGGCGCCCATCGAGATCGACACCATCCGCACCGCGCCCGCCATATGGGTATTGGCGATCCGCAGCACGGCCTCGGCGGCTTCTTCGATCCCCAGGCCTAAAGGCCGCGCGATCTGCGCGTCCATCGCCGCCCGCGCCGCCTCGGCGGCCTGTCCGAACCGGCTGGCAGGCAGGCGCCCCAGGATCAGGTTCGCGTCCGAGATCGTGACCTTCGTGCCACCGCGCCCATAGCAGACTGGGCCGGGATAGGAGCCGGCGCTTTCCGGGCCGACGCGCAGCATGCCGCCCTCATCGACCCGCGCGATCGACCCGCCACCCGCGCCCACCGTGCGCACATCGACCATCGGCACATGGATCGGCATGGCATATTCCACCTCGATCTCGTTCGATACCGGGGCCACGCCGCCACGGATCATCGCCACATCGGTCGAGGTGCCGCCCATGTCATAGGTCAGAAGGTCTTGCATCCCCGCCCGTCGACCGGTCGCCACCGCCGCCATCACCCCCGAGGCGGGCCCCGACATCACCGTCTTGACGGCTTCTTTCGCCACATGCTGCGCGGCGACCATGCCGCCATTGCCGTTCATGACCAGCAGATCGCGGGCATAGCCGCGCTGCGCCAACTCTCCCGCCAGCCGCGAGATATAGCGCTCCAGCACCGGCTGGACAGAGGCATTCACCGCCGCCGTCACACCGCGCTCATATTCCCGCGCTTCGGACAGAAGCGCATGACCAAGCGTTACATAGGCATTGGGCCAGATCTCGCGGGCGATCTCGCCCGCGCGCAGTTCATTCGCGGGGTTCGCATAGGCGTGCAGGAAATGGATCACCAGCGCCTCGCAGCCCGCTTGCTGCAATGCAGCAACGGCGTCGCGAAAAGCATTTTCATCAAGCGGCGTGACCACGCGCCCGCGCGCATCCATCCGCTCGGGCACTTCCAGACGCAGGTCGCGCGGAATGATCGGCACGAAACGGCCCGCCATGCCATAGGCCTGCGGCCGCGTCCGGCGACCCAGTTCCAGCACGTCGCGGAAACCCGCCGTCGTGATGATGCCGGTCCGGGCAAGCTGGCGCTCCAGCACCGCATTGGTCGTGGTCGTGGTGCCATGGACGATCAGGTCCAGCGCGGAAAGATCGGCCCCGGCCGCCTCGAAAGCCGCCAGAACCCCGCCCGACTGGTTCGGCAGCGTGGTCGGCACCTTGGCCAGCCGCACCCCGCCCGAGACCGGATCGAACACGACCAGATCGGTGAAGGTTCCGCCGACATCGACGCCGGCCACAAGCCCTGCTCTGGTCACAGCCGTCCCCCCGCCTTGCCCGCGCATCCTGCCGCGCCCATCGCTATACCCCCACATAATCCGCGAACTGCCGCGCTCCGGGCGTCAATGCCCCGGCCTCGACGATGTCTTCGACCCTGCCATGGGCCATGAAGGCGACGCGGTCCGCCATCTTCAGCACCGCATCGACCCGCTGCTCGACCAGCACCACCGCCACGCCCTCGGCCTTCAGCCGCAGCATCGCCTCGCGGATGAGCTGGATCATCGAGGGCTGCAAGCCTTCGGTCGGCTCGTCCAGAAGCAGGACCTTCGGCTCAAGACACAATGCCCGGCCGATCGCCAGCATCTGCTGCTCGCCGCCCGACAGGGTCGAGGCCACCTGCCCCAGCCGCTCGCCCAGACGCGGGAACATCTCCAGCACCCGCGCGCGCACGGCGGCGCGGTTGCCGCGCAGCAATCCGCCGATGGCAAGATTCTCGGCCACGGTCAGCGGCCCGAACAGGCGTCGGCCCTGCGGCACCCAGGCCAGGCCCAGCCCGGGAACCTTGTGGGCGGGCTGGCCCGAGACCTGTACCCCGTCCAGCGTGATCTGCCCGGCACAGGGCAAAAGCCCCATCAGCGCCTTCATCAGCGTGGTCTTGCCCGCGCCGTTGCGGCCCATGATGCAGGTCACCTCGCCCGGCCGGGCGCTGAAATCCACCCCGCGCAGCACTGTCACCGGGCCGTAGCCGCCCGTCAGCCCCGTGACTTCAAGCGCCAAGATAGGCCTCCTGCACGGCGGGATCGGCTCGGACCTCGGCGGGTGTCCCGCGCGCAAGGACCCGGCCGAAATTCAGGACGGTGATCCGGTCGGCGACGCCCATCACCACCTCCATGTTATGTTCGATCATCAGCACCGCGACCTCGGGCACCAGCCCGCGCACCAGCGCCATGAAGCCCGCGATCTCGCCCGCGGCCAGGCCCTGGGTCGGCTCGTCCAGGATCAGCACCCGGGGCTTCAGCGCCAGCCCCATGGCCACTTCCAGAAGCCGCTGATGGCCGTAGCTCAGCTCTCCCGCCATCTGACCGCCATGGCCCGCAAGCCCGACCTTTCCCAGCGCCGCCGCCACGGCGCGGGCCAGGGCCGCCTTGTCGCCGCGCAGCGCGCCCACCGTGTCGCGCCCGCCCTGCACCGCCAGGGCGACATTGTCGAAGACCGAAAGGCCCGGAAAGATCGAGGTGATCTGGAACGTATAGGCCAGCCCCTGCCTGACCCTGGCCTGTGCCGACAGCCGGGTGATCTCGGCCCCTTGCAGGAAGATCTGGCCCGATTGCACCGGGATGCGCCCGGACAGAAGCGAGACGAAGGTGGTCTTGCCTGCACCGTTCGGCCCGATCAGGCCATGGACCTCGCCGGGGGCCAGGTCGAAATCCACGCCATCGACGGCGCGCAATCCGCCGAAATGCCGCACAAGGCCGCGCGCTTGCAACAGGGTCATGGCAGATCCCTCCAGAAACGGGCGCGCACCCAGCCCAGCACGCCCTTCGGCGCGAAAAGGACCAGGACCACCAACGCGGCACCCACCAGGAAAAGCCAGGCTGAAGTCAGTTCCGCTGCCAGTTCCACCAGCCAGAACATCGCCGCAGCCCCCAGGATCGGCCCGGCCACCACGCCTGCGCCGCCCATCAGGACGTAAAGCATCGGCAGGATGGAATACTGGATCTCGGCAAAACCCGCGCCGGCATAGCCGAACAGGATCGCCCAGGCCCCCCCCGCAAGCCCGGCATAGGCACCCGAAATCACCAGAACCAGCAGCTTCACCCGATAGGGGTTGTAACCCAGAAGGCGCGAACGGTCCTCATTCTCGCGCATCGCGACCATAACCCGGCCAAAGCGCGACCGCACCAGCGCCAGACAGACCAGCAGCCCGACCGAGAACAGCGTCCAGGCGACCAGGAACCGCGGCCCGTCTTGCGACAGCGCCTGCCCGGCCAGTTCGCGGCTGGCGGCGGGCAGAGCGAAGCCCTGATCGCCGCCGGTCCATTGGTTGAAATAGATCAGGATCAGGTGAAAGGCCTTGGCGAACATCAGCGTCACGATCATGAAACTGACCCCCGCCGTCCGCAGCGCCAGAAGCCCCGTCACCAGCGCCATGCCCGCGCCGCCAAGAACGGCCAGCAGCAGGGCAGGCCCGGCCCCCAGCCCGTAGTGCCAGGCGGGCAGCGCCGCCGCGAACATGCCCGCCGCGAAGAACAGCGCATGGCCCAGGCTCAGCAGCCCGGTATAGCCGAAGGCCAGATTGTAGCCGGTCGCGAACAGCGCCAGCACCATCACGCGGGCCAGATTGGTCGCGTGATAGGGCGGGAGGATGTACTGCAGCGCGAACAGCACCGCCAGAAGCGCCAGATGCGCCGCCCAGATCTTGCGCCCGCTCATTTCTCGCGCCCCCCGAACAGGCCCTGCGGGCGGAAGACCAGCACCAGGGCGACCAGCAGCGTGGCCAGGATCTTGGCCAGGGTGGGCGAGAAGAACATGCTGATCACCCCGTCCGACAGGCCGATCACCAGCGCCGCAACCACGGTGCCGCGCAAAGACCCCAGCCCGCCGATGATCACGACGATGAAGGACAGAAGCAGCGGATCATGCCCCATCAGGTAATGCGCCTGCTGGATCGGCACGATCAGCACCGCCGCCACCGCCGCCAGGGCCGCGCCGATGCCGAAAACCGCCATATAGACCAGATCGACATTGATGCCGAAGGCCTGCGCCACCTCGCGGTCGACCTGGGTGGCCCGCATCACGAGGCCCACCTTCGTGCGCGTCATGAACAGCCACAGCGCCAGCAGCACCAGCGCCGCCGCCGCCACCACGAACAGCTTGTAGCCCGAATAGCCGAACCACGGCAGTTGCAGCCGCCATTCGAAAGGCGCGGCCACCGGCCTTGCATCGGGGCCATAAAAGGTCAGCGCCGCCTGCTGGATCATGTAGAGAAGCCCGATCGTCGCCACGATCGTCGCCTCCGGGTCATAGTTCAGCCGCTGCAGCACCAGCCGGTCGGCCAGCGCCGCCAGCGCCGCCACCGCCACCGGTGCCACGGCCAGCGCCACCAGGAAAGCCGCCCAGGCCGGTCCCGGCACCAGCGTCGTGACGAACCAGGCGATCACCGCGCCCAGCATGTAGAACTCGCCATGCGCGACATTGACCACGCGCATCACCCCAAAGACCAGAGACAGGCCCGAAGCCGCCAGCGCCAGCGCGGCAGCGGTCACCAGCCCCTCCATCAGGGCGAGAAGAAGAAAGGGTCCAAAAGACATGCGATCAGCCGTAGGGCGGGTGTCACCCCGCCGCGAAAGCGCGGCGGGGCCGGGGGTTCTGGCTGCGAAACAGGGTCAGAAGGACATGGTGGTGTAATCCACCGCATCCTCGTACCGCCCGTCCGCCATCGAAGTGGTATGGACCTTGACCAGCTTGCCCGACTGGATCTGGCTGATGTTCTGCACGCCGAAGACCTGATGGGTCTTGCCGTTGAAGACCTTCGCGCCCTGCGGCCGCTCGATCGCATAGGGCAGGTCGGACATCGCCTCCATCGCCTCGACCAGCTTCTGACGGTCGGCCGGGCCGGTATAGCCCGCGCTCTCCATCGCGGCCTTCAGGAAATACAGCGTCTCCCAGCACGAGAACATGTGGGAATAGGTCGCCACATCCTTGGCATCGCTGACACTGGTGCCATTGTCATCGACCCCCACGGCGGCGCGATAGGTGCCTTCATGCTCGCCTGCATCGGCGGGCTTGGTGCGCGGATGCGCTTCCCAGAAATGGCTGCCTTCCAGGAATTCCAGCCCCGGCGTCGCGGTATCCACCGCTTCCAGGCTGTCGACAAAGCCGAAAAGCTGCGGCTTCGCGCCCGAGCCGTAGAATTCGCCCAGCTCCTTGACGAAGGTCAGCACGGCCGGGCCGACCATGACATGATAAAGCACCTCGGTATCCGCCGGGATCTGCGCGAAATAGCGGGTAAAGCTGGTTTCGGTGGGCGGGATGGCGATCTGGGCCAGAACCTGTCCGCCCTGCGCCTCGATCGCTTTCGAGAAGAAGTCGCGGTGGTCATAGCCGAAGGCATAGTCCGGATAGAAGATGGTGACCTTCTTGCCCAGATTGGCCGCGACCCAGGGCGCCATGCTGGAAATCTGGCTGCGCACATCGGTGATGCCCGGCTGCAAGGTCCAGCGGTTCAGCGCGCCGGAGGCGACGTGATAGCCTTCCGAACAGACCAGATAGGGCACCTTCAGTTCCGCCGCGCGCGGGGCCGAGCCCATGACGACATGGGAAAACAGCGTTCCCATGACGATGTCGCAGCCATCCGACTGGGTCAGCTTGTCGACCACTTCCGCCCCGCGCTTGGGGTCGGTCGCGTCATCCTCGAACAGGATCTCGACCGGGCGTCCGGCGATGCCGCCCGCCTCGTTGATCGCCTTCAGGGCCGCCGTCGCCGTGCGTTCATACCAGCGGCCATAGGAGGCGCCGATGCCGGTGCGGTGAAGCTGGAAGCCCAGCTTGATCGGGCTGGCCTGGGCGCCGACCACGGCGGGCAGCATCCCGGCAAGTACCCCTGCGCCTGCCCCTTTCAACAGGCTGCGGCGGCTGGGCATAAACAGGTTCGTCATTTCCGTCTCTCCATGTTGGGGCGGGTTGCTTCTAGCGGCAACTCCGCGGTCTGGTCTGTAAGTACGCGAACGAAATGGACAAAATGTCACCCTGCCCTGGCGGTCGAAAGAAGCCAGAGGCCAAGGATCGTATAAAGGACCATCAACCCGGTCAGCGGCAGATGCGCCCGCAGCCGCGCCGCGCCGCCGCCCGCCAGCCGCAGGGCCAGCACCACGGCCAGCAGATGCGCGGCAAGGATCGCGGTGAACTGGAAGGCATAGATCAGCGGCATGATGCGCGGATCGGTCAGGAAACCGAAGGACACATAGAAGGGCGGCAGCCCCAGCCAGCTTTCGCCGCTGAACAGCGGATCGTTCAGCGCGGCCAGGGTGTATTGCCCGGCGGTCAGCAGCATCACCAGATAATGCGCCGCATGGTAGCCCGCCGCGATGGCCAGGAACGAAAGCGCGACCGGCCCCGCTGCCAGCCGCCCCGCCCGGATCACCCCCAGGATCAGCGCCATCGTCGCCACCCAGACCGCCAGCAGCCCCAGCGTATTGGCCATCATCACCGCCGAGCGCCCGGCAGGCTCCAATGGGTTCTCGCCGATCAGGGCCAGCCACCAGAAGGTCTCCATCAGCCCGTCAAAGGTAAGCGCCGCCAGGGCCAGTGTCACGAAGACCACGGCCGAAGGCGAAAGCGGCGCCATCCGCAGGACCTGCGCCCCGGGAAAACCCGCGCAAAGCCGGGCCATGTCGCCCTGCCGCTCG
This sequence comes from Fuscovulum sp., assembly GCA_041916535.1. Lineage (GTDB taxonomy): Bacteria > Pseudomonadota > Alphaproteobacteria > Rhodobacterales > Rhodobacteraceae > Pseudogemmobacter. Next base: position 86,077 of record JAYRZG010000008.1, on the reverse strand, counting down.
ATCCAGACCGGCGAGACGCGGGAGATCATGGTGAAAAGCACGGTCAGGAACTCGCCCCGCTGCAGGAAGTCCTCGCCGTCCAGCACCGCCAGCACGAAGATCATCGCCCAATATGCCAGCGCGGCCTTGGCCAGCACGGAAGGATCGTCAGGATAAAGCGAGACGCTTTGGAACCAGGCAAACCCGGCCAGGCCCAGAACCGCAGGCCAATGGCCGAACCGCGCAAGGCCGATCCCGCCCTCGCGCCGCAACAGCGCCCGCGCGATCCGCACCGGGCCGGTCCAGGGCGTCACCAGCGCCCAGAGATTGCCAAGCAGCATCGAGGCCAGCGGCAGCGCGATCCAGACCCCGGTCCAGAAGACCAGGGTCATCAGATTGTGCATCGGGTCGCGATTGCCAAGCAGACCGACCAGAACCAGGCCCAGAAAGGCCAGGAAGGACAGGTAGGAGGTGACGGTGGTCAGGGCGCCGGGCCGGAACTCTGCCAGCTTGCGCGCGGTGAAATCCGGCAGCCGCCCCGACAGCGCGCCCAATACCGCCGTCAGCGCCACGGTCAGCGCGGCGGCGGTGATATAGGTGTCGGTCGGCAGGGTCAGCAGCACCGAAGGCGGCAGAGCGCAGGCCTGCGCCAGCCCCGGCAGCAGCGCCGCCACAGGGCAGGCCAGCCGGGCAAGGCCTCGAATTTTCGGCGAAAATTCCTGCGCGTCGTTCACCGCAGCCCGTCCTCCCCCTTCACATCGGCAATCTCAAGCCCCCCCATCCGGCTGTGCACCCGCCCGCCCCGCGCCATGGCCAGCGCGAAAAGAACCTCATTGGCGCGCGGCCCGTCCTCGCAAGCCAGCGTGATCACGTCGAAACGCGACCGCACATAGGCCGCGTTCAGATGGCCCAGCGGCACATCCAGCGTCGATCCCATACCGCCGACTTTCATGGCCGAGGGCACGATGGCGCGGCATTCGCCCAGCCGCTCGCGCATGCCGTAGCCGCCCGAGACATGCCAGATCGCGCCGTGTTCATGTTCGCCATTCTCGCCGACGATGGCGCCCTTGCCATAGGCGTCGATCCCCGCACGGCCACCCAGAGCCGCCACCAGCCGGTCGGTCAGGTCCAGCGCCAGGGGTTTCAGCGTCTCCATCGCGGGCTGAAGGTTCGCCTCATAGCGGCCCGCAAAGGGATTGGCGCAGATCGCGTAGATCGCCCCGCGCAGCACGGGGACGGCGGGCGCAGGGCCGCCTTCATGGCGGATCTCCTCAATCTGGCAGACGATCTTGCGGATGGTGAAATCAGACATGTTCCCTCGCTTCGCTGCGGGCGGCCAAGAGACCGCCTCCCGTCGCAACGCTTTCACCCTGAAGGAAAAGCGCCGCCGCTTCAATCAAGCCCCGCGCCCGGAACCCTTCGGCTGCCGCCAGCCCCGCCCGCAAGGCCGCGGCGCGGTCTGCGGGGGAAAGCGCGGGCACATCCACCGTCACCGCCCGCGCGCCCAGATCGCTGTCGGCCTGCATCTCCTGCGCAGGTCTGCGGCGGATGCCGGGATGGCCCGGCAGATCGACCGCATTGGCGATCATCGTCGCCGCAGCGTCGGCCATTGCGGCGGTGCGCGCCAGCACCGTCACCGCGTCGGCGATGCCCAGCGAGAAGCTGCGCCCGCGCCAGCCCGATGTGGCGATGCCGCGCACCGGGTCAGAACCCGCGACCGTGACCCGCTCCAGCCCGCCCGTGACGGCCAGGGCACAGGTCAGGTTTTCGCCCGGCCCCAGATGCAGCGCGATATCGCCGCCATTGTTCACATAGGCCCGCGTGATCCCGGGCCCGGCAAGGGCCTGCAAGACCTCCTCGGCCACCGCCCCCGCCACCGCCGCCATGGGCGTCAGGAAGGCGGGCCGATAGGGCAATACGGCCAGCACCATCCGTCGCGCGATCTTTCCGCTGACAAGACCCATTTCACTGCGCAGCATCGGCAATTCGGCGACCAGTTCGTCCAGCGCGGTGGCAAAGCGCGCGGCGGCACGGGCATGGGCCGCGCGCAGCGCATCATCCGGGCCAAAGCCCCGCGCGACAATATCAATCGGCCCATGCTGCAAATGCAGCCTGCCGTCGGGCAAAAGGGCTGCGACCGCGCCCATCATCGCAGGGGCCAGCTTTCCAGCCGAGCGGCGGTAGGGTATTCGCCGCCCTCGGCCACTGCGCGGTCAAGGCTGCGGATCGCGGCTTCATGACCGCCCATCGCCAGATAGTCGGCGCGCGGCAGGGTAAACTCCAATGGCGCCACCAGGGCCGGGGTCGGGACATAGCCAAAGGCCCCCTTGGGCAGATCCAGCACATCGACCATGAAGGTGATGCCGCCGCCCGGCCACACAAAGCATTCGGCCCCGCCCGAGGTCAGCCGTGTCACACCGCCCTGAACCGAATGTGTCAGCCGCACGGGGTTCTTGGCCACGCCCGCGCGCAGGGACCCGCCCGCGCCGCCGACGAACAGCACGGTGCAGAGCGAAGGCTCGCAATTCTCGTCGATCAGGGCGACGGTGCCGCGCAATGCATCGGGCAAGGGCTGCTGCACGGGCTTCAGTGCTTCGTCCAGCTCATAATAGGCGTGATCCTCGCCGGTGGTCGACACCATCAGCAGCGTCAGCCCCGGCCTTGCCCCCTTCTTTTCCTGCCAGTCGCCCAGGATTTCCAGCGGATCGGTCAGCCTTGTGCCGCCCCAGCCCAGCCCCGGCTCGGACACGCGGAAATAGCGGCCGGGGGTCGAGCGGTGGCCCTTGATCTTGATCCCGGTCGGCTCCCAGCCCAGCACCTTGCCGGCCTGATGTTCCGAGACGACGCCGGTGATGTGATCGTCGACCACCACCACCTCATCCACCAGCCCGCGCCATTGTGCCGCGAACATGCCGATCGTGGCCGAGCCGCAGCCGACCCGCATCCGCCGTTCCGGCCTGCCATCGACGATGGGCGGCTGCCCCGCCTGCACCACGACCCGCGCGCCGCCCTCGATCTCCATCTCGACCGCTTCGCCATTGCACAAGGACAGCATGGCGGCGCAGGTGATGCGGCCTTCGGGCTTTGATCCGCCGGTCAGGTGATGCACGCCCCCCAGCGAAAGCATCTGGCTGCCATATTCGGCCGTGGTGACATGGCCCACAGGTTCGCCCTGCACCCGCACCACCGCGCCTTCCGGGCCGAGGAAACGGTCAGTGTCGATCTTCACCTTGACGCCGCAATAGGAAAAGATCGCCTCGGTGACGACCGTCACCATATCGGCCCCCGCCACCTGCGACGAGACGATGAAGGGCGCGGGCTTGTAATCCGGATAGGTCGTGCCCGAGCCGATGCCGGTGACGAATGTGTCGGGCGGCACGGTCTCGCCATCCCAATCGGCGGCGGCGAAGGGCACGATGCGCTGGCCGCCGGTCAGGGCGTGCGACAGCATCACGACCGGATCGGTGCGCACGATGCGCCCGGCCGCATTGGCATAGCGGTCGCAGGCCCCGGTCTGGCCCGGCGCGATATAGCACATCACCGGACAGGCATCGCAGCGGATCTTCTCGGGCGCGGCGCGGTCGGCGGCATCGGGCGCGGCATCAGACATTGCGGCCATCCTTGCTGCGGGCTCCGGGGGTTTCGCCCCCCCGGAGGCCCTTGGGATTTTTGAGCCAGGAGGAAGGGGCGCGGATCATGCCTTGCCCTTCATCGCTTCGAGGATGCGGTGCGGCAGCGCGGGAACGCGGGTCAGCGCGGCGCCCGTCGCGTGCCGGATCGCGTTCAGGATCGCCGGGGCGGTCGGGATCAGCACATGCTCGCCCAGGCCCTTGGCGCCGAAAGGCCCTTCGGGGTCGGGCACTTCCAGGATCAGGCTTTCGATCATGGGCACATCGCCCACGGTCGGGATCAGGTAGTCATGCAGGTTCTCGGTGCGGCCGACGAGATATTCCTCCATCAGCGCCAGGCCGATGCCCTGGGCGATGCCGCCTTCGATCTGGCCTTCGACCAGGGTCGGGTTGATCGCGCGGCCAAGGTCATGCGCGGCGGTGATCTTGTCGAGCTTGACCGTGCCAAGGGCCAGATCGACCGTGAGCGCCACGATCTGCGCGCCATAGCCGTAGACGGCATAGGGCTTGCCCTGCCCGTCAGCATCAAGGCCGCTGGTCGGCGGATCATAGCTTTCCTCGACCGAAAGCACGTAGCCGCGCGAATCCCTCGACAGGGCCGATAGGTCGATCTCACGCCGGGTCGCGCCGTCACGCAGGATGATCTTTCCAGTGTCAGGAACGATCTCGGCCCCTGGCCCGGCATTGCCCATCCGCAGGATCGCCGCCCGCAGCGCCGCCCCCGCCGCCTGGGCCGCGCGACCCGAGACATAGGTCTGTCGCGAGGCGCTGGTCTTGCCCGCATCCGGGGTGATCGCGGTATCGCCGCCCAGAAGATGCAGCGCCTGCACCGGCACGCCCAAGGCCGCGGCGGCGATCTGCGGGATCACCGTGCCCGAGCCCTGGCCGATATCGGTCGCGCCCTGATGCAGCACGATCCTGCCGTCGGCCGCAATGCCCATGCGCATGGTCGAGGGGTTGGGCAGGCCGGTATTGCCGCAGCCATACCAGCAGGAGGCGATGCCGACCCCCCTGCCCCTCGCCTGCCCCGCCCAGGCCAGCGCCGCCTGCCAATGCGGTTGCAGGGCGGTCAGGCAGGGCGCGATGCCGGTGGCCTGCACGACCTGCCCGGTCGCCGTCGCCTGCCCGTCGCGCAGCGCGTTGCGCAGCCGGAACTCCAGCCGGTCCAGCCCCGCCTTCTCGGCCAGGCGGTCATACAGCGTCTCCTGCCACAGGGCACCTTGCGGCACGCCGAAGCCGCGGAAGGCACCCGAGACGGGGCCATGGGTGTGGACCGCCCGCGCCCGCGCCGAAATCGCGGGCGTGTAATAGGGGCCGGAAACATGGACTGGCACCCGGTTCGCCACGGTCGGCCCCCAGCTTGAATAGGCGCCGGTGTTGAAGCGGCCTTCGAATTCGACCGCCGTGATCCGCCCTTCCCCGTCGCAGCCGATCCGGCCCTTCATTTCGGCCGGATGGCGCTTGGTGGTCGAGGCCATGCTTTCGCCGCGCGAATAGATCATCCGCGCCGGGCGGCCGGTCTTCAGCGCGACCAACCCGATCAGCGGTTGCAGCGACAGGTCGAGCTTCGAGCCGAAGCCGCCGCCCACTGCCGAAGGAATGATCCGCACCCGCGCCAGCGGCAGGTCCAGCACGGCGGCGGTATCCTCGCGGTCCATGCCCGGCGCCTGGGTGCAGGCGCGGATGACCAACATCTCGCCCTCCATCCAGGCCACCCCGGCCTCGGGCTCGATATAGGCATGTTCGACATAGGCGGTCTCGAAGCTGCCTTCGACGACATGGGCCGAAGCCGCCAGGGCCGCGGCCACATCGCCGCGCCGCACCACGCCCTCGATCAGCAGGTTCTGCGCCCGCGTGCCATGGATCAGCGGCGCGCCCGGCGCTTCGGCCTCGGCCGGAGTCAGCAGGGCGGGCAGCGCCTGCCAGGTGATCGGGAAATCGGCAAGATCCGGCTCGGCCCCCGGCTCGAAGGCCACAAGCGCCACGCATTCGCCGCGAAAGCGTGCGGGCGAAGTGGCGATGGCGGGCTGGTCGGCAAAGGGCGGGATGACGGAAAAGGCGTTGCGCCCGGGAATGTCGGCGGCGGTCCAGACCCCGGCCAGGCCGGGCCGCGCCGCGAAGGCGGCAAGGTCGCCAAAGGCAAACGCGGCATGGGCATGGGGCGAGCGGATGGCGCGAATCTGCAAGGCCCCCTCTGGCGCATGATCCGCGCCAAAGACATCGCCCGCGACCTTGGCCGCGCCGTCCAGCCGCTGCACCCGCGCGCCGATGCCGGTCTCCTGCGAAGGCGTCTCGCTTTCCGTATCGCAGACCGCCGCCAGAATCTTGCGATAGCCGGTGCAGCGGCACAGCACGCCGCCCAGCGCCTCTTGCGCCTCGGCCTCGGACGGGGCGGGATTGCGGGCCAGCAACTCGGCCCCGGCCAGCAGCATCCCCGGCGTGCAGATGCCGCATTGCGCCGCACCATGGCGCAGGAAGGCCGCACGCAGCCGGGTCAGTTCCGGCGTCTCGGCCTCGACCGTCACCACATCGGCCCCGGCGACGCGCCCCGCCGGCATCAGGCAGGCGCAAACCGCGCGGCCATCGACCAGCACCGTGCAGGCACCGCAATCGCCCGCATCGCAGCCGACTTTGGTGCCGCGCGCGCCCAGCCTTTCGCGCAACACCTCGCTCAGCCGCTCGTCCCCCGGGGCTTCGACCGAAACATCCTGACCGTTGAGGCGGAAGCGGATCATGCCAGATGCCCCACCGCCCGGCGGATCAGTTCCGCCGCCGCCCCGGCGCGGTATGCCGCGCTGGCCCGCACATCGGCGATGGGCGAAAGCCCCGCCGCAACCTGCGCCGCATCGACCCGGTCAACTGCGCCCGCCACAGGGCCATGCAGCGCCGCTTCCACCGCAGCCAGCCGCCGTGCGACCGGCCCGCAGGCCCCGACCGCCACCCGGGCCGTGGTGATCTGCCCGTCCAGAATTTCAAGCCGCACCGCCACCATGGCGATCGAGATCACCAGATAGGCCCGCGCGCCCAGCTTCTCGAACCCCGACCGCCCGGCAAGCGCCGCCTGCGGCAGATGCAGGGCGACCAGCACTTCGCCTGGGCGCAGGTCAACCCGGCGCGGCCCCAGCAGGAAATCCGCCAGCGGCAGGCGGCGCAGGCCCCCGGCCCCGGCCAGTTCCACCTCGGCATCAAGCGCCAGCAGGGGCGGCACGCCATCGGCGGCGGGCGAGGCGTTGCAAAGATTGCCGCCCACCGTGCCCGCATTCTGGATCTGCCGCCCGCCGACCTGAAGCGCCGCCTCCTGCAAAGCCGCGCAGGCCGGGGGCAGAGCCGCCGCCGCGATCTCGCTCCAGGTGGTGCAGGCGCCGATCCGCAGCCCATCCCCCGCACTGATCCCGCGCAGCTCGGCCAGACCGGCAATGTCCACCACCGGCCCCGCCAGCCGCGCCCCGGCGCCGGGGTAAAGATCGGTGCCCCCCGCCAGAAGACGCGCGCCCCGGCCCGCAAGGTCCAGCGCTTCGGTCAGTGTCGCGGCTTGGTGATACCCCATCCCTGGCCCCGGCAAGATCATTCGTATGCAAACAAGTTGCGTCCGACTCGACCCATCTGTCAACGCTTCTCTCTGGCCCCGGCCCGGTGGTGATGTTTCTTGCCAAAGCCCCGTCGCCGCGTCTATCTGCACGCCATGGCCCAACCCGACCCCGCGCTGCCCTATCTGCTGGATGACCAGATCGGCTTCGTCCTGCGCCGGGTCACGCAGCGCCATCTGGCGATCTTTTCCGACCGTATCCCCGAAGTCACCACCACGCAATTCGCCGTGCTGGCCCGGCTGTCCCAGCTTGGCCCGCTGTCGCAGAACCTGCTCGGGCGCGAGACGGCGATGGATGCGGCCACGATCAAGGGTGTCGTCGACCGGCTGGTGCGGCTGGGCCATGTCGCAACCTCGCCCGACCCGCAGGACCGCCGCCGCCTGACCGTGGCGCTGACCGCGACGGGCGCGGCCCTGTTCGCCCGGCTGAAAGCGGTGGCGCTGATGGTCTCGGATGAAACGCTCGGCCCGCTTAGCGCCGAAGAGCGCAGCTTGCTGCACGGGCTCCTTCTGCGCCTGACCTGAATCCGACCGCGCATGGTCGTATCCGGCCTGTCCGGCCGCGCCCCAGCGGCTAGTCTGGCCCGACATGTCCCATGTCCAAGGCCAGACCCATGTCCCGCGCATCGAATGATCCCCTGCTGCAACCCTATCGGCTTGGACCGCTGACGCTGCGCAACCGGATCATGACCACCAGCCACGAGCCGGCCTATACCGAGGACGGGATGCCGAAGGACCGCTACCGGCTGTATCACCTTGAGCGCGCCAAGGGTGGCGTCGCCATGGTGATGACGGCCGGCTCCGCCAGCGTCAGCCGCGACAGCCCGCCCGCTTTCGGCAATGTACTCGTGTGGAAGGACGAGGTCGTGCCATGGATGAAGCGCCTCGCCGATGATTGCCATGAGGCCGGGGCTGCGGTGATGATCCAGATCACCCATCTGGGCCGCCGCACCCGCTGGGACAAGGGCGACTGGCTGCCCGTCCTTGGCGCTGGTCCCGCGCGCGAACCCGCCCACCGCGCCTTCCCCAAAGTGGCCGAGGATTGGGACATCGCCCGCGTCATCCAGGACTATGCCGATGCCGCAGAACGGATGAAGGCCGCCGGACTCGATGGCGTCGAGTTCGAATGCTACGGGCATTTCATGGACAATTTCATCAGCCCGCTGACGAATGCCATGCCCGAAGGCCCCTATGACGCCTCCTCCCTCGACAACCGCCTGCGCTTTGCCTTCGAAGTGCTGGAAGCCTGCCGCAAGCGCGTTGGTCCCGGCTTCCTGATGGGAATGCGCTATGTGGCGGATGAGGCCGAGGCGGGCGGCATCCCGGTCGAAGACGGCGTCGAGATGGCACGGCGCTTCAAGGCCTCGGGCCTGGTCGATTTCGTCAACATCATCAAGGGCCGCATCCACACCGATGCGGCGCTGACCGAGGTGATCCCGGTTCAGGGCATGCGATCGGCCCCGCATCTGGACCTTGCGGGCCGCATCCGCGCCGAGGTCGGCCTGCCCACCTTCCACGCCGCCCGCATCCCCGATGTGGCCACGGCACGCCACGCTGTCGCCAATGGCCTTTTGGATATGGTCGGCATGACCCGCGCCCATATCGCCGACCCGCATATCGTGCGCAAACTCTCGGAGGGCCGCGAGCACGAGATCCGGCCCTGCGTCGGCGCGACCTATTGTCTGGACCGGATCTACCAGGGCGGCATGGCGCTGTGCATCCACAACCCGGCGACCGGGCGCGAAGAGACGATGCCGCATGACATCGCCCCCGCTGACGTGAAGAAGAGGGTCGTGGTGGTCGGCGCTGGCCCCGCCGGGCTTGAGGCCGCCCGCGTCGCGGCGGCGCGCGGCCATGCGGTGACGGTGTTCGAGGTCGCCGACCAGCCCGGCGGCCAGATCCGCCTGACCGCGCAAAGCAGGCGCCGGTCGGAAATGATCGGCATCGTCGACTGGCGGATGGAGCAATGCCAGGCGGCGGGCGTCGAGTTCCGCTTCAACACCTGGGCCGAGGTCGCCGATGTGCTGGCCGAAAAGCCGGATGTGGTGATCGTCGCCACCGGCGGCTTGCCGCAACTGCCCGACCTGGCCTCGGGCGCGGATCGGGTCGTCACCGCCTGGGACATCCTGTCGGGCGATGTGCGCCCTGGGCAGAATGTCCTGCTTTACGACGACGCGGGCGATCATGCGGCCCTGCAGGCGGCCGAGGTCCTTGCCGCTTCCGGCGCCAGCGTCGAGGTGATGACCCCCGACCGCGCCTTCGCACCAGAAGTGATGGGCATGAACCTTGTGCCCTATATGCGGGCGCTGCAATTCGGCAAGACGCGCTTCACCGTGACCTATCGCCTGAATGCGGTGCGGCCCGAGGGCAACCAGCTGACCGCGGTGGTCGGGTCGGATTATCTGTTGGACCGCAGTGAGACGCGCAGCTTCGACCAGATCGTCGTGAACCATGGCACCGCCCCGAATGCGGACCTGTATTTCGAGTTGAAGCCGCTGTCGGAAAACCTTGGCGCGGTGGATTATGAGGCGCTGATCGCCGGGCAGCCCCAGCCGGACGGCAAAGGTCCCAGGGGCTTTCGCCTCTATCGCATCGGCGATGCGGTCGAAAGCCGCAACACCCATGCCGCGATCTATGACGCCCTGCGTCTGGTCAAGGATATCTGACCCGTCCCTGCAATGGCGCGGGCGGCAGCAGCCTTACCCGTCGCGCAGAAGCGGCAGCATCAGCGCGAAAAGCTCGGCCTGGCTCGTCAGGCCGCAGCGGGCGTAAAGCTGGCGGCGGAAGACCTTGACCGTCTGGGCGCTGACCCCCAGCCGCAGGCCGATCGAGGCGGTCGAATGGCCCTGAAGGATCAGCAGCGCGACCTCGGCCTGGCGCGGCGTCAGCGCGATGCCTTGGCCCGCCAGACCGCGCAGCAAGCGCCCGTTCACATCGCCGGGTATCCCCGCGCGGGCCGCAAGCCCCGACCAATGCCGCGCCGCCAGCGCGATCACGACCGGGGCCTGGTCTGCACAAATCCCGATCTCGCGGGGCGTGAAGGGCCTGCCCGACACGGCGTCGCGGCCAAGGCACAGGGTCAGCGACACGCCCGGCGCGGGCCGGACCAGAAAGGCCAGCTCGTCGATCAGCGTGGTCTGCCGGTAGTAATCGGTGAAATAGCGGCTGCGCTGAAAGGCGTCGGGCGCGATGTCGCGCAGCCGGTACAGGCCGGTCTCGGCCCCCCGCCGATGCAGGCCGTGATAGGGGTCCAGCAGATAGGCCCCGGCCAGATAGTCGCTTTCCAGCCGCGAGAACACCTGGGGCGCGCGGCTTTGCCGGTACAGCAATTCGGGCGGCCCGGCATCGCGGAAGGCCAGAAGGATCAGGTTGTCCGGCGCAGCCAGGGTTTGCAGCCAGCCGACAAAAGCCCCGGGGAAGCCGGGGCCGCCCAATTCGGCAATGGCCGTGGCAAGCTTTGACTCGGATCTGTCTGGCGCGGGATGCATGATACCTCTCCGGGGGTATATACCCCCTCAATCAACTCAAATAGCCTGAATGGGCCGACACCGGGGGTATAAACATGAAACTGGCTCTGTGGCAGGGCGTCTCGCCGCTGTCCGACATCGACGACGCTGTCGACCAGGCCGAACGCGCCCTGCGCGCGGCAGCGGCCCTTGATGCGGCGGCCCTGGTCCTGCCCGAGCTGTGGCTGCCCGGCTATAACCAGCCCGACATGGCGCAAAAGGGCCTGACCCGCGACAGCGCCCCGTTGGCCCGTCTGGCGCAGGCCGCCCGCGCAACGGGCTGCGCCCTGGTGACGGGCTATGCCGAACGCGACGGCGCGCGCCTTTACAACAGCGCCATCGCCTTTGGTCCCCGGGGCGAAACGCTTGCCCATTACCGCAAGATCCAGCTTTACGGCCCGCGCGAGAAGGCGCTTTTTCTGCCCGGCGACCAATATGCGACCTTTGCCCTGAACGGCGAAACCGCAGCACTTCTGATTTGTTACGATGTAGAGTTCGCACCGCATGTGAAGATTCTGGCCGACCGGGGCGTGCGTGTCATCCTGTGCCCCACCGCCAATATGCAGCCCTTCACCCATGTCATCCGCCACACCATTCCCGCCATGGCCGCGAACCATGGCCTCGCCATCGTCTACGCCAATTTCTGCGGCAGCGAGGGCGACCTCACCTATCTCGGCGGCAGCCTGATCGCCGGGCCGCAGGGCGAGGTGCTGGCCCAGGCGGGCGAGACGCCGACCCTGCTGATCGCTGAACTGCCCCCGCGCGATCCTGCGCGCCTGTCCACCCAATCCGCTGACCTGAGGCTGATCTAGATGCGCGCCCCCCCCCATGACCTTCTGTTCACCCCCATGCAGATCGGCCCCAAGACGGCGAAGAACCGCTTCTATCAGGTGCCGCATTGCAATGGCGGCGGCTATCGCGACCCCTCCGCCGTGGTCGAGATGCGCCGCACCAAGGCCGAGGGCGGCTGGGGCGTGATCTTCACCGAACAGACCGAGATCCACCCGACCTCGGAAATCACGCCCTTCATCGAACAGCATCTCTGGGACGACCGCGATATCCCCGCCCTGGCCCGCATGGCCGAGGCGATGAAATCCCATGGCGCGCTGGCGGGCATCCAGCTTGCCTATTCCGGCATCAACGGCCCCAACCTCTATTCCCGCGAAGTGCCGCTGGCGGTGACCGGCGGCCCGATCCTGACCTTCACCTCCGACCCGGTGCAGGCCCGCACCATGGATCTTGATGACATCCGCAACCTGCGCCGCTGGTTCCGCAACGCCTTTCGCCGCAGCCAGCAGGCAGGCTTCGACCTCGTCTGCCTTTATGGCGCGCATGGCTTTGGCATCCTGCAACATTTCCTGTCGCGCGCCACCAACCAGCGGACCGATGCCTATGGCGGGTCCCTGGAAAACCGCGCCCGTTTCCTGCGCGAAGTGGTTGAGGATTTCCGCGAGGAGACGAAGGGCGAGATGGCCTTGACCCTGCGCCTGTCGCTGCACGAAGCCGGGGCACTGGGCTTTTCCAACGCCGAATTGCGCGATTTCATCGCCATGCATGGCGACATGCCCGACCTCTGGGATCTTGCCCAGGGCACATGGGAGGCTTGCTCGGGCACCTCGCGTTTCACCCCCGAAGCCGCGCAGGAAGACCTGGTGCGCGGCATCAAGGCGCTGACGCCGAAGCCGGTGGTCGGCGTCGGTCGCTTTACCTCGCCTGACGAGATGGTGCGCCAGATCCGCACAGGCGTGCTTGATTTCATCGGCGCCGCCCGCCCCTCGATCGCCGATCCCTTCCTGCCGAAAAAGGTCGAGGAAGGCCGCTACGAAGACATCCGCGAATGCATCGGCTGCAACATCTGCGTCACGGGCGACATGACCCAGGGCATCAGCCGCTGCACCCAGAACACCGCCTTCATGGAGGAATGGCGCAAGGGCTGGCACCCCGAACGCAGCCACGGCAAGGGCGCGTCGGAGCATGTCCTGATCGTCGGCGCCGGCCCTTCGGGTCTTGAAGCCGCCTTGCAAGCCGCCAAACGCGGCTATCGGGTGACGCTGGCCGAAGCCTCTTCCACGCTGGGCGGCCGGATCAGCAAGGAACGCGCCCTGCCCGGCCTCTCGGCCTGGGGCCGCGTCGCCGACTATCGCACCGGCCAGTTGCTGCCGCTCGCCAATGTCCAGATCTACCGCGAGTCTACCCTGACCGCCGAAGACCTGCTGTCGCTTGAGGCCCAGCATATCGCCATCGCCACCGGGGCAACATGGCGCCGGGACGCAGTCGCCCGCCTGCACCTCGCCCCCATCCCGACCGATCCGGCCCTGCCGATCTTCACGCCGGATGACCTGATGTCCGGCCATCTGCCGCAGGGCAAGCGTGTCGCCCTCTATGACGACGATCATTTCTACATGGGCTCGGTCCTGGCCGAACTGCTGGTGGCGCAGGGCTGCACGGTCGATTTCATCACCCCCGCCGTCAAGGTGGCGGAATGGGCTGACAACACCCTGGAACAGGCCCGCATCATGCGCCGCCTGCTGGAAATCGGCGTGACCGTCCATACCTCCAAGGCCCCCGAAGCCATCGGAGCGTCCGAGGTCACCCTGGGCTGCACCTGGACCGGCGCCACTTCGACCCTGCCCGCCGACGCGCTGGTCTATGTGACCTCCCGTAGCCCAAATGACGGGCTCTGGCATCAGGCCATGGCGCTTGACTGGCAAGGCGCGGGCATCAAGACCCTGCAAAGGATCGGCGATTGCGCCGCCCCCGGCCCGATCGCCTGGGCCACCTATGCCGGCCGCGCCTGGGCCGAGGCTCTGGATGCGCCAGATGACGGCCTGCCCGGCGACGTGCTGCCCTTCCGCCGCGAAATCGCGGAACTCTTGCCGGAACAGGCCCTTACGCTCTGAGGCTCATCCGATGTGGCAAGCTGTGCCTCCGGCGGGGGCGCGGGCGGCGCCCCTATTTCTTGCGGCAATACAGTTCCATCCGGTGATGGACGATCTCATATCCCATCTCCGCCGCGATCTGGCGCTGCAATTCCTCGATCCGGTCATTGTGAAACTCGATGATCGCGCCGGTATCGACATCGACGATATGGTCGTGATGCGAGCGGTCGGCGACCTCGAACCGCGCCCCGCCGGATTCGAACGAATGGCGCTGCACCACACCTTCCCGCTCCAGCACGGACAGGGTGCGGTAGACCGTGGCCAGCGAGACGGTGTCGTCTATGCCCTTGGCCCGGCGATGCAATTCCGCCGCGTCAGGGTGGTCGGCGGCTTCGGTCAGCACCCGCAGCAGCGCCTCGCGCTGGCGCGTCACCCGCACGCCGCCATCACGCAGCGCCTGGGTCATTCTCTCGGTCTTGTCAGCTCGAATTCTCATAGGTGTTTCTAGCACAGGCATTCGCAACTGAAAACCCGCAGATGCGAATCTGACCCGCAAGCGCGGTCACGGCGAAGCTACTTGCAAATGCTTCTCATCTGCATGTAACCTGACCCTGCAACCGAAAAGAAAAGCCCGGCATGACCCCGCACCGCCCCCTTTCGCTTCTCGCCGCCCTTTCGCTTTCCACAGTTCTCGCCACGCCGCTTGCGGCGCAAGAGCCGCTTCAGGTCCTCGCCACGGTCGGCATGATCGGCGATATCGCGGCGCAGGTCGGCGGCGATTGTACCCAGGTCACGACCCTGATGGGGCCGGGCACCGACCCGCATCTCTTCTCGCCCGCGCCCTCCGACCTGCGCGCCTTGCAGGGGGCCGAGATCATCCTCTATGGCGGGCTGCATCTCGAGGGGCAGTTGGGCGAGGTTCTGGCCAAGCTGGGCCAAAGCCGCCCCACAATGGCGGTTTCGGAAGGTGCCGTCCCGGAAGACCGCCGCCTGACCGCCAAGGATCTGCCCGACCCGCATGTCTGGATGGACCCGGGCCTGTGGAAAGGCACCGTCCCGGTGATCGCCGCCGCCATCACCGAGGCCCGGCCCGATTGCGCCGGTGCCATCGCCACCAATGCCGCCGCGGTCGAGACGCGGATCCAGACGCTGGACGATTGGGCCAGGGCCTCGCTGGCCACCATTCCTTCGGGCCACCGCACCCTTGTCACCGCCCATGACGCCTTCGCCTATTTCGGCCGCGCCTTCGACATGCAGGTCGCGGCGATCCAGGGCATTTCCACCACATCCGAAGCCGCCATCGCCGATATCGACGCCGTGGCCGATACGGTCGTTTCGGCCGGCGTACCCGCCGTCTTCGTCGAAAGCACGGTCAACCCGCGCACCATCGAGGCGCTGTTGCAGGCCGTCGCGGCCAAGGGCGGCGATGTGAAGATCGGCGGCCAGCTCTATTCCGATTCGATGGGGGCCGAGGGCAGCGAAGATGGCAGCTATATCGGCATGATCCGCCACAATGTGACGGTGATCACGGAATCGCTGGGCGGCACCCCCGCCCCCTGGCCCGAGGGCTGAGCATGACCACCCCCGACGCCCCCCTGCACGAACCCCACCTCGCCCTGCATGTCGAGGATCTGACCGTCGGCTATGGCGGCGCGCCGGTGCTGCTCGACGCCGATATCGACATTCCCCCCGGCGTGATGGCCGCCATCGTCGGCCCGAACGGCTCGGGCAAAAGCACCTTCCTGAAATCCTGCCTCGGCCTTGTCCGCCCCGCTGCTGGCCATATCCGCTTTTTCGGCCAACCCCTGGCCCAGGCCCGCGCCCGCGTCGGCTATGTTCCGCAACGCTCGACCGTTGACTGGGATTTCCCCACCACCGTGATCGACGTCGTCACCATGGGGCTTTACGGCCGCCTGGGCCTCTTCCGCCGCCCCGGCCGGGCCGAGCGGGAAAAGGCGCTCAAGGCGCTGGCCGACCTCGGGATGCTCGACTATGCCGACCGCCAGATCGGTCAATTGTCGGGCGGCCAGCAGCAGCGCGTCTTCATTGCCCGCGCCCTGGTGCAGGAGGCCGACCTTTACTTCCTGGACGAGCCCATGGCCGGGGTCGATGCCACGACCGAGGCGGCGATCATCGCGATCCTTCAGCGCCTGCGCGACCAGGGCAAGACCGTCGTGGTCGTCCATCATGATCTTTCCACTGTCAAACGCTGGTTCGACTGGCTGATCATGCTCAACCGCCGCGTCGTGGCGCAGGGCCCGGTCGCCACCACCTATACGCGTGACAATCTGCGCGCGGCCTATGGCGGGCAACTGGCCGTGCTTGACCCGGCCGATCACGGCCTCGGGCCATGAGGGCATGGCGATGAGCCCGCTTCTGACCGTCGCGCTTGGCACGGCGCTTCTGGGCGCGCTGGCGGGCGCGCTTGGCCCCTTTGCCGTCCTGCGCAAGCAAAGCCTGATGGGGGATGTCCTGTCCCACGCCGCCCTGCCCGGCATCTGCATCGGCTTTCTCGTGGCGCAGGAGCGCAGCTTGCCTGCCCTGCTGACTGGCGCCCTGATCGCGGGCCTGATCGCCGCCGGGCTGATCCAGCTCATCCTGCGCTTCACCCGCATCAAGCCCGATGCCGCCATGGGAATCATCCTGTCGACCTTCTTCGCCCTTGGCGTCGTCCTTCTCAGCCATATCCAGCATTCGGGCGGCGCGGCGCAGGCCGGGCTGTCGAGTTTCCTCTTCGGGCAGGCCGCCGCCATGCTGGCCTCGGACGTGACGCTGCTTTCCGCCCTTGCCGCGCTGGTGCTGCTGATCCTAGCAACCTTCTGGAAGGACCTCAAACTCGTCGCTTTCGACCGCGACTATGCCCGCGCGCTCGGCCGCCCGGTCGCCGCGATGGAAAGCCTTCTGGCCGCCGTGACCGCCATCGCCATCGTCGCGGGGCTTCAGGTGGTGGGTGTCGTCCTGATGGTCGCGCTTCTGATCGCCCCCGCCGTCGCCGCCCGGCAATGGGTCGAGGGGCTTTTGCCCATGGTCCTCCTTTCCGCCCTTATGGGCGCGGGGGCGGGCGTTTCCGGCGCGCTTCTGTCCTCGACCGCGCGCGGCCTGGCCACCGGGCCGGTGATCGTGCTGGTCGCGGCCGCGTTCGTCCTGCTGTCGATCCTCTTCGCCCCGCGCCGCGGCCTGGTCTGGAGGCGCGCATGACCGCCTTCTTCGCCAATCCGGATGCGATGATCCTGCTGACCGGGCTTCTGGTCGCGCTGGCCGCCGCGCTGCCCGGCTGCTTTCTTGTGCTGCGCGGCTCGTCCTTGATGACCGATGCGATCAGCCATGCCATCGTCTTCGGCATCGCGCTGACCTGGCTGGCGACCGGCTATATCTCCGGACCGATCCAGATCGCCGGGGCGGCTGCGGCGGGCCTTCTGACCGTGCTGCTGATCGAGGCGCTGACCCGCACCCGCCGTCTGAACAATGATGCGGCTATGGGACTTGTCTTCCCCACGCTTTTTGCCGCCGGGGTGCTGATCATCAACATTTACGCCCGCGACATCCATCTTGATACCGACACCGTGCTTCTGGGCGAGATCGCCTTTGTCTGGCTTGACACGACCCGGATCGCCGGGATGGACATTCCCAATGCCATCATCAGCCTGACGGTCTTCGCTGCATTGAACCTGGCCTTCGTCCTGCTGTTCTGGAAGCCGCTGAAACTTTCCGTTTTCGACCCGGATTTCGCCGCCTTGCAGGGCCTGCGGCCCGGCCTCGTGCTGGGCGGGCTTTTCGCCCTGACCTCGGCCACCGCCGTGGCCGCCTTCGATGCGGTGGGCGCCATCCTGTTCGTGGCCTTCGTCATCGTGCCGCCCGCCACTGCCTATCTTCTGACCCAAAGCCTTGCGGTCATGGTCACGCTCGCCGCGCTGATCGGCATGGCGTCGGCGCTTGCGGGCCAGCAGGCGGCGCTGGCGCTGGATGTGTCGATCGGCGGCATGATGGCGCTGATGACCGGGGCCTTCTTCGCGCTGGCGCTGGTGGCAGCCCCCGGCAAGGGCGTGATCGCCACGCTGCTACGTCGCCGCAATGACCGCCTTGCCTTCGCCTGCCGCACGCTGGTGACCCATCTGCACAGCCATGCCGGGGGGCCGCGGGTCGACGAGGAAAATGCCGTCACCGCGCTGGAAAGCCATCTGCGCTGGCCGCGCCGCCAGATCCGAAATGTGGTGCTGCGCGCCTTGGATGAAGGGCTGGTCCGGCGTGAGGGCGCTATGCTGGTCCTGACCGAGATGGGTGCCGCCCTTGGGCGCGAGACGGTCGCCTCTGTCGCCCCGCTGATCCCGCCCAGACCGCAAGATCAGCCGCAACCCGCCCCGCCCGCCGCTTGACAAGCGGTCGCCCGGCAGCGCAGGCACGGGGGCGGTATCGCGGGGGCAAGGCGGATGAGCCAGACTTGGGCAAAGGGGCATTTCCGGGCGGATCGTTCCGCCCCGCCCCGGCCCCTGCGCATGTTGCGCCCTGTCCCGCCCGCCACCGCCTGCCCGCCCCTTGCCGCCCTGCCCGGCCCGATCCCGCAATCCGCACCGAAACCCGGACCTCGCCGCCGCCGCCCGGCCTGGGCGGCACTGGCCTCGTCGGGCCTGCTTCATGCCAGCGCCGCGCTGGCCCTGGCCATTGCGGCACCCTTCTCGGGTCTCGGCTCGGCGGGCGAAGAGGGCCAGGCGCTGCACAGCCTGCCGCCGCCACCCGCCATGACGGTCGAGATCGTGAGCCAGGCCGACCTTCTGCCCGCGACGCCACCACACGCCCCGGTCCTTGATCTGCAAGCGCTGACCCCGGCCATGGCGGAAGACCCCGCCCCCAGCCTCACCTCGCCGTCACAGCCCGCACCCCCGGCGGACGGCCTGCCGCCCCGTATCGCCTCGCTGGATCCCGAACCCGCCCCGGTCGGCGACCTGCCGCCCCCCGCACCCGTCGAAAAGGCGCCCGTCACGCCAAAGCCCGAGGCCGGGCCCGTTCCCGCACCGAAGACCAAAGAACCCGCGAAGAAACCTGCCGGGAAACCGGCGAAAGCGCCTGCCGCCCCCGCGCCCGCCCCGCCCGCCGCCAAGGCGTCGGGCACGGGCAAGGGGACAAGCGCCGGACAGGGTGGCAGCGCCGGGGCCGGTCTGTCGAAATCCGAGATCGCCGATCTGAAGGCGACCTGGGGCGCCAAGGTTCAGGCGCGGGTCGAGCGGCGGCAAACCTACCCGTCCGAGGGCGGCGGCGCTTCGGGCACTGTGAAACTGCAACTGACCGTCGCCCCTTCGGGCGCGCTGCTTGGCGTCACCGTCACCGCATCCTCCGGCTCAGCCGCGCTGGATCGCGCGGCGGTGCGGGCCGTGCAGGGCGCCGCACCCTTTCCGAAAGCGCCCAAGGGCCTGACCGAGCCGGGCTATCGCATGGCGCTTCGTCTGCGGTTCAACGGCTGAGGCAGACCTTGCCAAAAGGTTAATTATGCCAGGTCAACCCTTTGAAATCGCTTGATCCAAGCCCCTGTCCCCGCGTGGGACATCACTGGTGGCGCAGCGCCTCGATCGGGTCCAGCCGCGCCGCGCGCCTTGCCGGGAAGTATCCGAAAACCACGCCCACCACGGCCGAGAAGGCGAAGGCCATGGCCACGACCATCGGGTCCGGGGTGAAGGGAATGGCCATGAACCGCCCCGCGCCCCAAGCCAGGCCCAGCCCGACCACGATCCCCACCACGCCGCCTAGCAGCGACAGGACCACCGCCTCGACCAGAAATTGGGTCAGCACCTGCCCACCCGTCGCGCCGATGGCCAGTCTTATGCCGATCTCGCGCGTCCGTTCGGTGACCGAGACCAGCATGATGTTCATGATCCCGATGCCCCCCACCAGCAGGCTGACCGCCGCGACCGAGGACAGCATCCCCGACAGGACCGAATTGACCGAGTTCAGCATCGAGGCCACTTCCTTCATGTCGGTGACCGAGAAGTCATCGGCCTCGCCCAGCCCGATCTTGCGCCGCTCGCGCATCAGGTCCTGGATATGAAGGATCGCCGCCGCCGTGTCGCCGCCCTTCTGCAGCGCGATCTGGATCGAGTTCACATCCTCGTCCCCGTTCAGCCGCCGCTGCACCAGCCGCACCGGCATGACCACCAGATCGTCCTGATCCTGCCCGAAACTGCCCGCGCCCTTGGGCGCCAGCAGGCCCACAACCTCGCAGGAAATCTGCTTGACCCGGATCTGCTGGCCAACCGGATCGCCCGCCCCGAACAGATTCGCCCGCACCGTCTGCCCGATCAGGCAGACCGCCGCCCCCGCGCGGACCTCGGAGGCGCTGAAATTGCGCCCGCCCGCGAAGGACCAGTTCGACACCTCCGCCCAGGCTTCGGTCGAGCCGGTGATCGAGGTCGCGGTATTGGCATTGCCATAGACCACTGTGGCCGAGGCGGTGGAAATCGGCGCCACCGCGCGCGCCACCGGCAGCGTTGCCACGGCCTCAGCGTCGCGCAGGGTAAAGCGCCGGGTCGGCGTGCCGCCCGAAGGCGGGCCAAAGCCGCGCTGGCCGGGCCGCAGCACAACGATGTCGGAGCCCAGGCTTTCGACGCTGGCCGAGACCTGGGCCGATGACCCCTGCCCGACCGTCACCATGGCGATCACCGCCGCCACCCCGATCACCACGCCCAGGATGGTCAGGAAGGACCGCAGCTTGTTGCGGAAGATCGACCGCAGGGCCAGGCGGACCGCTTCAAGGATCATGCCGCGCCCTCCTGCGCCGTCGGCGTGTCGCTGACGATCCTGCCATCGGTGAACACGACCAGCCGCCGCGCATAGGCGGCGATATCGGCCTCATGCGTGACCATGACGATGGTGATGCCTTGGCTGCGGTTCAGCTCTTGCAGCAGGGTCAGGATTTCATGGCTGCGCTGGCTGTCGAGATTGCCGGTGGGTTCATCGGCCAGGATCACCATCGGATCGCCCGCCAGCGCCCGCGCGATGGCGACACGCTGCTGCTGCCCGCCCGAAAGCTGCGAGGGTTGGTGATGCTCGCGCCCCGCAAGCCCGACCTGCGCCAGCGCTGCCCGCGCCCTTGCATTGCGCTCTGCCGCTGGCATCCCCTTGTAGATCAGCGGCAGTTCCACATTCTCCTGCGCCGAAGTGCGCGGCAGCAGGTTAAAGCCCTGAAAGACGAAGCCCAGATAATGCCGCCGCAGCAGCGCCAGCGCATCGGGGGCAAGCCCCTGCACCGGCACGCCCTCGAACAGATAGTCGCCCGCGCTTGGCCGGTCGAGACAGCCGATGATGTTCATCGCGGTCGATTTGCCGGACCCGGAGGGGCCCATGATCGCCACGAACTCGCCGCCGCGGATCACCAGATCCACCGCGTCGAGCGCGCGCACCAGCGCCTCGCCCTCGCCATAAAGCCGCGAGACGGCGCGGAACTCGATCAGCGGCGCATCCATCGCCTAGCCGCCCGTGCTTTGCGACAGGATGACCTCGTCGCCTTCGGACAGCTCGTCCGAGGCCACGGCGATCTTGCTGCCATCGGTCGCGCCGGGGGTGACCTTCACCCGCACCGGCACGCCGCCTTTCAGCACATAGAGACCCGAGCCATTCGCCGCGCCGCGATTGCCGCCCTGCGACGGCCGCGCCGGCAGGATATAGCCCAGAAGCCCGCTGCCCGACCGGCTGGCACTTTCGGTCGCCGGCGGCGCATAGCGCAGCGCGGCGGTGGGGACCAGCAGCACATCGCCTTGTTCCGCCACGGTGATCGTTGCCGTCGCGGTCATGCCGGGGCGAAGGAGCAGCCTGTCATTCGCCACGCTGAGAACGGCGGTATAGGTCACCACGCCCTCGGTATCATCCGGCGCATAGCGCAGGCTGGTGATCACCGCCTCGAACCTCTGGCCCGGATAGGCATCGACGGTGAAGGTGGCCTTCTGACCAACGGCGACGCGGCCGATATCGGCCTCGTCGACCGAGACCTGAAGGTCCATCCGGGCAAGGTCTTCGGCCAAGGTGAAGAGGACCGGCGCATTCAGCGTGGCGGCGACGATCTGGCCCTTTTCCGCCGCGCGGTTCAGCACGATCCCCTTGATGGGAGAGCGGATCTCGGCCTTTTCCAGATCGGCCTTTTGCAGCGCGAGATTGGCCTCGGCCAGGGTCACATCGGCCTGGGCCGAGTCCACCGCCGCCAGCGCCCGGTCATGCGCCGCCTTGGCCGAGATATAGACACTGCGGGTCGACAACCCGCGCTTGTCCAGCGCCGAGGCGCTTTCCAATGCATCCGCCGTTTCGCTGACGGTCGCTTGGGCCGAGGCGAGCTTTGCCCGCGCCGCGATCAATTGCGCTTCGGCATTCGACACCTGGGCCTTGAGCTTGGTGTCATCGAGCCTGGCCAGAACCTGGCCTTCGGTCACCTCATCGTTGAAATCGACATCGACCGACAGAAGCGTGCCGGACAGTTCCGAGGAAATATCGACCTGGGTCGTCGGCTGCACCGTGCCGGTGGCGACGACCGTCACCGTCAGCGCGCCTTTTTCGACGCTGGCCGTGTCATAACGGACGGGAGCCGTGGTTCCGCTGGAAAAATACCAGCCCCCCGCCGCCACAGCCGCCGCGATCAGGATCAGCCACAGCCAGCCGGGTCCGCGACGGCGGGTCTTGATCTTGCCCAGGGCGGCAAGGTCGGGGCGCTTGGCGCTGGCGACAGAAGGCAGGGTGGTTTCGGTCACGGGTGGTCTTTCCGGTCTGGTCCAGCGTTCCACGCAACGGGCGGCCGCTTCCGTCGGCGCAAGGCGGACTATAGGCGGCAGGACCAAGACGGGAAATCACGAAGCGGCCAGCGCGGGTGGGGATTTCCATGCCTGCGCAGTGCCATTGGCAGGCCGCCGCGCGTTTCATACCCCCGGACCCCTGCGGGATATCTGGGCCAAGATGAAGCGGGAACGAAAAGGGCGGCAAGATCGCTCCTGCCGCCCCCTTTGCATAGACTGGATCTGATCAGCTGCACCCGGTGGTCGAGCCGCAGGTGTTGCATTTCAGGCAGGTGCCGTTGCGGACCAAAGTGTAATTGCCGCAATCCGAGCAGCTGTCGCCGGTATAGCCCTGCATCTTGGCCTTCGTCCGCGCATCTGCGGCCCCAAGCGCCGAGAGCGATGCGCCGTCCGCAAGGCCAGCACTGCGCGCGGTTTCCGGCACAAGCACATTCAGCGCCGTGGCGGCATCGGTGCCGGTGGCCAGCGCGGTCGCCCCCATGCCGCCGATTCCACCCTGGAACACCATCAGTTCCTGCGGCAGGCGCTTGCGCAGATAGCCTGTCGAGGAGATCGACTTCAGCAACTCGACCGATTTGGTCGCCGCCGCCTCGCTGACTTCGCCGACATTGCGCTTGCCTTCCTCGTCGCCGCGACCGAGGTCGTCAAAGGCATGGCCCTTGGGCGCGACATGCGCCAGGTCGGTGCGGTCGAGATAGCTGATCGCCAGTTCGCGGAAGATGTAGTCGAGGATCGAGGTCGCGTTCTTGACGCTGTCATTGCCCTGCACCATGCCCGCGGGTTCAAAACGGGTGAAGGTGAAGGCTTCGACAAATTCCTCAAGCGGAACACCGTATTGCAGGCCGACGCTGACAGCGATTGCGAAGTTGTTCATCATCGCCCGGAAGCCTGCGCCTTCCTTGTGCATGTCGATGAAGATCTCGCCCAGCGAGCCGTCGTGATATTCGCCGGTCCGCAGATAGACCTTGTGGCCGCCGACGATCGCCTTCTGGGTATAGCCCTTGCGCCGCTCGGGCAGCTTTTCGCGATGCGACTTGATGATCTCCTTGACGATCACCTTCTCGACGATCTTCTCGGCGATGACCTGGGCCTTTTCCTGCGGCGTGCCGGTGGCGAGGATTTCCTCGGCCTCTTCGTCATCCTCGATCAGCGCGGCCGCCAGCGGCTGCGACAGTTTCGAGCCGTCACGATAGAGCGCATTGGCCTTGATGCCCAGCGACCAGGACAGTTCATAGGCCGACAGGGTTTCGGCGATCGAGGCCGAATTCGGCATGTTGATCGTCTTGGAAATCGCGCCCGAGATGAAGCTCTGCGCGGCGGCCATCATGTAGATATGGCTGTCAACCGACAGATAACGCTTACCTTTCTTGCCGCAGGGGTTGGCGCAATCGAAGACCGAAAGATGTTCGGGCTTCAGGAAGGGCGCGCCTTCCAGTGTCATCGTCCCGCAGACATGGTCATTGGCGGCGTCGATCTGGGTCTTGGTGAAGCCGAGGTGGCGCAGCAGGTCGAAGGTCGGATCGTTCAGCTTTTCCGCCGGAATGCCAAGGGTTCCGGTGCAGAACTCGGCCCCCAGCGTCCATTGGTTGAAGACGAAGCGGATGTCGAAGGCGGTCGGAAGGGCTGCCTCGACCTTCTCGATCTCGCGCGCGCCGAAGCCATGTCCGATCAGCGCGGTGTGGTTCACCCCGGGCGCCTGCG
This sequence comes from Fuscovulum sp., assembly GCA_041916535.1. Classification (GTDB taxonomy): domain Bacteria; phylum Pseudomonadota; class Alphaproteobacteria; order Rhodobacterales; family Rhodobacteraceae; genus Pseudogemmobacter. The sequence continues at coordinate 62,032 of JAYRZG010000008.1, read as the reverse complement.
CCAGAGAGGCATGGCCCACGGCATAAGCCACCATCTCGGCGACCTGATGGCCGGGGTAGCCCAGCTTTTCCAGAGCAGCCGGAACGGATTGGTTGATGATCTTGAAGTAGCCGCCGCCGGCCAGCTTCTTGAACTTCACCAGCGCGAAGTCGGGCTCGATGCCGGTCGTGTCGCAATCCATCACCAGACCGATCGTGCCGGTGGGCGCGATGACGGTGGTCTGGGCGTTGCGATAGCCGTATTTCTCGCCAAGGGCCAGCGCCTCGTCCCAGATGGATTTCGACAGCGCCACAAGGGTTTCGTCGGGGCAGTTCACCTGGTCCAGCGCGACCGGGTTCACGTTCAGCGCCTCATAGCCTTCGGTCTTGCCCCAGGCCGCGGCACGGTGGTTGCGGATGACCCGCAGCATATGCTCGCGGTTGCGGGCATAGCCCGGGAACGGGCCCAGCTCCTGCGCCATCTCGGCCGAAGTGGCATAGGCCACGCCCGTCATGATCGCGGTCAGCGCGCCGCAGAGCGCCCGGCCCTGAACCGAATCGTAACCCAGCCCCATGTTCATCAACAGGCCGCCGATATTGGCGTAACCCAGGCCAAGGGTACGGAAATCATAGGAAAGCTGGGCGATTTCCTTGGACGGGAACTGCGCCATCATCACCGACACTTCCAGCGTGACCGTCCAGAGCCGCGAGGCATGGATATAGGCCTCGGCGTCGAAAGCGCCGTCCTTCCAGAAGGTCAGCAGGTTCATCGAAGCCAAGTTGCAGGCCGTGTCATCGAGGAACATGTATTCCGAGCAGGGGTTCGACCCCCGGATCGGCCCGTCCTCCGGGCAGGTGTGCCAGGCGTTGACCGTGTCATGGAACTGGATGCCCGGGTCGGCGCAGGCCCAGGCGGCATGGCCGATCTGCTGCCACAGGTCGCGGGCCTGCACGGTCTTGGCGATCTTGCCATCGGTGCGGCGCACCAGCTCCCAGGGCAGGTCCTCGCGAACGGCGGTCAGGAAGGCGTCGGTCACGCGGACCGAGTTGTTCGAGTTCTGGCCCGAAACCGTGACATAGGCCTCGGAATCCCAGTCGGTGTCATAGGTCGGGAATTCGATCGAGGCATAGCCCTGCGCCGCATATTGCAGCACGCGGTTGGTGTAGGTGTCGGGAATCATCGCCTTCTTGGCGCCCCGGATCGCCGCCTTCAGCGCGGCGTTCTTGGTGGGATCGCAGGCATCATCGCCATTGCCATCCCAGGTGCGGATGGCCGTGAAGATCTCGTTCAGCTTGATCTCATGCGCCTTGGACCCGGCGACCAGCGAGGCGACCTTTTGTTCCTCGATCACCTTCCAGTTGATGAACTGTTCGATATCCGGGTGATCCATGTCGCAGATCACCATCTTGGCGGCCCGCCGCGTGGTGCCGCCCGATTTGATCGCCCCGGCCGCACGGTCCCCGATCTTCAGGAAGCCCATGAGGCCGGAGCTTTTGCCGCCGCCCGACAGCTTCTCGCCCTCTCCGCGGAGCGATGAGAAATTGGTGCCCGTGCCCGAGCCGTATTTGAACAGGCGCGCCTCGCGGACCCAGAGGTCCATGATGCCGCCCTCGTTCACCAGATCGTCCGAGACTGACTGGATGAAGCAGGCATGCGGCTGCGGATGTTCATAGGCGCTGTCCGACTTGGTCAGGACGCCGGTCTTGTGATCGACATAGAAATGGCCTTGCGACGGGCCGTCGATGCCATAGGCCCAATGCAGGCCGGTGTTGAACCACTGGGGCGAATTCGGTGCCGCCATCTGGCGCGCCAGCATGAAGCGCATCTCGTCGAAATAGGCGCGGGCATCGGCTTCGGTCGAGAAATAGCCGCCCTTCCAGCCCCAATAGGCCCAGGCGCCGGCCAGACGGTCGAAAACCTGCTTGCCCGAGGTTTCGCCGACAAAGCGCTGATCCACAGGCAGTTTTGCCAGCGCATCCTCGTCAGGGACCGAGCGCCACAGAAAGTCCGGCACGCCCTTTTCGCGCACTTTCTTCAGGATGGCTGGAACCCCCGCCTTGCGGAAGTATTTCTGCGCAAGCACGTCAGAGGCGACCTGGCTCCAGCCTTCCGGCACTTCCACCGCGTCATTCTTGAACACGGTCTTGCCATCCGGGTTGCGGATTTCCGACGTGGTCACCGAAAAGGCCAGGGCGCCATAGGCCCCGGTTGCTTCGGTGGTGAACTTGCGCTCGATCTTCATGACCCCTTGTCCCTTCCGCTCAGGCCGCCATTCGGCGCGCCGGTTGATTTCTTGCCCGACCCGTCAGTGGCGAAGGGACAAAACGACCTGCCCGGGCCACGCTTTGTGGTCAGGGGTTTGGCGCCGATGATACGGGCGCCAGGGAGCGTTTCGTTGCTGTCGCCATCCGCACTAGATTTAGTGTCTTGCCGGACTGCCGTGTCAAACTGTCGTAGAAGGACCGCAGGTTCAAACCCTTTTTTTGTTCATCTGAGAGATTTTCCTGCTTGACGGGTTCGTGATGGAAAAGGGCCACACCAGGCTGCGGCCACTACATCTTGTGGGTAGCCCTGTGGACAAACTTGGAGTGATTTCTGAACAGGGTCGTTTTTTCCAAGATCCGGGCCGCCTTGGGGCAGACCCCTCATGCCTTGGGTGAAGCTGGGGGCGAATCCGTTCTTGGCCGGACGGCGATTCTAGCCGTCCGTCGCCACCTGCCGCCGCGGCGCCCGGTTGATGAGCACGATCCCCGCCGCGACCAGCCCGACCGCGCCCAGGATGTCGGGCGAAAGCGACTCGCCCATCAGCGCCCAGCCCAGGAGGACCGACAGGACCGGCGTCAGGAAAGAGAAGGATGCCACCGTCGCCGAAGGATAGACCGACATCAGCCAAAGCCAGGAAATGAAGCCGCCGCAGACCACCACCGCCGATTGAAACACCAGTCCGGCCAAATGGATCGGCTGAAGGTCGCGGATCAGCGGGCCAAAGAACGGCGCGGCCAGAAGCAGAATCGGGGTCGAGACCAGCACCATCCAGAAAAGCTGCATCTCCGGCCCCTCGGCCCGCATCACCGGGCGGCGCGCCACAAAGGCCGTGCCTGCCCAGCCCCAGGCCGCGCCCAGCGCGCAAAGATCGCCGATCAGGCTGCCGCCCTCGCCGGGGCCGCGCGACAGGATCGCCCAGGCGCAGCCCGCGAAGGCAAGGCCCAGGCCCAGGGCGGTGTTGCGCGTCACCCGCTCGCCCAGGCCGAAATGTGCCAGGATCGCGAACCAGACCGGCATGGAATACATGATGACCGAGGCCCGCCCCACCGTGGTCAGATCCAGCGCGACGAACAGGAACAGGAATTCCGCCGAGAAGACCGCCCCGATCAGCAAGCCCTGCCCAAATGCGGCCCGCCGCAGCCGCGGCGGCCGCCCGCGCAGCCGCAGCCAGAGCCAAAGGCAGACCACCGCCAGGGCCGAACGCAATCCGGCGAAAAACACCGGCTGCAGGCCAGCATTCACCAGCTTCACGACGATCTGGTTGAAGGCCAGCAGCAGTTGCACCCCCAGAAGCATCGCCAGTCCCGCGCTGTCCAGCCTGTCCCGGCGCATAATTCCCTCCTGCCTTTCCAGGGCTTATCACCCGGCAGGGTCACCAGCCACTCGCCCGAACCCGACCCGTAAACGTCGCGGATGGGGTTACGTCCGCCGCCGCTGGTCGATATGCAGGGTGGGCTGTGCCCTGTGGTGCCGCATGAGCAAGGAGAGGCGGCATGACAATGGCAGGTTCGGCGGCATCGGGCGAGAATGCCCGGGCGGCGCTGTGGATGCTTCTGTCCATGGCCGGATTCGCGGTTGAGGACCTGTTTCTGAAACGTGCCACGGTCGATCTTCCCCCCGGGGAAGTGCTGATCATCAACGGCATCGCCGGGACATTGGTCTTCGCGCTGATCGCCCTGTCGCGGCGCGAGCAGGTGTTCTCGATCGAGGCGCTGAAGGGGGCGGCGCTGGTGCGCAACCTGGGCGAGGCCTCGGCCGCCTTCTTCTACATCATCGCACTGGCGATGGCGCCTCTTGCCCTGGCCTCGGCCCTGCTACAGGCCCAGCCGCTGATCGTGACGCTGGGCGCGGCGCTGTTTCTGGGCGAATCCGTCGGCTGGCGGCGCTGGCTGGCGGTCAGCGTCGGCTTTCTTGGCGTGCTGGTCATCCTGTCGCCCTGGCAAGGCGGCTTTCACATCGCGGGCGTGGCGATGATCTTCTGCGTCGTCACGCTGGCGGCGCGCGATCTGGCCACGCGGCGGATGAAGCCCTCGCTCGGCACGTTCAGCGTCTCGGCCTGGGGCTATTTCGCCACGGTTCCTGCGGGGGTGTTGCTGATGGTCATGCAGGGCGACGCCTTCATCCTGCCTGCGCTGCCCGCGGCCCTGAACCTGGGCGGTGCGCTGCTGACCGGGCTGGTCGCCTATTACGCCATCGTCCACGCCATGCGCATCGGCGAGGTCTCGGCCATCGCGCCCTTCCGCTATTCGCGCCTGGTCTTTGCCGTGGCTTTGGCGGTGATCTTCCTGGGCGAGCGGCCCGAGGCGCATGTCCTGATCGGCTCGGCCATCGTGGTCGGCTCGGGCCTTTACGCCTTCGCCCGCGAACGCAAGCGCAAGGCGGCGCTTTCCTTGCAGGCCAAGGGCGGCTAAACGGGGGCAAATCCAGCACTCCGTGAGGTCACCATGAGCACGATCATCGACATCCACGCCCGCGAGATCCTTGACAGCCGGGGCAACCCGACGGTCGAGGTCGACGTGTATCTGGAAAGCGGCGCAATGGGCCGCGCCGCCGTGCCCTCGGGCGCCTCGACCGGTGCGCATGAGGCCAACGAGCGCCGCGACGGCGACAAGGGCCGCTACATGGGCAAGGGCGTGCTCGAGGCGGTGGCGGCGGTGAACGGCGAGATCGCCGAGGAACTGGTCGGCTATGACGCGACCGAACAGGTCGGCATCGACCGCACCATGATCGAAATGGACGGCACCCCGAACAAGTCGCGCCTGGGCGCGAACGCCATTCTGGGCGTGTCGCTGGCGGTGGCCAAGGCGGCGGCGGAATATTCGAGCCAGCCGCTCTACCGCTATGTCGGCGGCACGTCCGCCCGTGTGCTGCCCGTGCCGATGATGAACATCATCAATGGCGGCGCCCATGCCGACAACCCGATCGACATCCAGGAATTCATGATCATGCCGGTCGGCGCGGAAGACATCCGCGAAGCGGTGCGCATGGGGTCTGAGGTCTTTCACACGCTGAAGAAGGAACTGTCGGCGGCGGGCCATGGCACCAATGTGGGCGACGAGGGCGGCTTCGCGCCGAACCTGAAATCCTCTCGCGTGGCCCTGGACTTCATCCTCAAGGCGATCGAGAAGGCCGGCTACAAACCCGGCGATGACATCTGCCTCGCGCTGGACTGCGCCTCGACCGAATATTTCATCGAGGGCAATTACGTCATGGCGGGCGAGAAGAAGACGCTCTCCCCCGCCAAGAATGTCGATTACCTTGCCCGTCTGGTGGCGGACTATCCGATCATCTCGATCGAGGATGGCTGCGCCGAGGATGACTGGGAAGGCTGGAAGCTGCTGACCGACAAGCTGGGCAAGAAGGTGCAACTGGTGGGCGACGACCTGTTCGTCACCAATCCGCGCCGTCTGGCCGAGGGCATCAAGAAGGGTGTCGCCAATTCGATGCTGGTCAAGGTCAACCAGATTGGCACCCTGACCGAGACGCTGCAAGCCGTCGATATGGCTCATCGCGCAGGCTATACCAATGTCATGTCGCACCGTTCGGGCGAGACCGAGGATTCGACCATCGCCGATCTGGCGGTGGCGACGAATTGCGGGCAGATCAAGACCGGGTCGCTGTCGCGCTCGGACCGGATGGCGAAATACAACCAGCTCATCCGCATCGAAGAGCTGCTGGGCGAAACAGCGGAATTTGCGGGGCGCTCGATCCTGAAGGGCTGACAGGCCGCAGCGCCGGAACAAGAGCGGGCGCCCCTGGGGCGCCCGCTTTCGATTCAATGTGCCAACATCTCGTGCACAATATCGCCGCCGCTCAGCGCTGCGGGATAATAGGTCGGCCAGTTCGTCAGCTCGGTCAGCACCTTGGCGCGGTCCTCGCCCCAATACAGGTGGTAATGTCCTGAAGCCTTTGGCGCGATGGCATGGTCCGAGAACTGAATCCCTGCCGGAGCAGCATCGTCTCCGCCGGTCTTCTTGAAGATGTAGCGCACGCCGCGGACGCCCTCTTCATAGGTCAGGATCTCGTACCCGTCCGAGGCATACGTACCGCTCGCGACCTTGTCGCCACTGTGAAAGGACACGCTGTCGCCTTCGATCGTGATGCGATCGACATCGGTTTTATAGCCGACTTCATAATAGGCCCGGTATTCCTGGGCCGATTTGTCGCCGGTCTTGGCCTTTGCCTCCATGACGGGGTCCAGAGTGCCATCTTTCAGCAGCGGATAGACCGACTGCCACTCGCCGGCCCAGTCGGAGAGGGTGCGAGGCTGGATCTGGCTGTCTTCGAAAACGCCGTCGTAAATCAGCTTCTCGGCTTCGGTCATATGATGATGATCGTGCCCGTCCGTCGCGGTTTCGGCCTGGGCCATTGGCCCAAGCGCCAGCGTCGCGGTGAGGATCAGAAGCGCGAGAGAGGTCGGTCGCCGCATTGGATTTTCCTTTTTGCAACTGAGTCGTATGTAATAACGTAACATACCGTGGAGCTGGTTAAACCTCCGCGGGTCCGGGCGCAACCAGGCTTGGCCGCTACCAGATTCATTTTGCACAAGCCGCCCGCCCGTGGCAGCTAGGGTCATGGCCCGGCTCATCCTTCTCAACAAACCCTATGACATGCTGTGCCAGTTCACCGATGGCGAAGGGCGGCCGACCTTGGCCGACGTGCTGCCGGTCAAGGGCGTCTATGCTGCCGGGCGGCTGGATCGCGACAGCGAGGGGTTGGTTGTCCTGACCGATGACGGTCGCTTGCAGGCCCGCATCGCCGACCCCAGGCACAAGTTGGAAAAGACCTATCTTGCCCAGGTCGAAGGCGTGCCTGGCCCCGAGGCCTTGCGCGCCCTGGCTGAGGGCGTGATGCTGAAGGATGGAATGACCCTGCCGGCCCGCGCCCGACTGGTCGATACGCCCGTATGGCTGTGGCCACGCACGCCACCGATCCGCGAACGCAAATCCGTGCCGGATGCCTGGATCGAACTGACCTTGCGCGAAGGCCGCAACCGGCAGGTGCGCCGGATGTGCGCGGCGGTCGGCCTGCCCTGCCTGCGGCTGATCCGCTGGCGGGTCGGCGACTGGACGCTTGAGGGCCTGGCGCCGGGACAGTGGAGAGACGCATGACCACCGCCGAGCGGATCATCGCGAAACTGGGGCTTCAGCCCCATCCCGAAGGCGGCTGGTATCGCCAGACCTGGACCGGTCCGGAAATCAACGGCCGCGCCACGGGCACGGCGATCCTGTTCCTGCTGAAGGCAGGCGAGCGCAGCCATTGGCACCGGGTCGATGCCGATGAGATCTGGCTTTGGCATTCCGGCGCGGCGCTGACCCTGTCGATGGGCGAGACAGTGGCGCGCGATCATCGGCTTGGCCCGGATGTCCTGGCGGATGAATGCCCGCAGATCATGGTGCCCGCCGGTCACTGGCAGGCGGCGCGCAGTCTGGGGGACTGGACGCTGGTCTCCTGCACCGTCTCGCCCGGTTTCCGCTTCGAGGGGTTCGAACTGGCCCCGCCCGGCTGGGAACTGCCCCATGGCTGAGACGGGTCACAAGGCCTTTCTCGCAACCCTTCCCGCCACCGAGAAGGCGGCACTGACCGCGCGGTCGGATGCGGCGGGCCTGCGGCATCTGGCCGGGCATCTGGGGCTGATCGCCGTAACCTCGACGCTGATCCTGCTGCGGGTGCCGCTCTGGCCGATTTTGCTGCCGGTGCAGGGCGTGCTGCTGGTCTTCCTGTTCACCCTGGAACATGAATGCACCCACAAGACGCCCTTCGCCTCGCAACGGGTGAACGAAGCGGTCGGGCGGGCCTGCGGGCTGGTGCTGGTCCTGCCCTTCGAGTGGTTCCGCTATTTCCATCTGGCCCATCACCGCTGGACCAACCAGCCCGGCAAGGACCCTGAACTTGACAGTGAAAAGCCCGGCACCCTGCGGGGCTGGGTCTGGCATGTCTCTGGCCTGCCCTATTGGAAATCGGGGATCGCGCTGCTGTGGTCTCTGGCGCGGGGTCGGGTGCGGGCGCCCTATCTGCCCGAAACCGCCCTGCCCCGGATGGAGCGCGAGGCGCGCATCCTGCTGGCACTTTATGCCGTTGCGGCAGGATCGCTTTTCCTCACTCCGGCGCTGCTGTGGCTCTGGCTGCTGCCTGTCCTGCTGGGTCAACCCGTCCTGCGGCTGTATCTGCTGGCCGAGCATGGCGATTGCCCGCAAGTGGCCGACATGTTCCTGAACACGCGCACCACCTTTACCACAAGGATTGTCCGTTTCCTGGCCTGGAACATGCCCTACCATGCCGAGCATCACACCTATCCGGCAGTGCCCTTCCATCGCCTGCCCGCGCTGCACCGGCGGATGAAGGCGCATCTCAGGGTCACGGCTGACGGCTATGCAGCATTTACCCGCGATTATCTGGCCCGCCGCCGCTGATCCGCCATTGTAAGGGGCACAAGTTTGCCGTGGCGCAGCAGGGCGCGGCGCTCTAGACCCGGCGCATGTCCCAGACCACTTCTCCCCCGCTGCATGGCGACACCCGCGCTGGGTTTCTCTATGCCCTGTCCGCCTACCTTCTTTGGGGCTTCCTGCCGCTTTACATGAAGCTGGTTGCCCATATCCCCTCGTCCGAGGTGGTGGCGCATCGGGTGATCTGGTCGGTTCCCGTGGCGGTGGCCCTGCTGGCCCTGCGCGGGCGCACCGCCGATTTGCGCGCCGCGCTGCGCAGCCCGAAGATGCTGGGCATGGGGGCGATGACGGCGGCGCTGATCAGCATCAACTGGGGGATCTATGTCTGGGCCATCGGCGCGGGACATGCGCTGGACGCGGCCCTGGGCTATTACATCAACCCGCTCTTCTCGATCCTGCTGGGCGCGCTGTTGCTGGGCGAGCGGCTGCGCGGCCTGCAATGGGTCGCCATCGCCGGCGCGGCCATCGCGGTCATCATCCTGACCGTGGAAAGCGGCAAGGTTCCAGTGGTCGCCATCGGCCTTTTCGTGACCTGGGGCTTCTATGCCTATCTCAAGCGCCGCCTGCCGCTGGGGCCGAACCAGGGTTTCGCGCTGGAAGTGCTGATCCTGCTGCCTTTCGCCCTGGCCTATGTGATCTGGCTGGCAGCACGGGGCGAAAGCCATTTCCTTCAGGGCAATCTTTCAGACGACCTGCTGCTCCTGGGGCTGGGTGTCGTGACGGCCGTGCCGCTGATCCTTTACGCCAACGGCGCCAAGGGCCTGACGCTGTCGACCATCGCGATCCTGCAATACATCGCGCCGACGATGATCTTCCTGACGGCGGTCTTCCTGTTCGGCGAGCCATTCAGTGCGGGCAAGCTTCTGGGCTTTGCCTTCATCTGGGCCTCGCTTGCGGCCTATCTGACCGCAGTGCTGCGCCGCCGCTGAGGGGCGGCGCTTAATGCGCCGCCGCCTTGCCGCCGGTCAGCCTGGCCCAGAGCGGCCCGATGACCCGCGTCGCGACCGGGATCAACAGCAGCCCCAGGACCAGCCCCGCTACCCCGTCCAGCGCCGCCGTCACCAGCCATTCCGTCGCCCCCTGCAAGGCCGCGGGCATCGCCTGGGCGAGTGTCACCGCAATCGCGTGGAGCGTCTCATAGGGCCAGGGCCAGAGATGCGTCACCTCAAGCCCGTGCAGGATGATGCTGCCGCCGACCCAGAGCATGGCCGCCGTGCCGACGGTGGACAGGAAGGCCATCAGCTTGGGCATCCCGCGCACTAGCCCCCGGCCAAGGCCGCGCAGAAAGCCGCCCCTGGCATTGGCCGCCAGATGCAGGCCGACATCGTCCATCTTCACGATCAGCGCCACCGCGCCGTAGACCGCAACCGTGATCATCGCGCCGACGATGGCCAATGTCAGCGCCTGCAACCAGAAATTCGGGTTCTCGATGGTGGACAGGGCGATGGTCATGATCTCGGCCGACAGGATGAAATCGGTCTTGATCGCGCCCGCGACCTTTTCCTCTTCAAGATGCGCTGCATCCTTCTGCTCGAAATCCGCCGCGACAGCCTCGTCCGCATGGGGCGCCATGGCATGAAACAGCTTCTCCGCGCCCTCGAAGCACAGATAGGCCCCGCCCAGCATCAGCAGGGGCGTGATCGCCTGTGGCAGAAAATAGTCCAGCGCCAGAAGCCCGGGCAGAAGGACGACCAGCTTGTTCTTGAGCGAACCGAGCGAAATGCGCCAGATGATCGGCAGTTCGCGTTCCGCCGAGAAGCCGTGGACATACTTGGGCGTCACCGCCGCATCGTCGATGACCACACCCGCGGCCTTGGCCCCGGCTTTTGCAGCGGCGGCGGCGATGTCGTCGACCGAAGCCGCCGCAACCTTGGCGATCGCGGCCACATCGTCCAGGAGTGCCAGAAGTCCACTCATCTTGCTGCTTCCCCTTGAAAACCTGTGTCGAGTTAACCATTCGCCAGAGATTCTGCAAAGCAGCGACGCCGGTTAGCGCAAACATGCCAGGTTTGCGCTAACAACATGAAATTACGTCGTTTTCGGGCTTTGAATACTCCGGGATACACATTAGGTAACGGCCTATGCCCTGAAGAGTTCCAGTAAAAGCCAAGCCCGGAGCGCGAGATCATGACCATCACCGTCGGCATCAACGGTTTCGGCCGGATCGGCCGCTGCACCCTTGCCCATATCGCAGAATCGAACCGCAACGATGTGCAGGTGGTGGCGATCAACGCCACGGGTCCGGTCGAGACCAACGCCCATCTTCTGAAATACGACTCGGTCCATGGCCGCTTTCCCGGCGTGGTGAAGGTCACCGACGGCCAGTTGGATCTGGGGCGCGGCCCGATCCGCATGATGTCTACCTATGACCCGCAGGAACTTGACTGGCAGGGCGTGGATGTCGTGCTGGAATGCACCGGCAAATTCAACGACCGCGACAAGGCCGCCGTTCATCTGGGTCGCGGCGCCAAGCGCGTGCTGATCTCGGCCCCGGCCAAAAATGCCGACAAGACCGTGGTCTATGGCGTCAACCATCGCGCGCTGACCGCCGAACATCTGGTCGTCTCGAACGGGTCCTGCACCACCAACTGCCTTGCCCCACTGGCCAAGGTGCTGAATGACACGGTCGGCATCGAATCCGGCATCATGACCACGATCCATTCCTATACCGGCGACCAGCCCACGCTCGACCGCCGCCACAAGGACCTGTATCGCGCCCGTGCCGCCGCCATGGCGATGATCCCCACCACCACCGGCGCCGCCAAGGCCCTTGGCGAAGTGCTGCCCGAGCTGAAGGGCAAGCTGGATGGCAGCTCGATCCGCGTGCCGACGCCGAATGTCAGCGCGGTCGACCTGACTTTCATCGCGGGCAAGACGGTGACCGCCGAGGAGATCAACCAGATCATCCGCGAGGCCTGCGCCGGTTACATGGGCATGGTCATGGCCTATGATCCCGAGCCCAAGGTCTCGATCGACTTCAACCACACGCCGCAATCCTCTATCTTCGCCCCCGACCAGACCCGCGTCGTCGGCCGTTCGGTGCGCGTGCTGGCCTGGTATGACAATGAATGGGGCTTCTCCTGCCGGATGGCCGATGTGGCCGGTGTGATGGGGCGGCTTCTCAACTAAGGAGAAGCCGTTGACTGATCGCGTTGCCCTGATCCTGGCCCTGGTTATCCTGGCCGGGATCGCGGTCGATTTCGCCCTGACCGGCGGCGAAAGCCTGCTTTTCGTTGTGCGCAAGTTCTTTGGCATGATGGACATGCTGGAATTCTGGGACTGACCCGGGCAGACTGGGCTTGCTTTTCTTGCGCGGCTGGCGTTGTTAGCGCTATCACCGCGTTCCGCGATCCAGCAAGCTTCGGAGGAAGACCATGGTCGTCAAGGTTGCCATCAACGGATTTGGCCGCATCGGCCGCAATGTGCTGCGTGCGATCATCGAATCGGGCCGCAAGGACATTCAGGTCATCGCGATCAATGACCTTGGCCCGGTCGAGACAAACGCGCATCTCCTGCGCTTCGATTCCGTCCATGGCCGCTTCCCGGTAGAGGTCACCACGGGGCCTGACTGGATCGATGTTGGCCGGGGCCACATGCAGGTCACGGCGATCAAAAACCCCGCCGAACTGCCCTGGGGCAATGTCGATATCGTGCTGGAATGCACCGGCATCTTCACCTCGAAGGAAAAGTGCCTGGCGCATCTCGAGAACGGCTCGAAGCGGGTGCTGATCTCGGCCCCGGGCGATGGCGCCGACAAGACCATCGTCTATGGCGTGAACCACGGCACGCTGACCAAGGAGGACCTGGTCGTCTCCAACGCCTCCTGCACCACCAACTGCCTCTCGCCCGTCGCCAAGGTGCTGCACGATGCCATCGGCATCGAAAAGGGCATGATGACGACCATCCACAGCTATACCGGCGACCAGCCGACGCTGGACACGATGCACAAGGATCTGTACCGCGCCCGCGCCGCTGCCCTGTCGATGATCCCGACCTCGACCGGCGCGGCCAAGGCAGTGGGTCTGGTCCTGCCCGAGCTGAAGGGCAAGCTCGACGGTTTTGCGATCCGCGTTCCGACGCCCAATGTCTCGGTCGTGGACCTCAAGTTCCTTGCCAAACGCGCGACCAGCGTCGAAGAGATCAACGGGGCGATCCAGGCGGCGGCGGATGGCCCGCTGAAGGGCATTCTGGGCTATACCAAGTTCAAGAATGTCTCGTCAGATTTCAACCATGACCCCCATTCCAGCGTCTTCCATATGGACCAGACCAAGGTGATGGACGGAACCTTCTGCTCGATCCTGAGCTGGTATGACAATGAATGGGGCTTCTCCAACCGTATGGCCGATACGGCCGTGGCCATGGGCAAGCTGATCTGACCCTCGGCGGCTGATCGAAACCACGAAAGGGGCGCCCATGGGCGCCCTTTGCATTTCTGGGCGAGCTATGCGCTCAGCGCAACGCCGCAGTGCGGCATCAGATCTTGTTCGCGCTAACATGCGGGCGCATATTCCGGACATGCAAAGGCCATCCGGGCTCTTGCACGAAAGGACGAAGATGATGCTGACGATGTTCGAAGACTGGAAAGAAGCTGCCCGCAAGCGCCGGGCCTACCGCCGCACCCGCGACGAGATTGCCAATATGCCGCTGAACGTGGCGCTGGACCTGGATATCTATCCGGGCGATGCCGACAAGCTGGCGATGATCGCGGTCTATGGCCGGAGCTGATCCGCGGCCCAGGGCTGCTGGATGACACAGGGGGCCGTTTGGCCCCCTTTTGCTATTTGCCGTAGCGGTCCTTCAAGGCCCGCACCACCGGCGGGGTGACGAAGCGCGACACGTCGCCGCCGAGCCGCGCGATCTCTTTCACCAGCTTGGATGCAATGGCTTGCCGCCGCGCATCGGCCATCAGGAACACGGTCTCGACCGAGGAATCCAGCGCCCGGTTCATGCCAACCATCTGGAATTCATATTCAAAATCCGCCACGGCCCGCAGCCCGCGGATGATGATCCCCGCGCCCACATCACGCGCGCAATCAATCAGCAAGTTCTCGAAGGGATGCACGACGATCTCGCCGCCCGTAACCGCGGTGATCGCGGCACACTCGGCCTTGATCATCGCCACCCGCTCTTCCAGCGAGAACAAGGGTCCCTTGTCGCGGTTGATCGCGACCCCGATCACCAGCCGGTCGACCAGCGCCATCGCTCGCTGGATGATATCGACATGCCCGAGCGTGACCGGATCGAAGGTTCCGGGATAAAGTCCGATGCGCATGGATGCCCCCCCTGCCCCGCCCCAGCGGCATGCACACGCAACAATATTGCGTCACGACATGCAAGGGCGTTTTCGCCGCAGCGCGGAACGGGCCTGCTGCGGCGGTGGGTCAGAACCCCTTGATCATTCCCTCAAGCGCGTCCTTTTCAGCATGAAGTTCCTCAAGCCGCGCCTTCACCACATCGCCGATCGAGATCAGGCCCACCATCTGCCCGCCCTCGATCACCGGCATGTGGCGAAAGCGCCCGTCCGTCATCTTTTGCAGGACCGCGTCGGTCTGATCGGCCCGCGCGCAAGACACCAGCTTCGCGGTCATCACCGTGTCGACCGTATCCGTAAGGCAGGACGGTCCGCGCTTGCCCAGCTCGCGCACGATGTCGCGCTCGGAAAGAATCCCCGCCGCGCGTTTGCCATCGGAGGATACGATCACCGCCCCGATCCGCTTTTCCGATAGCATGGCAGCCGCTTCGGCCAGTGTGGCACTAGGCGCAATGGTGAAGACCGCCTGTTCGGGCTTCGACTTCAGGATCTGGCTGACAAGCATCGGTCCTCCTCCGCATTCCCGTCTTGTCAGAGGAAGGGTCCGTCCTTGCCCCCGAGTCTGTCAAGCCCTCCTTTCATTCAAGCCCTTGATTCAAGGCCTCTAGCTTCCAGGCGCAGGATCTCGGCGCGGCATTCGCGGATCAGGGCTTCGGCAAAGCGCGCCAGCCGGGCGACGCGGGTGTCCTCGGCATGGCGGATCAACCAGAAACTGCGGCTGAGGCCGATCAAGTCGGGCAGGACGCGCTGCAGTTCCGGCGCGGCGGCAAGGGCGAAATCATGCACCACGCCCAGCCCCGCGCCCTGGCGCAGAAAGTTCAGCTGTACCGAGACAGAGTTCGACGAAAACGAAACCGGCGGCGCGCCGATCTCGGCCAGATAGTCCAGCTCCTTGTCGAAGATCAGGTCGGGGATATAGCCGACGAAGCGGTGGCGTTGCAGATCCACGGCGCCCGTGACCGGATGCTCGGCCAGATAGGCGCGGCTCGCGGCGAGGTGAAGCTGATAATCGGCCAGCTTCTGCACGGTCAGCCGTCCGGTCTCCGGCCGCGACACGCCAATCGCCATATCGGCCTCGCGCTTCGACAGATTGAAGACCCGCGGCAGGGCGACAAGCTGCACCTCAAGGCCGGGATTGTCGCGGCCGATCCGGGCGATCACCTGCGGCAGCAGGTAATTGGCGCAGCCATCGGGCGCGCCCAGCCGCACCTGCCCGACCAGCCCCTCGCCCTGCGCCCCCGCGTCCGACAGGCTTTCGCTGGCCGCCAGCGCCGCCGCCTCGGCCCGTTCGGCATGGGCGATCAGCCGCCCGCCCGCATCCGTCAGCGCATAGCCCTGCGGGCTTTTGACGAAAAGCCGCGCCCCCATCGCCTCTTCCAGCCGCGAAACCCGGCGGCCGACGGTCGCCGGATCGATCCGCAGCAGCCGCCCTGCCCCCGACAGGCTTTCGCCGCGCGCGACCGCCAGGAAGACGCGCAGATCGTCCCAGTCCATATTGCAATCCTGCAAAACCCTTTTGCCAGATTGCCGCTTTGTCTGGCAATTCCGCAAGGGTAAAACCGCCGCAACCTATCGGAGGAGATGCGTCATGCAAGAGATCGGTCACTGGATCAACGGCAAGCGGGTGGCGGGCAATTCGGGCCGCTTCGCGGATATCTACAACCCCGCCACGGGCGAGGTTCAGGCCCGCGTCGCGCTGGCAAGCCAGGCCGAGCTGGACGACGCCATCGCCAAGGCCGCCGTGGCCCAGGCCGCCTGGGCCACGACCAACCCGCAGCGCCGCGCCCGCGTGATGATGGCCTTCGGCGCCCTGATCAACAAGAACATGGACAAGCTGGCCGAACTGGTCAGCCGCGAACATGGCAAGACCCTGCCCGATGCGCGCGGCGATGTGCAGCGCGGGCTGGAAGTGGTCGAGGTCTGCATGGGCGCACCCGCCATGCTCAAGGGCGAATACATGGATTCGGCAGGTCCGGGCATTGACCTTTATGCCATGCGCCAGCCGTTGGGCGTGGTTGCGGGCATCACGCCCTTCAACTTCCCGGCCATGATCCCGCTGTGGAAGATGGCCCCGGCCATCGCCAGCGGCAACGCGATGATCCTGAAACCATCCGAGCGCGTGCCCTCGACCGCCATGCTGCTGGCCGAGCTGTTCCAGGAGGCCGGTCTGCCCGATGGCGTGCTGCAGGTGGTCAATGGCGACAAGGCGGTGGTCGACGGGATCTTGGATCATCCGGTGATCCAGGGCGTCGGCTTTGTCGGCTCGACCCCGATCGCGCAATACATCTATGGCCGCGCGGCAAGCAACGGCAAGCGCGCGCAGTGCTTTGGCGGCGCGAAGAACCACATGGTCATCATGCCCGACGCCGATCTCGACAAGGCGGCGGATGCCCTGATCGGCGCGGGCTTCGGCGCGGCGGGCGAACGCTGCATGGCGATCTCGGTCGCGGTGCCTGTGGGAGAGAAGACCGCCGACGCGCTGATCGAACGCCTGGTGCCGCGGATCGAGAAGCTGAAGGTCGGCCCCTATACCGCGGGCGACGATGTCGATTTCGGCCCCGTCATCACCAAGGCCTCGCAGGACCGTATCCTTGGCCTGATCGATTCCGGCGTGGAACAAGGCGCGAAACTGGTGGTCGATGGCCGTGGCTTCAAGCTGCAGGGCTATGAGAAGGGTTTCTTCGTCGGCCCGTCGCTCTTCGACAATGTCACCGCCGATATGGAGATCTACAAGCAAGAGATCTTCGGTCCGGTCCTCAGCCAAGTCCGCGCCAAGACCTATGACGATGCGCTGAAGCTGGTCATGGACAATGAGTATGGCAATGGCACCGCGATCTTCACCGCCGATGGCGACACCGCGCGCGATTTCGCCAGCAGGGTGAATGTCGGCATGGTCGGGATCAACTTCCCGATCCCGGTGCCGCTGTCCTACTTCTCGTTCGGCGGCTGGAAACGTTCGGCCTTCGGCGACCTGAACCAGTATGGCCCCGATGCCTTCCGCTTCTACACCAAGACCAAGACCGTCACGGCGCGCTGGTTCTCGGGCATCAAGGAAGGCGCAAGCCTGAACTTCAAGGCGCTCGACTAAGCCTGGGCGCAGTTTGAAAAGCCGCGGCGGGGCAAATGCCCCGCCGTATCAATTTTCAGAACCTTCCGCGTCAGCGGCGCTGGGGAGACTGCCCCTGGCCTCCCGGTTGCTCGCCGCCCTGCTGCTGTCCGGGGCGGCGCTGAGGGTCCTGCTGTTCCTGCTGGCGCCCCGGCGCGCGGTCAGGTTGCTGATGCGGGTCGCGCACCTGCGGCTGCCGCGGGTCGCGGGGCTGCTCTCTGGTCGGGTCTCTGGGGTCGGTCATCCTGACATCCTCCATGGGTTAGGGTTGACCTGACACGTCTTGGTCGCGCCAGAGCCCTGACATTGGCCTTGGTCGGCAGCATTTCCAGAGAAGCCTCTCCACGCCGTTCATCCCCGGCACAGTGCCGCCGTTGCAGATATGGTTCCACGGCGGGTTCCCGCAGGGACCGGGCGTTTCCCGCGCCCGAGCGATCACATCTGTGACAATCAATCATCTATGAATGTGTTGTGGTTTGACGTATAAGTCCGATGCTTCGTCTTGAAGGAGATAGACATGTTCAAGACCAATGTCGGCGGCATCGACCGCATCCTGCGCATCGCCATCGGCCTTGCCCTTATCGCCTGGTTCGTCTTCGATCACGGCAGCGGCTTCTGGCACTGGGCCAAGCTGATCGGCATCGTGCCCCTGCTGACCGGCCTGATGTCGACCTGCCCGCTTTATTCGATCCTGGGCTTCAACACCTGCCCGGTGAAACAGGCTTAGGCGGCCGAAGCCAGACGGCAGGGATAGAAATCCTCGACCAGCACGCCGCCGCGATCGTCAAAGCTGCAAAAACTGGCTGCGGGGATTTCGGACCAGTTGCCCTCGTCGGATTCCAGCGGCTCCGACACCACGGCCATGCCCATCCGGGTGTCGGACCAGCGGTAATAAAGGCTGGGCGCCAGATCGTCGGTGGCATAGCGCACGGCGTAAAGCTGCTTGCCATCGGACAGGGCCGCCGTCATCCGCAGATGCGGGGCGGCGCCCTTTTCGCGCGCCAGCCGGATGAACCGCGCCGCCGCCCGTTCCAGCGCGGAACGTGGATCATGGTCCAGCCCCTCGGCCACGGCGATCAGGAACAGCGCCTCGCTGTCGGTCGCGCCGCGCCGGTTGGGGTATAGCGCGTCGGGGATCATCATGTCGGCATCGCGGCGGAATCGGTCATAGCCGCCGATCTGGCCGTTATGCATGAAGCTCCAGATCCCATGGGTGAAAGGGTGGCAGTTGTTGCGGCTGGTCGCCGTGCCGGTCGAGGCCCGGACATGCGCCAGGAACAGGGGCGATCGGACTTGCGCCGTCAGGCTGCGCAGGTTCGGGTCCGACCAGGCGGGCATGATGTCGCGATACTGGCCGGGCTCAGGCCGTTCGTCATACCAGGCGATGCCGAAGCCATCGGCATTGGTCGCCGTATGGCATTGCGTGGCGCAATGGCTTTGATGGATCAGGCTGTGGCCCGGGCGGGACACGATTTCCTCAAGAAAGATCCGCTTGCCGATATAGGCCGCCCAACGGCACATGATATCCCTCGCTGCCCGCAGGCTTTGGCCGTTTGTAACAGAAAGGCCGCCCCAGCGGTAGCGGGCGGCCCTTCGAATGCGTTGAAATCCCCGCGATAATCCGCCGGGCGCTGAAACAATCGGCTAGTCCAGCGCTTCGACAACCACGAGATCGCGTTCTGCCGCGCCCTTGGCATGTTCCAGCGCCGCCTGATACTCGGGCGAATTGTAGCAGGCCACCGCCGCCTCAAGACTCGGGAAGCGGGCCAAGACGTTGCGCGGTCGGTCACGGCCTTCAAGCTGCACATAGCGCCCGCTACGGGCCAGGAACTCGCCGCCATGCGCGGCAATCGCCGTGGTCGCGCCCTTGGCATAAAGCGCATAGGCCTCGGGATTGGTCACCTCGACATGGGCAATCCAATAGGCAACCGGCATCTCAACCCCCCATCGCGGCTTCCGCCGCCTTGATCGCTGCTTCGGCCTGGCCGATATCGGCCCCGCCCGCCTGCGCCAGATCCGGGCGGCCACCGCCACCTTTGCCACCCAGCGCCTCGGCCGCGGCCTTGACCAGAGTCACCGCCGACAAACGGTCAGTCAGATCCGCCGTCACTCCCGCCGCGACGGCGGGCTTGGCGCCTGTATCGGCGATCAAGAGCACCGCGCCCGACCCGATCCGGGCCTTCATCTCATCGACCAGTGCGGGCAGATCCTTGCCCGACACGCCCGACAGCACCTGGGCGATCAGCTTGATGCCGTTGATTTCCTTGGCCTCCGGACCTGCGCCCTTGCCGCCCATCGCCACCTCGCGGCGCAGTTGCGCCACCTCGTTCTGCAAGGCGCGACGTTCGTCGAACAGGGCCTTCACCCGGTCGACGACTTCGGTCACCGGCGCTTTCAGCGCCAGAGCAACCTCGGCCAGCCGCGCATCCTGCAGCCGCAGATGGTCCAGCGCCGCCTGTCCGGTCAGCGCCTCGATCCGCCGCACGCCCGCCGAAGAGGCGGAATCGCCCATCAGCACAAACGCCCCGATCTCGCCCAGCCGGCCCACATGCGTGCCGCCGCACAGTTCGATCGAATAGGTCTTGCCATCCGTGCCCTTGCCCGAACCGTCCTGCACCCCCATCGACACGACGCGGACCTCGTCGCCGTATTTCTCGCCGAACAGCGCCTGCGCGCCCAAGGCGCGCGCATCGTCCGGTGCCATCAGCCGGGTCTCGACCGCACCATTCTGGCGGATATAGCCGTTCACCTCGGCCTCGACCTTGGCCAGTTCCACCGGTGATAGGGCAGCGTTATGGGCAAAGTCGAACCGCAGCCGGTCGGGCGCATTCAGGCTGCCCCGCTGCGCGACATGGCTGCCCAGCGTCTCGCGCAGGGCCTCGTTCAGCAGGTGCGTCGCCGAATGGTTCGCCCGGATCGCCCCGCGCCGCTTGTGGTCCAGCTCCAGTTTGGCGGGTTGGCCTTTGAGGATACTGCCCTCGGTCACCGTCGCGATGTGGATGAAGACCCCGGCGGCCTTCCTGGTGTCGGTGACATGCGCAAGGCCAGTATCGGTGCGGATCCAGCCCGCATCGCCCGCCTGACCGCCCGATTCCGCATAGAAAGGCGTCTGGTTCACGACGATCTGCACGCTTTCGCCGCTGGCCGCGCTGCCGATGGCCGCCCCGTCGCGCACCAGGGCCTGGACCACGCCCTCGGCGCTTTCCGTGTCATAGCCCAGGAATTCGCTGACGCCATTCGCTTCGGCCAGCTCGAACCAGATCTTGGCATCCTTGGCCTCGCCCGTGCCCGACCAGGCCGCCCGCGCCTTGGCGCGCTGCTCGTCCATCGCCTTGTCGAAGCCCTGCACATCGACCGCCCGGCCCTTTTCGCGCAGCGCATCCTGCGTCAGGTCCAGCGGGAAGCCGTAAGTGTCATACAGCTTGAAGGCCGCCGCGCCGGGCAGATCGCCGCCTTCCGGCAGGCGCGACAGTTCGTCATCCAGAAGCTTCAACCCGCGGTCCAGCGTCTGCTTGAACTTGGTCTCTTCGGTCTTCAGCGTTTCCTCGATCAACGCCTGCGCCCGCGGCAGTTCGGGATAGGCCGCCCCCATCTGCCGCACCAGCGCCGGGACCAGCCTGTACATCACCGGGTCCTGCGCGCCCAGCATATGCGCGTGCCGCATCGCCCGCCGCATGATCCGCCGCAAGACATAGCCGCGCCCTTCGTTCGAGGGCATGACCCCGTCGGCGATCAGGAACGAGGTCGACCGCAGATGGTCGGCGATCACGCGATGATGCACCTTGCCCGGACCATCGGGGTCGGAACTGGTCGCATGGGCCGAAGCCTCGATCAGGCTGCGCATCAGGTCGGTGTCGTAATTGTCGTGCTTGCCCTGCAGCAGCGCGCCGATCCGTTCCAGCCCCATGCCGGTGTCGATCGATTGCATGTCCAAGGGGCGCATCGTGCCATCCGCGAACTGCTCGTTCTGCATGAAGACGTTGTTCCAGATCTCGATGAACCGGTCGCCGTCTTCTTCCGCCGAACCGGGCGGGCCGCCCCAGATATGGTCGCCGTGATCGTAGAAGATTTCGGTGCAGGGGCCGCAAGGGCCGGTCGGGCCCATGCGCCAGAAATTGTCATCGCTGGCGATGCGGATGATCTTGTGGTCTGGCAGCCCTGCCACCCGCTTCCAGATCCCTGCCGCCTCGTCATCGGTGTGGTAGACCGTGACCAGAAGCCGGTCCTTGGCCAGGCCGAAATCGCGGGTCAGCAATTCCCAAGCATAGGTGATCGCCTGTTCCTTGAAATAATCGCCAAAGCTGAAATTGCCCAGCATTTCAAAGAAGGTGTGATGGCGCGCCGTGTAACCCACATTGTCCAGGTCATTGTGCTTGCCCCCGGCGCGGACGCATTTCTGCGCCGTGGTCGCGCGCTTGTAGTCGCGCTGTTCGACCCCGGTGAACAGGTTCTTGAACTGCACCATGCCCGAATTGGCGAACATCAGCGTCGGGTCGTTGCGCGGCACCAGCGGGCTTGACTCGACGACCCGGTGGCCGTTGCGCGCGAAGAAATCAAGGAAGGTGGAACGGATGTCGTTCAAGGACGGCATGGGAGGGCGGCCTTCTTGGCAGAAAACGGGTCGGGTTCCATGTAACGGCGGGGAT
The DNA here is from genome assembly GCA_041916535.1 of Fuscovulum sp. Taxonomy (GTDB): domain Bacteria; phylum Pseudomonadota; class Alphaproteobacteria; order Rhodobacterales; family Rhodobacteraceae; genus Pseudogemmobacter. Next base: position 40,279 of record JAYRZG010000008.1, on the reverse strand, counting down.
GCGCCCTGTCCACGGGCTTTGCGGCCCAAGCGAAAACGGCCGGAAGGTTCCCCTCCGGCCGCAAGGAATTTCAGGCGGTGCAGGGCCGCGATCAGTTGTCGTCATCCTCGACCACTTCGCCATCGGCCATGTGGAAGTCCAGTCCGTTGGCGGCGCGGATCTTGTCCTCGATCGAGGCTGCGACCAGCGGATTGGCCTTGAGGAAGGATTTCGCGTTCTCGCGGCCCTGACCGATGCGTTCGTCGCCATAGGAATACCAGGCGCCCGATTTCTCGACCACGCCGGCCTTGACGCCGATATCGACCAGCTCGCCCGTCTTCGAGATGCCCTCGCCATACATGATGTCGAACTCGACCTGCTTGAAGGGCGGCGCGACCTTGTTCTTCACCACTTTCACCCGCGTCGTGTTGCCGACCACTTCCTCGCGGTCCTTGATCGCGCCGATGCGGCGGATGTCCAGACGCACCGAGGCGTAGAATTTCAGCGCATTGCCGCCGGTGGTGGTTTCGGGGCTGCCGAACATCACGCCGATCTTCATGCGGATCTGGTTGATGAAGATCACCATGCAATTGCTGCGGCCGATGCTGGCGGTCAGCTTGCGCATGGCCTGGCTCATCAGGCGGGCCTGGGCGCCGACGGTCGCGTCGCCCATGTCGCCCTCAAGCTCGGCCTTGGGCGTCAGCGCGGCGACCGAGTCGACCACGATCAGGCTGACCGCGCCCGAACGCACCAGCGTGTCGACGATTTCCAGCGCCTGTTCGCCCGTATCGGGTTGGCTGATCAGCAGCTCGTCCAGATTGACGCCCAGCTTCTTGGCATATTGCGGGTCCAGCGCATGTTCGGCATCGACAAAGGCGCAGACGCCGCCCTTCTTCTGCTCTTCCGCCACCACATGCAGCGTCAGCGTGGTCTTGCCGGAACTTTCCGGGCCATAGATTTCCACGATCCGCCCCTTGGGCAGGCCGCCGATCCCCAGCGCGATGTCCAGACCCAGCGACCCGGTCGAGGTCGCCTCGATCTCCATCACCGGGTTGTTCTCTCCCAGCTTCATGATCGAGCCTTTGCCGAACTGCCGTTCGATCTGGGCCAATGCGCTTTCCAGCGCCTTCTGCTTGTCCATGTCCCGCTTGCCCCCGAGCTCGAAAAGGTTCGCCACTGCCATTGTCGTCTCCCTTATTCCACAGCCGCCCAAGGCGGGCAATCCTGGCCCATGTTCCCGGTGTGTTCGCTGCCTTATGCGCACAAAGAGAGAACATTTCAAGCAAATTGTCGCAAAATCAGCTTTTGCGCGATTCCGTTAAAGGATAGTTTAAGCCGCCAATGAAAACCGGGCCGCCAAGGGCCGGAGCGGGAAAAAAGGGGCAGGAATGCTGGTATTCTGGGAAGAGCGGCTGGTCTTTCTGGCCACGCCGAAGGCCGGTTCGACGGCGCTGGCCATGGCGCTCGAATCGCTGGCTTCGGTCTCGATCCAGCGTCCGCCGCTTCTCAAGCACACCACCGTCCATCGCTATCGCCGCTTCTTCGGCCCCTATCTCGAGGCCGCGTCCAAGACCGACTGGACCGTGGTCGCCATGATGCGCGAGCCGCGCGACTGGCTGGGATCGTGGTATCGCTTTCGCTCGCGCGAGGATCAGCCCGATCCCAGCCGCTCGACCCGCGGCATGAGCTTTGACGATTTCGTCCGCGCCTGGTGCCAGGACCCCCGGCCCGCCTTTGCCGATGTCGGCAGCCAGGCGCGCTTTCTGCGGCCGCGTCAGGGCCAGGGCGTCGACCGGCTGTTCCGCTATGAGGAGATCGACACATTTGTCGACTTCTTGGAAGACCGTCTGGGCTGCGAGATCACCCTGCCCCGCGTCAATGTCTCGCCCAAAGGCGCGACCGACCTGTCGGCCGAAACCGAGGCCCTGCTGCACCAGGTAGCGGCCGAGGATTTCGAACTTTATGCGTCATTGAAGCCCTGACCCGGCGGCGCGGCGGTCTGCCCGGCCCGACTGCCTGGCCTGACTGACCGACCCGACAGCCCGGCCCTACAGAGAAACCGCTCTGCGCCGCGGTTCAGCCGCCGTTTTTCAGGCCTGGCCATCGCCCTGCCGGTCTTCCGCGTTCGGGGGCGCAGGCATTCCGGTCCGACGCGCAACCCCCAGCCGGCCTCCTGACAGACCCGAGAGGGCGCGACCGATTGGCCCGCCGCCCCGTCGAGCCGAGCCGGCGCATTGCGCCCGTGCCGCCGGGGTCAGTGCAATTGCCCCTGCACCGTCGTGGTCAGATCGTTGAGCGAGAAGGGTTTGGCCAGAAAGACGGAATTCGGGATGCGCGCCTGATCTTCGGCAAAGGCCTCTTCGGAATAGCCCGAGACGAAGACCACCTTCACATTGGGCCGCGCCTCCAGCGCCTGCCGCACCCAGGACGGGCCATCCATCCCCGGCATCACCACATCCGTCACGAAGATATCAACCTCAAGCGCCGGGTCCTCCAGCGTCTTCAGCGCCATTTCGGCATTCTCCGCCTCAAGCACCGTATAGCCGCGCATCCGCAGCGCGCGGCTGGCAAAGGCGCGCACCGGCGCCTCGTCCTCGACCAGCAGGACAACGCCTTCGCCCTTGCGCGCCACGACGCGCCTGGCGTCGCGGGGCGGGCCGACCTGTGCTGCGGCGAGCTCGGCCTCGGTCAGCTCATGCACGGGGAAATGCAGCTCGAAACTTGTGCCCTTGCCGACCTCGCTGGTGACGAAGACATAGCCGCCCGATTGCTTGACGATGCCATAGACCGTCGACAGGCCCAGGCCGGTGCCCTCTCCCACGCGTTTGGTGGTGAAGAAGGGCTCGAAGATCTTGTCCAGCCGGTCCGGCGGAATGCCGATGCCGGTGTCGATCACCCGGATCACCGCATATTCGCCCGGCGGCATGACCACCTTGTCCCGGGGCGTCGGTTCATGCAGGGTCACGGCCTCGGTCTCGAGGCGGATCGTGCCGCCCTCGGGCATGGCATCGCGGGCATTGACCACCAGATTCATCAAGACCTGCTCAAGCCGCCGCCGGTCGGCCCGGATCGGCCCCAGCAACGGGTCATGCGCCAGTTTGAGCGAGACCCTTTCTCCCACCAGCCGGTTCAGGAGATGGGTCAGGTCCGACAGCACATCCTGCAGATCTAGCCGGGTCGGTTTCAGCGTCTGCTTGCGCGAGAAGGCTAGAAGCTGGTTGACCAGGGCGGCCGCCCGGTTGGCATTCTGGCGGATCTGCTCAAGATCGGAATATTCGCTGTCCGCGCGGCCATGGCGCAGCAGCAACAGGTCGCAATGGCCTGAGATCGCGGTCAGCAGGTTGTTGAAATCATGGGCGATGCCGCCCGCAAGCTGGCCGATCGCCTGCATCTTCTGGCTCTGGTTGAACTGGGTTTCAAGCTTCTTCAGCGCCGAGGCGTCGGACAGGGTCGCCAGCGCCCCGGGGCGGCCCATTTCGACGATGCGGCGCAACTGGACCTGAAGGAAATTCTCCTCGCCGCCCTGACGGACATGCAGCACCTCGGCCCCGGCCGGCAGGCGTTCCTCGATGATATCGGCCAGCCAGTCATTCACCGGGCGCCCCAGATCCTCGAACAGGTCATGGAAAGACAGGCCGGTCAGCGGCTCATTGCCCAGCAAGTCCCGCGCGGCGCGGTTGGCGCTGCGCAGCTTGCCATCCGGGGCGAATTTCATCAGGGCGACGGGAAGACTTTCGTAATCGGTCGGCAGATCGTCCTCGCCGTGATGGTCGGGCGCGGGCAGCAGGAACAGTTCGCGGCGATCCCCCGCCCCCTCGACCTCGGCCACGATGGCCCGGATCGGCCCGGTGACGGACGTGACCTGCACCTCTTCGCCGGACGAGAAGCGCGGTTGCACGAAGATGCGGTCCAGACGTTTGGGCCTTTCGCCCAAGAGCCGCCGCATCGCCTCGTTCGAGAACAGCACCACGCCGTTGCGATTGGCGACCACCATCGGCAGACTCAACCCCTCGGCCCCGCGGCCGGTCGGGCTGCGGTCCTGGAATTCCTCCAGCCGCCACAGAAAGCGCCGCTCGGCGACGCGATGCACCGACAGGCGCAGATGGCCGCGGCGCGTCACCACATCCTCGCGCGCGGCGCCGGTGTTTGCGGCGCGCGACTGAAGCCGGAACAGCACCGCCGAGGGCGAGGCGAACTGCTCATGCAGCACGCCCACCAAAGTGGCGGTGGCATCCTCGCCAAAGCGGCCCATCGCGGCGACGTTGCGATAAAGGATCTGGCCAAGCTCATCGGTGGTGAAGCAGGGCGAGGCGTCTTCCCCCACCAGGGCCTGAAGCTGCATGGCAAGCCGCGCGTCCCTACGCCGGTCAAGGCTACCGACCAGCCGCAGCCCAAGGGCGATCAGCAGCAGCGCAAGCCCGGTTCCGCCCAGAAGATAGCGTTGAAGCGGATCGTCGAGGGCGAAACACAGGCCCAGGCTGATCGCCGCCGCCGCAACCAGCCAGGAGGCGCGCCCCGAAATGCCGCGCGCCGTGGACATCACCGCCCGTATGTCCTGGTCAGCCCCGATCACCCAAACCTCCGTCCGGGGAATCGACCCTCCCCGCGGTCAATAGGCCGTGCAATTCGTTAACTGTGACTTAACTTCGTCGGAAAAACAGCCGGAAGTTGACGGCGCTGCCGGGAAACAGCGCGGGGTTGCGGCTTAGCTGCGCGCCAGCAGCACCAGGAAAAAGCCGTCGCCGCCCTGAAGCGGCGTGAAGCGCCGCTGCGCGGTGCAGCGCCAGGCCGCATTGGCGGCGAGAAAGGCGGAAATCCGCTCTTCATTCTCGGCCCGCAGGAAGGAACAGGTGGCATAGGCCAGCACGCCCCCCGGCGCGACCATCGCCGCCGCGCGGTCCAGGATCTGAGATTGCAGGCCTTGCAATTCCTCCAGCCGCACGGGCGTCAGCCGCCATTTTCCTTCGGGATCGCGCCGCCAGGACCCGGAACCGGAACATGGCACATCGGTGAGGATCAGATCGTAAGGCGCCGTCTTTTCCGGGGTTTCGGTCAAGGTCACCTTCACCCCGGCTCGCTGGGCCCGCGCGGGCAGGTCGGCCATCCGCCGCGCCGCGATGTCATGGGCGAAGGCCGTGATCCGCGCCCGCGCCGCCATGGCCAGCGTCTTGCCGCCGCCCCCGGCGCAAAGGTCCAGAACCTTCATCCCGTCGCGCAGCGGCAGCGCCTCGACCACCGCCTGCGAGGCGGCATCCTGCAACTCCACCATCCCCTCGGCATAGGCGCGCGAGGCCTGAATCCGCCGCGCCCCGCCCGTCACCTCCAGCGCCGCCGATGCCAGCGGATGCGGCACGGCCTCGATGCCGTCTTCGCCCAGCGCCAGTCGGGCCGCAGCGGGCGAAGCTTTGCGCAAGTTCACCCGCAGCACCACGGGTGCCCGTTGGCGCATCGCGGCCAGAACGTTGTCGCATTCGGCCCCGAGTGCCACTTGCAGCGGCGGCAAAAGCCAGTCCGGCACATCCAGCGCCTCGGCCCCTTCGGGCGCGCGGCCCGGTTCGTCGCCGACCGGCGCCGGGCCATGAGCCGATCCGTCGAACCACAGCGCCGGATCAAGCCCCGCCGCCCTTGCCGCCCCGAGAACCAGCCCCCGCCCCGACATCGACCCGCCCTGCGCGGCGAAGGACCGTTTGCAGCGCAGCGCGTCAAAAACCAGATCGCGCACCGCCGCCCGGTCACCTGATCCGGCATAGCGCGCGGCGCGGCCCCAGCCGGTCAGGGCCTTTTCGGCATTCTCTCCTGCCAGAACCCGGTCCAGCACGGCAATGGCCGCGGCGGCCCGGGCGGCGGGGGTCATCACATCACCCGGTAATTCGGGCTTTCGCGGGTGATCTGCACGTCATGGACATGGCTTTCCTTCAGCCCGGCGCCCGTGATCTTCACGAACTGGCAGTTCTGCCGCATCTCGGCCACGGTGGCGCAGCCGGTATAGCCCATCGCCGCGCGCAAGCCGCCGACCATCTGGTGGATCACCGCCTGGGCCGAACCCTTATAGGGCACCTGACCCTCGATCCCTTCCGGAACCAGCTTGTCGGAACTGGCTTCCTTCTGGAAATAGCGGTCGGCCGAACCGCGCGCCATGGCGCCGATCGACCCCATGCCGCGATAGGCCTTGAAGCTGCGGCCCTGCCACAGGATCACCTCGCCCGGCGATTCATCGGTGCCCGCGATGGCGCTGCCGACCATGGCGCAGCTTGCGCCCGCCGCGATGGCCTTGGCGAAATCGCCCGAATATTTGATGCCGCCATCGGCGATCACCGGAATGTCGCCCGCCGCACGGGCCGAATCCATGATCGCGGTCAGCTGCGGCACGCCGACGCCCGCGACGATCCGCGTGGTGCAGATCGAGCCGGGGCCGATCCCCACCTTCACCGCATCCGCCCCGGCGCCGATCAGCGCGCGCGTCGCTTCGGCCGTGGCCACGTTGCCCGCCACCACCTGCACCGTGTTCGACAGTTTCTTGATCCGCTCGACCGCGCGGGCCACGCCCTCGCTATGGCCATGCGCGGTGTCGATCACCACCATGTCCACCCCCGCCTCGATAAGCGCCTGGCTGCGCTCGAACCCGGCATCACCCACGGTCGAGGCGGCGGCGACGCGCAGCCGGCCCAGCTCGTCCTTGCAGGCATGGGGGTTCAGCACCGACTTCTCGGTATCCTTCAGGGTCAGAAGCCCGGTCAGATGCCCGGCGCCATCGGTGACCAGAAGCTTCTCGATCCGCCGCGCTTTCATCAGGCTGATCGCCTGCGCCCGGTCGACCGGCTCTTTCAGGACCGCCAGATTGTCGGCGGTCATCATCACCGAAACCGGCGTGCGGTCGTCCGACGCAAAGCGCATGTCGCGGTTGGTCACGATGCCCACAACCCGGCCCTCACCATCCACCACCGGAAAGCCGGTGATGTTGTAGCGCTCCATCAGCTCCTTGGCATCGGCCAGGGTCTGGTCGGCGCGCAGCGTGATCGGCTTGTAGACCACGCCAGATTCGAAGCGCTTCACCCGGCGCACTTCGGTCGCCTGCTGTTCGAGATCCAGGTTGCGGTGGATCACGCCAATCCCGCCCGCCTGGGCCATGGCAATGGCCATCCGCGCCTCGGTCACCGTGTCCATGGCGCTGGACAGCAAGGGAATGTTCATGCGGATCGACTTGGTGACGAAGGTCGAAGTATCGGCCTCGGACGGCAGCACCGAAGATGCAGCCGGAACAAGCAGGACGTCGTCGAAGGTAAGCGCCTCGCGAATCTCCATGGGTCTCTCCTTGGGGATCATCGTTTGGCGGTTCCCTGTTTCACCTTGGCCTGCCGGGCGCAAGGGGGAACCGCCATCTTGGGCTTGAAAGCCGCCCTGCCCCATGCTGATTGTGCCGCAGCAAGGGCCGGGGAAGTCACGCATGCATGTCACCATCGTCGAAAACACGCGGGTCACCCATCACGGGCAGGTGGGCGTGGCGCTGCATGAGGCGGCGGCCCGGATCGACCTTGTGAAACCCTGGGCGGGGCAGGTCCTGCCCGGCAGGCTGGAAACCGACGCGCTGGTCGTCTTCGGCGGCGAGCAATCGGCGCGCGACGATCACAGCCACCCCTACCTGCCCCGGCTGGCGGGCCTGATGGCCGAGACCGCGGCCTCGGGCAAGGCGGTGCTGGGCATCTGCCTCGGCGCGCAGGTTTTTGCCCGCGGCCTTGGCGCCGAGAACATTTTGGGTGCCGCGCCGGAATTCGGCTGGTGCGACGTGGCGCTGACACCCGATGGCGCCGACGATCCGCTGACCGCCGCCCTACCCCCGGATTTCCCGATCTTCCAATGGCATTCCGACACGTTCAGCCTGCCGCCCGGCGCAACGCGGCTGGCCGGATCGGCCACGGCGCAGAACCAGAGCTTCCGCTTCGGCCGCGCGGGCTATGCCACCCAGTTCCATTTCGAAGCCTCGCGGGCCGTGGTCGAGGATTGGAGCCGCACCTTTCCCGATCTGGTCGAACGCCTGTCGCCCGGCTGGCATGACGCGCGCGCCGCGCTCGCGGCAACGCGCGGTGCGGCGGCGGATGCGCATGGCCTGGCGCTTGCCCGGGCCTGGGTCGGGCTGATCTGATCCCGGCCCCGGCGCGGCGCTTCAGGCCGTCGCCGCGTTGGTCTTCGCCGCCAACCGCCCGCCCGGCCAGTCCTTCAGCACCTTCCAGGCCAGCCAGGGCACGGCCACCAGCGCCACGGCCAGCACCCCCATGCCGAAACTCGCCAGCCCGCCGCCCTGACGCAGCAGCGCGGTGGCCAGCGCAGCCAGGGGAAAGCTGAACGCCCCCCAAAGCGGCGTGACGCCCGAAAGGGTGATCCATCTCCCGGCCGAAACCAGCGCCAGCGAGATCACGATCGCCAGGACCGAAAAGCCCGTCGCCAGCTGCGCCTGCCCCGTCAAAGCCGAGGCGGTGGCGAACAGACAGGCTGGGGCAAGATGGATGGCCAGCATCGGCCGCAGGGGCGCGGGCGGTGTGCTGCGCAGAAGCTGCGCCAGGCTTGCGCCCCAGATCGCCAGCGCGACCGGGACCGTCGCCCAGATCAGCCCGCGCGCCAGCGCCTCCTGCCCCAGAAGCGCCGCCGGTGGCGCGCCCAGAATGAAGCCGGTGAAAAGAAGATGCCAGCCCGGGTTCACCCCGCGCGCCTCGCGGGGCAGGCCGGCCAGGACCGTGATCGCCAGTCCGGCCAGCAGGGCATGCAGCGCCAGTCCGATCCACAGCAGGGCCTGCGCCGCGCCGGGCGCGAAAGGCGACAGCACGACCGCCGCCATCATGATGCTGCCAGTGCCCGCCGCCAGCGCCGTCCGCCCAGGCATGACGCGCAGATCCTCAAGGATCACGCCGGGGCGGCGCCCCAGCTTGACCAGATAGGCCAAAACGCCAAAGGCCCAGAGGCCAAGCGCCAGCCCGGCCACCAGATCCGCCGCCGCAAGCGGCAGGTCCAGCCGTTCAAGGCCCAGCCGCAGCGCCCCGGCCAGACCCAGCAGGCCCAGCAACACCGGAAAGATCGCTGGTGGCACCTGCGCGAAGGCGGGCAGCCGCCGGGGCGGAAACTCCGGCGGCGGGTAGACGGGCGGGCGGCGGCGGGCGCGGTCGGGGGGCTGGGCCATCGGGCTTCTCCTTGCCGCGCCAGACCACCCGATCCCGCGCCCCGCCGCAAGAGCGACCAAGTGCCGCTCACGGCCGGGGCCGATGCCGGGACCCTAAACTGCCAGTTCGGGGAACCAGTCGGTCCGCAGCCGCTGTCCCGGCTGCATCCCATGGCCCGGGAAAGGCGGCGAACAGGGGCCGGGCCGTTCGACATAGCGCGCGTCATCCCCCACGAGACGCAGCGAAAAGGCCCGGCGGCGGTTCGCGCTGGTATTGCCGCGCGCGCCGTGCAGGGTGCGGAAGTTGAAGGCCACGGCATCGCCCGGCTCCATCTCCCATTCCATCACCCGCATCCCCTCGGCATCGGGGTCGGGCACCGGCATGTAATCGTGATCGCCCGGATAGAAGCTCGTCTCGGCCATCCAGCGCGTCGGCAGCACGTCCTTTTCCCACAGATGGCTGCCCGCCACGCAGCGCAGCGACGCCTCTTTCACCGGGTCAAGCGGTGACCAGAAGCTGACCGTCTGCCGCCCCTCGACAAAGTAATAGGGCCCGTCGCTGTGCCAGGGCGTCGGCTTGGTCGTGCCGGGTTCCTTGACCAGGACATGATCATGGAAAAGCTGCACGCTTTGCGAACCCATCAGCTCCGCCGCCACACGCGCCACGCCGGAATTGAAGATCGCGTCGCGAAATTCCGGGATGCGCTGCCAGCTGCAATAATCGTCGAAGAACTTCCCGGCCTCGCCGGGCTTGAGGTTGACCATCTGATAGGTCGGGTCGGCCATATCGGCCTCGACCCCGCGGCGCAGCACCTCGACCCAGTCGCTCCACAGGCCCTTGATCAGAACCACGCCATCGCGGGCATAGGCCTCGCGCATCTCATCCGTCACTTGCACCGCCATGGGGGCCTCCTTTGCCGTTGCAAAAGATGTGGCCCGGATCAATCATAGATTCCAATAATGATGTTGGAACAGTGCAATAAATAAATGCTATCGCTTACCCTGCGCCAGCTTGTCTATGCCACCGCCATCGCCCGCCATGGCGGCATGACCGCCGCCGCCCAGGCCCTGAATGTCAGCCAGCCCGCCCTCTCGGTCGCCGTGGCGCAGCTTGAGGCGCAGCTTGGCCAGGCCCTGTTCCTGCGCCAGCCGGGCCGCATGTCGCCCAGCACCTTCGGCGCGGCCTGGCTGGCAGAGGCCGAGGCCCGGCTTGCCGACCTGCGCCAGCTCATGCGCGGGCCGGGCGAGACGGCGCCCGTGCCTTTCGCGGTCTTCGACGACCTTGCCCCCGGCCTTCTCGCGCCTCTGATGGCGCGCCTGCCGGAGGAGGGCCTGGCGCTTGCCCCGCAGGTTCTGGGCTTTGATGCCCTGGCCGAGGCCCTGTTGCGCGGCGAGGTGGCGTTGGCCCTGACCTGGGACCTGGGCCTGCCCCCGGCCATCGCGCGCACGCCCGTGTCGCATGTGGCGCCCCATGCCGTCCTGCCGGCAGGTCACCCGCTGGCGCAACGTGACAGCCTGACCCTGGCCGAACTTGCCCCCGAACCGCTGGTCCTGACGGATCAGGGCCTGTCCATCGCGCATTTCCGCTCACTATTCGCGTCGCGCGGGGTGCAACCCAGGATCGCCTATCGCTCTGCCTCGCTTGAGTTGATGCGCAGTTTCGCCGCCAATGGGCTGGGCATCGGTCTCAGCTATACCTGCCCCGCCCCCGCCCTCAGCCATGATGGCCGCCCGCTTGTGACCCGGCCGATCCGCGATGCCGGGCATGAGGCGATCGTTCTGGCCCGGCTTGCGGCCAACCCGCTTTCGCCCGCCGCGCGGCGGCTTTCCGAACGCCTGCCTTCGCTCTTGCCGCTGCCAGCGCCGCCCTCCACCATCGCCGCGATGCCAGACAGGGGGGAATCATGAGCAGCGGCAACAGCTATGAAACGGGGCGGCTGAACCTGCCCTTCGTCGGGATCTCGACCTTCGGCAAGCGGCCCTATCAGGGCGACTGGTCGGCGATCAAGGCCGATGCCGCGATCCTGGGCGCGCCCTTCGATTTCGGCACCCAGTTCCGCGCCGGGGCCCGTTTCGGCCCGCGCGCGATGCGCGAGGCCTCGACGCTGTTCTCCTTCGGCCATGCCGGGGCCTATGACCATGAGGATGACTGCACCTATCTGGGCGCGGATGTCAGCATCGTCGACATTGGCGATGCCGACATCGTCCATACCGATACCGAGAAAAGCCACGCCAATATCGAAACCGGCGTCCGCGCCATTCTGGCGGCGGGGGCCCTGCCGGTGGTGCTGGGCGGCGACCATTCGGTCAACATCCCCTGCATCCGCGCCTTCGAAGGGCGTGGGCCGATCCATATCCTGCAGATCGACGCCCATCTCGATTTCGTCGACGTCCGCCATGGCGTGCGCCATGGCCATGGCAACCCGATGCGCCGCGCCGCCGAAAGGGACTATGTGACCGGCATCACCGCGCTTGGCATCCGCAACGTGTCCTCAACCGCCAAGGATGGCTATGATGCCGCCCGCGCCATGGGCGACGACATCCTGTCGGTGCGGCAGGTGCGCAAGCTGGGGACCGAAGGCGTCCTGTCCCGCATTCCCAAGGATGCAAGGCTTTACGTCACCATCGACATTGATGGCTTCTGCCCCTCCATCGCGCCCGGCACCGGCACGCCCTCGCATGGCGGGTTCCTCTATTACGAGGTGCTGGAAATCCTCCAGGGCGTCGCCCGGCGGCATGAGATCGTCGGCCTGGACCTGGTCGAGGTCGCACCGGACTACGACCATTCCGGCTCGACCGCGATCCTTGCCGCGCAGGTGCTGCTGAACTTCCTGGGTTTCATCTTCCACGCCCGCAAGGGCGGGTGACTTCCCTGCGGTTTGAAGCTCCGGGGGCGCGGCCCCCGGAGCCCGGGGATTTTTGGGCCAGGACGAAGATCTGGATCAGCGATACAGCAGCGACTGGCCATTGGCGAAGAGATGCACCTTGGCCGGACTTGCCGCCAGCCGCACGGTCTGGTGGCGCAGTTCCGGCCGGATGCCCGGCAGCTTGGCGATGACCTGCTGGCCCTCGGCATCCTTGGCCAGATAAAGCAGCGTCACTTCGCCCAGGGCTTCGGTGATCTCGACCTTGCCTTCGAAGATCGCGTCCCCGGTGGTTTCGACCAGATCTTCTGGCCGCACCCCCACCTTGACCTGCCGCCCCTTGTCCGCGGCATCGGTCGGCACATGCGACCGCGCCTTACCGCCATTGGCGAGCTTGATCACCGTCTCGGCCCCGGTTTCCACCACTTCGCCCGGGGTCAGGTTCATCGCCGGGCTGCCGATGAACTGCGCCACGAATTCATTCTCGGGCCGTTCATACAGTTCCAGCGGCGTGCCCACCTGGGCGATGCCGCCCCCGGCCAGCACGACGATGCGGCTCGCAAGCGTCATCGCCTCGACCTGGTCATGGGTCACATAGATCATGGTCGAATTGGGCATCTGCTCTTTCAACTGCGCGATCTCGATCCGCGTCGCCACCCGCAGGGCGGCGTCGAGATTGGAGAGCGGCTCGTCGAAGAGATAGACTTTCGGGTCGCGCACGATCGACCGCCCGATCGCGACCCGCTGGCGCTGCCCGCCCGACAGGGCCTTGGGCAGCCGGTCGAGATAGGGGGTCAGTTGCAGGATCCGCGCCGCCTTGTCGATGGCGGCGTCGATTTCGGCCTGCGGCTTCTTCGCGATCTTCAGCGCGAAGGCCATGTTGTCGCGCACGGTCATATGCGGGTAAAGCGCGTAGCTTTGGAACACCATCGCGATGCCGCGCTGTGCCGGTGGCACATCGTTCATCCGCACGCCGTCGATCGAGAAATCGCCGCCGGTGATCCGCTCCAGCCCGGCGATCATCCGCAAGAGCGTGGATTTCCCGCAGCCCGAGGGGCCGACAAACACGATCAACTCGCCCGTCTTGATGTCGAGGTCGATGTCCTTCAACACCTTGACCTCGCCATAGGCCTTCTCGACGCCCTTGAGCAACAATTCCGCCATTGTCCCTTTTCCCCCTCAGACCTTCCGCGCCAGGGCAAAGCCCCAGCCCGGCAGTTTCCCCTCCAGCCCCGGAAGCGCCCTGCCCCCAAGATCCCCGGCCAGCGCCTCCCAGCGCCCTTCGGGCATGGTCACCCGCGCCGTATCCGGCCCCAGATTGAACGCGCAGAAGATCGTTTCCGCGCCGCTGCGGCTGAACTGCGCCACATCGCCCTGAACCGTCACCGCCGACATCTCGCCAAGCGCCAGCACCGGATGGTTGCGGCGGAAAGCCAGCACAGCGCCGTAAAAGGCCAGCATCGAGCCTTCGCCCTGCACCGCCACCGCCTTGGCCAGATGCGCGGGCGACACCGGCAGCCAGCCGCGCGGCGCGCTGGTGAAACCGCCATTCGCATTGTCCTGCACCCAGGGCATCGGGGTGCGGCAGCCGTCGCGGCCCTTGAATTCAGGCCAGAACTCAATGCCATAGGGGTCCTGAAGGTCCTCAAAGGCGATCTCGGCTTCGGGCAGGCCCAGTTCCTCGCCCTGATACAGGCAGATCGACCCGCGCAGGCAGGCCATAAGCACCAGATACATCCGGGCGGCCTGTTCACTCAGCCCCCAGCGCGTGACATGGCGCGCGACATCGTGGTTGGAGTAGGACCAGCAGGGCCAGGCATCGGGCGCCTCGGTGGCAAGCTGGTCGAAGACCGCCTTCAGATCACCCGCCGTCAGCCGCGCCGGTTGCAGCAGCTCGAACGGATAGCACATCTGCACCTTGTCGCCGCCCGAGGTATATTCGGCCATGATCTGCAAGCCGCGCTCGCTGTCGCCCACCTCGCCCACCGCCGCCGCGCCATAGGGCGCGATCAGGGCGCGGAACCGGCGCAGGAAGGCCAGGTTCTCCGGCTGCGATTTGTCGAACAGGTGCATCTGGTGATTGTAAGGGTTCACCTTGGGCGCGGTGCGGTCATTGCGCAACTCCACGGGCAAGCCCGGATTGTCGCGCAGATACCTGTCGTGGAAGTAGAAGTTGATCGTGTCCAGCCGGAACCCGTCGACGCCGCGCTTCAGCCAGAACTCGGTCGCGTCCAGCACCGCCGTCTGAACCTGCGGATTGTGGAAGTTCAGGTCCGGCTGCGAGGTCAGGAAATTGTGCAGGTAGTACTGTTCGCGCCGCGCATCCCATTGCCAGGCCGAGCCGCCAAAGATCGACAACCAGTTCGTCGGCGGCGTGCCATCCAGCTTCGGGTCGGCCCAGACATACCAGTCGGCTTTGGGATTGGTCCGGTTCTTGCGGCTTTCGGCGAACCAGGGATGCTTGTCCGAGGTATGAGAGATCACGAGATCGATCATAACGCGCACGCCCAGATCATGCGCCCGCGCCACCAGCGCGTCGAAATCTGCCAGGGTGCCGAACATCGGATCGACATCGCAATAATCGCTCACGTCATAGCCGAAATCCTTCATCGGGCTCTTGAAGAAGGGCGAAATCCAGATCGCATCCGCCCCCAACTTCGCCACATGCTCCAGCCGCTGGGTGATCCCCGGCAGGTCGCCGATCCCGTCGCCGTTCGAGTCCTGGAAGCTGCGCGGGTAGATCTGGTAGATCACCGCGCCACGCCACCAGTCCGGGTCTTTCGTCACGTTCATTTCCGTCTCACTTAACCGAACCGGCCAGAAGCCCGCGCACCAGGAACCGCTGCATGGAGAAGAACACCAGAAGCGGCACCGCGATGGACACGAAGGCCGAGGCCGAAAGAATTTCCCAGTCGCCGCCCCGCGACCCCATCAGGTTGACAAGATTCCCGGTCAGCACCTGCTGGTCATTGCCGGTGCCCAGGAAGACCAGCGCGACCAGCAGGTCGTTCCAGGTCCAGAGGAACTGGAAGATCGCGAAGGATGCCAGCGCGGGGAAGGACAGGGGCAGGATGATGCGCGTGAAGATCTGGAAATCTGTCGCGCCATCGACCTTGGCATTCTCGATGATGTCCTTTGGCAGGCCGACCATGTAATTGCGCAGCAGGTAGATCGCCAGCGGCAGGCCGAAGCCGGTATGGGCCATCCAGATGCCCAGATAGCCCTTCCCGATCCCCAGCCAGTTGTGGAACTGCAACAAGGGGATCAGGGCAAGCTGCAAGGGCACCACCAGCAGACCCACGACAAAGGCGACAAGCAAGGCCCGGCCCGGAAACTCCATCCAGGCCAGCGCATAGGCCGCGAAGGCCGCCACAAGGATCGGGATTATCGTGGCCGGGATCGCCACGGTCAGCGTGTTCAGGAAGGCCTGGCCGATCGATTGCCCCACCATGGGCGACGAGATCACATTGGTGTAGTTCCGGGTGGTGAATTCGGGCGGGGTCGACGCGGTGGTGAACACTCGCGGCAGGCGCATCTCAGCCATGGACGCGGGCGAGGTCAGGCTGAAATCGCCATTCTCCTGCACTGTAAGTTTCAGCCCGTCATTCAGCTCGGCCGTATCGCCCGGCGCATAGGCTTCAGGCTCGCGCGAGGATGTGCCCCATTTGCTGACCGTGCCGCCCTTTCCACCGTAAAGATTGCCCTCTATCGCGAAAAGCCCGTCCTTCTGGGCTTCATCGCCCTCTATGCGGATCGCGGGTTGCTGGCTTTCCTGCGTGGCAAGCGACTGCCACCAGCCGGACGAAGTGATCTGGTCGGTGGTGCGGAACGATGACACCAGAAGCCCAAAGGTCGGCACGACCCAGAGCACCACCAGCGCCACGACCGCGATATGCACGGCCCAGGCCAAAGCGGGTTTCTTGCCTGCGATGCTGTCCATGTTCCCGTCCCCCTACCGCATTTCCTTGCGGGCGTTCCACACGTTCCAGATCAGGATTGGCGTCACCAGCAGCATGATGATCATGGCGGCGGCGCTGCCCATGCCCCAGTCCAGTGCGCGGAACAGCTTGTCATACATGTAATTGGCCAGAACCTGCGTCTCCCACTGGCCATTGGTCATGGCCAGCACGATGTCAAAGACCTTGAGCACGGTGATGGTGATCGTGGTCCAGACGACGACGATCGTGCCCAGGATCTGCGGCACCTTGATCTTGAAGAAGATCTGAAAGGGGTTTGCGCCATCCAGGATCGCGGCCTCGATCGTATCTTCCGGCACGCCGCGCAGGGCCGCCGACAGGATCACCATGGCAAAGCCGGTCTGGATCCAGACCAGGACCGCCATAAGGAAGAACGAGTTCCAGTAGGGGATCTGCAGCCAGGCCTGCGGCTGGCCATAGGGCAGCGTCGCCGTGGCGATGCCGTAAAGCCAGGTCGCCAGCTCATAGCCCAGAAACAGCGCGACCAGCCCGCCGATCACCCGTCCTGCCGTGACCAGCCCGCCCGCCCGACGCCCGGCCCAAAGCGGCCGCGCCACCAGGTAGCCGACATAGAGGATTCCCAGCATCAAGCACAGGATCAGAAGGAAGGGCAGAAGCCGCAGCATGAGGAACGACCCCACCCCGCCCTCGGCCTTCAGCCACAGCGCGTTCAACAGCCCGATCTGCGGCAGGTTGGCGTCGCGCGTGTCATAGATCAGCTTGAAGATCACAGAGGCGCCGACGAAAGAGATCGCCATCGGCATGAAGATCAGCGACTTGGCGATATTGCCCCAGGCGATGCGGTCGGTCAGCTGCGCCGCCAGAAGCCCGAACCCGGTTGCCGCAGCCGGCACCACGATCAGCCACAGCATGTTGTTGCGCAGCGATTCCGCGAATTTCGGCTCGGCGAACATCTTCTGGTAATTGTCCAGGCCGGAGAAGGCGCCGGACTTGTCATGAAGTGACAGCCAGAAGGTCGCAAAGACCGGATAGGCCAGATACAGGCACAGCGCGATCAGTGCGGGCGCCAGGAACAGCCAGGGCCGGATCATGTTGGCGCGATTGATGTTGCGGCCCGCTTGTGGTCCCCGCGCCGGGAACAGCACTTTGTCGAGGAACAGGTTGGACGCGTAGAAATAGCCCACGCAACCGCCCACACCGACAAAGATCACCAAAACCGCCTGCAAGGCAGGATGCATCGTTCCCTCCCCCAATTTGCTGCAAGAACGGCGCGGCCTGCCCCCCGACAGGCCGCGCAGCGGGCTTACTTAGGCCAGCTTGCCTGGATCGCGTCGGCAACCTCTTGCGCCGACTTGCCGCCGACGAAGTCGACCATCCCGGTCCAGAAGCTGCCCGCGCCGACCACGCCCGGCATCAGATCCGAGGCGTCGAAGCGGAAGGTGGTGGCGTTCAGCAGGATCTCGCCCATCTTCTTCATGGTCGGATCGCCATAAAGATCGGCATTCACCGTCTTCATCGGCGTCAGGAAGGATTTCTGCGCCATCCAGACCTCATGCGCGATCGGGGTCTTCAGGAACTCGATGAAGGCCCGGCTTGCCGGCGTGTCCTTGGTGATGAAGGCCAGCGTCCCGGCGCCAAGGACCGGCTTGCCCAGATCCTTGCTTTCATAGGCCGGCATATAGAAGAAATCGGCATCGGTGCCGACCTTGGTGCCTTCGGGGAAGAACGAGGGCACGAACGACGCCTGATGGTGCAGGTAGCATTGCGGCGGCGAGGTGAACAGGCCCTTGGGGCTGTCGCGGAAATCGGTCGAGGCCACGGCCGAAGCACCGCCCGCGACGAAGGCGTCGTTCTTGGCGAACCAGCCGAATTCGTCGATCGCGCCCACGACTTCAGGGCTGTTGAACGGCAATTCGTTCGACACCCATTTGTCATAGACATCGGGTGCCTGGGTGCGCAGCATCATGTCCTCGACCCAGTCGGTCGCGGGCCAGCCGGTCGCGCCCCCCGAACCCAGGCCGATGCACCAGGGCGTGCCGCCATCGGCGACGATCTTCTCGGTCAGCGCCTTCAGCTCTTCCATGGTCTGCGGCACTTCATAGCCCGCATCCTCGAAATTCTCGGGCACATACCAGACCAGCGATTTCACATCGATCTTGTAGGGAAACGCGTAAAGCGCCTTGGCCCCATCCGGCCCGGCATAGGAGCCAAGCCCCACCCAGCTTTCGCCCGCGGCGTAATTCGCGGCCAGCCAATCCTGGGTTTCCTGGCCAAGTGGCGTCACAAAGCCCTTCTTCACCAGATCGGCGATCAGGCCGGGCTGCGGCAGGATGGCGATATCCGGCGGGCTGCCCGCTTCGGTGTCGATGACGATCTGCTGCTCGTAATTTTCCGAGGAGGAGTATTTGATCGTCACCCCGCTCGCCGCGGCGAAATAGGCGAAGACCGATTCCGCCAGAACCTGATCCTCGCCGCGCCAGGGGCCGAAAATGGTCAGCGTCTGGCCGTCGAGGTTGTTGGCCTCATCAAAGCTCTTGTAGCTGTCCCAGTTGAAGGCACCCTCGCCAACCGGAAAGACCAGATCCTGCGCCCCTGCAGCACCGGACAGCAACGCCAGCGCTGCGGCGCTGGCGGCAAGCGATTTCCTCATCTCTTCCTCCCCTTCGCCCGCTCCTCTTGCGGGGCATTTACACCTGCGACACCACGACTCTGGTCAAAGCGCAGAATCGTTTTCAAACCGCTTTGGATGATCGACATTTGCCGATCCGACCTTGCGAGTCAAACCAAAACCGGCCATTTGCAGCCGCAGAATAGAGATTTAGCAGATGCAGCGCCGCCAAGCTTTGCCTTTGACATGGCGCGCGCGGCTTGTAAGCTTGGCAGAATTGAAACCGTTTTGAGCGCGCAACCCCGATGAACCTCAAGGAACTCGCCACCAAACTGGGCCTCTCGCCCACAACGGTGTCGCGCGCGCTGAACGGCTATCCGGAGGTCAACGAGGCCACGCGCGCCCGCGTGATGGCCGCAGCCAAGCGCCATGACTATCGGCCGAATGCCCGTGCCATCCGTCTGGCGACCGGGCGCGCCATGGCCGTGGGCCATGTCATACCCATCGCCACGCGGCATGAGATCGTGAACCCCGTCTTCGCCGATTTCATCGCCGGCGCGGGCGAGATCTACAGTCGCAACGATTATGACATGGTGCTGTCGGTCGTGCCCGACGATCAGGAAGACGCGACCTACCGCACGCTGCGCGCCAAGGGGAATGTCGATGGCGTCATCGTTCATTCACCGCGGATGGAGGACAGCCGCATCCCCCTTCTGCACGATATCGGCCTGCCCTTCGTCGTCCATGGTCGCGCTTCGGGCTGCGCCCTTTCCTACCCCTGGATCGATGTGAACAACCGGCGTGCCTTCCAGCGCGCCACCGAATTCCTGCTGGACCTTGGCCATCGCCGCATTGCCCTGGTCAACGGGCTGGAATTCATGGATTTCGCCATGCGCCGCCGCAAGGGCTATGCCGATGCGCTGGCCGCGCGCGGGATCGAAGCCGACCCCGCCCTGATGAGTTCCGAGGAAATGACCGAAGGCTCGGGCTATCGCATCGGCATGCGGATGCTGGCCCAGGCGAATCCGCCCACCGCCTTCCTCGCCTCGTCGATGATCTCGGGCATGGGTCTGCGCCGCGCCGCCGACGAGCGCGGGCTGAAACTTGGCCGCGACATCAGCGTCATCATCCATGACGACGACCTGTCCTATATGAAGAACGGCGAGGATGTTCCCATCTTTACTGCGACAAGATCATCGGTCCGCGAGGCCGGCCGTCTGGCCGCGCAGATGCTGCTGGGTCTGATCGCGAACCCTGACGCCGAAGCACCGTCACGTCTGCTCGAGGCCGATCTGATCATCGGTCAGTCCACCGGCCCCGCACCCCGCTAGTCCATTCGGCAAAGGTCCCGCCATGTTGCCCGCGCGCTCGCAGTTTCCCGAAGGCTTCGTCTTTGGCGCCGCGACCTCGTCCTACCAGATCGAGGGCCACCAGTTCGGCGGGGCGGGCCGTACCCATTGGGATGATTTCGCCGAGACGCCGGGCAATGTCGTCCGGGCCGAAACCGGCGCGCGGGCCTGCGACCATTACCACCTTTGGCCGCAGGATCTGGACCTGATCCGCGATGCCAATCTGGATGCCTATCGCTTTTCCGCCTCATGGGCGCGGGTGCTGCCCGAGGGGCGCGGCGCGCCCAACCAAGCCGGTCTCGACTTCTACGACCGTCTTGTCGACGGCATGGTTGAACGCGGGCTTAAACCCGCGCTGACCCTTTACCACTGGGAATTGCCTTCGGCCCTTGCCGATCTGGGCGGCTGGCGCAACCGCGACATCGCGGGCTGGTTCGCCGATTATGCCGACCTGCTCTGCCGCCGCATCGGCGACCGGCTGTGGTCGGCGGCCCCGGTGAACGAGCCGTGGTGCGTGGCCTGGCTGTCGCATTTCCTGGGGCTGCACGCCCCGGGCCTGCGCGACATCCGCGCCACAGGCCGGGCGATGCATCATGTGCTTCTGGCCCATGGCCGCGCCATTCAGTCGATGCGCGCGCTGGGGATGAAGAACTTGGGCGCGGTCTGCAATCTGGAATGGGCCGATCCCGCCGATGCCTCGCCCGCGGCGGCGCAGGCGGCGGCCCGCTATGACGCGATCTACAACCGCTGGTTCCTGGGCGGCATCTTCAACGGCCAATATCCCGACCTCGCGCTTCAGGGCCTTCTGCCCCATCTGCCGCCCGGCTGGCAGGACGACATGGCGACCATCGCCACCCCGGTCGACTGGTGCGGCCTGAACTACTATACCCGCAAGCTGATCGGCCCCGATCCCGGTCCCTGGCCCCATCTGGCCGAGGTCGAAGGCCCCCTGCCGAAAACCCAGATGGGCTGGGAAATCTATCCGCAGGGCCTTGAGAATTTCCTGCTGCGCACCGAGGCGGAATACACCAGGGGCCTGCCGATCTATGTCACCGAAAACGGCATGGCCTCGCCCGAAGTCGATGTGGTGGATGGCAAGGTCGAAGACCCCGAGCGGACGGATTACCTGTCGCTTCACCTTGCCGCCGCGCGGCGCGCTATCGACCGGGGCGTCAACCTTCGCGGCTACTTCATCTGGTCGCTTCTCGACAATTACGAATGGTCGCTGGGTTACGAGAAACGCTTCGGCCTCGTCCATGTCGATTTCGACGGCTTGAAGCGCACCCCCAAGTCCTCGTATCACGCGCTGAAGCGGGCGCTTTCCCGCAACGAATGAGGTCCCCATGGCGCTGAACCTTCTGGCCGATATCGGCGGGACCAATACCCGCGTGGCGCTGGCCGAAGGGGCCACGGTCCGGGCGGACACGATCCGCCGCTATCCGAACGCCGAATACAAGGCGCGCGGGCAGGACATCGCCCAGATCCTGCGCGACTATCTGGCCGTGACCGGGGCCGAGGTGCAGGGCGTCTGCGTCGCCGCGGCAGGCCCGGTCGAGGATGGCGTGGCGCGGATGACCAATCTCGACTGGGAGATGGATGCCGCCAAGTTGACCGCCGCCTCCGGCGCGCGGCGGGTGGCGATCCTCAATGACCTTCAGGCCCAGGGCCATGCCCTTGGCCATGTCGCGGCCGCCAACCTGCGCCCGGTGATCGAGGGCCCGCAGAAACCCGGCGGCTCGATGCTCGTGGTGGGCCTGGGCACGGGCGTCAACGCCGCCCCCGTCCATGGCCATGGCGCGGGCCGTGTCGTGCCCGCCTCGGAATGCGGCCATGTCAACATGCCGGTGCGCAACGAGGAAACCTTCCGCCTGATGCGCTTTGTCGAGGGCCTTCTGGCCGCGCGCGGCGAGGTGCCCCATTGCGGCACGGAAGAGGTGCTCGCGGGCCGTGGCCTGGGCAATCTTTATGCCTTCGCGGCCTCCGAAGCGGGCGTTCCGGGCGGCCTGCAGTCCGCCGAGGTGCTGCGCCTCCTGGAAGCGGGCGATCCGGTGGCCAGCCACGCGGCCCGGCTTTACGTCCAGATCCTGGCGCAGATGCTGGCCGATCTTTCGCTGATTCACCTGCCCTGGGGCGGGCTCTACCTGATCGGCGGCATGTCTCGTGCCATGACGCCGCATTTCGCCCGCTTCGGCCTGACCGAAAGCTTCCGCGAAATGCGCCGCGTCGATCTCTTGACCAAGGATTTCTCGGTCACCGTGGTCGAGGATGACTATGCCGCGCTGACCGGCTGCGCGGCCTGGCTTGAGGCCCTGGCCTAAAGCGGAAGCCGGTCCCTGAGGAAACTCAACGTGGCGCCCAGCCCGTCGGGCGCGATGCCATGGCCGGTGCCCTTCATCACATGGCCATAGGTCTCGAATCCGGCCCCCACCAGCGCATTGCCTGCGGCGGCCATGTCCTGGAACGGCACCACCGGGTCCTGATCGCCATGGATCAGCAGGACCGGCGGCTTGACCGTCAGATCGCCCGCCAGACGTTCGGGCGCGAGCAACCGCCCCGAGATCGCCACCACCCCTGCCACGGGTTCGGCCCGGCGCGGCGCGACATGCAGGCTGATCATCGCGCCCTGGGAAAAGCCGATCAGCGCCAGCGTGGCGGGCGTCAGGCCGGTCTCGGCCAGGCGCGCGTCGAGAAACCCGTTCAGATCCTCGGCCGCCGCCAGCAATCCCTCCCGCGCGGCATCTTCGGACGATCCGTCCAGCCAGGGGATCGGAAACCACTGCCGCCCGAACGGATTGCCCTGACAGGGTTCCGGCGCGTCGGGGGCAAGGAACTGCACGCCAGGCAGATGCGGCGCCAAAGGATCGGCCAGACCCAGAAGATCGGCCCCGTCCGCGCCATAGCCATGCAGGAAGACCACCAGTGCCTTGGGCTTGTCAGCCCCCTTGCGCCCGAACTGCAATTCTCTCATCTGATCCCCTCGCGGCTTTTCACGACCCGGTAGTAGGCCCAGAGCGCCCGCGCCGCAACCGAGCGCCAGGGCGTCCAATCCTCGGCCATGACGCGCAACTGCCTTTCACTCGGGCGCTGCGGCAGGTCAAACAGCGCCCGCGCCGCCTCTTGCAGGGCCAGATCGCCCGGCGCAAAGACATCGGCCCGGCCCAATGCGAACATCGCATAGATTTCCGCCGTCCAGCGCCCGATGCCGGGCAGCGCCACCAGCGCAGCCACCACTTCGTCATCCGGCACCGCGCGCAGGCTTTGAAAATCCACTCCCGCCTGCGCCAGCGCCGTAGCATAGCGGATCTTCTGCCGCGACAGGCCGGCCGCGCGCAGCGCCTCGTCCCCCGCCTGGGCGACCGCCGCCTGATCGGTCAACCCGGCCGCCTCGAGCCGCGCCCAGATCGCGCGCGCCGAAGCGGTGGAAACCTGCTGGCCCACGATCGCATCCAGCAACGCCGCAAAACCATCGGCCCGGCGGCGCAGCGGCAGGGGGCCAAGCTCTGGCAGGATGCGCGCGAAAGCAGGATGGCGCGCCGCCAGCCAGGCCGCGCCTTCGGCCACATCCGCATCGCCGTGAATGATCCGCCCGACCATGCGCCCCTGCGCCCTCTTGCCTAAGTCACGCCAAACCCCTACCCCATGGGCCATGTCGGACGCCATCGCCAAACGCAACGTCGCCGTCCTCGTGGCCGCCCAGGGGATTCTCGGCGCGCAGATGCCGATGATCTTCACCATCGGCGGTCTGGCCGGGCAATCGCTGGCACCGAATCCCTGCTGGGCCACCCTGCCCATCACCATGACCGTCATCGGCTCGATGCTGACCGCGACGCCGATCTCGGCCTTCATGCAGCGCTTTGGCCGGGCGGCGGGCTTTGCCCTTGGCGCGGTCGGCGGGGCGATCGGGGCGGCGATCGGCGCCCTGGGCCTGTATAGCGGGTCCTTCCTGCTGTTCTGCATCGGCGCCCTGTTCACCGGCTGCTACATGAGCGCGCAGGGCTTCTACCGCTTTGCCGCCGCCGACACCGCCTCGGATGAATTTCGCGCCAAGGCGATTTCCTGGGTCATGGCCGGCGGGCTTCTGTCGGCCATCATCGGCCCGCAACTGGTGAAGCTGACGGCGGATGCCTATGTGATTCCCTTCCTGGGCAGCTATCTGGCTGTGATCGTCCTGAACCTTCTGGGCATGGGGCTGTTTGCCGCGCTGCGCATCCCCCGCCCGCGCCCGCCCGCCCCGGGCAGCGATATCGGCCGGTCGCGCGGCGCCCTGATCCGCAACCCGGTCATTGCGGTTGCGATGATCTGTGCCACCGTCTCTTACGCGCTGATGAACCTCGTGATGACTTCGTCGCCGCTGGCCGTGGTCGGCTGCGGTTTCGACAAGTCGAATGCGGCGGATGTGGTCACGGCGCATGTTCTGGCCATGTATATCCCCAGCTTCTTCACCGGCCATCTGATCGCGCGCTTCGGGGCCGAAAAGATCATCGCCCTGGGCCTGACCATCCTGGCCAGTGCCGGGGCCGTCGCCATGGCGGGCGTGCAGCTTGAGAATTTCTTCGCCGCGCTGATCCTGCTGGGGCTGGGCTGGAACTTCGGCTTCATCGGCGCCACGGCGATGCTGACGGCGGCGCAGCGGCCCGAAGAGCGCGGCCGCCTTCAGGGCCTGAACGATTTCATCGTCTTCGGCGGCGTGACGCTGGCCAGCCTGTCCTCGGGCGGTTTGATGAACTGCTCGGGCGGTACGGTCCAGGCCGGGTGGCAATTCGTCAACATGGCGATGCTGCCCTTCCTTGTCCTGGCCGGGGGCGCGCTGATCTGGCTCTGGCTGCGTCCGCAAGAGTTCCGGTCACGCTGAGGCGGCGGAATTGGTTAAAGTTTTCTGAATCCGAAAATTCAACCCGTTGATTCAGAATGATTCGCCTTGATGTCCCTGCGTGGGACAGGGGCGGGCTTAGAACCGCCCCGTCAGCGACTGCCACAAGAGCCGCCCGCGCCGCGAGAATTCCGACAGGGCCAGCCGCCCCTCGGCCACGGCCTGCGGATCGGCCGCCGCCTGCGCCAGCAGCGGTCCCGTCTGCCAGCCCGCCAGAAGCGCCGGGGCCAGCCCCTTGGGCAAGGCTCCGCGCCCGGCCCGCGCCTCGGCCAGCCGGTCCAGCCCGCGCCGCGCCAGCGCAGCCACCTCTGCCCCGGAAGGAAGCGGTTGCCGCCCCCGTGCCTCCAGCTCCGGCACGGCCTTCAGGAACCCGGCCAGCCCCGTGGCCCAGCCCATCGCCCGCAAGACAGGTTCTGCCCCGTCCGGCGCGCCAAGCGCCCGGCCCGCCAGCACCATCAACCCGCCGCCCGTGTCATCCAGATAGGCGTCCAGCGCCTCCGGCCCCTCGAAGGGCGCCCGCCAGCAATCCCAGCGCCGCGCCGCGACCAAGCGGTCCAGCAGCCCGGCGGGCAGCCCCGCCTCCCGGATCAGATCATGCAGAGGCCCGGCCACTTCATGCGCCTTGGCGGGGCCACCAGCCCCGGCCGCCTCGACCACATCGCGCCACCATTGCAGCCGCATCTCGGCCACCAGCGGCTCTTTCGCCGCCCAGGGCGCCCGCGCCACCTCAAGGTTGAAGGCATAGAGCGGCATGAGCCGCTCTCGCGCCCAGACCGGCGCCGCCATCACAGCAAGAAAACGGTCGGGGTCACCGCGTTGGACAAGCAGGGCACAGGCTTCAAGACTCATGCCCCGCAGATAGCGCAGGCCCGCGTCCTGGGAAAGCGCCTCATCGCGCCGGGATCATCGCCCGCAGCCTGTCGATGAAGCCGGTGACCGCCGGGTCCGGGCAGCTCGCGCTCAGCCCCTCAAAGCCGCCGACGGCAGGGTCAAGCCGCACGCCATCCGTTCCGTAATCTTCGCACGCGACCAGGGTCCGGCGCTGGCGCTGCGCGACCTTTGGCCCCTCCTTGGCCGCGAAAGCCACCATCTCGGCGTATAGCCCCGGCCGCCCGAGCGCGGCATGGCGCGCGGCCCCCTCCCCGAAGGGGCCGCTTGTCGCAGTGACGATCTTATCGTCGACATAGACCGTGACCGTGGAACTGCCCGAGAAACTGCCGCCGCTGAAGATCTCGATCCGCGCGACGCCCGCATCGCGGGGCACTTCGCCCCCCGCTTCGACGCAGGCCGCCAGAGCCAGAACCGTCGTGAGTCCCCAAAGCCGCACCATCCCGTTCCCTTTCAGGCCCCCGCGCCGTCGCGGATCAGCTTCCACTGGATCGCATCCAGAAGCGCTTCGAAACTGGCATCGACGATATTGGGGCTGACCCCCACCGTCGACCAGCGCCGCCCCTGGCCATCCTCGCTGTCGATGATGACACGGGTCACCGCCTCTGTCCCGCCCTGGGTGATCCGCACCTTGAAATCGACCAGCTTCATGTCGTCGATCGCCGCCTGATAGGGGCCAAGATCCTTGGCCAGCGCCTTGGACAAGGCGTTGACCGGGCCACGGTCGCTGCCCACCTCATCAACCGAATCCGAGACCGACATCATCTTCTGCCCGTCGATGGTGACCGCGACCACCGCTTCCGACAGGCTGACCACGCGCCCCTGGCGGTCCTTGCGGCGCTCGACCGTGACGCGGTAGCGGTCGACCTCGAAGAAATCGGGGCAAAGCCCCAGCTCGCGCCGCGCCACCAGCTCGAAACTGGCCTGCGCGCCGTCATAGGCATAGCCCTGATCCTCGCGCGCCTTCACCGTGTCGAGGATGGCCGACAGGCGCGGGTCCTTGGGATCGACCTCCAGCCCCGCCGCCGCCAGCCTGGCCCGCAGGTTGGATTGGCCGGCCTGGTTGCTCATCGGGATCAGGCGGCTGTTGCCGACCAAACCGGGGTCAATGTGCTCGTAGGTGGTCGGGTCCTTGAGGATCGCGCTGGCATGAAGCCCCGCCTTATGCGCGAAGGCGCTGGCGCCGACATAGGGCGCGCTGCGCAGGGGGACGCGGTTCAGGATGTCGTCCAGCATCCGGCTGGTCTTGACCAGACCGTGCAGCGCCTGCGCCGTCACGCCGGTCTCGAAGCGGCTGGCAAAGGGTTCCTTCAAGAGCAGCGTGGGGATCAGGCTGACCAGATTGGCATTGCCACAGCGTTCGCCCAGACCGTTCAGCGTGCCCTGGATCTGCCGCGCCCCGGCCTCGACCGCGGCCAGAGAATTGGCCACCGCATTGCCGGTGTCGTCATGGCAATGGATGCCCAGCCTTTCGCCGGGGATGCCCGCGGCGATCACCTCGGCCACAACCCGGCCGACTTCCGAGGGCAAGGTGCCGCCATTGGTGTCGCACAGGACCACCCAGCGCGCGCCCTCTTCCAGCGCGGCGCGCAGGCAGGACAGGGCATAGGCGGGGTCGGCGCGGTAGCCGTCGAAGAAATGCTCGGCATCGAACAGCGCCTCGCGGCCCAGGGCGCGGAGATGGGCAAAGGTTTCGGCGATGGCGTCGCGGTTCTCCGCCAGCGTCACGCCCAGGGCGGTGGTGACATGGAAAGGGTGGGTCTTGCCGACCAGGCAGACGCTGGAGGTTCCGGCGTTCAGGACGGCGGCCAGAACGTCGTCATTCGCGGCGGAGCGCCCGACCCGCTTGGTCATGCCGAAGGCGGTCATCTTTGCCCGCGTCTGCGGGGCGGTGGCGAAGAAGTCGCTGTCGGTCGGATTGGCGCCCGGCCAGCCGCCCTCGATATAGTCCACCCCCAGCGCGTCGAGCGCCTGGGCGATCTGCACCTTTTCGGCGGCCGAGAACTGGACGCCCTGGGTCTGCTGGCCATCGCGCAGCGTGGTGTCGAAGAGGGAGAGGCGGGTGCGGGCGGTCATGGCGGGTCCGGGCGGGTGTCCCACGGTGGGACAGGTTGCGGAGGAAGTAAAATCAAGGACTTGGGTCAGGCGGATTCATGAAGCGTTAACGATTGAAGCCGCCTGTCCGCAAATTCCTTGGAAGAAATCTGCAATTCTCTTCCAAGAGAACTGACCGGAGTTTTCGAAAACTCGGGATTGCGCGCGGGCTCATCGGATGGCCTCAAGCTTGGCGCCATCGAAGCCCGGACCGGGGACAAGCTCGACCCCGGCCTTGGACATGCGCACCTCGACGCCGGCACCAAGGAGTGCGGCCTTCATGGCATCGACGGCAGAGAAATCCTTGCTGGCCATCGCGGCTTCGCGCAGCGCGACAAGCCGCGCGGTCGGACCGGAAAGGTCAACATCCGGTGCCGCCGCCCAAGCGGGCACGGCGGCCTGAAGCAGACCCAGCAGGTGCAGGCTGCCACGCAGGCGGGCGCCCTCGCCGCTTTGCGCAAGCTGATGCAGTTCGGTCAGCGCCTGAGCAGTATTAAGATCGTCCGACAAGGCGTTGATGACGCTGGCATCCGGCTCTGAACCATTCGGTGCCGCCGCCGCGATGGCATACCACTTCCGCAGCGTCGCCTCTGCCTGCCGGGCCTTTTCCGCCGTCCAGTCCATCGGGCTGCGGTAATGGGTGCTCAGCAGCACAAACCGGATCACCTCGCCCGGGATGCCCTGCTCCAGCAGATCCCGCACGGTGAAGAAATTGCCCAGCGACTTAGACATCTTCTTGCCCTCGACCTGCAGCATCTCATTGTGCAGCCAGACCCTCGCGAAGGACCCATGCGGATGGGCGCAGGCCGATTGCGCGATCTCGTTCTCGTGATGGGGGAATTGCAGGTCCAGCCCGCCGCCATGGATGTCGAAGCTTTCGCCCAGAAGCTCATAGCTCATCGCCGAGCATTCGATATGCCAGCCGGGGCGGCCGCGGCCCCAGGGGCTGTCCCAGCCCGGCAGATCGGCATCCGAGGGCTTCCACAGCACGAAATCCATCGGGTCTTCCTTGAAGGGCGCGACCTCGACCCGCGCGCCCGCGATCATGTCATCGACCGAGCGGCCCGACAGCGCGCCGTATTCGGCATAAGACCGGACGCGGAACAGGACATGCCCCTCGCGCGCATAGGCATGGCCCTTGGCGATGAGACTTTCGATCATGGCGATCATCGCGCCGATGAATTCGGTGGCGCGCGGCTCGTGATCGGGCCGCAGCGCGCCAAGCGCGTCCATGTCGGCGTGATACCAGGCGATGGTTTCCTCGGTCCGCTCGCGGATCAGCTCTTCCAGCGTCTCAGGCCGGCCCAGGCCCTTGCGGCGCTGCGCCTCGGCGTTGATCTTGTCATCAACGTCGGTGAAGTTGCGCACATAGGTGACGTGATCCGCGCCATGGACATGGCGCAACAGCCGGTAAAGCGTGTCGAACACCACCACGGGCCTTGCATTGCCCAGATGCGCCCGGTCATAGACCGTCGGCCCGCAGACATACATGCGCACGTCCTGCGGGTTCAGGGGGGTGAAGACCTCTTTCCTGCGGGTCTTCGAATTGGTCAGGCGGATCGAAACCATAAGCCAGTCTTTCTAGCAGGCGTCCTTCGCGCATGCGGGCAATCCCGCGCGGGGCCTAGGCTTTGTCAGGAAGACATGACGAAAGCGCCCGCGCGACCGAGGTCAGCGGGTAATGCAGCAGATGCGGATGTTGCGCAACGTCGTCATGGCGGCGGGGATATACCAGTGCTGGCCGGGCGCAAAGCGAAATCTTCTGTCGCGGCAGCGGGCGAGGTCAGGAAGGCCCGTCTTGCGGTCGGGCGCGCGAAGGCGCAGGCTGACCCCATGGCCCTTTCGGAGCGGACAATCATGCGCCTCCCTTCCCGGCTTGCCCCTGCCACCGCTGTCGCGGTGATCCTGATCGCCGCTACGGCCCAGGCTAAGGCCCCGCGCGAGGCGTTGTTCGGCCCCGAGGGCGCCTGCTATGCGCGCAGCTACACGATCACCCATCTTGCGGGCCATCCGGCGCAACGGGTGCGCTGGATCGCGCTGGCGCCGAACCCTGCAGAAAGCGATGCGCGCCGGCAGGCGGTGACCCTGTCGTTGCGCCTGCGGGGATCGGACGAGGTCTACGGTTCCACCGCCTATTGCGAGAACCAGGGCGGAGACATGTATTGCGAGTTGGAAGGCGATGGTGGCGCCTTCAGCCTTGAGCCGCGCCCGGATGCTGTGCTGGTCAAGGTGTCCAGCCGTGGCATGGCGTTCGAGGGCGCGCAGGATTTCATCGAGATTTCGGGAACCGCGGGCGATGACCGCAGCTTCCTTTTGCCGCTGGATATGAAAAAGCCCTGCCCCTGACGGGGCAGGACCTTTTTTCGTCGGTTCGGGGGCTTAGAAGCGGTAGTTCACACGCGCCGAGAAGGTGGTGGCATCAAGATCCACACCGCTATTGTCAAAATTGTCGAACTTGTGCTGCAGGATCTCGCCGCCGACGCTCCAGGTGTCGTTCAGCGCATGTTCCATGCCGACACCGTAGAAATAGCCGTTGTCCGAGCCGCCCGCGCCGCCCAGCGTCGCATCGGCCCAGGCGCCGCCCGCGGTCGCATAGACCAGGTTGCTGCCCAGGTCGGCACCGGCCATCAGTTTCAGACGGGCAACGGAATCGAGCGAGCCAGCCGCGCCCCCCGCACCCAGGTCGACATTCGCGGTGTCATAGTCGCCTTCGATGCCAAGGACGGTCTTGCCCAGATCCCAGCGATAGCCCGCATGGACGCCGCCGATCATGCCATTGCCATCGGCCCCGGCGCCGTTCGAGTCGACATCGCCATAGCCAAGTTGCGCACCGCCGTAGAACCCGCCCCAATCGGCCGAGGGCGCGACGACGGCAACGGGGGCCGGGGTGATGGTGGGCTCTTCGATGACCTGCACCGGGCCGCCGGCAAAAGCGGGCATGGCCAGCGTCGACGTCACCAGAATGGCTGCAAAGCGTTTCATTTCACTCTCCTTCGTTTCGGGTCCCGGATTCAGCTTCGGACCTGCTCGGTTCCGGCGCGGGACTTCCGGGGTAAACTGTGGGAGTGGGGGAAGGTTCCCGCAACCGGGCGTCACCCCGCTGTGATGGCGCTGTGAAGTCTTGTGTGCAGGTGCAGCATGAACCGGCCGACGCCCGGCGCCGTTTCAGCGGAAAGGGGCCGGTTGCCGCTGGGTCAGGCCCGTTCGGCGAGCGCGAGCCAGTCTTCCTCGGCGGCGGCCAAAGCGGCCTGGCGTTCGGCCAGCCCTTCGCTCGCCTTGCGGAACTTGACCGGCTCGGCGGTGAAAAGATCGGGCTGTGCGAGGAATTCGGACAGTTTGCCGATCTCGGCCTCAAGCCGGGCGATCAGCGCGGGCAGGTCGTCGAACCGCTTGCGTTCGGTGAAGGACAGGCCCTCGGCCTTCGCCCTCGGCGCGGTGTCCTGCTTCAGCTTCGGCGTGGAAATCACCGGCTTTGCGTCATTTTCCGGCGCGGGGCGTTGGGCGGCATAATCCGACCAGCCGCCGGGATAGACCATGGCCTTGCCATCGCCCTCCATCGCAACGGTGGCGGTGGCGATGCGGTCGATGAAATCGCGGTCATGGCTGACCAGCAGGACGGTGCCATCGAATTCGCCCAGAAGATCCTGCAACAGATCCAGTGTCTCGACGTCAAGGTCGTTGGTCGGCTCGTCCAGGATCAGCAGGTTCGCCGGGCGCGCCATCAGCTTGGCGAGAAGAAGCCGCGCCTTTTCGCCGCCCGACAGGCTGCGGACGGGGGCGCGGGCCTGCGCCTCGTCGAAAAGGAAGTCTTTCAGATAGGCGACGACATGGCGGTTCTGGCCGCGGACCAGAACCTGATCGGTCGCGCCCGAAATGGCCATGAGCGGATCGCCGGTCAGGTTCTCCCACAGGCTGGCATCGGCGTCCAACGCGGCCCGGGTCTGGTCGAAGACGGCGAGTTCAAGGTTGGTGCCGAGGGACACGCTGCCGGAATCCGGTTCAGCCTCGCCAGTCAACATCTTGAGAAGCGTGGTCTTTCCCACGCCATTCGGCCCGACGAATGCAACCCGGTCGCCGCGCAGGACGCGCAGGTCGAAATCCTTGACGATCAGCTTGTCGCCGAAGCGTTTGGTCAGGCCTTCGGCCTCGATCACCTTGCGGCCCGAGGTCGGCCCCGCTTCGAATTCCAGCGCGGCCGTGCCCTGACGGCGGATCTGGCTGCGGCGCTCCTCGCGCAGCGCGGCCAGCGCGCGGACGCGGCCCATGTTGCGCTTGCGCCGGGCCGAAATGCCTTCGACCGCCCATTTCGCCTCGGCCTTGATCTTGCGGTCCAGCTTGTGGCGCGCGTCATCCTCTTCGGCCCAGACCTGTTCGCGCCACTCCTCGAACCCCTCGAACCCGGCCTCGCGGCGGCGCACCTCGCCCCGGTCGATCCACAGCACGGCGCGCGACAGGGCCTTCAGGAACGCCCGGTCATGGCTGATCAGGACGAAAGCGGTGCGGGTGCCGCGCAATTCCGCCTCAAGCCATTCGATGGCCTGGATGTCGAGATGGTTGGTCGGCTCGTCCAGGAGCATCAGTTCCGGCGCTTCGGCCAGAAGTTTTGCCAGCGCCGCGCGGCGGCGTTCCCCGCCCGAGGCGGTCGCGACCGGTGCTTCGGGGCGGAACTTCAGACCCTCGGCCACCACCGACAGGCGATAGCCCTCGCCCTCGGGCAAGGCTGAGGCGGCGTAGTCGCCCAGCGTCGCAAAGCCCGACAGGTCGGGGTCCTGTTCCATATAGCCCACGGTCACGCCCTGCGGCACGACGCGGGTGCCGCGGTCGGGTTCCACCAGCCCGGCCATGACCTTCATCAGCGTCGACTTGCCCGAGCCGTTGCGCCCGACAAGCGCCAGCCGGTCGCCCGGCTGCACGGTCAGCGAAAGCCCGTCGAAAACCGGATTGCCGCCGAAGGTCAGCGAGATGTCGGAAAGCTGGAGAAGGGGTGCGCGGGCCATGCCGGGCAGCTAGGCCCGCCGCAGGCTAAGGTCAACTGCCCGCCGCTTCATC
This sequence comes from Fuscovulum sp., assembly GCA_041916535.1. Lineage (GTDB taxonomy): Bacteria > Pseudomonadota > Alphaproteobacteria > Rhodobacterales > Rhodobacteraceae > Pseudogemmobacter. The sequence goes on along the minus strand of JAYRZG010000008.1, from coordinate 7,492 downwards.
GCGGCGAAAATACTGCGCCGAAGCCCCGCCAGGTCGAGCACCGCGCCGTTCGCCGCCGCAACCTGCACCCCATCTGCCGCAAACGTCCTTGCAGGCGCCGCCCCACGGCCTAGAACAAGGGCAGAAACGGGAGACGGACATGGCCGAGGACGCGCTGGTAATCTTCACCCCCTCGGGCAAGCGGGGCCGCTTTGCCTTTGGCACCCCGGTGCTGACGGCCGCGCGCCAGTTGGGCGTCGATCTCGATTCAGTCTGCGGCGGGCGCGGGATCTGTTCGAAATGCCAGATCACCCCGGGTTATGGCGAGTTCCCGAAGCATGGCGTCACGGTCGCGGCGGATGCGCTGTCGGACTGGAACGCGGTCGAGGATCGCTACAAGCGGATTCGCGGTCTGCTGGATGGCCGCCGTCTGGGCTGCCAGGCCAAGGTCATGGGCGATGTCGTCATCGACGTGCCGCCGGAAAGCCAGGTCCACAAGCAGGTGATCCGCAAATCGGCGACCGAGCGGCATATCGAGATGGACCCGGCCACCCGCGCGCTTTACGTCGAGGTGGAAGAGCCCGATATGGAGGAACCTTCGGGCGATTTCGAACGGTTGGCCCGCGCGCTGAAGGCGCAATGGGGAATCGACGCGATCGAAACCGACCTGACCGTGCTGCGCCGGCTGCAGCCGGTGCTGCGCAAGGGCGAATGGAAAGTCACGGTGGTCTTGAACCGTGGCAATCATGACGCGGCGCATCGGGTGCTGGACATCTTCCCGGGCTTTGACGAAAGGCCCCTGCTGGGGCTGGCGGTGGATCTGGGCTCCACCACCATCGCGGCGCATCTCTGCGATCTGCGCGACGGGCGGGTTCTGGCCTCGTCGGGCTTGATGAACCCGCAGATCCGCTTTGGCGAAGACCTGATGAGCCGGGTCTCCTATGCGATGATGAACCCCGGCGGCGATGTCGAGATGACCCGCGCGGTGCGCGAGGCGCTGAACGCGCTGGCGGGCGAGATCGCGACGCAGGCGGGTGTTGCGGCCGAGGCAATCTATGAACTGGTCCTGGTCTGCAACCCGGTCATGCACCACCTGTTCCTGGGCGTCGATCCGGTGGAACTTGGGCAATCGCCCTTTGCGCTGGCACAATCCTCCAGCCTTACGCTGGACGCGCGCGAGGTTGATCTGACCGCGCTGAACCGCAATGCCAGGCTCTATGTCCTGCCCTGCATCGCGGGCCATGTCGGCGCGGATTGCGCCGCCGTGGCGCTGTCGGAAGAGCCGCAGAAGTCGAAGGACATGGTGCTGATCGTCGATGTCGGCACCAATGCCGAGATCCTTCTCGGGAATGAGAACCGCGTCCTCGCCTGTTCCTCGCCCACCGGCCCGGCTTTCGAGGGCGCGCAGATTTCAAGCGGCCAGCGAGCGGCACCCGGCGCGATCGAACGGGTCGAGATCGATCCGGTGACCAAGGAGCCGCGCTTCCGGGTGATCGGGTCGGACCTGTGGTCGGACGATCCGGGTTTTGCCGCGGCGACAGCGGTGACCGGGATCACCGGCATCTGCGGATCGGGCATCATCGAGGCGGTGGCCGAGATGCGGATGGCGGGGCTGGTCGATGCGGGCGGGCTGATCGGAAGCCCCGAACAGACCGGGACCGCGCGCTGCCTGCCCTACGGCCGGACCCATTCCTATCTCCTGCATGACGGCCGCGATGCGGGCGGGCCGAAGATCATGGTGACGCAGGGCGATATCCGCGCCATCCAGCTTGCGAAATCGGCGCTTTATGCCGGGGCGCGGCTGTTGATGGACGAGATCGGGGTCGACAAGGTCGACCGCGTGACGCTGGCCGGGGCCTTTGGCGCCCATATCAGCGCCAAGCACGCGATGGTGCTGGGCATGATCCCGGATGTGCCGCTGGAAAAGGTGACCAGCGCCGGAAACGCGGCCGGAACCGGCGCGCGGATCGCGCTGCTGAACCGGGCGGCGCGCGACCAGATCGAGGATGTGGTCCATCACATCCACAAGGTCGAGACCGCGATCGAGCCGCGTTTCCAGGAACATTTCGTCAATGCGAATGCGATTCCGCATGCGGTCGATCCCTTCCCGGAACTGGCGCAGATCGTCACCCTGCCCCAGGTCAGCTTCAACACCGGCGGCAGCGGCGGCGAAGGGCGCGGGCGGCGGCGGCGGCAAGAGGCCGGTTGAACCGCGCCGGGGCTTGCCCGGATCCGACATTGGCGTCAGGATCGCCGCATGGAGGACCCTGTCGCCGATTTGCTCGCCCGCTGCGCCGCGCAGGATCGCGCGGCTTTTTCTGCGCTCTATCGCGACACTTCGGCGAAACTCATGGGCGTCCTGCTCCGTATCCTTGGGCGAAGGTCCGAGGCGGAGGATGCCTTGCAGGAAGTCTATACAAGGGCATGGTTGCGGGCCGGGCGCTATGACCCGCAAAAGGGGCGCGGCATGACCTGGCTGATCGCCATCGCGCGCAACCATGCCATCGACCGGCTGCGCGCCCGCCGCCCCGAGGCCGAGGAGGCGGGCGAGGACCGGCTGGCGCTGGTGGCCGATGCCACGCCGCGCGCCGAGACGCGGCTGGTGGCTTTGGGCGAAGTTGCGCGGATGCGCGATTGCTTTGACCAGCTGGAGCCGGACCGGGCCGAGGCGGTGCGCGGCGCCTATCTGGTCGGCCTGTCTTATGCCGAACTCGCCGCGCGCCATGCAGTGCCCCTGAACACCCTGCGCACCTGGCTGCGCCGCAGTCTCTTGCGCCTGCGGGAGTGTCTGGACCAATGAGCGACACCCCTGCCCTGCCCCCCGACGACGAAAGCGATGCCCTTGCCGCGGAATATGTGCTGGGCGTGCTGGACCTGCCTGAACGGCTGTCCGCCGAGGCGCGGCTGCGCACCGACCGCGCCTTCGCCGAACGTGTCGCGCGCTGGGAAAACCGCTTTGCGCCGTTGAACGAAGGATATGAAGAGGCCCCTTCCCCGCCCGAACTTTTCGCGCGGATCGAAGCGCGGCTTTTCCCGCGCGCGCCTTTGCGCCGGGGCGGCTGGCTGGGCTGGGCGCTGGGGGGGCTGGTCGCCGCCGTGGCGGTGCTGGCCTTTGTCTTCCTGCCGCTTCTTCAGCCTGGCCCCGAACATCTGGCAAGGCTTGCCGCACAGGACGGCGCCACCGCCTATGAGGCGACCTGGGTCGAAGGCGATCTGACCATCACCCGTGTGGCGGGCGATCCGGCCCCTCAGGGCCAGGTGCATGAACTGTGGCTGATCCCGCCTGGTGGTGCGCCGGTTGCCCTTGGCCTGCTGGAAAGCGCGCCGCTGACCATCGCCACAGCGAAGCCCCAGGCGGGCTGGACGCTGGCCGTCTCGCTTGAGCCGGCCGGCGGCAGCCCGACCGGCCAGCCCACCGGGCCGGTCCTTATGGCAGCCGAGATCGGCGCCTGATCACGGCTGCGTGATCGTCTTCCCGTGCTGAAACTCCGGTCTCACCGCCCCGTAACTTCGGGCACAACGGCGGGAATGGTCCTGCCGGTCCAACGGGAGAGAGACCTGATGAAAGCCCTTCGCCTTGCCGCCGTTATGGCGCTGACCGCCTCGACCGCCTTTGCCGCCAATCCCGATGTCGGCGGCGCGCCGATGTACGAGGACAAGACCATCGTCGAGAATGCGGTGAATTCGGCCGATCACACCACGCTGGTGGCCGCGGTGAAGGCCGCTGGTCTGGTGGAAACCCTGTCCGGCCCCGGCCCCTTCACCGTCTTCGCGCCGACCAACGAAGCCTTCGCCAAGCTGCCGGCCGGCACGGTGGAGAACCTGCTCAAGCCGGAAAACAAGGAAATGCTGACCAAGATCCTGACCTGCCATGTCGTTGCCGCCAATGCGATGGCGGCGGATGTCGAGAAGATGGTGGCGGATGATGGCGGCAAGCACACGGTCAAGACCGTCGGCGGCTGCGAATTCACCGCCATGGCCAAGGATGGCAAGGTGATGATCGAGGACGGCCAGGGCAATGTTGCCACTGTCACGATTGCCGATGTGAAACAGTCGAACGGCGTGATCCATGTGATCGACACGGTTCTGCTTCCCGCGATGTAAGTCCCCAGCCCGCGCGAAGCGAAAGGCGGCTGCCGGTCCCTCGCCGGCAGCCGTTTTGCATGGGGCCGGGCGGCCAACCTTCTTGCCAGGCCGTCCCGCTTGGCCTTAGGCTTTTGTCTGATGCATTTGCACTAAGAGGTTTTCATGCGCATTCTCAAAGCCCTGGCCCTTATGGCCGGTCTTTTGCCCTGCTCTGCGCTGGCAGAAGGGCGGTCGATCATCGTTCTGGACGGCTCAGGCTCAATGTGGGGGCAGATCGACGGAAGGCCCAAGCTGGAAATCGCGCGCGAGGCCTTGGCGACCGTCTTGCAGGGCATTCCGCCCGAAACCGAGATCGGCCTCATGGCCTATGGCCATCGGACCAAGGGCGATTGCGGCGATATCGAACTGGTGGTGCCCCCGGCGCAGGGAACCGCGGGCGCGATCATCGGTGCCGCGAACAGCATGAAATTCCTGGGCAAGACTCCGCTGACCGAGGCCGTGCGCCGGGCGGCGGCGGATCTGCATTCGACCGAGGACAAGGCGACGGTGATCCTGATCACCGACGGGATCGAGACGTGCGAGGCCGATCCCTGCGCGCTTGGCACCGAACTGGAACAATCGGGCGTGGATTTCACCGCCCATGTCGTGGGCTTCGGACTGACCAAGGAAGAAGGCCGCGCGGTGGCCTGCCTGGCCGAGAACACCGGCGGCAAGTATATCGAGGCGGCGGATGCCGGTGCGCTGGTCGCGGCGCTGGAAACGGCGGTGGCCGAACCAGCGCCCGCCCCCCAGCCCACGCCCGAGCCGCAGCCCGCAGCCCTGGCCGAGAATGTCGACCCGGTGCTGCGCCTTGTCGCGGGGGGCGAGGAGATTACGGGGGACCTGCTGGACGACGCCTATTTCGAATTCTTCCCGCTGGCCGCCGATGGCAGCCGGGGCGATCAGCCGCAGACGATCTATGGCGCCAGCAAGGGACTGATCGCCCCCGGCCGCTATGTCATGCGCACCACCCTGCACAATGCGATGGCCGAGGCCGACGTCACCCTGTCCGCGACCGAGATGAACACCCCGGAAGGCGTGCTGGATGCCGGTGTGCTGGCGCTGACGCTTCTGGCCGAGGCGGGTGGCGAGCCTGCCGCCGAGGCATCCTGGGAAATGCATGGCGCGGGCGGGATCTATGATGCGGGCTACGCCAAAACCTATCGTGCCTTCCCGGCTGGAGAATATGAGCTGGATGCGAAGCTTGGCGAAATGGCCGCCAAGGAAGCGGTGGTGATCGAAGCCGGCAAGGTGCTGGACAAGACCGTGATCCTTGCCGTGGGCATCCCGGTCTTCACCGCCTTCTACGCCCCCGGCGTGGCGGTCGAGGATGGCGCCATGACCTATGAGGTTCTTTCGGGCCAACAGGGGCTGGATGGCAGCCGCGAGAGCATCCGCACCGATTACGGTGTCACCGCCTCGCCCAGCCTGCCGCCCGGTGACTATGTGGTGAAGGCCAAACTGCACGAAGCCGTGGTCGAGCAACCCTTCACGCTGAAGGCGGGCGAGCGGCTGGATGTCGCGATCGTGCTGGATGCCGGGATCGCGGCCTTGTCCGCGCCGAAGGCCAGCTCGATCGAGATCTACCGGGCCAAGGCCGGGCTTGACGGCAAACGCCCCTATGTCCGCACCGATTACGGCGACGCGGCGCAGGTGACGCTGACGGCGGGCGATTATGTCGCCGTGGCCGCACGGGACGGCGCCAAGGCCGAAGCAGCCTTTACGGTAAAAGCGGCTGAGCGGGTCGAGGTGACGGTCGCTTTGGCCGCGGGAATGGCGGCGGTCAGGGCCGACGATGCCAACCAGATCGACATTCTGGCGGCCAAGCCGGGCCTTGATGGCTCGCGCGAGGTGATCTTCACCGATTACGGCGCCACCTCGGAACGCCTGTTGCCGCCCGGCGACTATGTGGCGCTGGCCACGGCGGGCCGTGCCACGGCAGAGACGCCCTTCACGGTCAAGGATGGCGAGCGCAGCGAAGTGACGGTCGTCATTCCGCGCGGGGTGATCTCGGTCTCGGCACCGGGCGCGCGAGAGATCGCCTTCCTTGTTGCCAAGCCCGGCCTCGACGGCCAGCGCACATCGATCCATGGCGATTACAGCGATGCCTCCGCCCCGATGCTTCCGCCAGGAGACTATGTCGTGACGGCAGATTTCGGGGATGGCGCCGTGGTCGAACAGACGGTCAGCCTGGTCGATGGCCAACGGGTCGAACTGGCCCTGACAAAACCCTGACCCCCGGAATCCGGGCGGCGCGACCAGCTTGACGCGCCGCCCGTCCTGGCATAGGTCAAAGCCTGACGCGGGTGTAGCTCAATGGTAGAGCAGAAGCTTCCCAAGCTTACGACGAGGGTTCGATTCCCTTCACCCGCTCCAATGTGTGCCTGTATGGCCCATATTTCTCAATAACTTCTGTGACATGGCTGTTGTTCCGGTGCGCACTTGAGCACACACGGGGCACACATGGGACTTGTTTTGAAGAACGTAAGGCGCACAGGGTCGGGCAGTTTCGAGTATCGCAGGAGGGTTCCCAAGGACGTTGCCGCGATCATCACGAAGCGCGAGTTCAAGCGGAAGCTGGGGGATTCGGAGAAAGAAGCCCTGAGGGCCTACCCCCAATATCACGCAGAGGTGGAGCGGGAGATTGACCGGGCACGTCAGCGCCAGTCCATGGCGGAGGCGGCTTATTCTGCTGATGCCTCAGAGCGGGAAGCCTATGCTGAGGCCCTGCGGCGGCGGGCCGATCTGATCGAGGCCGGGGCGACCAAGGCCGATCTGGTCCTGACGGGCGAGACGATGATGGACCGCTATCCGCAGGACGAATACGAGCCTGTCGGGGTGCCGCCTGTAGACCGCTACACGATCAACCTTCTGCGCCTCGGTCCTGATCGCATCAAGGCCCCTGAGCCGACGCTGGAAGATGCCCGGAAGCTCTATCTGAAAGAGAAGCTGGACGCGGATAACCCCGCCACTGACAGTCGCGTCGTGGGACTGGCGAACAGGGTCATTGCGACCACGATCAAGGCTATAGGGCGCGATCCGGTGCTGACCATGCTGACCCGTGACGACGCCCGCAAGGTCCGCGATGAGATGCTAGACCGGGTAAAAGTCACAGGGCGCGGGGTCGGGCAGAAGGTGAGCGCCGCCACGGTGTCGCGGGAATTGTCCATCGTCGCGGCGGTGATCAACCTTGCTGCCAAGGAGTTCAATCTGCCGGGGTCATTCCAGAACCCCTTCAACGATCTGCCCGTGGTCCGGGTTTGTCAATCGGCGCGCAAAACTGACCCCTTATCGGCGTCCAAAATTGACCCCCCTTGTGGTGTCGAGATCAGGGCCTGAGCCGACGGAGCTGATCACAGAGTGGAGGCGGGTCAGGCCCTGATCGGTG
>JAYRZG010000007.1:0-247802 GCA_041916535.1 Fuscovulum sp. | reverse complement strand
CCGAGCGATAGCCGGTGAAGGTCTCGATCTTGCCGCGCAGCCGCACCCCGAACCGAACCGTATAGGTCGAGTTGCAGACCCGGATCTTCTGCTCAAGCCCCGGGCTCAGATCCATCAGCCGAACCGCCCGGTTGAACATCAGATCAACCGATTCTCGGAAACCGGGTTCCTTGATGTCCTGACCCTGTCCTTGCATCGCCGTCATGCGCACTTCCTCCCTCGTGCTGCCGGGCCTCGCGCCAAGGATGGCGCTGACCGGCGCGCGCAGCCTAACGCCAGTCGCCGCCGGTTTCACGGGCAGATCGTCATGCAGGCCGGTCTTGGTCGCGACTTTTCTTCTTCCCTCCCGGTCGTTCTGGCCATTGCCTGCTGATTCGGCCCCCTGCGCCGCCCCGCCCCGCACCGCACCGCCGTCACACGCGGCAGTTGCGGCCCTGCGTTCCGGCGTCGCGTCCAATTTCCCCGCAGGCCCGATATCGTTTCCCGATCATGGAAATGTCCGTCCCGTGCCCGAGGACCGCCACAATTCCGCCTGATCGCAAGCGCTTCCTGCGCCCTTGGATCGGTCCGCCTCGGGAAGGGCGGCCCGGGTAAACAGTTGATCAGGGACAGATCGGTATGACGATGGACATCCTTTGCCTTGGCCTACGGAAAGCGGCCCGCCGCGCCCGCCTTTTTCGCCGCGACGAGGCCGGGGTCATGGCCCCGCAGATCCTGTTCTTCTTCTTCCTGATGCTTCTCGTCGGCGGCGTCGCCGTCGATGTGATGCGCTTCGAGACCAAGCGCGTCGCGGTGCAGAACACCATGGACCGCGCCACCCTGGCGGCGGCCAGCCTTGAGCAGGACCTCAACGGCGAAGATGTGGTGCGCGACTTCTTCACCAAGGCCGGGCTGGCGAGCGAGCTGGATTCGATCACCGTCGACAAGGGGCTGAACTACAAGATCGTGCAGGCCAAGGCCTCGGTGAAGTCGGGCAATTACTTCATGTCGCTGATGGAGATCCCCTATCTCGAGACCACGACCCGCAGCCAAGCCGAACAGCGCGTGACCAATGTTGAGATCGCGCTGGTGCTGGACGTGTCGGGCTCGATGTACAACTCGTTCAGCCGCATCACCAACCTCAAGGCGGCGGCCAAGGATTTCGTCGACACCGTGCTCGACAAGGACACAGACAACAAGATCTCCATCGCCATCGTGCCCTATAACGGCCAGGTGAACATCGGCCCAGATCTCTATTCCAAGTTCACCAAATCCTATGCCCACAGTTTCGCCGTCACCAGCGGGGCGAACCAGGGCCTGAGCCAGTGCCTGGACCTGCCGACCTCGACCTATCAGAGCACCACGCTGTCGCGCAGCACGGCCTACCCGCAGACGCCCTTTGCCGATGCCTGGTCCTCGACCTCGCAATCGACCAGCTATGTCGCCTATAACAATACCTCGTCCGGCACGCTGCAATATGACAGCACGCGCAGCCTCTATTCCAATGTCTGGTGTCAGCCGATCGCCGCCAACATCATCCGCCCGTTCAACAACAACCGGTCGGTCCTGAAGAGCCAGATCGACGGGCTGGTCGCCGTCGGCGCCACCTCGATCGACCTTGGCATGAAATGGGGCGCCTTCCTGATCGACCCCTCGTCGCAGGGCATCAACAGCGAGCTTGCCGCCGCGGGCAAGGTGCCCAGCTATTTCAGCAACCGCCCCGCCGCCTATGGCGACCGCGAGACGCTCAAGGTCATCGTGCTGATGACCGACGGTGAGAATTTCGTGCAGGAACGGTTCAATGACAACTATCGCACCGGCGATGCCTCGGGCAGCGCGCCCATCGGCACCTACCCCTCGGGAAGCCCCTATGACTATTCGATCTGGCGCGCGACCGATGGCAACTATTCCGTCTTCCAGAGCAACAAGGTCGACAGCTCGACCTCGACCAAGCTCTGCAACAGCCGACCCTTCTGGGTGCCGCATCTGGGCGCCTGGCATTCGCGGCCCTGGAACGGCTCCACGCCCAGCAGCACGGCCTGCTATTCGCCGACCGGCACCTACACGCTGACGGCGCGCCAAACCTGGCAACAGGTCTTCCAGACAATGCGCGTGAACTACGTCGCCTGGCAGTTCTTTGCCCGCGCCCAGGGTACCACCAGCACGACCCGCAGCTCATATTACAATGCCTGGGTCAATGCGATCTCGACCGATACCGACACCACCACGATGGACACGCGCCTGAACACGGTCTGCTCTTCGGCCAAGACCCAGGGCGTCCTTGTCTATGGCATCGCCTTCGAAAGCACGACCAATGGCGCCAACGCCATCCGCAACTGCGCCTCGTCGCCCGCGTCGACCTTCTTCTTCGATGTCGACGGGCTTGAGATCAAGACCGCCTTCGCGCTGATCGCCTCGAACCTGTCGCAACTGAGGCTGACCCAATGATCCCGAGGCCCCTCTCGCGTCTGGGCCAGCGCCTGCGCCGCCTGTGGCGGCGCGAGGACGGCACCGCCACGATCGAATTCGTGATCTTCGTGCCGGTCGTGCTGACCATCTTCATGGCCTCGGTGGAATCGGGCTTCTACATGATCCGCCATGTCATGCTGGAACGCGGCGTCGACCTGGTGATGCGCGAGTTCCGCCTGGGCACCCTTGGCGCGGTCTCGCATGACCAGTTGCGCAACCTGATCTGCGACGCGACGCCAATCCTCGGTGATTGCCAGAACATCCTGAAAGTCTCGCTCGAGCCGATCAACACCGCGACCTGGGCCATGCCCAACGCCCCCGCGACCTGCGTTGACCGGGGGGCCTCGATCCAGCCGCCTTCAAACTATTCGACCGGCGGCACTGGTCAGCTCATGGTGATCCGCGTCTGCGCCGTGCAGGACCCGATCTTCCCCTCAACCGGGATCGGCCTTGAACTGCGCGCTGACAGCCGGGGCGGCTATCAGCTTGTCGCCGCCTCCGTCTTTGTCAACGAACCTCGGTAAAGCAAGAAAAGACGAGGAGAGCCGAGCATGTCCTTCTTCAAACGCCTGCGGAAGTTCCGCGATCAGGAAGACGGTCTGGTGATGACCGAATTCCTGATCCTGCTGCCGCTCCTGGTCTGGACCTTCATGGCGCTCTTCATCTACTGGGACGCCTTCCGCACCATCAACCAGTCGCAAAAGGCGTCTTACGCCGTGTCGGACCTCATGTCCCGGCAAAGCGACATCAATGTCTCCTTCATCGGCGGCATGAAATCAGTGATGCAATATCTGACCGGCGAGACCGATGTGAAGCTGCGCATCACCTCGATCCAGTGGCTGCAACCCGAGAACGAATATTACGTCCTGTTCTCGCGCTCGCCCGGCAACCAGTTGCCCGCGTTGTCGAAAGGCGATGTCTGGAACATGCGCGACCGCATTCCGGTGATGACCGACCGCGATTCCGTGGTCATCGTCGAAGCGGTGGTTGCCTATCGCCCGGCCTTCAACGTGGGCATCCCCCAGCACACGTTCGACAATTTCGTGGTGACCCGGCCGCGCACGCCCATCCGCCGCGTCTGCCTGATCGAACAGCCCTGTCCCGCGAACCTGTGATCCCGTCCGGGCGCGGGCGGGACGGCAAGCCCCCCTTGCCCCGCGCCCCGCGCAGCGCTTAGGGTGGCGCGACCCATCCGAAAAGCGGCTTGCCTTGTTCCGATCCCCTGCCTTTCTTTCCGCGCTTGCCGCCCTTGTGGCCGTTGCCTGCGCGCCCCTGCCCGCCGAACAGTCTTTGCCTGCGGCAAGCCTGGGAACCCCGCCCGCGCTCCTGCCGCTCGACCAGCTTCTCGCCCAGGCGGGGATCGCCCCCCGTGCGACCGAGGCCGGGGCCAACGCGCTTGACGCCCGTGCCGCCGATCTGCGCCGCCGCACCGGCGCGACCAACTGACCGCCCCACCCAAGTTGCGCCCGCCCGGCCGAACGGCTAACAGGCAGGGCGTAGTCCTTCAGCCGAAAGGTTTTCCCATGTCCGCCGCGCCCCTTCGCCTTGGTCTTGCAGGTCTTGGCACCGTGGGCATCGGCGTGGTCAAGATCCTGGAACGCGAGGCCGATCTGATCGCCGCCCGCGCCGGACGCCCCGTGGTGATCATCGCCGTCTCGGCCCGCGACAAATCGAAGAACCGCGACGCCGACCTCTCGGGCTTCGCCTGGGAAACCGATCCCGTGGCGCTGGCCGGCCGCGACGATGTCGATGTCTTCGTCGAGGTGATGGGCGGCCATGAAGGCCCCGCCCGCGCCGCCACCGAAGCCGCGCTCAAGTCCGGCAAGGACGTGGTCACCGCCAACAAGGCGCTTCTCGCCCATCACGGCCAGGCGCTTGCCACGATGGCCGAGTCCAGGGGTGCCACGATCCGCTTCGAAGCCGCCGTCGCCGGGGGCATCCCGGTGATCAAGGCCCTGACAGAAGGGCTGGCCGGCAACCGCATCAAGCGTGTCATGGGCGTGATGAACGGCACCTGCAACTATATCCTGACCCGGATGCAGGCCGCCGGCCTGCCCTATGAAACCGTCTTCGAGGAAGCCCGCCAGCTTGGCTATCTGGAAGCCGACCCTAACCTTGATGTCGGCGGCATCGACGCGGGCCACAAGCTGTCGCTCCTCGCCGCCATCGCCTTCGGCACCGAGGTCGCTTTCGACGCGGTGGAATTGGAAGGCATCGGCAATGTCTCGATCGAAGACATCCGCCTGGCCGACGAGATGGGCTATCGCATCAAGCTGCTGGGCGTGGCGCAGATGACCGGGCGGGGGCTGGAACAGCGCATGACGCCCTGCCTTGTCCCGACCGACAGCCCCTTCGGCCCGTTGATGGGCGGCACCAATATGGTGATGCTGGAAGGCGATCAGGTCGGCCAGATCTTCCTGCGCGGCCCCGGCGCGGGCATGGGCCCCACCGCCAGCGCGGTGATGGGCGATGTGATCGACATCGCGCGCGGCACCCGCCTGCCGACCTTCGGCCTGCCCGCCGCCCGGCTTGAGAAACCCGTGCCCGCCCGCTCGGCCGCCGCCGCGCCCTATTACCTGCGCATGACCCTTCTCGACAAACCTGGCGCTCTGGCGAAAATCGCCACCTGCCTGGGCGAGGCGGGCGTCTCGATCGACCAGATGCGCCAGATCAACCAGAAGGGCGACGAGGATGACGATGCCATCGTGCTGATCGTCACCCACAAGGCCACCCCCGCCGATATTTCCGACGCCATGGCGCGCTTCGGCGCCACCGGCGTACTGGTCGGCGCCCCGGTCGCGATCCGCATCGAGGAAGTCTGAGCCCCTGCTTGACAGGCGTTGATCGCGGCCCGACGCTGGCGGCAGTTCCGCTGTCCGAGAAAGGCCGCCGATGCGTCGCGCCCGTGCCGTCCTCGCCGCCCTGGCTTTCCTTGCCTCCCCCGCGATGGCCGAGGCCCCGGCGGGTCTGGACGAGCCGGCCTTCACCCAGCCCTTCCAGCGCCTGCTCGCCGCGAATGACACCACCGCGTTGGACGCGCTGCATCAGGCCGCCGAGGCGGGCAATGTCGCCGCCCTTATGGCCCTGCCGGCAGTTCTCGACTGGCTGCGCCCGCCACTCAAGGAGCGCCGCAAATACCTGGCGGTCGGTGGCGCGAAATTGCCCGACGCCGTCATCGCCGCCGCGCCCCAGGCCGCCGACTGGGCGGGCGGCAATCCCGATTTCGCCAGGACCGACGACCTGATCGCCCGTGCCTTGCGTCTCTATGACGCCGGAGAAGACGAAAAGGCGACCGGCTTCCTGCTCACCTGGATCAACCAGACCGGCCCCTGGGCCGCGCTGCCCGAAGGGCTGTTCGACCGCCCCCTTCCCGCCTTGGCCGAATATTTCCTGCTGGCGATGCGCCTGTCCGACCCGACCAACCCAGATCCCGCCGCCGCCCGCGCCCTGACCATCGCCCGGCTCAAGGCCGGAAGCCCGGGCGCTGCCATGGCGCTGGCCCATCTTGCGGGCCTGCACCGCCCCGATGGCCCGACAAATCCCGAAGGCGCGGCCCAGATCCCGCAGGTCTTCGCAGCGGCGGGCCTGAGCCCGGGCGAAGGCGAGGCCCGCCTTCAGGCCGCCCTGCCCGCCCTGAAACTGATCCAGGGCCGCGAGATGCCCGATGCCAAGACGGCGCTGGCCGCGACCGAATATCTTGCCGCCACGCCCGACCTCGCCCCCCTGCGCGCCGCCTGTGCCGCCGCCTGTCCGCAAAGCTCGGGCACATGCACGGCGGCCGCGCTTCTGGCCTACGGCTTTCCGCAGGGCCGGGGCGGCAATGCGCAACCCTTCACCGCCCTGATCGCCACCGACGCCTTTTGGGCCACGCCGCGCGGCATCGACCTTCTCCTTGTCCGCCCGCTGCGCGACGCCTCACCCGCCCAGGCGGCAAGCCCGCCCATGCTGGCCGCCATCGCGCTTGACGCCTGTTTCGCCCGGGTCACCGGCCAGAGCCTGCCCTGATCCGCGCCGTTAGCGACACCAGCCTTGCCGCAACCGGCCCCGCCCGCTAAGGCTTTGCCCGACCGCATTTTCAAGGATCTCCCCATGGCCGATGCTATCGAATTCCAGGACCGTCTCCTTTCCCTCGGCCTTGCCCGCGTTTCCGAAGCCGCCGCCATCGCCTCGGCCAACCTGATCGGGCGCGGCGACGAAAAGGCCGCCGACCAGGCCGCCGTCAACGCCATGCGCGACCAGCTCAACCTTCTCGACATCCAGGGCGTCGTGGTGATCGGCGAGGGCGAGCGCGACGAGGCGCCGATGCTGTATATCGGCGAAGAGGTCGGCACCGGCAAAGGCCCGGCCATGGACATCGCGCTCGACCCGCTGGAAGGCACCACCCTGACCGCCAAGGACATGCCCAATGCCCTGACCGTCATCGCCATGGCGCCGCGCGGCACGCTTCTGCACGCGCCCGATGTCTATATGGAAAAGCTCGCCATCGGCCCCGGTTTCAAGACTGGCGTCGTCACCATGGCCATGACCCCCTCCGAACGCGTCTCGGCCCTGGCGGCCGCCAAGGGCGTCTCGACCGAGAACATCACCGTCTGCGTCCTCGAACGCCCCCGGCATGAAGAGATGATCGCCGAGATCCGCTCCACCGGCGCGGCGATCCGCCTGATCACCGATGGCGATGTCGCGGGCGTCATGCATTGCGCCGAGCCGGAAGTGACCGGCATTGACATGTATATGGGCTCGGGCGGCGCGCCCGAGGGTGTCCTTGCCGCCGCCGCGCTGAAATGCATGGGCGGCCAGTTCTTCGGCAAGCTGCTGTTCCGCAACGAGGATGAACGCGCCCGCGCCAAGAAGGCCGACATCGCCAATCTCGACCGCGTCTATACCCGTGACGATCTGGTCAAGGGCGACGTGATCTTCGCCGCGACCGGGGTGACCAATGGCTCGCTTCTGGCCGGCCTCAAACGCGAACCCGGCTGGGTCACCACCGAGACGATCCTGATGCGGTCGAAAACCGGCTCGGTCCGCCGCGTCACCTATCGCAGCCCGCTCCGCTAGGCGCGCAACCGCGCCGCACCGAAACGGGCCACCGCATCATCTTGGCAAAATACCCCGGGGGGCCGCCCCCCGGCGATCCGCCGTGGCAGGGCCCGGGCAATTGTTAAGAAATCCTTAACACGCCACAAGCAACCCATTGATCTTTTTGGATTCCCCCGGATGTCCCTGCGTGGGACATCCGCTTTCCCCTTGCGCTTCGCGCCCCGATGCGCCACCCCTTGCCCATGTCCGAGGCCGCCTTCCTTCAGGTTGAAACCTCCCTGACCGGCCGGCGCTGGCGCGGCCCCGATGCGGCATCCGACCGTCTGGCCGAGGCCATGGTCCAGCAGACCCGCCTGCCCCTGCCGCTGGCCCGCGTCCTCGTCGCCCGCGGCGTCGCGCCGCCCGACGCTGCCGCCTTCCTTGCCCCCACGCTCAAGGACCTGCTCCCCGACCCGCGTTCCCTGCGCGATATGGAGAAAGCCGCCGCAAGGTTGATCCGCGCCCTTCAGGCGCGCGAGGCCATCGCCGTCTTCGCCGATTACGATGTCGATGGCGGCGCCTCGGCTGCCCTGCTTCTCACCTGGCTGCGGGCGATGGGCCATCAGGCGACGCTCTACATCCCTGACCGCATCGACGAGGGCTATGGCCCCAATGTCCCCGCCATGCAGGCGCTGGCCCGCAGCCATTCCCTGATCCTCTGCGTCGATTGCGGCACGCTCTCGCATGAGCCGGTCGCCGCCGCCGCCCCCGCCGACGTCGTGATCCTCGACCACCACCTCGCGCTGCCGGACCTGCCCGCCGCCCATGCGGTGGTGAACCCCAACCGCCAGGACGAGGACGGCAGTCTCGCCCATCTCTGCGCCGCCTCGGTCGTCTTCCTCATGCTGGTCGAAGCCAACCGCCAGCTTCGCGTGGAAGGCACCCAAGGCCCCGACCTGATGGCGCTTCTCGACCTCGTGGCGCTGGCCACCGTCGCCGATGTCGCCGCCCTGACCGGCGTCAACCGCGCCTTCGTGCGTCAGGGCCTTAAGGTCATGGCGCGGCGCGAACGCCCCGGCCTGCGGGCGCTGTCTGACGTGTCGCGCATGGACACCGCCCCCACCGCCTATTCGCTGGGCTTCCTCCTCGGCCCCCGCATCAATGCGGGCGGCCGCATCGGCCAGGCCGATCTGGGCGCCCGCCTCCTCGCCACCGCCGATGACCGCGAGGCGCAGGTGCTGGCCGAACGGCTGGACCAATTGAACACCGAACGGCGCGAGATCACCGAGCGCGTCCGCGAAGAGGCGCTGGCCCAGGCCGAGGCGCGCGGCATCGACGGCCCCCTGGTCTGGGCGGCGGGCGAAGGTTGGCATCCGGGCGTGGTCGGCATCGTCGCGGCGCGGCTGAAAGAGGCGACGGGCCGCCCTGCCGTGGTGATCGGCCTTGATGGCGGCATCGGTAAGGGCTCAGGCCGCTCGGTCGCCGGGGTGGATCTTGGCGCCGCCGTGCAGCATGTCGCGGCCGAGGGGCTGCTGCTCAAGGGCGGCGGCCACAAGATGGCGGCGGGTCTGACCGTGGCGCAGGACCGGCTGGAGCCCGCGATGGAGCGCCTGGCCGCCCTGCTCGCCCGTCAGGGCGCGGGCAGCGAGGCGCCGCAGGACCTGCGCATCGACAGCCTTCTGCTGCCCGAGGCGGCGACGCTGGCGCTCGCCGAACAGATCGCCCAGGCAGGACCCTTCGGCGCCGCCGCGCCCGCACCGCGATTCGCGATTCCCAATGCCGTCTTCACCGCGCGGCGATTCGGCGAGACCCATCTTCGCCTCATCCTCGCCGCGCCCTCGGGCGGGCTGAGTGAGGCCGTGGCCTTCGGCGCCTTCGACAGCGCGCTTGGCCCGGCGCTGGAAACCCCCGGCCACCGCGCCTTTCACCTTGCCGGCAAGCTTGAGATCAACACTTGGGGCGGCCGCTCGCGGGTGCAATTGCGCCTTGATGACGCTTCGCCGGCATAAGGCGAATTTTTCCTCTTGCGCTCCCCCTGCGCCCCGATTAGACACCGCCCACCGACAGCGTGGCCCGTTCGTCTATCGGTTAGGACACCAGGTTTTCAACCTGGGAAGAGGGGTTCGACTCCCCTACGGGCTGCCACTTTCCCCCATTAAGAGATTGATTTTCCTTGGTTCGACCGGGGGCAATCGTTTTGGCCGACAGCGCCGCCTGTACGGGCGTCGGGGGCGAACCATCGCGACGAAAACCTTGCCCCGCCAGGCACGCGACAGGCTCTTGGCGGCATGGACAGCGCCGGGACATTCGGCCAGGGCCGCGATCCCGGCGGGGCGAAAGCCGCTGGGGCGCTGCGGTCTCCCGGCTTTGCATTGGCCCCGATTTCCTCCTCCGCCCATTCTGCGCAGCCTGCGCCCCGGCCCTGCGGTGAAGACCGTGGGGAGCCCGTCGGAAGATGGGGAGGATCGCCGGATCGCGGTGGCCACACCCCCGCGCGGCCAAAGGCCTGCGCCCCGCCTCAGCCCCGGGGCAGGCGCAGCGACAAGGGTCCGTCGGTCCGCGCCGAAACCAGCGCCAGTTCGATCATCCGGGCGATCTGCGCCGCGCCGTCGACATAGGCCAGACGGGCGGCCCGCGCCGCGACCCCGGCGGCGAAATCCGGCGCCAGCCCGCGGGCCACCGCCGCCCCGGCGCGCGGCGAATCCTCGCGCGTCAGGCACAGGCCAAGGCCCGCCACCTGCGCCCAGGCGGCGCGCAGATGCTGGTCATCCATGATGCCATGGCGGTTCGGCACATAGATCGCGGGAACCCCGCCATAGGCGCATTCGTGAAAGCTGTTATAGCCCGGCGCGACCACCATCAGGTCCAGTGCCCGGCTGAGCGGATAAAGCGGAAAGACCGCGCGGGCGGGTGGGTCGCCCGGTGCGGCCTGACGCGCCGGGGACAGAGGATTGGCGATCTCGACCACCTGCACGTCGTGCTGCGCAAGGGCCGCCAGCACCGCCGCGCGCACCGGCTCCATATCGTAATTGCGGCCCGAGCCAAGCTGCACCGCCACCACGGGCCGGGCCGGATCAACCCCCAGCGCCGCCGCCGCCGCGTCGCGCGCAAGCCTTTGATCCGGCCTGCAAACCAGCACCGGCCCAACCTTCAACACATCCGGCGCGCCGACGGTTGGGCCGCCATCCTCGGCCCCGGCCAGTTCGGCAGGTTCGATCACCAGCCGGAAAGCGGGGGCATAGCGCGGGTCAAGCCGGTGATGCGGCTGCCACAACGCCCGGCGCAGCCAGAGCCAATGCACATCGGGCCGCTGCGGCATAAGCTGCAAAAGACCGGGATAGACATCGTTGGAATCGAAGACCACCATCCGCGCGCCGGTCGCGGCCAGGGCATTCTCGGTCTCGACCGCGAAAGCCTCGTTCCAGCTTTCCACCGTCACGCCCGAGCGGCTGGAGCTTTCGATGTAATCGGCGCTGAAGCCCTGCTGGCGCAAGAGATGCGTGCCCAGCGACCGGGTCAGGAAGATCGGCTCGATCCAGCCGGGCAGCCGCCGCGCGATCGCCATCAGCCTGGTGACATGGCCCAGGCCGATGCCATTGCCGCAGACCAGCAGCAGGCGCTGGCGGGCGGGCGGGCGCACGAAATTCAAGGCGGCTTGCAAGGGCAGCCGAGGGGCGCTTGCGGGCGATGCCGCCTTGGCGGCGGGCCGTTCGGGCAGGCCCAGCGCCTTGCGCAAGGCGATATCGCGGCGGACAAAACAGTCCAGCCCGTGATGGGCCGCGATCCAGGCCCGCGCCGCCTGCGACTGGGCCAGATAGGCCGCCGGATCGGCGCGCAGACGCCCGATCAAGGCGGGCACCTCCTGCGGTTCGGCATAGAGGGCGGCGGGGCCGAAGCTGGCGCGCAGGGCGGGCGGCAGGATGCAGACAAGGCCCGTCGCCATGGCCTCGGCCGGGGCCATGCCAAAGGCCTCGACCCAATCGGGATGGTGGTAATAGACATAGAAATCAAGCCCGTGCAGGAACCTCGCCAGCCCGGTTTCGCGAAAAGGCAGGACATGCCAGTTCGAAGGCGGCGCCATGCCCTCGGGCAGATGTACCCCACCCAGCATGCGGACCTCGACATCCGGCCGGTCAGGCCAGGCGGCACGGATCACCTCGGGATCTTCCGGCCATTTCAGCCGGTCGCCCCGCGCGTGGCGGCCAAGGATGACGGTCCCTTCCGGCCCCGGCGGCGGGCGGTCGCGCAGGGGCCAGTCGCGCAGGTCAAGAAGGTTGGGCAGATCCTGCGGCAGAACGGTCTCTTCCGGCTGATCGAGCAGCGCCAGTTGCGCCCGCACCAAAGGCCCGACCGGGGCAAGCAGCGCCGGTTGCAGGAACAGCCGCTCCAGCACCGCCAGGACGGCGGCGGGGTCGTAGAGCTGCCGCCCCGCCCCGTCGAGCGGCGGCTGATGCAGGACCAGCACCACCCGCTCGGGCCGCAGCGCCAGCGCCCGGTCGGGCATGTGCCGGAAGACCTGCGGATGATGGCAGAACAGGATGTCGCAGCGCGCCGCGGTTTCCGGTGCCAGAATTGGCACGCCCAACGTCGCGCACAGCGCCTCAAGGCGCGGGTCGGCGGTCAGGGTGAAGTGGGCCTCAGGGCCGATCAGCGGCAAAAGCGCCACGCGCTGCCCGGCGGCCACGGCGGCGGCAAGTTCGCCGCGCAGCGCGCTTGACGTACCGCCGCGATAGCGCAGGTCGCAGGCATGAACGCAATCGAAGACGGGCAGATCAGACGGCACGATCAGGTGGTCCCCGCTGGCGGCTTCATCCTTTTCTCGCGTCCGGCCCCGGCTGCTCGGGCTATTGGTAGATGCGCTGCCCCAAGGCCGGCACGACCGGCGCGACGGGCTTCTTGATCACAGGCGCCACGACAGGCTTCTTCAGCTTGGCCGTCGCCCGCGCGACATAGCAGCCTTGCGGATAGTGGTTCAGATAAGCACGATAGGCCTTGGCCGTGCCCTTCTTGACCGTCGCCTCCCAGAAGCTCTGCTCCTCCTGGCCGACGGAACAGCCATCCTTGGTCACATAGGTCGGCACGCAGGCGGCGAGCGCTGTGGCCCAGATCAGCGGCGCTGATTTCTTCATCGCGGCACCTCCTGGCAAAATCTTTGTCAAAACAAGCGTCATGTGCGGCAAGCCCGCCCATGCAAATATTAACGCCAGCGTAGCACCCATGCCCCCCCTGTCAATCCTGCGCCCCCGTGAAGAAGCCCAAGACGCGCCCGCGAAGAGCATTGACATCGCGCCCGCCTGCCCAAGAATAATCCCCGGGGTCCGCCGCATTTTTCCAGGGGCCCGGCCGGGTCTTTTTCCCGGGAATTCGCCGAAGGACATTTCATGCAAAGCCTCGCGATGGCCCATTTCCGGCGCTGGGTGCGGCCCGCTTTCGCCGCCCTCCTCTGCCTTGTGCTGCTTGGCAGCCCGGTGCTCGCCGAGGGTCGCGTGGCGGTGGTGGTCGGCAATGCCGCCTATGCGGGCGCGCCGCTGGACAACCCGGCCAATGACGCTAGGCTGATCGCGCAGACCCTGACCGAGCTGGGCTTTGACACCTCGCTTTATCTCGACGTGACCTCGGCGCAGATGCCGCTGTTGCTGGACCGCATCTCCGAGACCATGGCAACGGCGGATGTGGGCCTGTTCTATTACGCGGGCCACGGGCTGCAATATCGCAACGAGAACCTGCTTCTGCCGGTCGACACCAGTCTGACCTCGGTGAAGGGCATCGCCACGGCGGGATTGCCGATGTCCACCGTGCTGGACCGGGTCACCGCCAGCGGCAAGGGCATCCGCATCGTCGTGCTGGATGCCTGCCGCACCGTGCTGGCGGGCACGGGCGAGGGCGACCTGAAATCGGGCTTCAGCTTCGTCGAGGCGCCCTCGGGCGAGGTTCTGATCGCCTTTTCCACCGGCGCGGGCGAGGTGGCGCAGGATTCCGATGCCACCGGCAGCGGCAACAGCCCCTATTCGCTGGCGCTGGCCAATGCGCTGCAACAAAGCGGCGCCGATCTGTATGACGTCTTCCGCACCGTGCGCCGCTCGGTCCGCTCGTCCTCGGGCGGGACGCAGATCCCCTGGATCACCGGCTCGATCGAGACCAAGCTGATCCTGCGCCCCGACCTTTCGGCCCCCTTGGCAGGCCCCGCCCCCGCGACCGGCCCCGCCCGCGTCACGACCGCCTCGGGCGAGGTGCTGACCCTGGACCGGGTCTTGTGGGAGTACCTGCAATCCTCGGGCGACCCAGCCGATTTCCAGCGCTTCACCCAGGTCTTCCCCGACAGCCCCTATGCCGAGGCGGCAAAGGCGCGGGCGGCGGTGGAACTGGCCTCGGGCACGCCGGATAAGGAAACCGTCACCCGCGACGGCATCATGCTGACACCCGGCGCCATCGTGACCGAGATCGGCCCCAGCCTGCCGGGGTCCGAGGCCGAGGGGCGGTCTTCGCCGCTTCTCGACCAGTCAGGCGAATATGTGATGCGCGACAGTTTCCGCACCTGGCCGCTGACCTATCCGCAGACCCAGGCGGGCCTGGGCGCCCAGGCCGATGCCTGCGACGAGGAAGCCGCCGACCCGCTGGATGCGGCCAAGCTGACGCCGGGCGTGTCGCTGTCGCGGATGAACCTGCGCCGCGCGCTGCGCGCCTGCGCCTTTGCCCTGGCCGAGGCGCCCGACAGCCCGCGTCTCCTGTTCCAGTTCGGCCGGGTGCTGGATCAGGCCCGCCGCTATGACTGGGCCAATGCCTATTATGATGCCGCGATCAGCGGCGGCTATGCCGCCGCCATGGTCAATCGCGGCTTCAATGCCCGCATGGGGCGCGGGCAGGACCGAGATTTCGCGCTCGCCTTCGCTCTCTATATGCGGGCCGCCGGGATGGGCAATCTGCGCGCCCGCACCAATGTCGGCACCGCCTATCGGCTGGGCGAGGGGGTGGACAAGAACCCTGAAGAGGGCGTCCTGTGGTATCGCCTCGCCGCCTCGATGGGCTGGCCGCACGCAACGACGGCACTGGGCGATGCTTACAGGACCGGCACCGGGGTCGAGAAAGACCCGGTCGAGGCCGCCGCCTTGTATCGGGCCGCCGCCAACCAGGGCCAGACCACCGCCATGGCCAATCTGGGCCGCGCCTATCTGGAGGGCGAAGGCGTGGCGCAGGATGTAAAGACCGGGCTCGACTGGCTGGACCGCGCCCGCGCGCTGGGCAATGGCTATGCGCCGCTTTACGGCGGGCGCTTCTACCTGAAAGGCGGCGGGGGCATCGCGGCCGATCCGCAGAAGGCGCTGGAGTTGTTCCAGGATTCCACGCGGCGCGGGCTGGCGCAGGCCTATCTCGATCTGGCCTGGGGCTGGCGCGATGGCCGTTTCGGCAGCAAGCCCGATCTGGAGGAAGCCTTCCGCAACGCGCTTTTCGCCACCGAGGGCAAGGTGAAAGGCGCCGAGGATCTGGTCACGGAACTGGCCGCGCAATTGCCCAAGGGTCGCGAGGCCGTGCTGCGCGCCGAGGTGAAGACCTTCATCGACCAGAACGGGATCTAGGCGCCATGTCCGAGGGTGCCGCGCCAGAGCCTGCCCCCGGACCGGATGACCCGCCGCCATCCGACACGATCCTTCTGGTCGATCTGGACGGCGAGGCGCGGCCGCGCTGCCTTGTCTCGGCGCTCGGGCCGGGCCTGCCGGCGCGCGAGGCGCTGCTGGCCGGTGTGGCGCAAAGTCTGTGGGACGAAGGCAAGCGCCCGGTGATCTGTGCCACCGGCCTGTCGCTGCCTTTCCTGGCCGATGCGCCCGTCGCCATCGAGCTTCTGCCCAGCCGCGCCGACCTGCGCCTGCTGACGGCGGCGGAATATGAAAGCTACCTGCGCCGCCGCTATGAGGTGGTTCTGGCGAAATGGGGCGTCAGCGAGGAAATCACCCTGGGCGAAGAGTTCGAGGACTTCGTCGCGCGCGAGGTGACGCTGGCGGTCTGACAGGGGCGCGGCCTTTTCGGCCAAACACCGGCCCACCCTTCTTCTCTTCCCGAATATCCCGGGGGCCCGGGGGCAAAGGCCCCCGGGGGTCAGCCGCAACCGCCCCGCCCCCCGTCTGGCATCAGCTCATCGCCTGAAACTCGACCCGGCGGTTGTCGGCGGCCTTGGGATCGGCCTTATCGAACAGGAAGCGTTCGCCCAGGCCCATCGCCTGCAACCGGGTCTCGTCGATGCCGCAATCGCTGACCAGCCGCCGCTTCACCTCCTGCGCGCGCAGCAGCGACAGCTTTTCGTTATACTCGTCCGAGCCCGCGGAATCGGTATGGCCCATGATGCGGAAAAGCTTGATGTCGCTGGCCTTGATCACGCGGCACATCTGTTCGATCACCGGCACCTGATCGGATTTGATCGAGGCCGAGTCATAATCGAAGGTGATCCGCACATTGACCTGCAACTCTTCGGGCAGGATGCCGACCTGGGTCGGGTCGATGGGCGAATCCGGGTTGGCGGCAAGGATCAGGTCGGGGTTCCCACCCGCTTTGACCGGATCGACCTCGGCCTCGGTCAGGGTGACGCCGCTGGTCTCATCGGTGGTGGAACTGCCCATTTCCGGCCCGTCGGTCGCCGCGACGACGGGCCCGGTGCCCGTGCCATCGCCCGTCGCATCGGTGGCGGGCGTGTCGGTCGCCGCCACGGCGGTTCCCGCCTCGGGCGTCGTTGCTTCAGCCCCGCCCAGATCCTCGACCGAGACGATCTCCAGACCGCGCGTCTTGCCCTTGCCGGTCTTGACGGCGGTATAGGCATCGCGCTGGATCAGGAAACGCTGAAGGATTTCCTCGTCGGTCAGGCTTTCGGCCCGTGCCATCTGGGTCGTGGCGAATAGCCCGCAAACGGCGGCAAGAAGCACGGCATGACGCATGATTTCATCCAAAATTTTGCTGTTAAACGCGCAACCATGCTATGCTAACCTGACCCTGTTTTCAATCTCCGCCATTGTTTCGGGCCATAAGCCATGCATCACGTTTTCCTTACGCCGCCGCCTTCCGCGCCCCGGCGGGACCAAGGCGCATGATGCAGCCGACCACCATCCTTCCCCGTCCTGGTGCCGGTCCGCTGCCGATGCCGAAAGGCGCGGGGCTTACCCATCGCGGCCGGGTGCGGACACAGAATGAAGACGCGATCCTGGCCGACCCCTCGCATGTGCTTTGGGCGGTGGCCGATGGCATGGGCGGGCATGAGGGCGGGGCCGTCGCCGCCGATCTGGTAATCGACGCGCTGGCCGCGATCCAGGATCAGGCCGACCCGCCCGAGGCGCTGGAAGACGCCATCGAACGCGCCAACACCATCGTCCGCATCGCCGCGCGCGAACGCGGCGCGCAGGTGATGGGGGCGACGGTCGTGGCCCTGTTCATCGCCCAGGGCGTGGCGCATGTGGCCTGGGCAGGGGACAGCCGCGCCTATCTGCTGCGCGGCCAGCGCCTGCGGATGTTGACCCATGACCACACGGTCGTGCAGGGCATGGTCGACCGCGGCGAGATCGGCAGCGACGAGGCCGAAGGCCACCCGGAGGCCCATATCATCACCCGCGCCGTGGGCGCCGCACCCGAGATCGAGGTGGATCACGCCGCCGTGCCGCTGATCCTGGGCGACCGGCTGATGCTCTGTTCCGACGGGCTGCCGCGCTGCGTCTATGAAACGGCCATCGAGACGATCCTGTCGCAGGGCGGCCATGCCCAGGCGACCTGCGAGGCGCTGGTCTTGCGCGCGCTTGAAGAAGGTGCGCCGGACAATGTCTCGGTCATTGTCGTCGATCTGGTGGCGGGCTGAACCCATGGCACGCGGCACGCTGATCGGCCCCGTCATCGTCGCCATCGGCACGGTCGTCGCGGCCATCGCCTTTGCCGTTGTCACCGTGCTGATCGACACGGCCGATGGCGCCACCGACCTGCGCCTACAACGGCTGGAAGACAGCGTGAAGGCGCTTGAGGCAGCGCTGGCCGACGAGAAGGCAAAATCCGAAAGCCTGGGCGAAGAGGTGAAGCGCCTGCGCGAGGATCTGAGCCTTCTGGCCAATCGCGCCCCGGTCGCGCCCCCCACCCCCGCGCCCACGGCCGAGGCCGGAGGAACCACGCCCGCCGATCCTGCCGCGCTCTTGCCCGACGAGGATTTCGAAAACGCCGCCACCGAAGACCTGACCGAGCAGATGAAGCTTGCGAAGACCCGCTTCAACAAGGGCATCACCCAGCCGCGCAACCGCACAATGCTGGAATTGCTTGGCAATCCGCGCGACAGCTATTCGCAGGATTGTCAGGGCATGACCAATGAGCGCCTGAAGTCGCTTCTTGAGGAACGCACGGTCGGGCCGATCAAGGTAACGATGCTGCGGCCCGCGCTGGAAAGCCTGCAACGGGTGCTCGACCGGCTGAAGGAAAGCGATCCCGACATCTATGCCAAGGTCGGCACGGCGGGGGCGCTGTGCGTGCGCAACATCCGCGGCTCTTCGACCTCGATCTCGAACCATTCCTGGGGCACGGCCATCGACCTGACGCTGGAAGGCCAGCTTGACGGTTTTGCCGATGGCGGCACGCAGTTCGGCCTGCTGATCCTGGCCGAATATTTCAACGACGAGGGCTGGTTCTGGGGCGCGGCCTATAACCGCGAGGATTCGATGCATTTCGAGGTGGGCGAGGAAACCCTGCGCGCCTGGAAGGCGGAAGGAAAGCTCTAGTGGCCGCCGACCCGACCGAGGCGGCTGGCCAGGAAACCACCGTCGCCCGTCTGGCCGAGCCGGTCTTGGCCTATGCCGACCGGCTGGCCACAGTGACGGGCGAAAAGCAGTCGGACCTGCTGCTGCACGCCCGCACCCTGCTGGAACGTTTTGAATTCGGGCTGCAACGCGCGGGGGTGCCCGCCCCTGCCGTGCCGCCCGCCCGCGCGGCCCTGGCCCTGGTGATCGACCAGCGGGCGCGACAGAACCGGGCGATCGACGTGGCCGATTGGGGGGATGCCTCGCGCCGTTTCCTGTTCGACGGGCGCGATGTCACCGCCGCCGATCTGGCCGAATTCCTGCGCCGCAGCGCGGGGATGGCGGATTATGCCGGAGTGACACCACTGCTGGCCCTTTGCCTGCAGCGGATGGAGGAACACCGTCGCGCCTTTGACACCTCGCCGGTGACGGCGAACTGGACCGGGATGCTGGCAGTCCTGATCACCGCCTATGCGCTGGCCGTGGCGGGCTGGATGGCCTGGGTGGAATGGCGCTTTCACCGCGATCTGGCCGGGGCCTATGCCGCCAGCGCCATCGAGATCGGGCTGGACCGCGCCGGACCCTTCCCCGACCTTGCCGCGCGTCTGGATGCGCTGTGGCGCGAGACGGAAGTCACAAGGATCACCCGTGCCAAGGCACCGGTGAACCTGTTCGCCGGGCTGACGGGTCATGACGCCGCTGTCTTGGCCGAGACAGCCTATCAGGAGGCGCTGCAACGCCATCTGCCTGGGCTGATGTCCAGGGCCATCGACCGCGCGCTGGCCAGCGAGGGCGAACCCGCCGCCGCCTATGACACGCTGCGCGCTTGGACGATCCTGTCGGGCGAAAGCGACTGGCAACCCGCCTGGCTGGCCGGCTGGGCCGAGGATCGCGCCACCGCCGACCCGGCGCTGGCGGGCCTTGCACCCCATCTTCTGCGGCTGGAAAAGCCGCCGGTCATGCCCGCCCCGCCCGATGGCGAATTGCTGGATCAGGGCCGGGGGATCGCCGCCGAAGCATCGGAACCCGACCGTGCCTATCTGGAACTGCGCCGGTCGGCCGCCGTGGCCGCCCTGCCCGCCTGGCAGCCAGATACCGCCGTGCCGGGCCTGACCACGATCCTGCGCCGCCGTTCGGGCCTGCCGATGGCCACACCGATGCCGGGCCTCTATACGCAGGCAGGCTGGGACCATGCCCGCGATTTCGGCGCGGGCCTTGCCGTCACCGCCGCGCGGGACCGGGCAAGCGCCCTGTTCAAGACCCCGCACCCGCCGCAGAACGACACGCCCGATCTGCTGATGGACCGCTTGCAGGATGACACGCTGGCGCGCTGGCAGGCCTATCTTGCCGATTTGCGCGTGCCGGATTTCGCCTCGACCGAAGTGGCGGTGCTGGTCTCGGGCGAGCTGGCCCGCCAGGCCTCGCCGCTTGAGGGCCTGCTGCGCGAGGTCTGGGTGCAGGCGGGCGGCACTGACCGGGCGCGCAGCCATGACCAGCAGATCCGCGTCGCCGCCGAATTCGGCCCGATGATCCAATATGTCGAAGCCGGGCGGATGCAGGAGATCGGCAGACTTTTCGCCGGGTTGAACGTGGCGCTGGCCGCGCAGGACCGCGATCAGGAAAAGGGCCAGCAGCGGCTGATGTCGGTGCAGGACCGCGCGGCCTCGGTCGCGGCGCTGGGGGTGGCGCCCAAGGTGGTGGTGCAACTGGTCGAGGATACGCTGGCCCAGACCGGCGCGGCCCATGCCGACCTTCTGTCGAACGACCTGACCCGGCGCTGGCAAAGCGAGGTGCTGGAAACCTGCCTTGCCGTCACCAATGCCCGTTTCCCCTTTGCCGATCCGGGCGAGGATGCCGACCCCGAGCGCATGGCGCAGCTTCTGGCGCCGGGCGGGCTGATCGACCGTTTCATCAAGACCCGGGCCGCCGAGATGCTGGATATGTCGGCAACCCCCTGGCGCTGGAAACCCGAGGCGCGGTTCGAGGGGCTGACCCCGGACAGCGCCATCTTCCTGCAACGCGCGACCGAGATTGGGGCGGGCCTGTTCCCGGATGGCAGGCTGGGCGCCACGCTCACGCTTTCGGCCCTGGCCGAACGCGGGCAGGCGCGGGTTGTGCTGGGCGGCACGGGCGGCCCGGTCGAGGCGGCGACCGACAGCCTTGTCCTGGCCTGGCCCGGCCCCGACCCGGCGCAGGGCATCGAGGTGACCTTCGCCACCGGCAGCGAGGAGGCGAGGCTCGCTGCCCCCGGCCTTTGGGGCCTTCTGCGCCTTGTCGCGCCGCTGCGCCTGCGCGACCGCGACAATGGCCAGCGCTTCCTCGTCGATCTGCGCGCGCAGAATGCCCGGCTGTTTCTGGAAATCCTGTTCGACAAGCCGCAGAATCCCCTGGCGCAGAGGGCGCTGATGAAAGGTCTGACCTGCCCGCCTTTGCTGTGACGCCCTGACCGCCCCCCGCCGGGGCCGGAATTTCCCACGCGCCAAGCGGCGGTCAACCCGCTATACTGCCCGCATATTGCCGTCTCGTCTTTTCATCGATCCGCTTCAAGGATGCCCGCCGTGACCCCTGACCGCGACATCACCGTCAAGATTCCTGCCATTGAAGACGAAATCTTCTTCGCCCGGATGGACGGCAGCGACGAGATTTCCACCCCCTTCGCCTATGGTCTGCTGATCTCGTGCAAGAACATGAACCTAGAAGCGGGCACCGTTCTTGGCACCAAGGCGATCATCACGGTCTCGGGCGAGGAAGAGCGGCATTTCCACGGTCTTGTCGCCGATTTCGCGCTTGAGGAAATTCGCGACGACCTGGCCTTCTTCCGCATGACGCTGCGGCCCTGGCTGTGGTTCCTGTCTTTGGACAGCGACAACCGCATCTTTCAGGAAAAGACCGTTCCCGACATCATCGAAGAGGTGTTCAAAGCCTATCCCGACGCCAAATATCAGCTCAAGCTGCGCGGCAGATACAAGAAGCGCGATTACTGCGTGCAATATGGCGAAAGCGATCTGGCCTTCGTGCAGCGGCTGATGGAGCATGAGGGCATCTTCTATCATTTCGACCATGATGCCGATGGTCATGTGCTGGTCCTTGCCGATGACAACACCGCCCTTCAGCCGGGGCCGGACAGCGAGGACCTGCCCTATGAGCCGGACAGCCGGGTCAGTTTCCGCGACGGCGATTTCATCACCCATTGGGTGCCGAAGTCGCAGGTGCGCAGCGGCAAGTACACGGCGACCGACTACGATTTCGAAAAGCCGAGCTTCGATCTGTCGACGATGACCGAGAATGCTCTGGCCGGGGAGCAGAGCAAATCCGAGATCTACCATTATCCCGGTCGCTATCTTGAGCTGAGCCCCGGTCAAGCCATCACCGAGTTGCGGTTGCAGGAACTGCAGGCCGATCAGCACCGGGTCGCCGCGCGGGGCACGGCGCGGCAGCTTTGGTCAGGCCGGGTCTTCACGCTAAAGCTGTTCCCGCGCGAGGAGGAGAACCAGAAGTACATCGTCATCCGCGCCAGCTATGAGCTATGGGACGAGGAATTGCGCGCGGGCCAGTCGCGCGAGGGCACGGGCTATGTGGTGAAGCTGGAGCTTTCGCCCGCCAAGATCACCTACCGTCCGCCCCACCGCACGCCACGCCCGCGCATGGCGGGGCCCCAGACGGCGGTGGTGGTCGGGCCATCGGGGGCCGAGATCTTTTGCGACGAATATTCCCGGGTGAAGGTGCATTTCCACTGGGACCGGCTGGACCGCCGCAACGAAAACTCGTCCTGCTTCGTGCGCGTCAGCGCGGCATGGGCGGGCGCAGGCTGGGGCTTCATCCAGATCCCGCGCATCGGCCATGAGGTGATCGTCGATTTCCTGGAAGGCGATCCCGATCAGCCGATCATCACCGGCCGGGTCTACAATGCGCAGAACACCGTGCCCTATGGGCTGCCCGGCAAGGCCAGCCAGTCGGGCTGGAAAAGCTGGTCCACGCCCTCGTCCGGCGGTTTCAACGAATTGCGGTTCGAGGACAAGGCCGGGTCGGAAGAGGTCTATTTCCAGGCCGAGAAGGACCATGTCGAACTGATCAAGAATGACGAGACCCGCACCATCGGCCATGACTGGGTCGAGGATGTGGGACACGACGCCACACAGTCCATCGGCCATGACCGCACCGAAAGTGTCGCCAACAACAAGTCGGTCACGGTGGGCAACAACCAGACCACGTCCATCGGCGTCAATGATGACGAGACGGTGGGGTCGAACCGGACCCTGACCGTCGGCGCGAACGAGACCATCTCGATCGGCGCCAATTCGACCGAGACCATCGGCGCCAACCATGCCCAGACTGTCGCCATCGCCCAGGCCGTCACCGTGGGCGGCCCGCGCGTCGATACGGTTGGCGCGACCGAGGTGCGCAGCGTGGGCTCATCGCAGACCAACACCATCGGGTCTGACCGCGCGATGACCGTGGGCGGGGCCGAGACGCATACCGTGGCCAAGGACGACACCTGGACCGTGGGCGGCAAGCAGGCGATCAGCATCGGCAAGGATCAGACGCTGGATGTTGGCGGCTTGCAGGGGGTGAAGATCGCCAAGGACCAGGCCATCGAGATCGGCGGCGGTCAGGGCACCAAGGTCGCCAAGGATTCCGCCTTTGACGTGACCGGCGCTTTTGGCGTGAAGGCGGGCAAGACCATCACGCTTGAGGCCGCCGATGCCATCGTGCTCAAGACCGGCTCGGCCGCGATCTCGATGAAAAAGGACGGCACGATCAGCATCGAGGGCAAGGACATCACGATCAAGGGCTCGGGCAAGATCACCGTCAAGGCGTCGAGCGACGTGGTGGTCAAGGGTTCGAAGATCCTGAACAATTAGGGCCGGGCGCGAAGAGCGCCGACAGGGCAGCCTCGGGCGCTGCGGCGTCGCAGGCGACCGCCTGATGGCCGACACGCCACAGCGCCATCACCGGCCCCTCAGCCGCGCCTTCGGGTGGTGGCAGGGCCCCCAGCGCCTCGGCCACCTCGTCAGGGCCCTGCCCGCCCGCCTGAGCCGCGCACAGACAGGCCAAGGCAGCATCGCACCAGGGGTCAAGCCCCTCAGGGCCGGGCAGATCGGCGGCGATCACGAAAGCCGCCAGAGGAAAGCGCCGCCCCACCCGGTCGGTGCCGGGGATCGCCACGCCCGCCGCCACCCGCCCGCCCGATCGTAGGCGCAGCCGCAAGCCGCCTTCGGGCCAGTCGGCCCGCCGCGCCAGGTGGGCTGTGGCCCAGCTATCCCAGAAGGCCACGAACCCGCTGGGCAGCCCCCGGCTGACGAAATCGCCAAGGCTGGGCAGCTTGCCATGAAAGCCGGTCAGGACATCGCTCATGCGCCGCGCCCCGGGCCTGGGATCTTCTTCAAAGAGAATTGCGAATTCCCTCGAAGGAACTTGGCCCTCAGAACCCTTGCGGGCATTTGAAATTCCCGAACATGGTCAGGTCGAAGGGGTTTTCCACCGAGGCCGCGCGCAACTCGAACTTGGCCGAAAAGCCGCCCGCCGCCAGTGTCAGGTTGAACAGTTCCGGCAGGTTGGTCTTGGCAAGGCTTCCTTTGCGGATCAGCCGCAGCCAGGCCCAGGCCCCGGTTTCCGAACTCATCACCTCGCCCGAGCCATCGACCGGCGCGAAGGACAGCGAGATCAGGTTGGTGCCATCCTTGCCCGGCCAGGTCATCGCCATCGGCCGCGCGGCCGAGTTGAAATAGACCAGTTGCTGTCCATCGATGTTCAGCGTCACCCGGCTGGCATTGCCCGACAGGTCCTTCGGCTCCAGCGTGAAGGCCATGATCGGCCCCGCGCCCCCGGGGAACAGGCTATCGCGGATCGAGCGCGCCTGTTCAAAAGGTTGCAGCGTGGCCGCTGGCAGACCGAAATCGGCCCGCCAGGCCCAGGGCCGCACCGTGGTGTCGATATACTGTTCCAGATGCGTGATGGTGAAACTGTCGATCAGCCCGCCCGGCCCGAACAGGCGCTGGAAATCGGCGGTGTTCACGTCGATGGCGCTGCCCTGCTCGAACGGATAGCGCCCGGCAGTGGCGTTCTGGCAGAAGGGCAGCACATCGGCCTTCCAGCGCGCGTTCAACTGCGCCACCACCGCGTCGCGGGTGACGGTGATCGTGTCACCGGCAAGCCCGGTCAGCCAGTCATCGACCGGGTCGGGCAGGATGCTGGCGACATTGGCCAATTGCCCGGTCAGTTGCGGCAACCCGCCCCGCGCCAGAAGGGCTGCCTTGGGGTCGGGGCTGGCCGCCACGGTCTGCAACTCGTTGGCCAGCGCGCCCAGCGCGGTTTCGGCATCGGTGATCAGTGGCGGCACGCCATCCACCTCGGTCACCGTCGCCTTCAGCGGCGCGAAATGTTCTGCGATGCCGCTGCCCGGCGCCTCGCCGCTGGCATCCTTCACCTCTTCGCTGCCGGCCGTGATCTTGCCCGCAGCCTTGGAGCCTTTGGTGATCAGCGCGCCGACCTTGCCCGCCTTTTTCAACGCGCCCTTGATCAGCCCATCCGTCGCCGCGCTGTCCGTCGCCTCGGGTTCCTCGCGCAGGGCCAGAAGATCGGTCTCCTCGACCACCGCCCGCAACAGCCGCTTGAGCGAACTGTCAGCGCTGGCCAGATCCTTCAGGTTCGCAGTCGCCACCGTCAGATCGGTGATCGGCGCCAGCCGCACATCGCGCAGGAAGCCGTCCCATTGCGCGATGAAATCATCGGAATAGAGCTTGAGGATATCGGCCTGCAACTGCCCGACCGAAGTGTCGGAACTGTCGGCGCAGCCCCCTTCGAACACCGCCCGGTCCAGCGCCATCTGCGCCGCGACTTCGGGGATCAGCGGCAGGACGACGTTGTGGAACCCGTCATAGGTATAGGCGCCGGGCAGGCCGATGCGCAGGGTCTTTTCCGACAGCCGCGTCAGCACCTTGGTCGAGTTCGGCCCCGCCTTGTCGGCCGGAATCCATTCCGGCAGCGCCGTCACCGCCGGATCGTCCATCAGCGTGTTATAGGCGCGGACCGACAGCGGCACAGTGCAGATCGCCTCAAGCGCCTTGGCGACCAGCATGTCGTCGGGGGCGATGCGCTGCGCCGCCTCGTCGCCCGAAGCGCGGTCGATCGCAGCCAGTTCATGCGCCAGCGCGGCATCGTTCGGGAAAGGCGGGATCGGCGCGAATTGCGGCAATTCGGTCTGCCACCAATGCGACAGGAATTCGGCGTTGTAAGGCGCCTTGCCGGTCAGCATGTGATAGGATTTCAGCGCGCCCAGCAGGAATTCCGGGTTGCGGATCTCGCGCCACATCGTCGCTTCGATCAGCGCCACCATCCGCGGCTCGAGAATTGTCTTCAGCCCGTGATCATAGGCAATCTTCTCGGCCCGGTTCAGATCGGTCTCGGCGGTGGGGCCGGCCAGGGTCAGGATGCTGGCCTCACGCGGGGATCGCGCCTTTTCGATCTCGTCCATCGCGCCAAGGGCGACGTCCAGATCCAGCGGATCGGTCGGCGCCTGCCGTGCGGCCACATTGGTCAGGCGCTGCGACAGATCGGCGGTCAGGCGGGCCTGATCGGCGATCACCCCGGAATAGCGCAGGTAGCTGAACAGGAAGGCCAGCCCGGCAAGGGTGCAGACCATAGCCGCCGTCGCGACCGAGCCGCGCCAGATCCACACCCGGCGTTCCTCGGCCGCGCGGTCGAACTGGCCCAGACCGGCCTCGGGGAAGATCACGTTCGACAGAAGTTCGCGCAGGAAATAGCTGCGCTGCTCGCCCGCCGCCCGGCGCGGCGGCAGTTCCGCCCGCATCCCGAACGACGCCGCCATCTCGCCCAGCATCCGGTCGATGGGGCTGCCTTCCTGCGCGGCCGAGGTGAAATAAAAGCCACGCAGCCAGGGCGCCTCTTCATAGCGGCTTTCGCCGAAGACCGTATCGACCAGAACCTTTAGCGCGCCTTCCAGCCGCTCGACCTGGGCGGGGAAACGGAAGACCTCGGCCCGCCAGGGCAAGGGCGCATCCTCGGCCATCCGCGCGGAAAGCCGCTGCTCCAGCCGCGCCACCAGCCCGCGCAATTCGCGCACGGCGGCCGTGCCCTCGGCCCGGGCATCGGTGGGCAGGGTCGCGCCCCAGACCTGTTCGCGCTCGCGCGTGGTCAGGTCCGAGAAGAACTGCTCAAATCCCGGCACAAGGTCAGCCTTGGTGATCATCAGATAGACCGGAAGCTGGATTTCCAGCCGCTCGCGCAATTCGGCCAGCCTTTTGCGGATCGTCTTGCCATGGGCGCGCAGGGCGGCCTCGTCACCCAGCAGTTCCTGCAAGGACAGGGTGACGATCACCCCGTTCAGCGCCCTCCGCCCGCGATGTTTTTTCAGCAGGTCGAGAAAACCCGTCCATTCCGCCGCGTCGATTTCCGGGTTCGACTGCTGCTCGACATAGCGCCCCGCAGTATCGACCAGCACCGCCGTATCGGTGAAGAACCAGTCGCAGTTGCGCGTGCCGCCGACGCCCTTGATGTCATCGGAAAGATCGATGGGGAAATGCAGACCCGACTGTTTCAGCGCCGTGGTCTTGCCGGTGCCGGGCGGGCCGATGATCACATACCAGGGCATCTCGCGCAGGAACTTTTTCGCTCCCAGACGCGACTTCTTCATCTGGCCCAGAATGTCCTGAAACTTGCTGTTGATGGCCGCAAGGTTCGCGTCATGCGGGCGCGATTTGTCGACGACGGGTGCGGCCAGTTCGGTCACGAACATCCGGTTCTTGCGAGCGGCCCGAAGCTGCGCGATCAGGATCGAGAACAGCCAGACCAGCACCACGCAGGCGATCGCGATCAGGCGGTTCAGCTCCTCCTCCAGCGGATGCACCTCGCCAAAGGCCAGAAGCGCGCCGAACTGCCAGATCAGCGCGCAAAGAAGCAGAACACCGATGAAGATCCACAGGCGGCGCGAGATCAGGAAGCGGAGGATGGCCTTGATCATGCGGAACATGGCTAAAGCCTCTTCTCGATCTTGATCTCGATCCGCCGGTTCTGCGCCCGTCCGTCCTTGGTGGCGTTGTCACCCACGGGTTCGGTATCGGCGCGGCCTTCGGATTTCACGCTCTCCGCCGGAATGCCCGCCGCGACCAGCAGTTCCGCGATGGTGGCAGCGCGGGCTTCGGACAGGCCCTGGTTCGACTGGAACGGGTTCGACGATTGCACGGGGACCGAGTCGGTATGGCCGATCACGGTGATCTTGCCGATCACCTCGGCATTTTCCTGGATGACCTGGGCGATCGACTGGATCAGCGGGGCATATTCCGGGTTGATATCGGCCTTGGCGCTGCGGAACAGTTCGGGCGCGGTGCCCTGCACCACCAGGACGGCCAGCGACACATCCTCGCGCCCCTTCAGTGCGGCGGCGGTATCAGCGGGGGCCTTGGCCAGGAACAGCGGCAGAAGCTCGAAGATCACCGGCTCGACCGGCTTGATCGGCGTGGTCGCCAGCGCCTCAAGTTCTGCCGTGTCGCGGACCGGGCGAAAGACGCCTGCGCGTTCCTTGGGCGGCAGGGCGGCAGCAGCTGTGAACAACTGCTCGGCCTTGTTGCCCAGTTGCAGCGACAGGCCAGTATAGATCCCGGCGATCAGGCAGATCGCCACAAGCCACACCGTCCACAAGGGCACGGCGAAACGCCGTGGCTCGTCCGGGACCTTCACCCCCTCGGCATGGGGCGACAGCGCCGCCGCCATCACATCGGGGCTGCGCAGATGGCGGGCGATCTGGCTGCGCAGCGCCATGATCGCCGCCTCGCCCGTCGGCCCCTGGGGGCGGAACTGGCCGCGAAAGCCCAGCGACAGGCACAGATAGGCGAGTTCCATCAGCTCGGGGTCGCGGTTCGGATAGGCGAGCAATTCCTCAAGATGGCGGAAGAAGCGGGTGCCGGCGTCGACCTCGCCCGACAGCGCGGTAACCAGCGGCTGGCGCGGCCAGTCGGAATGGCCGCCCCAGGGAGTGTTCAGCGCGATGTCATCGATCAGCGCCGCCACGAACCAGGCGGCCTGATTGGCGCGGGTCAGCGGCTGGCCCAGCGCCAAGGCGGCATCCCGCGCCTCGATCAGCCCGGCCTGCATCCGCTGGCGCAGGATTTCGGGCTGTGCGGGGGGGGCTGCGCGCTCCAGTTCGGGGGCGAATTCCAGCAGCGGCGCGAAGGCCGTGACCAGGGGATTGGCATGGGGCCGCGCCCCGCGCGGCCGCGCCGGGCCGGGCGGAGGCGGTGCATAGCCCTGCCCGCCGCCAAAGCCGCCAAAGGCCGGTTGCTGCTGGCCATAGCCGGGCATCGCTGCGCCGTAGGCGGGTTGGGCCGTGCCAAAAGGCGGCTGGGCGGCACCTTGGGACGGTTGTGGCGCCAGCGTGCCGCGATCCGCCCCGCCACCGCCAACCGGCCGGATCCGCGTGCGCCCGGCGTCGGAATTCAGGCCGAAGGGATCGTCCTTGTCGCTCATCTTGCCTTACCTGCTGACCGCGTAGCAGTCGATCTGCGGCTCGCTTTCAAGTTGGCCGGAAATGCCGATCACAAAGCCCGGCGCGTTAAGAAGCTGGGCGAAATGTTCGGATTGCTGGTTCAGTTCCAGACACAGCCTTTCGCCATCATAGGGGATTTCGCGCGGCTGCGAATGCAAAGGTTTCAGCGCGATGCCCGGCAGGCGCGATTTCCACAGCATCTCGAAGGCATCGGCCGCCCCGACCGTGGCCTGGTTGACGAACAACTGGCGCAGCATCTCTTCCGACATGGGCGAGCCGACGCGGAGCACGATCCGGCTGGTGCGCAGCAGATCGGGATTGTCGATCCGCACCTTCCAGATGTTCTGGCTGTGCCTGGCCACCGGCAGGGCGCGCGATTTGGGTTCGACATGGCGCAGGGACAGCATCAGGCTGCGCAGCGTGTCGGCCAGCGCGGTGAAGGCGGGCGTCGGGTCCATGTGGTCATAGGCGGGCAGGTCCGACAGGCGGCGCGAGGAGGACCCATAGGTCGCCATCCGCCCCGCAAGCGCCACCAGTTCCTCGTATAGCGCGCAAGGATGGATCAGGTTCTGCGCCAGAAGATGGGCAATGCGCGGCCGCGCGGAATTTGCCAGTTCAAGGATCAGCAGATTCTCGATCGACCGCCCCGCACCGCCCAGCACAAGGCCGCCATGCGCCTCGGCGATGCGGTCAAGCCCGGTCACCAACTCCTTGAGGAAACCGCCATACCAGGGATGGGCCGCGATGGTCAGCACGGGTGGCAGGTCGCCCTCGCGGATCGCGACCGAACCATCGGCGCGCAGCCCTTCGACATGCAGCATGGGCAGGGCGACGAAACCGGCCAGCGCCTCGCCCGGCCCAAGCGTGCGCAGGCACAGCCGGGCGATCTCGACCTCGGCCGGGTCGGCGCCGTTGCGGATCGTGTCGCGCAGTTCGAGGATCTCACCCTTGTAGCGCGCGCCGGAGGCTTCGGCATGGGCCGGGTCCATGGTCGCGGTCCCGGCCTGTTCCACAGGCACCGCCAGATGCACCGCCCCCGAAGCCCCCGCTACAATCCGGATCGGCGCGGGTGGCGCGGCGCTGTCGGGGATGGCGAAGGGCGTGCCATCGGGGAAGATCCCCTCGGCCAGCCGGATGGCGATCTGGCCCGCATCCAGCGCGGCGCGGTCCAGCTCGATCCTGGTGAAACCATGCGGCTGCCAGGGCGCCACAAGCAGGCCCGCCCGCATCAACGCCTCGGCATGACGGTCCTGCTGCTGGAAATGCTGGGTGCGAAGGTACAGACCCTCGTTCCAGACCACCCTGTTGCGTTCGCTCATCCCCTGCCCTTTCCCTTGGCCCTCGCCGCGCCTCAGCCGGCCTTCAGGCTGACGCCGGAAGACGTCACCGCCACCGCGAAGGTCACGCTTTCCGTGGCCGAAACGCTGGCCTTGGCGCGAAAGACCTTGCCGCCCGGATCGCGATAGCCCGCGATAACCCCGATGACGGTCGTGCCGGCATCCAGCCCGATCGACAGCGTCTTGGCCGCCCCGGCCGTCAGCGCCACCTGGTCGGCCTTGATGAATTCGCCGCCCAACGCCGCCTGCGGGTTCTGAAGCGCAAAGAAATCGGCGCCGTCAAAGGCCCCGGCGCTGCGCATCTGCACCACCTGCAAGGTCAGCGGGCGGTCGGCCCCATCCGGGCCGGGGTTCATGCCTGCCGCGCCCTGCGCCACGATCGTCAGCACACCGGGACCCGAAGGCGCGCAGCCCGCCAGAGCCCCCGTCGTGGCCAGAGCCACCCAACCGACCAGAAATTCACGGCGTTCCATCTTCAATCCTCCTTGTTTCGTTTTCATATGCTTCTCGAAAATCCGCACCGACCTCGCCCAGGAACCTGTCCTCGGCGGCCTTGGCCATCTCGCGATAGCGTTCGGTATAAAGCTGCCAGAGCCGCGCCGAACGGCTGCCTGAGACCAGCGCCTTCAGCACGCCCACATCTTCCAGATCGGCCTCGAACAGCGCCGGGTCGAAGCGGTCGATCATGCGGCGGAGCGAGGCCTGAAGCCCCGACCAACTGCGTTGGTGATGGTCCATCAGGTCCGACAGCGTGCCCGCGATGGCGGCGTCAGGGTCAAGATAGCCCGGCCCCTTGGCCGAAACGAGTGCCGCGACCATGTCCTCCGGCGTCACCAGGAACTTGAGCGGATTGACATTGGCCGCCCCGATCACCGTCTGCGCCACCCGCGCACTGCCCTTTTCCCGCGCGCGCAGACGCAGAAGCTGCACCATGCCTTCGACCATGGCGCGGTAGCGGCGGCCCATTGCCTCCATCTCTTCGGCACTGCCCCTGAAGCCCGGCGGCGGGTCGATGCCCAGCCCCTTGAGGAAGGCCGCAGCCGCGCCCGGATCGGCGGGCGGGGCAGGCTTGTCGAGGACAAGGGGGGCGCTCTTCGGAACCTTGGGCTTCACCGGAACCGCATCGGCCGCAGCCACCTGCGGCGGCTGGGCGGGGGGCAGAGGCGGTGGTGGCGCGGGGGGCGCTTTCGGCTGGCCCAGATCGGCGGGCAGGCCGAAATCGCCAAAGTCGAAGTCGCTCGCCGGGGCTGCGGCAGGGGCGACCGCCGCCGGGGCGGCGAAGGGATCGCCAAAGGGATCGCGTGCTGCGGGGGGGGCAGCCGGTGCCGGTGGCAGCGGCGTTGCCGCCGGGCGCTGCGGCGCGGGCGCTTCGAATGGATTGCCAAGGGCGGGTTGAGCGGCGGGGTGCGCTGCGGGCTGCGGCGGCGCGGCCGGCGGGGCCGCGCGGGGCGCGGGGTCCAGCGTGAAGGGATCGTCGAAGAAGGCCGGGCCGCCCTGGCGCGGCGCGCTGACCGGCGCCTGCGGCGCGGCGCGCGGGGCATCGAACGGGTCGGGCAGGCCCGCCGGGCGCGGTGGTGGCGGCGGTTCGGGGCGCGGGGTGAAGAAATCGTCGCCGAACATGCCGCCGCGCGCCTGTTGCGCGGGCGCGGCGGCGGTGGCCTGCGCGGCGGGGCCTTCCTCGGCCCGGATCACGAAATCCCCCAGCCGCAGCCGCATGCCGGGCACCAGCACGGCCGTCACGCCCTGCCCCAGCGGCGCGGGCGCACCGTCCAGGAACAGCCCGCCCCGACTGTCATCCGTCACCCGGTATTGCCCGGCCTGCCCCACCACCGTGCAATGGCGGCGCGACACGAACATCTGCGGGTCCTCGATCTTCCAGTCGCAATCCTCGCCCCGCCCGATCACCACCCGGCCCTCGCTCAGCACAAACTCGGCGCGGGCCTGGGGCGCGGGGGCGGTTTCAAGGATCAGGCGCAGGGTCATGCCGCCACCTCGCGGCCCGAGAAATTGCGCATCCGCCAGTCATCGGCATCGCGGGCGGGCTTGGCACCGATCCACGTCGTGCGGCCCAGGGCGCATTGGCCCAGGCGCGGTTCGGGGATGTCCTCGGCCGCCAGCACCAGTCGCAGGTCAAACTCCACATCCGTCCCCGCAACGAAGCGGGTCGCGCGGCGCAGGGCGACCATCGCGCGCCGGTCACGGATCAGCGCCAGATAGCGGTCAAAGGGCAATGGCCCCAGCCGCAGCTCGGCCCGCCCCTGACGTTGGAACACCCGTCGCCCGACCAGCGCCCCATTGCCCAGCGCGTTGAAGCCCTGCCCCAGCCTTGTCTGCAGGGCCTGCGGCACCTCAAGCCAATGGCCGACGAATTCAACCAGTTTCACCGGCACGCCCAGCAGGTCAGCCAGAAAGCCGGTCAACCTTTCCACGCCATTGACCTGATGGCCCAGCGAAGTGGCCTGCCGCAGCGCCAGATCGGGATCGGCGCTTTGGGCATTGGCCTCGCGCAGCCCCGGCAGGCCCACACCGCCCAGCGCGGCCAGCATGGCCATGACCCGGCCTCCCGGCCCGTGTTCCACCTGCACTTCGGGGCGCTGGTCGCCCCAGGCCCGCCAGTAGAGCGCCAGATGGCGATGCTGAAGCATGTTGGCGAAATCGAGGAAGGTCGTATCCGCCGTGACCCGCCCCTGCGGCCCGCCGGAAAACCAGCGTTCCGACTGGCGGGCCATGATCCAGCGCGTCATGTGCAGGGGCATGGCGCCTTCGGGACCGAACAGGCCCAGAACCTCGACCTCGACCCGGGCGGGGCTATCCTCGCCAGGCGGGGTGAAACCGGCCACATCGCGCACTGCCATCGACAGACGCGCCCGCTGGCCCAGCCGCGCCGGTTCCTTTTCCGGCCCGCCTGCCCGGCCAAAGCGATGCCCCTCCCGCTCAAGCCGCCGCAGCAGTTCGAAAAAGCCGATCTCTTCGGGGGCGGGATCGCGGAAGCCTAGATCAGGTCGCGGTTGCCCAGGGCCATCGGCCATGCCACCTCCTCCTGTCTTTGCTGAAGCCGCGTCCGGGTGCGGACAAAGGCGTTGATGCTGGCATGGCGGGCGAAAAGCCGCGACAAGAGCGCCGAGAGCAGAAGCGTGCTCGACCCCGAAAGCGGGCCTTCATCGACATGCAGGGTGATCTCGATCCCCTTGCCCAGGCACAATGGTCCCGGCAGGTCGAGCCGCTCGATCACCTGACGGCTGGTTACCCTGGCCAGAGAACGGATGTGGCGCGCCAGTGCCGGATCGCCCCGGTCGG
Organism: Fuscovulum sp.; assembly: GCA_041916535.1. Lineage (GTDB taxonomy): Bacteria > Pseudomonadota > Alphaproteobacteria > Rhodobacterales > Rhodobacteraceae > Pseudogemmobacter. The sequence continues at coordinate 214,455 of JAYRZG010000007.1, read as the reverse complement.
CGTATAGCTCCAGCAGCGCGCGCAGAGGCTCGGCGCCCCGGTTTTCCTCGGCCAGCGACAGGTGGTTCAGCGACAGTTGCGCCACCAGCCGCCAGGTCAGGTCATCCATCGCCGCCTCGCCCTCGCGTCCGACCTGCGGCAGGCTGGCGGCCAGCGACCCGCGCGGGCGGCGCAGCGAAGACAGCAGTTCCACCCGCGCCACCGGATCGCCGGTCTCCAGCGTCAGGCGCGGCGCGTCGTCAAAGATCGGCAGGTCGCGGTTCGACACCAGCGCGCGGATGTCCAGCCGCCGCAGCGGTCTGTCCTGCTGCACGCCCGCAGGCCGCGCGACCGAGACGAAGACATCGTCGCCTGTATAGGAGGTGCGGGTTTGGCCCCGGCGCAATTCATCGGCGCCGGGACGGCGGGGGCGGCGCTCGAAGGTGTAGACCAGGCCCGAGCCGGATTGGGCGGCGGGCGCGTAAAGCGGATGAACCTCGGATTGCGGCCCGTCGGTTTCAGCATCGGTGACGCGCAAGAGGCGGTGGATCTCGAAATCCAGCGGGCGGGTGCGGTCGGCATGAACGACATGCGCCGTGGCGCGGGCGTCCATCTCGACGACATTGCATTCCTTCTCGAACAGGTTGACCACCGGCGCCGCGAACAGGCGGAAATCCTTGGCCGAGACATCGGCGATCCCCGGCGCGGCGCGGCCCATCGGCAAGATCACCTCAAGCCCGCGCAACCCGGTGGCGCGCACCGCCTTTTGCAGCCCGGTCAGGCGCAGCCCGTGAAAGCGGTCGGGCATGAGGAAATATTCCCGCAACAGGCGGTAGCCTTCGAAACTGGGGCGCAGGCGGGGCAGAAGCGCCTCGTCATCGCGGATGCCGACCAGTTCGGGGCCGGGGCTTTCATGGAAGGGGGCGGCGGGTTCGCCATGCCGCGCAATGGTCGGAAGGGGGGCGGCGAAGACCGCGTCAAAGATCGCCGCCGAACGCGGACCATGCGAGAAATCCAGATCCAGCCGGTCCAGCGACAGGTCCGAGATCAGCCCAGCGCCCTGCCGCCGGAAGGTCAGCTTCAACCCGGCCTCGGCCCCTTTCATCCGCGCCTCGGGCACGCCCGCCGCCGTCAGCGCGCCGCGATCCTGCAGATATTCGACCGCGACCAGCGCGATGGGCCAAAGCGTCACATCCTGCGCGGTCGTATAGATGGCGCGGGTGGAAATCCCCTCGCGCAGCGCCGCCACCAGCCGCGTGCCGCGCCGGACCAGATGGCCGTCGGGCATGGTCTGCACCTGCGGGCCGGGATGCAGCACCGCCATGCCCATGGCGGGGGCCGGGCCTGCCAGATCGGGATAAAGTGCATCCAGCACGCCCCGCACCTGCCGCTGGCTTTCGGCATCAAGTTTCAGCCGTGTCCGCGCCGCCAGATAGGCCACACCTTCCAGCAGCCGTTCGACATAGGGGTCCGGGCAAGGCACCGCATCCAGCGACAGGTTACGGGCCACCGTCGGGTGCAGGCCGGAAAATTCCAGCGCCAGCTCGCGGATATGCGCAAGCTCGGCCTCGTAATAGCCAAGGAAAGCCCGATCCATCCTCAGGCCTCCTCGATCCGGGTCGCGGCGCGGCCATTGTCAAGGTCGATGGTCGTCGACAGCCGCAGCCGTTCCGGCACGGGCGACAACATGAGGACCGCCTCGATCTTGACCTTCAGCCCCTCGCGCCCCGAGGTATCGACGCTGATCTTGATCGTGTCGCGCTTGAGCCGCGGCTCGAAGACGGCGACCACTTCCTTCAGCTCGCGCGCCAGCACCTCGGGTTCGAAATCCTTGGCCCGGCGGCCGGAAAAGGACGGCACGCCGAAATTCAGCACCGAGCGCTGCACATGCGGGAAATCGGCCAGCACATCGAGCAGGTCTTCCGTCCCGCCGCGTTCGGCATCGGACCACAGGAACTGCGCCTGCAACCGCTCCATGCCGAACAGTTCTTCCAGATCGCGCCGCACCGCTTCGCGCAGGATATCCGCCGTCACCACGATGCCGCGTTCCTCAAGAAAGGCGCGCCGCTGCAAGAGTTGCAGGAACTGCGCCAGCTCGCGCCGCCTGCCCTCATCCAGATCGGTCGCCTGTTCGATGGCGCGGGGGCCGGCGGCGATGATCGCCTCCAGCCGCTCCGCGCCGATTTCGGCGCCGATCTCGCGGCGCCGAAGGTCGGTCTCGCTGACGATGCCGGGCAGGTCGTCGACCAGCCGGTCCCAGAGGCTTGGCTGAACCGCCTCGCGCCGCGCTTGCAGCTGAACCGGCCCCTTGCCCAAATGCGCCTCCTTCGCCTTCCGTCCGCCGCGCCCGCCTTACTTGGCCGCGACCAGATCGTATTCCACCTCGTGCTCGTCACCCTTGGAATGGTCGTCGGCCTGCACGACGTATTTGAAATTCACCTTCTCGTAGGAAATCCCGATCGTCTCGGAGACCAGCTCGTTCGAGCTTTCTTCCGGGGCGTTCTGGGACATGTTGTAGGAGGAGATGATGCAGTTCTCGAGCGTGATGATCAGATAGTCGAGATGCGCATCGCCCGAATCCTTGCGGGCGGTGAACACGATCTCGGAGAAGGACTTGCCCTTGGCGCAGGCCAGCATCAGATAGGGCGACGCCGCGTCGAGCCATTTGTTGAAGGTGAAGTCCGACAGCGTCGCGCGGCCCCGGGTGCGGCCCGAGCCGACCGAGGAGGAAGACATCTGCTTGGCCTCGAACTGGACGCCGAAGACGTCGATTTCCTTTTCGTGATCTGCGCGCTTGGATTCGCCGTCGATGCCTTCAATCTTGAGATAACCGGTAAAAGCCATGATCTTACCCTTTCAAAAGATGTGTCTTTCTGGAATGCGTGCCCCCCGCCCAGTACGGAGGGCCTTTTGACAAAGACCGCGCCCCCGGGCTGCCCCGGGGGAAGGGTCAGGCGCCCTTCACGGAAGGAAGTTCCGAGACCAGCCGGAGCGAGGCATTGATGCCTTCCAGCTGGTAATGCGGGCGCAGATAGAATCTTGCATTGTAATAGCCGGGCCGTCCCTCGACGGAATCCACCTGCACTTCGGCCATGGCGAGGGGACGTTTCGCCTTGGCCTTGTCATCCGCCATGGCGGTATTCGCCAGCACATAGCGGTTGATCCATTCCGACAGCCAGACCTGCATGTCGTTGCGTTCCTTGAAGGTGCCGATCTTGTCGCGCGCGATGGCCTTAAGGTAATGCGCGAAACGGCAGACCGGCAGCAGATAGGGCAGGTTCGCCGACAGCCGTTCATTGGCCTGGGCATCGGGGTCGACCAGACGGCCCGCGCGGGCGTCATCGTCCTGCAGGCTGTGGGCGCCGATGAAGGCCGCAAGATCGGTGTTCTTGCGGTGCAGGATCGGCATCATGCCCAGTTTCGCCAGTTCCGCCTCGCGCCGGTCGTCGATGGCGATCTCGGTCGGGCATTTCATCGCGATCGAGCCGTCATCGGTGGGGAAACTGTGCACCGGCAGGTTGGTGACCGTGCCGCCCGATTCCACGCCGCGGATCTGGGTGCCCCAGCCGTACAGCTTGTGGCTGCGGTTGATGTTCACGCCCATGGCGAAGGCCGCGTTCATCCAGGTGTAATGGTCGTGCTTGCCGTCGATTTCCTCTTCGAAGGCGAAACCCTTTACCGGCACCGTATTCGCGCCATAGGGCAGACGCGCCAGCACCCGCGGCATGGTCAGGCCGATATAGCGGGCATCTTCGGATTCCCGCAGGCTCTGCCAGCTTGCATATTCCGGCGAGGAGGTGATCTGCTTGAGATCCTGCGGATTGGGCAGTTCCTGCCAGCTTTCCATGCGGAACAACTGCGGCGCGGCGGCGGCGATGAAGGGCGTATGCGCGCTTGCGCAGATGCCCGACAGGTTGCGCAGCAGGCCCACATCGCGCGGATGATGGCTGAACTCATAGGCGCCGATCAGCGCGCCATAGGGTTCGCCGCCGAACATCGAGTATTCTTCGGAATACAGCTTCTTGAAGGCCGGGGACTGGTCCCACATCTGGCCCTCGAAATCCTCAAGCTGGTCGGCAAGCTGATCCTTGGTGATGTTCATCACCCGGATCTTCAGCTTGCTGTCGGTCTCGGTGTTGTTGACCAGATAATGCAGCCCGCGCCAGGTGCCTTCCATCTGGCGCACTTCGGGGGCATGCAGGATCTCGTTCATCTGCACGGTCAGAAGCTGGTCGATCCCGGCGATCAGCGACTTGATCGACTTGACGGCATTGCCCGAAATCGTCGCCGTCCCCGATTTCTCCTGCGCCGCCAGGGCCAGGTTCTGCACCAGCTTCTTCAGCTTGGCCGAACCGTCATCCTTGACGCGGAAATCCTTTTCCAGAAGGTCGTTGAATTCGCCCAGGTCGATGGCCTGCGCTTCGGCGGCGCCCGGCGCGCCCGCGGCTTTTTCGGTTTCGGCCATTACTCAGTGCCTCCCTGATCCTTCATCGCCTCGGTCGCCACCTGTTGCAGCAGGGGTTCGTTCTGCAGAAGCTGGGCGATGCGCTTCTCGGCATTCACCTTGCCGTCCATGTAGCTGAGCAATTCCTCAAGCTGCTTGCGCATCGCCAGAAGCTCGGCCAGGGCGGGCACCTGTTCGGCGATCTTGTCGGGGGTGAAATCGCCCATGTTCTTGAACGACAGATCGACGAACATCTCTTCATCCGCCGCCTCGGCGCCTTCCTTGGCGGGCAGCGTGTTCTTGACCCGCGCCTTCACCCGCGGCGACAGCGCCTCCATGAACTTGTTGAAGCGGCCCGCATCGACCTCGACAAAGCTGCGGTCGGCGGGGGCTTTCATCGCCTCGCGGGTTTCGGACTTGCCGGCCAGATCGGCCATCACGCCCATAACGAAGGGCAGCTCGATCGTGGTCGGGCTGCCGTAATGCTCCACGTCATAGGCGATCTGCACGCGCGGAGCGCGGTTTCTCTCGATGACTTTCGCCTTGCTCTCGCTCATCAGTCTCTCCCGGATTTGGTCTTGTCGTCAAAGACACCGGCGATGCCGCGGAATTCCTTGAGCCCGCTCGGCGCAATCTCTTCCATCAACTGCAGGAAATTCATCGGAACCATCTTGCGCATCCGCCGCGCCAGATGCGGGATCGGGCTCGAGGGCTCGGTCCTTTCGTAAAAGTCGATCACCAGATCGAGGCAGCGTTCCACATCGCGGCGGCTGTTGATCTGGCCGGGCACATAGGCCCCGTTGGCCGCGCCGTTCACCGGCGCTGCGGGCGTGGTCATGGCTGGGCCTCCCGTCCCGGCGGCGGCAGGGGCGGGCGGGGCTTCGGGCGTGGCCCCTGCCCCTGCGCCCACCGCATCAAGCGTCTGGGCGATCCGGGCCAGCATCTTGCCCATGGCGTCGAAGCGCACCGCCACATCGTTTTCCGTCACATGCGGCGCAAGCGCGGCCTCAAGCCCGGCCAGCGCCGCCCGCCCCGCCGCGATCCCGTCGCGCAGGGCCGCGAATTCCTCGGGCCGTTCCGCCGCCGTCGCCCGGCAGGCCGCCGTCACCCGGTTGAGCCGCTGCTCATGCCTAGCGATCAGCTCGGCCACTTCCTTTTCGCCAAGGCCGCTGGGCACTTCATTGGCAAAGACCGCCCGGCTGATCGCGCCCGCCGCCAGATCGCCGCCCGTCACCGGACCGATGCCGCGCGGGGCCATCAGCGTCACGAATTCCAGATCGCCCAGCACGCCGCCATCTGGATTTTCAATCTGATACAGGGCGTTGATCCGGCGCAGCGCCGCCTCGCGCTTGCCGCCGCCGGGGCGCAGCGCCGGATGCAGCGTGTCCCAATATTGCGAGATCGTGTCGGCCAGTAGCTTGAAGCCGGGTGCCAGCCCCTCGGCCCGATCCTCGTTCACCATCAGCCGCGCGACGATGACCAGAAGCCGCAGATCGCGCCCCGACTGCGCCAGCGCCCGCGCCTCTTGCGCGAGGTCCGACCAGTCAAGCTCGACCTGTCCGGTGCCGCCCTCGGCGACGAGTTTTAGCCGCGCGGCGCGCGAGGCGGGTTGAAGGCGGTTCTCAAGGGCATGGAAGCGGGCGTCGTTGCGCAGGTCTGTGCCCGACGGCGCAGCAGAATCCAGAGGCGCGAGGAACGCTTCAATTTCCATAAGTCATTGGCCAGTACTGAAAAGGTCGTCGGAATAAAGAAAGACTGTCAGACAAGGACGATTCTTGCAACGTAACTGTCGGAAGGATCAACCTCGACTTGTATTCCGTCAAGGTCGGGATTCCAGAATGCGGCTGGCATAGCCAAGGATGTTTCCGGGATGCTCGGTCTGGGCGTAATCCAGCGCCTCGGCAAAGGATGCGACGGATTCATCCCGGGGCCGCCGGGTGTCGAAAAGGTCGGACTTGGTCACGAAGGCCAGAAACTCGCTCTTGCCGTAGTCAGTCTTCTTGATCCGCATCGCCAGCAGCTTCGGGTTGGCGCGCAGCTCGTCAAAGCTGAACAGCACCCGGACCCGGCGCATCCCGTCCTGCACCGTGCCCAGTTTGCTCAGGTCGGTTTCGGCGAAATTCACATTGGGCAGCAGGTTGAAGACCATGCCGGTATTGTCGACCACCATCACCCAAAGCCGACCTTCGGTGACCGAAGCCGGGATCAGCACCTCGACCACGGGATTGTCACCCTCGGTATAGATGCCGGTCAAGTTCGGCTCACCCGTCTCGCCCTTGCCCAGCCAGATCGACACGGCATTGTTGGGCAGGTCGGGCAGCACGTCGCGCACGGCGCAAAGATCTTCGTTCAGCACCGCCAGGTCGACCCGCACCTTGCGGTCGCCAATGCGTTCGCGCAGGCCCAGTTGCAGATCTGCCGCCAGATCGCCATCGGGGGCCGAGCCGGTGACGGCAATCGTGTCGCCCAGGGCATAGCCCGCAGCGGGCGGGTCGGTCAGCACCAGCTTGCCGCAGGTCGCGCGTTCGTCCAGCATCTTCTGCACATCGGCCAGGGCCAGAACCTTCGGCCCGACCGACAGCGAGGTGGTCAGAACGAAATTGCCCTTCTGCGCCCAGGTTTCCAGCATCTGGCGCAGCGCCTTGCCCGCCGCCGCATCCGCCGCAAGACCGGCGACCTTCACCGCCCGGTCGGACACTTCGATCTTCCAGCCCTCGACCCCCGACAGGATCGAGAACAGCTCGCTGACCGCCCCCACCCAGTCCGGCCCCGGCACGCCTTGCGCGAGGATCACGGCATCAGGGGCCGCGTCCGCACCCGCCAGCCCGGCGAAAGCCGCCCGCAGGGCCGCCGCCCCGGCTTCATCCGGCGCATGGGCGGCAAGGCTGGCAGGGGTTGGGCCATCGGCAGCTTTGGCTGTCAGCGTATAGGGGGCCGCAACCGGAAGGGCGGGTTTGAGCAACTCGTCGAACAGGCCCGCATACCAGGCCCCGCCACCTGCCGCGCCCAGCATCAGGACCAGCACCGCGACCAGAAACCCCGCGCCCGAAGAACGTTTCGCCGGGGTCATCCCACGCTCGCTGCGTGGCAGGGCGCGGGTGCCGCCCGCCGCGCGCGTGGCCGCCGTCTCGGCCCCCGCCTTGCCCCCGGGCGTTCCGCCCAGGGCCGCGCCGACCTGTTCCACCACCGCCACCGCCGAGGGCGCGCGCTGCGCCAGGGCCGGGGCGGAAAGCCAGTCGATCAGCCCCTTCAGCGGCTCGGGCACGCCCAGAGTGTCCAGCGGCTGGCCCTTGCGGCGGATCATCTCGCCGGGTGTCATTCCCGCAAAGGGAATCTGCCCTTTCCAGGCCGCCAGCAACAGCGCCCCCAGCGCGTAAAGGTCGGACCGCGCCTCGGCCTTGCCCTCCATCTGCTCGGGCGCGGCATATTCATACTTGCCCGCGAAATCATTGCCGACGATGGTCCGCGCCCCCGCGCCGGTATCCTTGGCGATGCCGAAGTCGATGATCGTCGCCTTTTCCGGGCTGCCGCCTTTCAGGATCACATTGTCCGGCGACAGGTCGCGATGGACGATGCCCTGCGAATGCGCCGCCACCAGCCCCTCGGCCACGCGATGCGCGATGATCATCAACTCGCGCGGCTCCATCCGCCGACGCATCATCACATCGGCCATCGACGGGCCGTCGATGAAATCCATCACCAGAAAGACATGGCCCTGATCGGTGCGCGAACATTCGGTATAGCGCACCACCGCATCGTCGCGGATGTCGCGCATCTGTTCCTCGCGGCGCATCAGAGCGATATAGCCCTCCTGCCCGCTGAACTGCGCGTTCAAGGCCTTGATCGCCACGATCCGGCCCGAGATCAGGTTGCGCGCGCGATAGACCTCGCCCGTGCCGCCCCGGCCCAGCACACCCTCGATCTCATATGTGTTGTTCAGAACCTGGCCGGCACGGAAAATATCGCCGGGCAACGGTGCTATCATCGCCTCAAACCTCCGGGCAACCTGACCGTCACCCTGTTCTCAAATCTGTCGCGCGGTCATTCAATCTAGATTAGACTGAGTCTGCAGGATTTCCCCATTTATCTGCAAGTGCCGTTAGACCGACCTCTTTTTTGAAAGGCTTTAGCATGGCCCAGCGCGGTTCGCCCGAAACCGTCAAGCGCAAGGAGCTTGTCGGAAAACTCAACGAAACCTGCCTGCGGGCCTTCTCGGCGGCGGCGCAAAGCGCCAAGGCGCGCGGCAACCCCTATGTGGAACTTGCCCATTTCATCGAAGCGCTAAGCCGGACCGAGCGCACCGATTTCGACATTCTGTGCCAGTCGGCGGGGGTGGATGGCGCGCGGCTTGAGGGCGACATCCAGCGCGCTTTGGACAAGCTGCCCCATGGCGCCAGCGCGGTCGAGGAATTCTCGGACCACATCTTCCACGCCATCCGCGAGGCCTGGACCTTCGGCAAGGTGGAAAAGGACAGCGATCAGGTCCGCTCGGCCTGGGTTCTTCTGGCGGCCATGAAGACCGCCGTTCTGGAAGGGCTGTTGCTGAAGATCAGCCTGGAGTTCGAGAAGATCGACCCGGCAAGCCTTGAGCCGCAGCTTGACGGCCTGCTGGAGGCCTCGGTCGAAACGGCCGCCCCTGCGGCGGGGGCGGCACCTGAAGCCGGGGCGGCCAAGCCGCAGGGCAAATCGGCGCTGGGGCAATATGCGACCAACCTGACCCAGCGCGCCAAGGACGGCAAGATCGACCCAGTCATCGGTCGCGACATGGAGATCCGCCAGATCATCGACATCCTGATGCGGCGGCGGCAGAACAACCCGATCCTCACGGGCGAGGCCGGGGTGGGCAAGACCGCCGTGGTGGAAGGCTTCGCACTGCGGCTGGCGCGCGGCGACGTGCCGCCGCAATTGCAGAATGTCGATCTGTGGATGCTGGATATCGGGCTGATGCAGGCCGGGGCATCCGTGAAAGGCGAATTCGAGAAGCGCCTGAAGGCGGTGATCGACGAGGTTCAGGGCAGCCCGAAACCCATCATCCTGTTCATCGACGAGGCGCATACCCTGATCGGGGCCGGGGGCGCTGCGGGCACGGGCGATGCCGCGAACCTGCTGAAACCGGCGCTGGCGCGCGGCGAGTTGCGCACCGTCGCCGCGACGACCTGGGCAGAGTACAAGGAACATATTGAAAAGGACCCGGCCCTGACCCGCCGCTTCCAGGTGGTCAAGGTCGAGGAGCCGTCGGAAGATGCCGCCATCCGCATGCTGCGCGGCATCGCGGGCGTTCTGGAGAAACACCACAAGGTCGAGATCCTGGACGAGGCGATCCAGAGCGCCGTCCGCCTGTCGCACCGCTATATCCCGGCGCGGCAACTGCCCGACAAGGCGATCAGCCTTCTGGACACGGTCTGCGCCCGCGTCGCCGTTTCGCAGCACGCCACGCCCGCCGAGGTGGAAGACATCGAACGCCGCTTGCAGGCGCTTGAGGTCGAGGCCGCGATCATTTCGCGCGAAGGTGCCGTCGGCATCGACGTGGCCGAACGCGAGGCCGATGTGAATGCCGCGCTGGAGACGGCGCGCGGCGAGCTGGAAGCTGCGAAGGCCCGTTGGGATCAGGAAAAGGCCTTGGTGGACGAGGTTCTGGACCTGCGCGCCAAGCTGCGCGCCGAGGGTCTGGCGGTGGATGACACCGGCGTCGCGCCGCCGCCCGGCGAAGCCGCCGCCGACCCCAGCGCCGCGCCGCCCGAGGAGGGCGAAACCGCAGGCGATGCCCCCGATGCGGCAACTCCCAGAATGACCGCCGAAGACCGCGCCGCCACGCTGGAAAGCCTGAAGGCCAAGTCTGCAGAGCTGGCGAAATTGCAGGGTGAACGCCCGCTGATCCTGCCTTCGGTCGACCGCATCGCCGTGGGCGGCGTGGTGCAGGACTGGACCGGCATCCCGGCGGGCCGGATGCTGGCCAGCCAGGCCGAACAGGCGCTGCAACTGGCCTCAATCCTAGCCCAGCGTGTCGTCGGCCAGGACCATGCGATGAAGATGATCGCCAACCGCATCCAGACCAGCCTTGCCGGCCTCGGCGCGCCGGAAAAACCCGTGGGCGTCTTCATGCTGGCCGGGCCATCGGGCGTCGGCAAGACGGAAACCGCGCTGGCTTTGGCCGAAACCCTGTTCGGGGGCGAGCAGAACCTGATTTCCATCAACATGAGCGAGTTTCAGGAGGCCCATACCGTCAGCACCCTGAAAGGCGCGCCGCCCGGCTATGTGGGTTACGGCAAGGGCGGCATCCTGACCGAAGCCGTTCGCCGCCGCCCCTATTCGGTCGTGCTGCTGGACGAGGTGGAAAAGGCCCATCCGGATGTCCATGAAATCTTCTTTCAGGTCTTTGACAAGGGCATGATGGATGACAGCGAGGGCCGCCGGATCGACTTCAAGAACTGCCTGATCCTGCTGACCACCAATGTCGGAAGCGAAGAGATCATGGCCATGACCGATGATGGCCGCGGCACGGCGGATCTTGAGGAACTGACCGGGTCGCTGCGTGCGCCGATGCTGAAAACTTTCCCCGCCGCCCTGCTGGGCCGGATCGTCACCATCCCCTATTACCCCCTGTCGGATGCGATGATCGAGGCGATCGCGGGCCACAAGCTGCGCGGCATCGCGCGGCGGCTTGAGGCCGGGCATGACGCCGAACTGGTGATCGGCGAAGGGGTGATGGACCAGATCAAGGCGCGCTGCACCGAACTGGAATCCGGCGGCCGCATGATCGACGCGATCCTCACGAACACGCTGCTGCCCGAACTGTCGCGTCAGGTGCTGAACCGCAAGCTGGAAGGCGTGCCGCTGTCAAAGGTCACGGTCACCGGCACGCCCGAAGGCTTTGCCTACGCCTTCGAGTAGCGCGCCATGCGCATCCTCACCAGCACCCGCTTCCTTGCCCAATCCACGCAAGGGACAGACATCGCCGGCAGGACCTTCCTGTCGCTGGTGATCAAGGGCACATGGGATTTTCCCGAACCCGGTCAGGCGCCGCGCAAGGCCAGGGTGCAACGCGCTTTGGTGATGGCCGATGAATTCACCGGCCCGCCCGGCTTTTCCGCCCCGCTTTGGGAGACGGATTTCGCCTTCCGCAAACCCCATGCCGAGGTCATCGCGCAGGGCGCGGCCTATGCCCCCAACGGCCAGCCCGCCGAACGCGTGCGCGTCGGGCTGCGCGTCGGCGACTGGACAAAGCAGTTCGATGTCGTGGGTCCGCGCCAATGGCGCACGCTGGGTCCGACGATCACCGCCACCCGGCCCTATCCCTTCACCCGCCTGCCCTTTTCCTATGACACGGCCTTCGGCGGGCCCGACCGCTCGCTGGGCGATGGGCCGAACCGGCCCGCCTATGCCGACAATCCCCTTGGCCTGGGCTTCGCCACTGTTCGCGCAGGCAGCCGGATCGACGGGCTGGACCTGCCGCTGACCGAGGCCCCCGACGATCCCGTCACCTCGCCCTTCGGGGCGCATCGCCCGATGGCGCTGGGGCCGCTGCCGCGCATCATTCCCGCCCGCGCCCGTCTGGGCGGCACCTATGACGACAACTGGAAAGACAACATTTTCCCCTTCCTGCCGCCCGATTTCGACGAGCGCTATTATCAGGCCGCGCCGCAGGACCAGTGGATCGCCAAACCCGCCCCCGGCACCCCGGTGGTGATCGTCGGCATGACGCCGCGCGGGCGCGAGGAATTCCGCCTGCCCGACACGACCCTGCCCGTCCGCCTGTTCCGGGGCCGGGAGCTGGCGCTGGACACCACGCTTGTCGCCGACACGCTGATCTTCGACACCGAAGCGCGGCAGTTCACGCTTGCGTGGCGCTGCGAGGCCCTGATCCGCCGCACCATCGGCGAGTTCACCGAGGCCTGGGTCGGCCCGCCCTCGGCCGGGCTGCGCCGGGCCTATGCCTGGGGCAAGGAATATCTCGTGCTGCCGCCGGTTCTCCGCCCGAATGACCAGATCGCCGGGGCCGCCGCGCCATGAACCGCCCGCTGCATATCGCCGCTGCGGGCATGGTCACCTGCGTCGGGCTGGACGCAGCGGCCTCTTGCGCGGCGATGCGGGCGCGGCTGGACGGTTTCGCCGAGACGCGCTTTCTGGGCACCGAAGGCGCCTGGCTGATCGGCGGCGGCGTTCCCCTGCCGCGAAACTGGATCGGGATGAAACGGCAGGCCCATCTTGCCGCCGGGGCGCTGACGGATCTGGAACGCCAGCGCCCGGGCAGCCTTGCCGCGACGCCCCTGCTGCTGTGTCTGGCCGAGGCCGACCGACCCGGCCGCCCGGTCAACGATCCCGAGGCCTTCCTTCAGCAGCTTGCCCAGATCCTGGGAAGTGCCACCCTGCCCCGCCCCCAGGTGATCGCGCATGGCCGACCCTCGGGCTTTGTCGCACTGGACCTTGCCCGCAGGATGATCGCCGAAGGCGCCCCCGCCGTGATCATCCTGGGCGTCGACAGCTATCTGACCGCGCAATCTGTCAGCCATTATCTCAATCAAAGCCGCCTGCTTTGCCCCGGCAATGCGAATGGCTTCATCCCCGGTGAGGCCGCCGCCGCCATCCTGTGCACCGCCGAACCGGGGCCGATCCGCATGACGGGCCTGGGTCTCGCCCGCGAGGTGGCGCATATCTACAACGCCGCCGATGCGGGCGGGGCTGACCTGCCTCTGCGCGGCGACGGCATGACCCGCGCCTATGACCTGGCCATGACCGAGGCCAGTGTCGATCTGGCCCATGTCGAATACCGCATCTCGGACCTGATCGGAGAGCAGTATTTCTTCAAGCAGGCGGCGCTTGCGTCGTTGCGGCTGGAACGGGGGCGCATCCCGTTCCAGGATCTGTGGAGCCCGGCGGAATCGCTGGGAAATATCGGCGCGGCGGTGGTGCCGGTCATGGCCGCGCAGCTGATGATGGCCGAGCGGCGCGGCTATGCGCCGGGAAGCCCGGCGCTGATGGAAGGTTCGGGCGATGACGGCGCCTGTGGTGCCGCGGTCTTTCATGCCGTGCGGAGGGCCGCCTGATGCCCGACGTCTTTGCCAACAGTCTGGAAATCTCGGGCAAGGCGGTGCAGGCCCAGACCATCGCCGCCTTCCCCGATGTCTGCTTCACCCCGCCGGAGAACCCGGCCACGCCGCCCGGCGTGCCGATCCCCTATCCCAGTTTCGGCATGGCATCGGATGCCGAAAACGGCACCGCGACCGTCTTCATCTCGGGCAAGACGGTCAACATCAAGAACAAGTCCGACGAATCCAAGACCAGCGGCACCGAGGCGGGCTGCGCGGCGAAGAAGGGTGTCATCACATCGAAGAACACCGGCAAGAAGTATTTCAACAGCTGGTCTGCGGATGTGAAGTTCGAAGGCGAGCCGGTGATCCGCTTCACCGACCTGGCCACGCATAACCATGCCTCGCCCATCGGCAATACCGGCCCCTGGCCCGAGATCTGCAAGGCCAACCCCGCCGTCACCGCCTGCGCCGCCACACTGGCGAAACACGGGATGCCGGTGCACACCCATGGCAAAAGCGATTGCACCACCCCGGCCGAGAAGGCCGCGGGCAAGAAGCCGATGAAGGAATCCGAGCATTTCTTCGAGAACCAGATGCTGCAAAAGGCGCGGGGCGGCCCGAATTACAAGAATTTCCCCGGCTATGACGTCGATCAGGCCCCCTGCGTCTGCATGACCTCGCGCCATGACGATGGCACGGGGTTCGGCAAGCGCGGCGGCGGGTCAAAGAAGGACACGCCCCACAACCTGAAGACCGCCGACATGCGGGAATTCCTGGCCGAGAACACAAGCCCGCAACCGACCGTGGGCGAGGCCTGCGACGAGACGATGAAGGCCGTCGGCAAGCATCACGAGGCGCTTGAGAACAAGACGCCCGCCGAGAAGAAAGAGGCGCTGGATTGCCTGACCTTGATCATCCTGTCCTATCTGGCGGCCTGTGCCAAACCGGTGCAGGACAGCCCGACCAGCAAACCGCGCCAGCCCACCATCGCCGAAATCCGTGGCGTGAAGGTAAGGACATGACATCATGGTGAAACGTCAGATGCCCGAAGAGGGCTGGGAGATCGACCGCCTCGCCCCCGACGAGGTCGATATCGAGGCGATGGAGGCCTTCCATCTGGGCGGCGACCGCTTCAGCGCCAGTTTCGAACTGTCGAACGACCGCAGCGAATTCGCCCGGTCCTTCCTTTTGGATGTGCGGTTCGGCACCTCGCTGACCTTCGACATCCGGCTGAGGATCGAGGATTCGATCCTGTCCCATGCCAGCCTGGCACCGGACCGGCATCTGGTGCTGGAACTGGGCGGGATCATCCATCACCTGCAACCCGGCGGAGACAGCGAAGTCACCCTGAAACCCAGCCGCCTGCGCCGGATCTGGGCGCTGGACGACCGGCACCAGTATCTGATCGGCGATCGCGGCATCTCTTTCCTGCGCGAAGGCGGCGACTGGCAGGCGATCGAACCCTATGGCGACAGCCTGTTCAAATCGGTCCATGGCCGCAGCCCCCAGACCATCCATGCCTGTGGCACATTGGGAGAGGTCGTCCGGCTGGAAGGGCGGCGCTGGGTGCCGCTGGACGTGCCGGTGCAGACCGAATTCAAGGCGGTCCATCTGGGCCAGGATGGCAGCCTCAACCTCGCCGGAACCGAGGGCCAGTGCTATGCCATCCGCGACAGCGAGCTGATCCCCCTGGCCAATGAAGGCTGGACCTATATGGGCATCGCCGAATTCAAGGGCCAGCGCTATTGGAGCGACGCGAATTTCGGCCTGTCCATCCAGCGCGGCGACCGTCTGGAACCGTTCCGCGCGCTTGGACAGGGCTTCACCATGCACGCCTCGCCCGATCTTCTGGCCATCGTCGGCTGGAAAGAGGTCTTCCTGTTCGACGGCGAGAACTGGTCGGGCTTCGAGCTGGGCTATGACGGCACGCTGTTCCTCAGCCAGCTTGACATGACCCAGTTCGGCGGCTGAGGCCGCGCCCCGTCAGGGGTTCAGCGTCTGGGCCAGATAGTCGCGCACCTTGGCCAGATCCAGATCGGCGACGCGCAATCCTGCCGCGCCCGGCTGCAACATGCGGATCACGAACAGCTCTCCCGGTTCGGGATATTCGGCATAGCGTTCTTGGGCCATGGCCTGCCCCGCCGAACCGGCGATGCGCAGCCCGTCGAGATGCGCCTCGAGCCGCTCCAGAAGCCGCGAGATGCGCAGGTCGTCGAGTTCGGGGTTTTCCTCGGGGAACAGCCGCGCCCGGTCATAGACCGTCCAGAGGAATGCCGCCTGTTCGGCATGCTGGCGCAGGATATGCGCAAGCTGCGGCACGGCGGGCTCGGGGAAGGACGGGGCATCCTGCATGGCAGGGCCTCAGTTCAGGTTGACCGACCCGCCGCGGATGCGGTTCGACCGCGCGGCATGGCTGACAAGATCGGTGCCGCGGATGGTGATATGGCCGTCGGCCTCCATCACGATGCTGGCCTTGCCGACGCGCAGCTCGATCTTTTCCTGCGCGGTCAGGCGCAACATCTCGCCATCGGCCACGACCAGGGGCGCCTTGGCCACCCGCGCGGGCTCGACGATCCGCCCGACGATCAGCGGGCGGTCGCGCGCCCCGTCCTCGAACAGAAGCGCCACTTCCGCCCCGACATCGGCCGAAGTCAGCGGCGCCAGGCTGCGCGCGGCGATGGCATGGTCCTTCTCATTGCCGGGAAACACCACCAGCGGCCGGTCCTCCTGAAAGCCCAGAAGAAGCCCGATCACAACGCCATCCACTTTTTGCCGGTCCGCAATCATCGCCTGAAATCCTTGGTTCAATAGGGCAAGGATACACCGGCCCGGTCCTTGCGGCGACGAAAATCTGCGCGGGCCGCGGCGGCCTGTCCCGAAAGGCTTGGCATCGCGCGACCCCGCTTCTATGCTGCCGCGAAACCTGCACAAAAGGTGTTTTCGGTGCCGCGCAATTTCCTGGCCTTCGCCCTTTCCCTGACCCTCGCCTCCCCCGCCCTGGCCGCCCCCTGTTCCGATACCGGCGGCAAATACGAAGACTGGAAGCCCGTGATGGCCAAGGAAGCGCGCGCCGAAGGCGTGGGCGAAAAGGGCATCGCCGCGCTGATGGGCACCAGCTATTCCAAAGCGACGATCGCGGCCGATCGCGGCCAGAAAAGCTTCAAATATTCTCTGGAGAAGTTCCTTCAGGTTCGGGGCGCCGACACGATCATCTCGCAGGGCCGCTCGAAGAAGAAGAAGAACGCCGATTTCTGGGCCGGGATCGAGCGGACCTATGGCGTCCCCGCCGGGGTGATCCTGGCGATCCACGGCATGGAGACGGGTTTCGGCAATTTCATGGGGGACACCAACGTGGTCTCGGCCATCGCGACCCTGACCTATGACTGCCGCCGCTCCGACTATTTCCGCCCGCATCTGCTTGCCGCGCTGATGCTGGTCGACGAAGGCTCGATCAGCGCCAAATCGGTGGGCGCGAAGCATGGCGAATTGGGCCATACCCAGTTCTTGCCCGGCAATGCGTTGAAGTACGGCGTCGACGGCAATGGCGATGGCCGCGTCGATCTGACCAATTTCACCGATGCCATGGCCTCGACCGCCAATTACCTGCGCCAGAAGGGCTGGCAGGCCGGCAAGGGCTATCAGGAAGGCGAGCCCAATTTCGCCGTGATCAAGGAATGGAACGCCGCCAAGGTCTATCAGCAGGCCATCGCGCTGATGGGCAAGCGGATCGACGGCTGACCCGCCCTTCCCGTCCGCCCTGGGCGGCCCGTCACGCAAGGGCCGCCAGGCAGGCGATGTAAGGGCGCAGGCGAAAGAGGACGCGCCCGTGCCAGAGCCGCAGCCCTTCGAGCTTGTCATTTTCGATTGCGACGGGGTGCTGATCGATTCCGAGATGATCTCGGCCCGGATGCTGGTGGCTGCCCTGGCCGAACGCGGCGTCTCGATCGACCTGCCCTATGTCGCGCAGCATTTCCTGGGCCGCAGCTATCCGACCGTGATGGCGACGATCCGGCGCGACTTCGGCCTCGACTTGCCGCCCGCCTTTGAGGAAGACTATCGCGAACGTCTGCTGGAAGGGTTCCGCCGCGAACTGCGCGTCATGCCGCATGTGGCCGACGTGATCGACGCGCTTGGCCTGCCCTATTGCGTCGCCACCTCGTCCTCGCCGCGCCGGGTTGAGATTTCCCTTGTGCTGACCGGGCTTTGGCCGCGCGTTCAGGGCCGCATCTTCACCGCGTCGGAAGTGGCGCGCGGCAAGCCTGCGCCCGATCTGTTCCTTCATGCCGCCGCGCGCATGGGGGCCGATCCGGCCCGCTGTCTGGTGATCGAGGACAGCCTGACCGGCATCGCCTCGGGCCTTGCCGCGGGGATGACCGTGTGGCGCTTTACCGGCGGCAGCCATATGGCAAACGGCTATGCGCCCGAGCCGCCCGAGGCCGTGCCGCACATGCGCTTTGCATCCTTCGCCGATTTCTTCCATCTTGCGCCCGACTTGAGGGGGGCCGGATGACGCCGAGACAGGAGCCAGAACCGACACCGCTGGACGAGGCCGCCCGCGCGGGCTGGCTGTCCTATGTCGGCGGGCTGACGCAAGACCAGATCGCGGCCGAGCTGGGCATCTCGCGCCAGCGGGCGCAGCGTCTGGTCAGCCGCGCCATGGCGGAAGGGCTGATCCATGTCCGGCTGAACCATCGCATCGGCGCCTGCATGGACCTTGAGACCGGGCTGACCCAGCGTTTCGGCCTGACCCGCGCCCGCGTGGTGCCGGGCCTTGGCCCAGGGGGCGATCCGGTGCGCGCGCTTGCGCCTGCGGCGGCGGCGGAACTGGAACGCTTCCTGCGCATGGCCCAGCCCCTGACCATCGCGCTTGGCACCGGGCGCGCCCTGCGCGGCATGGTCGACGCGGTCGAGGCGACCGAGGCGCCGCAGCACCGGCTGGTCAGCCTGATCGGCAATATCGCGCCCGATGGATCGGCCAGCTTCTTCGACGTGGTGATGCGGTTGGCCGACAAGGTCCTGGCGCCGCATTATCCGATGCCCGTGCCGGTGATCAGCCCCACGGCCGAAGAACGCGCGGCCTTCCACGCCCTGCCCCCGGTGAAGCGCGTGGCCGATCTGGCGGCTTCGGCGGATGTCGTCTTCGTGGGGGTCGGCCAGATGTCCGACGATGCGCCGCTTCTGAAGGACGGTTTCGTGACGCGGGCCGAGCTGGACGAGATGCAGGCCGCCGGGGCGGCGGGCGAGGTCGCGGGCTGGGTCTTCGATTCCACCGGCACCTATCTTGATTTCGGCACCAACCGCCGCACTGGCGGCGTGCGCGTCGCCCCGGGGCTGGCGCGGCCCTCGATCGGCATTGCTGCGGGTGCATCCAAAGCACCCGCCATCCTTGCCGCCCTGAAATCCGGCATTCTCAATGGCTTGGTCACGGACGAACCGACAGCCCGCTGGCTGATCGACCAGCGGTGACCTTCGCATCTGCGGCGGAAGTGGGGGCTTGACGACTCATCCCCCTGTGTGAGCATTTATTCATTCAGCGATGAATTGCTCATACGCTACCAGGGAGGATTACTGATGACCTATCCGCTCCGTGCCCTTCTGGGCGCGACGGCCCTTGCCGCCCTGTCGGGTGCCGCGCTGGCCGAAACCACCATCACCGTGGCCACCGTGAACAACGGCGACATGATCCGCATGCAGGGTCTGATGGACGACTTCACCGCCAAGCACCCCGACATCAAGGTCGAGTGGGTGACGCTGGAAGAGAACGTCCTGCGCCAGAATGTGACGACCGACATCGCCACCGGCGGCGGTCAGTATGACGTGATGACGATCGGCACCTATGAAGTTCCGATCTGGGGCAAGCAGGGCTGGCTTGTCAGCCTGAACGACCTGCCCGCCGAGTATGATGTCGATGACCTTCTGCCCGCCATCCGCGGCGGCCTGACGGTCGATGGCAACCTGTTCGCCGCACCGTTCTATGGCGAATCCTCGATGGTCATGTACCGCAAGGACCTGATGGAAGCCGCGGGCCTGACCATGCCCGACGCGCCGACCTGGGCCGATATCGAAAAGGCCGCCGCGGCCATGACCGACAAGTCCAAGGAACAGTATGGCATCTGCCTGCGCGGCAAGGCCGGCTGGGGCGAGAACATGGCCTTCCTCACCGCCATGTCCAACTCGTTCGGGGCGCGCTGGTTCGATGAGACCTGGCACCCGCAATTCGACCAGCCCGAGTGGAAGGCGACACTCGACTTCTACCTGAACCTGATGAACAACTACGGCCCGCCCGGCGCCTCGAACAACGGCTTCAACGAGAACCTGACGCTGTTCCAGCAAGGCAAATGCGGTATGTGGATCGACGCCACCGTCGCGGCCTCCTTCGTGACCGGCAAGGATTCCACCGTGGCCGACAAGGTGGGCTTCGCCCTTGCACCCGATAACGGCCTTGGCAAGCGCGGCAACTGGCTCTGGGCCTGGTCGCTGGCGATCCCTTCCTCGTCCAAGAACCAGGAAGCGGCCAAGACCTTCATCGACTGGGCGACCAACAAGGATTACCTCGCCCTTGTCGCGTCCAAGGAAGGCTGGGCCAACGTGCCCCCCGGCACCCGCACTTCGCTGTATGAGAACCCCGAATACCAGAAGGTTCCCTTCGCGAAGATGACGCTCGACTCGATCAATGCGGCCGATCCGACCGCTCCGACCGTCAAGCCTGTGCCCTATGTCGGTGTGCAATTCGTCGCCATCCCGGAATTCCAGGGGCTTGGCACGTCGGTGGGCGAGTTGTTCTCGGCCGCACTGGCCGGCCAGAAATCGGCGGATGATGCGCTGGCCGAAGCCCAGACGCTGGTCACCGATGAAATGACCGCTTCGGGCTACATCCAGTAATCCTCCTGACTTGGGGGCCGGAACCCTTCGCCGGCCCCCCTTTTTCTACCCTGCTCTGCCATTCTCCCGGCCCAGGCGCCTGTCGCGCCCGCCCCCCGGCGCCTCTGCGCGCCCTTCCCTGAGCGACCCGGAGACCTGTTCCCATGTCCACGCAATCGACCCGCGCCGCAGCCCGCCTGATGGTCGCGCCTTCGGTCTTCGTCCTGTTCATCTGGATGATCGTGCCCCTGGCGATGACGCTGTACTTCTCGTTCCGCTTTTACCGGCTCTTGACGCCCGAGCGGACCGGCTGGGTCGGCCTGACCAATTACAAGTGGTTCCTGAACGCGCCCGATTTCTGGCTGGCCATCTTCAATACGCTGCTTCTGGTCGGCGGGGTGCTTTTCATCACTGTTGTTCTGGGCACGCTGATCGCGCTTTTGATCGACCAGCCGGTCAAGGGACAGGGCGCGCTGCGCATCCTGGTGATCGCGCCCTTCTTCGTGATGCCGCCGGTCGCCGCCTCGATCTGGGAAAACCTGTTCATGCATCCGCAGAACGGGCTTCTTGCTGCCCTGTCGCGCGGGCTGGGCTATGACCCGATCCTGTATCTCGAGCAGTATCCCATGGCCTCGGTCATCGGCATCACCGCCTGGGAATGGCTGCCCTTCGCCACGCTGATCCTGCTGACCGCGCTGCAATCGCTGTCCTCCGAACAGCTTGAAGCCGCGGAAATGGACGGCGCCTCGGCCCTGTCGCGGTTCCGCTACATCATCCTGCCCCACCTGACCCGGGCGATCACTGTGGTGATCCTGATCGAGACGATCTTCCTTCTGGGCATCTTCGGCGAGATCTTCACCACCACCCAGGGCGGCCCCGGCTCGGCCTCCACCACCCTTCCCTACATGATCTACAAGCAGGCGCTGGTGGCCAAGGATATCGGCCGCGCCGCCGCCGGCGGGATCATCGCCGTCATCCTTGCCAATATCGTCGCGGTCTTCCTGATGCGCGGCATCGGCAAGAACCTCGACGCCTAAGCCCGGAGAACCGACATGGCCCGTGCCGTCACCCCGCAACGCCAATGGATCGTCACCATCGCCGCCTGGTTCGTGGCCTTGCTGATCTTCTTCCCTGTCCTGTGGATGATCCTGACCAGTTTCAAGACCGAAGCCTCGGCCGTGGCCTCGCCGCCGCAGCTGTTCACCGCCGACTGGACGACGGAAAACTATACCGAGGTCTGGGCGCGCTCCGACTATCCGCGCTTCTTCTGGAACTCGGTCGTCATCTCGGTCGGCTCCACGCTTCTGGGCCTGGCCATCGCCATTCCTGCGGCCTGGTCCATGGCCTTCGTGCCCGGCAAGCGCACCAAGGATCTGCTGATGTGGATGCTGTCGACCAAGATGATGCCTGCCGTGGGCGTGCTGATCCCGATGTATCTTCTGTTCCAGAAGATCGGGCTTTACGACACCAAGACCGGCCTGATCCTCGCCTTGATGCTGATGAACCTGCCGATCATCACCTGGATGCTGTACACCTACTTCAAGGAAATCCCCGGCGAGATCCTTGAAGCGGCGCGGATGGACGGCGCCAGCCTGTGGAACGAGGTCGTCTATGTCCTCACGCCCATGGCCATTCCCGGCATCGCCTCGACCATGCTTCTGAACATCATCCTGGCCTGGAACGAGGCGTTCTGGACCATCACGCTGACGACGACCAAGGCCGCGCCGCTTTCGGCGTTCATCGCCAGCTTCTCGGCCCCGCAGGGCCTGTTCTACGCCAAACTTTCGGCAGCCTCGACCATGGCGATCCTGCCGATCCTGATCCTGGGCTGGTTCAGCCAGAAACAACTCGTGCGCGGCCTGACCTTCGGCGCGGTGAAGTGAGGAAGAAATGGGACAGATCACGCTCAAGCAAGTCCGCAAGTCCTTTGGCGATGTGCATGTCATCCCCGGGGTCGACCTTGACATCCATGATGGCGAGTTCGTCGTCTTCGTCGGCCCCTCGGGCTGCGGCAAGTCCACCCTTCTGCGGCTGATCGCGGGGCTCGAGGACACCACCGCCGGCACGATCGAGATCGACGGCAAGAACGCCACCAACCTGCCCCCTGCCCGGCGCGGGCTGGCGATGGTGTTCCAAAGCTATGCGCTTTACCCGCATATGACCGTTCGCAAGAACATCGCCTTCCCGCTGAAGATGGCGGGGATGAGCGAGGCGGAACAGACCAAGCGGGTCGAACGCGCGGCCAAGGTGCTGAACCTGGGCAGCTACCTGGACCGCCGCCCCGGCCAGTTGTCCGGGGGCCAGCGCCAGCGTGTCGCCATCGGCCGCGCCATCGTGCGGGAACCTGCGGCCTTCCTGTTCGATGAGCCGCTGTCGAACCTTGACGCGGCGCTGCGGGTGGGAATGCGTCAGGAAATCTCCGAACTGCACCAGTCGCTGAAGACGACCATGATCTATGTGACGCATGACCAGGTCGAGGCGATGACCATGGCCGACAAGATCGTGGTGCTGAATGCGGGCCGGATCGAGCAGGTCGGCGCGCCGCTGGAGTTGTATACCAACCCGCGCAACCTGTTCGTCGCGGGCTTTATTGGCAGCCCGAAGATGAATTTCATCACCGGGCCCGAGGCGGAAAAGCACGGCGCCCATACGATCGGCGTGCGCCCCGAACATATCCGCGTCGCCGATGACGGCATCTGGGAAGGCGTCGTGGGCCTGTCGGAACATCTCGGATCGGACAGTTTCATCAAGGTCGACGTCGACGGCATCGGTGTGATCAACGTGCGAGGCCCCGGTGAGTTGAACGTGCATCACGGCGACCGCATCCGCCTGTCGCCTGCGGGCAAGATCCACCGCTTCGATGCGCAGGGGCTGGCGCTGAAATGAGACTGGCAGGAAAGACGGCCCTGATCACCGGGGCGGCGCGCGGCATCGGGCTGGAATTCGCCCGGGCCTATATCGCCGAAGGCGCCCGGGTGGCGCTGGCCGACATCAACGAGGCGGCGGTGAAGGCGGCGGCGGATGGCCTTGGCCCGCAGGCCGTGCCGGTGGTGATGGACGTGACACGGCAGGACAGCATCGAGGCGGGCTTCGCCGCCGCGGTCGCGGCGCTGGGGCGGCTGGACATTCTGGTGAACAACGCCGCCCTGTTCAGCGCCGCCCCCATCGCCGAGATCACCCGCGCCGATTATGACCGCCTTTTCGCCGTCAATGTCGCGGGCACCTTGTTCTGCCTTCAGGCCGCCGCCCGCCAGATGATCGCGCAGGGCGGTGGCGGCGCGATCATCAACATGGCGTCACAGGCGGGTCGCCGTGGTGAAGGCCTGGTCGGCGTCTATTGCGCCAGCAAGGCCGCCGTCATCAGCCTGACCCAATCGGCGGGGCTGAACCTGATCGCCCATGGCATCAACGTCAACGCCATCGCCCCCGGCGTGGTCGATGGCGAGCATTGGGATGGCGTCGACGCGTTTTTCGCCAAGTACGAAAGCAAACCCCTGGGCCAGAAGAAGCGCGAGGTCGGCGAGGCCGTCCCCTTCGGCCGCATGGGCACCGCCGCAGACCTGACCGGCATGGCGATCTTCCTTGCCACGGATGAAGCGAAATACATCGTCGCCCAGTGCTTCGGCGTGGACGGCGGCAACTGGATGGCCTGAGACATGGACGCACCCCTTCCCGCCCCCACCCTTCCCGCCTATGACCGCAATTCCCTGACTCCCGGCATCGTCCATATCGGTCTGGGCAATTTCCACCGCGCCCATATGGCGGTCTATCTCGATGACCTGTTCGCCCTGGGCGAAAGCCAGGACTGGGCCATCCTTGGCGCGGGCGTCCGCGCCCCCGATGCCGCCATGCGCGCGGCGATGAAGGCGCAGGAATGCCTTTCGACCATCATCACGCTTGACCCCGCCGGCAAATCGGCCCGCCGTGTCGGCGCGATGATCGACTTCCTGCCGGTCGAGGCCGACAACAAAAGCCTGATCGCCGCCATGACGCGCCCCGAGATCCGCATCGTCAGCCTGACGGTCACCGAGGGCGGCTATTTCATCAACCCCGCCACCGGCCAGTTCGACCCGACCGATCCCGCCATCGTCGCCGATGCCAGGGACCCCAAGGCCACCGCCTTCGGCGCCATCGTCGCGGCACTCAGGGCGCGCCGCTCCGCGAATATCCCGCCCTTCACCGTGATGTCCTGCGACAACCTGCCTGGCAACGGCCATGTGACCCAGGCCGCCGTTGTCGGCCTTGCTCGGTTGTCGGACCCGGCCCTGGCCGACTGGATCGCCGCGACTGTCGCCTTCCCGAATGGCATGGTCGACCGCATCACCCCCGCCACCGGCCCGCGCGAGCGCGCCCTGGCGGAAAGTTTCGGCCTGGCAGATCCCGTCCCCGTCACCTGCGAACCGTTCCGGCAATGGGTTCTTGAGGACAATTTCCCCCAGGGCCGCCCGGCGCTGGAGAAGGTCGGCGTCACCTTCACGCCGCATGTCCATGCCTATGAGATGATGAAGATCCGCATCCTGAATGGCGGCCATGCGACCATCGCCTATCCCGGCGGGCTGATGGGGGTGGAATTTGTCCATCAGGCCATGGCGCATCCGCTGATCCTGGGCTTCCTGAACAAGGTCGAGACCGAAGAGATCATCCCCTATGTTCCGCCCGTGCCGGATACGGTCATCCCCGATTATTACAAGCTGATCGTCCAGCGCTTCTCCAACCCCGAGATCGCCGATACTGAACGGCGGTTGTGCCTGGACGGATCGAACCGTCAGCCCAAGTTCATCGTGCCCTCGATCCGCGATGCGCTGGCGGCGGGGGGCAGCATCACGGGCCTTGCACTGGTTTCGGCGCTGTGGTGCCGCTATTGCGCGGGCACGCAGGATGACGGAACCGAAATCCCGCCCAACGATCCGAACTGGGACATGCTGCAACCACTTGCCCTGTCGGCGCGGGTCAACCCGCAGCTTTGGCTGGACGGGCTGCGCACGATCTACGGCGAAGTTGCCGATGATACGCGTTTCGCCGCGGCCTTTGGCAACGCGCTGCGCCAGCTTTGGGATCAGGGAACGGCGACGACACTGACCGCCTATATCAACGGCTAGCGTTCGATCCGGGTGCCCATGACCCGGCCGCGCCCGCCCTCTTTGGCGGCGTAAAGCATGATATCTGCCTCGGCCAGCGCGATGGCCGGGTCGGGGCCAAGCCCCTCCTGCACGATGGAAAAGCCGATGCTGGCGGAAATCTCGCAACGCTCCTCCTGATAGGCGATGGGGCGCGAGACCTGGGCGATGATCTTTTCGCCCAATGCAATCAGACGGTTGGGTTCAACCAGCCCCGGCAACACCACCATGAATTCATCGCCGCCCACCCGCGCCACGCAATCCATCACCCGGGCCTGTGCGGTCAGCACCCTGGCCACATATTTCAGCACATGGTCGCCTGCGGCATGGCCCAGCCGGTCATTCACCTGCTTGAAGTAATCAAGGTCGATCTGCATCAGGCTGAAGGGCGCGCGTTCGCGGCACAGCCGGGTCAGGAAACTGTCGCAGGCGCGGCGGTTGCGCAGCCCGGTCAGCGGGTCGGTCTGCGCCTCTTCTTGGGCCTGAAGCCGCGCGCCCACCAGACGGCGGCTCAGTTCCCGCATCTCGCCCCGGACGGCGGTATTGGCCTCGGCCAGATACAGAAGCTCCATCGCAAGATCGGTCGGGGCGAAATCCCGGTCGGTCAGTTGCAACTGCCCGACGGCGCGCGCCACATCGATGCCGAAGGACAGGTTGACAAGATAGCCCCCGGGGTTCAGCGGGGCAAGGATGCCGCGCAGCCGCAAGCCCGCCGCAGCGCCGCGCGGCGACAGATGCAGCTTCTGTCCGGCCCGCGCCAGCAGCGTCTCCATATCGCCGATCCAGCCCGGACCCCGTATTTCGAAAAGGCCAAGGAAGGGTTTGCCAAGGATCTGGTCGCCGGGAAAGACCTTGGCCAGGGTCGGCCCCGCGCCCAGCACCCTGCCATCGGGCGACAGGATCGCATGAAGCGGCATGATGCGGCCAAGATCGCCCGGCAGAAGACCCAGCGCCTCGGCCCCCTTGAGCGGGGAAAGGGTCTTTCCCGCTTCGGCTCCGCGCCGGTTTGCCAGATGTGCCGCCATCGCCGCTATCCCGCTGCCGAAAGGTCGAAAGGCCGCCCGGCCGCGAAACCGGCATCCAAAAGCCGCAGCGACAGGACCGCTGCATGATCATCGGCCCGCTCGGCCTCGATGGTGACCAGCGCGCCGTAATCGTCGGCCATGGCGCGCAGGATGCCCAGCAGCAGAAAGCCAAACTCGCTGCAATCGGTGGAACAGATCAGACGGAACTGCCCTTCCCCCAGATCGGCCAGATGCAGAAGGGGCAGTTCGGCATCGGGCAGGGCAAGCCGCATCCGTTCCGGCAGTTCGTCAAGCGAAAACAGGAATTCGCCGAAGGTCGCGCCGCCGAAACGCAGCAGGCGCCGGACGGCGGAATGGCCCGCATCGGTGACGACGAACGTGCCCAGGTCTTCCAGGATCGCCGTGACCGGACGGCCAAGTTCGGCGCAAACCGTGCTCAGGAACAGGCGCAGCGTGTCATGTTCATAGCGCAGAAGCGGTTCGAACCCTTCCGGCGGCGCACCGGCAGCCGCCAGCGCCCGTGCCAGGGGTTCGACCCCGAAGGTGACGCAGACATAGTTCTGAAGGGCGCGAAGGAACAGCCCGTACATCCCGGCTCCGCTGGTGATTCCAGGCAAAGCCTAAGGGGGAAGCGTTAACAAGGCGCTGCGCCCCGACGAGAGGGGCAAGGGCACCTAAGACGGGCATGTCCGCCACCCCGCCCCCGGTGGGAAGGTTAAGAAACACTTACGCCGGAATCGTAAGATATTGATTTTATTTGGCCCGACCTCTGTCCCACCGTGGGACATCGCGCATCGCCTAGAAATCGGTCGGCGCCCCGCCCTCTTGCTTGCGGCGGGCGACAAAGCGGCTCAGCTCCTCATGCGCGGCGCCGTCGATCGCTGGGGCCTCGAATTCCGCCAGGATCTGCTTGTAGACCCGGTGCGCCCGTTCCGCCGTCCAGACCGACCCGTCCAGCGCCCAGGCCTCGTAATTGCGCCAGTCGCTGACGAAGGGCTGGTAGAAGGCGTGCTGGTAGCGGTCCTGGGTATGCTGGACGCCGAAGTAATGCCCGCTCGGCCCGACTTCGCGGATCGTGTCGATGGCGATGTCATCGACCTCGGTCGCAAAGGTCGCCTGTTCGAAATAGCGCTGGATCATCTGAAGGACTTCGCAGTCCATCACGAATTTCTCGGGGCTTGCGATCAGCCCGCCCTCCAGCCAGCCCGCGGCGTGATAGACCATGTTGGTCTGGCTCATCACCGCCGACCACAGGCTGTTCGAGGTTTCCCACATCGACTGCCCGTCAGGGACATTCGCCGCGCAGACGCCCGAGGCCCGCATCGGCACGCCATAAAAGCGCACCAGCTGGCCGGTCATCTGCGTCGCCCGCATGTATTCCGGCGTGCCAAAGGCCGGTGCGCCCGACTTCATGTCGACATTCGAGGTGAAGGTGCCGATCGCCACCGGGCAGCCCGGCTTGATATATTGCAGCAGCGCCACTGCGGCCAAAGCCTCGGCAATCGACAGCGTCACCGCCCCCGCCATGGTCACCGGCGCCATGGCGCCCGCCAGGGTAAAGGGCGTGACGACCACCGGCTGGCCGCGCCGCGCCAGCCGCATCGCGCCATCCAGCATCGGGAAGTCATGCTTCAGCGGGCTGACCGAGTTGATATTGGTATACATCCGCGGCTTGGCGTCGAACTCGGAATGGCTCAGCCCGCCCGCAAGGCGCACCATCTCCATCACGTCCTCGACCCGTTCCGCGCCCAGCGAATAGGCGTGGCAGACCTTGTCGGTCAGGACGAGCTTTTCATACAGGCAGTCCAGGTGGCGGACCGAGGGGTGGATATCCACCGGCTCGACCGGATAGCCGCCCGCGACATGGATGCAGTTGAAATACTGCGTCAGCTTGATGAATTCCTTGAAGGTCTCGAAGTCGCCCGACCGCTTGCCGCGCTCAAGATCCCAGGCATTGGGCGGCGACGAGACGTTCACGAACACCATATGCTTGCCGCCGATGGTGATCTCGCGCGCGGGATTGCGCGGGGTGATGGTGAATTCGGACGGCGCGTGGGAGAGCATCTCCATCACGAAATCCTCGTCCATGCGGACATTGGTGCCGTTCACCACACAGCCGGCCTTCTTGAGGATCTCGACCGCCTCGGGGTTCAGGAACTCGATGCCGATATCCGACAGGATCCGCATCGCGCCCTTGTGGATGCGCTGGACGCCCTCTTCATCCAGCGGCTCGGTCGGTCGGTCGGGATTGACTGGGATACGCCAGGGCATCTGGTCAATGGCGGCGCCGCCCGCCCGCACCTTCATTCCCGCCCGTCCCCCCGCGCGGCGCTTGCGGCCCGGCTCGTCGGTCATGGTCGCCCCCATTTGCTGTCTGGCAACCAATCTGGCCGAAGCCGCCAGCGCAAGCGCACTGTTTCCGCGACGTGATTATGTCGTTTTTAGCCGACGCCCGCAATTTAACGCGGCGAAAGCCCGTCCAGCCAGGCTGGAAGCGCGCCGATATCGGGCAGGACGACATCGGCATGGGGGGCCAGATCGGCCTCGGTGGCGATACCGGTCAGTACGGCGATGGTGCGCATCCCGGCGGCACGTCCGGCCTCAAGGTCGTGGCGGCTGTCGCCCACCATAAGGACGCGGGCCGGGTCAAGGCCCTGGGTATCGGCAAAGGCGCGGCACATGCCGGGGCCGGGCTTGGGGCCATAGCCGGAATCGTAACCGGCGATATAGTCGAAAAGCTGGGTCAGCCCGTTCGCGGCCAGATGGGCGCGGGCCGGAACCTCGCTGTCATTGGTCGCCACGCCCAGCCGCAGACCGCGTGCGCGCAGCGCCGTCAGCAGGGGGACAAGGGGCACCGCCTCGGCCATCGACACTTTGGCGGCGGCGGTATCGATCGCCTCGGTCAGTTCCGCCTGTTCACGCCCCGGCAGATGCGGCAGCAGGGCGGCGGCGATATCGGCGGCGGTCGCCGCGATCACCACACTGTCGGGGCGGAAGCTGCGCACCTGCGGCAAATAGCC
The DNA here is from genome assembly GCA_041916535.1 of Fuscovulum sp. GTDB lineage: Bacteria > Pseudomonadota > Alphaproteobacteria > Rhodobacterales > Rhodobacteraceae > Pseudogemmobacter. The sequence continues at coordinate 184,980 of JAYRZG010000007.1, read as the reverse complement.
TATGGCATCGGCAAGGGCCGCGAAATGGGCGGGATCGCGGGCAAGCCCTGCAAGGAACATCTCGGCCCAACGTCCCCAGCTTGCCCGGAAATCGAAAAGCGTGCCATCCTTGTCGAAGACGATTCCGTCGATCATGTCTGCCCCCAATGCGCTGCCGCCCGCAGTCTTGCCGGGGGCCCGCGCAAAAGTCCATCACGTCCAGTTGGGCAGATCGCCGCCGGGCAGGGCCGCCCGCGCCTCGACCACGGCCAGGGGTGGCAGGCCCGCCTCGGCGGCAAAGCCCATCACCAGCGCATCGTCGCCAAGAAGATGGTCGAGGACAGCCGCCAGAAAGACCGGGTCCCCCGCCCCCGCCCGCAATTCGGCACCGCCCGCCCCCGTCGCCGCAAGGAAAGAGGAAAGCAGATCCTCGCGCGCCAGAATGTAGGCCAGCGCTTCCAGCGCCACGGCCTCAGCGGATTCTTGCCCAACCATGGTTATCCCCAATTATGAATGGCTTATCGGCCAAGTTTCGCGACAATGTGTAGATAAGACAGGCCAGTTGTGAAAAGGTGGAAAGACTTTCTTAACCTTCTGGGTAACAAAATGCACAGCATGTGACGGTGGGAGTCACCAGATCTCGGGTTGCGATGAACGGACGTATCCTCATTGTTGATGCTGCGGCGACAAACCGAGTGATCCACAAGGTTAAGCTCGCCAAAGCCTTTTATGAGCCGATCCTCGCGGCAGATGGGGCGTCCTGCCTTGCCTTGGCGCGCAGCGAGCAGCCCGACCTGATCCTGCTTGACCTTGCGCTGGCCGATCTGCCCGGCACCGAACTTCTGGCCCTTCTGCGCAGCGACCCCGCCACCCGGGCGATCCCGGTGATCGCCTTCGCGCCTGCGGGCGATCCTGCGGCGCGGCTTGGCGCGCTGCGCCACGGCGCCGATGCGGTGATGGCCAAACCCATCGCCGAAGCCGTTCTTCTGGCGCGGATTCGCAATCTGATGCGCGGCCGCAGCGATGCGCGCCGGGTGTCCGAAATATGGGGGGAAAGCGCCTCGGGGGTTCTGGAACTGGCGGAACCGGCCGGTGCCTTCGACACGATCGGCTCGATCGGGCTGATCGCGGCGCGGCCGGAAACCGCTATCGGCTGGCGCCATGCGCTGCAACGGCGGATGCGCGACCGGCTGAGCGTGCTGACGCGCGAACAGGCCATGGCGCTGCAGCCCGGCGCGGGCGAGGCGATCCCGGAAATCTTCGTCATCGAATGCGATCTGGATGGCGCGGGCCTTGGCCTACGGCTGATGTCGGCGCTGAAGACCCATGCCGGAACCCGGCAAAGCGCCTTTTGCATGATGGCGGAACGCGAGGATGGGTCCGTGGCGGAAATGGCCTATGATCTTGGCGCTGACGACGTGATTTCCTCTGCCGCACCGGAGGGCGAGCTGGAACTGCGCCTGCGCACCCTCCTGCGGCGCAAGCGGCAGACCGACCGCACGCGCGCCACATTGGAAGACGGGTTGCGCCTGGCGATGATCGACCCGCTGACCAGCACTTACAACCGGCGTTACGCCATGCCCCGGCTTGCAGGCATCGCCGCGCAGGCTGAATCGGAAAACCTGCCCTTCGCGGTGATGATCGTCGATCTCGACCGGTTCAAGGGCGTGAATGACAGGTTCGGCCATGCGGCAGGCGATACCGTTCTGGTCGAAGTGGCCCGACGCCTGACCGAAAACCTGCGGATCAGCGATCTTCTGGCCCGGATCGGCGGCGAGGAATTCCTTGTCGTCCTGCCGCAGACCGGGCTTTGCGATGCAGAACGCGTCGCAGAACGCCTGCGCCAGATCGTTGCCGATCAGCCCATCCGCCTGCCCGATGGCGACACGATCATCGTCACCGTATCCATCGGCGTGGCCGTGGGCCGTCTGGGCCACACCGGCGAAGAGGATGTGGCCACCGTGCTCGACCGCGCCGACCGGGCGCTGCTTCTGTCGAAATCGGGCGGGCGCAATCTGGTGACCTTCAGCCAGAGCGCGGCCTGAGAGCGGCGACGGCGCGCCGGATCAGCTCCCGTCGTCCTCGCCCCGGTCATGGGCTTTGGCCTTCCAGTCATCCCGGCGAAGCGAGGCCTGCAACCGGTCGGCAAAGGCCGCACGCGCCTCGGGCGACAGGGTGACCAGATAATCCGACAGGATATCGCGGATCGAGGCGAGACGCTCGCTGTTGCGGGCGGCGATCACCTGGATCGCGGCATCGACCGCCGCCGGATCGAAAGGTTCGGCCCTGAGCGCGCCGATCAGGGCGGCGAAATCGGCCTGCAGGGCGGCGCGGCCCGCCTTCAGCTCAGGGAAGCGGGCCAGGAAGGCCTTGCGCAGCGCGCGCCGGTCATCACGGTTCAGCGCATCGCCCATCGGGCCAAGGCCCAGGTCGCGCTCCTCCATCCGCGGCGGCGGGCCGCCAGCCTTGACAAAGGCCCCGACCGCCAGCCCCGCGACGCCCAGGTTGATCGCCAGCGACATGACCAGAAGCGCCCTGATCCAGCCCCGGGTACGCGGCGGGGGCGGGGGCGGGGGCAATCCGGCACTGGGCCTCGTCTCGGCATCAGTCATGGCTTACCCTTCGCTCAGAAAGAAATCAGTGCCGGGCAGAAGCTGTACATCCGACACGGTGACCCCGCCCAGACCGCCTGTCAGCCAGGTCAGGGCCGAGGGATCGGCATAGCCCAGCACAAGCCCGACACAGGCAGCACCGCCCAGACCGGCCAGCGCCCCGCGACCGCCGAAGCCATCGGCCAGCGCCGCGCGCAGCCCGGCAAGCCGCCCCCGGCGCGGCGGGCGCGCCGTTGCCATCTGCGCCGCGGTGCTGCCGGGAGCGGGCTGTTCGTCCAGGGCATCCGCCAGGATGCGCGCCATAAGATCGGGGCCGGGCTGCGGCGGGTTGGCGCGCGCCCGGTCCAGCAGCCGGTCAAGATCGTCCATGTCCATCCGCATCATCTCCCCTCATAGCCCAGCGCGTCGCGCTGGTCTTGCAGCGCCGCGGCCAGCGCCCGCTTGCCCCTTGCCGTCAGACTTTCCACCGCTTCGATCCCGACGCCCAGAATGGCCGCGATCTCGGGGTTTCCCAGCCCTTCCAGGTGACGCAGCACCACCGCTTCGCGCTGGCGGTCCGGCAAACCCGCCAGCGCCCGGCCCAGCGCATCCATGCGCTGACCGTCGATCATCTGTGCCAGCGCCCCCGGCGCCGCATCCTCGGGTTCGGGGCCGGCGTCGAGCGGCAGATGCCCGCCGCCCCGCCGCCCCCTTGCCCGCAGCCGGTCGGTGACCAGATTGGTCACCACCCGGTAGAGCCAGGTCGAGACCTTGGCCTCGCCGCTGCGCCAGCCCGGCGCCGCGCGCCACAGGCGCAGCATCGCCTCTTGCGCCACATCCTCGGCCTCGGCGCGGTCGCCGCCCAGAAGCCGGCTGGCATAGGACAGGACGCGCGGCACCAGACGGTCGGTCAACAGGCGCGCGGCCGCGCGATCCCCTTGCGCATAAAGCGCCAGAAGATCGTCGTCCGAGGCCTCGGCCTGCCTGTCGCGCGGCATGGTCATCCTGTGCATCTAGCCGCATCCCGGGGGGATGCGCAAAGGAGAGTTCAGTTTTCCGCGCCCTGCGCATCATCCTGCCCCCACCACCAGCCGGGCCCGCCATGGCCCTTGCCGCGATGTTTCTCCATCCGGACGGCCAGCCTGGTCAGCGCCGCCTCGGCCTCGGCCTTGCTGATGGCCCCGTCCTTGTCGGCATCGGCCTGCGCGAAAAGCCGCCCGCCCGCGCCTTCGCCCGGCATCTCGGCCGCCGACAGCTTGCCATCGCCATCGGCATCCATCCGCCCGAGCATTCTCACCGCCTGATCTCCGGCCCGGGCCTGCATCTCCTGCAAGCGCAGCGCCGCCAGTTCATCCTTGTCGAGCGCGCCATCCCCGTTCGCATCCGCAGCGGCAAAGCGTGCCGCCCGGAAGGCGTCGATCTCGGCCTGGGTCAGCTTACCGTCCTTGTCGGCATCCATCGCGTCGAAACGCTGGATCAAAAGCGCCGCCCCCTCGCCCCGGCCGGGGCCTCGGTCGGCCATTGCAGCCGTGCCCAGCGCGGCCAGCACCACGGCGCCCAGGGCAAGGGCGGAAACCCCGCGACGATCGATCTTTCCAAACATCTGTGTCATCCTCCTGACAGGACCGGCGCTGTCTGGCCGTCCTTCTGCCCCTGCAAACGCCGGGGCCGACGCTTTCCGTCGCGGCCTCCGCCCCGGTTTTCCGGCAGGCTCTTGCGACATCGGGCCACAGCGCCGCGCAGGGCCTGTCAATCGCGCCATCCAGGGCCTATGTTTGGCGGGTAGCACGACAGGTCCGCAGGCAGAGTCTTCCATGCAGCACCAGCACAGCACCGTCCCGACCGACACCGACGAACGCCCCCTCTGGCCCGCCGTCGCGCGCGGCTGGCGTCAGCGTTGCCCGAATTGCGGCGCGGGCCCGATGATGCGCGCCTATCTCAAGGTGCGCGACACCTGCCCGGTCTGCAGCCAGGACCTGCACCACCACCGCGCCGATGACGGCCCGGCCTATCTGACGATCCTGATCGTCGGCCATCTGATGGCGCCGGTGATGTTGTTCCTGTTCACCCATTGGGAACCCGATCCGCTGGTGACAGCGTCGATCCTGTCGGTCGGTTGTGCGGCCCTGTCGCTGTATCTCCTGCCCCGGCTGAAAGGCGCGCTGGTCGCGGTGCAATGGTCGAAGCGGATGCATGGCTTCGGGCATGACAGCTCGGGCCAGCCCGTTCCGGCCCCTGACCTTGCCTGACGCCGACGCCCCGATCCGCGCCGCGGCGACGGTGATCCTGGCCCGCAGCCTGCCTGCGGGCGGAGCCGCCGTGCTGATGGGCCAGCGCGGAGCGCAGGCCGCCTTCATGCCGTCGAAATACGTCTTTCCCGGCGGCGCGGTCGATCCCGGCGATCACTGGGCCGGGCCGCTGCCGCTGGCGCCGCTGTGCCAGGACCGCCTTGCAAAGGCGGATGTTGCGCCCCGGGCCCTTGTCGCCGCCGCGCTGCGCGAATTGCAGGAAGAGACCGGCCTGACCCTGCGCGCCGACGCCGCGCCCCTGCGCTTTGTCTTTCGTGCCATCACCCCGCCCGGCCGCAGCCGCCGCTTCGATGCGCGCTTCTTCCTGGCGGATGCGGCGGGGCTGGATTGCGATCCCGACGATCTGACCCGCGCCGGGGCCGAATTGTCGCATCTGCACTGGATCGGGCTGACCGAGGCGCGGGCGCTGGACCTGCCCTTCATCACCGAGGTCGTGCTGGCCGAAGTGACGAACCTTCTGGCGGGCGGCAGCCAGCCCGGCGTGCCCTTCTTTGACAATTCGGGGTCCAGCCCGATGTTCCGCCGGATCGACTGACCCTATTCCGCCGCGTCCTGCAAGGGACGCTCTTCCCCGCGCTGCACCGGCCAAACCGGATGCGGCACCGGATCCTTGGCGCGAAACAGGTGCCTGCGGAAGATTTCCAGATAATTGCGGTAGAGATAGCCCTCGTTGCGCCGCAAGTAATGGTCGCGGTTCTGGCGGTACAGGGCGGGCAGCCGGTGCCAGGGCACCGCTGGATGCATGTGATGCACGACGTGGAAATTGTTGTTCAGGAACAGCAGCGCCAGCGGGCCGCGATCTTCGATGATCACAGTACGCGCGCGGAACAGCTCATGCGCGCGATGTTCCAGGAAAGTGCGTATCTTCAGGATCGCGCCGGCCAGATAGGCCGCCAGCAGCCAGGCCCAGACCGGCATTCCCGCCAGGGACAGCCAGCCAATCACCAGCGCCAGCCCCAGCAGATGCAGCCCCCAAGCCCGGGCCACGCCCGGAACGCCACGCCGGATCAGCGCCGCCTCCGTGCCAAGGAAGAAGCCAAAGCCCATCAACGGGCCAAGGATCATCCGCCCCGCCAGCGTGTTGTTCACCCGCAGAACCGCCTGCATCGGCGCGGACAGCCGCACCCAGACTTCAGGGTCAAGGTAGTTCGATTCCGGGTCGTCATAGGGGTCGGTCAGGATCGGATCATGGTGATGGGCCAGATGCGTGTCCTGAAAGCGCAGATAGGGATAGAAAAAGCCCAGGGCCGGAAAGGCAAGCGCATGATTCAGATTGCGGTTGGTGAAGGGATGGCCATGCAGCATCTCATGCTGGAGCGAGCAGAACTGCGCCGCCGCAAGGGCAGTGGCGAGGATCGCAAGGGCCGGGGAGACTGCCCAGAGCCATGAGGTGGCAAAGGCGAAAAGGGCGTAGGTTGCCGCCAGAAGCGCCAGTGTCGGCGCCTCATCCGCCCATGTCCCCGCAAGCAAACTGTAACGCATTGTCTTTCCCGGCGAATTGCCCTGCAGATGATAGGCCTTGCCGCAGCGGCGGGGAATTCGGAAGATACGCAACGTAAAGGCAACTTTGTTGATGAAAGTCACCATATGCCGGATATGATGGACAAACGCGACCGCGCAGGCCTGTTCCGCCTGCGCCTCACGCAGGCGATGGCGGAAAAGGGCGTCAGCCAGGCGGCGCTGGCCCGGGCCTGCGCGGTCGACAGGTCAACCGTCTCGGCACTGCTGGCGCCGGGCAAGCGCCTGCCCAATGCCCAGTTGGCCGCCGATTGCGCGCTGGTGCTGGGCGTATCCTGCGACTGGCTTCTCGGCCTGTCTGGCAGGCCCGAGCCGGTCTCGAACCTGCTCGCCGCCTCGCTGACCATGACCGAGGCGCCGCGCGCGCTGATCGATGAGACAATCTTCGGCTGGCATCGCGAGGCAGCGGGCTACAAGATCCGCCATGTCCCGGCGACCCTGCCCGATATGCTGAAGACCCGCGCTATGGTGGAATGGGAATATGCCCCGCAACTGGGCCGCAGCCCAGAACAGGCCCTGCGCGCCTTCGAGGACCGGCTGGCCTGGATGCGTGGGGCGCGGTCGGATTACGAGATCGCCCTGCCCCTGCATGAGGTCGACAATCTGGCCACCGGCACCGGATATTATCGCGGCCTGCCGCCCGAGATCCGGCTGGGCCAAATCGACCGGATGGCCGATCTCTGTGACCAGCTGTACCCCACGCTGCGTCTGTGCCTGTTCGATGCCCGGCGGGTGTTTTCCGCCCCGGTCACGGTCTTCGGCCCGCATCTTGCCGTTGTCTATCTGGGCCGCCACTACATCGCCTTTCGCGACGACGCCCGGGTCGAGGCGGTCAGCGAGCATTTCGACTGGCTGGTGCGCGAGGCAGAAATCGGCGCGCGCGACGCGGCGCGGCACCTGCGGGCGCTGAAACTCAGGATCTGAGCCTCGGATGGCAAGAGCGCGATTTTTCGACGAAAAAGCGGATCTCGCCTCAAAAGGCGAAAAGCCGTCCCTTGGCATAGCCGTTGAACGTGAAGATCTCGGCCGCCGCCCGCAGCCGGTCCGCTCCGATCTTTCCACGGTCAAGAATGAAGCCGAAGCTACCATCCGGCGTGCCAATGGCCAGGGTGCGGTAATCGGCATCGACCCAGATCACCCACCATTCAGCCATGCCGGGCAGCGTCATGCGCCCCGGGCCACTGGGCCGCATCACACCCGCGATGCGCTGCATCTTGCCGTTCAGGCACAATTTCCCCTGCACGGCCAGACCCGCGCCCGTGCGTGCAAAGCGCAGCCCGCCCGGCGCGCAGCCCGGCCCCTTGCCGGCCGAGAAGGTGGCAGCCTGGGTCCAACTTCCCTCGATCTTCGCGGGCAGGAAAGCCGCCGAAGACCAGATCGGCGCGGAGGCCGGGCGAAACCCGGCGATCTGCGGGGCGGCCACGCAGGCGGCAAGGGCAAGGGCCAGCGCCAGGATCAATCGATGCACAGGGTCGTCCTTCGTCCCATATCGTCCAGAATCTCGTTGCAGCCGAACAGCGGCTTGAACGGCGCGCAGGTGCCCGAACGCGCCAGACATTCGCCCTCGCATTGCTTGGCGCTACGGCATTCCTTGCCCGAGTCGCGCGTCCTGCTGATGCAGGCGAAACCGCCTTTGCCCGCCTTGGACCACAGGCCCTTCTTGCGCTCGCAGGCGATCTGAGAGGGCGATTTGGCCGCTTCCGGCACGGCCGGCGCGACGACGGGCGCCGCGACCACCACTTCCGGCGCGGCAGGAGAAACCGCCGCAGGCCGGGGCTTGGGCCGGGTGTCTCCGGCAGCCGGAGCCTTGGCTGGAAGGGCGGCAGGCGCAGCGGCGGCGGCGGCCATTTCGGGCTTTGCGGCGTCAGAGGCGGGACCTGCGTCCAGCGGCGTGACCTCGATGGAACCGCCGGTCACCGGGTTGGACGCTGCAGTCTTGCCACCACCGCCCCCCGGCAGAACGCATCCGGCCAGGGCGATGACCCCCGCAAGCACGACATATCGCAAGCCGCTGAACGCCATCTGTGTCGCAACCCCACCCCTTGTCCAGAGTTTGTGGCCGATACCGAATGCCCCTTCAAGCCCTAGTAGGGCCGCGGATGGGCCCGATGCGTCTCGTCCAGCTCGGCCAGCAGGTCGGGCGGCAGGATCATGCCTGCCGCCCCCAGAGTGGCCTTCAACTGCGCCACCGAGGTCGCGCCCAGAATCGGGATGGTGGTGAAGGGGCGCGACCGGCAGAAGGCGATGGCCATCCGGCAGGGGTCCAGCCCATGCCGCGCCGCGACGCCCAGATAGGCCGCGACCGCCGGAAAGACCCGGGGCGTGATCCGCCCGCCCAGATTGGGCGTGAAGCTGCGCCTTGTGCCCTCGGGCGTCACGTCGCCCGCATATTTGCCCGACAGAAGCCCCGCCGCCAAAGGCGAGAAGGCCAGAAGCGGCATGTCCTCGATCATCGAGAACTCGGCCCAGTCGGTATCGAACTGGCGGCACAAGAGCGAATATTCGTTCTGCACGCTCGCCATGCGCGGCAGGCCCAGCGTATCGGCCAGATGCAGCCAGCGCGCCGCGCCCCAGACGCTTTCATTCGACAGGCCGATGGCGCGGATCTTGCCTTCGTCGACCAGCGCGCGGGCCGTGGTCAGGATGTCGGTCATATGCGCCGTCTCGGCGGCCTTGTCGGCACCATGGGGCGCATAGGTCCAGGCCTGGCGGAAATGATAGCTGCCCCGGTTCGGCCAATGAAGCTGGTAGAGGTCGACATAATCCGTGCCCAGCCGCCGCAGCGAACCTTCCAGCGCCGCCCGCATCGACCGCCCGGTGATCGGCGCGCCGTCGCGCACCACCTGGCCCTTGCCGGTGACCTTGGTCGCGATCACCAGCCGCGACCGCCCGCCCCGCGCGGCCAACCATGAACCGATGATCTCTTCCGTCCGGCCCACCGTCTCGGCCCGCACCGGATTGGTTGGATACATCTCGGCCGTGTCCCAGAAGGTCACGCCATGGTCCAGCGCCAGATCGGCCTGGGCATGGCCCTCGGCTTCGCTGTTCTGGCTGCCCCAGGTCATCGTCCCCAGGCACAGCTCGGACACGGTCAGGCCCGATTTTCCCAGCGGAATCATTTTCATCCTGCACCCCCTGCTTGGCGACAGGCTAGCGCGCCCGGCGCAACAGGCAAGCGACGCGCGCCCCGGCGCACGTTCCGGTGATGACCGCCGCCATCCGGGACGCCAACCCCTGCCCCGTGCTAATCTGGCCGGACAGATGGAGATCGCGATGCGCCGGATTGCCCCTGCCGTGCTGATCCTTGCCTTGTCTTCGCCCGCAATAGCGGCGCCGGTCGCCTATGATCTTCAGCCCGACCGCTCGACCGTGACCTATGAGACGGATTTCGGCGCCCAGATCATTTCCGGCCACATCCCGATCGCCAGCGCCGATCTGGTGCTGGACCTCGACCGCCTGGCAAATTGCACCGTTGCGGTGGTGCTGAACGCCGCCGGGGCCGATGCCAGCTTTCCCTTCGCCGCCGAGGCGATGAAGGGAAAGACCGTTCTGGATGCGGGCAATTTTCCGACCATCACCTTCATCTCAGGCGCGGTAAAGGCGGCGGGGGACGGGGCGCTGATCTCAGGGGCGCTGACGATCCGCGGCGTCACGCGCAAGGTCACGCTGGACGCGGCGATCTTCCGGCAGCAGGGCACGCAGGCGGGCGACCGGTCGCATCTGACGGTGCGGCTGACCGGCAAGGTGAAACGGTCGGATTTCGGCGCGACCGGCTTTGGCCAGCAGGTCGGCGACGAGGTGCGCATCATCATCACCGCCCGCATCGCCCGGCGCGAGTGAATCTGCGCAGGCATCTGGCCCTCGCCCCGGCTTTGCGCTATCCCGCCACGGGCAATTGCGGACAACTGCGGGCAAGACATGGCACGGATCCTGATCACCTCGGCCATTCCCTATATCAATGGCATCAAGCATCTGGGAAATCTGGTGGGCAGCCAGCTTCCGGCTGACCTGTTCGCGCGCTACAAGCGGGCGCGGGGCGACGAGGTGATGTTCATCTGCGCGACCGACGAACATGGCACACCGGCGGAACTGGCGGCGGCCAAGGCGGGCAAGCCCGTGGCCGAATATTGCGCCGAGATGCATGAGGTCCAGTCCGACCTTGCGCGCGGCTTCCGGCTTTCCTTCGACCATTTCGGCCGGTCCTCCAGCCAGCGCAACCACCGGCTGACCCAGCATTTCGCAGGCAGGCTGGACGAGGCCGGGCTGATCCGCGAAGTCAGCGAGAAGATGGTCTTTTCCATCGACGACAACCGCTTCCTGCCCGACCGCTATATCGAGGGCACCTGCCCGAATTGCGGCTATGACTCGGCGCGCGGCGACCAATGCGACAATTGCACCAAACAGCTGGACCCGACCGACCTGATCAACCCGCATTCCACCATTTCCGGCTCGACCAATCTGGAAGTGCGCGAGACCAAGCATCTGTACCTGATGCAGCGCTCGCTCAAGGACAAGCTGGAAGCCTGGATCGACAGCAAGACCGACTGGCCGGTGCTGACCACCTCGATCGCGAAGAAATGGCTGAATGACGGGGACGGGTTGCAGGATCGCGGCATCACCCGCGATCTGCATTGGGGCATCCCGGTGAAAAAGGGCGACCAGCCCTGGCCGGGCATGGAAGGCAAGGTCTTTTACGTCTGGTTCGATGCGCCCATTGAATACATCGCCTGCACCGCCGAATGGGCCGATGCCAATGGCCGCCCGGAGGCCGAGTGGGAACGCTGGTGGCGCACCGACAAGGGCGCCTCGGACGTGACCTATTTCCAGTTCATGGGCAAGGACAACGTGCCCTTCCACACCCTGTCCTTCCCGGCGACGATTCTGGGGTCGGGCGAGCCTTGGAAGCTGGTCGATTACCTAAAATCCTTCAACTACCTGAACTATGACGGCGGCCAGTTCTCGACCTCGCGCGGGCGCGGCGTGTTCATGGATCAGGCCCTGTCGATCCTGCCCGCCGATTACTGGCGCTGGTGGCTTCTGTCCCATGCGCCCGAAAGCGCCGACAGCGAGTTCACCTGGGAGAATTTCCAGGCCTCGGTGAACAAGGACCTGGCCGACGTGCTGGGCAACCTTGTCAGCCGCGTCACCAAATTCGCCCGGTCGAAATTCGGCGAGACGGTTCCGGCGGGCGGGGAATACGGGCCGATGGAACATGCGCTGATCGCCGATCTGGGCGCGCGCATCCGCGATTACGAACGGCTGATGGACGCGATCGAGGTGCGCAAGGCCGCGGCCGAGCTGCGCGCGATCTGGGTGGCGGGCAATGAATACCTGCAAGCCGCGGCACCCTGGAGCGTGGTCAAGACCGATCCCGACCAGGCCCAGGCGATGGTGCGGCTGGGGCTGAACCTGATCCGGCTTTACGCCGTGCTGTCGCGGCCTTTCATCCCCGATGCCGCCGAGGCGATGATGGCGGCGATGGGTTGCACTGACTGGTCCTGGCCTGCCGACGTTCCCGCCGCCCTGCGCCATCTGGCCCCCGGCGCGGGCTTCTCGGTGCCCGAGAATCTTTTCCGCAAGATCACCGATGAGGAACGCGCCGATTGGCAGGCGCGCTTTGCCGGCATCCGCACCTGAGGCCTGCCGTCACGTTTTCTGCGCCGCCCGACAACCCCGGATTGCAGCGGGGCGATGCGGGTGGGGTTTTCCCCACCGCGCCGCCTGTGATGACGGGGTTTTTCATTTGATCGCGGCGACGCTGCGATGCACATTCTCCTCACATCCGAACCAGGAATGATCACAGTTGTGCGATCAGGGGGCGGGCGAAACATTAGATCTGGGAGAATGAAATGAAACGTTTTCTGACTGCTGTGACCCTTTCTGTCGCTGTGCTTTCCGCCCCGGCCGTGATGGCCGAAACCAAGGCCCCGAACGCGGCCGAGCAGGCCGAGGCCCGCGCCACCCTGCAAACCGCCAATGCCGTGATCAATTATGGCCGCGCCAAGGGCGATGCGCTGGCCATGGTGACCGGCGTCGAGATGATGCTTTCGGCCGCCGAAGGCACCACGATCGAGGAAAAGGGCCAGACGCTTGATCTGGGCAAGATCCTTGATGAAGCGGCCGCTCTTGGCAAGGACGACCCGATGATCGTCGCCAAGGTCGAAGAGCTGCGCGATGCCGCCGAGACCAAGACCCGTGGCGCCTGCTACTGGGAATACTGGTGCGACTGGTACGGCTACTGCGAATACTGGTACGTCTGCTACTGATCCCGGCAAGGTCGGGCGAAAAATGGGCCGGCCTGGGCAACCAGGTCGGCCCTTCTTCATGCCCCCGACCTGCACCCGATGTTGCACAACAGGATAATCTCCTTCGCACGCGCAGAAACCATGCGAATCATTGGCGTAAATCCGCCGAATTTGCGACTTTCGGGGAAAATATTCCCGCTACACGCAGAAGATGAGAAACCCGGTCACGGGTTTGGGTGTTACGCTCCCGCCATCGGCACCGACTGACCCGAAGCTGCACAAGGGAGAGACAGATGTCCGACACCTACAGCCAGAGGCGCGAACCGCGCCCGATGCTTGCAATCGTGCTGTTCATGGCCGTCTATGCGGCCGCTTTGGTGATCATGCTAGCCCCGAAAGACATGCTCGGCACCGAGCCGGGCAGCAGTGTCGCGCTTCAGGGCCAATAGGCCCGGGCCGAAAGGCCGAAGGGGAGGATCAAAAGAAAGGGGCGGGCGCCACGGCACCCGCCCCTCTTGGTTCCGGAAACCCGATCAGGCGATCAGGTCAAAGCGGTCGGCGTTCATCACCTTGGTCCAGGCAGCGATGAAATCGGCCAGGAACTTCCCGGTGGCGTCATCGGCGGCATAGACCTCGGCATAGGCGCGCAGGATCGCGTTCGAGCCGAAGACCAAATCCATCCGCGTGGCGGTATATTTCACCGCGCCGGTCTTGCGGTCGCGGATCTGGTAGCTGCCGTCACCCGCAGGGGCCCAGGTGTAGGCCATGTCGGTCAGCGTCACGAAGAAATCGGTCGTCAGCGCGCCCGGACGGTCGGTGAAGACGCCATGCTTGCTGCCGCCATGGTTGGCGCCGATGGCGCGCATCCCGCCGACCAGAACCACCATTTCCGGCGCCGTCAGCCCCATGAGCTGCGTGCGGTCGAGCATCAGCTCTTCCGGGCTGACCACGTAATCGGCCTTGAGCCAGTTGCGATAGCCATCGGCCAGCGGCTCCAGCACGTCGAAAGACGCCGCATCGGTCTGGTCATCGGTCGAATCGCCGCGCCCCGGCGCGAACGGCACGGTCACCGCATGGCCCGCCGCCTTGGCCGCCATCTCGATGCCGACACCGCCCGCCAGCACGATCACATCGGCCAGGCTCGCACCCGCGCCTTTCGCGATCGGCTCCAGCACGGCCAGAACCTTCGCCAGACGGGCGGGCTCATTGCCTTCCCAGTCTTTCTGCGGCGCCAGACGGATGCGCGCGCCATTGGCCCCGCCCCGCATGTCGGAGCCGCGATAGGTGCGCGCCGAATCCCAGGCGGTCGAGACCAGCTCGGCCACAGACAGGCCCGAGGCCGCGATCTTGGCCTTGACCGCAGCCACATCCCAGCCTTTCGGCCCCACCGGCACCGGATCCTGCCAGATCAGGTCTTCGGCAGGCACTTCCGGCCCGATGTAACGGCATTTCGGCCCCATGTCGCGATGGGTCAGCTTGAACCAGGCGCGGGCGAAGGTTTCCTTGAAATAGGCCGGATCGGCCATGAACTTCTGGCAGATCGCGTTATAGGCCGGGTCCATCCGCATCGCCATGTCGGCATCGGTCATCATCGGATTGCGGCGCTTGGTCGGGTCGCTGGCGTCGCGCGGCTTGTCTTCTTCCTTGATCGAGACCGGCTCCCACTGGGTCGCGCCCGCGGGAGATTTGCGCAATTCCCATTCGTGGCCAAAGAGCATTTCGAAGAAGCCCATGTCGAACACGGTCGGGTTGGCGGTCCAGGCGCCTTCGATGCCCGAAGTCACCGCATTCGCCGCCTTGCCCTGCTGGTTGGGGTTGGCCCAGCCCATGCCTTGCGCCTCGACACCCGCCGATTCCGGATCGGCGCCCAGCGCCTTGGCATCGCCATTGCCATGGGCCTTGCCGACGGTATGTCCGCCCGCCGTCAACGCGACGGTTTCCTCGTCATCCATCGCCATGCGGGCAAAGGTCTCGCGGATCATCGCGGCGGTCTTGAGCGGGTCGGATTTGCCGTTCACCCCTTCCGGGTTCACATAGATCAGGCCCATCTGCACGGCGGCGAGCGGGTTTTCCAGCGAGGCGGGCTTGGAGACATCGCCATAACGGGTGTCGGACGGCGCGAGCCATTCCTTTTCCGCGCCCCAATAGGTGTCTTTCTCGGGATGCCAGATGTCCTCGCGGCCGAAACCGAAGCCAAATGTCTTCAGGCCCATGGATTCATAGGCGACATTGCCCGCCAGAATGATCAGGTCAGCCCAGCTCAGTTTCGAGCCATATTTCTTCTTGATCGGCCACAGCAGGCGGCGCGCCTTGTCCAGGCTGACATTGTCCGGCCAGGAATTCAGCGGCGCGAAGCGGATGTTGCCCGAACCGCCGCCGCCCCGGCCATCGGCCAGACGGTAGCTGCCCGCCGAATGCCAGGCCATGCGGATCATCAGCCCGCCGTAATGGCCCCAATCGGCCGGCCACCAGTCCTGGCTGTCGGTCATCAGCGCGGTCAGGTCGGCCTTGACGGCGGCGTAATCCAGCCCCTTCACCGCATCGCGATAGCTGAAGCCCTTCTGCGGATTGGTCTTGCCGTCATGCTGATGCAGGATGTCGAGGTTGAGCGCGTTGGGCCACCAGTCGGTATTCGACTTCGAAGTTACCGTCAGCGCCCCATGCATCACCGGGCACTTGCCCCCACCGTTTCCGTCCATCTCGCTCTCCTGCATTGAAGGTTCGAAGCGCAGCAGGCCGCGCGGGCCGGGCTGCGATTCCCCATAGTCTGGAATGGTTCTAACAGGGGCGCATCATTGGATGAAGTCGCATTTCCTGATTGGTTCGATAAGTATTCCTGATCGATAAAACCACAGGTGTCAGAGCGGCAAAAAGGCCGCCACCCCGGGGCGGGCGACGGCCTCAGAGCCGGGTTGACCTTCTTCCGCACCTATCCGCGACTGCATCCGGCGCGGGTCAACATATCGCGGACAATCAGCGGTGTTGCCGCTGTCTGGCTGGCCTTCGGCTCTGCGGTCGCGGCGGAAATCGCTTTGCGAACGCTCTTTTCCGACAAGCCCAGGGGCCGCTTGCAGGGGGCGCCGCCCACATCGACGACAGCCCCCACGGTCTCACCAACAACGGCAAGATATGCGGTGAGCACCTGCTGCGTTGCTTGATCGGTGGATGCCTGATCCAGCATCTGGACAAGCTGCGCGACCGAGATGGCGCCCGTTTCCGTTGCCGTCTGCGCATTGGCAGCGGCGGCCAGAACAAAGCACGACGCCCATCCGGCGATCGTGACGGGAAGGGTTCGAGTGAGTGGCATGTGACCTCCTGTCGTTGAAATTTGATCGTCACATGAAAATCTATTATTGTAAAACGATAATTTTTAGCTAGAGTCACACCAGCAGAGGAGATTTCCGAATGGTCACATCCGGCATGGGCGCATCGTCACGACGCAAAGATCCCCGCGCGATCCGCCTTGATCGCGTTCGCCGCCGCAGCGCGGCGATGGCAACGGCCAGCGCTGCGGTCGCAATTCTGCTTGGCGGGGCGATGCTGCTGTTCTGGTGCTTGACGCCCGCAGATGCGCTGTTTCGCTATGCGGGTCTTGTCACGCCGCCGCCGACGGAGATCGGGCTCGCCCTGCGGCTGGCCGGTTTCGCCATCTCCATGATCCCGCTCGGCGCGCTGATCGCCGGATTGATGAGCGCCCGCCGCTGTTTCGGCCATTTCGCGGCGGGCCGGATCTTCTCGGCGGACGCGGCCCGCAGCCTGCGCGGCTTCGCCTATGGCGTCGGCGCATCGGCCCTGCTCAAGCCCTTGGCCGGGGCTGCGCTCAGCGTGCTGCTGAGTGCGCTCTCGCCAGATCAGACCCGCAGTCTGGTGCTGGACATTGGCTCGGATCTGCTGCTCTCGCTAATGTTCGCGGCCATGGTTGCGGTCATCGCGGGTGTGCTGGTCGAAGCCGCCGATCTTGCGGCCGAGAACGATCAGTTCGTCTAGGGAGAGCCGGTCATGCCCATTCAGGTCCGCCTCGCCGTCATGCTGGCCGAGCGCAACGTCAAATCCAAGGATCTCGCCGAATATGTCGGGATCACCGAAGCAAACCTTTCGCTTCTCAAGAAGGGCCATGTGAAGGGCGTGCGCTTCGAAACCCTGGAGCGGATCTGCGACTTCCTCGACTGCCAGCCCGGCGACCTGCTGCGCTACCAGCGCGCCGAGGGAGCAGAGGATGAAACGCCACCAGTGGGCTAATCAGGGGCCAGGTTCGGTTTTCGCTGGCCGGGCCCGGTTTGCGATGGGCGAAGGTGTTCCGTCGGCATCATATCCGCGTCAGGCGCAAAGCTGTCAGACTTTGGCTTCGCGACCGCGATGCAAGCGGCACTGCCGCCAATCCGCGCGGATGAGCTGTCGGAAAAGTCCTTATCGACGGGTCGTCAACAGGATAAGGCGGTCATGGTGGAGCAGAGGGGGATCGAACCCCTGACCTTATCATTGCGAACGATACGCTCTCCCAACTGAGCTACTGCCCCAATGACCGTGGCGGTTATCTGGCCCATGGCCACATTCTTGTCAAGCTGCGCGGCGGTGGAAATTGGCGGGTGATGGGCCAGACGCAGGCAGGAAAGCCATACGACAGCACAAAGGCGGGACAAGGCCCGCCTTTGCCGTAGCGCCGATTGATCAACAGGTCAGCCGTGGCCGACCGGATCGTCGGTCCCGCGGCCGCGGCGCTGGTGACCCGCCGGATCGTCGGCCCCACGGCCGCGCCGGGCATAAATCAGGATATCGCCACCTGCGGGGGCCGCCATGGCATGGCCCGCCGGATCATCCTTGCCCCGCCCCCGGCCACGCCGGTCATCGCCTGCGGGATCGTCGGCGCCACGGCGCGCGATGACGGGCGCGTCGAGGCCCGGCAGAACAAGGGTCAGCTTCGGCGTCGCGTCCGCCACATGGGCAAAGGCGCTGCCGGTCAGGGACAGGGCCGCAACGGCGGCCAGCGGAAGCAGGGTCTGCAAACGGGTCATCGAAGGTCTCCTTGGCTGAGAGTTTGGTCTGGTCCGTCTATGGGGCCAGACTATCCCTCTTCGCCGCCCGCCATCAGGGACCAAGGCCCAGCGATCTTTCTGGCGTCTTTCAGCCTTTGGTCTGAAAGCCATCAGACCTTGCGATGGTCCCGCATCAGCATGGAAGCCTCGACCCGGTTTCGAACCTGAAGCTTCTGCAGGATCGAGGTCATATAGTGCTTCACCGTTTTTTCTTGCAGATCAAGTGCTTCTCCAACCTCACGGTTCGACCGCCCTTGGGCCACGAGGCGCAGGATGTCTTCCTCGCGGCGCGACAGGTCGGCCAAGGGGTCGGGCGGCGTTGTGGGCCGCATCTCCTGCCCGCCCCGCAGGGCAAGCAAGAGGCGCCCGGCCAGCGATGGCGCGATATGTGGGCGGCCCTGCGCCAGGTCCTGGACCACCGCGACCAGTTCGCTTGCCCCGATGCCCTTCAGCACATAGCCAAGCGCGCCAAGCCGCATCGCCTCCATCACATCGTCGCTTTCCTCCGAGGCGGTCAGCATCGCCACATGCGGCGGTGCATCCAGCGCCCGGATCAGGGCCAGCGCGCCCAGCCCGCCGCCCCGGGGCATCGAGACATCGAGAAGCACGAGATCCGGCCGCAGCGCTTCGGCCAACCGCGCCGCTTCTTCGCCGTCCGCCGCCGCGCCCACGACCTCGATCCCCTCGGCATCTGACAGGCTGCGCGCCAGCCCGTCGCGATAGATCGGGTGATCATCCGCGACCAGAACCCTGATCCTGCCGGTCATCCCACCACCTCCCGCAAATCCAGCTCCATGCGCAATTCGGCGCCGCCGCCGGGCCGGTCAAGCAGACGAAGCGTGCCGCCCAGGCTTTCGACCCGATCCACCAGCCCAGCCAGGCCCAGACCGCCTTGATCCCCGCTTGCGCCGCCGCTGCCCGCCCCGGGGCCGCGATCCAGCACCGACAGGGTCAGCACCGCGTCCACCAGCCGCAGACGCAGCTCCAGTTCCCGGCTTTCAGCATGGCGCCAGCCATTGGTCAGCCCTTCCTGCGCCACCCGGTAAAGGCAGGTCTTGACCTCGCCCGGCAGATCCGCGCGCCCGGCCAGGTCGATCGACACCGCCACGGGCTGCCCGCCCCGTTCGGCCTGCGCCGCGGCCAATTCCCGGAGCAACGCCTCGACTGGCTTACGCTCAAGATCCGGCAGCGACATCCCGCGCGAGATGTTGCGCAATTCCGTGATCGCTTCGCGCAGCGAAGCCTCGATCGCCTCAAGCTCGCTACGCCCGCGCCCTTCGGAAACATCCTTGCGCAGGGCGTCCAGCCGCAGGGTGGCAAAGCTCATCAGCTGGACCGGGCCGTCATGCAGGTCGGCTCCGATCCGGCGCAGGGTCTGGTCGTTCAGCGCAGAAAACCGTGCCGCCGCCCCCTGGATGCGGCGGCGCAGAGCGGTGTTGCGCTCGGCCATGTCGCGCAGCGCGAAGATCTGGGCGTCGATGGTGCGGCTGCCGCGCAGGACGATGGCGAAAAGCGTCAGGCCAATCGCCCAGGTCACCGCCGCCACCGCCGCGAAGCTGGAAAGGCGGGCGACGATCAGGTCGTCCTTCAACTCGGTCGCGACCTCGTAGAACTCGGCCACGGCAATGACCTTGCCGCTGCCCAATTCGCGTATCGGGCTGTAAATTTCCAGAAGCGGCACGCCCAGCGCATTTTCGGCCGCATCTTCGGAATCGCGCGTGTCGTCGAAATCCGCGCGCACCTGACCGTCCCAGGCTAGGCGAAGATTCTGTGTCAGATCAAACCGTTGCCCCACGACATCCGGGTTCGACGCATCGACGATCAGCCCGTCCTCGCGCCAGATCTTGAACGAGACCACCCGCTCGCCCAGGGCAGTTTCCTTGATCAGGCGGTTGATTTCCAGCCGTTCGGCCGTGCCCAGCCGCTCTTGCGTCGCCAGATCCTGCATCAGGGGCGCGATGAAGCTTTCCATGTAAAGGGCAGTCGCATTGGCCGTGTTGCGGACGGTCACATCCTCGATCCAGCGTGCCACCCAGAAGCCGACAGACAGCATGGCGGCCAGCATGATGAAGCCGCCTGCAAGCGCGAATTGCCGCGCAAGGGAAAGATCGTTCCAGCCCTGCCGTGCCAAGACCGCCCCCGCCTGACTGATGTAAGGCTAGCGGCGAATCCTGCGCCGAGACAAGGCGAAGCGCGCGTCTGGCGAAGGTCTGGCAAAGGTCTGGCGAAGGTCTGGCGGATGTCAGCCCAAAGACTGGCGCACAAAGGCCGCGATTTCGGCCGCAGGGCGGGCGCCGGCAAGGCGGGCGACCTCGCGTCCGTTGCGATACAGGATCAGCGCCGGGATGCCGCGAATGCCCGCGCGCTGCGAGATGGCGGGGTGGTCCTCGGTGTTCAGCTTCATCAGCCGCGCCTGCGGGGCCAGAAGTTTTGCCGCCTTGGCGAATTCCGGCGCCATGGCCCGGCACGGCCCGCACCAGGGCGCCCAGTAGTCGACCAGCACGGGCAGACCGTCGCCGCGCGTCACCTTGTCATGGATTGCCGCATCCAGCTCGGCCACCCTGCCATCGACCAGCGGATCGCCGCAGGCGCCGCATTTCGGCCTCTCGGCCAGCCGCGCACTTGGCACCCGGTTCGCCTGGCCGCAGGTCGCGCAGACCAGTTTCACGCCATCCATCGTTTCGGCCATGATCGCCTCACATTCCCGTTCAGGAATATATTGTCACCGCCCCGCCCCGGCGCAAGGGGATCAGAGCAGATCCTCTTCCTCGCCGGTGACATCCACGCCCAGCGCCTCGAGACCGGCTTCCAGGTTCTCGGACAGATGCGGCATGCCCATCAGGTAATCGGCGGTGGGAATCGTCGCCTCGGCAAAGGCGGTTGCGACGGCCTCGCGGAAATCCTCGGGTTCGAAGGCCCCCCGCCCGACCCAGGCAATGGCGGTCAGATGCGCCTTCTCCTCGGCATTGAGATTGTCGATGAAGGCATGAAGTTCGGCGGCGCCCGCCTGTTCCTCGCGCGCGAGGAAGATCACCTGCACGACCTTGCTGGGGCTGATCTCGATCATCTTGGCTCTCCTTCAGCGCAGGTTCGCGCTTTGGCGGGGCGGGCGCAAGCGAAAGCCGCGCCTTACCCCAGAACCGCGAAGGCCAGCCCATACGCCAGCGCGCCGCAAAGCGTTGCCGCCACGACGGACCGGCGCGGCAGGAAGGCGAGGACCGTTGCCGCCACGCCCGCAGCGAGGGGCACAAGCTCCTTGGGCGCGGGGTAAAGCTGCGGCAGGATCGAGGCGGCGAAAAGCGTGGCGATGGCGGCGGGGCCGGTCGCGGCCAGGAAGCGCGACAGGATGCCGCCGGGCTGCGGCTCGCGGCGCAGCAGGAGCGTCGGCAGGGCGCGGAAGGCCCAGTTCGCCGCCCCGACCATCAACGCCAGAAGGACCAGATCACCGCTCATCGCCGCAAGACCCCGGTCAACGCGCCCGCGACCATGCCCAGAAGAATGCCCGCCGTGCCGGACCAGAAGATCGTGCCCAGCACGCAGGCGAGGATCGCCGCCGCGACCACGGGCAAGAGGGCGCGGCTGAGGATCGACAGCAGAAGCGCCAGAAACAGGGCCGCAAGCATGAAGCCCAGGCCCGCCTGCACCGCCGGCCAGCCGTCCAGCGCGCCGCCGCCCGCCACCGCGCCCAGCCCGGTGCCGATGACCCATGAGGCATAGGCGGCAAGGCCCAGTCCGAACATGTAGGGTTCCGAAAACCGCCGCCCCCGCGCCAACGCGCCCAGGGCCTGACCGAAGACCTCGTCCGTCAGGCCCCAGGCCCAGGCCCAGGCATGGCGGCGGCTGGCGCTGGCCCCCGCCTGCTTCATCAGGGCCGGGCCGTACAGGACATGGCGCAGGTTCATGGCGATCAGGGTGAAGGCCGCGACCAGGAGGGGGGCGCCGGAGGTGACCAGCGCCAGCGCCAGGAATTGCGAGGCCCCGGCATAGATGACCAGCGACAGCATCACCGCCTCGGCCGGGGTCAGGCCGGATTGGGTGGCGGCGACGCCGAAGGAAAAGGCGATGGGCAGGTAGCCCAGCACGATGGGCAGGGCGGCGCGCAGCCCCTGACCAAAGCCGGGGTCCTGGGTCCCTGCCCCGTCGGAAATCGCCGTCATCCCGCCCCCCGCAATCGCGCCCGCGCCTCATCGCGCAGCCGCACAGGCCTAGCCCGGCGCGGACGGGCTGTCAAAGGCGGCAAATCGGATGGATCGCGCGTGGCGTCTGCGTCTTTGCAATGGACGGGCGAATGCGCGGAGGGCTAGCGTGGCGCCTCGTCGGATCATTCAGGAGTTGAGTCGAAATGAATATTTCCGCCAAGTCCAAGACCGCCTGCCTGCTGATCGCCATCTTCGGCGCAGCCCAGCCCGCCCTCGCCGCCGATGAAGCCACCATGATGTCGGCCTGCAACAAATATGCGGCCAAGCATCTCCATCTGAGCACGTCAGATATTCTTGAGCTTGAATATATCGGCCAGCGCACAGATGGCACCCATGGTGTCAATGGCACAGCCGCGAATGGTCAGCGGTTTCAGTGTACGTTCAACAGCAAGGGGTCGCATATTGTGGAATGGTGGCACAGCGCGCCCAGCGAATGTCCGGCCGATGTCTCGGAAGCAGACCGCTACATGTATCCGGCCTGCAACTAGTTCCGGACGTGCAAGTGAATTGGGGCGCCCCGTCCGGGACGCCCCAAGAAGTTATTCCGCCGCCTCGGCATAGCTTTCGACCGGCGGGCAGGTGCAGATCAGGTTGCGGTCGCCGAAGACATTGTCGACCCGGCCGACGGGCGGCCAGTATTTGTCGACCCGGAAGGCGCCGGGCGGGAAGCAGCCGGCCTCGCGCGAGTATTTGCGGTTCCAGTCGCCCACCAGCGCCGCGACAGTATGCGGGGCGTGGCGGAGGGGGCTGTCTTCGGCGGCGATCTCGCCCGCCTCGACCGCGCGGATCTCCTGGCGGATCGCCAGAAGGGCGGTGATGAAACGGTCGATCTCGGCCTTGGTTTCGGATTCCGTCGGTTCCACCATCAGCGTGCCCGCCACGGGCCAGCTCATGGTTGGCGCGTGGAAGCCGTTGTCGATCAGGCGCTTGGCGATATCGTCCACCGTCACGCCATGATCGGCGAAGGGCCGGGTGTCTAGGATGCATTCATGCGCCACCCGCCCCTTATTGCCCATGAACAGGATCGGATAGCTGCCCGACAGGCGGCTGGCGATGTAATTGGCGTTCAGGATCGCCACCCGCGTCGCCTGGGTCAGCCCCGGCCCGCCCATCATCAGGCAATAGGCCCAGGAAATCAGCAGGATCGAGGCAGAGCCATTGGGCGCCGCCGAGACCGGACCTTCCGAGCCGCCGGTTTCCGGGTGGCCCGGCAGGTAAGGTGCCAGATGGGCGCGCACACCGATCGGGCCCATACCGGGACCGCCGCCGCCATGCGGGATGGCAAAGGTCTTGTGCAGGTTGAGGTGGCTGACATCGCCGCCGATCTCGCCCGGTTTCACAAGGCCGACCAGCGCGTTCATGTTCGCGCCGTCGATATAGACCTGGCCGCCATGGTCATGGGTGATCTGGCAGACTTCCTTGACCGTCTCTTCGAACACGCCATGCGTCGAGGGATAGGTGATCATGCAGGCGGCCAGACGGTTGCCCGCAGCCGCCGCCTTGTCGCGGAAATCGTCAAGATCCACGTCGCCATTGGGCGCGGCCTTGACCACCACCACCTGCATCCCCGCCATCTGCGCGCTGGCCGGGTTGGTGCCATGGGCGGAGACCGGGATCAGGCAGATCTTGCGGTCATGGTCGCCCCGCGCCCGGTGATAGGCGAGGATGGTCAGCAAGCCCGCATATTCGCCCTGCGCGCCGGAATTGGGCTGCATGGAAAAGGCGTCATAGCCGGTGATCTCGCAGAGTTTCCGGGTCAGGTCGTCAATCGCCTCGGCATAGCCCAGGGCCTGATCCGGCGGCACGAAGGGGTGAAGCGAGCCAAATTCGGGCCAGGTGATCGGCATCATCTCGGCCGCGGCGTTCAGCTTCATCGTGCAGGAGCCCAGCGGGATCATCGCCCGGTCCAGCGCCAGGTCGCGGTCCGACAGGCGGCGCATGTAGCGCATCATCTCGGATTCCGCGCGGTTCATGTGGAAGACCGGATGGGTCAGATAGTCCGTCTCGCGCAGCATCGCCTCGGGGAAGCCCAGCGCGGCGCGGTGCGGCGGCACGCCATGGATGCCGAAGGCGCGCAGGACGCGCTGCAGAACCTGCTCGTCCGAGGTTTCGTCGAGCGAAATGCCGATGCGGTCATTGCCGATCTTGCGGAAGTTCAGCCCCTCGGCCCGTGCGGCGGCCAGGATACCCGCCTGCCCCACGCCGACCTCGACCGTGATCGTGTCGAAGAAGGCCTTGGGCGAGACCTTCGCCCCCGCCGCCTTGAGCGCACGGGCCAAACGCTGGGTCAGGAAATGCACCCGCTCGGCAATCGCGCGCAGGCCCTTGGGGCCGTGGAAGACGGCATACATGCTGGCCATGACCGCCAGCAGCGCTTGCGCGGTGCAGACATTCGAGGTGGCCTTCTCGCGCCGGATATGCTGCTCGCGGGTTTGCAGCGACAGGCGATAGGCCTTGCCGCCCTGGGCATCGACCGACACGCCGACGATGCGGCCCGGCATCTGCCGCTTATGCGCATCCTTGACCGCCATGAAGGCGGCATGGGGGCCGCCATAGCCCAGCGGCACGCCAAAGCGCTGCGACGAGCCGATGGCGATATCCGCCCCCATCGCGCCCGGTTCCTTCAACAGGCACAGGGCCAGCAGGTCGGTCGCCACCACCGCCACCGCGCCCGCCGAGTGAAGGGCGGCGATCTGGTCGGTATAGTCGGTCACATGGCCATAGCTGCCGGGATACTGGAAGATCGCGCCGAAGACCTTGGCCGGGTCCAGGTTTTCAGCCATGTCGACGATGATCTCGATCCCCAGCGGCAGGGCGCGGGTCTTGATCACCTCGATGGTCTGGGGGTGGCAGAAGCGGTCGACGAAAAAGGCCTTGGCCTTGGATTTCGCCACCCGTTCGGCCATGGTCATCGCCTCGGCCGCCGCCGTCGCCTCGTCGAGAAGCGAGGCATTGGCCACATCAAGCCCGGTCAGATCGCAGACCATGGTCTGGTAATTCAGCAGCGCCTCTAGCCGACCTTGCGCGATTTCGGGCTGGTAGGGCGTATAGGCGGTGTACCAGGCCGGGTTTTCCAGGATGTTGCGCTGGATCGCGGGCGGGGTGACGGTGCCGTAATAGCCCTGCCCGATCAGGCTGGTCATCACCCGGTTCTTCTTGGCGACGGCCTGCATCTTGGCCAGCAGTTCATGCTCGGCCAGGGGCGCCCAGGAGAGCGGCTTTTTCTGCCGGATCGCCTTGGGCACGGTTTCCTCGATCAGCGCGTCGAGCGAGGTGACGCCCACCGCCTTCAGCATCTCGTCCATTTCCGAGGGCGAGGGGCCGATATGGCGGCGGTTGGCGAAATCGTAAGGGTTATAGTCGGTCGGGGTAAAAGCCATGGCTTTGTGGTCCTTCGCTATTCGACAAGGGCGGCAAGGTTCGCCAGCGAGGCGCCCAGTCCTGCCGCGTGATCTTCGGCCGATATGCCCGGCGGCACATTGGCCGCGATGATGCGGACGCGGGTGGCCGCGCCCACGGGATCGAAATGCCAGTCCATCCGCATCTCGCCCTGGAAGGCGGGATCGTCGCTGGCGAAACGGCTGGTGAAGGCAAGATGATGCGGCGGATCGACGGCGACGAATTCGCCCGCCACCACATCCTCGCCGCCGCCCGACTTGCCGTCGATGGCATCGTCTTCATAGCGCAGCACCAGCCGGAAGGGCCGGCCGGGGCGCGGGTCAAGATGGTCGACCCGCGCCGCCATGCCGCGCGGCGGAAGCCAATGGACCAGCAGGGCCGGATCGGTCCAGCAGGCGAACAGCCGCTCGGGCGGCGCGGCGATCAGCCTCTCGGCACGGTCGGTCCGGCCCGGCATGGCTCAGTCTCCGATCAGTTCCTTGTATTCATCCTCGTCCATGAACTGGTCGAGAACGGAAAGGTCGTCGAGCTTCATCTTGAAGAACCAGGCGGCGCCGGTCGGGTCTTCGTTCACCAGGCCGGGATTGTCGGCGAGCTTGGAGTTGACGGCGACGATCTCTCCATCCACCGGCGCCAGGATATCGGAGGCGGCCTTGACGCTTTCGATCACGACGACCTCGTCGCCCTCGCTGACCATGATCTCGGTCTCGGGCAGTTCGACGAAGACCACATCGCCCAGCGCCTCGGCCGCGTGATCGGTGATGCCGACGACCACGACGTCACCCTCGACGCGCAGCCATTCATGTTCCTTGGTGAATTTCATCAGACGGTCCTCAGCGTTTGTAGGATGTGGGGTGGAAAGGCATGTCGGCGACGGTCACGGGCAGGCGACGCCCGCGCACATCGCCCGCAAGCGCGGTGCCGGTCGCGGCAAGCGCGGCGGGCAGATAGGCCATGGCGATGGGCGCCTCGACCGAGGGGCCGAAGCCGCCCGAACAGATGGTGCCGACCGCCGTATCGCCGTGGTACAGCGCGGTGCCCTCGCGCATCGGCGCGCGGCCTTCGGGGCGCAGGCCGACGCGGCGGCGGGCCGGCCCTTCGGCCAGTTCGCGCAGGATGCGCGCCGCGCCGGGAAAACCGCCCTCGCGCGCGCCGCCCGTGCGGCGGGATTTCTGGATCGCCCAGGTCAGACCGGCCTCGACCGGGCTGGTGGTCTGGTCAAGATCATGGCCGTAAAGGCAAAGCCCGGCCTCGAGCCGCAGGCTGTCGCGCGCGCCAAGGCCGATGGGCAGAACGCCGGGCTGCGCCAGCAGGTCGCGGGCAAAGCCTTCCGCCGCCGCTTCGGGCACGGAAATCTCATAGCCATCCTCGCCGGTATAGCCCGAGCGGCTGATCCACAAATCGCCGAAGACGCCGACATCCATGAAACGCATCGCCGCCGCGCCCGGCACCAGCGCCTCGAGCGCCGCCTCGGCCCCGGGCCCCTGCAAGGCCAGCAGGCAGCGGTCGGTCACCGGCAGCACCTCGGCCACCGGGCTTAAGGCCTTGCGCATCAACTCGATGTCCTGCGCCTTGCAGGCCGCGTTCACCACGACGAAGAGATGATCGCCCCGGTTGGCGAACATGAGGTCGTCCAGCACGCCGCCTTCGTCATTGGTGAACAGGCCATAGCGTTGCCGCCCTTCGGCCAGCCCCGCCACATCGACCGGCATCATCGCCTCGAAGGCCACGACCAGGGTCGCCATGTCGCGGCGCGGGCGCAGGATCACCTGGCCCATATGGCTGACATCGAACAGCCCCGCCGCGGCCCTGGTGTGAAGATGTTCCTTCATCACCCCGGCCGGGTATTGCACCGGCATTTCATAGCCCGCAAAGGGCACCATGCGCCCGCCCAGTTCCACATGCAGTTCATGCAATGGAAGGCGCTGAAGATCGGTCACACCGCTTCTCCCCGTTTCGGCCGGCAAACAGCCCGGCACCGTACACGGCAGTTCCCCTGCCGCTCGGTGCCCCCTCTGTCCTTGCGCCTTTCGGCACGCCTGAGATCGTTATCCCTTCGGCGGGCGCCTGCGCGCCTCTCTCCAGAGTCCGTGTGTCAGAACGGTCCTTGCGCCTGAGAGTTTACCGGGGCGGTTGCTCCTTCGGCACCGGGGACGGACCCCGGATTCTCCCGATCTGACGCGTCCTGACTAGCCCAAGCCGCCCGATCCGGGCAAGAGGAAAAGGAATGCGACGGTATGCAATGCGTTTCCGACGGAAAGGCGGCCGCGCAGCAAAGCCGGGGCGCAGCCGGATTTCCCGCCGCACCCTTCATCTTGGTCCCAATTATCCGGGGTCCGGGGCAGAGCACCGGGGGCGGTGTCAGGCGCCGAGGCCCGGCACCTTTTGCAAAAGCGGCATCACATCGGCCATCTCGGGGCCGGCATCGCGCCCGGTCAGCGCGCGGCGCAGCGGACGGAACAGGTCCTTGCCCTTGCGGCCCGTGGCGGCCTTGACCGCGGCGGTCCATTCGCCCCAGGTCGCCTTCGTCCAGGGCTGGGCGGGCAACATCGCCAGCGCCTGCGCCACGAAATCGCGGTCGGCCTCGTCGACCAGCGGCTCGGCCCCGTCGCGGAACAGCGCCCACCAGCCCTCAAGATCGGCCAGCACGGTGATATTGCCCTTGGCGACGGCCCAGAATTCCTGAGCCTTGTCTGCCGGAACGCCCAGCGCCGCGATCCGCGCCTGCACCGTGGCGAAGGGCAGGCCCTGCACATATTGACGGGTCAGCGGGAACAGGTTCTCGGCATCGAATTCGGTGGGCGCGGTGCCGAAACTGCCGACATCGAAACCCTCGGCCAATTCGTCCAGCGAACCCGCCAGTTCCACCGGCCTGGAAGATCCCAGCCGCGCCATCAACGACAGAAGCGCCATCGGCTCTACCCCTTGCGCGCGCAGGTCGCGCAACGACAGGGCACCCAGCCGCTTGGACAGTTTCTCGCCGCCGGGGCCGGAGAGAAGCGAATGGTGGGCGAAGTTCGGCGGCGTGCCGCCCAGCGCCTCCATGATCTGGATCTGGGTCGCGGTGTTGGTCACATGGTCGGCGCCGCGCACGATATGGGTCACGCCCATATCCACGTCATCGACCGAGGAGGCGAAGGTGTAAAGCACCTGCCCGTCGGCACGGATCAGCACCGGGTCCGAGACCGAGGCGGCGTCGATCGAGATCGGGCCGATGATGCCATCGTCCCATTCGATGCGGTTCTGATGCAGCAGGAAGCGCCAATAGCCCTCGGCCCCTTCGGCGCGGGCCTTGGCCTTCTGCGCGTCGCTCAGCGCCAGCGCGGCACGGTCATAGACCGGCGGGCGGCCCATATTGAGCTGCTTCTTGCGCTTGAGGTCCAGCTCGGTCGGCGTTTCGAAACATTCATAGAAGCGGCCATCGGCGCGCAGCTTGTCAGCCGCCTCGCGGTAACGGTCATAGCGCAGCGACTGCCGCTCCAGCCGGTCCCAATGCAGGCCCAGCCAGTCGAGATCCTGCATCAGCCCGTCGATATATTCCTGTTTCGACCGTTCCTGGTCGGTGTCGTCCAGCCGCAGGATGAACGTGCCGCCGGACTTGCGGGCGATCAGATAGTTCATCAGCGCGGTGCGCAGGTTGCCGACATGGATATAGCCGGTCGGCGAGGGGGCGAAACGGGTGGTGACGGGGGCAGTCATGCGCGGCTCCTTCGGAACCCGCACCCTCTGTCACAGGGGCGGCGCTTTGTCCAGTTGCCGGGGGGGGGCGGTGCGCCCTTGCACGGGCAGGCCCTTCCCCCCGCCGCCCTGCCCGGCTAGCCTGAGGCCATGACAAATCCCGCCCCCGACGCCATCGCCCCCTCGCTCGACTATATCGCGCAGCTTGCCCATGACGCCGTGGCGAACCTGCCCGAACCCTGGCGCACGCCCGCGACCCAGGTCGTGCTGCGGATCGAGGATTTCGCGCCGGACGAGATGCTTGAGGCGATGGACCTGCATGATCCGTTTGAATTGACGGGGCTTTATGAAGGCGTGCCGATGACGCAGAAATCCGTCTCGGACCCGGCGCCGCATCCCGACATCGTCTGGCTCTTCCGCCGCGCCATCCTGGACGAATGGGCCGAGCGCGGCGATGTGTCGATCGCCGATCTGGTGACGCATGTGACGATTCACGAATTTGCCCATCATTTCGGCTGGTCGGATGACGACATCGCCGCCATCGACCCGTGGTGGGAATAGCGGGCGCGTCCGGGACCGGCGGCCTCGCCCGCGCGGCAAGTTAGCGCTAACCCTTGCCGTGACGGGGGTTGCGGGGGTAGAGGGAAGACCTGCCCGCGCGAGGTGTTCCATGTCCGACCAGGCCCCGATCCTGACGCTTACGCTCAATCCGGCGCTGGATATGGCGACGGATGTCGCCGAGATCCTTCCCGGCCAGAAGCTGCGATGTTCGGAACCGTTGCTGGACCCGGGTGGCGGGGGGCTGAATGTTTCCCGCGCGATCAAGGCCTTGGGCGGCGACAGCCTGGCGCTGGTGGCGATTGGCGGGCTGACGGGCGATCGTCTGGCGGGGCTGATCCGGCAGGCAGAGGTGACGTTCCTGGCGATCCTGGGGCCGGGAGAAACCCGCCAATCCCTTACAATCACTGAAGAAATTACCGGCAAGCAGTATCGGTTCATGCTGCCGGGGCCGGTCTGGGGCGGGGCGGAGCGGGAGCGGGTGTTCACGCTGTTGCGCGCCACGGCGCGGCCGGGGGGGATTTCGGTCATTTCGGGCAGCCAGCCGCCCGGCGTGCCGGTGGATTTTCCGGCGCAACTGGCCGAATCGATGCCGGGCAGCCGGGTGGTGCTGGACACGTCCGGCGCGCCCCTGACCGAGGCGGTGCGCCATCCGATCCCCGGTCTGGAAGTGCTGCGCATGGATGGAGAGGAGGCCGAGGGTCTGGTGGGCCACGCGCTGGAAACCCGCGAGCAAACCGCTGATTTCGCGCAGAAACTGGCGCGGGACGGGGTGGCGAAGCGGGTGGTCGTGGCGCGCGGGGCCGATGGCAACGTGCTGGCCACGGCGGAACGGCGGATTTTCGTCAAGGCCCCGAAAGTAAAGGTGAAATCTACCGTCGGCGCGGGCGACAGCTTTGTCGCGGCGCTGGTCCTGTCGATGGCGCGCGGCCAGGGCGATGACGAGGCGCTTGCGCTGGGGGCCGCAGCGGCGGCGGCCGCAGTGATGACCGACGCCACCAACCTGTGCCGCCCGCAAGACGTGATGCGGCTTCTGCCGGAATGCGCGGTTAGCGAAGTGTGAAGACGGGGGCCGCAAGGGCGGCGGGGCGGGGGTCAAGACGTTAAAACGGGGGGGTGGGGTCTTCTTTGCGTCTTGCTTTGGTGGAGACGGGGATGGTGTTGCCACCCGAAATATTTTGATCGCAATCCGGACCGAAGCCGCAAGTCACGGCTAACACTCATTTCTCAAACCTCACGTTGTAAATGGAAAACCCCGCGCACTGTGTAACGCTTTGCAAACGCATTGAGTCAGCGGGAAATGCATCCAACCCGCCAGAATATCCCATCTCACTTATCAGAGAATGCGAAAGCACTTCTGGATTTAGCCCTACTCCGCGAGATGAAAATAGAGGGGCACTGTTGTCTGGAAGCATGGCCGCAATCCAAAACTCGGCCTCGGATGGAAATCCCATTCGCGCTAGCGATCCGGATGAAGTATAATAAACCGCGCCCTTGGGTTGATGTATGCGAAAGGGTAATTGTGCATCACCATCTTGAGCTATTTCAGATATTGTTACGACGCGAAAATCAGAACAGGAAACACTATCAAAATTTGGCGGGGCAGCAGTTTGAAGCACCGTGACAATCCCGACAGGCTCTCGCTCGCCGGGCAGAATATCCGCAGCCTGCTCGTCGTAGGAGCGGAGGGCGTCGCGAGAGTTTAGCCACTCTTGACGCGACTCCCACCAATATGACGCAATTACAATTGACCAAAATCCCTGTGTGACACTACCAAAGTCGCCCAATGCGCTTGCCTTGCCTGGATTGAGTGAGAAAATTGCCAGTGCCAATGCACCCATTGGAACCATGCGCTTTCTCATCCCCCCTCCGATCATATCGGCAACCTCCGGTTGTTCGAACCGAGCGCCGTATCGCCGCTGCAAATGCTCCGCTGGGCGGTGAAGCCGGTCAACTCATCCGGGGCAAAGACGACTGTCGCGCGACCGTTTTCCAGCGTCTGCTCCATTGTTGGGAATTGTCCGAATCGGGCGAGGAAATGGTGGACCGGCGTAGGGTCCTGACCCTAGTAGTTTCTGAAAGGCGCGGCACGTCCCCTCTACGGCCCGCCCCCCTCCGCCGGGGCAGCCCCGTCCGCCGGGGCCTCCGGTGTGCCCTCGGGCGGGGCGGTCAGGATGCCGTCTTGCCACACCCCCTCGGCCACGACGCCATTGGCATAGGTCATCTTGCCCGGACCGTGGCGCTTGCCCGCCTTGAAGCCGCCTTCGTAGATGTCGCCGGTGGCGTAGGTGGCCTTGCCCTGCCCCTCGATCACGCCGGCCACCCAGTCGCCCACATAGAGGAAGCCGTCCTTCATGGTCAGCTCGCCCTTGCCGTCGCGCAGGCCCGCGCGGAAGCTGCCCTTGTAGACGGTGCCATCGGCATAGGTGGCGGTGCCGATGCCGTCGCGGCTGCCGGCCTTCCAGTCGCCGTCATAGGTATAGCCGTCGGGATAGGTCATCTTGCCGCGGCCCTCGGGCTCGGCGGCGGCGAAATCGCCTTCGTAGACGAGGCCGGTGGCGTAGGTCGCCTTGCCCTTGCCCTGGATGACGCCGCCCACCCAGGCGCCGGTATAGGTGGAGCCGTCGGGATAGGTGATGGCGCCCTGCCCCTCAGCTTGGTCGGATTTCATCGCGCCGACATAGACCGAGCCGTCCGGATAGGTGACAGTGCCGGTGCCTTCCATCCGGCCCTCGACCCAGGAGCCTTCGTATTTGAAGCCGTCCTTGGCCACGAAGCTGCCCTGGCCATGGCGGCGGTCGGCCTTGTAATCGCCGTCATAGATGTCGCCCGAGGCATGGGTGGTGCGGCCCTTGCCCTCGCGCGTGCCGTTGGCGAAGGCGCCTTCATAGACATCGCCATTGGGCTGGGTGAGCTTGCCGGTGCCGTTGATCTGGCCCTCGGCCCAGGCGCCGACATAGGTGGTGCCGTTGGGCATGATCAGCGTGCCGGTGCCCGACCGTTCGTCGGCCTGCATGCCGCCTTCATAGGTGGCGCCATCGGCATAGGTGATCTTGCCCTGGCCCTGTTTCTTGCCCGCCACCCAGTCGCCGTCATAGCGGTAGCCGCCGGGATTCTCGAGGACGCCCTTGCCGTCATGCTGGCCGTTCACGAAGGCGCCGGTGTATTTCGCGCCGTTCGGGTAGGTGGCGACGCCCTGCCCGGTCATCTTGCCCATGGTCCAGTCGCCGTCATAGCTGCCGCCATCGGCGAAGGTGATCTTGCCCTTGCCATTCGGCTGGCCCTTGTCGAAGGCGCCGGTATAGGTGGAGCCGTTGGGGTATTTGGCCGTGCCCTGGCCCTTGATCTCGCCATCCACCCAGTCGCCGGAATAGGAATAGCCGTTCGGAAGCGTGTAGGTGCCGGTGCCGTGCTGGCGGCCGTTGCGGAAGGTGCCTTCATAGACCGAGCCGTCGTCATATTGCTTGGTGATGATGTCGGACGTGTCCTGGGCGGAGGCCGCTCCGGCGAGGGTCAGCGACAGGAGGGCGGCGGGAAGAAGGCGCATCGGGGGGCTCCGGGGACGATTCCGCGCAAAGGGTATGCGGGGCGGGTTATGGCTGTCCAGTCAGGCCGCGGGCGGTCTTTCGTCCGGGCGGCGATGCGGGTAAGGCTTTGGGCACGGCGGACAGGAGCGCGTGATGGACGAGATTTTCCGGCTGACCCTGGTGCAGGCCAATCCGGTGGTGGGCGACATTGCCGGGAATGCGGCGCGGGCCAAGGGCTATTGGCAGGCGGGCCGGGCGGCGGGGGCCGATCTGGTGGCGCTGACCGAGATGTGGATCACCGGCTACCAGACCCAGGACATGATCCTGAAGCCCGCCTTTCACAAGGCCGCGATCGCGGCGATCGAGGCCTTGGCGGCGGAATGCGCCGATGGTCCGGCTTTGGGCATCGGCGGGCCGGGGCTGAAGGACGGCAAGCTGTACAATGCCTGGTATGTCTTGCAGGGCGGCAAGATCCATGCCCGTGTCCTGAAGCACCATCTGCCGAATGATGCGGTGTTCGATGAAAAGCGCGTCTTCGCCAGCGCCGATGTGACCGGGCCATATGTGGTGAATGGCGTCCGCATCGGCACGCCGATCTGCGAGGATGCCTGGCACCCGGATGTGACCGAGACGCTGGAGGAGACCGGGGCCGAGATCCTGATCGTGCCGAACGGGTCGCCCTATCATCGCGGCAAGCCGAATCTGCGGCTGAACCTGATGGTCAGCCGGGTGATCGAGACCGGCTTGCCCCTGGTCTATCTGAACATGATCGGCGGGCAGGACGATCAGGTCTTCGACGGGTCGAGCATGGTCTTGAACCCCGGCGGGCATCTGGCGGTGCAGATGCCGCAATTCGACGAGAGCGTGACCCATGTCACCTTCCGCAGGGGCGATCAGGGCTGGGTGGCCGACCAGGGCGAGATCGCGCCGATCCCGCCGATCGGCGAGGCGGATTACCGGGCCTGCGTGCTGTCCCTGGCCGATTACATGGCGAAATGCGGGTTCAAGAAAGCGCTCTTGGGCCTGTCGGGCGGGATCGACAGCGCCATCGTCGCCGCGATCGCCTCGGATGCGCTGGGGCCGGAGAATGTGCGTTGCGTGATGCTGCCGTCGGAATTCACCAGCGCCCATTCGCTGGAGGATGCCAGTCTTTGCGCGCAGAGGCTGGGCTGCCGGCTGGACACGATCCCGATTTCCGGGGCGCAGGCGGCGGTGGGGGCGGCGCTGGCGCCGCTGTTCGAAGGGACCGAGCCGGGGATCACCGAGGAGAACATCCAGAGCCGTCTGCGCGGGCTGTTGCTGATGGGCCTGTCGAACAAGTTCGGCGAGATGCTGCTGACCACCGGCAACAAGAGCGAGATGGCAGTCGGCTATTGCACGATCTATGGCGACATGAATGGCGGCTACAATCCGGTCAAGGACATGTACAAGACCCGGATGTTCCTGACGGCGCGCTGGCGGAACGAGAACCACAGGCCCTGGATGAAGGGTCCTGCGGGCGAGGTCATTCCGCAGCGCATCATCGACAAGCCGCCCAGCGCCGAATTGCGCGCCAACCAGACCGACCAGGACAGTCTGCCGCCCTATGACGTGCTGGATGCGATCCTGGAGGGGCTGGTCGAGAAGGATCTGTCCGTGACCGAGATCGTGGCCCAGGGTTTTGACCGCGCCGTGGTGAAGAAGGTCGAGCACCTGCTGTATCTGGCAGAATACAAGCGCTTTCAGTCGGCGCCGGGGACGCGGCTGACGCAGAAGGCCTTTTGGCTGGACCGGCGCTATCCGATCGCCATGCGATGGCGCGATCCGTCCTAAAGCGGATGGCGCCTGCGAGCCCGCAGCCCGGGGCGCGGGGAGCGATGCAAGGCAGGGGCGCGGCCCTGGCACGCCGCATAGGAGACATGCGCGGGCGGCATGGCTGACGGCGAGATCGGCTTTGCCAGGGCCGGGGCGCGGCGTTATCGCTAACGCACCTCCGAAACACAGAGTTTGACGCCATGTCCGCCGCCCGATCCTCATCCCCGAACCTGCTGATCGCTATTCTTGCGCTGGCGTTGGGGGCCTTTGCCATCGGCACTTCGGAATTCGCGGCCATGGGGCTGTTGCCGATCTTTGCCGCCGATCTGGGGGTGAGCGAGCCGCAGGCGGGCCATGTCATCAGCGCCTATGCCCTGGGCGTGGTGGTGGGCGCGCCGTTGACGACGATCCTGGGCGCAAGATTGCCGCGCCGACGCTATGTCGCGGGGCTGATTGCGCTTTATGGCGCGTTGAACCTGCTGGCGGCGCTGTTGCCGGGCTTTTCCACGCTGGTCGCGACGCGGTTTGCCGCCGGGCTGCCGCATGGCGGCTATCTGGGCGTCGCCATGCTGATGGCCGCCGATGCCCTGCCGCGCGACCAGCGCGCCAAGGGGGTGACGCAGGTTCTGCTGGGCCTGACGGTGGCCAACATCATCGGCGTGCCGCTGGCAGGGGTGTTGGGGCAGGCCTTCGGCTGGCGTTTCGGCTTTGCCCTGCCGGGACTGCTGGCGCTGGTGGCGGGCCTGCTGATCCTGAAATTCGCGCCGCGTCAGGGGGTGGACCCGGACGCGCGGCCGATGCGGGAGCTGGCGGCGCTGGCCAATCCGGCGGTGATGATCACGCTGCTGGTGGGCGTTGTTGGCTCGGGCGGGATGTTCGCCGTCTATGCCTATCTGTCGGCGGCGCTACTGGCCACGACCACGCCGCCGGTCTGGGCGGTGGCGGCGCTGCTGTCGGCCTTCGGGATCGGCAGCACTTTGGGCAGTCTTGTCGCGGCGCGGGTGACGATCCGGCTTGGCGCCCTGCGGTCCGCAGCGGTGATGATCGTCTCGGCCCTGTTGGCGCAGGGGTTCGCGGCCTGGGCGGTGGGGGATTGGCGGCTGATGCTGCTGTCATCCTTCCTGCTTGGGCTGGGGTCAAACCTGTTCGTCCCCTTGCAGACCCGGCTGATGGAAGTGGCCGGAAAGGGACAAAGCATGGCGGCGGCGATGAACCACGCCGCCTTCAACGCGGCCAATGCGCTGGGGCCCTGGCTGGCGGGTCTGGCCCTGGCGGCGGGCTGGGGCTGGTCGTCCTCGGGCCTGGTCGGGGTCGCGCTGTCAGTGGCGGGGATGGTTGTGCTGGGGCTGGCGGCACTGCAAGGGCGGATGGCAGACCGGGCGCCAGACGGGCTTGGCGCGCGCTGAGCGGCGGCAGAAAATCCCGCAAAGACGCGCATGCCCCCTTTTCAAGCGGGATTTCCTTCGTATAGTCCGGCGCCATGACCAAGGGTTTCGCCATTTCCATCCGCTTCGCCGACGGCATTGCCGTCGCGCTGCCCCTTGGCCAGCTTCTGCTTCTTAGCCGCCTCTGAGCGTGCCCCCGGGGCGCGACCGCTCAGAGGTGACCAGCGCCCGCCGGACAGAAGCAAAGCCAGGATGAAGGATTCCAAGACATGGCCACCGAGACGACAGCGCAACCCCGCGTTCTGATTTTCGACACCACGCTGCGCGATGGCGAGCAATCGCCCGGCGCGACCATGACCCATGAAGAGAAGCTGGAGATCGCCGGTCTTCTGGACGAGATGGGGGTGGATATCATCGAGGCCGGTTTCCCGATTGCCTCGGAGGGTGATTTCGCCGCCGTGTCGGAAATCGCCAAGCGTGCGAAAACCTCGACCATCTGCGGGCTGGCCCGGGCGAATTACAAGGATATCGACCGCTGCTGGGAGGCGGTGAAACACGCGCGGTCCCCCCGCATCCATACGTTCATCGGCACCTCGCCGCTGCACCGGGCGATTCCGAACCTGACCATGGACGAGATGGCCGAGCGCATCCATGACACGGTCAGCCATGCCCGCAACCTGTGCGACAATGTGCAATGGTCGCCGATGGATGCGACGCGGACCGAGCATGATTACCTGTGCCGGGTGGTGGAAATCGCGATCAAGGCGGGCGCCACGACGATCAACATTCCCGATACGGTGGGCTATACCTACCCGTTCGAGAGCGCCAAGATCATCGCCATGCTGAAGGAACGCGTGCCGGGCGCCGACGAGATCATCTTCGCGACACATTGCCACAACGATCTGGGCATGGCGACGGCGAATTCGCTGGCGGCGGTCGAGGCCGGGGCGCGGCAGATTGAATGCACGATCAACGGGTTGGGCGAGCGGGCCGGGAATACCGCGCTGGAAGAGGTGGTGATGGCCCTGCGCGTGCGCAACGACATCCTGCCCTATCGCACCGGCATCGACACCACCAAGATCATGCATCTGTCGCGGCGCGTCTCGACCGTGTCGGGCTTTGTCGTCCAGCCGAACAAGGCCATCGTCGGCAAGAACGCCTTCCTGCATGAAAGCGGCATCCATCAGGATGGCGTGCTGAAGAATGTCGAGACCTTCGAGATCATGCGCCCCGAGGATATCGGGCTGACGCAGAAGAACATCGCGATGGGCAAGCATTCGGGCCGGGCGGCGCTGCGGTCGAAGCTGAAGGAACTGGGGGTCGAGCTGGCGGACAACCAGTTGAACGACGTCTTCGTGCGGTTCAAGGCGCTGGCCGACCGCAAGAAAGAGGTGTTTGACGAGGATCTGCTGGCGCTGGTGTCGGATGAGCAGACCAATGACGCCCATGAATATCTGCAGTTGAAGAAGCTGCGGGTGATCTGCGGCACCGAAGGCCCGCAAGAGGCCGAAATGGTGCTGGCGATCGACGGGGTGGAACACACGATCGACGCCACCGGCGACGGGCCGGTCGATGCGGCCTTCAATTGCGTGAAGATGCTCTATCCGCACAAGGCCCGGTTGCAGGTCTATCAGGTCCATGCCGTGACCGCGGGCACCGATGCGCAGGCGACGGTTTCGGTGCGGCTGGAGGAGGATGGCCGCATCGCCACCGGCACTTCGGCCGATACCGATACGATCGTGGCCTCGGTCAAGGCCTATATCAATGGGCTGAACCGGCTGATCGTGCGGCGGCAGAAGACCGCGCCGAATGACGACGTGAAGACGGTCACCTATCACGGCGAATGATCCGGCGTACTTCCGGGCCCTCGGCTTCCCGTCATCGCGATGAGGAGGCCGAAGGCCCGGCAGGGCCGCCGGTCTGCGCCGCGCCCCATTCAGAGCCACAACCAAGACGAGCGACTTGCCTTCAGCGCCTTGACATTGACACTAGTGTCAATGGGTTAAACCGGCGCTTGAAAGGGAAGCTCGATGCAAATTCAGGATGCCGCAAAGGCCCTTGAGGTCAGCCCGCGAACCCTGCGCCATTATGAAGCCAAAGGGCTTTTGACGCCGGGGCGCGACGGGAATGGCTACAGGAGCTATGCGCCCGCCGATCTCAGGCGGGCCGCGCGGATTCGCGACATGATCGCCACCGGCTATTCAACCCGCGAGATCAGGGCGCTTGCGCCCTGTCTTGACGACGCCAATGCCGGCGCCTGTCACGACGCTGTCGCCGGTCTTCTGCACAAGCTGCAACAGATCGAAAAGCTCATGGCCGAACTGTCGAAAAAGCGGCAGGCGGTGATGGACGAACTGGATTCGCTCGCAGCTTCCCTTGGTCAAAACAACCAAGCGAGCGAGCCTGTTCATGAACGCCTTCAAACTCCCGTTTCTTTTTCTGATCGCCTTTCTGGTAGGGGCTGACGAGTTTCTCCTTGGGCCGATCCTGACGCCGATTGGCACTGATTTGGGTGTCATGCCCGAACGGGTAACCCTGTTCATCGCGGCCTATGCCTTGCCATTGGCGCTTCTGGCGCCTGCGTTCGGCTTCCTGTCGGACCGGCACGGTCGGCTGGCTGTGCTGTTGCCTTCGACCGCGATGTTCGCCCTCGCGTCCATTCTGACCGGCTTCGTCACCAGTTTCGAATGGGGCATCGCCACGCGCGTTCTGACCGGTATCGCCAGCGCGGGCATGCTGCCGATCGCCTTTGCGCTGGCGGCGGACGAAAGCGAGGACGCGGCCAAGAGCATTTCTTTCGTCATGGGCGGTTTGACAACAGGGCTGATGGCCGGACCCGGCCTTGGCGCGTACTTGACGGAACTGTGGTCCTGGCGTGCCGCGTTCATCACGCTTGGCCTCGCGGCACTGGCCGTTGCGGTTCTCGGCCCGGTGATCGTGAAGAAGAGCGACAGATCAGCCAACGAAAGTGGGCCCAGCACCGGCGACGGCAGACTGTTCGTGCCCGGCACGGTCGGGGCGCTTTGCGGCATGTTTTTCGGGCTTGGCGGCGCGATCGGACTCTATTCGATGGTTGGTGAACGCCTGCGCGATGGCCTGCATCTGGATACTCAGCAGATTGGCCTTGTTTATGTCGGCTTCGGCATGCTCTCGGTTGCCGGAAACGCCCTAGCGCCAGCGGCGATACGGCGGATCGGCGGCGGCAGACCTGCGATGCGGCTGGCCATGGCGATTGTCCTTGCTTGTCTTGCGGTCGTGTTTGCGCTTCCCGATCCCGCCCTGCTTGCCGTCTTGCTGGCTCTGGGAGTGTGGGCCGTCGTAGGAGGGATCGGTGCGCCGGGGCTGGAAGCACATATTGCCAGCCTGTCGGACGCGCATCGGGGTGTTCTGCTGGCGCTGAGCACGAGCGCGGCAAACCTGGGCGTGGCCTTGTCTGCCGCGCTGGCCGGAGAGGCCTATCTTCGCGGGACGCTGTGGGTTGCCGGGCTGGGAGTCATATTGCTGTCGATTTCCGTCATGGCACTCGCCAGGCCGCGAAGCCGGTGTTCTGCCGCCGGGAACGTCGCTTGATGCCAGTTCACTAAGCGGCCCTATTGCCAATCAGAACGCCCCGAAGGCGCGCCCACGATGTGGACACCGGATGTCGGCCGCCACCTTGGCCGGGAACACCTGCGCCAAGAAGATGTCTGAAAGACCGGGAGTGGGACTTGATCGCTTCAATGGTGCCGACTGCGGCGAAGACGGCGGTCCGCGTCGGAGGCTGATGCACGGCATCAGGACTGCGACCTTTCCTGTCATGCGCGACGGGGTTCTGATGCAGGACAGACGGCGCTGCGGGCGGGAGGCCACCGCCCGGCGACGCGGGCGGCAAGACGATCAGGGGGCGCCGGTGCCACTCCCGCATCTGGCGGTCTTCTGGACTGTGACTGCATTCCTCTGCGCGGCGGCCGTCATGATCCTTGCCAGGCGCAGTGCACGTATTGCAGGAACGATTTTGGAACGGACAGTTAGAGCCAGGCCGAAAGGTCGCGGCCGATCAGGGTTTCGGTGCGGCGAATGTCGTCGCGGTAAAGCGCACGCAGATAGGCCATGTCCTCGGGGTCGGGCGGCGCCAGCGCGCTGTCCGAGCGGAAATAGCCGATCTCCTCGGCCTGCGGCAGCCGCGCAGGCACGCGACAGCCCAGAAAACCGCACAGATCGGCAAGCGTCCGGTCGGGCGTGGCGGCCAGATCCTCGTTCAGCAGGAAATGCATCTGACCCCGGGAAAAGCGTCGCAGCATCTCGTCGATCTGTGCGGCATAGAAGCCGCGCTCGACATAGCTGAAATTGCGGAGATTGCCCGAGACGCGCGCCCGCCCCTCGCGGATGGCGCGGGAAAAGGGTTGATCCTCGGCCCCGCGCGTGACCTGCATCCGCCAGTGCGAATGGGCCCGCGCCACAGGATCGCGCAGGATGGCGACCAGCCGCATGGCGGGGTTGTAGGCGCGGATGCGGTCGAGGCATTCCGGCCGGAACATGTAATAGGGCGTCGCCTCGCCGCAGATCTGCCCCGGCGCGGCATGTGCGAAGGCGGCCTCGTAGGCGGCATAGTCGGGGCTTGCCCAATCCACCCCGGTCTCGTCATCGAAGAAATGCAGCTCCTTGCGCTGCGGCAGGCAAAGACCCGGGCTGTGGCGCAGATGCGCATCAAGCGCAGTCGTGCCGCCCTTTTGCGCGCCGACGATCAGGAAGGCGACCCGGGGCAAGCGCGGATCAGACATAGCCAAAGGTGCGCAGACCCGGCAGGGCCGCCGCCTGCACCGCGGCGGCAAGATCGGGCGGCAAGGCGGTGTGACGCGGCGGCACGGGCGCGCCGGGCGGCATGTCGGCGCAGGCCGCGGCGAATTGCGGCAGATCAAGGGACCGGAACAGCGCCGCCGCGCAGGCCGCCGGATCGCGCGCCACATCTTCGTAGCGCAGCCGCAGATAGCGCGGGCCGAGCCGGCCTTCCGCGAAGCTGGCCACGGCCAGATTGCTGTCAGACCAGAATTGCGCCCTGGCGACCGGGCTGTCCTCGCCCTCGGGGCGGTGCAGGCGATACTGGCGCTGGTTGGTCGACAGCGCCATATCGCGGCCATCGCGGACGACATGGATCACCCGCAGCGCCGGACAAAGTCGCAGGGACAGCGGCAGAAGGAACATTGAGCGGGGGTTCTTCCAGCCCCAGACAGCGCCTTCGGGACGGCCGTTCAGATGGCGAGACAGGGCCTCGCGCCAGAGCGCGAGCGCCCGGGGCGGCAGCTCGGTCCCGGGGGCGCCGGTCAGCGCCGCCTCGCCGTCGCGGGCAAGAAGGCCGATCGTATCGACAAGATCGAGTGAATCCTCTGCGCCGTTGCGGTTGTCCCCCAGAAACACCCCGGCGCGCCGCAGGATCTGGCCCAGGATGCGTGTTCCCGATCCGCCCGAACCGCAGACACAGATCACGGGTATGCCAAACGGATCGGGCGGGGCAAAGAACGGTTCGGCAAGGTCAGACATGACCGACAATTTTTCTGCGTCGCGGCGGAAGGTCAAGGGGCGGCGCGTCACATGCGGCAGAGACGGCGGTTCATCCCTTCATCTCCTGCAGCGTATTGCCGCCATCGACCACGAGGGTGGTCCCGGTCACATAGCTGGCCTCTTGCGAGGCGAGGAACAGGGCGCAGGCGGCCACTTCCTCGGGCGTGCCGGGGCGGCCTGCCGGGGTTTTCGCCCCGGCGCGGATCTCTTGCGGGCTGGAACTGGCCGTGGCGATCCAGCCGGGCAGGATGGCGTTGCAGGTGATGCCGCGCCGCCCGTATTCCAGCGCGATGGCGCGGGTCATGCCAGTGACACCCGCCTTGGCCGTCGCATAGGCCGAGCTGCCGTCGATGGCGACCATCGGGCCGGTGACTGAAGAGATGTTGACGATGCGGCCATAGCCGCGCTCTGCCATGGCCGGCAGGGCGGCACGGCAGCAATGGAAGGTCGTGTTGATGTTCAGGGCCATGTGATGCGCCCAGGCTTGATCGGACCAGCCGGCAAGCGGCTGACGCCCGACCCGCTTGCCGGTCTGCACCATGCCGGCATTGTTCACCAGCAGCTCGACCGGACCAAGCCGCGCCGCGACTTCGGCGAAAAGCGCCGCGACCTGCGCGGGGTCGGTTAGGTCGGCCACATGGCCCATGCAGCCCAGAGCGGCGGCGCGATCCTGGACATGCGGGCCGGTCGCGGTGACGCAGACGCGGGCCCCTGCGGCGAGCAAGGCACGGGCGATGGCATAGCCGATTCCCCCCTCGGACCCTGCGCCGGTCACCAGCGCGACCCGACCCTCAACTCCGGCCATGCGGCCCCCCTTCACCGCCCTGCGCGGCAGATGTTGCAAAAGGTCAATTCTCGCACCGTTCTACGCCAGATCTGGCCTTCGAATATTGAATTTTTTCAGTCGCGCAGAATTGCGCAGGGTGGTTTTTGCCTGGTCTTTCCCTCGGGCAGGCGAATGCGTATAGGAAGGCGCCCTCTGCACTTGGCCGTGTCTTTCACGACCGAGTCGTAGGGCCTCATCGCCGCCCCGCTTCCTCTCGCAAAGGACCGCCCCGCATGTCCATCCTTTCAGGCCTTTTTTCCTCCGACATGGCCATCGACCTGGGGACGGCGAATACGCTGGTCTATATCCGCGGCAAGGGGATCGTGCTGAACGAGCCTTCGGTGGTGGCCTATCACGTCAAGGACGGCAAGAAGGTGGTGCTGGCCGTGGGCGAGGATGCCAAGCTGATGCTGGGCCGCACGCCCGGCAGCATCGAGGCGATCCGGCCGATGCGCGACGGGGTGATCGCGGATTTCGACAGCGCCGAACAGATGATCAAGCATTTCATCCGCAAGGTGCAGAACCGGCGGGTCTTCGGGAACCTCAAGGTCATCGTCTGCGTGCCGCATGGCGCGACCCCGGTGGAAAAGCGCGCGATCCGCAATTCGGTCTTGCAGGCGGGCGCGCGGCGGGCGGGGCTGATCGCCGAGCCCATCGCGGCGGCCATCGGCGCGGGGATGCCGATCACCGAACCGACCGGCAGCATGGTCGTGGATATCGGCGGCGGCACCACGGAAGTGGCGGTCCTGTCGCTGGGCGACATCGTCTATGCCCGCTCGGTCCGCGTCGGCGGCGACCGGATGGATGATTCGATCATCAGCTACCTGCGCCGCCATCAGAACCTTCTGATCGGGGAATCGACGGCCGAACGGATCAAGACCTCGATCGGCACGGCGCGGATGCCCGATGACGGGCGCGGGGCGAGCATGCAGATCCGCGGCCGCGACCTGTTGAACGGCGTGCCGAAGGAAACCGAGATCAACCAGGCCCAGGTGGCCGAAGCGCTGGCCGAGCCGGTGCAGCAGATCTGCGATGCGGTGATGCAGGCGCTGGAGGCGACCCCGCCCGATCTGGCCGCCGATATCGTCGATCGCGGCGTGATGCTGACCGGGGGCGGGGCGCTGTTGGGCGATCTGGACCTGGCGCTGCGCGAACAGACCGGCCTGTCGATCTCGGTCGCCAACGAGTCACTGAATTGTGTTGCCCTGGGCACCGGCAAGGCGCTGGAATACGAGAAACAGCTCCGGCATGTGATCGATTACGACAGCTGAGGAGCCGGGCCCTGCCCGTTTCCGGCTGACAGCCCAGAGAGGCGCCCTTGTCCAAGACCCGCATCGGACCGGATGACTATGCGCGCCCCCTGCGCCGCCTGCTGGTGGGGGGATGTGTGGTGCTGCTTCTGGCGCTGTTCCTGGTCTGGCGGATCGACAGCCCGCGGGTGGAGCGGTTCCGCGCGGCGCTGGTCGATGCGCTGGTGCCGAATCTGGAATGGGCGCTGGTGCCGGTGGCCAAGGTCGCCGATATGGTGGACGATTTCCAAAGCTACACGCGGATTTACGAGCAGAACCAGGAGCTGAAGCGCGAGCTTCAGAAGATGAAGGCCTGGAAGGAAGCGGCCGAGCAGCTGGAGCAGAAGAATGCCCGGCTTCTGGACCTGAACCATGTCCGGCTGGACCCCAAGCTTACGCATATCACCGGGGTGGTGATGGCCGACAGCGGCAGCCCGTTCCGGCAATCGGTGCTGTTGAA
This sequence comes from Fuscovulum sp., assembly GCA_041916535.1. GTDB lineage: Bacteria > Pseudomonadota > Alphaproteobacteria > Rhodobacterales > Rhodobacteraceae > Pseudogemmobacter. The sequence continues at coordinate 140,652 of JAYRZG010000007.1, read as the reverse complement.
CGTGGGCGCGCGCGACGGGATTCGCGATGGCTGGGCGACGATGGACGGGATCGGGTTCGTCGGCCGCATCTCGGGACTGGGCGAGCGCACCTCGCGCGTGATCCTGGTGACCGATTCGAACAGCCGCATCCCGGTGACGGTGCAGCCCTCGGGGCAGAGGGCGCTGCTGTCCGGCGACAACTCGCCTTTGCCGCTGCTGGATTTCATCGAGGATGCCGATGAGGTTCGCCCGGGCGACCGGGTGGTGACCTCGGGCGATGGCGAGGTTCTGCCGGCGGGCCTGCTGGTGGGCCAGGTGGTGCGCGGCACTGACAACCGGCTGCGCGTGGCGCTGTCGGCCGACTATCAGCGGCTGGAATTTCTGCGCGTGCTGCGCAGCCATGACATCGAGCCGATTACCGACCCGGGCGGGCTGATCGCGCCGCCGCTGCTGCCTTCCGACCCGGCGCCGGTGGTGGATGGCGAGGGCGATGCGGCGGCCCCGCCGGTGCAGGGCGGTGGCGATGTGGGCGAGACCGGATCGGGCGATGCCGAGGGCGGGGCCTCGGGCAGCGGGTCACGGCCATGACCCGGCTGTTCCAGACCGATCCCTGGGGCTATCGCGGGCTGTTCCTGGTGCTGGCGCTGCTGTTGCTGTTCCTGCGGCTTCTGCCGCTGGGCAATGCGGCCGGCGCCCTGCCCGGCCCCGATCTGATGCTGTGCCTGACGCTGGCCTGGGTGATGCGGCGGCCCGATTTCCTGCCGGTCTGGATGCTGGTCGCGGTGTTTCTGGCCGAAGACCTGATCCTGATGCGCCCGCCCGGGCTGTGGACGGCCCTGGTGGTGGTGGCGACCGAGTTCCTGCGCGCCCGCACCGCGCTGACGCGCGAGCTGAATTTCCTGGTCGAATGGCTGTTGGCTTCGGGGCTGATGCTGGCGATGCTGCTGGTCTATCGCACCGTCTTTCTGGTCACTCTGCTGCCGCAGCCGCCCTTTGGCTTTGCCGCCGTTCAGGTCGCCTGGTCGGCGCTGGCCTATCCGGTGGTCGTCGGCCTGTCGCGGCTGGCCTTCGACCTGCGCAAGCCCGCCACGGGCGAAATCGACGATCAGGGGAGGCGCCTCTAGATGCGGAATATCCCATGAGACGCACCCAGAAGGACACCGAGAAAAGCGCCCGCACCATCACGCGGCGCGGGCTGATGCTGGGCGGCGCGATGACCGCCATGGTCACCGCGCTTGGCGTGCGGATGCGTTATCTCCAGATCGACCAGGCCGAGGAATTCAAGCTTCTGGCCGAGGAGAACCGCGTCAACATCCGCCTGATCCCGCCGGTGCGCGGCATGATCTATGACCGCAACGGCAAGATCCTGGCCCAGAACGAGCAGAATTATCGCATCTCGATCACGCGCGAGGATGCGGGCGATGTCGATACGGTGATGCGGCGGCTGGCGGCGCTGATCCCGATGACGGCCGAAGAGCTGGAGCAGACGGTTTCCGACGTCAAGAAACACTCGGCCTTCGTGCCGGTGGTGGTGAAGGACCGGCTGAGCTGGGACGAGTTCTCCAAGGTGGCGATCAACGCGCCCGCCCTGCCCGGCGTGGTGCCCGAAGTAGGCCTGTCGCGGCTATACCCGCGCGATTTCGATTTCGCCCATGTGGTCGGCTATGTCGGCCCGGTCGCCGACAAGGATCTTGAAGGGCTGGAAGATCCCGACCCGGTGCTGCGCCTGCCCAAGTTCCAGATCGGCAAGATCGGCGCCGAACGCTGGCTGGAGCCGTTGCTGCGCGGCACGGCCGGCACCAAGAAGATCGAGGTCAACCATGTCGGCCGCGTGATGCGCGAGCTGGAGCGCAAGGAAGGCCAGAAGGGTTCGGACATCCTTCTGACCATCGATGCCGACCTGCAAAACTTTACACAGGCAAGATTGGGCGAGGAAAGCGCCGCCGTGGTGGTGATGGATGTCACCAATGGCGATGTGCTGGCCTGCGTCTCTTCGCCCAGCTTCGACCCCAATCTTTTCGTGCGCGGCATCAGCCATGCCGATTATTCGGCCCTGACCGAACATGATCACCGCCCGCTGGCCAATAAATCGGTCTCGGGCGCCTATCCGCCGGGATCGACCTTCAAGATGGTGACGGCGCTGGCCGCGCTGCATACCGGCGCGATCGGCGTGGGCCATTCGGTGCGCTGCCCCGGCTATCTGGAATATGGTGGCCGCAAGTTCCATTGCTGGCGGCGCGGCGGCCATGGCGCGGTCGGGCTGACGCGGTCTTTCGAGCAAAGCTGCGACGTGTTCTATTACGATGTCGCGCAGAAAGTTGGCATCGACAAGATTTCCGAGATGGGCCGGATGCTGGGCCTGGGACTGCGCCATGACCTGCCGATGTCGGCGATTACCGAAGGCATCATGCCGACCAAGGCCTGGAAGCAGGAGCGTTACAAGCAGGACTGGCGGATCGGCGACACGATCAACGCCTCGATCGGCCAGGGCTATGTGCTGGCCTCGCCGCTGCAACTGGCGGTGATGACCGCCCGCATCGCCAGCGGGCGCGCGGTGGAACCGCGGCTGGTGCATGTGGTCGATGGCAAGGAACTGCCCGTGGCCGAAGCGCCCGTGCTGGACATCGCGCCGGAATTCCTGAACGCCGTGCGCAAGGGCATGCATGACGTGGTGAACGGCGCCCAGGGCACGGCGAAAGGCAGCCGGGTGGTCGAGCCGACCATGGTTTTCGCGGGCAAGACCGGCACCAGCCAGGTGCGCAACATCACCGCCGCCGAACGGGCGCGCGGCGTGGTGTCGAATGACCAGTTGCCCTGGAATCGCCGCGACCATGCGCTGTTCGTGGGCTACGCGCCCTATGACAATCCGCGCTATGCGGTTTCGGTGGTGGTGGAACATGGTTCAGGCGGGTCGACCACCGCCGCCCCCATCGCGCGCGACGTGATCCTGGCCGCCTTGAACAAGGGGATTCCGCCCCTGGACGCCTATCCCGCCTCGCAGCGCGGCCGGATCGAGACCATGCTCAAGGAACTGCCGCTGCGCGACCCGGCGACCGGCATCGCCCCCACGCCGGAAAGGGCCTGACGCCATGGCCTATCTGGAGAACCGGCTCAAGCATGTGCCGACCGGGCTGCGCAAGGTCCTGTACATCAACTGGCCGCTGGTCGTGCTGGTCACCGCCGTCTCGCTGATCGGCATATTGATGCTGTATTCCATCGCGGGCGGCGATTTCGATGTCTGGGCGCGGCGGCAGGCGCAGGTCTTCATCGTCGGCATGGTGCTGATGTTCGTGGTGGCTTTCGTGCCGATCTGGGTCTGGCGGTCGATGGCGGGGGCGGCCTATGTCGTTTCCTTCGCGCTTCTGGTCTTTGTCGAGTTCATGGGCCGGATCGGCATGGGGGCGCAAAGGTGGATCGAGCTGGGGCCGATCAACCTGCAACCCTCGGAAATGATGAAGTTCGCCCTCGTGATGCTGCTGGCCGCCTATTACGACTGGCTGGATCTGAAAAAGGTCTCGCGGCCCTTTTGGGTGCTGGTGCCGGTGCTGTTGACGGTGGCTCCGACCGTGCTGGTGCTGATGCAGCCGAACCTTGGCACTTCGGTCATGCTGCTGGCGGCAGGGGCGACGGTGATGTTCGTGGGCGGCGTGTCGTTGTGGTATTTCGGCGCGGTGATCGCGGTCGTGGTCGGCGCGGTCGCCTCGGTCTTCCTGTCGCGAGGCACGCCCTGGCAATTGCTGCATGACTATCAGTACCGCCGCATCGACACGTTCCTCGACCCGTCCGCCGATCCTTTGGGGGCGGGCTACAACATCATCCAGGCCAAGATCGCGCTGGGATCGGGCGGATGGAGCGGCAAGGGCTTCATGCAGGGCACGCAGTCGCGGCTGAACTTCCTGCCGGAAAAGCATACCGACTTCATCTTCACCACCCTGGCCGAGGAATTTGGCTTCGTCGGCGCCTTCTCGCTGCTGGCGATCTATGCGCTGATCATCGGCTTCTGCCTTTACGCCGCCTTGCAGAACAAGGATCGTTTCTCCTCGCTTCTGATCATCGGGGTGGCGGCGAATTTCTTCTTCTACATCGCGGTGAACCTGTCGATGGTGATGGGCATGGCCCCGGTCGTGGGCGTGCCGCTGCCGCTCTTGTCCTATGGCGGTTCGGCGATGCTCGTGATCCTGGTCGGCTTCGGCCTGGTGCAAAGCGCCTATGTCCACCGCCCGCGCTAGGGCGGTTTCTGTCTTGTCTTTCCTTGGCTTGCCGCTTCATCTTGGCGTGAATTGCTCTGCGGGTCCGGGGGCGGTGCCCCAGGGGGCTGCCGCAGGCCCCGCCCCCCTGTCCTGAAAGGCCCTGCCCATGCCCAATCTCCTGTTCGCCTCGCCCGCCAATTGGGACGAATATCGCGACGTGCTGCCCGGCGCGCTGAAGGTGGCGGGGATAGAGGCCCAGATCTTTACACTGGAAAATCCACCTGAGCCGGATCAGGTCGATTACCTGATCTACGCCCCCTCCTCGCCCCTGCAGGATTTCACCCCCTTCACCCGGGCCAAGGCGGTGCTGTCGCTTTGGGCCGGGGTCGAGCGGATCGTGGGGAATACGACGCTGACCCAGCCGCTGTGCCGGATGGTCGACCCCTGGCTGACCGAAGGGATGGTGGAATGGGTGGTCGGCCATACGCTGCGCCACCACCTGGGCATGGACCGCCATATCGTCAATCCGGACCATGTCTGGGACCCGACCTGCCCGCCCCTGGCGCGCGACCGGCGGGTGGCGGTGCTGGGCCTGGGCGCCCTGGGCCTGGCCTGCGCCCGCGCCTTGCAGGGGTTGAACTTTGCGGTGTCAGGATGGAGCAGGACCGCGAAGGAGATTCCCGGCCTGCCCACGGCCCATGGCGGCGATGGGCTGCGCGACACGCTGGCGGCGGCGGAGATCGTGGTCCTGCTGCTGCCCAAGACGCCCGAGACCGAGAACACGCTGGACGCCGCCGCACTGGCCGCCATGCCGAAAGGCGCGGTGATCCTGAACCCGGGTCGCGGCGCGCTGATCGACGACGGGGCGCTTCTGGCCGCGCTGGATGCCGGACAGATCGGCCACGCGACGCTGGATGTGTTCCGCGTCGAACCCTTGCCCAAGGATCACCCGTTCTGGTCGCATCCGGGCGTGACGGTCACCCCGCATATTGCCGCCGACACGCGGCCCGCCTCGGCGGCGCGGGTGCTGGTGGAAAACATCCGGCGCGGCGAGGCGGGCGAGCCCTTGCTGAACCTTGTCGATCGCGCCCGGGGCTATTGACCGGGCCAAGGGCAACCCCGCCCTAGAGCTTGCCGACCTTGGGGGCGCGGAACACCTTGGTGCGGGCGAAGAGATCCTCCAGCCGGTTGAGCCGGTCCTGCACCGCATCGGGCAGACGGCCCTGGACCTGGGCCAGAAGCGCCTCGACCACGACCAGGATCGCGGCGGTGGAATCCCAGGCCGCGGGAACCTCGATCTGGCAGGCCAGGGTGTGCCGGGCATGGGCCACGGCGGGCGACAGCCAGCGGTCGGTGATCAGCACCACCTCGGCCCCTTGCGCCGCCGCCAGTTCGGCGAATTGCACGGCATTGCCCTCATAGCGGCGGATGTCGAAGATCACCGCCACATCGCCCGCGCGCAGGTCGAGCAGCGCCTGCTGCCAGTCGGTCAGATGATCGGCCAGAAAGGACACGTCGGGCCGGATCACCCGCAAAAGCGTGGCCATGTAATCGGCATGGGCATGGGTCAGCCGCCCGCCCATCACCACCACCCGCCGGTTCATGTCGGACAAGAGCTCGGCCGCGCCCAGGAAATCAGCGGGGCGGATCTGGGCCAGCGTCGCGTCGATATTGGCCACGACCTGCGCGGCAAAGCCCTGCAAGGGATGGGCGGGGGCGCCTTCGGTCAGCGACAGGGGCGCGACCAGAAGATGCTCGACCTCGCGCCGCAGGGCCTGCTGGTAATCGGAATAGCCCTTGAAGCCCAGTTTCTGCACCAGCCGCACCACCGTGGGCGATGACACATCCGCCGCCCGCGCCAGCGTGGTGATGGACCCCAGCGCCGACATCGGGAAATGCGACAGGATATGGGTCGCGGCCTGGCGCTCGGCCCGTGTCAGGTCAGCCAGCGCCGCGCGCATCCTGTCTTCGATCCGGCCCGGTTCAGCCATTTCGCCCCCAATGTCGAAAGAAACGATTGTAACAGAGATTCGCACGCCGGAATATTCTTGACAGAAATCGCGCGGGCGGGAACCCTTGATCAAAACGGGGGAGATGACTCGCAGATGAATTTGGGGGCAACCACGCCGGATGCGGCGCGGGCCGCGGCCTGTCCGCGCCTTATGGGGCGCTGACCGATGCCGCGCACCGCGATCGTTTTCGTGCGCCTGGTCGAGGCGCTGAATTACCGCATCGGCCGGATGGCGATGTATCTTCTTTTCGTTCTGACCGGCGTCTTGCTGTGGTCGATCATTGCCAAGGCCTTTGGCCGCCCGCCGCTTTGGACGCAGGAAATGGCGCAATTCGCCATGGTGTCCTATTTCGTGCTGGGCGGGGCCTATTCGCTGCAACTGGGCGCGAATGTGCGGATGGATCTGCTTTACGGCCGCTGGTCGCCGCGGCGACAGGCGGCGGTGGATGCGGTCACGGTCTTCGCGATGATCTTCTTCCTGGGCGTCGTGCTGTATGGCGGCATCGACAGCACGATCTATGCCTTTGAAATCGGCGAAAGATCCCGCACGGTCTGGCGGCCCTACATGGCCCCGATCAAGATGATCATCTGCCTTGGGGTCTTTCTGATGATCCTGCAATCCCTGGCCTTCCTGATCCGCGATATTGCGCGGCTGCGCGGGGAAGAGATCTGATGCCGAACGAATATATCGCCCTCGTGATGTTTGGTGGCATGGTCATCATGCTGCTGACCGGCCAGCGGGTCTTTGCCGTCATCGGCTTTGTCGGCGCGGTTGCTGCACTGGCGCTTTGGGGCACTGGCGGCTCTGCCATTCCCTTTACCAGCGGCATCAAGCTGATGAACTGGTATCCGATGCTGACCCTGCCGATGTTCGTCTGGATGGGCTATGTCATGTCGGAAACCCGCATGGCGGACGATCTGTACAAGATGTTCCATGTCTGGTTCGGCGCCATTCCGGGCGGGCTGGCCATCGGCACGATCTTCCTGATGGTGCTGATCTCGGCGATGAACGGGCTGTCCGTGGCGGGTCTGGCTATCGGCGCCACCATCGCCCTGCCCGAGATGCTGAAACGCGGCTATGACAAGGTGATGATCACCGGGGTGATCCAGGGCGGATCGAGCCTTGGCATTCTGATCCCGCCTTCTGTCGTGCTGGTGCTGTATGCGATGATCGCGCGCCAGCCGGTCGGACAGTTGTGGCTGGCCGGGGTCCTGCCGGGCCTGCTGATGGCCGGCGTCTTCCTGATCTACATCGTCATCCGCTGCGCCCGGAACCCGGCCCTTGGCCCGCCGCTCAGCGCCGAGGAACGCGCGGCAAGCCAGGGCGAGAAGTACGGGTTGCTGCGCGCTGGCATCCTGCCCTTCGCCATCTTCGCGGCGATGATGGGGCCCTTCCTCTATGGCTGGGCCAGCCTGGTCGAAGCCTCGGTGATCGGCGCCAGCATCGCGACGCTGGTGGCGCTGGTGCGCGGGCGGATGACGCGCAAGGTCTTTGACACCTGCATGGTGCAGACGCTGGGCGTGAGTTGCATGTTCATGTGGATCATCCTGGCCGCCCTGGCCTTTGGCGCGGTCTTCGACGGCTTGGGCGCGGTCAAGGCGATCGAGACGTTGTTCCTGCAGGATATGGGCCTGTCGCCCTGGACGATCCTGATCCTCATGCAGGTCTCGTTCCTGGTCATGGGCATGTTCCTGGATGACACCGCCATGCTGGTGATCGTGGCGCCGCTTTATGTGCCGCTGGTCGCCAAGCTGGATCTGGGCATGGCGCCGCAGGATGTGCTGATCTGGTATGGCGTCTTGTACACCATCACCTGCCAGATCGCCTATATCACCCCGCCCTTCGGCTATAACCTGTTCCTGATGCGGGCCATGGCACCGGATCATGTGACGCTGGCGGACATCTACCGCTCGATCGTGCCGATCGTCGGGCTGATGCTGCTGACGCTGGTGATCGTGATGATGTTCCCGGGCATCGCGCTCTGGCTGCCGCATCTGGTCTATGGCGCGCCCTGAGGCGCGCGCCCCGGACCCGACCCGAGACTGCAAGGCGGGCGCAGACCCGCGCGACCAAGACGACCAACCCAACGGAGGTTACAATGACGACGACCAGACGGAAATTCCTCAGCACCGGCGCGCTTGCCGGGGCCGCCGCCCTTGCCGCCCCCGCCGTTCAGGCGCAATCGGCGCCGATCAAGTGGCGGATGCAGACCTATGCCGGGGCCGCGCTTGGCGAGCATGTGGTGAAGCCTGCCATCGACGCTTTCAACAAGATCGCGGCTGGCCAGATGGAGATCGAGCTTTACTACGCCGACCAGCTTGTGCCGACCTCGGAACTGTTCCGCGCCATGCAGTCGGGCACGATCGACGCGGTGCAATCGGATGACGATTCGATGCAGTCGCCCACCGAAGTCACGGTTTTCGGCGGGTACTTCCCGCTGGCGCTGCGCTACTCGCTGGACGTGCCGGTTCTGTTCAACCAGTACGGGCTGGATCAGATCTGGAAGGAAGAATATGCCAAGGTGGGCGTGCAGCACATCTCGGCCGGTTCCTGGGACCCCTGCCATTTCGCCACCAAGGACCCGATCAACAGCCTGAAGGATCTGGAAGGCAAGCGCGTCTTCACCTTCCCGACGGCGGGCCGTTTCCTGGCGCAATTCGGCGTGGTGCCCATGCAGCTTCCCTGGGAAGACATCCAGGTCGCGCTTCAGACGGGCGAGCTGGACGGGATCGCCTGGTCGGGCATCACCGAGGATTACACGGTGGGCTGGGCCGATGTGACCAAATACTTCCTGACCAACAACATCTCAGGTGCCTGGATCGGCCATTTCTTCGCCAATCAGGCGCGCTGGAACGAAGTGCCCGAACATCTGCAGGCGCTGATGAAGGTCTGCTTCGAGCAGTCGCACTACTACCGCCAGTGGTGGTATTGGGGCGGCGAGGCCGATCTGCGGGTCAACGGGCCGAAGCTTCAGCTGACCTCGATCCCCGACGAGGAATGGGCGACCGTCGAACAGGCCGCCGCAACCTTCTGGGACGAGATCGCGGCGGAATCCGAGGTCAAGGCCAAGGTCGTCGAGGTCATCAAGAAGTACAATGACGTGATGAGCAAGGCCGGGCGGCCCTACCGCTACGGCTGATCCCGCCAGGGCGGGTCGCGGCGTCCTGCGCCCCGGCCCGCCCCTCGGGACCCTGAAAGGCAAGAAGATGACCCCTTCCGTCGCGGCGGATTGCTGGCCCAGAAAACCCGAATTCGGAGGGGCCGGGGCGCTTGCGTGCCCCCTGCCCTGCCGCGCCCCCTTGGGGCGCTGTCCGAAACCGTTGAATTTATGAGGCCATGATGCCCGGAACCCTGACCCTTGACGCCCTGAAGAAGCTTGTCGCATCGGGCGAGATCGACACTGTCCTTGTGGCTGCCCCCGATATGCAGGGCCGCCTGATGGGCAAGCGTTTCCACGCCGCCTTCTTCGTGAATGGCGGCTATGAGGAAACCCACTGCTGCAACTATTTGCTGGCGGTGGACATGGAGATGAACACTGTCCCCGGCTACAAGACGTCAAGCTGGGAAAAGGGCTATGGCGATTACGTCATGAAGCCCGATCTGGCGACGCTGCGGGCGCTGCCCTGGCTGCCCGGCACAGCGCTGTGCCTGGCCGACCTGCTGGATCACCACACGCATGAGGAAGTGGCGGTCAGCCCGCGCGCGATCCTGAAACGCCAGGTGGCGCGGGCGCGCGCGATGGGCTTTGAGCCGATGATGGCGACCGAGCTGGAATTCTACATCTTCGAAAACAGCTATGAAGGCCTGCGCGATGGCGGCCTGTCGGCGTTGAAGCCGATCAGCGCCTATAACGAGGATTACCACATCTTCCAGACCACCAAGGAAGAGGGTCTGATGCGGGCGGTGCGCAATGGCCTTTATGGCGCGGGCATCCCGGTCGAGAACACCAAGGGCGAGGCCGATGCCGGCCAGCATGAGGTGAATTACAAATATTCCGACGCGCTGGACACGGCCGACAACCATGTGATCGTCAAGCAGGCGGTCAAGGAAATCGCCCATGCCGGCGGCAAGTCGGTGACCTTCATGGCCAAGTATGACCACCGCAAGGCCGGGTCGTCGAGCCATGTCCATCAAAGCCTGTGGACCAAGGACGGCAAGCCTGCCTTCGCCGACAAGGCCGATGCCCATGGCATGTCGGCGACGATGAAGCATTTCCTGGCAGGGCAACTCGCTCATGCCACGGAAATCACCGCCTTCCTTGCGCCCTATGTGAACAGCTACAAACGCTTCTGCATCGGGCTTTTCGCGCCCACGAAGGCGGTGTGGAGCGCCGACAACCGCACCGCGGGCTTCCGCATCTGCGGGCTGCATTCCAAGGCGATCCGCGTGGAATGCCGTATCCCCGGCAGTGATGTGAACCCCTATCTCGCCTGCGCCGCCCTGCTGGCGGCGGGACTGGCCGGAATCGAGGGCAAGCTGGAACTGGAGCCCGAGATGAAGGGCGACATGTACAGCGCCAAGGACATCCGCGAGATCCCGCGCAACCTGCGCGACGCCTCGGCCGCGCTTCTGGGCAGCGCCATGCTGCGCAAGGCCTTTGGCGACGATGTGGTCGAGCATTACCACCATGCGGCGGAATGGGAGATCCTTGAGACCGACCGCGTGGTGACGGATTTCGAACTGCAAAGGCTCTTGGAGCGGGTGTAAGCGCGGCGCGTGGGATCACGCACCCTGCGCCGGCCCCGCCCGGAACCTCGGTGAAACACTTCGGCAGGGTGCGTGATTGCATGCTCCCTGCCGCAACAGAAACAGGTAGAACGATGAAACCCATCCAGTTGATTTCCCCGGTCGATGGCCGGGCCTATGTCGAGCGGCAGCCTTTGTCGCCCGAGGCCGCCGAAGCCGCCGTTGCCCGCGCACGGGCGGCGCAGAAGCCCTGGGCGGCGCGGCCGCTGGAAGACCGGATCGCGCTCGTGAAGGCCGGTGTCGCCGCGCTGACCGCGATGAAGGAAGAGATCGCCGAGGAACTGGCGCGCCAGATGGGCCGCCCGATCCGCTTTGGCCAGGGCGAGATGGGCGGGGTGAACGCCCGCACCGATTACATGGCCAGCATCGCCGCCGAGACGCTGGCGCCGCATATGATCGAGGATTCCAACGCCTTCCGCCGCTATATCGCGCGCGAGGCCCTGGGCGTGGTCTTCGTCATCGCGCCCTGGAACTATCCGTTCCTGACCGCGATCAACACCATCGTCCCGGCGCTGATTGCGGGGAACACGGTCGTCCTGAAACATGCCAGCCAGACCCTGGTCGCGGGCGAGCGGCTGGCCCAGGCCTTCCACGCTGCGGGCGTGCCGGAGGATGTGTTCCAGAATGTCGTCCTGGATCACGCCACGACCGAGGCGCTGATCAAGGCCCGCGCCTTCGATTTCGTGAACTTCACCGGCTCGGTCGCGGGCGGCCAGGCGATCGAACGCGCGGCGGCGGGCACTTTCACGCCCCTGGGCCTGGAACTGGGCGGCAAGGACCCGGGCTATGTCCGCGCCGATGCCAATCTGGACGCGGCGGTCGATACGCTGATGGACGGGGCGATGTTCAACTCGGGGCAGTGCTGCTGCGGGATCGAGCGTATCTATGTCCATGAAAGCCTGTATGACGCCTTTGTCGAAAAGGCGGTGGCCTGGGTGAACGGGCTGAAACTGGGCAGCCCGCTGGACCCCGAAACCACGCTTGGCCCGATGGCCCATGCTCGTTTCGCCAAGGTGGTGCGCGAGCAGGTGGCCGAGGCCATCGCGGCGGGCGCGAAGCCGCTGATCGATGCCAAGCGTTTCGCGGCGGATGATGGCGGCGCCTATCTTGCGCCGCAGGTTCTGGTCGATGTCGACCATTCGATGCGGGTGATGACCGAAGAGAGCTTTGGCCCGGTCGTGGGCATCATGAAGGTGCGCGACGATGCCGAGGCGCTGGCGCTGATGAACGACTCGCCCTATGGCCTGACCGCCAGTGTCTGGACCGATGATTACGAAACGGCGGCAAAGATCGGCGCGCAGATCGAGACCGGGACGGTCTTCATGAACCGCGCCGATTACCTTGACCCGGCCTTGTGCTGGACCGGCTGCAAGGATACTGGCCGCGGCGGCAGCCTTTCCTATCTGGGTTTCCATTCGGTGACCCGCCCGAAATCCTATCACTTGAAGAAGGTGTGACATGTCTCACGGCGTTCCGAACCGGAACTGGTCCTACCCCACCGCCATCAAATTCGGCGTGGGGCGCATTGCCGAACTGGCCGAACACGCGGCCGCGGCCGGGCTGAAAAAGCCCCTTCTGGTGACCGACAAGGCGCTGGCCTATCTGCCGATCACCTCGGAAGCCTTGGACGTACTGGACAAGGCCGGTCTGGGCCGGGCGATGTTTTCCGATGTCGATCCGAACCCGAATGAAAAGAACATGGCCGATGGCATCGCCGTCTATCTGAAGGGTGGCCATGACGGGGTGATCTGTTTCGGCGGCGGCTCGGCGCTGGATCTGGGCAAGATGATCGCGCTGATGGCGGGGCAGAAGCCGGGCCTGTCGGTCTGGGATCTTGAGGATGTCGACGACTGGTGGACCCGCGCCGATGCCGCGAAGATCGCGCCGATCATCGCCGTGCCGACCACCGCCGGCACTGGCAGCGAGGTGGGCCGTGCGGGCGTGCTGACCAATTCCGCCACGCACAAGAAGAAGATCATCTTCCATCCGGCGCTGATGCCGAAGGTCACGATCTGCGATCCGGCTTTGACCGTGGGGATGCCCAAGTTCATCACCGCAGGCACCGGCATGGACGCGCTGGCCCATTGCCTTGAGGCCTATTGCAGCCCCTTCTACCATCCGATGAGCCAGGGCATCGCCCTGGAAGGGATGCGGCTTGTGTTCGAGAACCTGCCCAAGGTCTATGCCGATCCGAATGACCTGATGGCGCGGGGCCATATGATGTCGGCCGCCGCCATGGGTGCGGTCGCCTTCCAGAAGGGTCTGGGCGCGATCCATTCGCTGTCCCATCCGATCGGCGCGGTCTATGGCACCCATCACGGCACCACCAATGCCGTCGTGATGCCGATGGTGCTGGATTTCAACCGCCCGGCCATCGAGGGCCGGATCAAGGCGGCGGCGGCCTATCTGGGCATCGAGGGCGGCTTTGACGGATTCCGCGCGGCGGTGATGCGCCTGCGCGAGGTGCTGGCCATTCCGCCGACGCTGACCGCGCTGGGGGTCAAGGACCCCGATCTGGCGATGCTGACCGACATGGCGCTGGAAGACCCGTCCTGCGGCGGCAACCCGATCGAGATGACGGCGGCGAATACCCGCGCCCTGTATGAGGCCTGCCTGTAAAGGCGCGCCTTTTCCAAAACCTTCGGCTTGTCGCCCCGCGCGGCGTCAGGCCGAAGACGCAGCGGGAGCGGGGGATATGCGGCAGGCTGAGACCGAAATCGCGGTGATCGGCGCGGGCGTCATCGGCCTTGCCGTGGCCGAACGCCTGCTGGCCGAAGGGCGCGAGGTCGTGCTGATCGACCCCGGCGCTCCCGGCATGGGGGCAAGCTACGGCAATGCCGGCACCGTCGCCGATTATGCCGTGGCGCCGGTCGGCACACCCGACGTGCTGAAGAACCTGCCCTCGCTTCTGTTCAACAAGACCTCGCCGCTGGCGATCCGTCCGGGCGGCTTCCCGGCCCTGCTGCCCTGGCTGTTGCGCTTTGCCCGCCAGTCGCTGCCCGGCCCCGCCGCGCGCAATGCCCAGGCCATCGCGGCGCTTCTGAAAGGCGCAGGTCCGCTGTGGCAAGATCTGGCGGGGCGGATCGGCGCGGCCGACATCCTGCAACCGCGCGGCTGCCTGTATCTTTACGGCAGCGAAGCCGAGGCCCGGGCTGCCGAGGCCGAAATGGCGCGACGGCGGGATCTGGGCGTCTCGGTCCGGGTGATTTCGGGCGCCGAGCTGGCGGCGCTGGAGCCGGGCCTGCCGCAGATGGCGGGGGCGGCCTTCTTTCCCGATGCGATCTTCCTGAACGATCCGGGCCGGATGATGCAGGCATTGGCCGCCCGTGTCGGCGAAAAGGCCGAACTCATATCTGCACCGGCAACGGGCCTGTCGCGTGCGGGCAATGGCGTGCGGGTCGAGGGGCCGGGCTTCGCCCTGACCGCGCGCCATGCCGTGCTGGCGGCGGGGGCGCATTCCCGCCCGCTGGCCGCAATGGCGGGCGATCGGGTGCCGCTTGATACCGAGCGCGGCTATCACGTCGAATGGGACATGCCGCAGGCGCGGCTGACGCGGCCCTCCTGCGTGATGGCGCGGGGCTTTTACCTGTGCCCGATGGCGGGGCGACTGCGGGCGGTGGGCACAGTGGAACTTGGCGGGCTGACCGCGCCGCCTTCGCCCCATCGCATCGCCAAGCTGGTCGAAGGGGCGCGCAGCGTCTTTCCGGACCTGCCCGAAGTGCCGGACCGGACATGGATGGGTTTCCGCCCCTCGATGCCCGACAGCCTGCCGGTGATCGGCCAGTCGCGGGCGGGCCCCGAAATCCTTCACGCCTATGGCCATGGCCATCTGGGTGTGACGCTGGCCCCGGTCACCGCCGGGATCATCGCCGATCTTCTGGCCGGACGGCCTGCCCCGCGTGCCCTGCCCGCGATCAGCCCCGCCCGGTTCTGAACCACGCGGCTCTGATCCGGGCGATTGGCCCCGACCGAACAAGCAGGCGATATGAAAACGCCCGCCCCCTTTCTGGGACGGGCGTTCCGGTCATTTCCGCCGCGATCAGGGCGCCGGGGTCGGTTCGGGCGCGGTGGTGGCCCCGGCCGGCAGATCGGTCGCGGGCGCGGGTTCCGAGGATTCCACCGCAGGCGGCGTCGGGCGGCCATAGATGATCTCCTTGCCGCCGTCATAGATCATCTTCAGCGAGACATAGAGGATCAGCGCAAGGCCGACATAGGCGATCCAGCGGTGCTTGTTCAGCAGCTTGGCGACGAAGGTCGCGGCAAAGCCCATCAGCGCGACCGACAGGACAAGGCCGATGATCAGCACGGTCGGGTGGCCATGGGCCGCGCCCGCCACGGCCAGGACGTTGTCCAGCGACATGGACACGTCGGCGACCACGATCTGAGTCGCGGCCTGGGCAAAGGTCTTTTGCTTGCCCGAAGGGGCGACGACGCCGTCCTGGTTCAGGTCTTCGCCGGTGACGGCCTCGGTCGCGGCATCTTCCGCCGCATGGCCGCCCTCGCGCAGCTCGCGCCACATCTTCCAGCAGACCCAGAGCAGCAGGATGCCACCAGCCAGAAGCAGGCCGATGATGGCAAGAAGCTGCGTGGTCAGAAGCGCGAAACCGATCCGCATCACCGTAGCGGCGATGATGCCGACAAGGATCGCCTTGCCCCGCAGTTCCTTGGGCAGGCCGGCCGCGGCCAGACCGATCACGACGGCATTGTCGCCCGCCAGCACAAGGTCAATGCCAATGACCTGAAGAAGGGCCATGAAGCCCGCGTAGGTGAAGATTTCCATTCTGTCCCCATGTTGGCGCGCGCCCCGCCAAGGACGCGGTTTCTGGGCTAACTAGGGCCTGTCCCCCTGGATCACAAGAGCGTGGGTTAAAATTGACCTTGCAGCGCGCAGGGGCCGGAGCCACAACCCGGTCTGCGGCGTTGGGTCCCTGGGGATGCCAAGGACCTGCGCCCCTCCCGCCCTGCCATGGTTGCTTCCGGTGCCCGACCTTTTGCTGACCCTGCTGAGAAACCCGTTTTTCGACCATCTTCTGGTCGTGACGGGTGTGCTGCTGGTCGTGCTGTCGATCCTTCTGGTGCTGAAAGTGCGCAGCACGCCGCAATCCGCGGTGGCCTGGATCCTGTTCATCGTCCTGCTGCCCTATATCGGCGTGCCGGTCTTTCTGGCGCTTGGCTTTCGTAAGCAGCGCCGGGGCGTGGCGCCAAGCCGCTTTACCCTTGGACCCCGGGACCTTGCCACCGAACTGGCTGCCCGTCTGCCCGCAGGCGCGGCGGATGCGGCGCGGCTGTTCCGGTCGACCGGCGCCGCCCCGGTGATGATGGGCAACCGGCTGGCAATCCACCGCGACGACGCACAGGCACTGGAGGAGTTGAACCGGATGATCGACGGCGCGGCGCAAGAGATCAACGCGCTGTTCTACATCCTGCGCAACGATGCGGCGGGTCGCGCCTTTGTAGATCGGCTGACGGCGCGGGCACTGCAGGGCGTGACGGTGCGGCTGGGGCTGGACCGTCTGGGCACGCTGAAACGTCCGCGCAGGGAATTGGCGGCCCTGGTCGCGGCGGGGGGCGAGGTGCGCTATGTCTCTCCCTTCCTGCATCTGCGCAATGCGGGCAACCTGAACCTGCGCAACCATCGCAAGCTGGTGCTGACCGATGCATTCCACGATCCGGCGCAGCCCGCAGCGGTATGGGCGGGCGGGCGCAACATCGGCAATTCCTATCTCTTGCAGCCGCCGGGCGGACGGGTGGACCTGTCCTTCACCGCCACCGGCCCGATCGCCGCCGCCTTTGGCGAGGTCTTTGCTTCGGACTGGCTGGTGGCAGGTGGCAATGACCTGCGCGCGGCGGCGGCCCGGGCGGTGACCGAGGCTGAACCGGCAGCGGGCACGGCGGATGAGGATGCAGGGCCGCCGCCCGCCGCCGCCGATGCGGCCGAGGGCGCCGCCCTGCAACTGGTCAATGCCGGCCCGGACGAACCGAAGGACGGGCTGCATGACGGGCTTGTCGCGGCCATTCACCGCGCCCGCGACCGGGTGTGGATCGCCACGCCCTATTTCATCCCGACCGAACCGCTGGCGCTGGCGCTGGCCAATGCCGCGCGCTCGGGTCGCGATGTCAGGATCCTGGTGCCCGGCCGGTCGGATCAATGGACCGCCGATTTCGCCCGCGGCGCGTTCCTGCGCGATGTCGAACGCGCGGGGGCGCGCATCCAGCGCTTTGAACGCGGCATGATGCACGCGAAACTGGTGGTGATCGACGGCTGGGCGTTGGTCGGTTCGGCGAATTTCGATATCCGCTCGATGCGGCTTAACTTCGAGTCCATGGTGGCGGTCTATGATGCCGCAACGACGACGGCGCTTGCCGACTGGTTCCTTGCCGCCAGCGACGGGGCGGCCGAACCACTGCCGCCCTCGCGCCTTCACCGGCGCATCCTTGAACGCCTGTTCCGGCTGGGAGCGCCGATGCTGTGACCAAGACGAAAGACGATATCCGCGAAGACGGCGCCCTGCGCGTGGTGACCTGGAACATCCGCAAGGCTATGGGCACGGACCGCAAGCGCGACCCCGAGCGGGTGATGCAGATCATCGCCGGAATGAAGGCCGATCTGGTGCTGATGCAAGAGGCCGATTTCCGCCTTCCGCCGCGCCCGCCCGTGCTGGCGCCCGCCCGGATCGAGGCGGCGACGGGGATGAAACCTGCGCTGTTTCCGCATGGCCGCGACAGTCTGGGCTGGCACGGCAACGCGCTGCTGTTCGGCCCACGCCTTGCTGTCGACAGCCTCCGCCACCACGACCTGCCGGGGGTCGAACCCCGCGGCTGCGTCGAGGCGGTTCTGGTCAAGGGCGAGGCGCGGCTGCGCGTCCTGGGCGTGCATCTGGGCCTGTTGCGCGCCTCGCGCCGGACGCAGCTTTCGGCGATCCTGGAAATCCTCGAGACCGGGCCGGAATTGCCGACGCTGATCGCGGGCGATTTCAATGAACGCTCGCTGACGGTCGGGTTGGGGCGGCTGTCGCGCCGTTTCCGCATCCTGTCTGGCGGGCCGACCTGGCATTCGCGCCATCCGGTCTTCGCGCTGGACCGCATCGCCGTGACCAAGGAGTTCGGCGACGGGTCGGCCAGCGCCTTGCGCAATGCGCTGACGGCGCGGGCCTCGGACCATCTGCCGCTGGTTGCGGACCTGACCCTGGGCTGACGCCCGCTGCTAGAGCATCCCCGGCACGACCTGATCCGGCGGGCGGTGGCCATCGGCGAAGGTCTTGATATTGATGATGACCTTCTCGCCCATCTCGATCCGGCCCTCGATCGTGGCCGATCCCATATGGGGCAGCAGCACGACATTCGGCACTTCGCGCAGGCGCGGGTTCACTTCGGCGCCGCGCTCATAGACATCCAGCCCCGCCCCGGCCAGTTCACCGGCGCGCAGGGCGCGCGTCAGGGCATTCTCGTCGATCACCTCGCCGCGCGAGGTGTTCACGATCACGGCGGTGGGTTTCATCAGCTTGAGCCTGCGCGCATTGACCAGATGGAAAGTCGAGGGCGTATGCGGGCAGTTGATCGAGACCACATCCATCCGCGCCATCATCTGGTCCAGGCTTTCCCACCAGGTCGCCTCCAGCTCGGCCTCGATCTCGGGGCGGACGCGGTGGCGGTTGTGGTAATGGACCTGGCAGCCAAAGGCGCGGGCGCGGCGGGCGACGGCCTGGCCGATGCGGCCCATGCCCAGGATGCCCAGCCGCTTGCCCGCAAGCCGCGTGCCCAAAAGCGCCATGGGCGACCAGCCGTCCCATTTCCCGGCCTGCATCTGGGCCAGGCCTTCGGGGATGCGGCGCGTCACCGCCATGATCAGCGCCATGACCATGTCGGCCGTGTCCTCGGTCACCACGCCGGGCGTGTTCGACACCAGGATGCCGCGCTGCCGCGCCGTCGCCACGTCGATATGGTCTACGCCCGCGCCGTAATTGGCGATCAGCCGCAGCTTCTCGCCCGCCTGGGCGATCACGCCTGCGTCAATCTGGTCGGTGATCGTCGGCACCAGAACATCGGCCCGGGCCACGGCGGCGACCAGTTCCTCGCGGCTCATGGGCCGGTCGGGCTCGCGCAGCTCGACATCAAACAATTCCTTCATCCGCGTCTCGACCGCTTCGGGCAGGCGTCGCGTCACGACAACAGTCAGGCGCTGGGATGGCATGGTGTCTTCCTATGGGCTTTCATTGCGCGCAGTCCTGCTGCATGGTGGAAAAAAGCGGGGCGGATCACAAGCCCCGACGGCGTTCGAGGCAAAGGACGGCCCTGCGACAGGGGGCCGCGAGGCGGGCAGAGATGCGGTTGCGGGTGATCGCCGGGCTTGGCGCCCTGGCGCTGGTATTGGCGGGGACCGAGGTCATCGCCCCCCTTGTGGCGCAGGAAATCGCGGGCGAGACCACGCCCGCCGCCGCCATATCGGCCGAGGTCGGCGCGGCAGTCCCGGCCCTGCCCG
Source organism: Fuscovulum sp. (assembly GCA_041916535.1). Classification (GTDB taxonomy): domain Bacteria; phylum Pseudomonadota; class Alphaproteobacteria; order Rhodobacterales; family Rhodobacteraceae; genus Pseudogemmobacter. The sequence continues at coordinate 121,245 of JAYRZG010000007.1, read as the reverse complement.
AAGCCAAGCCCGAAGCGAAGAAGGAACCCGTCTGCCGCCCGGGCTTCGGCTGCGTCACCAACCTGCCCCTGCCCCGTTTCGTCAGCCTGAAGGGCGACGAGGGCAATGCGCGGCGCGGCCCCGGCCTGACACATCGCATCGACTGGGTCTTCACCCGGCCCGGGATGCCGCTGATGATCACCGCCGAATTTGAACATTGGCGCCGGGTCGAGGATCAGGATGGCGCCGGCGGCTGGGTGCATTACGCGCTTCTGTCGGGCGTGCGCAGCGTGCTGGTCGTCACCGACATGGCCGAGTTTCATGCCAACCCCGACCGCGCCTCGGCAGTCGTGGCCCAGGCGGAATATGGCGTGATCGGCAAGGTGCTGGAATGCAATCCGGGCTGGTGCCGCGTCAGCTCGGGCGGCGAGAAGGGCTGGATCGAGAAATCCGCGCTCTGGGGCGTGGGCGCGGACGAGGTCATCGAATGACCCCTTCCCCCGCCGCCGCCTTCATCTTGGCCTGAAGTATCGCGGGGGGCTTGCCCCCATTTGCCCTGCCGGCACTGCGCCGTTTCCCGCCCTGCCGCTGTCGCTTCCGGCTGCGCCCCCCTTCGCCGCCACGGCTAGAAGGGATGGCAGAACAGGAGCTTACCATGCCATTCCTTCAGACCCTGCGCGCGGCGCGGCCCGCGGTGGCGGCCTTTGCCGCCATGGGCATCGTCTGGGGATCGTTCGCGGCGGAACTGCCGGATATCAAGGCCATGCTGGGTGTCGACGAGGCGCGGCTGGGCTTTCTTCTGTTCTTCACGCCGATGGCCGCCGTGACCGCCATGCTGTTTGCGCCGCGCATCGGCACGGCGCTTGGCCGCATCGCCCTGCCGGTCTCGGCCCTGATCATGGTCGCGGCTCTGGTCCTGCCCGGACAGGTGGCGCAGGCGGCGCTGTTCCCGGTCGCGATGATGGCGCTAGGCGCGGGCACCGGCCTGACCGATGTCTTGATGAACGCCCGCACCGCCCAGATCGAGAATGAGCGCGGCCTGCATCTGATGAACCTGGCCCATGCCGCCTATTCCTTCGGCTATGCCGGGGGTGCCCTGGCGACGGGTGCGCTGCGCGGCGCGGGATGGACGCCCCCCGGAGTGATGGCGGCGATGGCGGCGGTGGCCTTTCTTTGCGCCCTTTTCACGCTGGAGCGCGACGGGCGCATCCATGGCCTGACCCGGCCCGCAGGAGGCGGCACGGCGGGGCTGGGCCTTTTGCCGCTGCTGGGCGGCGCGATCGTGCTGATCGCCTTCCTGACCGAGAATGCCGCCGAAAGCTGGTCGGCGTTGCATATCGAGAAGACGCTGGGCGGCAGCCCGTCGGAAGGCGCGATGGGCCCGGCGATCCTTGCGCTGACCATGGGCTTCGCGCGGCTGGGCGGTCAGGGGCTGGTCAGCCGGATGGACCCCTTCACTCTGCTGAAAGGCGGCGCGGTGGTGGCGGCGCTGGGGGCGCTGGTCGCCTCGCAGGCGCTGACGCCCGCCATGGCCCATGCGGGCTTCATCGTCATGGGCATCGGCGCGGCGCTGATCTCGCCCACCGCGTTTTCGCTGGTGGGACGCCTTGGCCCGCCCGAGGCGCGGGCGCGCGCCGTGGCCCGGGCGACGCTGTTCGGCTATTGCGGCTATTTCTTCGGCCCGCCGACGCTGGGCTTCATCGCCGGGGCCTTCGGCCTGCGCGCGGCCTTCGTCTTCACCGCGCTTGTGCTGCTGACGATCCTGCTTCTGGCCCCGCTGATGGCGCGGGTGGCCCGTCCAATGCGGGACGCCCAGGCCTGACCCTGCACCGCAGGGTCAGGGCGCCTGCACCTCGATCAGCCTCGGGCCGTTGCGCGGGGCGGACAGCGCCTTGGCCAAGGCGGCGGGATCAACCGCGATGCGCTGGAACGGCAGGCCGCAGGCGGCAGCGAAATGCCCCATGTCCAGCGGCGAGGGCGAACAGCCTATCACCTTGATCTGCGAGCCGGTCATCGCCTCGGCGATCTCGCGGAAGGCGGCGTTATTCCAGACCAGGAAGGTGACATCCAGCCCCTCGTCCAGCGCGCAGCGCAATTCGGCGGGCGAGAAGCCCAGGCCGCCATCGCCGATCAGGCAGATGACAGGCACACCCGGATCAGCCACGGCCGCCCCGATCGCCGCGCCGGGGCCATAGCCCAGGGCGCCAAAGCCGGTGGCGGCGTTGAACCAGGCGCGCGGGAAAGGCGCGTCATAGTAAAGGTTCGCGGCATAGACCGGCTGGGTGCTGTCGCCCACGATCCGGGCGGCGGGCAGGGCGGCGCGGGCGGCCTCGACCATCTCCAGCATTCCCGGCATCGCGGGGTGCAGCGCGGCCAGTTCCGCCCGCGCCGCCTTGCGCGCGGTTTCCGCCCGGACCGCGCCATCGCCCTTGCGCGGCGAAAGCCGGGCGGCCAGCGCGGCCGCGAAAGCCCCGGCCTCGGCCCGGATCGGCAAAGCGGCGGCGTGGCGGGCAAGCTGCTCGGCGCAAAGATCAACGCGGATCATGCCCGACAGGTCCGGCAGGCGGCCATTCACATACATGTCGTAATCGGTCATGCCCAGTTCGGTGCCCAGGGCCAGGATCTGATCGGCCCCGGCCAGAAGGTCGCGCGGCGCGTCCAGGCTGGGCGAGGCGGGCACGCAAAGCGGGTGGCTGTGCATTAGGCCGCGCGCATTGGTGGTCAGGATCACCGGCGCATCCAGCACTTCGGCCAGACGGCGCAGCGCGGTTTCGGCGAAACGCGCGCCGCCCCCGGCCAGGATCACCGGACGCCTTGCCTTGTCCAGCAGCGCGACGGCGCGGTCCAGCTCGGCCGCGCTGGCCTGCGGGGCGGCGGCCAGCGGCGCGGGCGGCGCCAGCGGCGGGCAGGAAAGCGGCATCACATCAGTCGGAATCTCGATATGGGCCGGGCCGGGCCGCGCACCCAGCATGGCGGCGAAGGCGCGGTCCAGCGCCGGGCCAAGTTCGGCCGGGTCGGTCAGGGTTTCGGTATGGCACAGCGGGCAGATCATCGCCGCCTGATCGGGCAACTCGTGCAGAAGCCCCAGCCCCTTGCCCAGCGAGGCGCGCCGGTTGACGCCCGAAATCACCAGGATCGGGATGGAATCCTCGCGCGCCTGTCCCATGGCGGTCAGCGTATTGGTCAGGCCCGGCCCGGTGATCACGAAGGCGACGCCGGGCTTGCCGGTGACGCGGGCATAGCCATCGGCCATGAAGCCCGCGCCCTGTTCATGGCGCGGCGTCACATGGCGGATGATGCCGCTTTCCAGCCCGCGATACAGTTCGATCGTATGGACGCCCGGAATGCCGAAGACGACCTCGACCCCGCGCGCGGCAAGGCCCTCAACCAGCCTCTCCCCAACCGTCGTCATGCCGCGTTCCCCATCAACCCCTGCGCATGAAGCGCGATGCGCCGGATCGCCTCGGCGGTGCGGGCATCGTCCTGCGTCAGCGACAGGCGCAACCAGCCCGCCATGCCCGCGCCAAAGCTTTCGCCCGGCATGACCGCCACACCCTGCGCCTCGAGCAGTCCTGAGGCGAACTGCTCGCCCGACAGGCCGGTGGCGCGGATATCGACCATGCTGAACATCCCCGCCTCGGGGCTGTGGACCCGCAGCCCCGCCACGCCCTCCAGCCCGCGCGCGATCATCGCGGCGCGGTGGGCGAAACGGGCGGCCATGCCCGCTGCGACCGGCGAAGGTTCGGAAACTGCAAGGGCCAGCATGTCGGCAAGGAAGGGCTGGCTGCCAAAAAGCATGGTTTCTGAAAGCGGCAGCAGGCGGCGGGCGAATTCGGGCGGGCCGATCACCCAGCCCGACCGAAAGCCGGGCGCGGCATGGGACTTGGAAATCGAGCAGGCGATGACCGTACGTTCGACCAGATCGGGCTGGTCCATCGGCGAGGCGAAGGTCACGCCGGGAAAGACCAGCTCTTCGTAGACCTCGTCCGAGACGATCCACAGGTCATGGTCGCGGGCGACCTTGCCCAACGCCGCGATATCGGCGGCGCGCAGCACCGCCCCCGACGGATTGTGCGGCGTGTTCAGGAACAGAACCCGTGTGCGCGGCGTGACCGCGGCGGCCACATCCTCGGCCCGCAGGCGGAAGCCGTCTTCCGGGCGCAGCCGCACGGGCACCATCGTGGCGCCGGTCTGGGCGATCAGCCCCTCATAGGTCGCATACATCGGGTCGCCGACGATCACCTCGTCGCCCGGCCCGACCAGAGTGCGGAAGATACCGTAAAGCGCGGTCTGGGTGCCGGGCAGGCAGATCACCTGATCGGCGCCGACCGGCCTGCCCCGCCGCGCCGAATAGCGCTGCGCCAGCGCGGCCACGGTCTTCGGTTCGCCCCGCCCGTTGGAATAGCCGGTCCGCCCCGCCTGCATCGCCGCCGTCGCCGCCGCGATCAAAGTCTCCGGCGTCGGCACATCGGGTTCGCCGATCGTCAGTTCGATGATCTCGCGCCCGGCGGCGGCCATGGCGCGGGCGCGGACATGCAATTCCCATTTGGCCGATCCAAGATGGGCAAGGCGGTCGGTCACGGAAGCGTATCTCATGGCGCGGTCTTTCGGTCCTGGTCGGTCAGTTCGGGAATGAATGTAGCATGGACGGTCAGGTCGAGGCCCAGAATGGCGCCGACCGAGGCAAGGCCGATGCGCACCAGCTCGCCCCCGGCAAAGCCATGCGGCAGGATAGAGCCTTCCAGCCACAGCCCGTCGACCACCGCATTGCAGGCGATGGCCTCGCGCCGCAGGCGGTCCTGCCCGATTTCGCCGCGGTCCAGCGCGGCGATCAGGGACTGCAACTGGTCGCGATAGCGCAGGTAGCTGCGTTCGTGCTGGGCCAGCAGCCCCTCGTCGGCCTGGACCTGGTGCAGATAGCCCGCCCACAGGCCCACGGCCCGGCCATCGACCACCGGCGGGCGCAGCGAGGCCGCGACAAAGGCCGCCAGACGTTCCGCCGGATCGGCCGAAACCCCCGCCAGCGCATCGGCACCCTTGTCGGTCATGCCATCGACAAGCGCGGTATAGGCGGCGCGGGTCAGTTCATCCTTCGAGCCGAAGTAATGGCGGATCAGGCCCGGCGTCACCCCGGCCCGGGCGGCGATGGCGCGCACGGTCGCGGCCTGCGGCCCGCCCTCGGCCACCAGCGCCTGGGTGGCCGCGATCAGCGCCTCGCGGCGGTTCTCTTCGCTGTCGCGAATATAGGGGCGTCGTTCGGGCTGCATATGGCGGACCGGCGGTTGTTATACAGATGCATAATTAGCGATTGGCGCGCGGGAGGCAAGCTCGTTTGCGGCGCATCAGGTGCCCGGGCGACCATCCGACCCGGCGGCGACATCCTTGTGGATGATCACATCCGCCCCCGGAAACTCGGCCAGCAGCGCGCGGCGCAGGGCGGCGCCAATGTCATGAGCCTGGCGCAGCGTCTGCGTTCCGTCCAGTTCTATATGCAGATAGACGAACAGGCGGCTGCCCGAGGTTCGGGTCTTCAGGTCATGGTATCCATGCACCCCGGGCCAGGCCCCCGCGATTTCGCCGATGCGGGCGATGGTGGCCGGATCGGCCTGGCGGTCCATCAGCGCGTGCCAGGCTGACCGGCCGATCTGCAAGGCGCCGAAGGCCATGATCCCCGCTGCGCCCAGCGCGACCACCGCGTCGATCCGGGTGATGCCGAAGCGCGACGAGGCCCAAAGCGCCACCAGAGCCCCCAGCGAGGGGATCAGGTCACCCAGATAATGCAGCCGATCCGCCGCGACCACCTTGTTGCCGGTGCGCGCCGCGACGCGGCCCTGCCACCAGACCAGGGCCAGCGTCAGCGCCATCGAGATCAGGATGACCACCATCCCCGCCGCCTCGCCCTCGATCACCGGCGCGTCGGGCGATATCAACCGCCCCACCGCGCCCCAGGAAATCGCCGCCGCCGAGCCCAGGATGAACAGCGCCTGGGCCAGCGCCGCCAGGTCTTCGGCCGAGGTATGACCGAAGGCGTGATCGTCATCGGCGGGTCGCGCGGCGTAAAGGATCGCGGCCGCCGCACCCAGCGACATCATCAGGTCCATGGCGCTGTCTGCCAGCGAGGCGGCGATGGACAAGGCGCCCGTATGCCACAGCGCCCAGAGTTTCAGCGCGACAAGCGTGCCCGCCACGGCGACCGAGGCGGCGCCGGCGGAAAGCGAAAGGCGAAGGTCTGGTTGCGCGGTCATTTCGTCCGATTAGGCGGCAGAACGGCATGTTGCAATGCGGGGAAAGCCGCGAATCCGCGCATTCGGCCGAAAATCGGCGCCACCTGCAAATGCGTCTCATCCCAAGGGCTTCGCCGCCGGTTTCGCGCCACCCGACGCCCGATCTGCGGCAAAATACGCCCCCATCCCGCCCCGGAACGCCAGCCCTTGCCCGCCCCTTCCTCTTGGCCCTAGTTACGCCCGCCAGAGGCCCCGACCGCGGCAGGCGCGCGTGAGTTCCGCCCTGCCCGGCCCGGCCAGTTTCCGCTTTCCCTTTGCCCGATTCCCCGCTATAGGCCCGCGGTCTGCCATGCACCCTTGGAGGATGGCAGCTTAACCAATGGAGAGAACCTATGGCTCGCGAGATCCCCGATCTTCAGGCCGTGGTACGGACGGGGACAGGCAAGGGGGCCGCCCGTCAAGCCCGTCGTGAAGGCAACGTACCCGGCATCATCTATGGCGACGGCAAAGAGCCGGTCGCGATCAGCCTGAACTACAACTATCTGCTCAAGCGCCTGAAGCAGGGCCGCTTCCTGCAGACGCTGTTCAACCTCAAGGTTGACGGACAGGCCGACCAGCATGTCATCTGCCGCGGCGTCCAGCGCGACGTGGTCAAGGACCTGCCGACCCATGTCGACTTCATGCGCATCCATGACGAATCGCGCATCAACCTGTTCATCCACGTCGATTTCGTGAACCATGACGCGGCGCCGGGCCTCAAGCGTGGCGGCACGCTGACCATCGTGCGTCACGAAGTGGAACTGGAAGTCGTCGCGGGCGACATCCCGGACCACATCACCGTGGACCTGACCGGCAAGCAGATCGGCGATGTGATCCACATCAACGACATCGAACTGCCCAAGGGCGCCAAGCCGACCGTCGCGCGCAACTTCGCCGTCGCCAATATCGCCGCGCCCTCGGGCCTGGCGGCCAGCGACGATGCCGAGGAAGCCGCCGCCTGAGCCTTTGGGCACAGGACCGGGATCAAGGGGGCCGCAAGGCCCCCTTTTTCTTTGCCCCTAATCTTCGATGCGCTGGAAAACCACGGTCGCGCCGCGCGCCCCTTCGGGGCAGAAGGCGAAGCCTGCCGCCGAAAGAGCGTCGAACAGCCGCTTCGTGCCCGCCGGACCATAGAGGGCGGGGTGAATCTCGACCACGATCAGCCGTAGCGAGGGTGGGAAAGGTCCGGTCAGCACGGCAAGCTCGGCCCCCTCGATATCGCAGGACAGGACCGTGGGCGCATGTTCGGCCAGGAGCCTGTCGAGTGGCAGCGCCTCCACCTCGACAACCGTGGCATTGGCGGCAAAGCCGTCGGGCCCGGCCAGGGCCGAGGCCCAGAAGGCCGGACGCTGGCCAAAGGCGACCCGCCCGCCCTGCCCTGCGGGCATCACCGCCCCCGACTTCACCATGGCGGCGGCAAAGCCGTTGCGGTCCAGATTGGCTCGGGCCAGCGCCGCCGTCTGCTGCCCGGCCTCGACCCCCATCACCGCCTCTGGCCCCAGAACCTGCGCCGCCAGGCAGCACAGATAACCAAGCCCGGCCCCCAGATCCAGAAAGCGGTCTCCCGGCCGCAGATGGCGCTGGATCGCATCGGCCTCGGTATTCTCATAGCGCCCGCTTTCCAGCGCCTTGGCCAATCCGCCGCGCAGCGCGGTCTCGGGCAGGTCCAGCGTGACGCCGCGAAGGCTGTAGCGGGGCATGACGGCCTTTGGGTGAGCAGGTCTGGTTGAGCACGGGCGGCAGCGCCGCTATATCGGAAGCCTAGGGGGGCCGCGCTGCGGCGTCCAGCGGACGAAAGGGCGCAAGCGGTGAAACTCTGGGTCGGTCTGGGCAATCCCGGCGCGAAATATGCCGGCAACCGGCACAATATCGGCTTCATGGCGCTGGACCGCATCGCCGCCGACCATGGTTTCGGCCCCTGGAAGAAGGCCTATCAGGGGCTGGTCAGCGAGGGGCGGCTGGGGGCGGAAAAGGTGGTGCTGCTGAAGCCCGAGACCTTCATGAACCTGTCCGGCCAGGCGGTGCGCTCGGCGGTGGATTTCTGGAAGCTGTCGCCCGGCGATGTGACCGTCTTCCATGACGAGCTGGACCTTGCCCCCGGCAAATGCAGGGTCAAACTGGGCGGCGGCCATGCCGGACATAACGGGCTGCGCTCGATTCATGGCCATCTGGGCGAGGCCTATGGACGGGTGCGCCTGGGCATCGGCCATCCCGGCCACAAGGATGCGGTGGCCGCTTACGTGCTGCATGATTTCGCCAAGGCCGATCAGGACTGGCTGGACGATCTGCTGCGCGGGATTTCCGATGGCGCGGCGGCCCTGGCCGAAGGCGATGGCACGCGCTTTCTGAACGCGGTCTCGCTGCGGGTGGCGCCGCCGCGCTCCTCTGCCAACCCGGCGGCGAAGGTCGAGAAACCTGTCCTGGCCGAACCCGCGCCCGACACGCGCAGCGCGATGCAGAAGCTGATGGACAAGTTCCGCTGAGAGGCAAATTTCCGAAGAATTTTGCAATTTCCTTCGAAGGAAACTGACCGGGGTTTTCGAAACCCCGATGCCCTACCCCCGCGGCACAAGGCCCGTCAGCGCCCGGCTGACCAGCCCCGACACGCCCGGCCTTTCCACCGCGACAAAGGGCAAGGGCCGGCACAGTTCCATCGCCGCCACGCCGACACGGGCGGTCAGCGCGCCGTTCACCACCCCTTCGCCAAAGCGCCGCGACAGTTTCGACAGGATACCACCGCCCGCCACCGACCCCATCAGATCGTCGGTCAACGCCACCGCCCCGGTGGCGATCAGCGAGGTGAAGACCCGGCGCAACAGGCCAAGACTGCCGAATGTGCCCGAACGCCCGCCATAGATCTCGGCCAGCCGCCGGATCATCCGCAGGTTGGAAAACAGCGCCGCCGCCACATCGGCCAGCGCCAGCGGCACCAGCGCCGTCACCAGCGCCACCCGCCGCGCGGCTTCCTCGACCTCGGCCTTGGCGCGGGCGTCGAGGGGCGACAGCAGCTCATGCTCGGCCAGGGCCAGCAGGGCATCGGCATCCATCACCTCGGCCTCGCACTCGGCGAACCGGGCGCGGCCCCAGGCGGTATCGGGGCGCGCCGCGTAAAGCCGGGCCAGATTGCCGGTCACCCGCCGCGCCAGCGCGATATCGGCCTTGGCCCGCGCCTGCCGGGCATGGTCGCGGAAGGAGTCGAGCCGTTGCAGCCGCGCGTAGGCGGCGTATTCGCGCAGGGCCAAAAGCAGGGCAAAGCCCACAGCCACCGCGATCAGCACCCCTGCCAGCCAGCCCAGGAACGCGTTGCGCGCCAGAAGCGTGGTCACGAAATCCCAGGCCGCGACCGACAGGACAAAGCTGAACAACAGGCCAAAGGCCGCGCCCGCCCAGGACCACAGCCCCCCGGCCCTGACCGTCACCACCGCGGCCGCCGCCTGCATTGCCGCGCCTTCCGGCAGCGCCTCGGGTACCTCGGGCGCAAGGCCGGGATCGGCCTCATCGCCTTCATGGATCACGAAGGGCCGCGACTGGGGCCGGGGATCATCGCTCACAGCCGGTCTCCGATCAGGAATTCCACCGCCCGGTCCAGGCGGATATGCGGCGGGCCCTCGCCGGGTTTCAGGGTGATCCGCGCAGGCGCAAAGCCCATGAGCCCGAATTCGGCATCGAGCCAGCGCTCCGCCCCTTCGCGCGCGGGCGACAGGATGCGCGCCGGATCGCCCGGCAGGGCGCCGGGATACATCACCGCCGTCTTGCCGGTGGCAAGCAGCCGCCCCCGCACCGCAGGAAGGCTTTGGCCATCCCGCTCCACCCGCTCCTCGACTGTCGCGCGCAGGCCGGCCAGCGACATCGCCGCCGTCTCGGCCCCGGCGAAATCGGCCCGCGCCCTGGCCTCGGCCAGAAGCCCCTCGGTGATCGCGGTCAGCGCCGGGTGCTGTTCGTGGTGCAGGTGATCGGCCTTTGTGGCGGCGAACAGGATCTTTTCCACCTTCCGCGCGCCCAGAAGCGAGGCCAGCCAGCCCGTGCGCCCGATGCGGAAGGCCGACAGGACCTCGGCCATCGTCCGGCGCATGTCTTCCACCGCCTGCGGCCCCTGATGGATCGCGCCCAGCACATCCAGAAGAACGACCTGCCGGTCGATCCGGGCGAAATGGTCGCGGAAAAACGGCGTGACGACGCGGGATTTATAGGCCTCGTAGCGGCGGTCCATCTCGCGCCACAGGCTGCCGCGCGGCGATTGGGCCGGTCTGGGCAGGGGTGCGAAGGTCAGAACGGGCGATCCCGCCAGATCGCCGGGCAGAAGAAAGCGGCCCGGCGTGCAATCCGACCAGCCAACGGCACGGGCGGCCTGCAGATAGGCGGTGAAGGCGGCGGAAAGCGCCTGCGCCCGGCCCTCATCCAGCCGCAAAGCGCCATCTTCGGCCCGGGCCAGCGCCAGAAACCCGGCCGCTTCCGGACGCTTCGCGATGCGGGCCAGGGTGGTTTCGGACCATTCGGCATAGGACTTGTCCATCAGGGCCAGGTCCAGCAGCCATTCGCCGGGGTAATCGACAATGTCGAGATGCAGCACCTGCGGCCCGCGCAAGCCCGCGAACCAGCCGCCGGGGCGATAGCGCAAGGACAGGCGCAGTTCGGAAATCGCCCGCGTCGATTGCGGCCAGCGCGGATCGTCGCCGGTCAGCGCCGCCAGATGCCCCTCATAGTCAAAGCGCGGCAGGGTGTCGTCGGGCTGGGGTTGCAGATAGGCGGCCTCGATCCGCCCCTCGCGCGCGGCGGTGAATTGCGGCATCCGGCCCCGGTTCAAGAGGTTCGCGATCAGCCCGGTGATGAACACGGTCTTGCCTGCCCGCGACAGGCCGGTGACGCCCAGCCGCAGCGAGGGTTCGAACAGCGCCTCGCGGGTGGCGGCCTGCACCCCCTCGACCGTGCGCGCGATCCTGTCCGTCATGCCGAAAAGCGCCACGCTGCCAATTCCCCGCCTTCGGCGTCCCTTGCTTGTGACCCCAAGATAGGCAGGCCCGGCCCGCTTGGAAAGATGGACAGCGCCCGGGCTTCGGGCTAAGGCGCGGCCATGCCGCGTTTCGCCCTGAAGATCGACTATGACGGAGGCCCGTTCTGCGGCTGGCAGCGCCAGGCGGGCGGCTTGCCTTCGGTGCAGCAGGCGGTGGAAGAGGCGCTGGCGCGGCTGGAACCGGGCGAACACCGCATCGCCGCCGCCGGGCGCACCGATACCGGCGTGCACGCGACGGGCCAGGTCGCCCATGCCGATCTGGCCAGGAACTGGGACCCGTTCCGCCTGTCCGAGGCGCTGAACTGGCACCTGAAACCGGCGCCGGTGGCGGTGATCGCCTGCGCCCGGGTGGCGGAGGACTTCCATGCCCGCTTCTCGGCCATGGAACGGCGCTATCTGTTCCGCATCGTCGCCCGCCGCGCGCCGCTGACGCAGGAACGCGGCCAGGCCTGGCACATCCTGAAACCGCTCGATCTGGCGGCCCTGCGCGAAGGTGCCGCGAGGCTGGAGGGGCGGCATGACTTCACCACCTTCCGCTCGACCCTGTGCCAGGCAAAAAGCCCGGAAAAGACGCTGGACGAGGTGCGGGTCAGCGAACACCCCTATCCCGGTGGCCTCGAATACCGCCTGATCTTCCGCGCCCGCAGCTTCCTGCACAATCAGGTGCGCTCGATGGTGGGCACGCTGGAACGGGTGGGCGCAGGGGCCTGGACGCCCGAGGATGTGACAGGGGCGCTCAATGCCCGCAACCGCGCGGCCTGCGGCCCGGTCGCGCCGCCGCAGGGCCTGTATCTGACCGGCGTCGGCTATCCTGCCGATCCTTTCACCGGCTGAGACCGCGCCGGATTTTCGCCGAAGGATCGCGTCAAGCCTGCCCGTCCAGCAGGCGGCGCACCTCATCGCGCAGCGCCTTCAACTCGAACGGCTTGGTGATGAAGCCATCCGCCCCGATCGCCAGCCCCTTGCGCTTCTCTATCGAGGAGCCCCGCGCCGTCATCATCAGGATCTTCACATCCTTCAGCGCCGGGTCCAGCCGCACGTCCTGACAGATCGCATAGCCCGAAGCGCCGGGCAGCATCACGTCCAGCAGCACCAGATCCGGCTGGATCGCCCTGATCCTGGGCAGGGCCTCGGCGCCATCGGCGACACGGTCATGGGCATAGCCCTCGCGCTCCATCAGGAATTCAAGCGCCAGGGCGATATTGTCCTCGTCCTCGACCACCAGCACGCGGTGACGGCGCCCCTCAGCCATGGCGCGCCCCTTGCAATCCGCGCCCCGGCCCCCGATGAAGGCGGCAGGAGGACCCCCAAATGGACGCATTCACCGCATTGTTGCAGCAGGCGCTGCTTGACCCGTTCCGCATCGTGCTGTTGGTCGGCCTGGTGATCACCCAGATCCGCACCCAGGCCGTGACGGGCATGGTCCTGCCGCTTCTGGCCGGGGTGGTTTTCGTGGCGGTGATCCTGCCGGTCACGATGGGCTTCGGCGCGGCCGAGGGTCTGCCTCTGGCGATCGCGGCGGGGATGGTGGCGAATATCCTCTGGCTCGTGCCCATTCTTCTTGTCGCCCGTCTGATCCTGCGCCGGGGGCGCTAGCCTTTTCCGGCGAGGGGCGCGGCGCAGGCCCTGCGCCCCCGGCGGGAAAAGGGGACAGGGCGCGCCACCCTGGTGGCGCGCCCCTTGGGGAAGACACCCCTATTTGGTATCGGCGAAGATGTCCTTCTTGTGGGTCCCGTTCGGCACGAAAAGCGTGCCGATGATCACGGTCATCGTCGCGACGACGATCGCATACCACAGGCCGGCGTAGATGTTGCCGCTCTGGGCCGAGATCGCGAAGGCGGTCGCGGGCAGAAGGCCACCGAACCAGCCGTTGCCGATGTGATAGGGCAGCGACAGACCGGAGTAGCGGATGCGGGTCGGATAAAGCTCGACCAGCATGGCCGCGATCGGGCCATAGACCATCGTCACAAGGAGGATCAGATAGGTCAGGGTCAGGATGATCTTGATCTTCTGGCCGGTGAAGATGTCGAAGAAGTGGTTGGCCTTGGCCACGGTGGTATTGTCGGCCGCGACGATCGGATAGCCGGCCGCGGTCAGCGCCGCATTCAGCTCGCCATCGAAACGCTTCTTCTCATCCGCCGCATTCTCGGCAGCGCCCGAATAACCGTTGATCACCGTCTCGCCCACCTTGACCGTGGCGATCGTCCCTGCCGGGGCCGCGACGGTTTCGGAGTTGGCCGAGCGCGAGGTCAGCGCCGCTTTGGCGATGTCGCAAGAGTTGGTGAACTTGGCGGTGCCAACCGGGTTGAACTGGAACGAGCAGTCTTCCGGGTCGGCGGTCACGACGATCGGGGTCTGATGCGCATTGTAGAGCATCGGGTTCGCGGTCTGGGTCAGGAAGTGGAAGACCGGGAAGTAGGTGAGCGCCGCGATCAGACAGCCGCCCAGGATGATCGGCTTGCGGCCGATGCGGTCCGACAGGCGACCGAAGAAGATGAAGCCGTAGGTGCCCAGGATCAGCGACCAGGCGACGAAGACGTTGGCCGAGAAACTGTCGACCTTGATCACGTTCTGGACGAAAAACAGGGCGTAGAACTGCCCGGAATACCAGACCACGGCCTGGCCTGCGGTCAGACCCAGAAGCGCGATCAGGGCGATCTTGCCATTGCGCCAGTTGCCGAAAGCCTCACGCAGGGGCGCCTTCGATGCCGAACCCTCTTCTTTCATCTTCTTGAAGGCAGGGGATTCGTTCATCTGAAGCCGGATGTAGAGCGAGATCAGCAGCAGGAAGATCGAGCCGAGGAACGGGATGCGCCAGCCCCAGGCGTTGAACGCCTTGATCATCTGCGGCGTACCGTCGGCATTCATCACCGCCGCGCCCGCGGCATCAAGCACCGGCTGGTCGGGATAGTTGCCGTTCACATAGCCCTGCACCATCAGGATCACGATGAGCGAGAGCAGAAGCCCCAGCGTCGCCGTGGTCTGGATGAACGAGGTGAAGTAGCCACGCTGGTTCTGCGGGGCATGTTCGGCCACATAGACCGCCGCGCCGCCATATTCACCGCCCAGCGCCAGGCCCTGCAACATGCGAAGCGCGATCAGGATGATCGGCGCCGCCACGCCCCAGGAATAGTAGCTGGGCAGAAGGCCGACGAGGAAGGTCGAGGAGCCCATGATCAGGATGGTCATCAGGAAGGTGTATTTCCGGCCGATCATGTCGCCCAGCATCCCGAAGACCAGCGCGCCGAAGGGGCGCACGATGAAGCCCGCCGCAAAGGCCAGAAGCGCAAAGACGTTGCGCGTGGCTTCCGGGAAGGGCGTGAAGAACTGCGCCCCGATGATTGCGGCCAGCGAGCCGTAAAGGTAGAAGTCGTACCATTCGAAGATCGTGCCGGCGGAAGAAGCAAGGATAACCTTCTTCTCTTCGCCGGTCATGGGACGCGAGCGGTCGCGCACGTCCGTGGCAGACATAGCCATGTGTTTCCCTCCTTGATACCCCGCCTCGCGGCCGGGGCTGTTCCCGTTCGCATTCGGCCTCTGCACCCGCCCGGTCAGGTCGGGTCGGGCCCCTTGCCCCGGCCTTGCGGCCCGGGGCCGGGCGAGATGGAAATCGCCGCGTCTGGCGACCCGCCTCCCTCCGGTCTTGCTTCCCGCCCTCCGGTGCCCTCTTCACCGGCGGGCGGGCCGTCACGCCGCCACTTGCCCGACGATGGACGACAGCGCCTGACGCACCTCGGCGATGGGTCCCATCGCGTCGATACGGGCCAGAACGCCCTTGCCCTCGTAATAGGCGATCAGCGGAGCCGTCTGGGCGTGATAGGCCTTCAGCCGCTCGCGCACCGTCTCGGCATTGTCGTCGGCCCGGCGCTTGAACGCCGTGCCGCCGCATTTGTCGCAGGTCCCCGCCTGGGCGGGCTGCTTGAATTCGTCGTGGTAGCCCTCGCCGCAGGAGCCGCAGGTGAAGCGCCCCGAAACCCGGCCAACCATGGCCTCGTCATCGACCTCAAGGCTGACCGCCGCCGTCACCTTCTGGCCATTCGCGGCCAGAAGCGCGTCCAGCGCCGCGGCCTGGCCATCGGTGCGCGGGAAGCCGTCAAGGATGATGCCGCGCGCCATATCGGGCTGCGCCATGCGGTCCTTGAGGATCGCGAGCACGATCTCGTCGCTGACAAGCTGGCCCGCCTCCATCACCGATTTTGCGCGGCGCCCGGCTTCGGTCCCGGCGGCGACGGCGGCGCGCAGCATGTCGCCCGTCGAAAGCTGCACCAGACCGAAATCCTCTTCCAGCATCCGGGCCTGGGTGCCCTTGCCGGCCCCCGGGGGGCCGAGAAGGATCAATACGGGGGCGTTGGACATGCGCGCCTTATCCCTTGTTCATGCGGTTTGCGATCAGGTCGTCGACGACCGAGGGATCGGCCAGCGTCGAGGTATCGCCCAGCGCGCCGAAATCGTTCTCGGCGATCTTGCGCAGGATGCGGCGCATGATCTTGCCCGAACGGGTCTTGGGCAGGCCGGGCGCCCATTGGATCAGGTCGGGCTTGGCGATCGGGCCGATTTCCTGGCGGACGAAGGCCTCAAGCTCCTTGCGCAGCTCGGGCGTCGGATCGACGCCCTTCATCAGGGTGACATAGGCGTAGATGCCCTGGCCCTTGATGTCATGCGGGTAACCCACGACCGCAGCTTCGGCGACCTTTTCGTGCGCCACAAGCGCGCTTTCGACCTCGGCCGTGCCCATGCGGTGGCCCGAGACGTTGATCACGTCATCGACCCGGCCGGTGATCCAGTAATAGCCATCGGCATCGCGGCGGCAGCCGTCGCCGGTGAAGTAATAGCCGCGGTACTGGGCGAAATAGGCTTCCTGGAAGCGCTCATGGTCGCCCCAGAGCGTGCGCATCTGGCCCGGCCAGCTGTCGGCGATGCACAGGACACCCTCGGTCTCGGTCTCCTCCATCACCTTTGCGGTGCTGGCATCCAGAACCACCGGCTTCACCCCGAAGAAGGGCTTGGTCGCGCTGCCCGGCTTGGCCGGGATCGCGCCCGGCAGGGGCGTCAGCATATGGCCGCCGGTCTCGGTCTGCCAGAACGTGTCGACGATCGGGCATTTCCCCTTGCCGACATGGGTGTTGTACCAGTTCCAGGCCTCGGGATTGATCGGCTCGCCCACCGAGCCCAGCAGCTTGAGCGACGACAGGTCGTGCTTTTCCACCCATTCCGGCCCCAGGCCCATCAGGCTGCGGATCGCGGTCGGCGCGGTGTAGAACTGGTTGACCTTGTGCTTGGCGCAGACCTCCCAGAAGCGGCCCGCATCGGGGAAGGTCGGCACGCCCTCGAACATCAGCGTCGTCGCGCCATTCGCAAGGGGTCCGTAGATGATGTAGCTGTGGCCGGTGACCCAGCCCACATCGGCCGTGCACCAGAAGACATCGCCGTCATGATAGTCGAAGGTCAGCTGATGGGTCAGCGAGGCATAGACCAGATAGCCCCCGGTCGTATGCACCACGCCCTTCGGCTTGCCGGTCGAGCCCGAGGTGTACAGGATGAACAGCGGGTCTTCCGCCCCCATCTCGGCATAGGCGCAATAGGATTTGGCCGCCGCCATCTCGGCGGTCAGGTCGAAGTCGCGGCCATGCACCAGATGCGCCTCGTCGCCGGTATGGCGCACCATCAGGCATTTCACCTTGTCCGAGCAATGCAGCAGCGCCTTGTCGGCATTGTCCTTGAGCGGGGTCTTCTTGCCACCGCGCGGGGCGTAATCGGCGGTGATCAGGATCCTGGCTTCGGAATCGTTGATCCGGTTCGCCAGCGCATCGGGCGAGAAGCCGGCGAAGACGATGGAATGGATGGCGCCGATCCGGGCGCAGGCCAGCATCGCATAGGCCGCCTCAGGGATCATCGGCAGATAAAGGACAACCCGGTCACCCTTCTTGACGCCATGCGCCTTGAGCACATTGGCCAGACGCGAGGTCTGTTCCAGCAGCTCGCGATAGGTGATGTGGCGGGCCGGGGTCTTGGGATCATCGGGCTCCCAGATGATCGCGGTCTGCTCGGCGCGCTGGGTCATGTGGCGGTCGATGCAATTGGCGCTGACGTTCAGCGTGCCATCCTCGAACCACTTGATGTCGACCTTGCCATAGTCGAACGAGGTGTTCTTGACCTTGGTGAAGGGCCGGATCCAGTCGATACGCTGGCCTTCCTTGGCCCAGAAGGCATTCGGGTCGGTCACCGAGGCCCGATACATGTCTTCGTATTTCGCGGCGTCGACATGCGCCTTGGCGGTGAACTCTTCCGAAGCCGGATAGATGCCGTCCACGGCAGGATGATCCTTCATGGCGTCCTCCCCTCATATCCGCTGCGCGCCGCGCCTCCGGCAGGCAGCCTTCACCTTCAGGCAATGACCCAAAGACTTTTCCCGCAGCAACAGTAGCGCGTCGTCAAAGTTTGCGTAACCCCTTTTAACGCAAACATAATTATGTAAATTTCTTCACTGGAAATATGTTAATGCAGAAAAACGCCTGAAAAGCGCTGCGGGTTTGACATGGATTTTCAACAACCTGCGGCTTCACAAAGCCGCGAGGCTTCGGAAAAGTTGCGGCAGATTTGCAGGATTATGCCCTGGGGCGTGCTGTCGCAGGGTCAAGCACCCGCCCCGCAAGCCCCGGTTGATTCGCCCCTCAGGCGGCGGCGTGCAGATCCGACAGCGCCGCCAGATAGTGCACTTCTGGCGGGTGCAGCCCCTCCTGCGCCAGCAGGACGCGCCGCACTTCGGGCCGCGCCCCGGCAATCACCAGCCTGCCGCCCTTGCGCCCGATCCGCCGCGCCAGCAGCGCGAAACTGCGCGCGCCGGAACTGTCGATCAGCGGCACATCGGTAAAGTCGACCACGAATTCGGCGGGACGGTCGGCGATGCGGTCCAGGACCGCCCCCACCTGCGCCGCCGAGCCAAAGAAGAACGGCCCGTGCAGGCGGTAGACCATAACATCGCCCTTGTGCCCGGCCGCCATCGCTTCGGGCATCGCGTCCGGCGCATCCAAGACCGTCGCATCCGACATGCGCTTGATGAAGACCAGCCCCGCCAGAGCGAAGCCGATGACGATCCCCTCGGTCAGATCGCGGAAGACGACCAGAAGGAAGGTCGTCGCCACGATCAGCATATCACCCCAGGACGAGCGCAGCAGCGCCACCAACTCGGCCTTCTCGATCATGCCCCAGCTGACCACAGCCAGCACCCCCGCCAGCGCGGCCAGCGGCACATAGGCGGCCAGGGGTGCCGCCACCATCAGGAAGACCAGCAGGAACAGGGCATGAAGCATCCCCGAGACCGGCCCGCGGCTGCCCGCCCGCACATTGGTCGCGGTGCGGGCGATGGTGCCGGTGACGCAGAAGCCCCCGAACAGCGCGGAGCCGATATTCGCCACGCCCTGCCCCACCAGTTCGGCGTTCGAGCGATGGCGCGCCCCGCTCATCCCGTCCGCGACCACGGCGGACAAGAGCGATTCAATCGCACCGAGCAGGGCAAAGGACAGGGCGAAGGGCATCGCGGCGACCAGATGGTCCCGGTCCAACGGCGGCAGGGCGGGCAGCGGCGGCAGGTTGGGCAGCGCGCCGAACCGGCTGCCGATGGTGGCGACCGGCAAATGCAGCGCGGCCGCCAGCACCGAACACAGGACAACGGCGATCAGCATCCCCGGCGCTTTCGGCGCAAACCGCCGCAGCCCCAGGATCACGACCACCGCCAGCGCCGCCACCGCGACGGCGGCCCAGGTCACTGTCGCGCGCGCGGCCCACAGCGCCCCGACCTTGGCGATGATCTCGCCAGGTTCGGCCGCCGGCAGGGTCAGGCCGAACAGTTCCTTGATCTGGCTGGCAAAGATGATCACCCCGATCCCGGCGGTAAAGGCCACCGTCACCGGATAGGGGATATAGCGGATATAGGTTCCCAGCCGCAGCCCGCCCGCGATGATCAGCAGAAAGCCCGACAGGAAGGTCGCCGTGATCAGCCCGTCGACTCCCGTCTGCATCACGCAGGCCGCAACCAGCACGATGAAGGCCCCCGCAGGTCCGCCGATCTGGAACCGGCTGCCGCCCAGGGCCGAGACCAGGAACCCGCCGACGATCGCCGTGTACAGCCCGCGCTCCGGCCCGACCCCGCTGGCAATCGCGATCGCCATCGACAGGGGCAGCGCCACGATGGCCACGGTCAGCCCGGCCAGAAGATCGGCCCGCAGGGCCGCCATGTCATAGCCCTCGCGCCAGACCGTCACGATCTTGGGCAGAAACTCGAGCCGATCCTTGTGGCGGGCGGGGGTGTCGGTCATGGTGCGGTCCAGCAAGGCCAGTCGCCGGGAAAACTGGCATGTCAGTCACTCGCTGCCAGATGACCGCCCCGCCAGAGCACTTGTCAACAACGCCGAAGGCCCTGCGATGAAACGCCCCGATCCCGTAGCCCCCTCAGACGACGCGTCGCGCGCGCTGGCCTGGCAGCTTCTGTCAGATGCCGGTCATGCCGCCCTGTCCTGGACCGACCCGGAAACCCTGACCCCCGGCATCAGCCGCGTCGCCTTCGCGCTGGACCCCGAGGCCGGGCCGCTGACCCTGATCTCCGGCCTCGCCCCCCATACCGCTGCCCTGCGCGCGCAACCCGCCTGCGCCCTGATGGTCGGAGAGGTCGGCGACAAGGGTGATCCGATGACGCATCCGCGCCTGATGCTGCGCGCGCTGGCCGATTTCGTCGCCGCCGATGATCCGCGCCGCGCCGCGCTTCGCGCCCGCTGGCTGGCCCGCAACCCCAAAGCCACGGTCTATATCGACCTGCCCGATTTCGCTTTTGTCCGCCTCGTGCCGCAATCGGCCCTGCTGAACGGCGGCTTCGCCCGCGCCTTCCGGCTGTCCGCCGCCGATTTCGAGGCCTGAGACAAGGCGCAGGGAACGCGCCCGCGCGCCCCGTGTTACGTCAAAGAGCCGTTTTCCGCAGGAAAGGACAGCCCATGCCCAGCCCGAAGAACACGATCTGCCTCTGGTATGACAAGGATGCCGAAGAGGCCGCCAATTTCTACGCTACCATCTTCCCCGACAGCAAAGTCACCGCCATCCACCGCGCCCCCGGCGATTACCCGTCGGGCAAGAAGGGTGATGTCCTGACCGTCGAGTTCACCGTCTTCGGCATTCCTTGCCTGGGGCTGAACGGCGGCCCGGTCTTTCGCCAGACCGAGGCCTTCTCCTTCCAGATCGCCACCGATGACCAGGAAGAAACCGACCGCTACTGGAACGCCATCGTCGGCAACGGCGGCCGCGAAAGCGACTGCGGCTGGTGCAAGGATCGCTGGGGCCTGTCCTGGCAGATCACGCCCCGCACCTTGACCCAGGCGCTTGCCGCAGGCGGGGCCGAGGCGCAGCGCGCCTTCGCCGCGATGATGACGATGCAGAAGATCGACGTCGCCGCCATCGACAAGGCGCGGCGGGGTTAGGCAAGGCGCGGGACTGCCGCAGTCACACCGGCACGTCCATGCGGATGCGCGCCACGACCGTTCCTTTCACCGCCTCGCCCCAGCGCAACGATGCGATATTGCCCCCCGCGCCCTGCCCCGCCAGCGCATTGGGCTGCACATAGCGCACCGCATTCGCGGCGTTGGTGATATTGCCCTGCGGCAATGCCGTTTCGACCATGCGGATGCGGCCGCCAAAGGGGATATAGGCCGAGGCGTCGATGTTCCAGGTCGCGGCCTCGGTATTCTGGTCATGCGTCGCGGTGATCGGATTGGCGATGCGCTGGCTCACCTGGTTGAACGTGTTGCCCTCGACCAGCACATCGCGCGAGCGGGTGAAATCCAGCGTCGCAAAGGTCGTGTCCAGCGCCTCGACCCGGTCCACCGTGGCATTGAACGCCCGGAACGTGTTGTTCACCAGGCTGAATCCGTTGAGGAAATGCCCCGACCCATAGGGTTTCACCACCAGCCAGCGGAAGGCCGAAGACACATCCGAGGCGATGAAGATATTGCCCACGATGTTCAGCCCGCCGAAAGACAGCTCGCTGCTGAAGGCGGGTTCGGGATCATGCTCATTGCCCCATTCGATAAAGCAATTGTCAACGTAATTGCCCTGCACCACCGTCGCCACATTGGTCTGGGTGAAGACCAGCCCCGCCACCCGCAGCCCGGCCATGGCGTCATCGCCCTGGAAGAAATGGTTGTTGCAGATCATGTGCGAGGTGCCGTTCATCACCGCGAAATGGCGGAAGCGCACGATCCGGTTGTTGCGGATCTTGGTGTCATTCGCCTGCACGTTCAGCGCGATGGTGGTGCGCATCTGCGCGTCCAGCGCCTGTTCGTTCGACAGGAACTGGCAATAGTCCAGAAGCATCCCCTGACAGCCCGTCCCGGTCGAGGTGATGCCGCGATCCAGCGGCTTGTTGAAGGTGCAGCTGTCGAAACGGTTCACCGATCCGGCCAGCGGCATCATCACGCCCGAGGAAATCCCCAGGCAGTTGAACTCGATCTGGTGCATCTCGAAATTCGACAGGGTCGAGAAGCCCCCGAAATCCAGCAGATACCTGAACCGCTTGAACGTATAGGTCCGCGTCCCCGCCGCCCCATACAGGGGCTGTGACAGCTCGATCGTCCCCGCCCCCACATTCTTCGACTTCACATAGATCTCGCGCCCCCCGCCGGTGACCTGCACCAGCGCACCCACCGGCACATTCGCCACATTCGCCACCGCGCTCAGCGTGGTCGGGCTTGCGACCGAATAGGTCGCGACCGAGGTGACCGTCGTCGTCGCCCAGTTGGTCGAGGCGACTGCATTCAGCGTGCCATTGCGCAGGATGCGCTTCGTCGCGAAACTGGTCAGCCCTGAGACCGCCGCCACATCGACCGGCGCGGTCAGATCGACCCGGCGCCCCGACATGTCAAAGGTGACATGGTCCGAGAAATAGAACAGCGCCTGCAAGGCGCGGCGGAACCCTTCCTGATCGCCGCCAAAACCCGCAGCATAGGTTTCAAGATCGAAATTCCGCGTCAGCACCAGCCGGTTCGCCGCCGGCATGGTCAGCGTGCCGTTGAACCTGATCGGCGAGGCCACGGTCAGGTTGCCGGAAATCAGATAGGTGCCGGGCGAAACCAGGATCGTCCGCCCCGCCGCCGCCGCATCGGCCGCCTGGAAGGCCGCAAAATCATTGGCCACGCCATTGCCGATGGCGCCATAGTCGCGCACATCCACCACATCCAGAAGGTTGCGCAGGAAGACCTGGGTCACATCCTCGACGACAATATCGTCAATGCGCACCACGCCGCCCGTCGGCCCGGTCAGGTCCAGCCCGACATGGGCAAAGATCGGCTCCAGCCCCCAGACCATCGTCACACCGGTCCGGTTGCCCGCGCCAATGATCGCCTGGACCGTCACGACTTCGCCGTAAGTCGTCAATTGCACGGACGGGCCAACCTGCGGCGCGGCCGAGACATTCGTGCCCCCGAAATTGCCCGCCCAGGCCGCGATGCGCACGGCGGGCAGATTGCCCGACACCGCCTTCACCCGCGCCGTGATGCGGATATACATGTCCGGGCGCAGCGGCGTTTCGGCGAAGGCGCGCAGCTTCTGCGTCGAGGCCGTCTTCTGCAACTCAAGACAGCCCGCGAAATCCTGGTCATTCGTCACCAGTCCCGCATTGGGCGCGCCCGCATAGTTCGCATCGCCCGACAGCCCGTTCGCGCTGGACCACAGGTTCAGCCCGGCCGAAAAGGGCGGCGGCATCAGCACGAGCCCGTCGGTAATCGCCTTGTTCATCTGTATGTCCCCTTGCCCGATCGCTGATCCGCGGCCACGGCCCCGGGGGGCCGCGCCTTGGGGCAAGGGAAGTATCAATGGGCCGTTAACGCAGCCTCAGCCGCCCGCGCGGCAGAGGCCGTCACAGCGCAACAACAAGGCAAGATCGATCAGCCTCAGACCCCCAGACCCTCGGCCCGCAGCACATCGACCGCGTTGATCTTCCAGCCCTCGGGCGTGTTCACCATCTGATAGTCCAGCACATGCGGCTTGCCCTGTGCATCGGTGACCTCGACCCGCTGCCACAAGACGCCACCTTCGTCATGCATCTCGCCCATGGTCACCTCTTTCGGACGATGCACCATCGGATAACCCTGCGTCACCATGCGGGCGAAATTCTCGGGATTGCCGAAGACCGCGCGGATGTTCGGGCTGGCATAGGTGAAGGCGGTCGCAAAATCATCGGCCAGAAAGGCGTCGATCTGGCTGCGGATCGTGTTCTGGATCTCTGCCTCCTGCGCCAAGGCCGCACGCGGCGGCGCGATCAGCAAAAGCGCAAAGGCAAGACATAAGGACAGACGGCGCATGGCGCGGCCCTTTCGGTCAGGACTGTCCCCAAGACGAAGGATAGGCGCAAGACGCCCCCTGTCAATGCCCGGCCCGTCACGGGGCCGGGCCAGCCTCAGCCTGCCAGCTCGCCCGCCAGCGCGCGGTCGATCAGCGCCACGGTCTCCTTGACACCGTAAAGCGCGATGAACCCGCCGAAGCGCGGCCCTTCGCTGGCGCCCAGAAGCACCTCGTACAGCGCCTTGAACCAGTCGCGCAGCGGCTCGAAAGCGTGCTCCTTGCCAACGGCATAGCAGATGTTCTGCAGGGCCTCGTCCTCGACCGGCCCCGCATGGGCCAAAAGCCGCGCCCGCAGATCCTCGATCGCCGCGCGCTCCTTGTCTGTCGGCAGACGGAACACCCGCGAGGGCGCGATCTTGTCGGTGTAATAGCGCAGCGCGAAAGCCGCCGCCGCGTCAAGATCAGGGTTCTTCTCCGGGCTCGCCTCAGGCGCATATTTGCGGATGAAGCCCCAAAGCCCCGCCGCATCCTTGGCCCCGGCCACCGAAGCCAGATTCAGCAGCATGGCGAAGGGCACCACCATCTTCGATTCCGGCGGCTTGCCATTGTGGATGTGCCAGACCGGGTTGTTGACCTGCTGTTCCACCGTCTGATCCGGGAAGGCGCGCAGCTGCTGGTGATATTCATCCACCGCCTTGGGGATCACATCCCACCACAGCCGCTTCGCCGTCTTCGGCTTCTGATACATGAAATAGGACAGGCTCTCACTGGCCGCATAGGTCAGCCATTCGTCGATCGTCAGCCCGTTGCCCTTGGACTTCGAGATCTTCTGGCCTTCGAAATCCAGGAACAGCTCATAGGTGAAATGGTTGGGCTTGCGCCCGCCCAGCACCTCGCAGATCCCGTCATAGATCGGCGTGTTGGTGCTGTGATCCTTGCCATACATCTCGAAATCGACATCCAGCGCCGCCCAGCGCGCGCCGAAATCGGGCTTCCATTGCAGCTTCACATGGCCGTCCGTCACCGGCAGCGTCCATTCGCGGCCGTCCTCGTCGTCAAAGGTGATCGTGCCGTCCTTGGCGTTCACTTCCTTCATCGGCACATACAGCACCCGACCCGTCTCGGGGTGGATCGGCAGGAAGCAGCTATAGGTCTGCTGCCGCTCCTCGCGCAGGCTGGCCAGCATGATCGCCATGATCGCGTCATAGCGCTCCGCCGCCAGGCGCAGCGTGTCGTTGAACCGGCCCGACTTGTAGAACTCGGTCGCCGAGATGAACTCATATTCAAAGCCGAACGTGTCGAGGAACCGCCGCAGCATCGCGTTGTTGTGGTGGCCAAAGCTCTCGAACTCGCCGAACGGATCGGGCACGCTGGTCAGCGGCTTCTGGATATTCGCCTTCAGAAGCGCCTGGTTCGGCACGTTCTCCGGCACCTTGCGCATCCCGTCCACATCGTCGGAAAAGCAGATCAGCCGCGTCGGAATGTCCGAGATCATCTCGAAGGCGCGGCGGATCATCGTCGTGCGCGCCACTTCGCCGAAAGTGCCGATATGCGGCAGGCCCGAGGGGCCATAGCCGGTCTCGAACAGGACATAGCCCTTTTCGGGGTCCTTCTTCTCATAGCGTTTCAGAACCGCGCGGGCCTCCTCGAATGGCCAGGCCTTCGATTGCATCGCCGCATCCCGCAAGCTCGTCATCGCACGCATCCCTTCCCGCCGGGGCCCCTTGCCGCAGCCCTGTGTCCTCTATTGCCGCCGCCCCGCCCCGTCAATAATCTCCGCCCCATGCCCCCCCTGCAAGAGACCGCCATGAACGACACCCCCGCCCTTTCCGCCCAGGACGCGCTGATCGCGGTGATGATCGCCTGTTCGGCCTCGGACCAGGACATGCGCACGGCCGAGCTGGTGGCGATCACCCGCATGGTCAACCACATGCCGGTCTTCGCGACCTACGATGCCGACCGCATCCGCCGCGTCGCCCGCATGGTCTTTGACCTTTTCGAAGAGGAAGACGGGCTCGACGCCCTGTTCGGCCTGATCCGCGAGGCCCTGCCCGAGCGGCTGAACGAAACCGCCTATGCGCTTGCCTGCGACGTCGTCACCTCGGACGGCCGCCATTCCCAGACCGAGCTGCGGATGCTGCAGGAGGTCTGCGAAGAGCTGAAGATCGACCGCCTGCACGCGGCGGCGATCGAATGGGGGGCGAGGGTGCGGCATATGGGGGTGTGAGGGGTTAGGACTGAGCGATCAGAGTGCCGCTCGGAAAACGTCTGGGATCGTTCTTGTAAACGATAATGTGGCTTGGAAGTGCCGTTGCGTGCCAGCCGCCCGGCAGATGGTGGATGCATTGGGCCACAATCTCGGCAACGGTCAGACCGGGCGAGAATGTCACCTGTGCTGCGAGAAAGTCGGGATGGAAAGAGTTGCGGGAGCTTGGGTTCGGCCTCTGAAAACGAACCGTATAGGGGAGCAGCTCGTGATCCTTCAGGTGCTGCATCGCTACAGCAACTGACATACTCCCGGCCGGCATATCAAAGAAGGGCGTATCAATGTCGATAGGAAACTGTGTATCGAAATGCTCGGCCTTGTATGTCGTGGTATCGCGCTCCCTGCCCGGATCATTGCTTCCAAACCCCGAGTTGTTCCAGTCAAGACGCGCTTCGCGGCCAAAGTGACCGATCAGGTCTGTCTCGATGTCCAAGGCCGTGAAAACAAACAGACGAACCGCGCGGAAATATACTTCTGACGGCGCAATATTTTTTCGACCCATAATTTTTACGGCGTGGCGCGAAAGTCTTCTCCGAAGACCAGCCCCAGCATCTGTCTTCCCAACATAAACAGGAAGATCTGTGCCATCTAGCTTAGGGCGCAGGTAAAGAAAATAAACGCCCTGAGCATCAGGGACGCCCAATGCTGAGGTCGCCTCAAGTGGCTGCATGGCAATCTGCGGAAGCACTTCAAGAATGTCACGGCGAAGTGCTGAAATCAGATCAAGCTCCAGCTCGACGTAGCCAGGACCTTGATTCGTAACTGTCATGCCACCGCCCGAAGCTTCTCCGCGACAGATACACCAACGCGACGAGCAAGTTCAACCGGAACGGCATTCCCCAACTGCCTCATACATTCAGACCACGCGCCGTGAAGGCGGTAGTCATCCGGGAAGGTCTGAAGGCGGCAGCTTTCTCGGACTGTAAAATATCGGACCGACCCATCTGCCAATCGAACCATGTTCTCGCCGCCGGGGACGCCGTGAACCCCGGCCTTCAAAGTCTTTGAAGGCTCATCGATATAGCTACCGGTGTGCCCGGGATAAGAACGTGCACCACTCTGTAGCCGATGATCTGCAATACCTGCAGAGGCTTCCAAGTTAGCGGGATCAGGCAGGTCCGAGATGGCATCCCGAGTTGTCTGCCATGGCTTCTTACTCGGGCGTTCATCTTTTGAGAGCCGCTTCGCCAACAACGCGCTTCGCCCCTCAAGGCCACGCTCCGCCTTGCTCACCGAGTGTCGGTCCCAATAATCGCCAAACGTCTGATCCCAGACCAGCGCCTCGAACGAATGATCGCCTTCCTCTGCCGACCATTGCGCGTCTATGCCGTCCCTGAAACCAACAAACACCACACGTTCGCGTCTTTGCGGAACGCCGAAGTCGGCTGCATTCAACAACTTCGTCACGACCCGGTAGTTGAGCCCGCTGCGCGATCTAGAGGTGTGATGCTGCTGAAGCCGAGCAAGATGCTCGTGCCAAACCTCACCCTGCAACACCTCCACTTCAGGGTGTTCCAACTGCAACTGCACATAGGTGAAGTAGTCATGGAAGGTCGCCCGTGTCAGCCCCTTCACATTCTCAAAGATGAACGCCTGCGGCTTCGCCTCTCGCACGGCCCGGACAGCCTGCGGGAACATATCGCGGGCATCGTCATATGCCCGATGCCTCCCGCCTAGAGAGAACGGTTGGCAGGGCGGACCGCCAGAAATGAGGTCGACCGTCCCTTCATGCTGCGCGAAATCGACACGACGCACATCGCCTTCCACCACCTTCCAGTCACCACCGCCCTTCGAAAGGCTCGTGTGGTTCTGCCGCAAAGTGTCGCAGCACCAGCGGTTGAACTCGACAACCACCTTTGGCTTGAAACCTGCCTGGGAAAGCCCGATCCCCAAGCCGCCAGCACCGGCGAACAGTTCGATTGAAGTCTTAACGTCGTCCGACACTCGGCGCCTCCGCATGTTCTCTATTTGTGCAGTGTTGGCAAAGAGTGTTCAAGAAGTGTTTGCGGCGGCTGCCGGGTTTCTACCCCCAAACCCCCGCCCAGCGGCTCACCAGCTGCCCCTGCAGACGCCGGGACCGTTTGATCCAGGCCTCTACCCCCTCGGGGTGTTCCCTTGCGGCCACCGGCACGGCGTCGCGGCGGGCCGGGTCGCCGGTGAAGATGGCGAAGATCATCTCGCGGCCCCCCGGAGGGCTGATATGCCCCGCCAGCGCCGAGACGAAGTTCAGCGTGCCCGACTTGGCCACCACCTTCACCGGATGGCCCGTGATCACCGCGCCCTTGTCGTCCTTCATGCCGACATCGCGCAGGATCGGCTTCAGCCCGCGCCCCTGGCGATGCGCCGCCAGCAGGATCGCCGCCATGTCCTGCGCCGAAATCCGCGAGGCGCCGCCCAGGCCGGAATGGTCGACGAAGCGCGCCGTCACGCCGAAGGTCCGGTCCACCCAGTCGGTCATCGCAGCGCCCGAGGCCGCCAGACTGTCGGCCCCGCTGGCCGCCAGTCCGTTGCATTCGGCGGTGATATTGGTCGAGAATTTCAGCATCTCGCGCAGCACTTCGGGCAGGGCGTCGCTTTCGACCCTTCCGATCTCGGTGCCCGCAGGCGCGGCCGCCACCATTTCCGGCGCGGGCAGGGCAATGCCCTGCGCCCGGGCAAGCGTCTGGAAGACCTCTGCCGTGTAAAGCCCCGGCTGGCGCACCGGCAACCAGCGGCTGCCGCCCTTGCCCAAGGCACCCGAGGCGACCGTCCAGTCCTCATGGTCGCGGTTGCGTTTGTAGGTGAACAAGGGCGTCTCGCGCCGCACCACCTGCATCCGCGCCAGATCGACGGCGGGCACAAATCGTTCGCCGCGCGCATCCATGCTGACCGCCCAGTCGCCGCCCGCCTTCTTCCACTCGAAATAGACCCGGTTGAAATTCAGGTTCAGCCCGCAAAGCGCCGGGTTGTAGCCCACCTGCACCGGCTGGTCCTCGGCAATGGCCTCCATCCGCGGCAGCGCGCCATCGGCGGCCAGGAACCGCCCCTCGACCCGCTTCAGCCCCGCCTTGGCCAGCCGCGCCACCAGATCGCCCAGCTGGTCGGTCTGCAAGGTCGGATCGCCGCCGCCCAGAAGCACCAGATCGCCGCGCAGCGTGCCGGCCTCGACCGGCCCGGTCGCCAGCACGCGGGTCGCATAGCGATGCCCGGCCCCCAGCCGCTCCAGCGCGAAAAGCGAGGTGACGGCCTTGGCGACCGAGGCGGGCGGCAGCGCCTTTGCGGCATCGCGCGCCTCAAGCACCGCGCCGGTCGTGGCATCCAGAACGATGAAGCCGACCGATCCGCCCAGCTTGGCCGCCGCGACCAGCGCCTCGGCATCCTTGACGGCGGCCCCTGCCGAGCCTGCGGCGCCCTTGCCCCCGGCCGGGCGCGGCATCGGCCGGGGCGAACGGTCAATCCCCTCGGCCCAGGCGGGCAAAGCCGCCCCCGCCAGAAGCCCCGCCATCATGCCGCGCCGTGTGATCACGCCCGAATCCCCATGTCGTATCCCCCTGCCGTTTCCCGCCCGTGATACCCGATTCGCCACCACACGCCACGCGCGAAGCCGTGATCTAGCGCCGCCAGCCGCCCCGCGCACGGATCTCGCTCGACGAGGCGTCGTTCATCGGCACATTCACGAAAACCCAGGCCGGCGGGCGTTTCAGCGCGATGCTTTCGCCCCGCCGCAGCCGGTTGCCGCGAAAGACCTGCGCCGCCACCGACAGACGCGCCCTGAGGCCTGAGCCCGGCCGCGCCAGCACGCCCACCGGCACTTCCTGCATGATCTGCCGCCAACGCGACCAGCGGTGGAACTGCACCAGATTGTCCGCCCCCATCAGCCAGACAAAGGTGACGCCGGGATACAGCGCCTTGAGCCTTCGCACCGTCTCGGCGGTGAGGTTGGTCCCCAACTCGGCCTCCAGCGCCGTGATCTCGACCCGCGGATGCCGCATGATCGCCCGCGCATGGGCCAGACGGTCGGCCAGCGGCGCGGGCGGGCGCGGCTTCAACGGGTTGCCCGGCGTGACCAGCCACCACACCCGGTCCAGCCCCATCCGTTTCAGGGCTTCGCGCGTGATCAGGACATGGCCCTCATGCGCCGGATCGAAAGACCCGCCCAACAGGCCCACCACCATGCCCCGCCGCGCCAAAGGAAAGCCCTGCCGCATAAGTCTTTCTCGCCTTCCCGGTCCCCTGCGTCTTGGTCCTTGTGTGCCGGGGGAAAGTCAAGTCACCCCGCTTGACGCAGGCCCGGCCTTCTGCACCCTCTCCGCCATGGACACGGCCACGACCTTCCACGATGCCGACCCCGATGATCCGCCCGCACAGGCCTGCCTTGCGGCCTATTTCGACCTGCTCGCCCAGGTGATCCCCGGCCTCGCCCCGCCTGGCCTGCCCCTTTACGATGCCGCCGATTACCGCCCGCCCTCGGGCGCTTTCCGGCTGGCGCGGCAGGGCGACCGGACGCTGGGCTGCGTGTCGCTGCGCGCCCATGCGCCGGGCATGGCCGAGGTGAAGCGGCTCTGGATCGCGCCCGAGGCCCGGGGTCAGGGCCTTGCCCGCCACCTCATGCAGGATATCGAGACCCGCGCCCGCGCTTTGGGCTACACGCGGCTGGTCCTCGACACCAACGCCGCCCTGCCCGCCGCCATCGCGCTTTACCAAGGTTCGGGCTGGGCCGCGATCCCGGCCTATACCGGCTTTCCCGCGACGCATTGGTTCGGCAAAGACCTCTGAATCCTCCGCCGCAGCAGTTGCAGCTTTGGTCCCGGCCCGCTAGATCAGCGCCAACCCGCGACAGGAGCACCAGATGGCCAGCTATCAATATGTCTATCACATGGACGGCGTGACCAAGACCTATCCCGGCGGGAAGAAGGTGTTCGAGAACATCCGCCTGAACTTCCTGCCCGGCGTGAAGATCGGTGTCGTCGGCGTCAACGGCGCCGGGAAATCCACCCTCCTGCGCGTCATGGCGGGCTGGGACAAGGATTACCAGGGCGAGGCCTGGGCCGCCAAGGGCGCGACCGTGGGCTATCTGCCGCAGGAACCGCAACTGGACGAACAGCTCAACGTGCGCGGCAACGTCATGGAAGGCGTCAAGTCCAAGACCGCCAAACTGGACCGCTACAACGAACTGGCGATGAACTACTCCGACGAGACCGCCGAGGAAATGGCGCGTCTTCAGGACGAGATCGACGCCCAGAACCTCTGGGACCTGGACAGCCAGGTGGACATCGCGATGGAAGCCCTGCGCTGCCCGCCCGACGATGCCGATGTGTCCACTCTGTCGGGCGGCGAGCGCCGCCGCGTCGCGCTGTGCAAGCTCTTGCTCGAAGAGCCGGACATGCTGCTGCTCGACGAACCGACCAACCACCTTGACGCCGAAACGATCGCCTGGCTGCAAAAGCACCTGATCGACTACAAGGGCACGATCCTGACCGTCACCCACGACCGCTATTTCCTGGATGACATCACCACCTGGATTCTTGAGCTGGAACGTGGCCGCGGCCTGCCGCATGAGGGCAACTATTCCTCGTGGCTCGATGCCAAGGCCAAGCGGCTGGAACAGGAGGCCCGCGAAGACAAGGCCAAGCAGAAGGTTCTGGAAAAGGAACTGGAATGGATCCGTGCGGGCGCCAAGGCCCGTCAGGCCAAGTCCAAGGCCCGGATCAGCGCTTACGAGAAGCTGGCGGACGAGTCGGTCAAGGAACTGGTCGGCAAGGCCCAGATCATCATCCCGCACGGGCCGCGCCTTGGCTCCAAGGTCATCGAGTTCGAGAATGTCTCGAAGGCGATGGGCGACAAGCAGTTGATCGAGAACCTGTCCTTCATGCTGCCCCCCGGCGGCATCATCGGCGTGATCGGCCCGAACGGCGCCGGCAAATCGACGCTGATGAAGATGATCACCGGCGCCGAAAAGCCCGATACCGGCACGATCACCCTGGGCGAGACCGTGCAGCTTTCCTATGTCGACCAGTCGCGCGATGCGCTGGACCCCAACAAGAACGTCTGGCAGGAAATCTCGGACGAGCTGGACATCGTCGTTCTGGGCGATGCCGAGGTGAACAGCCGGGCCTATTGCTCCTCCTTCAACTTCAAGGGCTCTGACCAGCAGAAGAAGGTCGGCATCCTGTCGGGCGGCGAACGCAACCGCGTGCACATGGCCAAGCTGTTGAAATCGGGCGGCAACGTCCTGCTGCTTGACGAACCGACCAACGATCTGGACGTGGAAACCCTGCAGGCGCTGGAAGCCGCGATCGAGGCCTTCGCCGGCTGCGCGGTGATCATCTCGCACGACCGCTTCTTCCTTGACCGGCTCTGCACCCATATCCTGGCGTTCGAAGGCGACGCCCATGTCGAGTTCTTCGAGGGCAATTTCGACGCCTATGAACAGGACAAGATCCGCCGCCTGGGGCCGGATTCGGTGGAACCGAAGCGGGTGAAGTACAAGAAGTTCACGAGGTAGGGCGCGGGCAACCGTTCGCAATCGGTCCGGGGCGAGGGGATCAGGGAATGCGGTCCGTGTTTGTCTTGATCTCCGCGACCGTCTTCTTGTCATAGTTGCAGGAAGGGCCGAAGGCGCCAAGACGATTGATCTGCATCGCATAGGCCATGTTCAGGGTCTTCAGTCGCCGCACTTCTTGGCCCAGCTCCCTGTAATGATCCTCGGCGTCATCGGGGCTTTCCGATGCTGCCCGGTCCTTTGCAAAGATATCACTCAAGGCATCGAATACGGCCTCGCGAACGATTTGGCGCAACGTCTCTTCATCCATTCCCGTCACCTATGCTGATGCGTTGAGCGAATTGATTGCGGCTGCGACGAATATTCCAGTGATCATCAAGAAGTAAATCTCGCCCAGAAACCCGAAGGCCATTGAGAAAGCACCCTGCAAGGGCTGGCCATCGCGAAGTCCAAGAGCAAGCTCAAGAAAGTCCAGCGCCACCGCCCAGCGAAAATCGACCGAAAGTGCGTAAAGCACGGCGGACACAAAGACCAGCGTGGCTAATGCTGCCCAGACCATGACAAGTTGAAAGAATATCGTCGTCGAGAAGACCCTGAAGAATGTTCTGAAATCAATCGGCATTTGCACCTCCAATCGACAAGGCAAAAGACTACGAGCGCCTCTTTTCCATAGCAAGCCTGACGACAGCTACCGGGGCCGCAAGCTGTGCCAGAATGCGCAAGACCCCGCCCTTCCCCCAAACTCCCGATCCGGGCAGGATGCCATCATGGCATCGATTCCCCTTGTCCTTCGGGGCGCGGCCCTTGCCCTTGCGGCCGCCCTTGCGGCCTGTGCGCCTGCGGCCAGGGCGCCTGCCCCCTCGCCCCTGCATGTCCTGACCCCGGCCCCCGCCGCCCGGCCGGAAAGCCTGACCTTCCTGCTGCCCGGCGCGCTGACCACTTCGGCCGTCTTCGGCCCGGCGCCGGGCTGGGGCGATGCCCGCCATCCGGTGATCGAGTACCGCCTGCCCGGAATGCAAGGCCAGCCGGTTCATCCGCGCCTGACCATCGAAGGCGCCGCCGCCTGGATCGCGGCGCAGGCGAACCTGCACCCAAACGCCCGGATCAACCTTCTGGCCTATTCCACCGGCGCCGCCATCGCCTTCGAGGCCGCGCCCCTGATCGACAACCCGTCCCGCGTCACCATCGCCGCCGTCTCGCCCGCCACGCCCTTCCCCGGCGCGGCGCTGGCCGCCCTGCGCGGCGGGTTTCAGGTCGCCGGATCGGCCATCGCCACCGGCTCCTTCGGCTGGCAGCCGATCTGGGAGGATTATTTCAAGACGCTCTGGTTCGGCAAAGGCTGGCGCGCCTCGCCCGAGAAGCGCGCCCGGGCCGAAGAGCTCGTCCGCCGCCTGCGCGACCAGATCGAGACGCCCGGCGGCGGCAGGGGCAAGGCGCAATCCTGGGCGCTTCTCCTGTGGACCCTGTCCGACGCGGCCCGCCACAGCGGTGCCCGCATCGCCATTTTCCATGGCGAGCGGGACCCGGTCTTCCCCCTGCCCCAAGTCCGCGCGCTGGCCCAGGCGCTTGGGGCCGATCTCTGCGTGCTGCCCGAGGGCGGCCATCTGGTGCTGCAATCGCAGCCAGCGCTGATCGATCGAATCAGCGATTACCTTGCCAGACCGGACAGGCCGCCCCGCTGCCCGTAGACCGCGCAATCGCCCCGCAGAGGCAATTGCGCGCTTGCCGCCTTCACCACAGGCGAAATCGCCGCCGACGCGATGCGGAACCGCCAGCCCCCGCGATGCGTTTGCCGGGAAACCCAACCATTTCAGGAGCGGCACTATGAAAGGCATCCTCGCCTGGGTCATCGGCATCCCGATCCCGATCATCATCCTTCTCTACCTGACCGACGTGTTCTGATCGGTCTGCCACCAAACGGATAACGTCGGTCGGGCGGCTGGCGTTAACCACTCACAATACTGTCCCGACACCGCCACAGTTCCGCCACCTCATACAGCGCAAGATCGTGCTATCGGGAGGTTCAAACCATGGCTTCTGTTCTTGTGATCCTTGGAAGTGTTGGCGGCTTCGCCCTTGGCCTCGCGGCCATTGCCCTCGGTTATGGGCCGGTCGCCGGGCTTGCTCTGTGGTGCGGCGGCGGCGTGATCGGGATGGGCCTCGGCCTTGCCTGCGATGCCAAAGCCGATGACCTTCGCGCCTTGGCCCACCCGCTTTCGGCCTGACCAAAGCGATCGGCCCAAAGCCGGGGATGGGCGTCCAGCCGCACCACCCGGCCGGGTTCGGCCGCGATGCCAAAGGGCCGGTCACCCCCGCAAAAGCGCCAAGGCTTGATTTTCCGCTTGGTTTCAGCAATATCTGCCGCGCGACGTTATCTCTTTCGACCTGTCTCCGATCTTCGGCACAGCATCGACCACAGCTGACTGCGCCGGGCCGCCGCACTTCCGCGGGTGGCATTCAGAGGAGAATCACGATGGCCAAGGGCACCGTGAAATGGTTCAACGAAACGAAGGGCTATGGCTTCATCGCTCCGGAAGGCGGCAAGAAGGACGTGTTCGTCCACATCACCGCCCTGGAGCGTGCCGGTCTGCGCAGCCTGAAGGACGGCCAGGCCGTGACCTTCGACATCGAAGCCGGCCGTGACGGCCGCGAGTCGGCGACCAACCTCGCCCTCGCCTAAGCTTCGCTTGGACGAATCGAAAGGGGCGCAGCCGCAAGGCCGCGCCCCTTTTCAGTTTCCGCAGGATCAGGCCGCGCGCCAGGCCAGCCGGTCGCGCAGGGCGTGTTCGAAGCCGACCTTCAGGCTGACCGTCGACACCGGGGTGCGCAGGGTCACCGGCGCATTGCGCTCTTGCGGGAAATCATGGCGATCATGCTCGGCGCAAAGCAGGATCATCGGCACGCGCGACTGGACCGCTGCCAGGGTCCGGCGGGCCAGGGCCCCGGCCTCGCCCCCGCCGAACGCATCGCAATCCATCACGAACAGCCCGTAACCGCCCGGATCGTCGATCATTGCCGCCAAGGCGGCGTAAAGCTCTGTCTCCACCTCGACCGGGCCACCCAGGGCCGCCACCCGCGACACCAGCGGCGCAGCCTCGCTTTCCGCCAGCACAAGGACGCGCACGCCCCAGCCGACGGGCAGCGCCTGGTCGGTGTCGAAGTCACGGGTGAACTGCATGTTGCGTCTCCTTGGCCCGGCTTTTGGGGCTGGACAGATCTTGCAGGTCGAGTTGGTTAATATTGAGGGGGAATTCGGGAATTGCTGGTGCGATGCCGCCTTATTTCCGCCCTCCTTCCCGGCCCCGTTGCCCGACCCGGCGAAAGGGCGCAGAGTGAACCGACCGCCAAGCCTGGACCCATGATGACAGCGCCCGATTACCAAGCCCTTATCGACGCCCCGACCTGGACCTTCATCCGCGCCACCGATGACGCCTATCCGCCCGATACCGCCACGCTGACGGTGGCCGATCAGCGCCGCATCTATGACCGCATGTGCCGGGCCTTCTTTCGTGGCTATCCGGCTGGGGTGACGGCTGTGGACGAGGCGATCGCGGGCGTTCCCTGCCGCCGCTACCCGGGCGCGGGGCCGGCCACCGTGATCTATTGCCATGGCGGCGGCTATGTCGTCGGCGGCTTGCACAGCCATGACGATGTCTGCGCCGAGATCCGGGGCACGACCGGGCTGACAGTGATTTCGGTCGATTACCGGCTGGCACCGGAGCATCCGCATCCGTCCGCCTTCGACGATGTGGTCGCCGCGATCCGTGCCGTACCTGGGCCTCTGGTTCTCGCGGGCGACAGCGCGGGCGGCAATCTCTGCGCCGCCGCCGCGCACGCCCTGCGCGATCCCCGCATTCTGGGGCAGGTGCTGATCTATCCGGGCCTTGGCGGCGACAGGACGAAGGGCAGCTATATGAGCCATGCCCATGCACCGATGCTGACCAGGGACGACCTGGATTTCTATGCCGGAATCCGCCACGGCGGCGTGGCGCCCGCGCCGGGCGACCCGACAGTGTCACCCTTGCAGGACACCGATTTCAGCCGCTTGCCGATGACCCTGGCCATCGGCGCGGAATGCGACCCGCTGCATGACGACGCGCCCGCCTATGCCGAAGCGATCACGCGGGCCGGGGGCCGCGCCCATGCCGTCACCGCAACCGGCCTGGTCCACGGCTATCTGCGCGCCCGCGCCACCGTGCCGCGCGCGGCGCAAAGCTTTGCGCTGATCACCGACACCATCTCCGCCTTTGCCCGCAACACATGGCCCTTTGGAGCAACCCCATGAACCAGCATGCGAATCTGACAAATTGGACCGAAAGGGTGGACCTGTCCGCCGCCTTCCGCTGGACCGTGCGGCTGAACATGCATGAGGCGGTGGCGAACCATTTCTCGATGGCGGTGAACCCAGAAGGCACGCGCTTCCTCATCAACCCGAACGGTCGGCATTTCA
This sequence comes from Fuscovulum sp., assembly GCA_041916535.1. Lineage (GTDB taxonomy): Bacteria > Pseudomonadota > Alphaproteobacteria > Rhodobacterales > Rhodobacteraceae > Pseudogemmobacter. Next base: position 84,474 of record JAYRZG010000007.1, on the reverse strand, counting down.
GCCAGATCACTGCATCGTCGCTTCTCGAACTGGATGCAGACGACCCCGAGACGATGAACCGGCCCGACGCGCCGGACCCGACCGCCTGGGGCCTGCATGGCAGCATCCACCGCGCCTGCGCCCATGCGCGCTGCGTGATGCATGTGCATTCCATCCATGCCACGGTGCTGGCGAGCCTTGCCGACAGCCGCCTTCCGGCGATCGACCAGAACACTGCGATGTTCCACAACCGGCATGTCGTCGACGACTATTACGGCGGCATGGCCTTTGGCGACGAGGGCGCCCGCTGCGCGGAAATGCTGCAAGATCCGAAGGTCAACACCATGGTCATGGGGAATCATGGCGTCTTGGTGATCGGGCGCACGGTGGCCGAGACCTTCAACCGGCTGTATTACTTTGAACGCGCCGCCGAGACCTATATCCGCGCTTTGCAGACAGGACAGAAGCTGCGCTACCTGTCGGACGAAGTCGCGGAAAAAACCGCGCGGGAATGGGAAGACTATCCCGGCGGCGCCGACATGCACCTGCGCGAGATCAAGGCGATCCTGGACAAGGATGCGCCCGACTACGCGCATTGACAGGCAAAGCCCCGAATTTTCGTCGAAAATTCGGGGTCTGCTTCAGGCCGACATGAAGGGCTTGGCCTTCATCGTCGCGGGTACCGGCACGCCCATGCGGGTCAGGATCGACGGCGCGAGGGCCAGTTGATCCAGCACCACATCGGGCGCGGGCATGGGGCTATCGCCGAAATAGTAGAAGGCGAAATCGCGCTGCGCCTCGGTCGTGCCGCCATGATGGCCGCGCGAATCCTGACCGTGATCGGCGGTGACGATCACCTCATAACCGCTTTTGCGCCAACGGCTTAGGAAGGGCGCGAGGGTGGCGTCCATCTTGAAGCAGGCGTCGTCCATTTCTTCGCAATCGTGGTAGAAACGGTGGCCCATGCTGTCCAGCGTGCACGTGTGCAGGATACCGTAGTCGATGCCCTTGACCTCGGCCAGGCGGGTCAGGGTGCCGAACAGGTCGTAATCGGCGGGCGTCATCTGGTTCACATGGCCATAGCCATGCATGGTGTGGAACCGGCCATGGGTGATCGGTCCATCCGGCTCGTCATATTCGATGTCGCGCACCACGTCGAAAGGCGCGCGATTGAAGAATTCCGACCAGTAACTATGGGTTACCGCCCCGGTTTTCCGGCCTGCCTTGGACAATTCCGAGAATATGTCGGGAAATTCCAGCCGCCGGATATCGGCATTGTCCCAGATGCCATGGACCTGCGGCGGCACGCCGGTATGGATCGAGGCATAGCAGCAGGCCGAGGTCGAGGGCAGGACGGCGCGCATCTTCCAGACCCGCGCATCGCCATGGGCGACCCAGCCTTCAAGATTGCCGAACAGGCGGCGCCAATTGGCGTAGGGCACGCCGTCAAGGATGATCAGCAGCAGTTTTGTCATGTCTTCCCAGCGTCTTTCTTGCGTCTTCTTTCCGTCTCTACGCCGTCATCCCTGGCCGCACCGGAATTTTCAAAGAGTCCGGCCCGGAGCCTTCGACGGCTCCGGCACGATTTCTCCGAAGAAATCGCCGCCCTGGATCAGTTCCCGGCGCTTTCCATCTTGCGATGCGCGATCGTCCGTTCCAGCCAACCAATCTCCATCTCGGGGACCGAGGACAGAAGGAGGTCGGTGTAATCGTCGAAGGGCGGGGCCAGAACGTCGCTTTTCTGGCCGTAGCGGACGACCGATCCCTTGTACATGACCGCGATCTTGTCGGCGATGGCGCGCACCGTCGCCAGATCATGGGTGATGAACAGATAGGCCACCTGCGCCTCGGCCTGCAACGCCATCAGAAGCTTGAGGATGCCATCGGCCACCAGCGGGTCGAGGGCTGATGTCACCTCGTCGCAGATGATCATCTTCGGGTTCGCGGCCAACGCGCGGGCGATGCAGACGCGCTGCTTCTGGCCGCCCGAAAGTTCGGCCGGGTAGCGGTCGGCAAAGCCCTTGCCCATCTCGATCTGGTCCAGAAGGTCCTGCACCCGCGCATCGCGCGCCTTGCCGCGCAGGCCGAAATAGAATTCCAGCGGCCTGCCGATGATCGTGCCGACGGTCTGGCGCGGGTTCATCGCGGTGTCGGCCATCTGGTAGATCATCTGGATCTCGCGCAGGTCGTCCTTGGACCGCCCCTTCAACTCGCGCGACAATTGCCGCCCGGCAAAGCTGATGCGGCCCTGCGTGGGTGGCAGCAGCCCGGTGATGGCGCGTGCCAGCGTGGATTTGCCTGAACCCGACTCGCCCACCACGGCCAGCGTCTGCCCTGGGGCCAGATCGACATTGATGTTCTTCAACACGTCGAAATTGGTGCCGCGATAGCGCGCGGTCACATTCTCGACCCGCAGCACCGGGGCGGCCGGCGCCTTCTCCTCATGGTCCAGCGAGCGGACCGAGACCAGGGCCTTGGTGTAATCCTGCCGGGGCTCGTGGATGACCTGCGCGGTGGGGCCGTATTCGACCATGCGGCCATGGCGCAGCACCATGATGTCATCGGCGACCTGCGCCACCACGGCAAGGTCATGGGTGATGTAAAGCGCGGCCACGCGGGTGTCGCGGATCGCTTCCTTGATCGCCGCCAGAACGTCGATCTGGGTGGTCACGTCCAGCGCGGTGGTGGGTTCGTCGAAGATGACAAGATCGGGCTTGGGGCACAGCGCCATGGCGGTCATGGCGCGCTGCAACTGGCCACCCGACACCTGATGCGGATAGCGGTTGCCAAAGGTTTCGGGGTTGGGCAGGCCCAGCTTCTTGAACAGCATGACGGCGCGGGCCTCGGCCTCGGACTTGGTCATGACGCCATGCGAGAGCGAGGTCTCGATCACCTGTTCCATCAGCTTCTTGGCCGGGTTGAAGGCCGCCGCCGCCGATTGGGCGACATAGGTCACTTCCTTGCCGCGCAGGGTGCGCAGCTCGCGCGGGGTGGCCTCGCGGATCTCGCGCCCGTTCAGGTGGATGGTGCCCTTGGTCAACCGCACCCCGCCCCGGCCATAGGACATGGCGGACAGGCCGATGGTCGATTTGCCCGCGCCGGATTCGCCGATCAGGCCCAGCACCTTGCCGCGCTGGAGTTTCAGATCGACTCCATGGACCAGCGTCACCTCTTTCGGCGGCTCGCCCGGAGGGTAGGAGGTGGCCTCGATCACGAGGCCCCTAATGTCGAGAAGCGTGTCGTCAGCCACCGCGGCCTCCTTTCAGGCTGGAGGTGCGGGTCAGCACCCAGTCGGCCACGAGGTTGACGGAAATCGCCAGCGCGGCGATGGCGAAGGCCGGAACCAGCGCCGCCGACTTGCCATAGACCAGCCCGTCCTTGTTTTCCTTCACCATGCCGCCCCAGTCGGCCAGCGGCGGCTGCACGCCAAGGCCCAGGAAGGACAGGGTCGAGATGAAGAGGACGGCGAAGATGAAACGCAGGCCGAATTCGGCAACCAGGGGCGACAGCGCATTGGGCAGGATCTCGCGGAAGATCACCCAGCGCCCGCCCTCGCCGCGCAGCTTTGCAGCCTCGACATAATCCATCACCGCGATGTCCACCGCGACGGCGCGCGACAGGCGGAAGACGCGGGTGCTGTCGAGGACGCCGATCACAAGGATCAGGACGGTCAGGTTCAACGGCAGGACCGAAAGCATGACCAGCGCCACGATCAGCGAGGGGATCGCCATCATCAGATCGACGATGCGCGACAGGGTCTGGTCGATCCAGCCGCCATTGACCGCCGCGAAGAAGCCGAAGAAGGCGCCCAGCGAGAAGGCCAGCGCCGAGGAGGCCAGCGCGACGAAGATGGTGATCTGACCGCCATAGATCAGCCGCGACAGGATATCGCGGCCGATTGTGTCGGTGCCGAGCCAGTATTTCTCGCTTGGCCCCTCCCACACGCCGCCGACGGCGAGGTCGATCGGATAGGGGGCGATCCATTGCGCGAAGATGGCGCAGAACAGGAAGATGCCTGTGAGGGTGAGGCCGATGAAGGCCGAGACGGGAAGGCGGGTCTGGGTGAAGGGAAGTCTCATTTCGGATGCCTCAGCCGCGGGTTGGCGAGGATGCCGATCACATCGGCCAGCATGTTCAGCCCGATATAGACGGCGGCGAAGATCAGGCCGACCGCCTGCACCACCGGCAGGTCGCGCTTGGTGACATGGTCGACCAGATACTGGCCGAGGGCGTTGTAGCCGAAGACCACCTCGACCACGACCACGCCCACCACGAGATAGGCGAGGTTCAGCATGACGACCGAGACGACGGGCGCGATGGCATTGGGAAAGGCATGGCGCCAGATCACGGTCATCGGGCTAAGGCCCTTCAACTCGGCCGTCTCGATATAGGCCGATTGCATGACGTTCAGGATCGCGGCGCGGGTCATGCGCATCATATGCGCCAGCACGACCAGGACCAGGACGATGACCGGCAGGATGATGGCATTCACCCGCTCCCAGAACCCCATGCCGGGAAAGACCATGGCGACGGGCAGAAGGCGGCCGGACCCGCCGGTCAGCCAGCCGATGCCCTGGGTCAGCCAGTTGTCCTGGGTGAGAAGGAAGATCACGAAATAGCCGGCGACGAATTCGGGCAGGGAGATCGTGGTCAGCGTGATGCCAGAGATCAGCTTGTCCTGCCATTTGCCGGCATGGCGGGCGGCGATCAGGCCAAGGATGATGGCCAGCGGCACCGAGATCGCGGCGGCGCAGGCGGCCAGGAACAGCGTGTTGCCCAGCCGCTGGCCGATGGAGGTGGCGATATCGGCGCCGTTTGTCAGCGCCGTGCCAAGATCGCCGGTCAGCACCCCGCCGAGCCATTGGAAATACCGCGTTAGCGGCGGCTGATCGAGCCCCATCTTCTCGCGCAGGTTGGCCAGCGCCTGGGGCGTGGCCGATTGGCCGAGGATGGCCTGGGCGGTGTCTCCCGGCAGCGCCTCGACGCCCAGGAAGATCACCGCCGAACAGGCGAGAAGCAGGATCAGGCCCAGCGCAAGGCGCTGGACCACCAGTTGCAGGACGGGGTGCATCGGACGGGCCCTCTCAGGCCAGCCAGCACTTAACCTGCGAGCGGCCGTTCATCAGCTCGCCATTCGGATCGTCGACCCAGCCGCCGATCGTGTCGGACACGCCCGAGACGAAATCGTTGAACATCGGCAGGATCAGGCCGCCTTCGTCGCGCAGGATATGGGCCATCTCGCTGTATTCACCCTTGCGCTTCTCGGCATCCAACTCGCCCCGCGCGGCGAGCAGCAGCTCGTCGAACCTGGCATTCTTGAACTTGGTGTCGTTCCAGTCGGCGGTCGAGAGATAGGCGGTCGAATACATCTGGTCCTGCACCGGACGGCCGCCCCAGTAGGAGGCGCAGAAGGGTTCGACATTCCAGACATTCGACCAGTAGCCGTCATCGGGCTCCAGCTTGACCTGCAGCGGGATGCCCGCCGCATTGGCCGAGGCGGCGAAGAGGTTGGCCGCATCCACCGCGCCCGGGAAGGCGCCCGGCGCGGTGCGCAGGATGATCGGGCTGCCGTCATGGCCGGTCTTGTCGTAATATTCCTTGGCCTTGGCGGCATCGTAGTCGCGCTGCTCGATCGTGTCGTCGAACAAGGGATAGGCGGCGTTGATCGGGAAGTCGTTCCCGCGCGAGCCGAGACCGCCCAGGATCTTGTCCACCATCTCTTGACGGTTGATCGCGTGCTTCAGCGCCATGCGCATGTCGTTGTTGTCGAAGGGCGCCTTGTCGCAATGCATGATGAAGACATAGTGCCCGCGCCCCGCGACGGCCTTGATCGACACGCCCGGCACGCCCTTCAGCAGTTCCACGATCTTCGGATCGACCCGGTTGATCATGTGGACCTGGCCCGATTGCAGGGCGGCGGTGCGGGCGGTGTTGTCGTTGATGACCAGGATCTCGACCTCGTCGGCATGGCCGATCGAGCTGTCGAAGTAATTGGCGTGTTTCTGGAAAGTGTGGCGCACGCCCGGCTCGTTCACGACGACCTTGTAGGGGCCGGCGCCGATGCCCGCAGCCGGGGCGTCGACACCGCCGCCAGGCTGGATGATCAGGTGATAGTCGCCCATCAGATAGGGCAGATCGGCGCTGGCGGAAGACAGCTTCAGCGTGACCATGTCACCTTCGGCCTTCATCTCGGCGATGCCCTGCACGATGCCCAGCGCGCCCGATTGCGATTTCTCGTCGGTATGGCGCTTGAGCGTGGCCACCACATCATCGGCGGTGACGGTGCTGCCGTCATGGTATTCCACGCCCTTGCGGATCTTGAACTTCCACTCGGTCGCGTCGGGGGAAGAAGAGATTTCCTCGGCGATACGATAGTCGATCTGGCCATCCGGCGTCACGTCAACCAGCATCTCGCCCCAGGTCATGTTGACCTGGAACGGCACTTCCGAAGCGGCCAGCGCCGGGTCGAGCGAGTTGGTGGATTCGCCGCCCTGCATCCCGACGCGGATCGTGCCGCCCTTCTTGGCTTCCTGCGCCATGGCGACCTTGCCGAACAGCGCGCCCGCGAGGCCAGCAGACACGCCCAGCGCCGTCGAGCGGCCCAGGAATTCGCGACGGCTCATGGCGCCCTTGCGGACGCGGGAAATAAGCCAGTCCAACTGGTTGTGCTTGTCGTTCATATCCGTCTCCCTGTGGTCTTCCCCCGGGACGCTGCCGTGGGATTCTTTTGTTGATTGCAGAGTCAATAAACCGCGATCTTTCCTTCGCGGCAAATGTTTTTGCAGGTTCTGTTACACAAAGCTGCGTTCCACCTCCTCGTCCCAGCGCCGTTCGAAGACCAGCGCCTCGCCTTCCCAGGCGCGCAGATGGGCCGTCATGCGCAGATGGCTGGCCGTGCCGGTCATTTCCGCCTCGGCGCGGGTGCGCACCGACCAGGCCCCGCGCGACAGGCGCTGTTCCCAGATATGCACGGCCCTGGCGCTGAGGGGATCATCGGGGGCGATTTCCCAGCGTTCCGACATGGTCTCGCCCGAGATCAGACCGTGGGAAAGGTTTTCGGTGTCGCCCAGATCATCCTCGACCACCAGCGCGGTTGTTCCGGCGATGAGGTCTTCCTCGATATAGCGCCGGGTCTTGCCGGGGCGGATCACGCGATGGGCGAAGGGGGCGGCATGTTCGGCGGGCGGCGGGGTCCATTCCGGGGCATCGGCGCCGTGGTGCACGGGCAGGGTCAGGCTTCCGCCGGTCAGGGTCAGGGTGCCTGCTTCGGGCGAGGGCCAGACGAAGGGCCAGTAGCTGTTCGACAGGGCCAGCCGCAGGCTGTGGCCCGCCCTGAGACGATAGCCGGTGAGGTCAAGCTTGAAGCCCACCTCCATCGCCTGCCCCGGCACCATGGGCGCGGGCCGGTCCATGCCGTCGCGATGGCAAAGGTTCAGCATGCCATGGCAGATGCGGACCGAGGCACCATCGGGCGCGACATCGCAGAGCCGCGCCACCACGAAGCCCAGCGGCCTGTCGGAAGACAGCGACAGGCGCAGCCCGGCCTGGCCCAGAAGCTGGAGATCCGCCGCAAGCGGCGCCATGTCGAAGCAGACGGAGAGCGCATCGTCGCGCGCCTGATCGCCCGGCATCTCGGCATTCAGGCCCATCGGGAAGAATTCGCCGGTATGCATGCCCAGATGCTGCGGCGTGGCGATGTCGACGGCAAAGGCCTTTTGGGTTTCTTCTGTTCGCAAATATCCCACGGGGGTCCGGGGGTGTGAAACCCCCGGGGCGTCCAGATGCACCACCATCGGCGCAACGCGCGCCGTGGGCCATGTGTCTTCCGCCACCCAATGCCCCTCTCGGTGCCGGGCGCTGGCATTTGGCGGTTCGGAATGCAGGATATAGGCGCGCAAGGCGGGGTCGTTCTCGGCGTTGTTCGGAATGCCTTTCAGCCAGCGGTCCCACCAGCGGATCGCGCATTGCAGGAAGCCGACCTGCGGCCCGGGCACGGCGGTATGGGGGTATTGGTGCACCCAGGGCCCCATCACGCCCTTGACCGGCCCCGGTGCATGTTCGGCCAGAAGCCCGACCGTGTTCATGTAATTGTCGGCCCAGCCGCCCCAGATCATCGCGGGGACGGTCATCCGCGCCCAATCCTGGCAGACCGAGCCATGCGCCCAATAGGCGTCGCGCGCCTGATGGCGCGCCCAGACCGGGGCGAGCCAGGGTTCGGCGTCCAGCCGTTTCAGCCAATCCTCGCGCCAGTCATTGCGCAGCAGCGGATCGGCCGGGCGCGAGGAATAGGACAGCATCACCGCGCCCCAGCCGAAATTCTCGCCCAGCAGGCAGCCGCCCTTGAAATGGATGTCATCGGCGAAACGGTCGGTGGTCGAGCAGACCGAGATCACCGCCTTCAGCGCCGGGGGGCCATTGAAGGCGGCCTGCAGGCAGTTGAAGCCGCCCCAGGACTTGCCCATCATGCCGACGCTGCCATTGCACCAGGGCTGCGCCGCCAGCCAGCCGATGACCGCCTCGGCGTCGTCCATCTCGACCTGGGTATATTCATCCGCCATCAGGCCCTGGCTGTCGCCATTGCCGCGCATGTCGACCCGCACGCAGGCATAGCCATGGCCCGCGACATAGGGGTGCATCATCTCGTCGCGCGGGGTGGTGCCGTCACGCTTGCGATAGGGGATGTATTCCAGGACGGCAGGGACCGGGCGGGTTTCCGCATCGACCGGCATCCAGACCCGGGCCGAAAGGCGGGTGCCGTCGGGCATGGGGATGGCCATGTCCTCGGTCTCGGCAATGGGATGGGGAAACTGGGTGCGGATGGTCATGGCGTCTCCTTGAAGACAGGATCAGACCAGCGCGGAGGGCAAGGAATTGCCGGATCGCGGCATCTGATCCGACAATTCCGACATTGCCGATCGCGCGGGCGAAAGGCTAGGCTTGCGCAGGAGGAGCCGCATGACCGGACTTGCCTGCCGCTGCGGCGCGTGTCGCCTTGTGCTGACCGGCCCGCCCATCCTGGCCGCCGACTGTTGCTGTGACAGTTGCCGCAAGGCGGCGCAGCGGTTGGAGGCGCTGCCGGGCGGCCAGCCGATGCTGGGGCCGCAGGGACAGACGGGTTTTGTCCTGTATCGCAAGGACCGTGTCGCCCTGCCCGCCCCGGCGCAGATGCGGGGCCACCGGCTGCGCCCCGGTGCCCCGACGCGGCGGGTGGTCGCGGCCTGCTGCAACACGCCGCTGTTCCTGGAATTCCAGAACGGCCACTGGCTGAGCCTTTATGCAAGCCTCTGGCCGCCGGGCAGCGCCCCTGCCCCGCAATTGCGCACGATGGTGAAGGACCTGCCCGACCCTTCGGCCCTGCCTGATGACATTCCCAATGCCAGGACACAGTCGGCGGGGTTCATGTGGGCGCTTCTGAAAGCCTGGGCGGGGATGGGGTTCCGCGCCCCGAAACTGGTCATAGCGGAGGCAGCGGATGGCTGATGCGAAGAAACCTGACGGCGACAAGATCGAGGTGCGCAACGTCACCTCGCCCGGCCATGTCACCCGGGTCGATGCCGCAAAGTATACCGCCATGCGTCTGGCCTTGCTGAAGATCCTGCCCGACACGCCGCCCGGCCTGACCGTTGCCGCCGCGAAAGAGGCGCTGCTGCCGCATCTTGACGGCGGGCTGTTTCCAGGGGGCGAGAAGGCTGGCTGGTGGCTGAAATGCGTGCAGCTTGACCTTGAGTTCAAGGGCGTGATCGCGCGGGCGAAGGGCGCGCCGGTGCGGCTTTACCGCATCTCGCCCGATGTCGCCTGACGCGGGCGGGACGGCGCATCCCCCCTATCGCGGCGCGGCGGCTGCCCCTAACCTCGGGCCAGATCCAGCGCCGGAGCAAAAGCATGAGCCGCCCGAACATCCTGATCCTGATGGTCGACCAGTTGAACGGGACGCTGTTTCCCGATGGCCCGGCACCCTTCCTGCACGCCCCGAACCTCAGGGCGCTGGCCGCACGCTCGACCCGCTTTGCCCAGGCCTATACCGGATCGCCGCTTTGCGCGCCGGGGCGCGCGAGCTTCATGTCGGGGCAATTGCCGCGCCGGACGCGGGTCTATGACAATGCCGCCGAATTCGCGAGCGACATTCCGACCTATGCCCATCACCTGCGCCGGGCAGGCTATCAGACCGCGCTGTCGGGCAAGATGCATTTCGTCGGCCCCGACCAGTTGCACGGCTTTGAACAGCGGCTGACGACCGATATCTACCCTGCCGATTTCGGCTGGACACCGGATTACCGCAAGCCGGGCGAAAGGATCGACTGGTGGTATCACAACCTCGGCTCTGTCACCGGGGCGGGCGTGGCCGAGATCACCAACCAGTATGAATATGACGACGATGTCGCCTTCCAGGCCAGCCAGAAGCTGTATGACCTGTCGCGCGGCATGGATGCGCGGCCCTGGTGCCTGACCGTCAGCTTCACCCATCCGCATGACCCCTATGTCGCGCGGCGCAAATACTGGGATCTGTACGACGGCGCGGCGGAACTGGAACCGCCGCAGGCCATTCCCTATGACATGATGGACCCCCATTCGCAGCGCCTGATGGATGCCTGCGACTGGCGCGGGCTTGAGGTCACGCCCGATCATATCCGCCGTGCGCGGCAGGGCTACTTCGCCAATATCTCGTATATCGATGACAAGATCGGCGAGATCCTCGAGGTGCTGAAGGCGACGCGGCAGGAGGCGGTTGTGGTCTTCGTCTCGGACCATGGCGACATGCTGGGAGAGCGGGGCCTGTGGTTCAAGATGAACTTCTTCGAAGGCTCGGCGCGGGTGCCGCTGATGGTGGCGGCACCGGAGATGGCGCCGGGGCGGGTCGATACGCCGGTATCGTCGATCGACGTGCTGCCGACGCTTTGCGATCTGGCCGGGGTGGACATGACCGAGATCCTGCCCTGGACCGATGGGGTCAGCCTGGTGCCGGTGGCGGGCGGTGCGGCGCGGGGCGCGGTGCCGATGGAATATGCCGCCGAGGGCTCGATCACGCCCTTGGTGGGGCTGCGCGAGGGGGCGTGGAAATACATCACCTGCCCCGCCGATCCCGAACAGCTTTACGACCTGGCCGCCGATCCGGGCGAGCGGGTGAACCTGGCCGCCGATCCGCGCGCGGCCGAGATCCTGGCGCATTTCCGCAAAGCGGCGGCGGCGCGCTGGGACCTGGCGGCCTATGATGCCGAAGTGCGGCAAAGCCAGGCGCGGCGCTGGGTGGTCTATGAGGCGCTGCGCAATGGCAACTATTACCCCTGGGATTACCAACCGCTGCGCGCGGCCAGCGAACGTTATATGCGCAACCACATGGACCTGAACGTGCTGGAAGAGCAGAAGCGCTTTCCCCGGGGAGAGTAGCGATCTGCCGCCGACGCAAGGGGGCTTGGCGAAGAGAAGAAGGGCCGGAAGGGCGGTCGGACCTTTCCATTTTGCGCATTGCCCCGGGCAATGCGAGCAAATGGTCAGCGCGCGTCTTGCAGGATCAGTTCGGCCCCCTTCCAGCCGACCATGATCGCGGGCGCATTGGTGTTGCCGGCGATGAGATTGGGGAAGCTTGAGGCATCGACCACACGCAGGCCGCCGACACCATGGACGCGCAGCCGGGTGTCGATCACGCTGGTCGCGGGGTCGGACCCCATGCGACAGGTGCAGGACGGGTGGTAGACCGTGCCGGAACGGTTGCGGAAATCCTCGATCAGATCGGCATCGGTCTGGACCTGCGGGCCGGGGCGCAGTTCCTGATCCACCCAGCGGGCCATGCTGGGCTGGGCCATGATCCTGCGCAGAAACTTCACCGCGGCCAGCATCTCGGTCACGTCTTCCGTGGTCGCATAGGCATTGGCGGTGATGGCCGGATGGGCCAGCGGGTCGGCCGAGGTGATGCGGACATGGCCGCGCGAGGTGGGGCGGCAGTTCGACAGGCCGACCGAAAGGCCCGGGAAGGGATCGGGGGTCAGGAGCGGGCGTTCCCCGGCGCGGGGCAAGAGCGTGGAGAAGGCCTGGAAGTAGAGCTGCATATTGGGGCGGTCATGCCGGTCATGCGTGCGGAAGAAGCCGCCGCCATGGTTGATCGATTTCGCCAGCGGGCCACCGCCCAGCGCCAGATACCACAGGCCCATCAGGGCCTTGCCCCACCAGGGCCGCAGGATGTTGTTATAGGTCGAAACCTTCATCTGCCAGGTGTAGTTCAGGCCGTGATGGTCGGACATGTGGTCGCCGACATTGGCATTCTGGTGCAGGACCGGGATGCCGTGGCTTTGCAAAAGCGCGCCGGGGCCGATGCCGGAGAGTTGCAGAAGCTGGGGCGAGTTGATGGCGCCGCCCGACAGGATGACCTCGGCCTTGGCGCGCAGGGTCTGGCGCGCGCCGCCCTGCAGATATTCGATTCCGGTGGCGCGGCCATTCTCGATCAGGATGCGGGTGACCTGGGCCCGGGTGATCACGCGCAGGTTCTTGCGGCGCATGGCAGGATGCAGGAAGGCCCGGGCAGCCGAATTGCGGCGGCGGCCCTTGATCGTCATCTGATAGGTGCCAGCGCCTTCCTGGCTTTCGCCGTTGAAATCGGCATTGTAGGGCAGGCCCGCCTCGGTGCAGGCGGCGATGTAATCCTCGACCAGCCAGTGCAGGCCGCGGCGATTGTTCGAGACGTAAAGCGGCCCGCCCTGGCCGCGCCATGCGTTCGCCCCGGCCTCGTTATGCTCGATGGCCTTGTAGGCCGAAAGCACCGCGTCCCAGCCCCAGCCGGGACCGGCGGCGGCTTGCCAATCGTCGAAATCCTGTTTCTGGCCGCGGATATAGACCATGGCATTGATCGAGGAAGATCCGCCCAGGATGCGGCCGCGCGGGATATGGTCGCGTTGGCCGTTCAGGCCGGGATCGGGTTCGGCGGCGTAAAGCCAGTTCACGGCGGGATCGTAGAACAGCTTGCCATAGCCGAGCGGCATCTGGACGAAGAAGCGCCGGTCGTCGCCGCCCGCCTCGACAAGGGTCACGCGATGGCGGCCGTTCTCGCTCAGCCGGTTGGCCAGAACGCAGCCCGCGCTGCCTGCGCCGATGATGATGTAATCCGTGTCGTCCATATCCGTCCCCTTCGGCGGCACCCTAGGCCACCGCCGCCGCCTGACTTGGCGATTTGCGACAGGACCTGTCGGGTTTCAAGGGTGGCGGAGCAGGGCCTGGCTGCGCGGGCAGGGCTGGCCGTCAAAGAAGGTGCGCAGGATGTCGGCGAAGACGCGCTCCTGCGGCGCAAGAGTTGCGAAAAGCGTCATCGAGGAACGCAGCTTCTGCGCATCGACCGGGCCAAGGACCTCGGTCGCGGGCTTGGCGCGATGGGCCAGCATGACACGGCTGATCTCGGTCAGGCGGGGGCCAAGAAGGGGATGGGCCAGATAGGCCCGCCCCTCGTCGCGCCCGGCTATGCCATAGGTCTGGGCCATGGCCGAAAGGCCAAGCCCGCGCAGTTGCGGCCAGATGAACCACATCCAATGGCTGTCCTTGTGCCCGGCGCGGATCTCGGCCAGGGCACGCGGCCAGACCCCGGCCTGGGCCGCGACGAAACGGTCGAGCCCTTCGGGTTCCGCCGCCAAGGCGCGCAGCGCCCTCATTTCCCCTTCCAGACCGGGTCGCGCTTTTCGGCAAAGGCGCGGGCGCCTTCAAGCTGGTCTTCCGAGGAATAAAGCTTGTCGACGGTGGCGAACTGACGCTTGCCGATGCGGGACATGGCGTCCTGGAAGCGCAGGTTTTCCGCCTCGCGCACCACTTCCTTGATCGCGGCATAGACGAGCGGCGGGCCGGATTCGAGAAGGCGTGCCAGATCCCAGGCCTTGGCCAACAGGTCATCGGGCGCGCAGATTTCCTTGATCAGGCCCCAGCGGAAGGCCTCCTCGGCGTCGAACCAGCGCCCGGTCAGCAACAGGTCCATGGCGACGTGATAGGGTATGCGCTTGGGCAGCTTGATCGAGGCCGCATCGGCGACGGTGCCCGAGCGGATTTCCGGCAGGGCGAAGGTCGCGGTGGTCGAGCAGAGGATCAGGTCGGCCGACAGCGCCAGCTCCAGCCCGCCGCCGCAGCAGATGCCCTGGACGGCGGCGATCACCGGCTTGTTGAGGTTCGGCAATTCCTGAAGGCCGCCAAAGCCGCCGACGCCGTAATCGCCATCGACGGCGTCGCCTTCGGCCGCGGCTTTCAGGTCCCAGCCGGGGCAGAAGAACTTATCCCCCGCCGCGCGCAGGATGCAGACGCGCAAGGAGTCATCGTCGCGGAAGTCGCGGAAGACATGGCCCATGGCGCGGCTGGTCTTGAGGCTGATCGCATTGGCCTTGGGCGCATCCAGCGTCACCTCAAGGATCGCGCCTTCACGGCGGGTCTTGACCGGGCTTTCGACCCGCATTTCCATGGCCATCTCATGCTCTCCTGATCAGCGCATCCACCGCGACCGCGCCCCGCGCGGTCAGGAGGACGGGGTTGATTTCAATCTCTTCCAGCGACGGGTCCGCCAGCATCAGCCCCCCGAGCCGCACAGCGACATCGGCAAGCGCTGCGGTATCGGCCTTGGGCCTGCCGCGATAGCCATCGAGAAGCGGCCAAAGCCGCAACCGGCGCAGCGCCTCAAGGATCTGGTCTTGCGTGCAGGGCAGGACAAGGGTGACCGTGTCGGCCAGAACCTCGGCCGTGACCCCGCCCATGCCCAGCGTCAGCGTGACGCCATAGACCGGGTCGCGGCGCAGGCCGAGCAGGATTTCGGCCACCGTGCCGGTGACCATTTCCTCGACCAGATAGCCCGTAGCACCCGGCATCTCGGCCTGGCCGTCCAGCGAGGCGAGGCCCAGCCGCACGGCCCCGGCCTCGGTCTTGTGGGCGAAGCCCAGGCCCTTCAGCGCGAAGGGTGGCGTCAGGCCGACAGCGCCCTTGGCCAGGTCCGCCAGCCTGGGCGCGGTGAAGGATCGCGGCACCGCGACCCCGGCTTCGGCCAGAAGCGCCTTGCCCACGGCCTCGGACAGAAGCGTGGTGTCGCGCGGGGCCAGCGCCGGGGCGGGCCGCCAGCCCGGACTGCCCGGCGCGGTCTGCGCGGCCTTGACGGCGGCCAAGGCGGTTTCCAGCCCCAGAAGGGTGCAGACCCCCTGCCCCATCAGCCCGGCCACGCGCCCCTCGCCGAAATTCTCGGGCAGCGAAGCCACCGGCAGCGCTACCCTGCCGGTCGCCTTTTGCGCGGCGACGATCGCATCGAGCGCGGGCTGATAGCCCGAGGGATCGCAGCGGTCGGCGCGCGGCGGGTCGATGATGTAAAGGCCGGCATCATAGGCGTCGAGCATGGCTGTGAAGACCTCGGTCGTCTTCGGCCCGTCGCCCCAGATGAAGGTGTGATAATCCAAGGGGTTCGAGATGGTGGGGATCTCGCCCAGCACCGCGAACAGCCGGTCATGCGTCGCTTGCGGCACAGGCGGAAAGTCCAGGCCATAGGGGGCGGCCAGATCGGCCACCAGCCCGGCCTCGCCGCCTGAGCAGGAAAGTGAGCAGATGCGGGTGCCGATGCGCGGACCGTGGACATGGAAGATCTTCAGCGTCTCGATCAGCTCGGCCGGGGTATTGACCTCGGCCACGCCGATCTGGCGCAGAAAGGCGCTGGAGGCCGCGCCGCCGCCCGCCAGCGAGGCGGTATGCGAAGCGGCAGCGCTGCGGGAAAGTTCGGTCTTGCCCGATTTGATCGCGACGACGCCCTTGCCCAGGGCGCGGGCCTTCTCGGCCAGCGCGGCGAAGGCCGGGGCATCGTCAATCCCCTCGATATACAGACCGACGGCAGTGACGCGCGGATCGTCGAGCAGCGCCCCGGTCAATTCGGCCAGGCCGACGACGGCCGCATTGCCCAGACAGGCGACATAGGCGACGGGCAGGCCGCGCTGCTGCATGCCCAGGTTGATGACGATGTTGGACGACTGGCTGACCAGCGCCACCCCCTTTTCGACCCGGACCCCGCCATGCTGGTCGGGCCAGAGAAGCGCGCCATCGAGATAGTTGATCACGCCATAGCAATTGGGGCCGAGAATCGGCATGTCGCCCGCCGCCGCGACCAGCCTGTCCTGCAGGTCCGGCGCCCCTGCCTCGGTCCAGCCCGAGGCGAAACAGATCGCCCCCCCGGCGCCCATGGCGGCCAGTTCCGCCACGACATCCAGCGTGGCATGGCGGTTGACGCCGATGAAACTGGCATCGGGCGGCGCGGGCAGGTCGGCCAGGCTGGCATAGGCCCTGAGCCCGCCGATTTCGGTCTTTGCCGGATGGACCGGCCAGACCGGGCCGTCAAAGCCCATCTTGCGGCATTGCTCGATGACATTCAGCGCCCAGCCGGCACCGAGAACGGCGATATGGCGCGGGCGGAGCAGGCGGTCGAGGCGCGTCATCTGCGGGCCTCGCGCTTGTGGCCACGCCCGGGGGCTCTGCCCCCGGACCGCCGGGATATTTTTGAACAGAAGAAAGCGAGACCGTAGGGCGCCGAAACGCCTCGCCCGAGAGATCCGAGCGAGGCGCCTTCTCCCGTTACGGTCATCGGCGTCCCCGCCTGTACCGTGCTGCAAGACTGGCGAATCGAGGTTAACATTCGGTTTCTTCTTCTGTTCAAAAATATCCCGGGGGTCCGGGGGCGGCGCCCCCGGGGCGGATGCGGCAAGACCGGGCCCTACGCCCCCAGGGGCCGCAACAGCTCGCGGCTGATGATGTGGCGCTGGATTTCCGAAGTGCCTTCCCAGATCCGCTCGACCCGCGCGTCGCGCCAGATCCGCTCCAGCGGCAGTTCGTCCATCAGCCCCATGCCGCCATGGATCTGGATCGCCTCATCCGCAATTTTGGCCAGAACCTCGGTCGCCTTCAGCTTGGCCATGGCCATGTCGGCCTCGGTCACCGTGCCCTGATCGTATTTCCAGGCCGCTTCGCGGGTCAGCAGTTCCGCCGCCTTCAGCTCGGTCGCCATATCGGCAAGCTTGAAGCTGATGCCCTGGAACTTGGCGATCTGCTGGCCGAACTGCCTGCGTTCCGCCGCCCAGGACAGGGCGTGGCCCATGGCGCGCTCGGCGCGGCCGAGGCAGGTCGAGGCGACTTGCAGCCGGGTCGCGCCCAGCCATTTTCCCGCCACCTCGAAACCCTTGTGAACCTCGCCCAGGATCTGCGACTTCGGCAGGCGGCAATTGTCGAATTCGAGGATCATGTTGTTGTAGCCGCGATGGCTGACATTGCGATAGCCGTCGCGCACGGTGAAGCCGGGGGTGCCCTTGTCGACCAGGAAGGCGGTGATCAGCTTCTTCCTGCCGCGCGGCGTGTCCTCTTCGCCGGTCGCCATCCAGACAATGGCAAAATCGGCGAGATCGGCGTGGCTGATGAAATGCTTGGTGCCGTTCAGGACGAAATCATCGCCGTCCTGCCGGGCGAAGGATTTCATGCCGCGCAGGTCGGAACCGGCACCCGGTTCGGTCATCGCCTGGCAATCATGCTTCTCGCCGCGGATGCAGGGGAAGAGGTATTTGTCGCGCTGTTCGCCCTCGCAGGCGAGAAGGATGTTCGAGGGGCGCGAGACGCAGGTCCAGTGCAGGGCGTAATTCGCCTTGCCCAGTTCCTTTTCGTAAAGCAGCCAGGTCAGGGTATCGAGACCGGCCCCGCCGACCTCGACCGGCATGTTGGCCGCGTAAAGACCCGCTTCGATGGCCTTTTGCGCCAGCTCCTTGCGCAGCTCTTCGCGCAGCACGCCGGTGCGCTCGACCTCGGCCTCATGCGGGTAAAGCTCCGTCTCGACGAAGGCCCGCGTCGTGTCGACGATCATCTGCTGCTCTTCGGTCAGGCCGAAATCCATAATCTTACCTCACGGGTCCACATTGTAGGTCATGCCATCGACCGCCAGCGCCTGGCCCGAGACCATGCGCGCCGCGTCGGAGGCGAGGAAAAGCGCCATATCGGCGACGTCTTCGGGGTTTGACAGTTGTTTCAGGGCCGTGCCCGAGGCATAGCCCTGGCGGACGGCACCGGGGGTCATGCCCTTGGCCGCCGCTTCCGCCTCGATCACCCGGTCAATGCGGGGGCCGTTGACCGAGCCCGGGCAGATCGCATTGGCACGGATGCCATGCGGACCCAGTTCCATCGCCACGGTCTTCATCAGCCCGATGACGCCCCATTTCGCCGCCACATAGGGCGCGCGGAAGGGTGTGCCATAAAGGCCGGAGGTCGAGGAGAGAAAGACCATCGCCCCCTTGCCGGCCGGTTTCATCAGCCGCGCCGCGCCGCGCGCCGCCAGCATGGCACCGTCAAGATTGACGCCAAGGCATTGGTGCCAGGCTTCCAGCGGCATGTCCTCGATGCCCGCCGTCGGACCCTTGATCCCGGCATTGGCCACCAGCACGTCCAGCCCGCCCCACTCCGCCGTGAGTTCGGCAAAGAGCAGAGCCATGGCCGGTTCCGAGGCCGCATCGCAGAGTGTGCCGCGGATGCCGGGCGGCAGGGCCGCGATCATGGCAGCGTCAACATCCGTCACCCAGACCTGATCGCCACGGGCGGCGAAGGCCCGGGCCATCACCAGCCCGATGCCATTCGCCCCTGCGGTGATCAGGACCCGGCGGATCACTTCTTCTGCCCCACGGCGCGGCCCGCGCCGTCGGGAAGGGGCAGGCCCGCCTGGGCCTCGGCGATCGCCTTGAGCTTGTCCCATACCTCCGGCGCTGCTGGGGCCGACTTGCCCGCCGCCATATCGACATGGAGGCAAAGTTGCTCAACTGTGGCAACCACTTCCTCGCCTTTCTTCACCTGAACGAAGGAGCGGAACCGCTTTTCGTCGGCAGAGAGGATCTGCAGAGTGCAGGTCAGCCGGTCGCCCAGCTTGGCCTCGCCCAGATGGCGGATATGGGTCTCGGCGGAGTAGAAGCTGTGCCCGGCGGCGACATAGTCCATCCCCGCCCCGATCAGGCGCAGGAAATTGTCGACCGCTTCGGAATTGGCGAAGTAGTAGCGGCTTTCGGTCATGTGGCCGTTATAGTCGATCCAGCCCGGCAGGACCTGCAGCTGGGCCATGACCAGCGCGGCCGCTTTTGGCGCGCTGTCAAGATCGCCCAGGAAGGCGGCGGCGCGGCGTTCGTCATGTTCGCGCAGCACCTTGCCAGCGCCCCAGTTGCGGTCCTTCAACGCGCGCAGGAAACCGACCAGGTTCTGGTCGCGGATGCGTTCCAGCTCGCGGATGCCATAGGCCCCGGATTGCGCGTCGGACTGGCTGGCGACCAGATCGACCAGCTCGTCGTTGAATTCCGGCACGTCCATCAGCTTGGTCCAGGGCCATTTCAAGGCCGGGCCGAATTGCGCCATGAAGTGCCGCATCCCGGCCTCGCCGCCCGCGATGCGATAGGTCTCGAACAGGCCCATCTGCCCCCAGCGCAGGCCGAAACCCATGCGGATCGCCTCGTCGATCTCCTCGGTCGTGGCGATGCCGTCCTTCAGCATCCACAGCGCCTCGCGCCAGACGGCTTCGAGAAAGCGGTTGCCGATGAAGGCGTCGATCTCATGCCGGATCACCAGGGGGAACATCCCGATGTCCTTCATGATCTGCACCGTCTTTTCAACGGTTTCCGGGGTGTTCTTCGGGCTGCCCGAAACCTCGGAAAGCGGCAGAAGATAGACCGGGTTGAAGGGATGCGCGACGATGATGTTTTCCGGCGCCGGGCTGCCCTTTTGCAGGTCCGAGGCCTTGAAGCCGGAGGTGGAGGAGCCGATCAGCACGCCCGGATTGGCCTGTTGCAGCTGGGCATAGACCTTGTGCTTCAGCTCGATCCGTTCCGAGACGGATTCCTGCACATATTCCGCGCCCTCGACCGCCTCGCCGATCGTGTCGTGGAAGGTCAGCTTGCCTTCGGGCGGCATCGGCACGTCCGACAGGGCGGGCAGTGCCAGCCTTGCGTTGGACATGACGGCGGAAATCTTCCGCTCGGCCTCGGGATCGGGGTCGAAGACGCCGACATCCCAGCCATTCAGCAGGAACCGCGCGGCCCAGCCGCCGCCGATCACCCCACCCCCGATAATTGCAACCTTGCGCGCCATTTGCGGCCTGTTCCTGTCTGTGGATATTCGATTATGTAAAGCGATGCCGGGCCTACTTCGCCACCGGCGCCCGCTTTTCCAGCTTCAGCCGCGCCCGCACCTCGGCGGGGGTGATCACCCGCGCGCCCAGATTCTCGATGATCGTGGCGGCGCGTTCCACCAGTTGCGCATTGGTGGCCAGCACGCCCTTGTCGAGCCAGAGGTTGTCTTCCAGCCCCACCCGCACATTGCCGCCCGCCAGGACCGAGGCCGCGACATAGGGCATCTGGTGGCGGCCCAGCGCGAAGGCCGACCAGTGCCAGTGCTTGGGCACGTTGTTGACCATGGCCATGAAGGTGTTCAGATCGTCCGGCGCGCCCCATGGCACGCCCATGCAGAGCTGCACGAGGACCGGGTCGGGGATGATGCCTTCGTCGGCCAGCGCCTTGGCGAGCCACAGATGGCCGGTATCGAAGGCCTCGATCTCAATCCGCGTGCCGCTGGCGACCATGCGTTTCGCCATGTCGCGCAGCATGCCGGGCGTGTTGACCATGACGTAATCGGCTTCGTTGAAATTCATCGTGCCGCAGTCGAGCGTGCAGATCTCGGGCCGGCATTCGACGACATGGGCGACGCGTTCCTCGGCCCCGGCCATGTCGGACTTGGCGCCCATGCGGTTCATCGCTTCGGTGCCGTCGAACAGCAGGTCGCCGCCCATGCCGGCGGTCAGGTTCAGCACCACGTCGGTGTCGCTGTCGCGGATGCGCTCGGTCACTTCGCGATAGAGCGCCGGGTCGCGGGCGGGCTTGCCGGTTTCGGGGTCGCGCACATGGCAATGCACCACCGCCGCGCCCGCCTTGGCCGCCGCGATGGCGCTTTCGGCGATCTGCTGGGGCGAGCGGGGAACGTGGGGCGAGCGGTCCTGCGTGCCGCCCGAGCCGGTCACGGCACAGGTGATGAAGACTTCGCGATTCATGGTCAGCGGCATGGGGCCCTCCTGTCTTGGGCGGCACATTAGCCCCCTTGTGCGGCGATGTTTTGCGATTTACGAAATTCCCATGACGGAAAACGCGATCTTCACGGCGGCGACGGGGCCGTTGACCATGGCGCTTCTGGTGCTGCCGCAGGCCTCGATCCTTGAGGTCGCCTCGGCGCTGGACCCGTTGCGCAACGCGAACCGCCATCTCGGGCATGAGGCCTATCGCTGGCGTGTGGTCACGCCGGACGGCGCGCCCGCGCCGCTGACTTGCGGGCTGTCGCTGCCCGCCTCCGGGCCCTTGGCGGCGGCAGTGGGGGCCGAGGCGCTGATCGTGATCGCAGGCTACCGGCTGCAAGAGGCGGTGACGCGGCCCCTGATCCGCGAATTGGCCCGCATCGCGCCGCGTTTCGCGCTGGTGGGGGGCGTCGATGCCGGGCCGTGGGTGATGGCGCGGGCGGGGTTGCTGGATGGCTACAAGGCGACGGTGCATTGGGAGGATCTGGAGGATCTGGCCGCCGCCTACCCCGAGGTCGAGGTGGTGC
The DNA here is from genome assembly GCA_041916535.1 of Fuscovulum sp. GTDB lineage: Bacteria > Pseudomonadota > Alphaproteobacteria > Rhodobacterales > Rhodobacteraceae > Pseudogemmobacter. The sequence continues at coordinate 62,910 of JAYRZG010000007.1, read as the reverse complement.
CCGACCGCTATGTGATCGACCGCAACCGCGCCTGTATCGGCGGGGCGGCCCCGGCGCAGGATTTCATGCTGCATCTGATCCGGGCGCGGCACGGCGCGGCGCTGGCGCGGCAGGTGGCGAATTCCTTCCTGACCCGCGCAAGGCCGGGGGCCGAGCCGCAGATCGCGCCGCCAAGCCGTGATCCGGTGCTGGACCCGCGCGTGGCGGCGGCGCTGGCGCGGATGGAGGCGCGGATCGACGCGCCCGAAACGGTGGCCGAGACGGCGGCGGCGGTCGGTCTGTCGCCCCGGCGGCTGGAGGCGCTGTTCCGCGCCGCTTTGGGCATCACCCCCGGCGCGCATATGCTGGGCCTGCGTTTGCAGGTGGCGCGGCGACTGCTGACCGAGACGCCCTATCCCCTGGCCGAAGTGGCACTGCGGACGGGGTTTTCCAGCCCGGCCACCCTAAGCCGGGCCTTTCGCAGCGCATTCGGCCATGCGCCGGGCGGGTTGCGCAAGCCAAATGCCCGGAAGACCTGACGGTCAGACCGGTTCCAGAAGGCCCCTGCCCTTCAGCAGTGCCTCGACGCCGGGCATCTTGCCGCGGAATTGCAGGTAAAGCGCCTCGGCCTCTTCGCTGCCACCCGCCGAGAGGATGAATTTCTCCAGCTTCTGTGCGGTCGCCGGATCAAAGGGATCGCCCGCTTCCTCGAAGGCCGCGAAAGCATCGGCATCCATCACTTCGGACCACATGTAGCTGTAATAGCCACTGGAATAGCCGTCGCCCGAGAAGACATGGGCGAAATGCGGCGTGGCGTGGCGCATACGGATCGCACGGGGCAGGCCCAGCGATTCCAACACTTCGGCCTGTTTCTGCATCGGATCGGCGGGGGGCGGGCCGGAATGGAACTCAAGGTCCACCATGGCCGAGGAGACGAATTCCACCGTGGCGAAACCCTGGTCATAGGTGCCCGCGTCCAGGAGGCGCTTCAACAGGTCGGCGGGCATGGGTTCGCCGGTCTGAAAGTGTTTCGCGTGTTGTTCCAGGACCGAAGGAACCTCAAGCCAATGTTCGTAAAGCTGGCTGGGCAGTTCGACGAAATCACGCGCGACCGAGGTGCCCGAGATGAAGCCATAGGTCACGTCGGACAGCATCTGGTGCAGCGCATGGCCGAATTCATGGAACAGGGTGCGGGCATCGTCATAGGACAGAAGGCAGGGATCGCCCTTGGCGAAGTTGCACACATTCACCACGATGGGGCGCTGGTCCCCGCCCAGCTTCTTCTGCGACCGCATCGCCGAGCACCAGGCACCCGAGCGTTTCGAGCCGCGGGCGAAATAGTCGCCCAGGAAGACCGCGACATGGGTGCCCTTGCGCGTCACCTCCCAGCCCCGCACATCGGGGTGGTAGAAGGGACCGGGGATCTCGCGGAATTCCAGGCCGAACAAGCGGCTGGCGCAATCGAACATCGCGTCCAGCATGGCGTCGAGCGAGAGATAGGGTTTCAGCGCCGCCTCATCGAGGTCATGCTCGGCCTTGCGGCGCTTTTCCGAATAATAGCGCCAGTCCCAGGCTTCCAGCGGGCCCTGAAAGCCATCGGCATGCAGCATCGCCTCGAGCACCGCGCCATCGGCCAGCGCCTTGGCGCGGGCGGGCTGCCAGACCCGCATCAGAAGATCGCGCACCGCCTGCGGCGTCTTGGCCATTTCGGGTTCCAGCTTGAACCGGGCGAAATCGGCATAGCCCAGAAGCTGCGCGCGTTCATGGCGCAGGGAAAGGATTTCAGCCGCGATGGCGCGGTTGTCGGTGGCCCCGCCATTCGCGCCACGCGCGACCCAGGCCTCATAGGCCTTTTCCCGCAAGGCCCGGCGCGGCGAGAATTGCAGGAAGGGCACGATGAGCGAACGGTTCAGCGTCACGACCGGGCCGGTCAGGCCGCGCTCCTGCCCCGCCGCACGTGCCGCCTGCACCACGAAATCGGGCAGGCCCTCCAGATCGGCCTCGGCCAGATCCATGTACCATGACCGTTCATCCGCCAGCAGGTTCTGGCTGAACTGGGTGCCCAGCACGGCAAGCCGCGCCTTGACGGCGGTCAGCCGCTCGGCCGCCTCCCCCTCCAGCGCAGCGCCGGACCGCACGAACATGCGGCGGTAGAGGTCCAGCACGCGGCGCTGTTCGGGCGTAAGGTCCAGCGTCTCACGCGCCTGCCACAGGGCCTCGATCTTGGCGAAGAGCGGCTTGTTGTTCGTCACTTCGCTGGAAAAGGCGCTGAGCTTCGGGGCAAGGACGCGCTGCAATTCCTCGCGCGCCTCGTTCGAGTCAGCGCCCGCGAGATTGTAGAAGACGCCCGAGACCCGGTCGAGATCGCCTTCGGCCAGTTCCAGCGCCTCGATCACCTCGGCGAACCCCGTGCCCGGCCCTTCGGCAATCGCGGCGATGGCGGCGCGCGCGCGGGATAGCGCCTCGTCAAAGGCGGGCAGGAAATCGGCATCCTTGATCTCGGCAAAGGGCGGCAGGCCGAAGGGCGTGTCCCAGTTCTGCAAAAGCACGTTCATCGCCCTCTCCTTCACCATGTCATCTTGGCAAGAAATACTCGTGGGGTCCGGGGGCAAGACCCCCGGGGCTTCACATCAGCGCGACCGCATCCGCGCCTCGATCCGACGCAGCAAGAGCGACAGGCCGATGGTCATCACCAGATACAGCAGCGCCGCGACATTGTAGGTCTCGAAATAACGGAAGTTGCCCGCCGCCGTCACCTTGGCCAGTTGGGTGATGTCGGCCACGCCCAGAACCGAGACGAGCGACGAATCCTTTACCATGGCGACGAAATCATTGCCCAGGGGCGGCAGGATCAGCCGGAAGGCCTGCGGCAGGGTGATATGGCGGAACCTCTGCCAGCCCGACAGGCCCAGGGCCTGCGCCGCCTCGATCTGGCCCACAGGCACGGCCTGAAGCCCGGCGCGGAAGATCTCGGCCAGAAAGGCGGAATAGGCCAGCATCAGCGCGATCGCCGCGCGGGCGATCAGGGGAAAATCGCGCGGGCGCCAAACCTCTTCGCCCGCCAGCGCATTCACCCCGGCCACCAGGGCGGGCGAGATCGCGAAGGCGACATAGAGCAGAAGCACGATGATCGGCACGCCGCGCATCACCTCGATGTACAACCGGGCGATCTGGCGCAGAACCAGATGGCGCGACAGCGACATCATCGCCAGGCCCAGGCCGATCAGGCAGGCGCCCAGATAGGCGATGACGGCAACGGCGACCGTGACGCCGATGCCCTTGGCCAGCGTCTGCAAGACGGCGGCGTAATAATCGCGTGACAGGACTTCCCAAAACAGCCAGAGGCCGGTGAACCCAAGGATCACCAGCCACCAGGGGAAATCTTCGTCCCGTTTTCCTTGCGGGCCCAGCATCGGCCCCCTGCCCCGTCTTCTGCCCGGATCAGTTGCCCAGGGCGTAGTCGAGGAACCACTTCTTGTTCAGCGCCTCGAACGTGCCGTCGGCCTTGAGGCTGGCGATGGCGGCGTTGATCGGCGCGGCGAATTCCGAGCCCTTCGGGAAGATGAAGCCGAACTCCTCGGTGCCAAGCGGCGTTCCCACCACTTTCAGCGCGCCGTTCGAGGCAGCCACATAGCCCGCCCCGGCCGTGCCGTCGGTCAGGACCAGATCGACATCGCCCGCCTTCAGCGCCTCGACCGACGCACCGAAGGTTTCAAAAAGCTTGATGCGCGGGTTCTGCTCATTGCCGTCCAGCACCGAGTAGACGGCGGTGTAGAACGGCGTGGTGCCGGCCTGTGCGCCGATCAGCAGGTCGGCATTGGCGGCGAAGCTGGCAGCGTCGGTGAAGCGGGATTCGTCGCCGCGCACCAGCATGACCGATTCCGAGGTCATGTAGCTGTCCGAGAAATCGACCTGCTCTTTGCGCTCGTCCGTGATGGTGATGCCGGTCATGCCCATGTCATACTGGCCCTCGGCCACGGCGGGGATCATCGCGTCCCAGGACGTGTTCTGGTAGGTGACCTTGACGTTCAGCCGCTTGGCGATTTCCGCCATCGCATCATATTCCCAGCCGACCGCCGCGCCGCTGCCATCGACGAATTGCAGGGGCGGATAGGCGTTTTCGGTGACGATGGTGATTTCCTTGCCCTGAAGATCAGGCAGATCCTGGGCGAAGGCCGAAAAGGCGGCAAAGGACAGCGCGGCGGCGCCGAAGGCGGCGGTGAAGTTCATGGGTCAGGCTCCCGTTTGGTTTCGTCACAGTTAGCCCGGCCCACCGGGGGCTTGCAAGCGGATGCGGATGGGCGACGCGGATGGCAAAAGTGGTCAGCGCGCGCCACAGACCGGGCAATCGGGGCGTTTTTTCACCGAGATGGTGCGGGTTTCGGCGTAAAGCGCATCATGGATCATCAGGCGACCCTTCAGCGTCTCGCCCGCCTGGGTCAGGTGCTTGACCGCCTCCATCGCCATCATGCTGCCGATCACCCCCGGCAGGGGCGAGGCGACGCCCGCTTCGGCGCAGGTCGGAACCATGCCGGGCGCGGGGCGCACGGGGAAGACGCATTCATAGCAGGGCCCGCCCGCAGCGGGGTGCCACAGCGAAAGCTGGCCCTCCCATTGCGTGATCGCCCCCGCGATCAGCGGCTTGCCCAGCGCGGCGCAGGTCCGGTTGACCAGATAGCGGGTATCGAAATTGTCGGTTCCGTCCAGCACCAGGTCATAGTCGGCGATCAGGTCAGCGGCAGTCTCTGCATCGAGCGCGCGGTGATAGGGCAGGACTTCTACAAAGGGGTTCAGCGCCTGCAATGCCTTTTGGGCCGAAAAGACCTTGGCCATGCCCACACGGTCTTCGGTGTGGATGACCTGGCGTTGCAGGTTCGACGCCTCGACCACATCGGGGTCGATCACGCCGATCCGCCCCACCCCGCTGGCGGCGAGGTAGAGAAGCGCCGGGGCGCCAAGGCCGCCCGCGCCGACGACCAGAATCTTCGCGCCTTTCAGCGCCTTCTGCCCCGGCCCGCCGATTTCGCGCAGCAGGATGTGGCGGGCATAGCGGTCAAGTTCGGCCGAGGAAAAGCTGCCGCTGGCGGCGGGGGCTTTGGCGGGGGCGGCGCGGGCCTTGAGGATGCGCAGACCAGCAAGATAGGCCGCGACCAGCACGGCAAGCGGGCCAAGCAGCACCCAGAGGCGGAAATCGCCGCCCAGCGCGGCGGCAAGGCCGGGCGCGCCCAGGCGCGGGGCGGTGGCCAGGACAAGAAGCGCCCACCACAGGACGATAAGGCCATAGCCCAGCATGCGCGGCCAGCGCAGCCAGCGCGCGAGGCCCCAAAGAACAGCAAAGCCGAGAAGGCCGATCATCCTGCGCCCGTCATCTTTTGCCGGTGGAGCCGAAACCGCCCTCGCCCCGTTCGGTCGCATCAAGCGCCTCGACCAGCCGATAGGCGGCGCGGATCACCGGGGCGATCACCGCCTGGGCGACGCGATCGCCATGGCGGATCGTATAGACCTCGGGTCCCAGGTTGATCAGCGCCACGCCCAGGGGGCCGCGATAGTCACTGTCGATGGTGCCGGGCGTATTGGGCAGCGTGATGCCATGTTTCGTGGCGAGACCCGAGCGCGGGCGGATCTGCATCTCGTAGCCGTCAGGAATGGCGACGCGCAGTCCGGTGGGGCAGACCAGGCGCTGCATCGGCGCAAGGGTCACGCCCTGCGACCGAATCTCGGGCGGCAGGTTGGCGACGATATCCGCCCCGGCAGCGCCTGCGGTCTGGTATTCCGGCAGCGGCAGGTCGGGATCGGCCCAGGCCTCGCGCAGGATCTGGACGGTGACGCTCATGCCAGCGCCTCTGCGATGCGTTCGGCCAAGCGGCAAGCGACCATGGCTTTCGGCATCCGCTCCCATGTCTCGGCCCCTGTGGCGCTGATCAGGGTCACGGCGTTCTCGGCCCCGCCCATGATGCCGGTCGCCGGGCTGACATCATTGGCGACGATCCAGTCGCAGCCCTTGCGCAGCCGTTTGGCGGTGGCGTGATCGACCACTTTCTCGGTCTCGGCGGCAAAGCCGATCACCAGCCCTGGCCGCTGCGGACTTTTCGACACGGTGGCGAGGATGTCGGGGTTCTCGGCGAATTCCAGCGCCGGAGCGCGGCCCGAGCCGTCCTTCTTCATCTTCTGCGCGCCCTGATTGGCGACACGCCAATCGGCCACCGCCGCCGCCATCACCGCCGCATCAGCAGGCAGCGCGGCCTGCACTGCCTCCAGCATCTCGCGCGCGGTCTCGACGCGGATCACCGTCACGCCCTGCGGTGGCGGCACGGTGGCCGGGCCGGTGACGAAGGTTACGCTGGCCCCCAGATCGCGCAGCGCCGCAGCCAGGGCAGTGCCCTGCGCGCCGGAGGACCGGTTGGCGATGTAGCGTACCGGATCAATCGGCTCATGCGTGGGGCCGGAGGTGACAAGGACATGCCGCCCCGCAAGCGGCCCGCCACCCAGGGCGGCCTCGGCGGCAGCAACGATTTCAAGCGGTTCGGCCATGCGACCCTCGCCCGCCTCGCCCGCCTCGGCCATCTCGCCCCGGCCCGGGCCGGTGAACAGCACGCCATCCGCCGCCAGGGTGGCGCGGTTGCGCAGCGTCGCCGGATGCGCCCACATGCGCGGGTTCATCGCCGGGGCCATCAGCACCGTCTTGTCAGTGGCAAGAAGAATGGCGCTGGCAAGATCACCGGCCAGACCATTAGCAAGTTTCGCCATCAGGTCCGCCGTTGCCGGGGCGACCACGATCAGATCGGCCTCGCGCGCCAGGCGGATATGGCCGACATCCTGTTCATCTTGCCGGTCGAAGAGATCGGTGAAGACATGGTCCGCCGTCAGCGCGCCAACCGACAGGGGGGTGATGAACTGCTGGGCGGCCTGGGTCATCACCGCCCGCACGCTTGCCCCCCTTTCGCGCAGGCGGCGGATCAGGTCGAGCGATTTATAGGCCGCGATGCCGCCGCCGATGATCAGAAGAATGCGCTTGTCCGCCAGCATGTGCCACCTTTCGCTGCGTCGACCCTAGGGCCGCGCCGGGGCAAACTCAACCATCCGAAGGGGGGGCGAAGGCGGCGCAGGGGTCCGGGCGCGGCGCGGGCGCGGTGACGAGCCAAAGGTCAAAGGGGGCGTCGGCCCCGGGGTCTTCCTCGGTCTGGCCGATCGCCAGCACATGCAGCCCCGGCGCTGCAAGGGCAAGGGCGGCCGGAACGCCGCGATCCTTGCGGGCGTGTTCAGTGCCGGTGATCACGGCGACCGGGCCGCCGGTCTCCTGCATGGCCTGCAGAACGGCGCGGGCAAGGGCTGCATCGCGCAGGCGCTGCGCCTCGACCATGCCGCCCATCATCTCCATCGGCATGGCGCCGCAATGGGCGCTGAACTGTTCCTCCGCCCGGGCGGTGGCCTCGGCTTCGGGCAGCGGCTGGTCAAGGCCGTATGAGGCGGCATCGGCACCGAAGACCGCTGACGCACCCTGCGAGACGGCAAGCCGCGCCTGATCGCGCTCGACCTCGCCGCCATAGATCCGTGCCTCGGGTGCGGCAAGGAAGATCGGGTGATAGAGCGCGAAATCGGGCCAGCCGGAGCCTTCCCAGCCAAAGGCCGCCGCCAGCGCCCCGGCATCGCCGCGGTCGGCGGGGGCGCGGGCGGCCTCGGCTTGCGTCAACATCTCGAAGACCAGCGCCCTGGGCTGCAGGGCCGCCACGGCGCGGGCCTGATTGGCGTGATGTTCGGGATTGTCATGCACCTCGCCCAGCACCACCACATCGGCGGTGGGCAGATGGTCAAGGGCGGCAGGGTCGATCCTTTCGGCCAGGGCCGGGGTCGCGCAGAGAAGAAGGAGGGGCAAAATACGCATGGCCCCTGATGCACAAGGCGCGGGCCGACGGCAAGACAAAGGGCTCTGGCCCCGGACAGAAGCTGCAGCTAGGGTCCCGGTCATGCAGATCGACCTTCCCCAACTGACCCTTGTCACCGGCGGCGCCCGGTCCGGCAAATCGCGCCATGCCGAGATCCTGGCCCGCGCCACCGGCCTGCCGCGCCGCTATGTCGCCACGGCGCAGGCGCTGGATGATGAAATGGCCGACCGCATCGCCCAACACCGCGCGGATCGCGGCGGCGACTGGGAGACCTTAGAGGCACCGCTGGACCTTGGCCCGGCGCTTGCCGTTGCGCCGCCGCAGAGCGTCACGCTGATCGATTGCGCGACGCTGTGGCTGACCAACCACCTTCTGGCCGGGCATGACCTGCCCGCCGCCATGGCCGGTCTGCGCGCTGCCATCGCCGCCTGTCCGGGCCGGGTGATCGTGGTGACGAATGAGGTCGGCTGGGGCATCGTGCCGGGCGACGCGCTGTCGCGGCAGTTCCGGGACGAACAGGGGCGGCTGAACCAGCGGCTGGCACAGGATGCCGGCCTTGTGGTGGCGGTGATGGCGGGCCTGCCTTTGGCGCTGAAAGGTGCGCTGCCCGACCTGTCGGCGGTTCCGGCATGAGCCGCTTCTGGCTGGTGCGCCATGGCCCGACCCATGCGAAAGCCATGGTGGGCTGGACCGATCTGCCCGCCGATCTGTCGGACACAGCGGCGCTGGACCGGCTGAACGCCCATCTGCCGGTCGTGCCGGTCATCTCTTCCGATCTTTCGCGCGCCATGGCCACGGCCGATGCCCTGGCCCCGCGCCCGCGCCTGGCGCATGACCCGGCCCTGCGCGAGCTGCATTTCGGCCGCTGGGAGATGCGCGGCTGGGCCGAGGTCGAGGCCGAAGACCCCGTCCTGGCCCGCGCCTTCTGGGACCGGCCGGGCACGGTCTGCGCGCCGGGCGGCGAATGCTGGGACGGGCTGACCGCACGGGTCGAGGATGCCCTGACCCGGCTAGCGCGTCAGGCGGACGAGCTGATCATCGTGGCGCATTTCGGCATGATCGTCGCGGCAATCCAGCTGGCCGAAGGCCTGTCGCCCGAGGCGGCGCTGGCGCATCGGATCGAGAATCTGTCGGTCACCCAGATCGAGTTCGGGGCGGGGGTAAGGCGGGCGGGACCGATCAATCACATTCCGTGATGGAACGGGTCACAATTCGTCGTTTCCCGCAGCGCCTTCCGCCGCCTACCCTGCCGCCAGCGATGGAGATGTGGCATGACCTATGACCTTGTGATCGGCGACCGCGGCTATTCAAGCTGGTCCCTGCGTGGCTGGCTTCTGTTCGACGCCTTCAACATTCCGGTCCGCACCCATTCGGCGCGGCTTTACACCGACGAATTGCCGAAGCTGTTGCAGGACTATCGTCCCGCCCGCACCGCGCCCACCATGCGCACGCCGGAAGGCACGGTGGTGCCCGAGACCATCGCCATCGCCGAGGAGCTTGCCACGCGCCATCCCGAGGCCGGGCTCTGGCCCGAAGCGCCGGTGGCGCGGGCCACGGCCCGCGTTCTGGCCGCCGAAATGCACGCAGGTTTCGCAGCCCTGCGCAGCCATTGCCCGATGAACCTGAGGGTCAGCTATGAAGACTGCGTCCCGCCGCCCGAGGTTCTGGCCGATCTGGCGCGGCTTGAGGAGATCTGGGCCTGGGCACGCGCGGCGACGGGATCGCGCGGCCCCTGGCTCTGCGGCGACTATTCGGCGGCGGATGCGTTCTTCGCCCCTGTCGCGGGGCGGATCGCCGGTTACAACCTGCCGGTCGGCCCGGCCGCCATGGCCTATGTGAACGCCCATCTGGCGCATCCCTCGTTCCGGCGCTGGCGGGCGATGGGGCTGGTCGATGGTGCGGATCAGGATTTCTACCGCCGCGACTACAAGCGGCGCGACTGGCCCGGCCCGGTGCCGCTGCCCGCCCGCGCCGTTGCGGGGACCGAGGCCGAAAACGACGCCTGCCCCTATTCCGGCAAGCCGGTCACCCATGTGCTTGAGGTTCAGGGCCGCCGCTTCGGCTTCTGCAACGCCTTCTGCCGCGACAAGACCGTGGCAGACCCGGAAGCCTGGCCAAAGTTCCGCGCCCTTCTTGAAGGCGCGCCGGCCTGAACCGGCGGTGCCGCGATTTTTCGGCGAAAAATCGGCCTTGCGCGGCTGGTGTTTACCTTCCGCTAACCATTGCCCGACTACCGATTAACCAAGGTTAAACGGAGTCGGGTATGGTGGCGCGGGCCTATACGGTGGCCTTCGAGGGGATCGAGGCCCGCATGGTCGAGGTGCAATGCGCCGTCACCACCGGGCCGCCGACCTTTGCGCTGGTCGGCCTGCCCGACAAGGCGGTTTCGGAAGCGCGCGAAAGGGTGCGGGCGGCGCTGCAGGCGCTGTCGATCGCGCTGCCCTCGAAAAAGATCACCGTCAACCTCTCGCCCGCCGATCTGCCGAAAGAGGGCAGCCATTTCGACCTGCCCATCGCGCTGGCGCTCTTGGCCGCGATCGAGATCATCCCCAAGGACGAGATCGAGCATACGGTCGCGCTGGGGGAATTGTCGCTGGACGGGCGCCTGATGCCCGTTCTGGGCGCCCTGCCCGCCGCGATGGCCGCAGCGGAAGAGGATCGCGCGCTTCTCTGCCCGCGCGCCTCGGGCGCGGAGGCTGCTTGGGTGGGGGCCGCCGAAGTGCTGGCGGCGGGGTCGCTGGACGAGGTGGTGCGCCATTACACCGGCCAGGCGCCCCTGCCGCAGGCGCGGGCGGGCGAGGTGGTGCCGGGGCCTTCGGGGCGCGATCTGCGCGATGTGAAGGGCCAGGAACGCGCCCGCCGCGCGCTGGAGATCGCGGCGGCAGGGCGGCATCACCTGATCATGATCGGCACGCCCGGTTCGGGCAAATCCATGCTGGCGGCGCGTCTGCCGGGCATATTGCCGCCGCTGACCCCGGCCGAGGCGCTGGAGACCTCGATGATCCATTCGCTTGCAGGGCTGTTGAGCGAGGGCGGCATCTCGCGGCAAAGGCCGTTCCGCGAACCGCATCACACCGCCTCGATGGCGGCCATCGTCGGTGGCGGCAAGGGGGCGAAGCCGGGCGAAATCAGCCTGGCGCATAATGGCGTGCTGTTCCTGGACGAATTCCCCGAATTCCCGCGCGCCGTGCTGGAAACCCTGCGCCAGCCGATCGAGACCGGCGAGGTCATGGTGGCGCGGGCCAATGCCCATGTGCGCTATCCCTGCCGCTTTCTGCTGATCGCGGCGGCCAACCCGTGCAAATGCGGCTATCTGAGCGATCCGTCGCGCGCCTGCGGCCGCGCGCCCCTCTGCGGCGAGGATTACATGGGCCGCATCTCGGGACCGCTGATGGACCGGTTCGACCTGCGGGTCGAAGTGCCGCCGGTGGCCTATAGCGATCTTGACCTGCCCGCGACGGGCGAGGCTTCGGCCCAGGTCGCGGCGCGGGTGGCGCAGGCGCGGGCGGTGCAGGCCGAGAGATTCGGGCCGGGCAGCGCGCTGCGGGTCAATGCCGATCTGGAAGGCGAGATGCTGGAACGGCATGCCGCGCCCGATGCCGAGGGGCGGATGCTGATCTCGCAGGTTGCGGAACGCATGGGTCTGTCGGCGCGCGGCTATCACCGGGTGTTGCGGGTGGCGCGGACCATCGCCGATCTCGACGGGGAAGAGGCGGTGCGGAAACGCCATATCGCCGAGGCGGTCTCGTTCCGGCTGGCCGGGGTAAAGGGGGTCTAGGGTCCCTGCCCCTCAGCCCGCCCGCCTGGCCTCGATCGCCTGCCAAATCTTCGCGGCCGTGTTGGTGCCGTCGAACCGTTCCAGTTCCTGGATGCCGGTGGGCGAGGTCACGTTGATCTCGGTCAGCCAATCGCCAATCACGTCAATGCCAACGAAGATCTGACCCTTCTCGCGCAGCACCGGGCCGATGGTGCGGCAGATTTCCAGATCGCGCTCGTTCAGCCCGATCTTCTCGGGCCGCCCGCCGACATGCATGTTCGACCGCGTCTCGCCCGCCTGGGGCACGCGGTTGATCGCCCCCACCGCCTCGCCGTCGACCAGGATCACCCGCTTGTCGCCCTTGGCCACGGCGGGCAGGAACTTCTGCACGATCAGGGGTTCGCGAGAGAACCCGGTGAACAGCTCGTAAAGCGACGACAGATTGCGGTCATTCTCGTCCAGCCGGAACACCCCGGCGCCGCCATTGCCGTAGAGCGGCTTGAGGATGATGTCGCCATGCCGCGCCTTGAAGTCGCGGATCGTCTGCAGGTCGCGGGCGATGGCGGTGGGCGGCGTCAGTTGCGGGAAGCGCAGGACCAGAAGTTTCTCGGGATAATTGCGCACCCAGAACGGGTCATTCACCACCAGCGTCTTCGGATGGATCATGTCCAGAAGATGGGTCGAGGTGATATAGGCCATGTCGAAGGGCGGGTCCTGGCGCAGCCAGACCACATCGAAATCGCCCAGATCGACTTCGGTCTCGGCACCGTAGGTCACATGATTGCCGATCTCGCGGCGCAGCTCGATCGGAAAGCCCCGCGCCAGGACGCGGCCTTCGACGAAGGCCAGCTTGTCGGGCGTGTAGAAGAACAGCGAATGGCCGCGCGCCTGCGCCTCGAGCGCGATGCGAAAGGTTGAATCGGCGTTGATGTTGACCGACCCGATCGGGTCCATCTGCAGGGCGACTTTCAGGGCCATGGCGCGCTCCGTTCTCGGCTCGCGTCTTTCTGGCGCATTGTCGCGCCCGATGCAAACCGCCGGAAGGCGGCGTCGGGGATGGCAGGTTCAGGGCTGGAAGAAATCGTCGCGGATCGCGAGCTGGCCCGTGCCATCGACCGTGGCCAGATGATACTGGCGGTCGATGAAGGGCTGGCCCAGCACCTGATCGACATATTCCTCGACCGCAAGGCAGATGCGGCCGCGCTGCGCCGCATCCAGCCGTTCAGCGGCCAGATCATGGGTCGGGGCGCATTTGACCTCGACGAAGATCAGCCCCCCAGGCCCGTCGAACACAAGGTCGATCTCGCCGGACAGCCCGCGCCAGCGCCGGGCAAGCACCTTCTGGCCAAGCTGAAGGTAATGGCGTTCGACGCCCGCTTCGGCAGCAAGGCCGGACAGGTAGGCCCGCTTTCCGCGCAAGCGACGGGTTTCGGCAAGGTCGGGCGCAAAGTCGAAGGGCATCTGGTTTTCCCGGGTTCAGGCCTTGGCCAGCGCCAGCGCGGCCTGATAGACCTCGCGGCGCGGCGCCCCGGTAGTTTGCGCGACAAAAGTTGCGGCATCCTTTACGGACATGGTTTGCAGCGCGACCCGCAGCGCGTCCTCGATGGTTTCGGCCCCGGCCGCCCGGGGCGGGGCACGGTCGAGGCAGAGCACGATCTCGCCCTTCGGGTCGCTGTCGCCCAGGGCGGCAAGGATCTCGTCCAATGTGCCGCGGATCACCTCTTCGTGCTTCTTGGTCAGTTCGCGGCACAGCGCCGCGCGGCGGGTGCCGCCCAGGGCGGCCGACAGTTCGGCCAGCAGACGCCGCACCCGGCGTGGCGATTCGTAGAGGACCAGTGTCGCGGGCACCGCCGCCATCTCGGCCAGGAAGCGCGCCCTTTCGCCCGCTGCCGCCGGGGGGAAACCTGCGAACAGGAAGCGGTCGCTGGGCAGACCCGCTACGGTCAAAGCCGCCAGAACCGCCGAAGCGCCGGGCGCGGCGATGACCTTCTGCCCCGCCTCGGCCGCCGCCCGCGCCAGGATGAAGCCCGGGTCGGATACCAACGGCGTCCCGGCCTCGGACGCATAGGCCACGGATTTCCCAGCGGTCAGAGCGCCGAGAATGCGCGGCAGCACCTCGGCCTCGTTATGGTCGTGGCAGGCGATCAGCGGGCGGCCCGCCAGCGCGATGCCATGGATTTCCATCAGATGGCGCAGGGTGCGCGTGTCCTCGGCCGCCAGGATATCGGCCCCGGCCAGCACGTCGAGCGCGGTCAGCGTGATGTCGCGCGCCGCGCCGATGGGTGTCGCGACAAGGTGCAGCCCAGCCGCCACAGGCCGCCCGCTTCCGCCCGTCCAGCCCGGCCTTTCCGCCGACGCGCCGGAACCCGCCGCGCCGCTCATGGTTGGGCCTCGCGCAAGTTTACTTCCCCGTCGGAACGCTTTAGCTTGCCCATGGTCGTCGCGCCTGTCCTGTCGAGGGGGAATCCCATGTTGTCCGCAATCCATCTGGCCCGCAAGTCCTTGGGCCGGTTCGCTCTTGTCCTTCTCGCCCCGGTCATGGCCCTGATCCTGTCGGCCTGTGTGCCCGCAGGCGAAGGTGGCGGCCCCGCCCCCAAGGGCGGCAAGGTCACCGTGGCGCTGCTGGTTCCCGGCGGATCGGGCAATGCCTCGGACCAGATCATGGCCGACAGCCTGGCCAATGCCGCCCGGATGGCGGTGGCCGATCTTGGCGGCGGCGCGCAGATCGACCTCAAGGTCTACCAGACCGGCGGCAGCCCCGCGATGGCGGCCTCGCTGGCCACCCAGGCCGCCGATGAAGGCGCGCAGATCATCCTTGGCCCGGTCTATGCCGCCGAGGCCAATGCCGTGGGCGTCGCCATGGCGCCGCGCGGGATCAGCGTTTTGGCCTTTTCGAACAACACCGCCATCGCCGGCGGGAATGTCTTTGTCCTGGGCCCGACCTTCGAGAATTCGGCCCGCCGCGTCGCCGGCTATGCCGTGCGCCAGGGCAAGAACCGCGTGATGATCGTCGCCGACAAGAACACTGCCGGCGAGGCTGGCAGCGCCGCCATCCAGCGCGGCGTCGCCGCGGTGGGCGGCACGGTCGTGGCCTCGACCTCATATGAATTCTCGCAATCGGGCATTGCCGCCGCCGCGGCGGGCATTGTCGCCACTGCACGCTCGGCCGAAGCCTCGGCCCTGTTCCTGACGGCCGATACCGCGGGCGCCCTGCCCGTCCTGTCGCAATCGCTGGTGGCGGCGGGCCTCGACACGGCGACGATGAAATTCCTGGGCCTGACCCGCTGGGACATTCCGAGCCAGACCCTGTCGCTGCCCGCGCTGCAAGGAAGCTGGTTCGCCCTGCCCGATCCCAATCTCTATGCCCAGTTCCAGAGCCGCTACATGTCGGCCTATGGCGCGGCGCCGCTTCCGATTTCGGGCCTGGCCTATGACGGCATCGCCGCCATCGGCGCGCTGGCCAAGCAGGGCCGAGACCTGTCAGGCGGGTCGCTGACCCAGAATGCGGGCTTCGTCGGCGTTTCTGGCATTTTCCGGCTGCGTGCCGACGGCTCGAACGAGCGCGGGCTGGCGATTGCGGAAATCCGCCAGGGCCAGGCCGTGGTGATCGATCCGGCCCCCCGCAGCTTTGCCGGTGCCGGGTTCTGACCCGGCACTGACCCAGAGCCAAAAGGCCAGACGTGCCCCAGGATCTCGACAAGCTGGCCCCGCCCCCGCTGCCGCCCCTGCCGGATGAAGGCCCGCCCTTACCTTCGGCGGCGCCCCCGCTGGAGGCACGGGCCGCCGAGATCGACCCTGACGCCCTGACGGCCTGCATCCTTGCGGCGGTGCCTGCCGGGACCAAACCGCGCGAGATCCGCGCCATCGCGGTCCGCCACATGGCCGAGGCGCGCGCTTCCGCCATGGCCGCGCTGGCGCTGGCCTTCGCCGAGCGCCCGCGCGAGGCGCGACCACTGGTGACCGCGATCTCGCAGGTGACCGACGCGCTGGTGACCACCGCCTTCGCCATCGCGCGCAAATTGCACCCCTTGGCGAACCCCACCGGGCAGGAACGCATCGCCCTTCTGGCCGTCGGCGGCTATGGCCGGGCCGAGATGGCGCCGTTCTCGGACGTGGACCTGCTGTTCCTGACGCCCTGGAAGATCACGCCCTGGGCCGAAAGCGTGATCGAGAGCCTGCTCTACATGCTTTGGGACCTGAAGCTGAAGGTCGGCCATTCCTCGCGCACGGTGAAGGATTGCATCCGCCTTGCGCGCGAGGACATCACCATCCGCACCGCACTTCTTGAGCATCGCTTCATCGTCGGTGACGAGGCGCTGGCGGGTGAGCTGGCAGAAAAGCTGTGGACCGAACTTTTCCGCAACACCGGGCCGGAATTCATCGAGGCAAAGCTTGCCGAACGGGCCGAGCGCCACCGCCGCCAGGGCGGCCAGCGCTATGTGCTTGAACCGAACGTGAAAGAGGGCAAGGGCGGATTGCGCGACCTGCAGACCCTGTACTGGATCGGCAAATATCTGAACCGCGTGCCAAAGGCGGCGGGGCTGGTCGATGCGGGCCTGTTCAGCCGCGAGGAATACGAGACCTTCGCCCGGGCCGAGGATTTCCTCTGGGCGGTGCGCTGCCACCTGCATTTCCAGACCGGGCGGGCGACCGACATCCTGTCCTTCGACCTGCAACCCGAAGTCGCGGCGCGCATGGGCTATGCCGACACGCGCGGACGGCGCGATGTCGAGTATTTCATGCAGGACTATTTCCGCCAGGCCACCCGTGTGGGCGAATTGACCCGCATCTTCCTGACCGAGCTGGAGGCGCGCCACGCCAAGCGCGAGGCGAGCCTTTTGGGCTTTTTCAAGCGCGGCAAGCGGGTGAAATCGGGCTACCGGCTAGTGCAGGGCCGCATCGACCTGCGCGATCCGCAGGATTTCCTGAAGGACAAGCTGAACCTCTTGCGCGTCTTCGAGGAAGCCCTGCGCACCGGCTATCTGCTGCACCCCAATGTCATGCGCCTGGTCGCGGCCAATCTGCATCTGATCGACGACGGAATGCGGGACGCCCCCGAGGCGAAGCGGATCTTCCTGGACCTGCTCTTGAAACACGGCAACCCGGAACGCAGCCTGCGGCGGATGAACGAGCTGGGGGTGCTGGCAGCCTTCATCCCGGAATTCGAGCCGATCGTCGCGATGATGCAGTTCAACGTCTACCACCATTACACGGTGGACGAGCATATCATCCAATGCATCTCTTGCCTCGCGCAGATCGAGCGGGGCGAACTGGTCGAGGATCTGCCGCTGTCCTCGAGCATTCTGAAGGAAGGGGTGAACCGCCGCGTCCTCTATGTCGCGCTGCTGCTGCATGACATCGGCAAGGGCCGCCCGGAAGATCATTCTATCCTGGGGGCTCAGATCGCCCGAAAGGTCGCGCCGAGGCTGGGGCTGAACGAGGAAGAGGCCGAGACGGTCGAATGGCTGGTGCGCTGGCACCTGCTGATGTCGGACATGGCGCAGAAACGCGACATCGGCGATCCGCGCACGGTGCGCGATTTCGCCAAGGCGGTGAAGACGCGCAAGCGGCTGGATCTTCTGACCGTGCTGACGGTCTGCGACATTCGCGGCGTCGGCCCCGGCACTTGGAACAACTGGAAGGCGCAGCTTCTGCGCACCCTGTACAAGAGCACGACCGAGGCGCTGGAAGACGGGCTGGAAAGCCTGAACCGCGAGAATCGCGAGGATGAGGCCAAGGCCGCATTGCGGGCGCAGCTTGCCGCCTGGGATGCCAAGGACCTGCGCCACGAGACCGAACGCCATTACGCACCCTATTGGCAGGGCCTGCCCGCCGAGACCCATGCCGTCTTTGCCGAATTGCTGCGCGGGCTGGGCAATGACGAGATCCGCATCGACCTGCACCCGGACGAGGCGCGCGATGCGACCCGCGCCGCTTTCGCGCTGGCCGACCATCCCGGTATCTTCTCGCGGCTTGCGGGCGCGCTGGCGCTGGTGGGCGCCAATGTGCGCGACGCCCGGACCTATACGACCAAGGATGGCTATGCGACCCCGGTCTTCTGGATCCAGGATGCCGAGGGCAAACCCTACGAGGCCTCGCGCCTGCCCCGGCTGCGCCAGATCATCGAGAAGACGCTGAAGGGCGAGGTCATCGCCCGCGATGCGCTGAAGGACCGTGACAAGGTCAAGAAGCGCGAGCGCGAGTTCCGCTTTCCGACCCATATCACTTTCGACAATGACGGGTCGGACATATACACGATCATCGAGGTCGACACCCGCGACCGACCGGGCCTCTTGTATGACCTGACGCGGACCCTGGCGAACAACAACATCTCGATCGTCTCGGCCGTGATCGCCACCTATGGCGCGCAGGTGGTGGACAGCTTTTATGTCAAGGACATGTTCGGGCTGAAGCTGCACCAGAAGGGCCGGCAGGAAAGCCTGGAACGCAAGCTGCGCCAGGCGATTGTCGAGGGCACGGAGCGGGCGCAGGGATGAAGGTCGTGGGCGCCAGCGCCACTCAAGCAGGATCCGCCAAGAGATGAAACCGATCCGCCTGGTCTCGGGCTTTCTGACCGTCGGGGTCTGGACGCTGCTGTCGCGTGTCGTGGGCTTCATCCGCGACGCCATGGTCGCGGCCTGGCTGGGATCCGGCCCGGTGGCCGAGGCCTATATCGTCGCGCAATCGCTGCCGAACATGTTCCGCCGCTTCTTCGCAGAGGGCGCCTTCAACATGGCGTTCGTGCCAATGTACGCCAAGAAGCTTGAGGCGGGCGAGGATGCCGAAGGGTTTGCGCGCGACGCCTATTGGGGCATGGCGGCGCTTCTGACCGTTTTTTCGGTGATCGGCCATATCGCCATGCCGCTTCTGGTTCTGGCCATGGCGCAGGGCTTCTATGGCGATGAACGCTTTGACCTGGCCGTGACTTTGGGCCAGATCGCCTTTCCCTTCATCCTCTTCATCTCGCTGACCGCGCTGATCTCGGGGATGCTGAACGCGATGGGGCATTTCTTCGCCACGGCGGTCGTGCCCGTCTTGATGAACGTCTTCCTCGTCATCTCGATGTATGCCGCCCCCGCCTTCGGCTGGGAGATCGGGCGGACGCTCGTGTGGACCATCACCCTGTCGGGCGTGTTGCAGCTTCTGTTCGTCTGGGCGGTGCTGCGCTGGCATGGCGGGTCGCTCGCCTTTCGCCGCCCGCGCCTGACGCCTGACCTCAAGCGGCTGGCGATCATCGCCGCCCCTGCCGTTCTGGCGGGCGGCGTGGTGCAGATCAACTTGCTGGTCGGGCGCACGGTGGCCTCGTTCACCGAGGGCGCGATGGCCTGGCTGTATAATGCCGACCGGCTGTATCAGCTGCCGCTGGGCGTGGTGGGCATTGCGGTGGGCGTCGTGCTGCTGCCCGACCTGTCGCGCCGCCTGCGGGCGGGGGATGAAGCGGGCGGGCGTGAAAGCTTCAACCGGGGGGCCGAGTTTGCCCTGTTCCTGACCGTACCCGCCGCCGTGGCTCTGGCCGTCATCTCGCTGCCGCTGATCGCGGTCCTGTTCGAGCGCGGCGCCTATACCGCCGCCGATTCCGCCGCCACCGCGCCCGCCTTGGCGATCTATGCGCTGGGTCTGCCCGCCTTCGTGCTGCACAAGGTCCTGCAACCGCTGTACTATGCCCGCGAAGACACGCGGCGGCCCTTCAACTATGCCATCGTCTCGCTGGTGGTGAATGCCGTCATCGCCTTCGCGCTGATGCCGGTGATCGGCTATCTTGCCGCCGCCCTTGGCACCACGCTGTCCTCCTGGGCGATGGTCTGGCAGCTTTGGCGCGGCACGCGCAGCATGGGCGAGGCGGCAAGCCTGGATTCCCGGTTCCGCCGCCGGGTGCCGCTGGTCTTCGTCTCATCGGCGGTGATGGGGCTGGTGCTCTGGGGTCTGATGGAATTTTTCGGCACCGCCGCCATCCTGCCCGGGCAGCGGCTGGGAATACTGCTGCTGCTGATCCTTGCAGGCGCCGTCAGCTATTTCGCGACGGTCTTCCTGACCGGGGCGATGGGGGTGAAGGAGTTGAAATCGGTGCTGCGGCGGCGCAAATCCTGACGCGCGGCCCTGCGACCCGTTCTCGGAAGGGTTTTCCACCCTTCCCGACCAGCCCGCGGTGCATTTGAGCGTCGGAGAAGGGGCCGCTCAGCGCTCACGCATCCGCGTCCTTACCCGCGACCAGCCACCGGGCGAGACGACGAAGCTGAGCAGGAATCCCGTGGAGAAGCCCGCCAGATCGGCAACCCATTCCCAATTGCCGCCGAACAGCATTCCGAACAGAAGCTGGAAGCCCAGAAGGAAGCCGATCAGGGTGAAGGCGCGGGCCTGGGTGCCGCCGGTCGCGGCCAGGCGCACCCAGAGCATGAAGGTGAAGGCGCCGATCAGCCCGTAGACCGCCGGAAACGTGCCGATGATCGGGGTCTGGTTGCCGGGGATGAAATAGGCATAAGCCAGCGCGCCCACCGCCGCCGCCGCGATGAAGACCAGCGCCACCGCCCACCAGCGGAAGACCTCGCCCACCATCTTGCCCAGCGCCAGCAGCATGACGACCGAGAAAACGGTCGAGGTCAACGAGACATTGACCAGCATGTAGCTGATCAGCCGGTAGCCGCGCTCGGCCAGGCGGCCGGTCGCCAGATCCTCGCGGAACCAGTCGGGGACGAAGGCGAAATACTGCACGGCTTCCAGCCGCCAGTTCGACGACACGCCCCCGCCCGCCAGGCCAAGCGCGTGAAGCTGCACCACCACCTCGACCGCGATCAGCGGGAGGGCCAGCGCCCAGACGATCCACGGCAAGGGGTTCAGCGGCGGGGCATTGTAGTCGCGGTCGGTCATTGGCACCTTCTCCACGGACGGTCCGGGGCAATTGACGCCCCGCGCCCCTTCATCTACCCACGTCCCGCCGGACATTCCAGCCGACAATCCAGCCGCCCACCCAGACGGAGCCCGCCATGACCGCTACTTTCAAGCCGCGCATCTTCTCGGGCATCCAGCCCTCGGGCGGGCTGACGCTGGGCAATTACCTGGGCGCGCTGAAGCGCTTTGTCGAAAAGCAGGATGAGGGGATCGAGACGATCTACTGCCTGGTTGACATGCACGCGATCACCGTCTGGCAGGATCCGGACAAGCTGCGCCAGCAGACGCGCGAGGGGGCGGCAGCCTTTATCGCGGCGGGGATCGACCCGGCGCGCTCGATCCTGTTCAACCAGTCTCAGGTCAGCGCCCATGCCGAACTGGGCTGGATCTTCAACTGCGTGGCGCGCATGGGCTGGATGGGCCGCATGACGCAATGGAAGGACAAGACGGCGGGCAAGAATGCCGAAGCCGCCAGCCTGGGCCTGTTCGCCTATCCGGCGCTGATGGCGGCCGACATCCTGGTCTATCACGCCACGATGGTGCCGGTGGGCGAGGATCAGAAGCAGCATCTGGAGCTGACCCGCGACATCGCGATCAAGTTCAACAACGATTACAAGGTCGATTTCTTCCCGATCACCGAACCCGTCATCGAAGGCGCGGCGACGCGGGTAATGTCCTTGCGCGATGGCACCAAGAAGATGTCGAAATCCGATCCGTCGGATCAAAGCCGCATCAACCTGACCGACGATGCCGATACGATCGCCGCCAAGATCCGCAAGGCCAAGACCGATCCCGAGCCGCTGCCGGAAACGCTGGACGGGCTGAAGGACCGGCCCGAGGCGCGCAATCTGGTGAACATCTATGCCGGCCTGTCGGGGCTGTCGGCGGCCGAGGTGGTGGCCGAGAATGCGGGCGCGCAGTTCGGCAGCTTCAAGCCCAAGCTGGCGGAACTTGCGGTGGCGAAACTCTCGCCGATCACGACCGAGATGAACCGTCTTCTGAAAGACCCGGCCGAGATCGACCGCATCCTTGGCCAGGGCGCCGACCGCGCCGAGGCCATCGCGCGCCCGATCCTTGATCGGGTCTATGACATCACCGGCATGATCCGCTCGCGCGGGCGGGGCTGAGGATGCGGCGGGCGGTCCGGCGGATCGCCCGTGCGGGCCTTGCGGCCCTCTTGGTCATGTCGCTGGTCACCGGGGCCTGGGCGGTGGTGCGCATCGCGCATGATCCGCTGTTGCGCCCGCTGATCGACCGCGGCGCGGCCGAATTTGCCGCCGCATTGGAAAGCGAGCTGGCCGAGGCCGCGACGCCGCAGGCGGTCGCGGAACGGATTGCGGCACTTCTGGATGAAAGCCCGCGCAACTGGATCGCCATCCAGGCGGTGGAAGAGGTGACGACCGCGCAGGGTATCACCCTGCCCGCCGATCTGGTCGCGCGCCGCGCGGCGCTGTGGGACGAAGATTCCGGGATCGTCACGGTTGCGGGCGCCTGCCTTGCCTGCACGGTCGACGCCGCCTCCTGCTCGCTCTCGCAGGCGATGATGTGCAATATGCCAGTGGCGCTGACGCCGGTGGGCGACGTGATCGGCCTGGGCAAGGCAGGCTATGCCGCCGCGACCGGGGGTGAGGTTGACCGGCTGGATTTCGCGCTGTCGGCCATCGGTTTGGGCGCGACGGTGGCGGTGGTGGCGACGGGCGGCACCTCCTATACGCTGAAAGCCGGAGCGAGCCTGTTGCGCATGGCCCGCAAGATGAGCCTTCTGCCGCCGCGCCTGCTGGGCCTGATCGCCGATGCCGCCCGCACGGGTATCCGCTGGGACGAGGCGGCGCGGCTCGATACTCTCGCCGATCCGGCCAGGCTGCTGGTGCCCGAGGCCATCGCCCCGGTCGCCGCGGTCGCCACCGATCTGGGCCGGATGAGCGACACGCTGGGCGGCACGCGGACGCTGCATCTGCTGCGCTATGTCGACGGGCCGGACGATGCCCGCCATCTGGCCGACGCCGCCGAGACATTGGGGCCGCGCACGCTGGGAACACTGGAACTGCTTGGCAAAGGCCGGTTCATGCGCGCCGCCCTGCGCTGGTCCGACGAGGCTGCGGCGCTGGTCGCGGGATTTTTCGGCACGCTGGCCGCGCTGACGGCAGCCCTCACCTCGACCCTGCACGGCCTTGTCCTGCGCCGGTTGCGCGGGGGGCTGCGGCAGGCGGCAAGATAGCCCCGGCAGGACGCGCGCTGTCATATGGCTGAATCCAACCGCGCCTATGGCTTAAGCGGTCGGGCGGGTCTGTCCCCCCTTTCCTTTGTCCTGCCGGGTCCGACCCCTGTATCCGGCAAGACCCCGCCCCCGGCCCCCGTGTTCCCCTCACACGGGGGCCATTTTTTGCGGGTGATCGCAGGCGCGGGCCTGGCAGTGTGCTGCGACGGGCGGTTCACCCCCGGCCACGCCAGGGCACAAGCCGCCGCTCGGCCAGCCGCATCAGGATGTCGATGCCATAGCCGATCACCCCGATCAGGATGATGCCCATGACCACGATGTCGGTCAGTTGGAACTTCGATGCGACCAGCACCATCATCCCTGCGCCCTTTTCCGCCGCGACTAGCTCGGCCGCGACAACGGTGCCCCAGCAGACGCCCAGCGCCACGCGCAGGCCGGTGAAGATGTCGGGCAGGGAATTGGGAATGATCACATGCCACAACACCTGCGCCCGCGACGCGCCAAGGCTGTAGGCGGCATGGATCTTGGACAGTTTCACCCCCGTCACCCCGGTGCGCGCGGCGATGACCATGATCCACAGCGCGGCGAGAAACAGCAGGATGATCTTGCCCGTCTCCCAGATGCCGAACCAGATGATGATCAGAGGGATCAGCGCCAAGGGCGGGACGGGCCGCATGAATTCGACGATCGGGTCCAGCCAGCCCCGGCACCAGGAGGACAGCCCCATCGCATAGCCCAGGGGAATGCCGACCAAAGCGCCCAGGACCAGCCCCGCCAGCACCCGCCAAAGCGAAAAGCCGAGATGCGCCCAGAGAGAATGGTTCTGATAGCCGTTGCGGGCGATTTCGGCCAGCCGGGCCGCCACCGCCTCGGGGGCGGGCAGCCAGATCGGCTCCATCTGCCAGCCGGCATCGGGCGTGAAGGACAGCGATCCCTTGGGCGTCAGCGTCACGCTGCCATCGGCCACCCGGACGGGTCGCCCTTCGGCGACAGGCTGGCTGTTGATGGCGATGACCCGGGCGCCCGGCCCGTCATTTTCAGTCACCTTGAGCAGCGCGCTGCGCCAGGCGGCCGTGGTGGCACCATCGGCGCGGGCCGGGCCAGCGCCGCCCGTTGCCTCTGGCGCAGACGCCTTGTCACCGGGGCGGCTGACGCGAACCGTCACGGTCGCATCCCCCATGGCTCCGGTTTCATCCTGTGCGGTATAGGTGAATTGCGCATCGCCCGTGAACGGCCCCGGCACGTGCAGCGGCACCAGTTTCGACCCGGTGAAGGCCCCCCAGATCAGGAAGATCGCCAGAACCGACAGGATCGAGGCCAGGCGGTTCGGCCTTATGCTGGCTGCATCGCCAAAGGTCACCGGACGTGCCTTGCGGTTCAGGAAATGCCCCAGGGCCCAGGCGAGTGCGAAAAGGGCGGCATAGACGGCAAGAACGATCATGCTGTCCCCTCGGAGCGGCCCATGATCTCTTCTTCCATGCCCCAGATCAGCGAGAGGATTTCCTCGCGGGTGGCGGCGAAATCAGGGCGTTTCTTGATCTCGCGCAGATCGGCATTCACCCCCGCCTCGGCAAAGGGCAGTCGGTATTCGCGGAGAATTCGCCCCGGCCGCGGGGCCATGACGATCAGCCTTTCACCCAGGAGCAGCGCTTCTTCGACCGAATGGGTGATCAGGATCACGGTCTTGCCGGTGTCCTTCCACAGTTTCAGGACCAGCCCCTGCATCTTTTCCCGGGTCAAGGCGTCCAGCGCGCCCAGCGGCTCGTCCATCAGGATCAGCTCGGGGTCATTGGCCAGGCACCGCGCAAGCGCCACGCGCTGCTGCATTCCGCCCGACAGTTCATAGACCGGCTTTTCGGCGAAATCGGCCAGCCCAGTCAGCGCAAGAAGCCTGTCGGTCACCGCGTCGCGCGCGGGTTTGCCCACGCCTTTCATCCGTGGCCCGAAATCGACATTGCGCCGCACGCTCATCCATTCGAACAGCGCACCCTGCTGAAAGACCATGCCGCGATCCGGCCCCGGCCCCTGCACCCTGCGCCCGCCAAGCGTCACCATGCCCGAGGTCGGATGCAGAAATCCGGCAAGGATGTTCAGAAGCGTGGTCTTGCCGCAGCCCGAAGGGCCAAGGATCGACACGAGTTCCCCTTTGGCAATCGACAGCGACACCTCGCGCAGCGCCTGGGTCGGCGTGCCGCCGGGAGGGGCGAAGGTCATGGAAAGACCTTCGATGGTCAGGCCGGTCATCTTCTTTCCTTTCAAACGCATGGGCGGCGCGGGTTGCCCGCGCCGCCCCTGTCCGGTCTTTGCCGCGCTTACAGTTCGGAGGCCGCTTCCAGATACGAGGCGTCCACCGCGGCGTCATAGCCGTCCAGCGCCGAGGGGATGTTTCCGGTGGTCACGAAGAAGTCGGCCACGCCCTTCAGATAGGCCTGCAAACCGCCGCCCAGCCATTCGTCCGACAGCTTTTCCTCCAGCGTCAGGAAGTGGAACCCGTCGAGCTGTGCCTTGGTGCCTGCCTCGTCCAGACCGGAATCCTTGGCCAAGACCGGCACGAAACCGGCCGGATCGGCGGCATAGGCCAGGTTCTCGTCATTCACGACCTTAAGGAACTTTGCCACAAGGTCAGGGTTTTCGGCGGCGAAGGCGCCGGGGGTCGAGATGACGTCGAAGACGCGGATGCCCGCCGCCTCCTTTTCCGCGCCGGTCAGCAGCACATTGCCGTGCTCCTTGGCGCGGGCCAGCGCCCCGCCCCAGCCGCAGAACACGTCGATATTGCCCTGGGCGATGGCGGCGGCGGCATCCGGGGGCGACAGGTCGACGACCTGCAACTGCGCGGCGGTCAGGCCGAAATGCTCAAGCTGCTTGAGAAAACCGTAATGCGCGGCCGTGCCCAGCGGGACGCCCACCTTCTTGCCCGGCAGTTCGGCGGCCGCATTGTCCTTGGTGATCTCCAGATCCTTGCGCACCACGCAATTGTCGTTTTCCGAATAGCTGACAGCAATGTCGATGGCGGTCAGATCCTGCCCCGCCGAGGTGGCGGTGACAAAGGGCGGCACGCCCTGGCTGATCAGGAACTGGACATCGCCCGCGGCGGCGGCGGCCGACATCGCCACGCCGGTGTCAAAGCTGCGCCAGTTGACCTTGACGCCCAGCGCCTTGTCGAACGTGCCCTCCACCTTGGCGCGCTCGATCGGCAGCGGCCATTCCAGGAAATAGGCGACGGTGATTTCCTTCACTTCGGCCTGCGCGAAGGATGTGGCGGCAAGCAGCGTGGCAGCGGCAAGGCCGGCAAGGCGTTTCATGGTTGTCCTCATGGTGTTGCGGGCACTGGCCCGTTTACACGACTCATTTTGTCGTTGATCGGCAATCTGGCGTATCGGCGCGGCCGAGGCCATTCCAAAACCGGGCCGGGACAGAGAAGGTGCCGACCGGGAAGACGGGCAAAAGAGAAGATCCTTCTCTTTTGCGGCGACCGGACCGGGAGGGCAGATCCCGCCCGCATTCGGGCCGGAAGAGCCGCTCGTCGAAAGACAGAACGCCCGCCAGATCGGCGGGCGTTCCGGGAAAGGGCCGCGATCAGCGCAGGATATCGGCAATCAGATCCGCATGATGGGCCGCCGCCACATCGGGATGCGAACGCAGGCGGCTTTTCAGATGGTTGATGCCGACATTACGGAAAAGCGGGTTCAAGGGGTCGATCGTCAACCCGCGCTCAAGCCGTTGCAGACCGTCGGGCAAAGGCAGGACCGGGATGTTCGCGTCATAACGTGCGCCCAGGAAGAAGGCGAAGGAGAAGCGTTCCACCCCCGGCGGCGGGGCCACCACATCATGCACATCGGCACGGACGAAACCGTTGGTTGCCAGTTCCAGAAGCTCTCCGGTGTTGATGACGAAGGTGCCCGGAACGGGAGGGGCCTCAAGCCATTCGCCCTCAAGCGTCTGCACCCGTAAGCCCGGCACCAGGTCTTGCATAAGGATGGTGATCAGCCCGCCATCCTTATGCGCGCCGACGCCCTGGTCGCTTTCGGCCACATCGCGGCCGGGATAGCGGATCAGCTTGAGCAACTGGGTCGGCTGGGGATCATAGACCTCGGCAAAGGCATCCTCGGGCTGGCCAAGGGCCAGGGCGATGGCTTTCAGAAGGTCGATGCCCAGCGCGGTGACCCGTGCCTGATACTCCAGCACGATCCCTTTCAGCTCGGGAATGGCCTCGGGCCACTGGTTCGGACCATAAAGCCGCGCCCAGCCGGGACTGTCCGGGCCGATGGGCCGCGCCACGCCTTCCGTGTTGAAATCGATCTGCTCGCGCCAGTCCTGTTCGCCGCGGGTATATTCAAGGCCCGCGCGATTGTAGCCGCGGAAATGCGGCGAGCGGACCATCTCGATCTTGAGCTTCTCTTCCAGCGGCAGGGCGAAAAAGGCCTTTGCCGCCGCCACCAGCCCGTCGATCAGCGTCTGCGGCACGCCATGGCCGGTCAGGTAGAAAAAGCCGTGATCGTGCAGGATGGCGCGCAGATCGGCGACAAAGGCCGCGCGTTCGGTCGGGCTGCCGTGAAAACGCGACGCATCCAGCACCGGCAGGTTCGCGGTTTCGGTCATGGAAATACTCCTTGTTCGGCCGCATCGCGCGGCTCTTCTTCTGTCCGAGGGGCGGGTTGGCGCCAGGCCGACCCGCCCGGGCCGATCCTTCAGGCGGCGGCGCGCAGGGTCTGGGCAGCGACGTCCAGCGCCTGACGCAGATCAGCGATGATGTCTTCGGGATGTTCGATCCCGATGGACAGGCGGACATAGCCGGGCGTCACCCCCGCCGCCAACTGCTCGGCCGCAGAGAGTTGCTGATGGGTGGTCGAGGCCGGGTGGATCGCCAGCGACCGCGCGTCGCCGATATTGGCGACATGGTGGAACAGCGCCAGCGCGTCGATGAAGGCGCGCCCTGCCTCGACGCCACCCTTCACCTCGAACCCCACCAGCGCACCGTGGCCTCCGGTCAGATAGGCATCGGCGCGGCGGCGATGTTCGCCGGTTTGCAGGCCGGGGAAGATGGTCCGGGTCACCAGCGGATGGCCGTTCAGGAATTCGGCCACCTTGGCGGCGTTTTCATTGTGCTGGCGGATGCGCAGCGGCAGGGTTTCCAGGCCCTGGATGAACAGGAAGGCGTTTTGCGGCGCGACGGCGGCCCCGATGTCGCGCTGAAGCTTGACCCGCGCCCGCAGGAGATAGGCGATGGGACCAAGGGGCTTGGCCGCCTCGGTCCAGATCGCGCCGTGATAAGCGGCGTCGGGCCGGGTCAGCAGGGGGAAGCGCGCGGCATGGGCCTCCCAGTCGAAATTGCCGCCATCGACGATCGCCCCGCCAATCGCCGTGCCATGGCCGCCGATGTATTTGGTGGTCGAATAGACCACCACGGCCGCGCCGTGCTGCAAGGGACGCGCGGTCAGCGGCGCCGTCGTATTGTCCAGGATCAGCGGCACGCCGATCTGGCGGCCCAGGGCGGCAACCTCGGCAATCGGGAAGACCTGCAGCTTGGGGTTGGGCAGGGTCTCGCCAAACCAGGCCCGGGTCTTGTCATCGGTCGCCTTGACGAAATTCTGCGGGTCGTCCTGATCGACGAAACGCACCTCGATGCCGAATTGCGCGAGCGTCTGCGACAGCAGCGTGACCGTCCCGCCATAGAGATCGGTCGAGGCGACGATATTGTCGCCCGCCTGGGCGATGTTGGTCAGGGCGAAGAAGGTCGCCGCCTGCCCCGAGGCGACGGCCAGCGCCGCAGCGCCGCCCTCGATGGCCGCCAGGCGCTCTTCGAAGACATCCGAGGTCGGGTTCTTGATCCGGGTGTAGATCTGGCCCAGCTCTTCCAGGGCGAACAGCCTTGCGGCATGGCCGGTGTCCTGAAACTGGAAGCTGGTGTTCTGGTAGATCGGCACCGCCAGCGAGCCGGTCGCCGGATCGGCGCGCCATGAGCCGCCATGAAGGGCCAGGGTTTCGGGATGAAGGCTGGTCGTGGTCATGGAGGTCTCCAGTGAAACGGTGTCACGCCATCGGAAGTGATGCGTCGGGCACAGGATCGCAGAAATCACGCCCATTTATATCGTCTTTTTGATGCCCGAGAGGGAACGCCCTTCCCTCAACACCGCCCGGAAAAGCAGGGGCGTTCTTTTCTGCGATTCTGAGGCCGAAATCAGCACGGCCAGACGACCGGAAAGCGGCCATCCGGGCGGTTTCCGGCCATGAGACGACCTTCTTGATCGTGATTCCCCGACCCGGATCGGAAGGAAGTTCCCCCGCCGCGACGCGACAGGAGAAAAAACTTCCACCCATCCGATGATCTTTGAAAAATACAAGTAAAATCAACGGCTAGATTGACCTCTCCGGCACAAGCCTTTCCCATAAGGCCCAGAAAACAGGCGGAAGCCGAACTGGAGACCAAGTAGAATGAGCCACCTCGACACCCTTCGCAAAGCGGGCCGCGCCCTTGCCACGGCCGCCGCCGTGGCTGCCGCCCTGCCCGGCCTGGCCAGCGCCGGCCCCACGCTTGACCGCATCAACGAACGCGGCGTGATCAAGGTCGGCGTCGGCACGACCCCCGGCTTCTTCGCCCCCGACAGCGACGGCAAATGGCAGGGCTTCTTCATCGACTATGGCCGCGCCCTGTCGATTGCCGTCTTCGGCACGCCGGACAAGGTCGAGTTCACCTCATCTTCGCCGCAGCAACGCCTGCCCGCCCTGCAAGCCGGCGAATTCGACGTGCTGCTGTCGGGGGTCACCGTCACCGCCACCCGCGCCTTCAAGCTGGGCTTTCACTTCGGCCCGACGGTTTTCTATGACGGACAGGCGATCCTGGCCCGCAAGGATCTGGGCGTGACCTCTGCCGCCGAACTGGATGGCGCAACGATTGGCGTCCAGTCGGGCACCACGGGCGAGTTGAACGTCGCCGACTTCTTCCGCAAGACCGGCAAGCAATTCACCCCGGTGACCATCGAGGACACATCGGAATTCCTGTCGGCGCTGGAAACCAACCGGGTCGATGCGATCACCCAGGACAGTTCTGACCTGGTGGGCAAACTGCAACAGCTGAAAGACCCCTCGGCCTATGTGCTGCTGCCCGAGCGCCTGTCGAAGGAACCCCTGGCCCCGGCCATCGTGGGCGGCGACGACCGCTGGCTCGAGATCATCAACTGGACCGTCTACGCCACGATCCAGGCCGAGGAATGGGGCATCACCCAGGCCAATGTCGATGAGTTCCTGACCACGGACGACCCGGCGATCCAGCGCTTCCTCGGGGTCGACCCGTCCTTCGCGCAGGATATCGGGCTCGATCCGAAATGGGCCTACACCATCATCAAGACAGTGGGCAATTACGGCGAGATCTACCAGCGCAATCTTGCGCCGCTGGGCTGGGAGCGCGGCTATAACCAGCTTTGGACCAAGGGCGGCCTGCTCTACTCGCCTCCCTTCCGGTAAGACCCCGTGACCCTTCCTGTCACGTCCGACGGCCAAGGCCCCCACCCCTTCGCGCGCGACCGCCTTGCCGCGCTGGTCGAATGGTGGGGGCCACGGCCCTGGTCGCAGATCGCGGTGATCCTGGGGATCGCCGCGCTTCTGCTTTGGTTCGGGATGAATGTCGCGGCGGCATTGCAGCGCGCCGGAATCACGCCCGGTTTCGACTTTCTGCTCCGCACGGCCAATTTCCAGATCGGCGAAAGCAGCCTCGCCTTTCAGGCGGGCGATACTTACCTGCGCGCAATCGCCGTCGGCATGGTCAACACGTTGAAAGTGGCGGTGGCGGGCTGCCTGCTGGCCACCTGCCTCGGCGTCGCCATCGGCATTGGCGGGCTTTCCGCCAACCCGCTTCTGGGTGGCCTTGTCCGGATCTATATCGAGACGATCCGCAACACGCCCCTTCTGCTGCAACTGTTTTTCTGGATCGCTTTGGCGCGCAACCTGCCGGGCCCGAAACAGGCGCCGGGCGGGGCGGGGTTCTACCTGTCCAACCGGGGCATCTTCGTGCCCGCGCTGACCTCGGCCGGCGGCTGGCTGCTGCCGCTGGCGCTTCTGGCCGGGCTGGGGCTCGCCTCCTATCTGGCTGGCCGGGTCCTGCCGCGCCGCTGGGTCTGGCCGGCCGCGCTGGCCCTGGCGGTGGCGGTGCTGGCCCGCGCGGGCATCGGGCTGGACGTGCCACATCTGCAAGGGTTCAACATCCGGGGCGGCCTGTCACTCTCGCCCGAATTCGCGGCCCTGCTGACCGCGCTGACGGTGAAATTCTCGGCCTCCATCGCCGAGATCGTTCGGGCGGGCATATTGTCGGTGCCGACGGGCCAGCGCGAGGCCGCCCACGCCCTTGGCCTGAGCGACTGGCAGATCTTGCGGCTGATCGTTCTGCCGCAGGCCCTGCGGGTGATCGTGCCGCTGATCACCTCTTGCTTCCTTGATCTGGCCAAGGATTCCAGCCTGGCCGTCGCCATCGGCTATCCCGATCTGGTCAGCATCCTGAACACTACGGCAAACACGACCGGCCAGGCCATCGAGGCAGTCTGCATCATGACCGTCAGCTTCCTGGCGCTGAACCTGTCGGTGGCCGCCCTGATGAACTGCTACAACGCGCGCGTCGCCCTGCGCGGACAGGTCAGAAGATGAGCCTTTCTCCGACGCTGCGCCGGGCCTTTGCCGGTCCGGTGAACATCCTGCTGTCGCTCTCCGTTCTGGGTGTGCTGGCCCTGCTGCTGCCGCCGCTGTTCGGCTGGGCCGTCACCCATGCCATCTGGCAGGGCGACATGGCCGCCTGCCGCGCGGCGGCGGGGGCCTGCTGGGCCTTCCTTCAGGCCAAGGCGAGGTTCATCCTGTTCGCCTTCTATCCCGGAGATCAGCTCTGGCGGCCGGTTCTTGTGGTGATTGCGCTGCTGGTGCTGATGGGGCTTTCGGCCCTGCCGCGCCTGTGGGGCAAGGCGCTGCTTGCCCTTTGGCCGGTCACGCTGCTGGCAGGCTGGGGCCTGATGGCGGGCGGCGGCCCGCTGCCCCGCGTCTCGGTGAATGACTGGGGCGGCTTGCCGGTGACGCTGCTGGTCTGGACGACCTGCATGGCCTTTGCCCTGCCAGCAGCGGTCCTGCTGGCGCTGGCCAGGCAATCGCGCATGGGCGGGCTGCGCAGCCTGTCGGTCGCCTATATCGAGGTGATGCGCGCCACGCCGATGGTGGCGATCCTGTATTTCGCCATGCTGATCCTGCCCATGGCCCTGCCCGACGGCATCATCCTGGACAAGATCGCGCGCGCGACAATCATGACGGCACTGTTCTTTACCGCCTATCTGGCCGAAGTCCTGCGCGGCGGATTGCAGACCATTCCACCTGGTCAGGCCGAGGCCGCATCGGCGCTGGGTCTGGGCTATTGGCGGACGGTGCAGCTGGTCATTCTGCCGCAGGCGCTGAACAAGGTGATCCCGGGTCTCGTAAACCTTGCCATCGGCTTTCTGCTGGCGACATCGCTGCTGGCGGTGATCGGGGTGTTCGACCTGCTGAATGCCGCCAAGGCCGCGACCACGGACCCGGCTTGGATGGGTTTCTATGACGAGGCCTATATTTTCGCGGCCCTGATCTATTTCGCGCTGTGCTTCGGCAGCTCTCGCTACAGCCTGTGGCTGGAGCGGCGGTTGACACGGCGCTAGCCGCCCGAAGGCCGGTTGATCGGGGATCGCGCCTGGCCGCGCCAGGCGGCCCGGCCGATCCCCCCGCCACCCGTGACTACGCGGACAAAAGGAAAAGACCGCCCGTCGCGGGGACGGGCGGTCTTTTCCTGGCCAGATCTTCAGGCCAGCTTGCGGGGAAGGCGCAGCCCAGAGACCGCCGCGCCAAGAACCAGCGCCAATCCGGCCCAGAACAGCTCGGGCCGGTAGAACCGGGGCAGCAGCGGGTGATTGGCCTCGCACAGCGACAGCAGCAACGCGCAGACATAGTCATCGCCCCAGATGCACTGGCTGGCCTGCAAGTAGGTGCCATAGCCGCGCGCGACGACCAGGCCGAAGACCAGATACCACCACAGCACGGCAAGCCCCATCGCCAGAAGCCCAAGCCCGGCAAACAGCCGGGGCCGCAGGATCGTGTCAGACATCCTCAAGCACCCCCAGCCTGGCCAGAAGGGCCGAGCGGGTGGCGATCAGGGCCGGGTCGTCGCGACGCCTGGGATGCGGGCGGTCCACCCGCACTTCCTGCACGATCCGGGCGGGGCGCGGGCTGAACAGGATCACCCTGTCCGCCAGCAGCAGCGCCTCTTCCACGTCATGCGTCACCAGAATCGCGGTAAAGCCGCGCGCCTGCCACAGCCGGACCAGATCCTTTTGCAGGTTCAGCCGGGTCAGGCTGTCCAGCTTGCCCAGGGGTTCGTCCAGCAGCAGAAGCCGCGGATCGTTCACCAATGCCCGCGCGATCGCCGCCCGCTGGGCCATGCCGCCCGAAAGCTGATGCGGGTAGGCCTCGCCAAAGGCGTCAAGCCCGACCAGGGCCAGCGCTTCATCGACGCGCGCGCGTTTCGCGGCCAGCTCGCCCCGCGCCTCGGGGCCGGATTCGACATTGCCGCGCACCGTGCGCCACGGAAAGAGCGTGGCATCCTGAAACACCAGCACCCGATCAGGTCCGGGGGCGGCGACGGGCTTGCCATCGCCCTCGACCCTGCCCCGCACCGGCTGCTCCAACCCCGCCGCCAGCCGCAGCAGGGTGGACTTGCCGCAGCCCGAGGGGCCAAGCAGGGCCACGAATTCTCCGGGCTGGATGTCCAGCGTCACGTCGTCCAGCACCGGAAGAACGGATTTGCCGATGTCATAGCCATGCGAGACGCGGTCGAAGGTCAGGCCCAGCGGCTGCACGGCGGTGGTTGTATCAAGAGCCATCAGAGGATTCCTTTCTGCCAGCCCAGAACCCGGTCGCGCACCACGAACAGCACCCGCACAAGGCCGGCACAGATCAGCGCCATGACCACAAGCGCGGCATAGACATTGGCATAGGCCGAATAGGCCGTGTTGAATTGCAGATACCAGCCAAGACCAAACTTCGCGCCCAGCATCTCGGCCACGACCAGCACGGCGAAGCTGTAATACAGGCCCATGAACAGGCCGACGAAGACATTGGGCAGCGCGGCGGGAATGGCGACATTGCGCACCTGCCAGCGTGCCGTGGCCCCCAGCGTGCGCGCCACGTCATAGAAGGCGCGGTTGACCTGGCTGATGCCAGAGGCGGTCAGGATCGCCACCGGAATGCCCGAGGCCAGCGCGACCAGAAAGACCGAGGCATGGAAGGTGCTGGGGAAAAGGAAGAAGGCGCAGGGAATCCAGGCGCTGGCCGGAACCGGGCCGATCAACTTGAGCAACGGCATTCCCCAATAGGCAAAGCGCCGCGACCAGCCAAGGCCGACACCCGCCGCAAAGCCCACGGTGATGCCCAGAAAGAAACCCAGGCCCCAAAGCCGCGCGGTATAGGCGATGCAGATCAGCAGGCGGTCCCAATCGGTCACGAATACATGCAGCAATCCCTGCGGCGGCGAGAAGAAGGGTTTGGGCAGCCAGCCCAGCTTGGCAGTCAGGATTTCCCAGGCCAGAAGCCACAGGCCCAGGGCGATGTACCACGGACCATAATGGATCAGCGCGCCCTCGGTCTTGCCGCGCCGCGGCACAAGGAAGGCAAGCGCCAGAAAGACCAGCGCCACGGCGGCTGACAGAAGGGCGAACAGGCCCGTCGCCCCCCATTGGATCACATCGGGCAGGCCCCAGGTCACGGCGGCGGTGGCGCCCCAGGCCAAGGCGGCCCAGGCCCCCTCCCGCCACAGGCGGAAGGGAAGAACGGCCGGTGATCCGGCCTGTCGAAGATCGATTGTGTCAGTCATCGGAGATCAGGCGAAAATGTCGATGGTGATGCGGCTGGCGATTTCTTCGGGATCGGTCGAGGGATCGGCGACGCCCGTCAGCTTGAGGTCCTCATAGCCGCGCTTGACCTCGTCGCGCAGTTTGTCGCCGAACCAGTGATCGTGATAGTTGAAGGAGGCCAGAACCTCGGTCAGGGTCTCGACCGACATGCCGGGTTTCAGCGTGTCGAAATACCACTGCGCCACCTCGTCAGGGTGCTGCAACGTATACTGGTGCACCTCAAGATTGGCCGCGGCGACGCGCTTCAGCGTGTCCTTGTTCGCCTCGTAATAGTCGCCGTTCACGCCCAGCACGCAGCAGACGCGATCCTGGAAAGTGCCGGTCTGGGTGTCGGCGACGCGGTGGAACTTGTGTTCCTTTTCCCAGCCGTAAGCCCAGGGGTCCATATGGGCCAGGGCATCCGCCTCGCCGCGCAAGACCGCTTCGGCGACCAGATCGAAGGGGAAGACCTTCCAGGTCACGTCCTGTTCGGGGTCGAGCCCGGCTTTTTTCAACGAAACAGAAAAGGCGACGCGTGACGGCGACATCACATCGAAGGTGCCGATGGTCTTGCCCTTCAGATCGGTCAGCGTCCTGATGCCGCTGTCCTGCTTGGTCAGGATGCTTTGGCAGCCGCCATGCGAGCCTGCGAACAGCTTGACGTCAAACCCCTGCTCGATCGGTTTCAGCCAGTCGTAAAGCAGCCCCGGCCCGGCTTCGGCCTTGCGGGTGGCAAGGGCCTGAATCAGGGTCTGGCCACTGGCGCCCTGATAGAACAGTTCGACATCCAGCCCGTGCTTCGCGAAGATGCCCTTTTCCAGCGCGAAACCGATCGGCGAATGGCAGGCGGCCACTTCGGTCCATTCGAGCTTGATCTTGGTCAGGTTGCCCGCGATGGCATATCGCGTGCCCTGCCCGGTCAGAATACCGGCCGCGCCGATTCCCGCCGCCGCTGCGCCGGTCCTGAGCAACTGGCGCCGCGACAGAAGGCTGCCCGATTTCACGGCCTGCGGATTTTGAGATTGTGGATTCACTGGCATGGTTTTGCCCCCTCATATGTTTGTCTGTCAGCAGACTAGACTTTGACGCCAGGAAACGGTTTTCGAAGATGATCCGGGAAAGAGCAGATTTTGATCCCGAAGATCGTCTATTTTACAGCTTCATTTTAAATCGCGTACCGAGCGCATCGTCCCTGGCGCATCTTGAACCATTGATCAGGCCGACTCCCTGCACGCAGAGCCATGACCTCCGGCACGGTCCGCACGGCGACGATGCAGGGCAAATTCCCGGACAACCGGACAACCGGACAGCCGGACAGGGCCGAGGCCCCGGCGGCGCCCTGCGTCAATGGACTGCGCGCCCATGACCAAACATGGGCGGCCTTCGCGGAATCATTTCGGTGTCATCTGCCTGCTTGCTGAAGATGTGGTTCCGTCCAAAAACCGTGGAATCCGCGCATCAGATTTCGTCCGCCCCCCCTGCCCGTCCGGCCATTCCAAATTGTGGCGGTGCGACAGCAGGATCTTCTCCGCGCTTCGGCTGGCAGGGAATGCTGTGACCGCCAGGCGTTTTGCGGCGGGACAGAATCGGCTCCAGCGCAGGATGACTCCCCCGCCACCGACAGCGGATTCTTTCCCCGCACCCTGCGCCAGCAGGAGAAACCTACCGCCAGAGTCGCGAATTTAAATATATCCAATCTATAGACAAATATCCGATTTCAGCCGCAACCTTGGGGTCAATCGACGCCTCTTTGCGAAAGACCCCGGCATGACCCGACAGATCCGCTTCAACGCCTTCGAAATGAATTGCGTCGCCCATCAGTCGCCCGGCCTCTGGGCATATCCCGGCGACAGGTCCTGGCAGTACAAGGATGTGGAATACTGGCAGGATCTGGCCCGCATTCTGGAGCGTGGGTTCTTTGACGGCATCTTCATCGCCGATGTGGTCGGTTATTACGATGTCTATCGCGGCAGGAATGACGATGCGATCCGCGAGGGCGCGCAATTCCCGGTGAACGACCCGCTGCAACTGGCCGTGCCCATCGCACTTGCGTCCGAACATCTGGGCATCGGCATCACCGCCTCGACCAGCTTTGAACATCCCTATACTTTCGCCCGCCGCCTTTCGACCGCCGATCATCTGACCAAGGGGCGGGTCGGCTGGAACATCGTCACCTCTTACCTTGAAAGCGGCGCGAAGAACCTGGGTGAAGGCCGGCTGCGGCAGCATGGCAACCGTTATGAGGTCGCCTAGGAATATCTTGAGGTGATCTACAAGCTGCTTGAGGGAAGCTGGGAGGATGGCGCGGTGCTGCGCGACCGCGAACGTCGGATCTTCGCCGATCCTGCGAAGGTTCACGAAATCCGTCACAAGGGCAAATTCTTCGAGGTTCCGGGCTATCATCTGTCCGAACCCTCGCCGCAACGGACGCCGGTTCTCTATCAGGCCGGGGCCAGCGCCAGCGGCATCGACTTTGCCGCAGCCAATGCCGAATGCGTCTTTGTCGCCTCGCCCACCAAATCCGTCCTGAAAAGCTATATCGAGCGGCTGAGGGCCGAGGCCGCCCCCTACGGCCGGGCGGGCGATCATCTGGTCTACAACCTGACCACTGTGATCGTCGACGAAACCGACGCCAAGGCGCAGGCCAAATATCAGCGCTACCTCGATCACGCCTCCTATGACGGCGCGCTGACCTTTGTCTCTGGCTGGAGCGGGGTCGATTTCGCCCAGTATGCGCCGACCGATCCGGTCCGCAAGATCGACACCAACGCGATCAAATCGCTGCTGGAGCATTTCACCAATGGCCAGCAGTGGAGCGTTGCCGAACTGGCCAAATGGGCGGGTATCGGCGGGCTGGGGCCGGTGATCGTGGGCGGGCCGGAAAAGGTCGCCGACGAATTGCAGGCCTGGCAGGAAGAGACTGGGGTCGACGGGTTCAACCTGGCCTATGCCGTGGCGCATGAGACCTTTGAATCCATCGCGGGCTATCTGGTGCCCGAGTTGCAGCGCCGCGGTGCCTATCGCACGGCCTATGCCCCCGGCACCCTGCGCCAGAAGCTGTTCGGCAAGGGCGACCGCCTGGCCGCCCCCCACCCCGGCGCAGGCTATCGCGACCTTCGCGCCCGCCTGGCCGCCGGTCAGATCGCCGCCGAATAACAGACGACAAGGAACCCCAGATGGGACGGACCGAAAGAAACTGGCCTGTGGCCTCGCGCTACAGCCAACTCAAGACCCGCTTTCAACCGCTCTTCGACGCAATCGCCGAAGGCGCGCCCGGGCGTGAGGCAGGCCGCACCCTGCCCCACGAGCAGATCGGCTGGCTCAAAGCGGCGGGCTTCGGGGCGCTGCGCGTGCCGGTCGACCATGGTGGAAGCGGGGTGACGATCCCCGAGCTGTTCCGCCTGCTGATCGACCTGGCCGAGGCCGACAGCAACATCGCGCAATCGCTGCGGGGCCATTTCGCCTTTGTCGAAGACATGCTCTCCCGCCCCGAGGCGGTGGCGCAACCGTGGTTCCAGCGCTTTGTCGCGGGTGAAATCGTCGGCAATGCCTGGTCGGAAACCGGCGATGTCAAACTGGGCGAACGCAAGACAAGCCTGATCCCGCAGGGGGCAGATTTCGCGCTGGACGGGGTGAAGCACTATTCCACCGGCGCAATCTTCGCCGAATGGATCGATGTTCTGGCCACCCGCAGCCCCGATGGCGCAGCGGTGATCGCCGCGGTCGATACAAGGCAACCCTCGGTCCAGCGGCTGGATGACTGGACCGGCTTTGGTCAACGCACCACAGGCAGCGGCACGACCATCTTCACCGCCGCTCCTGTCGCGGCCGCGCATGTCTTCCCTTTCGAGACCCGATTTCGCTATCAGACCGCCTTCTATCAGACTGTCCTGAACGCGGTCCTGTCCGGCTCGGCCGCGGCGGCAGTGCGCGAAGCGGCAGCCTTCCTCAAGGCGCGCAGGCGGGTTTACAGCAGCGGCACCTCGCTGGTGGCCGCCGAGGACCCGCAGCTGTTGCAGGTGATCGGCCGCGCCCATGCCTTTGCCGAGGCCGCCCGCGCCGCCACCCTGGCCGGGGCCGAAGCCGTGCAGGCCGCCTATGAGGCGCAATTCCTGAATGACGATGCCGCCGACAAGGCCGCGAACATCGAGGCAGAGCTTGCTTCGGCCCGCGCCCAGTCGGCAGCGGCCGACCTGTCGCTGCGCGCCACGACCGACATCTTCAACGCGCTGTCCGCCTCGGCCACCGATGCGGGGCTGGCGCTTGACCGGCACTGGCGCAACGCCCGCACCGCCGCGAACCACAACCCCCTGATCTACAAGGAACGCATCCTTGGAGACCATGTGGTCAACGGCACCGAACCCCCGTTCCTATGGCAGATCGGCACGCCCGACCTGCCCAAATCCGAAAGGCAATAGCATGGGATCGCTTGACCAGACCCAGATCGACCACAGCATTCACCCGCGCGTCAATTCGTCCGATCCGGTGCCGCCGCGCCCGCGCCCCGCGACACCGGCGCATGTGATCGCCGGCGATGACGAGGCCATCGCCATCGCGCAGCGGCTGGCCGCGCAATTCGTTCAGGGCGCCGCCCTGCGCGACCGCGAGGGGCTGTTGCCGCTGGCCGAGCTGGACGCCTATTCACAAAGCGGCCTGTGGTCGATCAACGTGCCCAAGGCCTATGGCGGGCCGGGCCTGTCGCACGCCACGCTGGCCAAGGTGATCTCCATCATCGCGGCGGGCGATCCGGCGATTGCCCAGATCACCCAGAACCACCTGGCGATCATCAACACCGTCGATCTTGAAGGCACAGATGCCGAGAAGAAACGCACCTTCGATTGGGCGCTGGCCGGCCTGCGCTTTGGCAATGCCTTTTCCGAGTTGAACAGCAAGACGGTCGCCGCCTTCGAGACCACGGTCCGCTTCGAGGGCGACGAGGCCATCGTCAGCGGCGAGAAGTTCTACACCACCGGCGCGCTGCTGGCCCATATCATTCCCACCGTCGCCATCGACAATGGCACCGCCTATCTGGTCTTCATCGACCGCGACACGGCGGGGCTGACGGTCACGAACAACTGGTCCAGCTTTGGCCAGCGCACCACCGCCTCGGGCGGGGTCAGGCTGGACAATGTACGCGTGCCCAAGGATCGCGCCGTGCGGCTGAAAAGCTTTGACGAACATCCCACGATCGCGGGTCCGCTGTCGCAGATCATCCAGGCGGCGATCGACCTGGGCATCGCGCGGGGCGCCATCGACGACACGATCAGCTTCATCAAGTCGCATTCGCGGCCCTGGGTTGACAGCGGCAAGGAAAAGGCCAGCGAAGACCCGCTGACCATCATCGCGATCGGCGATCTCAAGATCCGGCTGCACGCCGCCGAGGCGCTGCTTGAGATCGCGGGCCGGGCCATCGACGCGGGTTATCGCGAGCCGACGCTGGACAGGGTCAGCACCGCCACACTGCGTACGGGCGAGGCCAAGGTGCTGACCACCCAGATCGCCATCGACGCCACGAACAAGCTGTTCGAGCTGGCCGGAACCCGGGCGACCTTGCAACAGCATGGCCTGGATCGCCATTGGCGCAATGCGCGCGTCCATACGCTGCACGATCCGGTGCGATGGAAATTCTACCATATCGGCAACTGGTATCTGAACGACACCCATCCGCCGCGCCATCCCTGGAACTGAGGCGCCCGTCGCTGCCGGAAGGGCCACTCTGTGACGGGGTCAGAGGATGTGCCTCTGGCCCTACGTCCCCCAAGCAGCCGCCGCGATCCTCCGGGCAAACTGACAAAAGGCAGGAACAACATGACCCAGCACAGCAAAGGCATCGCCCAGCAGGTCGCCATCGTCGGCGGCGGGCTTTCGGGGGCGGCCATCGCCTATCATCTGGCACGGCAGGTCGATCCTGCCCTTGTCCAGATCACGGTGATCGAGCCGCGCCCGGCGCTTGGTCAGGGTCTGGCCTATTCCACCCCGGATGCCGACCATCGGCTGAATGTGCCTGACAAGAAGATGTCGCTGTCGGTGGATGACCCCGAGGATTTCCATCGCTGGCTGCATTCGCCCGAAGCGCCCGCCCTGCCCGGCGGTTCGGCCACCCTGCGGGGCGAGATCTTTGCCCCGCGCCGCGTCTTTGCCGCCTATGTCGCCGCCCGCCTGGCCCCCGATCTGGCCAGCGGCCGGATCCGACATCTGCAGGACAGGGCTGTTTCGGCCGAAGCCCTGGCCGATGGCCGGCTGGTCATCCACAGCGCGGGCGGGGCGCGGCTTGTCGCGGACCAACTGGTCCTGGCGGTCAGCCATCCCGCCCCGCGCCTGCCCGCCGAGATCGCGCCCCTTGCCGGGCATCCGGCACTTGTCGCTGACGCCTACGCGCAGGGTGCGCTGGCGGGCATCGCGCCAAACGACAGGGTTCTCTTGGTCGGATCGGGCCTGACGGCGGCCGATGTCGTCGCCACGCTGATGCGGCGGGGTCATCTGGGACGGATCGACCTTCTGTCCCGGCACGGGCGGTTTTCGGCGCCGCATGGCCCGGCGCAGGCCGAGACCAGCGGCGATTTCGCCGGTGCCCCCGCGCGGACGGCGCGCGGGCTGCTGCGACGCGTCCGCGCCGTCCTTGCCGCCGATGCGGCGGCGGGACTGACCTGGCACGCCGCCTTTGATCGGCTGCGCGCGCAGGGCCCCGCCATCTGGGCCGCCCTGCCCGCGCCCGAAAGGCGGCGCTTCCTGCGCCATCTTCGTGGACTTTGGGATGTCCACCGCTTCCGCATCGCCCCGCAGACCCACGCCATCCTGCAAAACTCGATCGCGTCGCGCCGTGTGCGGCCGCTCGCCGGGCAGATCGTGTCGGCCCGGGCCGAGGGCCGCAGCGCGATCCTTGAGATCCGTCCGCGCAAAAGCCGCGCGCTTCTGACGCTTGAGGTCGATCGCATCGTGCTGGCCACCGGCCCGTCCCATGCCGAGGCGATCCGGCAATCGCCCTTCCTGACCGCACTGGCGGAGTGGGGGCTGATCGCGCCCGACCCGCTGGGGCTTGGCCTTGCCACGGCACCGTCGGGGGCCGCCTGCCGCGCCGATGGCACCGCCAATGGGCGCATCCTGATCGCGGGGCCGCTGGCGCGCGGAACGGTGGGCGAGTTGATGGGCGTGCCCGAGGTGACCGGCTGGGCCGTCCGGCTTGCCGCCGAAATCCGCGACCAGCTTCAGCTCGCGGCGGGGCCTGTAGCCGTGGGGTGATCGCCCGCCCGGTCTCAGCCCGGCCAGCTGGCCGCGCCGCCGGGCGGAAGGCCGGCATTCGCCATCTCGATCAGGGTCTTGCGGTCCAGGACCGAGGCTATGGCATCGCGCACCTCAAGCATGGTCAGCCGCACTGAACAGGCGCGTTCATCCTTGCAATCCGAACAGGGCACATAGGCGGTGCGGCTGGCGCAGCCGATGGGGGCCAGGGGACCGTCCAGCACCCGCAACACCTCGCCCACCGAGATCACATCGGCGGGCCGGGCCAGCCGATACCCCCCCGCCCGCCCCTTGCGGGTCGATACGATGCCCGCGACCCGCAATTCGGCCAGGATCGCGTCGAGGAATTTCTTCGACATGCCGTGCCGCTCGGCCATATCGGCCGATTGCAGCACCGTCGCCGGATCGGACAGGGCAAGGTCGGTCAGCGCCTTCAGCCCATATTTGCTTTTCATCGTCAGCATCGGCCCGCCCCCCTCCGCCCCGGCCCGGCGATACCATGGCCGCGGCAATGCTCTCCAGCAGAATTCGGCTGGCAAGCCCGGCCCGTGGCAGAATGTCGATCTTGCCAATATTCATTTACCGCATCTCTGCGCCCAAAGCACCGACCGACGAAGCGGTGAAAGCCCTCTGAATTGGCAGCCAATGCCAGGACCTTTCACCCCACTTGACCGAAGCCCTTGGAACTGCGGATCGCCGGAACCAGATCAGTCGCGCGCGAAAGCCCCTGACAGAAATCATCTATACGCAAGATCATCAATTTCGCAGCTCCGCGCCGGCGAGATCGGACATGCGGCTGATTTGCGCAGACCGCGCAGCACCGGCCCCGGCGATGGCATTCTGCGGCATCGCCATTTCGGGCAGGGCGTCCGTCAGCCCGCGCCCCAATGCCTACGACGCGGCGCCTCGGTCAGGTGAATGGGGCCTTGCGGGATCATTGCTGCCACGCAGCATGGGCGCTGCGACGGCAATCTTCTCTTTCAGACAGCGTCTTTGG
This sequence comes from Fuscovulum sp., assembly GCA_041916535.1. Taxonomy (GTDB): domain Bacteria; phylum Pseudomonadota; class Alphaproteobacteria; order Rhodobacterales; family Rhodobacteraceae; genus Pseudogemmobacter. Next base: position 20,066 of record JAYRZG010000007.1, on the reverse strand, counting down.
AATGGCCTGAAGCCGCGATCCGCCGATAATGTCGCCCAAGTTGATCGTGAATCTTTTGCCGCCCGCCGGCATCTTCCCGCCCCCCTTCGCCGAAACCCGCCCCGCAAGGCGGGTATCGTTCCCTCCTTGCCCCGAGGCACCGATGACCAACACCGCTCTTGAAGGCCCCCTGCCCGATCTTCGCAGAGCCGCCCGCCTGCCCGATCTGTCCTTCCGCGATGCCGCCGAGGCGCTGTTGCGCAACACGCTTGCCATCGCGCTGTTCCTGCTGGCCTGGGAGCTTGCGCCGCGCCTTGACCTGATCAACCGCACCTTCCTGCCGCCCTTTTCCGAGGTGATCGAGAAAGGGTGGGAATATGCGCTCACCGGCCAACTTTGGCCGCAGGTCTGGGTCAGCCTGCAACGTGCCCTTGGCGGCTTTGGCCTGGGCGTCGTCATCGCCGTGCCGCTGGGGCTGCTGCTGGGCTATTTCCGCAAGCTGGACGCCTATCTGAACCCGCTTTTGCAACTGTTGCGCCAGACCAACCCGGTGTCGCTGTTCCCGGCCTTCATCCTGTTTTTCGGCATCGGCTATCTGACCAATGTCGCCATCATCTTCTGGGTCGTGGTCTGGCCGATCCTGCTGTCCACCGTGACCGGCGTGCAGCAGGCCGACCCGGCGTTGGTGAAATATGGCCGCTCGGTCGGGCTTGGGCCCCTTGCGCTGTTCCGCAAGATCATCCTGCCGTCCGCCCTGCCCTCGATCATCACCGGAATGCGGCTGGCCGCCACCTATTCCTTCCTGATGCTGGTGGTATCCGAGATGGTCGGCGCCTCGAGCGGGCTGGGCTACCTGATCGTCAACGCCCAATATCTGATGAGCATCCACCTTCTCTATGTCGGCGTCATCGTGCTGGCCCTTCTGGGCATCGCAGCCAACTGGGCGCTGGTCGCGCTGGAGCGCCGCCTGACCGGCTGGAAGCAGGACTTCCGCGCCTGATCCCCCTTTCCCATCCCACCGGAGACCGAAATGTCCAACCTTCTGACCCCCACCCGGCGCCAGTTCGGCACCTTGCTTGGAACTGGCCTTGCCGCAGCGATGATCAACCGCCGCGCCGCCGCCGGCACGCTGCGCAGGGCGCGTGTCTTCGTGCCGCCGCTGAACGCCAACTGGACCAGCGGCTATGAGCTGATCGAACTTGCCGATGCCAACGGCCTGTTCGCCAAGCACGGCGTCGAGATCGAATGGGCGGTCCTGCCCTGGGACCAGTACACCGTGGCGCTGGACAGCGGCGCCTTGGATTTCGCGCCCTATGCCGATTATGCCTATTTCATCTATGTCTATGACAAGGGCCTGAAGGCGAAAGAGGTGGTGTCCTCGACCCTGCCCTTCATTCCCGGCAGTGCGGGCGAAGGGCTGATCGTGCTGAAGGACGGCCCGATCAGGTCGCCCGAAGATCTGAAGGGCAAGAAGATCGGCACCCAATGGCCCACTTTCTCGGGCGTGTGGTTCGCCGCCGACTGGCTGCGCAAGCATGGTGTGAACAAGGCCGATTACCAGATCGTCCCGGTGCCGCAGGCGCAGGCCGAACAGGTGCTGCTGCAAGGCGGCATCGACGCGGCGATCGTCTATCAGCCGATCGACATCGAACTGGCGCGCAAGGGTCAGACCACGCAGCTTTTCAACGTCTCGGACATCGCGGGCCGGTTCGTGACGCGCGGCGGCACCATGGCGTCCGAGAAATTCATCGCCGAAAACCCCGACACGGTGCGCGGCTATGTCAATGCCATCGCCGAAGCGGCCGAGATCGCCAATGCCGATCCGGCGGCGGTGATCAAGCTGGGGCTTGAGCGGGGCAAGCTGGACCCGAAGTTCTTGCCCGCGCTCTACAACCGCGACGACAAGGACGATTACAGCCATCTGAAATGGGCGGCGAAGGGCCTGCATGTCGAGGAAGACCTGGTCTTCTGGCTGAAGCTGGTCGAGGAGGCCGAGATCGTTCCGGCGGGCAAGCACAGGCCGACCGATTTCTACACCAACGACTTCAACGCCCTGGCCTGATCGGCCGCCCCGGTCCGGCGACGGGCCGGGGCCTTTGGCACGGAACCCCGACATGAGCAGCACGATCCAGATCCAGAACCTTGGCAAGCTTTTTCCCCGTCGCGGGGCGGGCAAGTCCGGGGCAAATTTCACCGCACTTGACGACATCAATCTTGAGGTCAGGGCAGGCGAGTTCCTGTCCATCGTCGGGCCATCAGGTTGCGGCAAATCCTCGCTGCTCGACATTCTTGCCGGATTGGTGCCGCCCAGCTCTGGTCGTCTGCTGATCGACGGCGCGCCGATCACCGGCCCCTCGCCCGACCGGGCAGTGGTCTTCCAGCAATATGCCCTGCTGCCCTGGCGCAGCGCGATCAGGAATATCGAGTTCGGACTTGAGGCCAAAGGCCTGCCGCGCCGGGAACGCACCGAAAAGGCGCGGCATTTCCTAAAGCTTGTCGGGCTGGAAGGTTTTGACAACCATTACCCCCACGAATTGTCGGGCGGCATGAAGCAGCGCGTGGCCATCGCCCGCAGCCTGGCTTGCGACCCGGGCGTGCTGCTGATGGACGAACCTTTCGCGGCGCTCGACGCCCAGACGCGCGAAATCCTGCAGGACGAATTGCTGCGCATCTGGGACACCGCGGGCACCACCATCGTCTTCATCACCCATGGCATCGACGAGGCGGTCTATCTGGGCCAGCGCGTCGCGGTGATGAGTTCGCGGCCGGGCCGGATCAAGACCGTGGTCGAGATTCCGCTGACCGACCGCTGGAAGGCCGGACAGGATACCCGCAGCACGGCCGAATTCTCGCGGCTGCGCCACCGGATCTGGGAACTGCTGCAGGACGAATACCGCAAGGCCGACGCGCAGGATCGTGTCGCTGCGGCGGCCCTGCATTGACCCTCCCGCCCCGCGCGAAAGATGACATGGCCGGACCGCCCGCACAGGTCCGGCACCAGCCCTTCAAAGCCCATCCAAAGGCAGACCATGACCAGCACCGACAAACCGCTCGATTTCCTGTGGTTCATCCCCTCTTCCGGCGATGGCAGCTATCTGGGAAGCGATTTCCTGGCCCGCGAGGGCGACCCGGACTATTACCGCGAAATCGCCCGGGCGGCCGACCGGCTGGGCTATTCCGGCGTATTGATCCCGACTTCGGTGGCCTGCGAGGAATCCTTCCTGCTGGCCGCCGATCTGGCCGCCCATACCGAAAGGCTGAAATTCCTGGTCGCGGTGCGGCCCGGCACCGCCTCGCCCGCCTATTACGCCCGCCTCGCCTCGACGCTGGACCGGCTGTCGCGCGGGCGGCTTTTGCTGAACATCGTGGTCGGCGGCAGCGCGCAGGAACTGGCGGGCGACGGCATCGTCCTGCCGCATGACGAACGCTACGATCACGCCCGCGAATTCTTCGACGTGTTCAACAGCCTGATGGAGACCGGCCAGGCCCATCTGGAGGGCAGGTATATCAAGGCCCATCACGCCCGCCTTGGCCTGCCCCCGGTGCAGCAGCCGCGCCCGCCCCTGTATTTCGGCGGCTCCTCCGGGGCCGCGCATGATTTCGCCGGCGGCAGGGTCGAGAAATACCTGACCTGGGGCGAACCCCCGGCCCAGGTGGCCGAGAAGATCGCGGCGGTGCGCAAGTCCGCCGCCGCCCAGGGACGCGAGGTCAGTTTCGGCATCCGCCTGCATTTCATCGTCCGCGAGACGGATGACGAGGCCTGGGCCGCCGCCGACCGCCTGATCGCCCATCTGTCCGACGATACCATCGCCGCCGCGCAGGAGGTGCAGCGGAACCAGTCGGATTCGGTCGGGCAGGAACGGATGCGCCGCCTGCATGGCGGCCGCCGCGACCGGCTGGAAGTGTCGCCCAATCTTTGGGCCGGGGTCGGTCTGGTGCGGTCGGGCGCGGGCACGGCGCTGGTGGGTTCGCCCGCGACCGTCGCCAAACGGTTGCGGGAGTATCAGGCCCTGGGCATCGATACTGTCATCGCCTCGGGATATCCGCATCTGGAAGAGGCCTATCGCGTGGCCGAACTGCTTTTCCCCGAATTCGGCCTCCGCGCGCCAAACGCCCCGCTGCGCAGTTCTTTCGGCGGGAAGCAGGTCTTTGGCGGCGGCGGGCATGGCGGCAATGTCAGGGCCACCGCCGCCGGGTGACCCCCCGGTCCAAGGATCGCCACCCCGCCGCCCGCAGGCAAACGACATCCAGCCCGCCCGGCACGAAGGACAAGCCCGTCCGTCCGGGCGGGGCTCTCCAAGTCCGGCGAAGCACTGCCGACAGTATCCCCTCCTGCGAGATCAGGGCGGGGACAGTTTGCCTTGCCTGCCGCTCACGCTCATTATACTAGAACAAATCAAGAACAATCGGTGTGATTCCGTGTGCCATGTTCCGAATGGATGCACTTTCCATAATCCAGGATCGGCGGTCGGGTTCCGGTACGCCGCAGACCGACGCATCCCTGTCCGAGGTCTTTCCCGAACCGGGGGCAGAGGCAGCCGCGATCGGATTCGTCCTGGCGCGGCTTGGTTCTGGAACGGAGCCCGTGCTTTGGATTCAGGACCGGCTGGTGCAGCGGGAAACGGGACGGCCCTTTCTGGCAGGGCTTGGGCTGCGAAGACCCCTGATGGTGATGCAGCTTTCCCGGCCGGTCGATGTGATGACTGCGGTCGAGGAGGGGCTGCGTTGCCGGGTGCTGGCTGCGGTCATCGCCGAGATCAGGGGCAATCCGCCGGCAGTGAACTTTACGGCGATGAAGCGGCTGGCCTTGCGGAGCGAGGCATCAGCCGTCCCCTGCTGGCTGATCCGGCAGGCGGCGGGCGTCGATCTGAGCGCGGCGCGCGATCGCTGGCGGATTGCCACGCTGCCCTCGCCCCCCCATCCCGACGACCCGCAGGCGCCCGGAGATCCCCGCTGGCGGATAGAACTGTTCCGGTCGCGCGACCGGCGGCCCGGTGTCTGGGTGGCGCAGTATGAACGGGCGGAGAATCGTCTCGATCTGGTTGCCGCAGTTTCCGATGGATCGCTGGATGCGGCAGGCGGCGCGGCAGGGCAGCGCAGCGCCGGCTGATCTGGCCCTCGCGCTGATGGTCGAAGGGCCGCATGGGCCAGTGATCCATGCCCGGAACCGTACCGCGCATCTGGCCGGGGTAAGCCTGGGCGCGCGGGTGGCGGACATGCGGGCGCTTTGCCCCACCCTTCGGGTGGAATATGCCGACCCGCAGGGCGACAAGGCCGCGCTGGACCAGTTGGCGCTTTGGGCACGGCGCTGGTGCCCCTGGACGGTGGCCGATGCGTCAGAGGGTCATGGGCTGATCCTGGACACGACCGGGGCGGATCATCTCCGGGGCGGTGAGGCGAAGCTTCTGGAAGAAATGGAGGCAAGCCTGTCCGTCCTGGGCTTTTCCGCCCGCCCCGCCCTTGCCACCACCTGGGGGGCGGCCTGGGCGCTGGCGCGGTTCGGCCCGGCCCGGGCGATCTGTGCCGATCCCGCCCCTTTGCCTGTGGCCGCCCTGCGGCTGGACGGGGAAACGGTGCTTCTCTTGAACCGCCTTGGCCTTCGGACCATCGGCCATATCGCCGAGTTGCCCCGCCTGTCACTGGCCCGGCGGTTTTCGCGCGCGGCCCCGGCGCAGAACCCGCTGATCCGGCTGGACCAGATGACGGGTCATCTGCCCGAACCGGTTTGCCCGCCCGACATGCCGCCGGTCTTTCGCGCCGATGCCAGACTGGCGGAACCGATCTTCGACCCGAGCCATCATCTGCCGGACCTCTGTTCGACGCTTTGTGACCAACTTGCCCGCATGGGCCACGGCGCGCGGCGGCTGCGGCTGACCGTCTACCGCACCGATGGCGAGGTCAGCCATATCGAGGCCGCCTGCACCCTGCCCAGCCGCGACCCCGCCCATCTGGTTTTCCTGTTCCGCGACCGGGTGGAGAAGATCAATCCCGGCTTCGGCTTTGATCTCATTTCACTTGAGGCCCTGGCAACGGAAGGTCCTGGCACCCAGCAGGCCGATCTGGCGGGGGGAAGGGATGTCGCGCTGGAACTGTCGCATCTGGTGGACCGGCTGGTCTCGCGTTTCGGGCGCAGTGTCCTGGCGCAGATTCAGCCTGCGGAAAGCCATGTCCCCGAACGCGCCGAGGCCGTGACCGCGCCGCTTGCGCCCTCCTCCGGCATTCAGCCCCCCGATGCCGACCGTCCCCAGCGCCTGCTGGATCCGGCCGAGGAGGTGCGCGTGCTTTACACCGTCCCGGAGGGCCCGCCGGCGCAGTTTCTCTGGCGGCGGCAGACACATCGGGTCACCCGCTATCAGGGGCCCGAACGCATTGCCCCGGAATGGTGGCGCGACCGCCCGGGCACCCGGCTGCGCGATTATTTCAAGGTCGAGAATGAGAAGGGCCACCGCTTCTGGCTCTATCGGGAAGGGCTGCAAGGCGATGGCCGTGGCGGCGCCCCGCGCTGGTTCCTGCATGGGATATTCGTCTGATGCCAGACAGCGACAACCGCCGCACCCGCAAGACGCTGACCGGGGATTTCGCCCCCAATCCGCGCGCGGATTATGTCGAGCTTGGCGTGACCACGCCCTATTCCTTCCTGCGCGGCGCCTCCGAGGCCCGTGAACTGGTCGGCGCGGCTCATGCCCTTGGCTATGACACGCTTGGCGTGGCCGATCTGAACACGATGGCCGGCGTAGTGCGCCTTCATGCCGCGGCGAAGAAAGCCAATCTGCGCCCCGTGATCGGCTGTCGTTTGCGCCTGAAAACGGGTGAGGAATTTCTCGCCTATCCGCAGGATCGTGTGGCCTATGGCCGGCTGTGCAGCCTGCTGACCAAAGGCAAGCGCCTGGATCCGGATGGGGTGTGGCAGGCCAAGGGGGCCTGCGACATGATGTTGGACGATCTCGCAGCGCATGCCGATGGCGTGCGCCTCATCGCGCTGCCCGATGACAGCCTGCCTGCGCGCCTGCCCGAGTTGAAACGCCGTCTGCCGACCCTGCGCCATATCGCGGTCAGCTATCTGTATCGGGGTGACGATCGGGCCCGGATCAACCGGCTTGACCGGCTGGCCCGGGCACATGGCCTGTCGATCCTTGCCACGAACGATGTCCACTATCACGCCCCCGACCGTCGCCCCCTACAGGATGTGATGACCTGCATCCGCGAAAAGACCACGATCCAGAGGGCGGGCTTCCTCTTGGATGCCAATGCCGAACGCCACCTGAAATCCCCAGCCGAGATGATGCGTCTTTTCGCCGACTGGCCCCATGCCATCCGCGCCACGCGCGAGGTGGCCGATGCCTGCGCCTTCAGTCTGACGGAACTCGCCTATGAATACCCGCAGATGGATCTGGCCCCCAATGAGACCCCGCAAGACCGGCTGGCGCGGCTGACATGGCAAGGCGCGGCGGGGCGCTATCCCGGCGGGGTGCCCGACAAGGTGCAAAAGCTGCTGATCAAGGAGTTGGAGATCATCGGGCTGAAAAAGATCCCCCAGTATTTCCTCACCGTCCACGAAATCGTCCTCTGGGCGCGGGCGCAGAACATCCTCTGCCAGGGGCGCGGATCTGCCGCCAATTCGGCGGTGTGCTATGTGCTGGGCATCACCTCGGTCGACCCTGCCGAGCAGGAACTGCTCTTCGAACGCTTCATCAGCCTCGACCGTGACGAGCCGCCCGATATCGACGTGGATTTCGAACATGAGCGGCGCGAGGAGGTGATCCAGCACATCTACCACAAATACGGCCGTCACCGGGCGGGTCTTTGCGCCACCGTCATCCATTACCGCCCCCGCAGTGCCATCCGCGAGGTCGGCAAGGCCATGGGCCTGTCCGAAGACGTGACCGCCGCCCTGGCCAAGACCGTCTGGGGCAGTTGGGGCACCTCGATGGGCGAGGCGAACAGCCGCGAGGCCGGGCTGGACCTGACCGACCCCATGATGGCGCGCACCATCCGCCTGGCCGAACAGATGATCGGCATGCCCCGCCATCTGTCCCAGCATGTCGGCGGCTTCATCCTCACCGAAGGCGCGCTGCACGAAACCGTGCCCATCGGCAATGCCGCCATGCCCGAGCGCAGCTTCATCGAATGGGACAAGGACGATATTGATGAGCTTGGCATCCTCAAGGTGGATATCCTGGCCCTGGGAATGCTGACCTGCATCCGCAAATGCTTTGAGATCCTGCGCCGCCAGTATGGTGTCGAGCATGACCTCGCCTCGATCAAGCCGGACGACAAGGACACCTATGACATGCTGTGCAAGGGCGACAGCATCGGCGTCTTCCAGGTGGAAAGCCGGGCGCAGATGAACATGCTGCCCCGGCTGAAGCCTCGCCGCTTCTATGATCTGGTGATCGAGGTCGCCATCGTCCGCCCCGGCCCGATCCAGGGCGACATGGTGCATCCCTATCTGCGGCGGCGCAGCGGACAGGAGATGGTTGAATATCCCTCTCCCGGTCCGGACCACCCCCAGGACGAACTGAAAAACATCCTGTCCCGCACGCTTGGCGTGCCGATCTTTCAGGAACAGGCGATGAAGATCGCGATGGATGCGGCGAAATTCACGTCTGAGGAAGCAAACCAACTGCGCCGCGCCATGGCCACCTTCCGCTCGCGCGGGACCATCAGCGAGTTGGAAGACCTGATGGTCGGCCGGATGATCGCCCGGGGCTATGATCCAGAATTCGCCAAGCGCTGCTTCAACCAGATCAAGGGCTTTGGCGATTATGGTTTTCCCGAAAGCCATGCGGTCAGCTTTGCGCTTCTGGTCTATGTCTCAAGCTGGCTGAAATGCCACTATCCGGCGGCCTTCGCCTGCGCGCTGCTGAATTCGCAGCCGATGGGGTTCTATGCGCCGGCCCAGATCGTCCGCGATGCCCGCGAGCACGGGGTCGACCTGCGCGAGGCCGATGTGAATTTCAGCGCCTGGGACAACACGCTGGAACCTTCGGGCAACAGCTTTGCCCTGCGGTTGGGGCTGCGCCAGGTGGATGGCATGGGGCGGGACACGGCAGAGCGGCTGCTTCGTGTCCGCGACGAACCCTTCGCCAGCCTTTCCGATCTGGCCGCCCGCGCCGGGCTGAACGGCGGGACGATCCGTAGGCTGGCCGCCGCCGATGCCTTCCGCTCCATGGGCCTCGACCGGCGCGCCGCGCTGTGGGAGGCGAAGGCGCTGCGCGATGCCCCCGACCTGCCGCTGTTCCGGCCGGGTCAGGACGAGGGGGACGAGCCTGCGACCCATCTGCCGCAGATGCCGCTGTGCGAGCAGGTGGTGGCCGATTACCAGACGTTGCGCCTGTCGCTGAAGGCGCATCCGATGGTCTTCCTGCGCGCCAGCATGGCGCGGCAGGGGTTTGTCCGCGCCGCAGACCTGGAGGGTGTTGCCAACAATCGCCGCGTCAGGCTGGCCGGGCTGGTGCTGGTGCGCCAGCGGCCGGGCAGCGCCAAGGGCGTCTGCTTCATCACGCTTGAGGATGAAACAGGCGTGGCCAATCTTGTCGTCTGGCCCAAGGTGATGACGGCCTTCCGCAAGACGATCATGACCGCCCGGCTGATGCAGGTGACGGGACGCCTGCAACGCGACCCGGCCTCCGGCGTGACCCATATCGTGGTGGAGGCTTTGCAGGACCGCAGCGACGTTCTTCTGCGCCTGTCGGACCGCAACCTTGCGCCGCCCCTTTCCCGCGCGGACGAGGTAAGGCACCCGATCCCCGCCCCCGCCCCTGGCCACCCCCGAAACGCCCGCATCATCCCGGATTCAAGGGATTTCCATTGACCCGCCCGCAACACCCCGATCCCGGGGGATCTCCGGGGTGATCCCGGCCGGTCGCCTTCACCCCCGAATGGTTCAAGACCCGGAAATTGCCGTATGGCCGGGACGAACAGCGCAAAATTACCGGCGGGCTCTGGAAAAGACCTGTGATGCACTTGGAGCAACGGGTCCCAACGGACCCAGACCTGCAGCAGGCCGCCCATTACCGGCCAATGAACCCAAACCCCCGGAAAATCAGCGAAGCAAGCCGTCCTGACGGAAGCGGAAAGTCAAGTCGCGCGCGCCATCCGCAGACCCAAGACCGCACCGGCGCAAAGGGCAGTGAGAGACTCGCGCCCAAACCGGAGCAATAAGTGCGCCGGATTTGCCGTCTCACCTGAGGCGTGACATGGGCAAGGCTCGGAAATGATCAATGAACCACGTCCGAATAGTGTCGTTAAAAGACAATGACTTAGTTGATGGCGGAGGGGATGACTCACACGCCCAACTCTCTCCCGCGCTGCTGTCGGACCACAGGTGATGAGCGCGAAAACCTGCGCAGAGCCGTCGGACAGGTTTCAGGCCCGGCCCGAGCCCAACCCGAAATCCTCACGGAAGCGGTCCATCTGGTGCATCCGTTCATGCAGGATCGTCACGATGCCTATGTCGCCATTGGACAGCTTTCGCCAGTAGACGAAATGGTGCTCGTAGCGGAAGAAAAACCCATCGACGCCGAATTCGGCCGGAACGGGTTTCGAGGCGACGCCATGCGCGGCGATCCGGTCGAAGGCGGCAAACAGTCCGGTGATGTAGCGGTCGGCCTGATCTGCCCCCCACCGATCCCGCATGTAACGGTAGATGTCGTCCAGGCGCAGCGACGCACCTGCCTGAATGCGGATCCCGGCCATCCGGTCAGGTCCGGTTGCGGGCGATGACTTCGGCGGCGGTCAGGGGCTGATAGCTGTCTTCGAGTGCCGCGAAGGCATGGGTCAGCTCGGCCTTCAAGCGGCCGAAAGCCTCGGCTTCCGCCCGCTCCTTGTCGCGCCGGATCAGATCGCGGATGTACTCGCTGACGTTCTCATAAGAACCATCCTCGCCGACGTTGGCGGCGACAAAGTCGCTTAGGGCACCGCCGACGCGGACGGTCATGGTCGTGGTGCGGGACATGGGCCAGCCTTCGGTTGCCGTTTGCGTATTCAATATAACCAAAAACGAACACGAAACAAGGCCGGACGACCACCCGCCAAGCAGCGCCGCACCCCTAAGGTATGCACACGCCGGAACCGCAACATCGTCCGCTCTCGTCGCCGGAATGGCAAGTGTGAATTCTCCGCCCGGTTGTTGAGCCAGCGCCCCATCTCGCGGTCATCGCCGCGGCCCAGGTCTTTCAGCGCAGCGCCGTAGGATCGAAGCCGATCCGTCACGATGGTTTCGGGTCGCCCGTGCCGCTTCATCGATTTCTTGAGGAATTTCAGGGCAGCCTTGCGGTCACGCGCCTTGGTAACGAAGCTTTCCAGCACTTCTCCCTCATGGTCGACGGCCCGCCAGAGGTAGTGAGTTACCCCGTTGATCTTCACGTAGACCTCGTCCAGGTGCCAGCGCCAGTGGCGGCAGGCGCGCATTGCCTCGACACGCTTGCCACGGATTTCGGATGCAAACATCGGGCCGAACCTGTTCCACCGGTATCGCACGGTCTCGTGGCTGATCTCGATCCCGCGCTCGTGCAGCAGATCCCCGACATTGCGCAGGGAGAGCGGGAACCGGATGTAGAGCATGACCGCCAGGCGGATGATCGAGGGACTGGTCTTGAAGTAGCGAAAAGGAGAGCGCTTGGTCATCCGGCGAGGCTAATCGGTCGCCCTGCCCCGCGGCAAGCGCGGTTCCTCTGACAACACCCGCCGAGAGGATCTCGCTGAATTCTACGACCTCGCGCCAGGTCGCCATCTGGGTGAACTTCCCGCACATTGTGCATTTGTCTCCAACCTAGCCATCGTCAGGCAGCGACCTGCCAATCACTCTCATCATCCGCGCAGGCTCAGGTCTCTCGGGGAGCCCTTCGGTCAGAAGGCATCGTTCGTCGCCGTCATGAATCACAAGCTCCAGTTCAGGACGCAGCAATGGCATCTCGAAGTGAAGGCAAAGGTGCTCGCCTTGGCCGTGAAATAGCGGACTGAATGATCGGTCACCTGGAAGACTAACCGATCATCAATCGCACTCACGATCCGACGCTGTTGGCCCACTGGAGCATCCGCATTGTCCGCTCAAGAGATCAGGTTGTGAGAAAGGTACTGGCCAGAAGAACCTGACCTCCCGAAACCCAAGCTGCACCTGAAATCACCGTTCCTTTGCCGGACGAGCGTGGGCAGGTGGTCTGGGATGGTATCGCCCGGCAAAACCACACCACCCTTCATGCGGTGATCCGTGGCGCTGCGACGGACAGGGCCGAGGCCGACCGGCTTCTGGCCCATGCCGCCACCCAACCGCTTGCGCAGTTCTGCGCCATGGCAGGGGTGAAGGTTTCCGCGGACCACTTTGCTTGCTGGGCCACAAAGCGATTCCAAGGAACCCGCGATCTAAGGCCTCATCCGCTTGACTCGCTTGCCCTGGTGCGCTAGCGGGCCGTTCAAGGTGCCGGGCACCTGCCGCCTGCGGACGTAAGTCACGGTGAAGCCCGGATCGCTACGACAACTCACCCTCGAAGCATTTCGCGTGGTGGGCAATGCAGGCTCCCATCCATACTGAAATGTCCCATCAGAGGAGTGAGCGATGTCTGTCCGGCACGCTGTCCCACAGGACAACCCATTTCTAAGTGCCCCCATCGGGCGGCTGTTTTTGTCGAACGCACTCCCCATGGCCGTGGTTATGTCGATGGGCGGCATTCTGAACCTGGTCGACGGCGTCTTCGTCGGGCGCTTTATCGGTGCCGAAGCGCTGGCGGCGGTCAGCCTTGCCTTTCCGGTGGTCATGTTGATGTCCGCGCTGGCGACCCTGGCGGGCGGAGGCATGTCAAGCCTGCTTGCGCGATCTCTGGGTGCCGGGGACCGCGTCGCCGCGGCACGGGTCTTTGCGGGTGCGCATGGGTTGGTGGTGTTGATTTCGACCCTTTTGATGGTGCTTTGGGCGGCCTTCGGCCGGGCGCTGCTTATCGAAGTGGCGGCCGGGAATGTGCAGCTTGCCGAGACGACATGGAACTACCTTTCCATTCTGATCTGGGCTGCACCGGTCCAGCTTCTTCTTGGCCTGCACGCCGATGCCTTGCGCGTCGAGGGACGTGCGGGCACGATGGCCGCGCTTTCGGTCCTGGTGAACCTGCTCAACATCGGCGCGAACTGGCTGGGGATCGTCGTCCTTGGCCTCGGGATTGCAGGCTCGGCCCTAGGAACTGTTGCGGCGCAGGTGCTTGGCCTCGCGCTGGCTCTTGGCCTTCGAGCACGAGGAAAGGAGCTCTCACCGCTCGGGGTCCTGCTAGAGGAAAGCTGGGTCGCGAACTGGCTGCGGATCATCACACTCGGCCTGCCTCTATGCCTTAGCTTCCTCGGGATCGCCTTGGTCGCCAGCATGACCATGCTGGCGCTGCGCTATCACGCCGCGGATTATAGCAGGCTGATCGCGGCCTATGGCGGAGTCACGCGGCTTCTAAGCCTGGCCTTTCTACCGCAGTTGGCTATTGCCTTGGCTTTGCAAGGCGTCGCAGGCCAGAACGCCGGGGCCGGGTGGGACGATCGGGCCTTGGCGGCTCTGCGGCTGGCCATGACTGCGGCCTTTCTGTGGTGCAGTGTAGTGGCGCTGACAGGACTCTTCGCGGGGGAAGTGGTCGGCGGCTGGTTCAGCAGCGATCCGCAGGTGGCCCTCGCGATCGCCGTAATCCTGCGGCCCATGCTAGCGCTTTACGTGTGCGCTGGCCCGATCCTTGCGCTGGTCATGTATTTGCAGGCTCTCGGTCAGCCTGGACGAACGGCCGCGCTGACTCTGGTGAAGCCCTGGGTGCTGATGCCCACGCTGATTCTTGGACTTTCCGCCGTCCACGGGGTCAACGGCATCTGGCTGGCCTATCCCATGGCGGATGGGGTTGTTCTGCTGATTGCGGTTATCATCGGTCGGGACATCCTGTTGCCCGGGAAAACCCCAGGTCTGGAGGATGTGGCATGACCATCGACGAGGCAAAAGCGCAGGCAAAGGCCCTGCGCACTGCTCTGCGGGCCCAAGGCAACCTCATAAGCCATGCCCAGGCGCTGGAGCTGGTCGCCCGCCAGCACGGCGCCAAGGACTGGAACACCCTGCATGCCAGATTGGCGCTGCGCAATGCGCCACCTGAACTTGGCGTGGGCGACCGGGTGCGTGGGCGCTACCTCGGCCAGGCTTTTGCCGGCCGGGTCATCGGCCTGTCGGGTCCCTCTACTCACCGGCAGATCGAGATCCGCTTCGATCACCCGGTCGATGTGGTCCGGTTCGAGAGCTTCTCGAACCTCCGCAACCAAGTCCGGTCTGTGATCGACGAATCCGGCCGTTCACATCGTCAAACCTCGGATGGCGTACCGCAGTTGATCGTCGAAAGAGAGATCGGCTGAAAATGGAGCGGTCGGCCGAGGTCCGTAGCCCAAGAGTAATCCTACTTGTTCTTCTTGCGGGGTTCGGCCGCATCGACGTGCCCGGCCCAAAGCGGACAGTCGACCTCCGGCACGGGCCGGCGCGGCGCCGCTGAACCCGTCGCTTGTGCCCTGCCGCGTCGAAACTCTCAGACAACCATCAAATGGAGCGTAGTCTAAGCCTCTGAGTGGCCAATTCTCGGAGATTTGTCAGCCATTAACCTGCTCAGGCGATGGATTTTTGCCTGCGACTTGCACGTCGTGCAGGTCGAGGCCTCCGAGTTCAACCAGGCATCCGATGATTTCACCGATGCCGATGCCCTTGCCGATACTCGCGATAACAAAGGGCCGAGTGCCACGTGCGCGGGCTGCATCCTCGCGCAGAAGGCCGGGATCGACGCCGACATAGGGCGCAAGGTCGATCTTGTTGATGACGAGGAGGTCGGAACGGACGAGGCCCGGGCCCTTCTTGCGCGGGATGTCCTGTCCGGCGGCAGTGTCGATCACATAGATCGTCACGTCCGCCAGTTCGGGCGAAAAGGTTGCGGCGAGGTTGTCGCCGCCGGATTCGATCAGGATCAGCTCCAGATCAGGGTGTTGCGCCGTCAGATCGGCTACGGCGGCGAGGTTGATCGAGGCATCCTCGCGGATCGCGGTATGCGGGCAGCCGCCGGTTTCCACCCCCCGGATCCGGTCCTGGGGCAGGACCTGGGCGCGCATCAGGAATTCGGCGTCTTCGCGGGTGTAGATGTCGTTGGTGATGACGGCCATCGAAAGGTGCGGTGAGAGCGCGCGGGCAAGGGCCGCAGTCAGCGTGGTCTTGCCCGCACCGACCGGACCGCCGATGCCAACGCGAAGCGGGCCATGGGGGGAAGGCGTCATGTGCGAAAAATCCTCGTTTCCATGCTCTCATGTGCCATGGCGGCGATGTCGGCACCGGGGGCGAAGGTCCACAGGTCGTCTTCTGTGGCTCCTGCGCAGGCCTCTGCCGTCGTTGCAATGATCGGGGCAAGGGCGGCAAGGATGCGCTGCCCCTCGGTCTGGCCCAGGGGCATAAAACGGATCGCGACCGAGATAAGCTGGGCCGCAAGAGACTGAAGGAAGAACCCGAGGATTTCGGCTTCATTGACCGCCATGGCAGCGGTTTCCCGGCCCAGGGCAAGCGAATAGGGCAAGGGCGCGGTCTTGGGGTCAGTCAGGGTCACGAAGCCCCGGCCAAGCTCCGCCGCCTCCAGCGCGCGTCCCACCGAGGGAAGATAGGCGGCATAAAGGTCGGCGAGCGCCGCAAGATCGGCGGCGGGGCGGCGGGCGAGCGACAGGAAGACAGCATCGGAATGGCCGGAGCCATGGCAGAGAACGGCCTCGATCCAGTCCTGCAACACCGGTCCATCGGTCACCCGGCCCGAGGCGATGGCCCATTCCAGCCCCTGCGAATGGGCAAAGGTCCCGATCGGGAAGGCGGGAGACAGAATCTGGGTCAGGCGCAGGCGGTCAAGGTCAGCCATGGGCATAGGCCATCGGAAAGCCGTGCGGGCCGTGGTCGTGGCCAAGGGTGCGGCCATGACCGTAGGCACCACCTTCAGGATGGAACGGGGCGATGATCGGGGTCAAGGTCGCACCCAGCCCCTCAAGCATCGCCTCCAGCACATGGTCCCGACGGATCACCAGGCGGTCTTCGCCAACCTGACAAGGCGTGTGGCGGTTGCCGATGTGCCAGGCTAGCCGCGCGAGGTTCGGTCCCCGGACCTCGACCACCGGCTCTTCGGCGGCGGCGATCTCGATCAGGCGGCCATCGTCGGTTTGCAGGGCATCCCCGGCCTCAAGGCTGACCGTCTCGGCCATATCGACCAGAACCGAGCCGCTGCCATCACAGTCGATCCGTTTGCGGCGCAGGAAACGGTCGTCATAGCTGAGGGTGGCGCAGGCCTGGGCGGGGCCTTGCCATTGGCCCTGGCGCAGAAGGGTTCGGGCGGGAAGCGGGAACATCTTCGACCTCAATACAGGAAGTAGCGCTGCGCGAGCGGAAGCACCGCGGCGGGTTCGCAAGTGAGAAGCTCGCCATCGGCGCGAACTTCGTAGGTCTCGGGGTGGACCTCGATCCGGGGCATGGCGTTGTTCAGCACCATGTCGGCCTTGCCGATGCTGCGGGTGCCTGCAACAGCGACGGTGTTCTTCGCCAGCCCCAGCTGCCCGCGCAACCCCTCTGCCTGGGCGGCCCCAGAGATGAAATGCACCGAGCCCCGTGCCAGCGCCCCACCAAAGGCCCCGAACATGGGGCGCGAAGTCACCGGCTGCGGCGTCGGGATCGAGGCATTGGTGTCCCCCATTTGCGCCATGGCGATGGTGCCGCCGACCAGCACCATCTCGGGCTTGGCACCGAAGAAGGCGGGCCACCAGAGCACGAGGTCGGCGCGCTTTCCGATCTCGATGCTGCCGATGTGGCGGCCAAGCCCCTGAGCGATGGCGGGGTTGATCGTGTATTTGGCGACATAGCGGCGGACGCGCAGGTTGTCGTTCGCGCCCTGCTCCTCGGCCAGCCGCCCGCGCTGGAGCTTCATCTTGTGCGCGGTCTGCCAGGTGCGGGTGATGACCTCGCCCGCCCGCCCCATCGCCTGGCTGTCGGAGGAGATGATCGAGAAGGCCCCCACGTCATGCAGGATATCCTCAGCCGCGATCGTCTCGCGGCGGATGCGGCTTTCGGCGAAAGCCACGTCCTCGGGGATGGAGCGGTCGAGATGGTGGCAGACCATGAGCATGTCGAGATGCTCTTCGATCGTGTTCACCGTGTAGGGCATCGTCGGGTTGGTCGATGAGGGGATGACATAAGGGTGGCTGACCACCTTGATGATGTCCGGCGCATGGCCGCCGCCCGCGCCCTCGGTGTGGAAGGCGTGGATCGTGCGGCCCTTGATTGCGGCGAGAGTGTTCTCGACGAAACCGCTTTCGTTCAGCGTGTCGGTGTGGATCATCACCTGCACGTCCATGGCATCGGCCACTGTCAAGCAGCAGTCGATGGCGGCGGGGGTGGTGCCCCAGTCTTCGTGCAGCTTCAGGGCGCAGGCCCCGGCGCGGACCATTTCCTCCAGCGCCTGCGGCTGGCTGGCGTTGCCCTTGCCGGAAAGCCCGAAGTTGATCGGAAAGGCGTCAAGCGCCTGTAGCATCCGGCCGATATGCCAGGGGCCGGGGGTGCAGGTCGTGGCGAGCGTGCCATGCGCGGGGCCAGTGCCGCCACCGAGCATGGTGGTGATCCCGGAATGAAGCGCATCCTCGATCTGGCCGGGGGCGATGAAGTGGATATGGGCGTCCATCCCGCCCGCCGTCAGGATCTTGCCTTCACCCGCGATGATCTCGGTTCCGGGGCCGATGACGATCGTGACTCCCGGTTGCGTATCGGGGTTCCCGGCTTTGCCGATGGCGTGGATAAGCCCATCGCGGAGGCCGAGGTCGGCCTTGTAGATCCCGGTATGGTCAAGGATCAGCGCATTTGTGATCACCGTGTCGACCGCGCCGCCGGACCGAGGGATCTGGCTTTGCCCCATCCCGTCGCGGATCACCTTGCCCCCGCCGAATTTCACCTCTTCTCCGTAGGTTGTAAGGTCTTTTTCTACCTCGATCACCAGATCGGTATCGCCGAGCCGCAGCCGGTCGCCGGTCGTTGGGCCATACATCGCGGCATAGTCGGGGCGGGAGATGCGGGCGGCCATGTCAGAGATCCCCCATGACGGCGGAATTGAAGCCGTAGACCCGCCGCGCGCCGGCCAAGGGCACTAGGCGGACTTCACGGGTTTGGCCTGGCTCGAAGCGAACAGCGGTTCCGGCAGGAATGTCGAGCCTTTGGCCCCGCGCAGCGTCGCGGTCGAAGGCGAGTCCGGGGTTGGTCTCGGCGAAATGATAATGGCTACCGACCTGCACCGGGCGGTCGCCGGTGTTGGCGACCATGAGCCCAGTGACGGTCGCGCCCCGGTTCAGCTCGATCTCGCCTGCGGCCGGAAAAATCTCGCCTGGGATCATCGCCGGGCCCGCAGTTTGATGACCCCGAAGGCCACGGCGGCGGCGACGACCGCTAGGAGCGCCAGGTGATCGGCTTCGGTCAGCATGTGGAGAATGCCGCTGGTGCTGTGATCGCCAGGATGGGCGAGGGCGGCGGTCGGGGTCAGCAGCGATAGGGGCAGAAGACGTTTCATCGGGGCTCCTCAGCGGATCGGGTGGTGGACGGTGACAAGCTTGGTGCCATCGGGAAACGTCGCCTCGACCTGCACCGAATGGATCATCTCGGGCACCCCCTCCATGCATTGGCTGCGGGAGATGACATGGGCGCCCGCCTGCATCAGGTCCGACACCGCTCGTCCGTCGCGGGCACCTTCGACGACATAGTCAGTGATCAATGCGATCGCCTCGGGGTGATTAAGCTTCACGCCGCGCACCAGCCGGTTGCGGGCGACCATGGCGGCGAGGCTGATCAGAAGCTTGTCCTTCTCGCGCGGGGTCAGGTTCATGAGGCAAATCCCTGCATTTGCCAGACCCTGGGCAGGGGCCGGTCGGTCAGATGGGCAATGACGCGCCCGAGGTAAAGCTTGAGCGGCCAGAGGTCCGTGGCTGTCGCGCGCAAGAGGGTGCGGCCGTTCCAGCCTGAAGCGGCGGCGGTCACGCCCTCGGGCATCGGCAGGGCGCGCAGCGCGTCGGCGGCGGCTTCGGTACCGGGGCCGCAGAGGGCGAGGCTTGCGAAGGCATGGGCGGGGCCGAGCATGGCAGGAGAGGCGGCGCGGGCAAGGGCCTCGGGCGACAGGTCGAGTGCTTCGAAATGCAGATGGCGGCCTTGGGCGGTGACCGTCCGGCGATCGGACAGCCGGGCGTTTGTCAGCACCTCTCCCATCGCGCGGCGGCCCAGGACCACGTTCTCGACCAAGAGGCAGCGAGCGCCGGGGCCAAGGTCGACGCGGGTCTCACGGCGAAGATCGGCGCCCTGGAACAGGATCGTTTCCTGCGGCAACCAGTCGAGTGCTGCCCCGGTCGCGACATCGGCGCGGACCGTAAGCCGTGCGGGGCCCGTCGGCGCAAGATAGGCGCGTTCGGCGGTCTGTGTGGTGGCGGTCAGGGCGGCCCCGGCATCGACCGACATGGCAAAGGCGATGCGGTCACCGGAGGTCAGGCCGCCGGAGGTGTTCAGGAAAACCACCTCGGGGTGGGAGCCAGCAACTCGGGGCAGCATGATCCGCGCGGCACCCGACTGCGACAGGTCGATTAGACGGCTCGCCCCGCGCGAAATGCCGACCGAAAGGAAAGCGCTGCCTTGGGCGCGTTGCATCGCAACCGGCTCCGCCCTACCCTTCTGGATTGCACCCTGGATCATGCATCCCCCTTTTCGGACGCCAGATTTCACCTCACGCGCCGGGACTGCTGGAGGTTTGCGTGTTCTTCACTGTCGGACACGCCCGTGGCGTTGGGAAATGCCTACAAATGCAGCGGTTCGCTTAAAGATAGGTCGGTGGCCGCGCGAGGGCGGGCGCCGCCGCAGCCATCCCCTGCCCGCCGGGACCAGCTGGCGCCCTGGGCAGGATGATTCGCGGTTCTTTGAACCCATGAACGGCGTTGTTGCGTAACTCACACCTGAGGCATGATTGCCCTTTTCCCCTACTGGGTCAGCCGACGCGAACGATGTCGGCCGTTCCGAGGGCCGAGAAGCGGTTCATGAGTGCGATGCGGATTTGGAT
>JAYRZG010000006.1:0-259402 GCA_041916535.1 Fuscovulum sp. | reverse complement strand
CGAGGCCCCGCGCCCCGCCCCGGCCCCGGTTGCTGCCGCCCCGGCGCCGCAGCCCGCGCCGCGCCCGGCACCCGCTCCGGCCCCCACGCCGGTCAGCCAGTTCGGCGACAGCCAGGATCTGTTCGACAGTGCCGATGACACGGAGGCGGTCTTCGCCGCCGAACAGGCCGAGTATCTGGATGACGAAGTGCCGCCGCCGGTCTATCGCCCGCAGCCTGCGCCGCAGCCGATGGCCACGGCCCGTCCGGCCCCGGCCTCGATCGACCAGGACCCCGGTGCTTTCGTCGCGCCGCGTCCGCGCAGCGCGGGTCAGCCCTCGCCCGAGGCGCTGGCCCGGCTTCAGGCCGCCGTGTCCAAGAACCCTGCTGCGGTCGCGCAGCAGCGTGGCATGGGCCAGCCTGCGCCGCAGCCGGCCGTGGTCGGCGCCAAGCCGCGCTTCGGCATCGGTTCGCTGATCAACCGGATGGCGGGGCATCTGGAAACCAACGAACGCCCGGTGCCGCAGGGCCGCGCCCAGCCGCCGGTGACCGCTTTTGATGACGAGCCCGAGGCCGGCGGCGACCATGAGCGGATCGAGATTCCCGCCTTCCTGCGCCGTCAGGCGAACTGAAATCGGCTGTAACAGGTTCATGCAAAGGCCCGGTTAATCCGGGCCTTTTCCATTGTAAATCATGTGCTTGGCCTGTGTCACAAACCGTTGCAAAAGGTGAATTGCTGCAACTGCGTGACAGACCTATCTAGGCCTGCGGAACAATCGGCCCCTCTTGCGCATTGCCTGGGAAGGCCGATCGCCCCCAAAGGAAGACAAGGTAGACGGACGTGCAGAACACGTTGAAATCGACGGTTACGTTCACCGGGGTGGGGCTTCACTCTGGCAAGCCCGTGCGCATGACGCTGCGTCCGGCCTCGGCCGATTACGGCATCTGGTTCCGCCGCACCGATGTTCTGGAGCGTGATCCGCTGGTCCCGGCGATCTGGAGCGCCGTCACGCCGTCCCGGCTTTGCACCGTGGTCGAGAATGCCTCGGGCGTCTCGGTCTCGACCATCGAACATATCATGGCCGCGCTTGCGGGCTGCGCCGTTCACAACCTTCTGATCGAGATCGACGGGCCGGAAGTGCCGATTCTTGACGGGTCGGCGGAACCCTTTGTCGCCGCGATCCTGGCGCGTGGGCTGCGTGAGCAGGCGGCTGACGTGCGCGCGATCCGCGTGCTGAAGCCGGTCGAAGTGCGCGAGGGCGAGGCGGTGGCCCGGCTTGAGCCTTCGGATATGCTGGAAATCGACTTCCGCATCGATTTCGACGATGCCGCCATCGGTCGCCAGGAGCGCCGCCTGAACATGTCGAACGGCGCTTTCGTGCGCGAATTGTCGGATTGCCGCACCTTCTGCCGCCAGGCCGATGTCGATGCCATGCATGCCCGCGGCCTTGCCCTGGGCGGCACGCTGGAAAATGCCGTGGTGTTCGATGGCGACCGGATCCTGTCGCCGGGCGGCCTGCGCCGCGCCGATGAACCCGTGCGTCACAAGATGCTGGACGCGCTGGGGGACCTGGCCCTGGCCGGTGGCCCGCTTCTCGGCCGCTACACGGGCGAGCGGGCGGGTCATGCCATGACCAACAAGCTGCTGCGTGCCCTGTTCGCCGATCCCGAAGCCTATCGGATCGAGGGCTGCGGCGGCCGCGTCGGCGAAAAATTGCCGGGTGTGGGCGTCAACCGCGCTGATCTGCCCTCGCGTCGCCGCCTCGCGGCTTGAACTTCGCCGCTCTGGGCGGGCTTTTCACAACACGCGCCTGCCCTTGCGGCGGCACGACCCGGAAGAAAGGCGTTTTGCGCCGCCGATTTTTCTATGCTAGGACAGCGCAAAAGCCGGGCGCAAATCGCCCGGGCGGAGCCTGCGGATCGCGCGCGCGCCCCGGACAAGGAAGACAGGTTTGGATAGGCAAGGCATGACGGGCAGGGCATCGGCAGGACAGGGCGCGGTGGCGCTTGTGGCGGCGTTGCTGCTTTCGGCCTGCGCAGGCGGCAACAAGGAAGTTCCGCTCGAGAATTACAGCGCCGAGGAAATCTATCGCCAGGGTGAACTGGCGCTGGAGAAAGAGCCGAAACCGGCGGATGCGCTGATCTATTTCCAGGAAATCGAGCGGCTTTACCCCTATACCGAATACGCCAAGCGCGCGCTGATCATGCAGGCCTTCACCCTGCACAAGTCGAAGAAATACGAAGAGGCCCGCGCCGCCGCGCAGCGCTTCCTTGATTTCTACCCCGATGATGAAGACGCCGCCTATGCGCAATATCTGATGGCGCTGTCCTATTACGACCAGATCGACGATGTCGGTCGCGATCAGGGCCTGACCTTCCTGGCGCTTCAGGGCATGCGCGAAGTGATCGAGAAATATCCCGACAGCGAATATGCCCAGTCGGCGATCCTGAAATTCGACCTCGCCTTCGACCATCTCGCGGCGAAGGAAATGGAGATCGGGCGCTATTACCTCAAGCGCAAGAACTATGCCGCCGCGCTCAAGCGGTTCCGCACCGTGGTGCAGGATTACCAGACCACCTCGCACACCGCCGAGGCGCTGCACCGTTTGGTGGAATGCTATTTGGCGCTTGGCTTTGTGGATGAGGCGCAGACCGCAGGCGCGATCCTGGGTTACAACTACCAATCCTCGCCCTTCTACCAGGACAGCTACAACCTGCTGAAATCGAAGGGTCTGTCGCCCGAGGCCAAGGGCAACAACTGGCTGGCCAAAGTGTACCGCCAGATGATCCGCGGCGAGTGGTTGTAGGGATGTCGGGTGCCGCAACGCGCCCGACAGCATAGGCCATGCTGCGCAGCCTCGAGATCCGCGACATCCTGATCATCGACCGCCTGGCGCTGGACATGGCGCCGGGGCTGAACGTGCTGACCGGCGAGACGGGGGCGGGCAAGTCGATCCTGCTTGATGCCCTGGGCATGGTGCTGGGTTGGAAGGGCCGGGCCGATCTGGTGCGGGTGGGGGCCGAGACGGGCGAGGTGACGGCCGTCTTCGACCTGCCGCCGGGTCATGCCGCGCGGGCCGTGCTGGACGAGGCGGGGATCGCGGCCGAGGACGAACTGATCCTGCGCCGCGTCGCCCATGCCGATGGCCGCCGCTCGGGCTTTGCCAATGACCGCCGCGTGTCGGCCGAGGTGCTGCGCGCGCTGTCGGACACGCTGGTCGAGCTGCATGGCCAGCAGGATGACCGGGGCCTTTTGAACCCGCGCGGGCATCGCACGCTTCTCGATTCCTATTCCGGTCAGGAACTTGCGCCGCTGCGCGCCCTTTGGGCGGCACAGCGCGAGGCGCGGGATGCCCTGTTTGCGGCGGAAGCGCAGATCGCGCGGGCCAAGACCGAGGAAGAGTTTCTGCGCCATGCGGTGGCGGAACTGGTCAAGCTGGCGCCGCAGCCGGGCGAGGAAGCCACTTTGGATGCGCGCCGCCGGGCGATGCAGGCGGGGGCGCGGATCCGCGAGGATATCGCGCGGGCGCAGGGTGCGCTGTCGGACGAAGGGGCAGAGGGCCGGTTGCGCGATGCCTATCGTTGGCTCACCGGGGCGGCCGACAGGGCCGAGGGGCGGCTTGATGCCGCGCTGGCGGCGCTGGACCGGGCCTTGAACGAGTTGTCCGAGGCGCAGGCCGGGGTCGAGGCCTGCATCGAGGCGCTGGATTTCGATCCGTCCGAGCTGGAACGCGCCGAGGAACGGCTGTTCGCCATCCGGGCGCTGGCGCGCAAGCATGGCGTCGCGCCGGACGATCTGGCCGACCACGCCGCCGGACTGCAGGCGCGGCTTGAGGCTTTGGATGCGGGCGAGGCCGGGCTGGCGAAACTGTCCCGTGCGGTGGCCGAGGCCGAGGCCGCCTATGCCAAGGCGGCAAAAGACGTGACAAAAGAACGGCTTGCGGCCGCCACCCGGCTGGACAAGGCCATGGCGAGGGAACTGGCGCCGCTGAAGATGGAGCGGGCGGTGTTCCGCACGGTCGTGGCGGAGGGGGAGCCGGGGCCGGAAGGGATGGATACGGTGACCTTTACCGTGGCGACCAATCCGGGGGCGCCGCAGGGGGCGTTGAACAAGATCGCTTCGGGTGGGGAGCTCAGCCGGTTCCTGCTGGCCCTGAAGGTCTGTCTGACCGGCCGCCAGCCCGGCCTGACGATGATCTTCGACGAGATCGACCGCGGCGTCGGCGGGGCGACGGCGGATGCGGTGGGCCGCCGCCTGAAGGCATTGTCCGAGGAATCCCAAGTGCTTGTCGTGACCCACTCGCCGCAGGTGGCGGCCTTTGGTGCGCAGCACTGGCGGGTCGAGAAGAAGGTGAAGGCCGGGACCACCCTGTCCACGGTCAAGCCGCTGGACCCGGTCGAACGGGTCGAGGAACTGGCGCGGATGCTGGCCGGAGATACGGTGACAGATGCCGCCCGCGCCGCTGCCCGCGCGCTGATAGAAGCCTGATTTCGGGGCTTTTTCGGCGTCTGGCGAAGGTCTGGCAAAGGTCTGGCGAAGGTCTGGCAATCCTCTTCCGCCGCCCCGGGGCCGCTATGGGCGGCAAAATGCCTTACAGTTATGCAGATCATGAATGAGATATGCGACTGACGCATGGCGGGAAGACGCAAAGGCCGGATGATTTCTGCGGTGCAGCATCCTATCTGGACAGGGTGAACCGAAAGGAGGGTTCAGCCATGTTCAACCGACTGCAAACTGTCCTTGGCCGCCTGCGCGCCCCCAGCATCGCCGATCAGGAATATGCCTATCTGAGCGCCGCCGTCTCGCTGGTCGATCTGGAGCGCCGCGAGCGCGAAATCGATCAGGGCCTGTTCCGCCGCTCGCCCTTCGAGCGCTGAACCGCAAAACCATACGAAAGACCGTTGGCCGGTGCCTGTCACCAACCAGCGGGGAGACTGAAAAATGACCAAGAAGATCCGTTCGCTGATTGCCGGTTTCCGCATCCCGTCGCTGAGCGCGATGATCGCGGATGCCGAGGGGCTGTACATCAATGCCGCCGACAGCGCCGAAGACCGCGCCCGCCGCCAGCGCGAAGTGGCCACCGGCCGGTTCCGCAACTGGGAATCGTAAGCCGCAGACCGGCCTGACCGCCCCCCGATTCAGGGAACCATCTTGCCGGGGTTCATCAGCCCCTTCGGGTCGAGCGCCCGCTTGATCCGCCCCATGGCCTGCCAGCCCGCGCCATGTTCGGCCTCCATCAGCCCGGTCTTGCCGAAACCGACGCCATGTTCGCCGGTGATCGTGCCGCCCAGCCGCAGCGCGCGTTCGGCCATGCGATGGGCCAGCGCCTTGGCCGCCGCCGCTTCGTCCGCGTCGCCGCGCATCACCATCAGGATGGCGTGGAAGTTGCCGTCGCCGACATGGCCCAGAATCGGGCCGGGCAGGGGTGAGGCTGCGATATCCGCCGCCGTTTCGGCCAAAGCCTGCGCCAGCGCGGAAATCGGCACGCAGACATCCGTCACCACGGCGGTCGCGCCCGGGCGCGAGGCCAGAATGGCGCGATAGGCCTGATGCCGCGCCGCCCAGAGGCGGGTGCGGTCCTCTTGCTTTTCCGCCCATTGAAAGCCCTGCGCCCCGAACGCAGCGGCCAGTTCGCCAAAGCGTTCGGCCTGTTCGGCCACGCTGGCGGGCGAGCCGTGGAATTCCAGCAGCAGTTGCGGTGCAGGCGGCAGGGCGAGATGCGAGAAGGCGTTGACCGCCGCGACGGTGGCCTCGTCAAGCAGCTCGATCCGCGCCATGGGCAGGCCCATCTGGATCGTGGCGATGACGCAATCGACCGCCGCCGTAACCGACGGGAAGGCGCAGGCGGCGGCGGACACCGCTTCGGGCTGGCCATGCAGGCGCAGGGTCAGTTCGGTGATCAGGCCCAGCGTGCCTTCCGCCCCGACGATCAGCCCGGTCAGATCGTATCCGGCGGCGGTTTTGCGCGCCATGGTGCCGGTGCGGATGACCTCTCCGCCCGCCAGCACCACCTCAAGCCCCAGAACATTGTCGCGCATCGTGCCATAGCGGACGGTCGCGGTGCCTGACGCGCGGGTCGAGGCCATGCCGCCCAGCGAGGCATTGGCGCCGGGATCGACCGGGAAGAACAGGCCGGTGGCGCGGAGCGCGTCATTCAGGGCGATGCGGGTCAAGCCGGGTTGGACCACGGCGACCATATCCTCTGGGTGGACAGCAAGAACGCGGTCCATCCGGGAGAAATCGACGGTGACGCCGCCCTGCGGGGCAAGGGCATGGCCTTCCAGCGACGTGCCGGCGCCCCAGCCGATCAGCGGGAATCCGTGGCGGTCGGACAGCGCGGCGAGCGCCGAAACCTCTTGCGTCGTTTCGGGGAAGACCACGGCCCAGGGCGGCGGGGCCGAGACCAGGCTTTCGCTTTGGGCATGGTGGTCCAGCACGGCGGCGGCGGTGGACAGGCGCGGGCCGAACAGGGCGGACAGATCGGCAAGGGCGGGATCGCTGAGCATGGGACAGGCATGGCGCAGGAAAAGCCGTGCCGCAAGGGGCGGGGTGGGCCAAACGCTCTGGAAAGCCCGGCGCGCATGGGATAGGAACCGCGCCATCCCCAAGCAGGAGTGCTGCCGATGAGAGCCGCCGTCATCACCTTTCCCGGTTCGAATTGCGACCGCGACCTTGCGGTGGCCTTTGAGGGCGCAGGGTTCAAGGTGGACCGGGTCTGGCACAAGGACACGGCGCTGCCCGCGGGCGTGGATGTCGTGGGGGTGCCGGGTGGCTTTTCCTATGGCGACTACCTGCGCTGCGGCGCCATTGCCGCGCAATCGCCGATCTCGGCCGCGGTCAAGCGCCATGCCGAAGGCGGCGGCTATGTTCTGGGCATCTGCAACGGCTTTCAGGTTCTGACAGAGATGGGCCTGCTGCCGGGCGCGCTGATGCGCAATGCCGGGCTGAAATTCGTCTGCCGCACGGTGCGGATGAAAGTTGCCACCCGCGCTTCGGCCTATACGCAGGGCTATGAGAAAGGGCAGGAGATCGCGGTTCCGGTGGCCCATCACGATGGCAATTACACGATCGACGCCGAAGGTCTGGCGCGGTTGCAGGGCGAGGATCTGGTCGCCTTCACCTATGCCGAGCCGGTCAATGGCGCGATGGGCGATATTGCCGGCGTGCTGTCGGCAAACCGCCGCGTGCTGGGCATGATGCCGCATCCCGAGCGTGCCGCAGAGGCGCTGCATGGCTCGACCGACGGGGCGGCGCTGTTCAAGGGCCTGATGGGCGGGATGGCGCTGGCCTGATGCCGCCCGCTTGAGGGGGTTTCGCGGCAGGCTTAGGATTGCGCCATGTTTGCCGATACCGCCACCGAGACCGATGACGCACCGCAGGGCCTGCCCCTGGGGGTGAAGATTGTCGTGGCCTTCCTGATCCTTGTGGCGGTGGGCGTGGTGATCGTGTCGAACCGCTGGCTGACCGAACGCTTCGTCGAGACGACGCGCAACCGGTCGGACGTGCGGCTGGCGCTGTATACCGGGAATCTGGTGTCGGAATTGCAGCGGACCTCGGTGGTGCCGCTGATTCTGGCGCGCGACCCCGACCTGATCACCGCGCTGCGGGACGGCAATTTCTCGTCCACCTCGGCCAAGCTGATCCAGTTGCAATCGGAAATCGGCGTGGCCTCGATCCGGCTGATGGATGGCGACGGGCGCGTGGTGGGGGCGACGAACCGCAACCTTCTGGGCGTGAGCCATCGGGCAGACCCCTATTTCGTCGATGCGCAGCGGGCGAAGGAGACGGTCTTCACCTCGGTCAAGCGCGAGGCGGGCGGGTTCGACTTTACCTATTCGCGGGCGCTGCGGGCGGATGGCAAGGTGCTTGGGGTGATCGTCGTCTCGGTCGACCTGATGAAATACGAACGCGCCTGGTCGGGCTTGCAGGATGCGGTGCTGGTGACCGACAGCGAGGGCACAGTGATCCTGGCGACGGAACCCGTGTGGCGCGGCCTGCCATTGACCGAGGCGCTGGCGGTGAAGGATGCGCCCTCGGCCATCGCGCGGGCGTTCCAGGCGACGACCGACTGGGCCTGGGAGCCGCCGGATGCCTATGTCAAGGGCGAGGCGGTGATGCGGACCGAGGCGCGGGTGCCGTTCCGCGGCTGGAAGATCGTGACCTTCACCGCCTATGATTCGGTGCGCGAGAAGGTGAACGGCATCCTGGCGCTGGAGATCATGGGTTTCGCCATCGTGATGGCGCTGTCCTTCTATGTCCTGTCGCGGCGGGCCTGGTCGCGCTCGGTCAGCCTGCAACGGGAATCGGCGGAGCTGCGGCTGCTGAATGCCCGGCTGCAGCGCGAGGTGGCGGAACGCGAGCGGGTGCAGAAGAATCTGGAAGTGGCCGAGCAGACGCTGGCGCAATCGTCGAAACTGGCGGCCCTGGGCGAGATGTCGGCGGCGGTGAGCCATGAGCTGAACCAGCCGCTGGCCGCGATGAAGACCTATCTGGCGGGGGCGCGTCTGTTGTTGCAGCGCAAGCGGCCGGAAGAGGCGCTGTCATCCTTTCAGCGGATCGACGATCTGATCGAGCGGATGGGCGCGATCACGCGGCAGTTGAAGAGCTATGCGCGCAAGGGCGGCGAGGCCTTTGAGCCGGTCGATCTGCGCGCCTGCATCTCGTCTGCGCTGTCGATGATGGAGCCGCAGCTGAAGGCGCGCGTCGTCAAGATCACCCGCACCCTGCCGCGCCAGCCGGTCATGGTGATGGCCGACCGCATCCGGCTGGAGCAGGTCATCATCAACCTGTTGCGCAACGCGCTGGACGCGATCAAGGAATCGCCCTCGCCGCATGTCGAGCTGTTGCTGGCGGCGGGCGAGACGGCGACTTTGACGGTGCGCGACAATGGGCATGGGATTGCCGATTTGGACAATCTCTTTGAGCCATTTTACACCACCAAGAAACCGGGAGAGGGGGTCGGGCTTGGCCTTGCCATCTCCTCGGGCATTGTAGGCGACCTTGGCGGCCGGTTGACGGCCCGCAACGGGGAAAACGGCGGCGCGGTCTTCGAGATGCAGCTTCCGATCCTCGGCAAGGAGCAGGAAGCAGCGGAATGAGGGCCCTATGGCACGCACGATGAAAGTGGCGATCGTCGACGACGAGGCGGATATGCGGGCGTCGATCAGCCAATGGCTGGCGCTTTCGGGATTCGATACCGAGACCTATGGCAGCGCCGAAGATGCGCTGAAAGCGATTGGTCCGGAATTTCAAGGGGTTGTCGTTTCCGACATCAAGATGCCAGGCATGGATGGCATGGCCTTCCTGAAACGGCTGATGAGCCAGGATTCCGGCCTGCCGGTGATCATGATCACCGGCCATGGCGATGTGCCCATGGCGGTCGAGGCGATGCGCGTCGGCGCGTTCGATTTTCTGGAAAAGCCGTTCAACCCCGACCGGATGACCGAACTGGCCAAGAAGGCCACCCAGGCGCGGCGGATGACGCTGGACAACCGCGCCCTGCGCAAAGAGTTGTCGGACGGCTCGACCATCATGAAGAAGTTGGTCGGGTCCAGCCCGGCGATGGAGCGGCTGCGCGAGGACATTCTTGATCTGGGGCAGGCGGACAGCCACGTCCTGATCGATGGCGAGACCGGCACCGGCAAGACGCTGGTCGCCCATGCCCTTCATGCCGTGGGGCCGCGGGCGTCGAAGAAATTCGTCACGATTTCCTGTGCGGCCTGGGCCGAGGACCAGTTGGCGACCAAGCTGTTCGGGCCGGGCGGCGATGACGGGTCGATCCCACTGGTCGAAGAGGCGCGCGGCGGCACGCTGTGCCTTGAGGATATCGAGGCGCTGCCCAATGCGCTTCAGGCGCGGCTGCTGACCTTTATCAACGATCAGGGCATGCCGCCGGAAACCCGGATCATCGCGATCTGCAACCAGCATGCGCCGGACATGACGCTGGAACAGACGCTGCGGCAGGATCTGTTCTATCGCCTGGGCGCGATGACCATCGTTTTGCCGCCCCTGCGGGCGCGGGGCGAGGATATCTTGCAATTGTTCACGCGGCTGAGCGAGCAATTCGCCGAGGAATATGGCTGCGAGGCGCCGCAGGTGACGGCGCAGGAAGCGGCGCAACTGTTGCAGGCGCCCTGGCCGGGCAATGTGCGGCAATTGGTGAACATCGCGGAGCGCGCGGTGTTGCAGAACCGGCGCGGCTCGGGCTCGATCGCGTCGTTGCTGATGGCCGATAACGAGACCTCGGGGCCGTCGGCGATGACGACCGAGGGCAAGCCCCTGAAGGAATATGTCGAGGCGTTCGAGCGGATGCTGATCGACAACACGATGCGCCGCCACAAGGGCAGCATCGTCGCTGTGATGGACGAATTGTGCCTGCCGCGCCGGACGCTGAACGAGAAGATGGCGAAATACAGCCTGACCCGGTCGGATTACGTCTGATGCGGGCGCGGCTGGCAGGGACAGGGGCCTTGCTGGCCGCCGCAGGCCCAGCCCGGGCGGAATGTCTGGGCCAGGGCTGCTATGACGGGTTGCTGTGGATACTGGCCGGGATCGTGCTGGCCGGCATTGCCATTGTCGCGCTGGCGATCTGGCTGATCGTCGGCGCGATCCGCCGCGCGCGGGTGAAGAAGGGGGCGTGATGCCCCGGCGTGTCACGCTTCTGTCAGAGTTTTTGTCATCATAGGCGCGGAGTAAGGTGGCGAACCGGGGTCCAATGCGGGCGGCCGGAAAAACAGCATTGTGCTGGTGCCCCTTTTGTCGATAGTTTGGGGGCCTGGAGCCCCTTGGGGCCGACCATGAAATTCTCTCCCTTCCCGGGCGGGCCGGCCGCGCAAAGCGCGTCGACGCCCCGAGGGGAGCCGGATCAGCCGCAAGGCTGTGCACATTGCCGAAGGACCCAGCGTTTGCGCCGTCCGGCTGGCCACCAAAGGCGGAGGGCCCGAAAGGCCCTCTTGACGTGAACCGCGATGAGGCGCGCGAGCATTGCAGGACCAGCCGAGGTCTGCCCAACGGGCAGAACCCGCGCATCTGCGCTCGTCGCCCGCGCCCAGACAAGCCGTCTCCTCCGTATTGAATCCCCCCCCGGTTCGCCGGGGGGCTTTTTGCGCAGGGGACGCAATGGAACAACATGCCAAAGAAGATGCTTATCGACGCCACCCACGCGGAAGAGACCCGCGTTGTCGTGGTGGACGGAAACAAGGTCGAGGAGTTCGACTTTGAAACCCTGAACAAGCGCCAGCTGGCCGGGAATATCTACCTGGCCAAGGTGACACGGGTCGAACCCTCGCTTCAGGCGGCTTTCGTGGATTACGGCGGGAACCGGCACGGTTTCCTGGCCTTCGCGGAAATCCACCCGGATTATTACCAGATCCCGGTCGCCGACCGGAAGGCGCTTCTGGACGAGGAACGCGCCCTGGCGCGGGCCGAGGAAGAGGAAGAGAACCGCCGCCAGCGCCGCCGTCCGGCGCCGCGCCCCCGGCCTGCCGCCGTGGAAGGCGAGGCCGTGGTTGCGCGTGGCCCGTCGGAAATGGACGTGGTCGATCTGGAGGATGAGGGCGGCGAGGCCGCTGTCGAAGCGGCGGTCGCCGAGACCGTCGTCGAGGCGCCTGCGGAAGCCGTGACCGAAGGTGCGGCGGACGGCCATGACCACGATCACGCCCATGATCACGCCCACGACCATGGCGCGTCCGAGAATGGCAATGGCGAGCGGCCCTATCGGGCGATGGACCATGCCTCCGACACTGATGACGAGATCGAATCGATCGCGGAAGAGGATGTCGCCGAAGAGATCAGCCAGCCGCGCCGCCCCAAGCTGCGCCGCTACAAGATCCAGGAAGTCGTCAAGGTGCGCCAGATCATGCTGGTGCAGGTGGTCAAGGAAGAGCGCGGCAACAAGGGTGCGGCGCTGACCACCTATCTGTCGCTGGCGGGCCGCTATTGCGTCTTGATGCCGAACACCGCGCGGGGCGGCGGGATTTCCCGCAAGATCACCAATGCGGTCGACCGCAAGAAGCTCAAGGAGATCGCGGGCGAGATGGAGGTGCCGGAAGGTGCCGGCCTGATCATCCGCACTGCCGGCGCCAAGCGCACCAAGGCCGAGATCAAGCGCGACTACGAATATCTGATGCGGATGTGGGAACAGGTCCGCGACCTGACCCTGAAAAGCATCGCTCCGGCGGCGATCTATGAGGAAGGCGATCTGATCAAGCGCTCGATCCGCGATCTTTACAGCAGAGAGATCGACGAGGTGCTGGTCGAGGGCGAGGCGGGCTACCGCACCGCCAAGGACTTCATGAAGATGATCATGCCGTCCCATGCCAAGCAGGTGAAGCGCTATGACGAGCCGATGCCGCTGTTCGCGCGGCATCAGGTGGAAAGCTATCTCGGCGGCATGTTCAACCCGGTCGTGCAGCTGAAATCGGGCGGATACATCGTCATCGGTGTGACCGAGGCGCTGGTCGCGATCGACGTGAACTCGGGCCGGGCGACCAAGGAAGGGTCGATCGAGGAGACCGCGCTCAAGACCAACCTTGAAGCGGCCGAAGAGATCAGCCGCCAGTTGCGCCTGCGCGACCTGGCCGGTCTGATCGTGATCGACTTCATCGACATGGAAGAGCGGAAGAACAATGCCGCGGTCGAGAAGCGTCTGAAAGACAAGCTGAAAACCGACCGGGCGCGGATCCAGGTCGGCCGTATCTCGGGCTTTGGCCTGATGGAGATGTCGCGCCAGCGGCTGCGGCCGGGCATGCTGGAATCCACCACGCAGCCCTGCCCGCATTGCCATGGCACGGGGCTGATCCGGTCGGATGACAGCATGGCGCTGACCATCCTGCGCGCGCTGGAAGAGGAAGGCACGCGCAAGCGGTCGAAGGAAGTGCTGCTCAAGGCGCCGGTCGGGATCGTGAACTTCCTGTTCAACCACAAGCGCGAGCATATCGTCCTGATCGAGACGCGTTATGGCATGGCGGTGCGGATCGAGGCCGATCCGATGCTGGTCTCGCCCGATTATTCCATTGAAAAGTTCAAGACCGCGACACGGGTCGTCCCCGAACCTTCGGCCGTGATCTCGGGCCATGCGGGCCTGATGGGCGCGCCGGTCGACGAGGAGGAGGACGAGGATCTGGTTGACGAGATCCTGGACGAGGAAGACGAGGCCGAAGAGGCCGTGGCCGAAAGCGGCGAGGCGAAGCCCGCCCGTGCCGAAGGCAATGGCGATGGCGGCGGCAAGAAGAAGCGCCGTCGGCGTCGGCGTCGGCGCGGTGGCCGCGATGGCCAGGGCGAGGGCGCGCCGGGCGCGTCCATGGCCGAGGGCGATGACGGCGATGACGAGGGTGAGGATGGTGACGAGGGCGACGAGCGCGAGGCCGATGCGGCGGTGAACGTCGAGGTCGTGGCCGTGGCGGCGGAAGCGGCGGTCGCGCCGGCAGAGGGCGTGGCCGAGGAAGCCCCGGCCAAGCCCAAGCGCACCCGCAAGCCGCGCGCCAAGGCGGGGGCTGCGGCCGCGCCGGTGGCGGAAGACGTGGCGTCGCAGGCCGTGACGGCGGAAGAGGCGGCCCCCGTCTCGGAAGCCGCAGTTGCCGAAGCCGCAGTCGCCGAGACCGCTGCCGAGACGGAAGCGCCCGCGCCGAAGAAGAGGGCCGCAAGCCGCGCCAAGCCCAAGGCCGAAAAGGCCGAAGGCGAGACCAAGCCTGCCGCCAAGCCCGCGTCGCGGTCGCGCAGCAAGGCAAAGGCGGCGGAAGCCGAGGCTGCGGCCCCGGTCGAAGCCCCCATCGAATCCCCGGTCGCGGCCCCCGTCGTGGCGGCGGCCCCGGTGCTTGACCTGCCGCCGCTGGCTGCCGATCCCGGTCTGGCGGTTGCCGAGGCGGTTCATGCCGATCCGGCAATGACCGAGGCGGCAGTGGCGGAGGAACCCGCCGCCGAAGACCCGTCCAAGCCGCGCCGCAAGGGCTGGTGGTCGCTGAAGCGCTGAGGCGCGGCCCAGGACATCTGCAAGACAAGGGGGCCTGCGGGCCCCCTTAGTCTTTGGCGCGCAGGAAATGCAGCGTGACGGTGCCTTCGGCCCGGCTGCCCAGATAGAGATGCCCGCTCTGGGTGCAGAAATGCGGCAGGTCCACCGCCGCCATGGCATCGGTCGCCCGCACCGCCAGAACCTGGCCCGGCGCCAAGGCCATCAGCCGCTTGCGCGCGCGCAGGACGGGCAGGGGGCACAAGAGCCCCTCGCAGTCGATCTCATGATCCCAGGTCATCTCCATGGCGCTTCCTAGCGGGGCTGGGTGGATTGTGACAAGGCACTCCCGGCAAAGTGACGGCCCCGTGTGACATGTCGCGGTGACGCGGGCCGCGCGGGGCGCTAATCAGGGGCCACGGGGGTGGCGTGATGTTTGGTTTCGACATTCTGGATGCAGGGTTGATGGTGGCGACGCTTCTGGCGTTGACCGGCGGCCTGCTGTCCTTTCTGAGCCCCTGCGTCCTGCCGGTGGTGCCGCCCTATCTGGCCTATATGGGCGGGATCTCGATGGGCGAGATGACCAGCGCGTCCGAGGCGCGCAAGCGGGTGATCGTCCCCGCCCTGTTCTTTGTGCTTGGCCTATCGACGATCTTTCTGCTGCTGGGCTTTGCCACATCGGCCTTTGGCATCTTTGTGCTGACCAATCAGGAATGGTTCAGCCGCATCGCCGGAACAATCATCATCGTGCTGGGGCTGCATTTCCTGGGCCTGTTCCGCATTCCGCTGCTGATGCGCGAGGCGCGGGTCGATGCGGGCGATCAGGGCGGGTCGGCCCTGGGCGCCTTTGTGCTGGGCCTGGCCTTCGCGGCGGGCTGGACGCCCTGCAACGGCCCGATCCTGGCCGGCATCCTGACGCTTGCGGCGCGCGAGGCCGATCTGGGCCGCAGCCTGTATCTGATGGGGGCTTATTCCATCGGCCTGGGCCTGCCCTTCCTGCTGTCGGCCATCTTCATCACCAAGGCGCTGGCCGTGATGAAGCGGATCAAGCCGCATCTGCGCAAGGTCGAGATCGTGATGGGCCTGTTCCTGATCCTGGTCGGGGTGATGATGTTCACCGGCTCATTCTCGATCTTCCAGGGCTGGATGCTGGATGTGATGGAACAGCTTGGCATTCCGCTCCTGGGCTGAACCCGTGGCTTTCCCCGCCTTTCGAAAGGGGGGCGGTAAGGGGGCGAGGCCCGCCTGCGGACCGCTTTTCCCTCTTATTTCCGCCCGGTTCTTCGGCCATCTTCGCCAGGGATGAGGGCAGGATGAAGCTGGACCCGGTAAGGCAGGAAGACGCAGGATCGGCGGGGCGGGTGTTCCGGCGGCGGGTGTTCTATATTCCCGGCTATGACCCGATCCATCCCCGGCGCTATCGCGAATTGTATCGCAAGGAAGGTGCCGCGCAGGCGGCGCTGTCGGGTTACGCGCTGGCCCTGACGCCCAGGCGGGGCGGTGGCCCCTATGGCTGGCAGGTCGAAGGCCGGATCGACGGCGCGCGCGTCGAGGCTGAGATCGAGGTGCTGGTCTGGTCGGATCTCGTGCGCGGCAGCATGTCAGAGTCGATCCCGGCGACCTATCTGCAACTTTTCCGCATCGCCTGGGCCTATATCGGCTCGGGCGCGCTGTTCCGGCTGATGCGGCTGCGCAAGGGGCCGATGATCGCGGCGCTCTATCCGATTGCCTTTCTGCTTTTGCAGTTGCTGGCGGCCTGCCTGATCGGCGGGGTCCTGGGCGGGCTGGTGGCGGAATATCTGCATTGGACCGCCGGGCTGGTCGTGTTCGCCCTGGTGGTGGCGGGGGGGCTGCGCTGGTTTCGCGCCAGGGACAACAAGGTCTTCGCCTGGTACCTGATGCATGATTATGCCTATTCGGCGCAGGCCGGGGGGGCGAATCCGCCCGAACTGGAAG
The DNA here is from genome assembly GCA_041916535.1 of Fuscovulum sp. Taxonomy (GTDB): domain Bacteria; phylum Pseudomonadota; class Alphaproteobacteria; order Rhodobacterales; family Rhodobacteraceae; genus Pseudogemmobacter. Next base: position 243,522 of record JAYRZG010000006.1, on the reverse strand, counting down.
CGCGGATGTCGGATTTCCGCAAAGCGATCCGGGCGGCGCTGGACGAGGATCTGGACGAGGTCCTGGTCATCGGCCATTCCTCGGGCGCGCATCTGGGCGTGTCGATCCTGGCCGACCTGACCCGGGCCGGGCTGCCCGGGACGCGCCCGGCCCTGTCCTTCCTGTCGCTGGGGCAGGTGGTGCCGATGGTGTCTTTCCTGCCGAGGGCCACGCGGTTGCGGGCCGATCTGCGCGATCTGTCCATGCGGGACGAGCTGTTCTGGCTGGATGTGACCGCGCCGGGCGATGGCTGCGCCTTCGCGCTGTGCGATCCGGTCTCGGTCAGCGGCGTCGCGCCAGAGGGCAAGCGCTGGCCGCTGGTGATTTCGGCCGCCTTCACCCAGACCCTCAGCCCGGCCAAATGGCAGGCGCTGCGGCGGCGCTGGTTCCGGCTGCATTTTCAGTATATCTGCGCCTTTGACGCGCTGCCGGGGGCGGCGGATGATTATGACTATTTCCGCATCACGGCGGGGCCGCAGACCCTTGCCGCGCGCTATGCCGGGCGGAAGCCGTCGAAAAGCCGGATCGAGACCCCGGTGAACCGCTGGCGCGGCACGGCATGAGCGGCTGTCCGGTTCACCCCCCGAAACCGCCCGCGCGGGCCGAGAGGGTCTCGCTCTTGACGCATCTGCGGCTGTTCCGCCGCGACATCCTGTCGGCCCAGCCGGCGCGGCTGTACCGGGCCTGGATGGCCGAATTTCGTACGCCCTTCTTCCGCAGCTATATGGTCAATGACCCGGCGCTGATCCGGCTGGTGCTGAACGCGCGGCCCGGGGATTTCCCGAAATCCGACCGGGTGGGCGAGGGGTTGCGGGTGCTGCTGGGCCAGTCGGTCTTCGTGACCAATGGCGAGATCTGGAAGCGGCAGCGGCGGATCATCGACCCGGCTTTCGAGGGCGGGCGGCTGCGCGAGACCTATCCCGCCATGCTGGCCGCCGCGCAGGCGGCGGTGGCTCGGCTGGGCGAAGGTGTGGTCGAGATCGAGGAAGCGGCCAGCCATGCGGCGGCGGATGTGATCTTCCGCACCCTGTTCTCGATCCCGATCGAACATCGCCTGGCCGCCGAGGTCTTTGCCGCCTTCCGCGCCTATCAGCGCAGCCAGCCGATCTTGAACCTGGCGGCCTTCCTGCCTTTGCCGCGCTGGATGCCGCGCTTTCACCGCAGGGCCACGCGGCGGGCGGCGGCGCAGATCCGGCTTCTGATCGAGGAATTGGTGGCGGCGCGGGCGGGGGAGATCGCGGCAGGGACTGCGCCGGACGATCTGGCCACCAAGATCATGGTGACGCGCGATCCGGTGACGGGGCAGGGCTTCACCCCCGCCGAAATGGTCGATCAGGTGGCGATCTTCTTTCTGGCCGGGCATGAGACCAGCGCCTCGGCGCTGTCCTGGGCGCTGTATCTGCTGGCGCTTTTCCCGCAGGTGCAGGAGCGGGTGGCGGCAGAGGTGGCCGGTCTGGGCGCGGCGCCCGAATTCGGCGACATCGCCCGGCTGCGGCTGACGCGCGATGTGTTCCGCGAGACGCTGCGGCTTTATCCGCCCGTGCCGATGATGGTGCGCGAGACCACCTGTCCCGAGACCTTCCGGGGGCGCGCGGTCGGGCCTGGCGCCCAGGTCGTGCTGTCGCCCTGGCATTTGCAGCGCCATGAGCGGCTGTGGGCTGAGCCGGATGCGTTCGACCCGGATCGCTGGGGGCGGGAGGAGACAAAGGCCTCGGTGCGCGAGGCCTATCTGCCGTTTTCAGCCGGGCCGCGGGTCTGCACCGGGGCGGGATTCGCCATGGTGGAAGGGCCGCTTCTGCTGGCGCTGCTGGTCAGGGCCTTCCGCTTCGAGCGGATCGCGGGGGATGATCCTGTGCCGGTGGCGCATCTGACGGTGCGGGCGCGCGACGGAATCCGCCTGCGGGTAACGCGGCGCTAGAGGCGATCTTCCGACGAAAGATCGACATTCCCGATCCTTCTGCGAAGGATCGTTGCCAATGCCGTCAGGCCAGTTCGACCCGGTAGCTTTCGATCACCGTATTGGCGAGCAGTTTTTCGCACATGGCCTTGACCTCGGCCTCGGCCTTGGCGGCATCGGCGGTGGCGAGGTCCAGCTCGATCACCTTGCCCTGACGCACGCCCTCGACGCCGGCAAAGCCCAGCGACCCGAGCGCATGGCGGATCGCCTCGCCCTGCGGGTCAAGGACGCCGGATTTCAGCATGACGGTGACGCGGGCTTTCATCGGGCTTCTCCGGGGCTCAGTTGATCAGCGAAGGCTTGGTGGTATGGGTGACGTTCGAGGGCAGGACGCCCAGACGCCGCGCCAGTTCGGTATGGACATCCGCCAAGGGGCCGGGGTCGTCAACCGACCCGTCGGCGCGTTCGGGCAGGCGCAGATCCCACAGGCGCATCGATTCCGGGCTGATCTCGTCGGCCACGATCAGGCGCATATAGTCGCCTTCCCAGATCCGGCCGACTTCCAGCCGGAAATCCATCAGCCGCACGCCGACGCCCAGCATGACGCCCGAGAGGAAATCGTTCACCCGCAGCGCCAGCGCGACCATATCGTCAAGATCCTGCTGGTTGGCCCAGTTGAACGCGATGATATGTTCTTCCGACACCAGCGGCGTGCCCAGCTTATCGTCCTTGTAATAATATTCGACGATCGGGCGCGGCAGCGGCGTGCCTTCGGGAATGCCAAGGCGGCGCGACAGGTCGCCTGCGGCGAAGTTGCGCACCACAACCTCAAGCGGGATGATCTCGGCCATGCGGACAAGCTGTTCGCGCATGTTGAGGCGGCGCATGAAATGCGTCGGCACGCCGATGGCGTTCAGGCCGGACATGAAGAATTCCGACAGGCGGTTGTTCAGGACGCCCTTGCCCTCGGTCGCGGTAGAGATCGGTGAGACATTGTCGGTGGCGGAATCATCCTTGAAATACTGGATCAGCGTGCCGGGCTCGGGCCCTTCGAACAGGATCTTGGCCTTGCCTTCATAGACCTTCTTGCGCCGTGCCATCATGCATCCCGAAACGGAAAGGACAAAAAGGGGCGGCGGCGCCACCCCGGAAGCTTTGGCCTTGGCCTATAAGCCAAGGGGCGTGCCGCCGCAAGGCGCGCCCGCGCGCGAAGGGGGTTTGGCCGGGAGGGGGATGCCCGCGGGATGCCGGTGCAGGATCGCCGTGCAGGATACCCTTGCAGGACTGGCCCGCTCTGGGCATATGACGGTAAAGACGTCCATTGCCCCGAGGGAGACCGAGATGACCACTTTCGACGACCGCGAGAATGCCTTCGAGAGCAAATTCGCCCATGACAGCGAGATGCAGTTCAAGGCCGAGGCACGGCGCAACAAGCTTTTGGGTCTGTGGGCTGCCGGGCTGATGGGCAAGACGGGCGAGGCCGCCGATGCCTATGCGCGCGATGTTGTGGCCTCGGATTTCGAGGAAGCCGGCAGCGAGGATGTGGTGCGCAAGATCGTGGCCGATCTGGCGGGCAAGGCCTCGGCCGACGAGGTACGCGCAAAGCTGGCCGAGCTGATGCCGGTGGCCAAGGCCCAGTTGATGACCGAGATCTGATCCGCGCCAGACGCGCGGGACAAAGGGGCCGTGCCGGGCGATGCCGGGCGCGGCCCTTTGTTTTTTGGGGCGCGGGGTTTCCCGTGGGCCGGGGCGATTAACCGGACCTTTCCTTTGCCGGGGTAGATCTTCCGTTGCGGCGCGGCGCAACGGGGGGGCGATGCTCGGGCAGATCATCTCGGGGACTTTGGCGGCACTGCGGGCAGAGCCGGGCCTTCGTGGCGGGTTGCGCCCTGTGCTGGCACTGGTGGCGACGCTGGCCTTTTGCGGGCTGCTGCTGGGGCGGCTGGGCGATCTGGATGCCGCCGCCCTGACAGCGCGGCTGGCCGAGGTGGCGCCGGGTGACTGGCTCCTGGCGCTGGGCTTCACGGCGATTTCCTATGTCGCGGTGGCCGGCCATGACGAGACCCTTCATCGCCATCTGGCGACCGGCATCCGCCCGGCCATGGCGCGGCGGGCGGGCTTTGCTGCGATCGCGCTGTCGCAATTCCTGGGGCTTGGCCTGATCACCGGGGCATTGGTGCGCTGGCGGATGCTGCCGGGCGTATCGCTGGGGTTGGCGCTGCGGCTGACGGGGTTCGTGTCGGTGGCCTTTCTGGCGGGCTGGGCAGTGCTGGCGGCGGCGGTTCTGGCCAGTCTGGGCACGGGCCATGGACGTTGGGCGGCGGTGGTGGCGCTGGCGGCAGCGGGGGCGGCGGCGGCCTCGGTCTTTGCGCCACGGCGGGGCTGGCCGGGGCTGCGGGTGCAAGCGCGGGTCGTCGGCCTGGTCGCGCTGGATTGCGGGGCGGCGGCGCTGGCCTTCTGGGTGCTGGCGCCCGAGGGCCTGTCACTGGCCGCGCTTTTGCCCGCGCTGGTGCTGGCGATCGGGGCGGGGCTGGTCTCGGGCGCGCCGGGCGGGCTGGGCGCGATCGAGCTGACGCTGCTGGCGCTGCTGCCGCAGGTCGAGGAGGCGGCGCTTCTGGCCACGGTTCTGGCCTGGCGGATGGTCTACTTTCTGGCCCCGGCGCTGGTGGGCCTGGCGGTGCTGGTTCGCGGGCCCCGGCGGGCCGAGCGACGGCAACGGCCCCGCCCGCCCGACGAAGGCCCGGCTTTCGGCCCGGGCTTTGCCGAAGCGGGGCTGATGCGGCAGGGTGCTTTCGCGCCGCAGCGGGCGGGGCTGGCGGTCTGGGCGGCGGCACGGCTGCCCAACACGCTCGTGGCTTTACGCGCGCCGCTGTCCGCCGCGACGGTGCTGCCGGCCGATTGCCGGGCGCTGGCCCATCTGGCCCGGGCGGAAGGGCGCGGCGTCGCGCTGTACAAGGTGCCGCCGCGCGTGGCGGCGGCGGCGCGGCTGGCGCATTGGCAGGTGGTGGCGGTCGCGCGCGAGGCCTTGCTGAACCCGGTCGGGTTCCGGCTGGAGACGCCCGCCCGCGCGGGTCTGCGGCGCAAGTTGCGCCGGGCCGCCGAAGCCGGGGTCACGGTGCGGGCCGAAAGCGCCGCGCCGGACGAGCTGGCGGCGGTGAACGCGGCCTGGGTCGCGGCGCGGGGGGGCGAGTTGGGCTTTTCCATGGGGCGGTTCGACCCGGCCTATCTTGCGGCGCAGCGCCTTTATGTCGCGCGACAGGGCGGGCGCATGGTCGGGTTTGCCAGTTTTCACATCGGGACGGGCGACTGGGCGCTGGATCTGCTCCGCCCTGATCCTGCGGCCCCGGACGGCACCGCCCATGCGCTGATCGCCGCCGCCCTGGCCGACGGGCAGCGGGCGGGCCTGACCCGGCTGTCCTTGGCGGCGGCGCCGGAAAGCGCCTTTCCAGATGCGCGCGGCCCCGCCGCCACGGCAGGCCGGCGCATGGTGCGCGAGGCGACGCGGCGGGCCGGGGCGGGGCTCATGCAATTCAAATCCGCCTTCGCGCCGCGCTGGGAGCGCCTCTACATCGCCGCGCCGCGCCGCCCCGACCTTGCGCTGGCGGCGCTGGAAATCCGCAAGGCCATTCTGCGGCCCGGACCGCTGCGACCCGCGGGCGGGCGGGATCTGGCCGAGGATTGGCCGGAAACGGCCGAGGTGAGCGCCGCTGCCGCAGATCAGGAAGAGCCGGGCGCGCTGGAGCGGCTGGCGGAGCGCGGCCCGGGGCGGGCGCCGCCGGAGGATGGTGAGGTGCGGGGCGAAGATTGGCTGCAAAGTAAAGACGGGGCGCCGGGCGGTGGCCCGATCGGGGCTGGCGATGAGAATGAAATTGCATCGCCGGGGGCCGCATGGCAGAGGAAAACGGGCTGACGACAACCCGACCCCGGAGGTGAAAGATGACTGATGACGCGCTGAGCCGCCTGCTGGCAAGCCGCGACTGGCTGATGGCCGACGGGGCGACGGGAACCAACCTGTTCAACATGGGACTCGCCTCGGGCGAGCCGCCGGAATTGTGGAACACCGACCAGCCCGACAATATCCGCAGCCTTTACAGGGGCGCGGTCGAGGCCGGGTCCGACATCTTCCTGACCAACACCTTCGGCGGCAATGCCGCGCGGCTGAAGCTGCACAATGCCCAGGGCCGGGTGCGCGAGTTGAACCGCGTCGGCGCCGCGCTGGGCCGCGAGATCGCCGATGCCGCAGGGCGGCCTGTGGTCGTGGCGGGGTCTGTCGGGCCGACGGGCGAGATCTTTGAACCGATGGGAAGCCTGACCCATGCCGCTGCCGTGGAGATCTTTCACGAGCAGGCCGAGGGTCTGAAGGAAGGCGGCGCGGATGTGCTGTGGATCGAGACGATCAGCGCGCCCGAGGAATATCGCGCCGCGGCCGAAGCGGCGGCGTTGGCCGGAATGCCCTGGTGCGGCACGATGAGCTTTGACACGGCGGGGCGCACGATGATGGGCGTGACCTCGGCGGCGATGGCCGAACTGGTCGAGAAACTGCCCAACCCGCCGATCGCCTTTGGCGCCAATTGCGGCGTGGGGGCAAGCGACCTGATGCGCACCGTGATGGGCTTTGTCGGCGCGGGCAGCCAGCGCCCGATCATCGCCAAGGGCAATGCCGGCATCCCGAAATATCATGACGGCCATATCCATTACGACGGCACGCCCGAGCTGATGGCGGAATATGCCGTGCTGGCCCGCGATGCCGGGGTGCGGATCATCGGCGGCTGCTGCGGCACCATGCCTGAGCATCTGCGCGCGATGCGCGCCGCGCTGGAAAGCCGCCCCAAGGGCCCGGTGCCGACCCTGGAAGACATCTCCGCGCATCTGGGCGGCTTCTCCTCGGCTTCGGACGGGACGGATGGCGAAGGCCCGGTGCGGCGCGAACGGCGCGGACGGCGGGGATAGACGCGCAGCCCGGCGTTTTCGAAAACGCCGGGCAATTTTCGTCGAAGGAACTTGGCCCGCTCAGAACAGGCTTGGCTGGTCGCCCCGCGCCAGGGGTGGCTGGAACAGGTCGCAGCGCAGGGGCGGCAGGTGGTTGGTATAACCCAGCCGCGCGCAGGCCTTGTCGAAGCGCTGCGCGATCAGCCGTGACCACAGCCCCTCGCCCCGCATCCTTTGGCCCCAGGCGGCGTCATACTCCTTGCCGCCCCGGCTTTCGCGCACGCGGGCCATGACCTTGGCGGCGCGGCCCGGTTCCGAACGATCCAGCCAGTCCCGGAACAGGGGGGCGACCTCAAGCGGCAGGCGCAGCATGATCCAGCTCGCGCCCTGCGCCCCGGCCTCGCGTGCGGCGGCAAGGATCGGCTCAAGCTCGTGGTCGGTCAGGCCGGGAATGACCGGCGCAACCATGACCCGCACCGGAATGCCGGCCTGCGCCAGCCGCCGGATCACCGCCAGCCGTCGGGCGGGGGCGGCGGCGCGGGGCTCCATCCGGCGCGCCAGGCCGGGGTCGAGCGTGGGAAGGGAAATGCCGACCCGCAAGAGGCCCCGCGCCGCCATCGGGGCGAGGATGTCGAGATCGCGTTCGATCAGCGTGCCCTTGGTGGTGATTGCCGTGGGGTGGTTGAAAGCGGAGAGAACCTCGAGAATTTCGCGCATCACCCGGTGCTTCGCCTCGATCGGCTGGTACGGATCGGTGTTGGTGCCAAGGGCCACGGTGGCGACGCGGTAGCTGCGGGCGCGCAGCTCGCGGTCGAGCACGGCGCCGATGCCGGGGCGCGCGATCAGCCGGGTTTCGAAATCGAGGCCGGGCGACAGGTTCAGGTAAGCATGGGTCGGGCGGGCGAAGCAGTAGATGCAGCCATGTTCGCAGCCGCGATAGGGGTTGATGCTGCGGTCGAAGGGCAGGTCGGGCGAGCGGTTCCAGCTGAGGGCCGACCGCGGTTGTTCCAAGCGGACCTCTGTCGCGACCAGGCGGTCCTCCTCGGGCAGGTCCCAGCCGTCATCGGCGGCCTCGCGCCGGGTCGCCTCATACCGCCCGGTTTCGTTCGAGCCCGCGCCGCGGGCGCGCGGGCGCTGGCCTGGCAAAAGCGAGGGGTGAGGGGGCGTCTCCATATCCGCCAGATTAGAACAAAGATGGAACATTTGCCATCCCCGTCCCTGCGCATTTTTCTTGCTGTCGGCTTTCATTCCGGGCATGTCGCTAAATGAGAAGTGGCAGGGGCGCTTTCGGCCCATGCAACAGGCAGACACCGCCCTTTCGTGGAGCGCCCAGATGGCCGACGACGAGATCATCCTTTCCGAACTGCCCGATGACGAGCTGGTCTTGCAGATGCATGACGACCTCTATGACGGTCTCAAGGAAGAGATCGAGGAAGGCACCGAGATCCTGCTGGAACGCGGCTGGACGCCCTATGACGTCCTGACCAAGGCGCTGGTTGCGGGGATGAAGATCGTCGGCGACGACTTCCGCGATGGCATCCTCTTCGTGCCGGAAGTGCTGCTTTCGGCCAATGCGATGAAGGCGGGGATGCATATCCTCAAGCCCTTGCTGGCGGAAACCGGCGCGCCGCGCATGGGCAAGATGGTGATCGGCACCGTCAAGGGCGACATCCACGACATCGGCAAGAACCTTGTCGCGATGATGATGGAAGGCGCGGGCTTCGAAGTGCTGGACCTGGGCATCAACAATTCGGTCGAGAAGTATCTCGACGCGCTTGAGGCCGAGAAGCCCGATATCCTGGGCATGTCGGCGCTGCTGACCACGACCATGCCCTACATGAAAGTCGTGATCGACACGATGAAGGAAAAGGGCATGCGCGAGGATTATATCGTCCTCGTCGGCGGTGCCCCCCTGAACGAGGAATTCGGCAAGGCGATCGGTGCCGATGCCTATTGCCGCGATGCCGCCGTGGCGGTGGAAACCGCCAAGACCTTCGTCGCGCGCAAGCACAACCAGCTGGGCGCCTGAGCCGCAATTTCCGGCGCAATCTTTCTGAGACCCCGGATTTTCCGGGGTCTCGTCGTTTCGTGACTTGGATTCCGCGGCAAGGGGGACCACATTTGATGTGTGGAGGGCTGGATAATGCCATTGACCCATTTCCTCGGGATGCTTTGCCTCGTGATCCTTGCGGCGGGAACGACGCTGGTGCTGGCGCTTTGGGCGCATGTGCCGCTTCTGGCGCTGTCTTTCGCGGCGGTGATGGGCAGCCTGATCCTGGGCGCGCGGCAGTGGCGCTAGGCGCCGGGAAGTCGCCTGATGCCCCTGATGATGCGGTTCTGACCGAGACGGGGCTGGCGCCAGCACAGACGGGCCGGGTGCTGCTGATCGCCTGTGGCGCGCTCGCGCATGAGATCCTGGCGGTGAAGGCGGCGAATGGCTGGAACCATCTCGACCTGCAATGCCTGCCCGCCAAGCTGCATCTCTGGCCTGACCGGATCACTGCGGCGGTGGAACAGGCGGTGCTGGAGCGGCGGGACGACTATGCTGCGGTGCTGGTGGTCTATGCCGATTGCGGCACGGGCGGGCAATTGCAGGAAAAGTGCAAGGAACTGGGCGTCGAGATGATTGAGGGCCCGCATTGCTATTCGTTCTTTGAAGGGAATGCGGTCTTTGCCGAGAAGTCGGAGACCGAGTTCACCGCCTTTTACCTGACCGATTTCCTGGTGCGGCAGTTCGATGCCTTCGTCTGGAAGCCCATGGGGCTCGACCGCCACCCCGAGCTGCGCGACATGCTGTTCGGCAATTACACCAAGCTGGTCTATCAGGCCCAGACCGAGGACCCGGCCCTGGATGCCAAGGCGCGCGACTGCGCGGCGCGGCTGGGTCTGGATTATGAGCGGCGCTTTACCGGCTATGGCGATCTGGTGCCCGCGCTTCAGCGCGCGGCGGAACGGTAGCGGTTCAGCACGAAGACCCGGATCGCCGAAGCGAGGCCGGTGTCGGGCGCGCGGCTGCCGTCAATTTCAGCGGCAAGATCATTGAGGCTTTGGCCGCGTTCGGCGGCGATGCTGCGGAAAGCGTCCCAGAACTCTGATTCGAGCGAGACGCTGGTGCGGTGGCCCCGGAGGGTCAGCGAGTGTTTGATCGGGCGGGCGGACATGATGCCTGTCTAGCCCGGGGGCCGCTCAAGCGCCAACCGGAGTTTTCGAAAACTCCGGTTCGGAGCCTTTGAAGGCTCCGGCACGACTTCTTCGAAGAAATCGTTCAGGCGACGCGGCGGATTGGTTCGCTGTTGCAGAAGATCACGAACTGCCCGGCATTCTCGACCACCGCAAAGCCCCTGCGCCGCATCTCCGCCAGAAACATCTCGCGGCCCACGAAACGCTCGATGTCGCGCAGCTTGCGGGGATCACGCCACCTTCCTGCGCGGCCTGTGACGAAAACAGATGCCTGATCCATTGATCGGCGCTGAGATACTGTGGCAGGGCGGTCATTCTGTCACCTCCTGCGCAAGAGGCTCACGCAGCGTGGTTAAATGCCGGTTAATCCTGATCCTGCTCGCGGTCGCGGTGATGGGCGTCGAGGTCACGCGCCGCCTTGTCGGCGAGCGCCTGCTGCAACTCTTTCTCGGCCTTGCTGCGCCCGAATTTCGCCGCCTGGGCATCGGCCACACTGCGGGCGGCCTTGCGGGCCGCCTGCTTGCGTGCCGTGCGCAGGTTGACGATCTCGGCCATCAGCCCTCCGAAACTCAGCCTTTCGGGCCGATCATGTCTTCGGGCCGCACCACGCGGTCGAAGGTCTCGGCATCGACGAAGCCCAGGGCAATCGCCTCTTCGCGCAGAGTGGTGCCGTTCTTGTGCGCGGTCTTCGCGACCTTGGTGGCGTTGTCATAGCCGATGGTCGGGGCCAGGGCCGTCACCAGCATCAGGCTTTCCTTCATCAGCTTGTCGATCCGCGCCACATTGGCCTGGGTGCCGACCACCATGTTGTCGGTGAAGGACGAGGCCGCATCGCCCAGAAGCTGCATGGATTGCAGCACGTTGTAGGACATCATCGGGTTGTAAACGTTCAGCTCGAAATGGCCCTGGCTGCCGGCGAACCCCACCGCCGCATCATTGCCCATGACATGGGCGCAGACCATGGTCAGCGCCTCGGCCTGGGTCGGGTTGACTTTGCCCGGCATGATCGAGGAGCCCGGCTCGTTTTCCGGCAGGATCAGCTCGCCCAGGCCCGAACGCGGGCCGGAACCCAGAAGCCGCAGGTCATTGGCGATCTTGAACAGGGCCGCCGCGACCGTCTTGAGCGCGCCCGAGAACATGACCATCGCGTCATGCGCGGCCAGCGCCTCGAACTTGTTCGGGGCGGTGACGAAGGGCAGGTTGGTGATCTTGGCGATCTCGGCCGCGACGGCGGCGTCATAGCCCTTGCGGGTGTTCAGGCCGGTGCCGACAGCGGTGCCGCCCTGGGCGAGTTCGTAAATGTCGCCCAGGCACATCTTGACCCGGGCGATGCACTTGTCGACCTGGGTCGCATAGCCGGAAAATTCCTGGCCCAGCGTCAGCGGCGTCGCATCCTGGGTATGGGTGCGGCCGATCTTGATGATGTCCTTGAACTCCTCGACCTTGGCCCAGAGCGCCTTGGACAGTTTCTCCAGCCCGGGGATCAGCACATCGCGGGCATGCATCCCGATGGCCACATGCATTGCGGTCGGGAAAGTGTCGTTCGAGGACTGGCCCATGTTCACATGGTCATTCGGATGGACGGGCTTTTTCGACCCCATCACCCCGCCCAGCATTTCGATGGCGCGGTTCGAGATCACCTCGTTCGCGTTCATGTTCGACTGGGTGCCGGATCCGGTCTGCCAGACCACCAGCGGGAAATTGTCGTCGAACTTGCCGTCGATCACTTCCTGCGCGGCGGCCTTGATCGCCTCGGCCAGGGCGGCATCCAGATCGCCCTGGGCGGCGTTCACCGTCGCCGCGGCCTTCTTGATCACGCCGAGGGCGCGGATCACCGGGACGGGCTGTTTTTCCCAGCCGATCGGGAAATTGATGATCGAGCGCTGGGTCTGCGCGCCCCAATACTTGTCGGAGGGAACCTCCAGCGGGCCAAAGCTGTCGGTCTCGGTACGGGTCGCGGTCATCGGAAGACTCCTGCAATGCTCTCGCGGCCCCCGATAGCGCCGCAGCGCCGCGAAATCAATCGGCATACCTTGGCATACCGAACTGGCAGGGCATGGCGGTCAGGTCCGGCGGAAGCGGTAGACGCGGGCGGGGGGCAGGTTGGCCCAGACCTTGAAGCCACGATCAACCTTCAGGCCAAGGCTGGCGATCTGTTCGGGCGGCAGGGGCGGGCGCGGGCCATAGGTGAATTGCACATAGGTGCCGCGCGGGCCAAGCACCTTAAAGGCCGCGCCGACAATACCTTCGCGCACCGTTTCGGGCATGGACAGCAGCGGCAGGCCCGAGATCACCACCTGCACCCCCGCGTCCATCAGATCGGCCGCCGTCTCGGCCCCGGCCTGATGCACGGTCACGCCGGGAAACTTGGCGCGCAGATGGGCGACGAATTCCTCATCCAGCTCGAACAGCGTCAGGTTGGCGGGCGGCACGCCGCGCGCCAGGATGGCTTCGGTGAAGCGGCCGGTGCCGGGGCCGAATTCCACCACCCGGCCCGATTGCGGGCCAAGGCCCAGCGTCATGGCGCGCGCCAGCGTGCGCGACGACGGCGCGATGGCAGAGACCTGCCGCGGGTTCTTGAGAAGCCGACGGCGGAAAAGGGCGAGATCGCTTTCCAAGGTTCAGGTCTTGCGGAACTTGTCGAGGCTAACGACCTCGGCCTCGGGGCGCGGCGTGTCATCGCCCTCGCCCTCGGGATCGTCGCCATCCTCCTCTTCCTCATCGTCTTCGTCATGGCTTTCGAAGCGCAGGCCGAATTCGACCGACGGGTCGACAAAGGTGCGCACCGCGTCGAAGGGGATGACAAGGGGTTCGGGCTGGTTGCCGAAATTCAGCGTGACCGAGAAGCCCTCGTCGGTGACTTCCAGATTCTCGTACCAGTGCTGCAGCACCACGGTCATTTCCGACGGGTAGCGGGCATGAAGCCAATCGGCGATGGCGACGCCGGGATGGGTGGTGTCGAAGGTGATGAAGAAGTGGTGCGCCCCGGGCAGGCCGTCACGGGCAACGTCTTCCAGCACGGTCTGGATCAGGCCGCGCATCGCCTGGTGCATGAGGTTGCCGTAATCAATGCCGCGCGCCATGATCGATCCCTTCCAATTGGGGGCCAGCATAGGGGATTCGTTCGGCAAGGGAAGAGGGGGCGGGGGTCATGCCGCCATCATGCCCAGCCGAAAGCCGCGGCCAGCACCGAGGCCGCCGCCGAAAGCGCCAGCACAAGAAGAAGCGGCCAATGTCGGCGCAGAAGAAGAAAGCCAGCGCCAAGCGCGATCAGCGCGATGGCCGGTCGCAGGGTCGAAGGCTCGGGCAAAGCCAGGTGAACCGGCCCCAGCCGCGCCTCGCTGACCGTGCCGAACAGGACATGCAGCGCGAACCACAGCGACAGATTGGCGATCACGCCCACCACGGCGGCGGTGATGGCGGCCAGTGCGCCCGAGAGGCGCGGCATATGGGTCAGCCGCTGGACAAAGGGCGCCAGCGCGAAGATGAACAGGAAGCAGGGGATGAAGGTCATCCACAGCGCGATGGCGGCCCCGGCAAGGCCCATCGCCCAACCGCCCGCGCCATGCCCGGCCATATAGGCCACGAATTCATTGACCAGGATCAGCGGCCCCGGCGTCGTCTCGGCCAGGCCCAACCCGTCCATCATCTGCCTGAGCGTCAGCCAAGCCTTGTCCTCGACCACCTCCTGCGCCATCCAGGCCAGAACGGCATAGGCGCCGCCAAAGGTCAGGACGGCGAGTTTAGAAAAGAAGATGCCGATCTCGACCAGGCGCTGCGGGGCGGTGGCCCAAAGCGCGGCCAGGGGCAGCAGCCAGATCGCCAGCCAGGCCGCGGCCGCGCGCAGGCTTTCGGACAGGGCGCCGGGTTGCGGCGGCGGCAAAGGGGCGGGCGCGGCAGCGCTGCGCAGATAGCCCCATAGACCGGCGGCCAGAATGATCACCGGGAAGGGCAGGTGCAGGAAGAACAGGCCGACAAAGGCGGCCAGCGCCACCAGATAGGCCGCGCGCGACTTCAGCGCCCGCTTGGCCACGCGCAGCAGCGCCTCGATCACGATGGCGATGACCGCAGCCTGAACCCCTGCGAACAGCGCCGCGACCAGCGGCACCTGGCCGAAGGCGGCGTAGATCATGCTCAGCGCCAGAACGACGCAGGCCCCGGGCAGGACGAACAGCCCGCCCGCGATCAGCCCGCCCCTGACCCCGTGCAGCTTCCAGCCGATCCAGGTCGCAAGCTGCATGGCCTCCGGCCCGGGCAGAAGCATGCACAGCGACAGCGCGCGCAGGTAATCGGCCTCGTCGACCCAGCGCTTCTCGTCCAGCACGATCCGGTGCATCAGCGCGATCTGCGCGGCAGGACCGCCAAAGGACAGAAAGCCGATACGGGCAAAGGTGCGGGTCAGCTCGTCCAGCGAGGGCGTCATGCCAGTGGTCATGCCGGTCGCCCCGCAGGCCAGTCATGGCCTTCGTCGAACCCGTCGCGGGCCCAGCGATACAGGGCGTCATACAGAATCATTCCGGCCTCAAGCTGTTGCAGGTCATCGCGAAACTGGCGTGACAATCCGACTGACAGCGCCAGAAGCCCGGCGGCCTGCGGCGCAAGGTCGTGGCGGTCGGTATCGGCGGCGCGGATCACGGTCGCCATGCGCGCCAGCGCCTCGGTCATCAGGCCGAAATCCTGCAGAAGGGCGTCGAAGCTGCACAGATCGCCACGGTGGCTGAAGGTCACATCGGGGATGTCATAGGGAATGGCCCCGAAGCGTTCGGCCACGGCGGGCACTTCGGCGGGCGCGACGTAAAGGAACTGCGCCTGCGGGTCGATGAAGCGGCGGATCAGCCAGGGGCAGGCGATGCGGTCGATCTTGGGGCGCTGGCGCGTGACCCAGAGGCGCGTCTGCGGCAGGGCGGCGCGCGGGATCATCGGCAGGCCCGCCTCGGCCCAGGCGGCGGCGCCGCCTTCCAGCACCTCGGCCTGCCAGCCGCGTGCACGCAAAAGCGCCGCCGCGCCTTCGGAAAGCTTGCGGCCCTTCATGCAGATCACGACGACGCGGCCGGGCGGCGCGGCAAGACCGTCCAGTGCGTCATGGCGGCAGAGGCGGGTGGTCGGGATCAGGCGGGGCAGGCTGTCCAGATCCTCGGGCAGGCGGACATCAAGGATCAGCGGCGCATCGGGCGTGCCGATCAGGCGCATCAACTGGGCGGGGGCGATCTGGCCGAAAGCGGGCATGGTGGCATCCTTGGCGAAGGGTCAGGGATGCGAGCCTTGGGCCGGGGCCTCACGGGGCGTTCGCGGACCCCATGAGCGATGGCTTAGGCCCAGTGCCTGTTCCGGTCAAGGCTTGGCGCGCGGGATGCGCAGGCCCAGCCGGACCGAAGCCACCCGGACCGCGAAGGTCAGGCTGATGCCCAGGGCTGCGGTCAACAGGGGCGGCCAGCCAAGATGGTCGCCCAGGATCACCAGGACGGCGCCCAGGATCGCGGCGACGGCATAGACATCCTCGCGCAGCACGCGCGGAATCTCCGTCACCAGAAGGTCGCGCATCACGCCGCCGCCCACGGCGGTCAGGACGCCGATCAGGCAGGCGGCGGCGGGGTTCAGCCCGAATTCCAGCGCCTTCTGCGTGCCCGAGACGGCAAAGACGCCCAGACCCAGCGCATCAAGCAGCATGACGGGCTTGTTCAGCCGCTCGACATGGCGATGGGCAAGAAAGGCCACCAGCCCGGCAGCCAGCGCCGCCAGAAGGATGCGCGGGTCCTGCAACACGGCGGCGGGCTGGTCGCCGATCGCCATGTCGCGGATCGCGCCCCCGGCCGTGGCGGCGGCGGTGGACAAGACGATGACGCCGAACAGGTCAAGCTGC
The DNA here is from genome assembly GCA_041916535.1 of Fuscovulum sp. GTDB lineage: Bacteria > Pseudomonadota > Alphaproteobacteria > Rhodobacterales > Rhodobacteraceae > Pseudogemmobacter. Next base: position 227,617 of record JAYRZG010000006.1, on the reverse strand, counting down.
CGCCGCACCGCCAACATCCCGCCCGACAGGCCGAAGACGAAGGTGCCGATCAGGTCCAGCCAGAGGGCAAGGGTGGTAAGGCTGGCATCGGGCAAGTCCATGCGCGTCTCCGGGCGTTTGGCGCAGCCTAGCCTGCGCACGGGCGCCGGGACAGGGGTCAGCCGACGGGTTTGGACAGCTCGCGCAGAAGCTTCAGCCGCAGGCTGGCGGCATAATCCTGCAACCCCCGGGCGGTGACGACAAAGCCGCCCGGCGTGACGACCCAGGACAGGTAGTAGCGGGTGATCGGGCTGGCGGGGCCGGGCTCCTCGATCGCGATGGCATTGACGGCGACGCCCATGGCGCGCGCCTCGGAGCGGGCGCGGGCATCGGTGAAGCCGGCATTTTCCTGCCCGTCACCGGAAATGTCGACGACAAGGCGGTCACAGTCGGCAACCTCGGGGAATTGCGCCAGGGCGAAGCGCAGGCCCTGACCGACCGCCGTGTCCGAGCCTTCGAAGGCGCGGGGCGCGCGGGCGGCGGCCTCGGCAAAGCGGCGGACTGCGCCTTGGGTCAGCATCCGCTGCCAGGGCAGGACAAGGGCCTGCTGATCGACGCCCGACCAATGCACCACGGCCAGGGCGACCTGCCCCTCGACCAGCGCATCGGCCACGGCCGGGTCGGTCAGCGCGGCGGCCAGCCCCTCGGCCTGAAGGCGATAATCGCCCTTGTCGATCGAGCCGGAGACATCGATCGACAGCACAAGCGCCGTCTCGCAGGCCCCTGCGGGTCCGGCAGCAAGGCAAAGCCCAAGGACAAGCGCGCGCAGCATGGGCTGAAGCATGGGCCGCGACGCGGCGTTGCGCAAAGAAAATGGACGGGAGGAAGCGCAGGATTCTGTTGCCGGGCCCCTGAGACCGGGCGCTTTGCAGGAGCCTTGGGGCAGGATCTTGGGGAAGCGCAGGATTCTGTTGCCAGGCTCCTGCAGGCCCCGCCCTACGCGGCTAAGCGCAGGGACTTGAGTTTGGTATTGCGAGCCGCTTACGCAGCCAGCGCCACCGGAGCACGGTTGTCATTGGCAACTGTGATCTTGGACCGATAACGGTGGTACCTCACCGAGCGAAAGCTGGCCTCTTTGGTCGTTCGTCGATCCTATTTCGGCCCCACACGCCCGCAATGAACGGGAAAGTCTGGTGGAGCCGCCGGGTACCGCCCCCGGGTCCGAGCCGATTATTACAGGTGCGTTTATCGCCATAGTCCGGGTTGCCCCGGACAAGGTAGAATATAGGCGCCGGGCCTGCGGGCCGCAAGCCTGTTGCGGCAGGCCGCAGGGGCGGCAGGGGTGCTGCCGCGTCAGTAGCGGGACAGCGCCAGATCCTTGGCGTCGATTTCCGGCGCGCGGCCCGAGACCAGATCGGCGATCAGCCGGCCCGAGCCCGAGGACATGGTCCAGCCCAAAGTGCCATGGCCGGTGTTCAGGAACAGGCCCTTGACCGGGGTCGGGCCGATGACCGGCGTGCCATCGGGCGTCATCGGGCGCAGGCCACTCCAGAATGTCGCCTGCGACGTGTCGCCGCCCGGGAAAAGATCGGTGACCGAATGTTCCAGCGTGCGGCGGCGGGCGGGTTCGAGCCGGTTGTTGTAGCCCGAAATCTCGGCCATGCCGCCCACGCGGATGCGGTCGCCCAGCCGGGTGATGGCGATCTTGTAGGTCTCGTCCATCACGGTCGATTCCGGGGCGCGGCTGGCATCGGTGATCGGGATGGTCAGCGAATAGCCCTTGACCGGATAGACCGGCAGGCGGATGCCCAGGGGGGCGAGCATCTGGGGCGAATAGCTGCCCAGGCACATCACCACCGCATCGGCGCGGGTCTGGCCGCGGTCGGTCTCAACCCCGATGGCGCGGCCGCCTTCGGTCAGGACGCGGCGGATCGTCTCGCCCCAGCGGAAGGTCACGCCCTTCGCCATCGCCAGATCGGCCAGCGCATTGGTGAACTTGAAGCAGTCGCCGGTCTCGTCCAGCGGCGTCAGCAAGCCGCCGACGATCTTGTCGCGGGCCTGGGCCAGCGCCGGTTCCTGGGCGATACAGCCCGTCGGGTCCAGCACCTCGCAGGGGATGCCATCGGCCTTGAGCGCCTTGACGTCCTTGGCCGAAGCCTCGAGCTGGGCCTCGGTGCGGAACAGTTGCAGCGTGCCCTTCATCCGCTCGTCATAGGCAATGCCGGTTTCGGCGCGCAATTCGGCCAGCGCGGTGCGCGAATAATCGGCCAGGCGCAGCATCCGGCTTTTGTTCAGCGCATAGCGGGCCGAGGTGCAGTTGCGCAGCATCGCGACCAGCCAGGACAGCATCGCCGCATCGACCTTGGGGCGCAGGATCAGGGGCGCATGCTTCATCAACAGCCACTTGATCGCCTTTTTCGGAATGCCCGGCGCAGCCCAGGGGCTGCAATAGCCGAAGGAGACCTCGCCCGCATTGGCGAAGCTCGTCTCCAGCGCGGGGCCGGTCTGGCGGTCGATCACCGTGACCTCATGGCCCGCCTGCGCCAGATACCAGGCTGAAACGGTGCCCAGGACGCCGCTGCCAAGGACGATGACTTTCATCTGAAGGATACCTCGTTCGGCGCGCGCCTTCCGCCCGCCTTTCTGCGTGAGCATCGTAGAAAATCCATCGAATGTCCTGCCGATCCGTGCAATAAGATTTCTCCAATGGCGCATCGGCGCAATGTTTGGGCGAAAGGCGCAAGAATATGCCGGAACTGGATCGCATCGACCGCGCGTTGATTCGTGCATTGCGGCGCAATGCGCGGATCACCAATGTCGCGCTGGCGGCGGAGACGGGCCTGTCGCCCTCGGCCTGTCTGCGCCGGGTGCAGATGCTGGAATCCTCGGGCGTGATCCGGGGATATACCGCGCTGGTCGCCGGGGCGGCGTCGGACCGGGCGCATGTGGTGATCGTGCGCATCAGCCTTGAGCGCCAGACCGAGGATGTGCTGAACGCCTTCGAATCCGAAGTGCGCAAGCACCCGGAAGTGCGCGAATGCTATCTGATGACCGGCGAGGAAGATTACCTGTTGCGGCTGGAAACCGAGGGCGCGGGCGATTACGAGCGGGTCCACAAGGAGATCCTGTCGCGCCTGCCCGGGGTCAGCCGGATCAATTCCAGCTTCGCCATCCGCAGTGTGATCTGACGCGCCCCGGGGGACGCCTCGGCCAACACCCTTTCAGCGGGCGGCAGAAATGCGAACGCCCGGGACAAGGCCCGGGCGTCGCGGCACATGCAGGGGCGATCAGAAGCCCGATTTGATCATCTCGAATTCCTCGATCATCTTCTCGCGCAGCTCCGGGGTGGGCGGGGTCTGGGCGAAAAGCGTCGTGGTGACCGGATCGACATAGGCGGCCTTCATCTCTGCGGGGTCGATCGTGGCCATGGCGGCATCGTTCGACAGCGCATAGCCGATCGCCTCGAGCAGCGGCTTGGCCGAGGACGGCGCCAGGAGCGAGTTAATGAAGTCATAGGCCTTGTCTTCCTTGCCCGGCCCGTCCTTCATGTTGACCATGCCGCAGAACCAGGTCGCGGCGCCTTCGGCGGGGGCGCGGTTGAAGCCGACCGGGAATTTCTCGGACAGCAGGATGGCGACCGGGTCGTTCCACGACCAGGCGACCTGCACTTCGCCCGAAGCCATGAGCTGCGACAGTTCCGATGGGTCCGACCAATAGGCGCGGACATTCGGATGGACCTTGCGCAGCCAGTCGGCGGCGGCCTGGAACTGCTCGTCGCTGACGTTGTCCCACGAGGTCACGCCCGTGGCCAGGAAGGCCAGCGACCAGACGTCGTCGGTATTGTCGGGCATCGAGATGCGGCCGGCATACTTTTCGTTGGTGAAGACCGCCAGCGAGGCCACGTCTTCGGCCGGGACCGTCTCGGTGTTATAGGCGATGGCGGTATAGGCGTAGTCGGTCGGAATGAACCAGACGCCGTCGGCATCGGTGAAGCTCTTGGTCATCCGCTCGGGGATGTTCTTGAACTCCGCGATCTTCGCGACATCCCAGGGCTCGATCAGCCCGGCATTCTTGTAGCGCGGCACCGAGGCGGCACAGGGATGGACGACATCGGCCTTGAAGCCGGAGGAGACTTTCTGGAACGCCTCGTCGTCATCGGCGAAGAAGACATAGGAGGGCTTCTGGCCATACTTGTCGACATAGGGTTGCAGCATGCCGTCGATTTCCCAACCGGCCCAGTCAAGGATGGTCAGGTCCGGGTCGGCGGCGCGGGCCGTGGTGGCAAGGGCAAGCGCGGTGGCGGCGCAAGCCAGGAATGTGGCGTGACGGGACATACTCTCTCCTTGTTGGCACCAGACCTGACGGATTTCCCCAAGACGCCGGTCTGCATGGTTGAGACGCTAGGACAGGTGCGTTCCTGCCTCAAGCCACTAATGACATTGGGCATTCCAAGCGCGGCAGGCAAGAGGCGCAAAGCCGACAGCCCGCTGAATATGGCAAAGGGGGCGGCGGAGCGCGCAAAAGCGCCCGTTCCGGCGGCGCAGGGGGATCGAACGGGGGCCAATCCGGCGCGGCTTGCGCCTTGGGCGGGCGGTTGCTAGATCTGGCGGCGAAGCCGGGCCGCGCCCGGTTCTGGCCCGGCGGCAGACAGCGCCGGGTCTGGCTGGAAGACCTGCCGCGGACCGGGATTTCCCGCCTGCGCAGGCGTCCCCGATCCGCGGCCTTTGATGCAGGAGCCGCAGATGTCCCTCGATCTTTCCTTTGTCCGTTCCCAGTTTCCGGCCTTTGCCTCGCCGGTGCTGTCGACCCATGCCTTCTTCGAGAATGCGGGCGGCAGCTACCCCTGCGTGCAGGTGGTCGAGCGGTTGCACCGCTTCTACACCGACCGCAAGGTGCAGCCCTATGGGCCCTATCCGGGCGCCCAGGCGGGCGGGGCCGAGATGGATGAGGCGCGCACCCGGCTGGCCGCGATGATGGGCGTGGCGCGGGAGGAAGTGTCCTTCGGCCCCTCGACCAGCGCGAACACCTATGTTTTGGCCCAGGCGGTGCGGCAATGGTTGCGCGGGCAGGATGCGGCAATCGTGGTGACGAACCAGGATCACGAGGCGAATTCCGGGGTCTGGCGGCGGCTGGCGGACGAAGGGATCGAGGTGCGGGAGTGGAAGCTTGATCCCGCGACCGGTTCGCTTGACCCGGCGGCGCTGTCCAAGCTCTTGGCCGATGGCAAGGTGCGGCTCGTGTGCTTCCCCCATTGCTCGAATGTGGTGGCCGAGATCAATGACGTGGCGGCGATCTGCGCCATGGCCAGGGCGGCGGGCGCGCGCACGGTGGTGGATGGGGTCAGCTATGCCCCGCATGGTTTCCCCGACATGCCGGCGATGGGGGCGGATGTCTATCTGTTCTCGGCCTACAAGACCTATGGGCCGCATCAGGGCATCATGGTGATCCGCAAGGAATTCGGCTTCGAGTTGCCGGGGCAGGGGCACCATTTCAATCACGGCACGCTCTACAAGCGCCACACCCCGGCCGGGCCGGACCATGCGCAGGTGGCGGCCTGTGCGGGCATGGCGGATTATGTCGATGCGCTGGCGGCCCATCACGGCATCGGCGGCGATGCGGCGGCGCGCAACCGGGGCGTCCATGACCTGATGCGGGCGCAGGAAGTGGCCACGATCCAGCCGCTGCTGGACTATCTGGGCGGGCGCAACGATCTGCGGCTGATCGGCCCGCGCGAGGCGGGCCGCCGGGCGCCGACGGTGGCGGTCGATCTGGGCCGGGTGGCGGAGCCCGTCTCCGAGGCGCTGGGCCGCGAGGGCATTGCCTGCTGGGCGGGTGATTTCTATGCCGTGCGTCCCTTGGCGGCGATGGGGGTGGATCTGGAAAAGGGCGTGCTGCGCCTGTCGGCGGTTCACTATACCAGCCCGGAAGAGGTGACGCGGCTGATCGCGGCGCTGGACCGCGTGCTCTGATTGTCCCACGGTGGGACAGGGGGGCAGGGTGAGGGAAACCAAAGGCTTGGCCTATGCGTATTAACCCCCTGTTAACCCCTGTCCCACCGTTCGACCGGAGATCCCGCCGTGCCTGACCAAGCCAAGGATGCGCCCCTGATCCTGTGGTTCCGCCGCGACCTGCGGCTGGACGACCAGCCCATGCTGCACGCAGCGGCGGCGACGGGGCGGCCCCTGGTCGCGGTCTTCCTGCTGGACCCCGAGACCGAAGCGATCGGCGCTGCGGCGAAGGGGCGGCTGGGCCTTGCAGTCGCGGCTTTCGCCAAGACGCTGCAAGGGGCGGGGCTGGGGCTTGTCCTGCGGCGCGGGGCGGCGCTGCCCGCGCTTGCCGCGCTGGTGGCGGAAACCGAGGCGGCGGGTGTGTGGTGGTCGCGGCTTTATGACGGGCCGTCGCGCGACCGCGACAGCGCGGTGAAGGCGGCGCTGCGCGAAAGCGGCGTCGAGGCGCGCAGCTTTGCCGGACATTTGCTGGCCGAGCCCTGGGAGATCCAGACCGGGCAGGGCGGGCCCTACAAGGTCTTCACCCCCTATTGGAACGCGCTGCGCCGCCGCGACCCGCCTGCGGCGCTGCCGCCAGTCAAGGCTCTGCGCGCGCTTGCCCCCGCGCCGAAGGGCGACAGGCTGGAGGACTGGCAGCTTGACCGCGCCATGAACCGGGGCGGTGCGGTGGTCTGGCCGCGCCAGACGGTGGGCGGCGACGCCGCGCGCGACCGGCTGGATGCGTTTCTGGACGGGCCGGTCGAAGACTATGCCCAGATGCGCGACCGGCTGGACCGCGAGGTCTGCTCGGGCCTGTCCGAGAACCTGACCTATGGCGAGATCGGTATCCGCCGGGTCTGGCACGCGGCCCTGCGCGCCCGCGACGAGGGCCGGGCGGGGGCCGAGAAATTCCTGTCGGAACTGGCCTGGCGCGAATTTTCCTGGCATCTGCTCTATCATTTCCCGCAGATGGACCGGGCCAATTGGCGCGCGGAATGGGACGGCTTTCCCTGGCGTTCGGACAATGCCGATGCCGAGGCCTGGCGGCGGGGCCGCACGGGGCAGAGCCTTGTCGATGCCGCCATGCGCGAGATGTTCGTGACGGGGCGGATGCACAACCGGGCAAGGATGATCGTCGCCTCCTATCTGACCAAGCATCTCCTGACGCATTGGAAGGTCGGGCTCGACTGGTTCGCCCAATGCCTGACCGATTGGGACCCGGCGGCGAATGCGATGGGCTGGCAATGGGTTGCGGGGTCCGGCCCGGATGCCGCACCCTATTTCCGCATCTTCAACCCCGAGACCCAGGCCGAGAAATTCGATCCCGCGGGCCTGTATCGCCGCCGCTGGCTGGCCGAGGGGCAGCGTGATCCGGGCGCCGATGCGCTGGCCTATTTCGATGCCGTTCCGCGCGCCTGGGGGCTTTCGCCGAAGGATGCCCCGGCCCGCCCGCTGATCGCGCTGGCCGAGGGCCGTGCAAGGGCCTTGGCTGCACTTCAGCAAGGAAAAGCTTGAGCGGCGGGGGATTCCGGGGAAAGGTTAATTCGTTTGGGCCTTTCGGGGGAGGCGCGGATGGACATCCTGACCAGCACGACGGGACAGCGCGACCTGCCGCGCTATTTCGCACGGGTCTTTGAGGTGGCAGGGCGGCTGGGGCGGGGCGAGCTGGACTTTACCCTGCGCGACGGGCGGCGGTTCCGCGCCAGCGGGGCGAGGCCGGGACCAAGGGCCGAAATTCAGGTCATCAGCCCCGATCTTTTCGCGCGCCTCTTGCGCGAGGGCGAGCTGGGCTTTTGCGAGGCCTATCTGGACGGCGACTGGGACACGCCCGACCTGCAGGCGCTGATGGACCTGATCCAACTGCCCGAGAATGACCCGGTGAATGACGGTTTTCCGGCCATGGGCCTGGTGCGGGGGCTGGAACGGCTGCGCTTCTGGCTGCAATCGAACAGTCACCGGCAGGCGCGGCGCAACATCGCGGCGCATTACGATCTGGGCAATGAGTTTTACCGGCTGTGGCTGGATGACAGCATGACCTATTCCAGCGCGCTTTTCGCCAGCGGGCAGGAAAGCCTGGAACGGGCGCAGGAGGCGAAATATGCCAGCGTGATCGACCGGATGGGCGCGAAGACGGGCGATCATGTGCTGGAAATCGGCTGCGGCTGGGGCGGCTTTGCCGAATATGCCGCCGCGCGGCGGGGGCTGAAAGTCACGGGGCTGACCATCTCGAAGGCCCAGGCCGAGTTCGCCCGCGCCCGCATTCGCAAGGCGGGGCTGGAGGACCGGGTCGAGATCGCTCTGCGCGATTATCGCGACGAGCGCGGCCTTTATGACGGTGTCGCCTCGATCGAGATGTTCGAGGCGGTGGGGCAGCGCTACTGGCCGACCTATTTCAGCGCCCTGGCCGGGCGGCTGAAGCCTGGGCGGCAGGCGGTGTTGCAGGTGATCACCGTGGCCGAACACCGCTGGGCGCTGTATCGGCGGCAGGTCGATTTCATCCAGAAATACATCTTTCCGGGCGGGATGCTGCCGACGATGTCGGCCTTGCAGGAGCAGGGCCGCAGGGCGGGGTTGCGGGTCGCGGGCAGCGTGGAATTCGGCGAGAGCTACAGCCAGACCCTGCGGCGCTGGCGCGAGACCTTTCTTGCGCGCTGGGACGAGGCGCGCGCGCTGGGTTTTGACGAACGCTTCCGGCGGATGTGGGATCTTTACCTCACCTCTTGCGCGGGCGCCTTTCACGGCGGAAACTGCGACGTGACGCAGATCACGCTGACACGCCCCGGCTGAAGGGGCGGGAACCCGAGGGAGAGCCATGCCAACAGCCGCCAAGCTTGTCGCCGCCCTGTGCTTTGCCGTCGTGGGATGGCTGGCCGCTAACGCGCATGTGCCGACTCTGGGCGAAAATGCCACCGTCGGCGCCTTTCGCGAGTTGACCGCGCTGATGGGGATGGTGATCGGCTGGCGGGTGATGGGCAATCTGGTGGGGCAGGGCTATGGCGAGGCGATGGGGTCGGGGCTGCGCACCTCGGTCACGCTGGCCTTCTTTGCGCTGCTGCTGTTCTGCTCGTATCTGATGGTGCGCAAGTCGATGACCACCAACGCCTATGGCGGCAGTCCGATGTCGGCGGTGCTGGATGTGTTCAAGCTGATGATGGAACAGGCGCGCGCCATGATGACGGTGGGGGTGCTGGGCGTGCTGATCCTGGGTGGCCTGCTGGGCGGGGCCGCGGCGGAATACACCAGGCGGCGCTGGCGCTGAACATGGATGCAAGGCTGGACGATCCCGCGCTGGCGCGGCTTTTGGGCGCTGATCCGGCGCGGCTGTCTTTCTGGCTGGCGGCGACCGGCGGGAATGTGGCGGAAAGCGCCGCGCTGGAGCGCGCTTTGGCCGAGGATATCCTGGCAGCGATGGGGCAGGTTCCGGCCGAGCGGCTGCTGGCGCGGCGCGGGCCGATGCTGGTGCGCGCGGCCTCGCGGTTAAGGGCGCTGGCCGAGGGGGCGCCGAGGGGGCTGCGGCTGGCGGCGGGGACGGTGGCGGAAGAGCCGCGCCGCATCCGCCATGCCGGGTTCTTCGCGGTCGAGGAGCTGGAACTGCGCTTCCGCCGCTTTGATGGCGCGATGAGCCCGCTGGTGCGGCGCGAGGTCTTTGTCGGCTGCGACGCGATCACGCTGCTGCCCTGGGACCCGCTGCGCGACCGGGTGCTGCTGGTCGAACAGATGCGGGTGGCGCCCCTGGTGCGGGGCGAGGCGAATCCCTGGCAGATCGAGGCGGTGGCGGGGCGGATCGACCCGGGCGAAACCCCGGAAGAGGCGGCGCGGCGCGAGGCGCTGGAAGAGGCGGGGCTGATGGTCGGAAAGCTGGTGAAGGCCGCCGAGTACTACCCGACGACGGGTGCCTTCAGCGAATACATCTATTCCTATATCGGCCTGTGCGACCTGCCCGATGATGCGGCCGGGGTGCATGGCGTGCCGGGCGAGGCCGAGGATATCCGCGGCCATCTTCTGCCCTTCGCCGAGGCGATGGCCCGCGCTCGGGCGGGCGAATTCACCTGTGCGCCTTTGCTTTTGTCGCTTCTGTGGCTGGATGGGGCGCGCGAGGGGCTGCGGCGCGAGGCCGGAATTTGATCATCTCTTGCATGTGCAGGCAGGGGCGTCATAAAGGGCCTCTCGACAGGGCAAGAGGGCCATGGACGCAGACAGCCGCAAGATCCCGACCCATGAGCTGACCTATGCGCGGCTGCGCGACATGGTGCTTTATGGCCATCTCGCCCCCGGCCAGCCGGTGACGATTCAGGGACTGATCCAGGAACTGGGCGCCGGCATGACCCCGGTGCGCGAGGCGCTGCGGCGGCTGATCGCCGAGGGCGCGCTGTTGTTGCAGGACAATCGCCGCGTGGCGGTGCCGCAGATGACGGCGGGAATGCTGGACGAGGTGGCTTTTGCCCGCCTGGCCATCGAGCCGAAACTGGCCGAGATGGCGGCGGCGCGGCTGACGCCCGCGTTGATCGCGCGGCTGACGGCGGCGGATGACCGGGTCGATGCGGCGATCAGGGCCGGAAGCATTTCCGATTACCTGCGGGCCAATCACGCCTTTCATTTCACGTTGTACGATCTGTCGCAGGCGCCGGTGCTGCTGGACATCACGCGGTCGCTTTGGCTGCGGGCGGGGCCGTCGCTGCGGGTGGTGATCGAACGCAATGGCAAGACCGGACTGCCCGACCAGCATCATGAGGCGCTGGCCGCGATGCGGGCGGGCGATCCGGCGGCGCTGGGCCAGGCCGTGGCGCGCGACATCCAGCAGGGCATCGATCAGGTGCGGCAGGCGCTGGCCGAGGTCTGACCCCCGCTTTCGGCGCACCTCTGCCCTACCACGGGCGGCTGACTGCGCAGCCAGTTGACCGGCATGCCGTCGCGTCATCTCATAATTTGATCAAATTCCTTGAAGCCCGGGTCGCGCCGTTCTATCCTGTGCCCAGACGGCGCCTTTGCCGCCGATTCCTGCCAATGAGGTCTGGCCATGAACATGATCACCAACAACCTGCCCACGGCCGAATTGCAGCGGCTGGATGCGGCGCATCACTTTCACCCGTTCACCGACAAGGCCGAACTGGCCAAGAAGGGCGCGCGGGTCATCCTGCGCGGCGAGGGCGTCTGGCTGACCGACAGCGAAGGCCATCGCATCCTGGACGGCATGGCGGGGCTGTGGTGCGTGAATATCGGCTATGGCCGCAAGGAACTTGGCCAGGTTGCGGCGCGGCAGATCGAGGAACTGCCCTATTACAACACCTTCTTCCAGACGACCCATGTTCCGGCCATCGCGCTGGCGGCGAAGCTGGCCGAACTTGCCCCCGGCGATCTGAACCATGTCTTCTTCGCGGGGTCGGGCTCGGAGGCCAATGACACCAATATTCGCCTTGCCCGCCGCTACTGGCAGGTCAAGGGCCAGCCCGAGAAGCGCATCATCATCGGGCGCTGGAACGGCTATCACGGCTCGACCATGGGCGGCGGCAGCCTTGGCGGCATGAAGCCGATCCATGCCCATGGCGGCATGATCGACGGCATCGCCCATATCGGCCAGCCGCATTGGTGGGCCGAAGGCGGCGACATGACGCCCGAGGAATTCGGCCTGATGCGGGCGCGCGAACTGGAAGCCAAGATCGAGGAACTGGGTGCCGACAAGGTCGCCGCCTTCATCGGCGAGCCGGTACAGGGCGCGGGCGGCGTGATCATTCCGCCCTCGACCTACTGGCCGGAAATCCAGCGCATCTGCGACAAATACGGCATCCTTCTGATCGCCGACGAGGTCATCACCGGCTTTGGCCGCACCGGCAACTGGTTCGGCAGCCAGACTTTCGGCATCAAGCCGCATATCATGACCATCGCCAAGGGCCTGTCCTCGGGCTATCAGCCCATCGGCGGCTCGATCGTCTGCGACGAGGTGGCCGAAGTGGTCGGATCGGGCGGCGAGTTCTTCCACGGCTACACCTATAGCGGCCATCCTGTCGCGGCGGCGGTGGCGCTGGAGAACCTGCGGATCATGCAGGATGAGGGCGTGGTCGAACATGTGCGCGACGTGGCGAACCCCTATCTGGCCGAGCGCTGGGCCGCGCTGGCGGATCACCCGCTGGTGGGCGAGGCGAAGCTGTCGGGTCTGATGGGCAGCATCGCGCTGACCCCCGACAAGGCCAAGCGGGCCAAATTCGCCAGCGAAGAAGGCAAGGTCGGCTACAAGGTGCGCGAGCGCTGCTTTGCCAATGACCTGATCATGCGCCATGTCGGCGACCGGATGATCATCTCGCCGCCCCTGGTGATCACGCCCGCCGAGATCGACGTGCTGATCGAGCGGGCGAAGAAATCGCTCGACGAGGGGCTGAAGGTCATCAAAGACGAGGGCCTGATGGTCGCCGCCAAGGGCTGAGCCCACCCGGCAGAGATCTGAAAAGGGGCGTCCCATGGCGGGACGCCCCTTTTTCTTTTGCCGTTTCAAGGCGTTCGGCCGTGGATTAACCGTTTGGCAACCCATCGGCGGAAACCCTTACCCCGGCGCGCGTCGGCGTGGCGCGGCGGGGCCGATCCGTGCAAGACTGCGGCAATCGCCCTATTGCGGAGGTTTCCTGTGATGCGCCTGTCCCTGTCCAAATCCCTTGGCGCCCTTGCCCTGGCGCTGGCGCTTGTGGCCCCCGCGCTGGCCGAGGCGCGCTGTGTCGAGGCGGGCGATCTGCGCGCGGGCATCACCTTCAAGCGGCAGGACAGGCGGCTGGGCACGGTGCGCGCGGGCAAGGATCGCGGCGTCGTTCTGGTGGATTACGATTCCGCGGCCGCCCTGTCGCGCGACAGCCGCCGGTCGCTTTGGGGTGTCTATGAGACGCGGACCACGCTGAACGGCCGCGATGGCGAAACCGTGATCACCTGGAAATTCGATCCGCGTCCGCCGGAACCCGTGGCGGGCGGCGGCTGGTCCGGGTCGGTGCGCGAGGGGCGGCGCGGCGCGGGCGAGGCCGTGGCCCTGCCGGGCTTCGGGTCGGTTGAGAAGGGCGAGCAGGAGGCGGTTCGCAAGGGCATACGCGGGTTGCGGGTCAGCTATTCCTTCCTGCCCGAGCGGGTGGTGAAACTGTCGGGCTGCAAATATCGCGCGATCCCGGTCGAGGCGGTCTTTGCCGGGGCGGGCGCGGGATTCTCGCGCCGCTGGGTCTATTTCACCGATCTGGGCTTCGGGCTTGAGACGAGACGCGACGGCGAGGCCAATGGCATCGTCGCGCTGGTGGTCCGCTAGCGACGTCTTTCCACAGGAAAGATCCGCGCTGCGCGGCCCGGCATATCTTTGCGGTGTCAAGCGGACGGTCGCGGGGCCTGGACCCTGCGGCAAGCCCTTGCCTCACCTTCTGCGGCGGCTTGAGTTTGCCGGGCCGCTTGCCTACACCTGAGGCAGAATAATGAAGGAAGCTCCGAGATGCACATTCAGGAAGATCTGGCCGCCGCGATCGGCAACACGCCGCTTCTGAAGCTGCGCCGCGTCAGCGAGATGACCGGCTGCACCATCCTGGGCAAATGCGAATTCATGAACCCGGGCCAGTCGGTCAAGGACCGCGCCGCACTGTACATCATCCGCGACGCGGTGGCGAAGGGGCAGCTCAAGCCCGGCGGCACCATCGTCGAGGGTACGGCGGGAAATACCGGCATCGGGCTGGCGCTGGTCGGATCGTCGATGGGGTTCAAGACCGTCATCGTGATCCCGGAAACGCAAAGCCAGGAAAAGAAGGACATGATCCGCCTGGCGGGGGCCGAGCTGGTGCAGGTGCCGGCCGCCCCCTACAAGAACCCCAACAATTATGTGCGCTATTCCGGCCGTCTGGCCGAGGCGCTGGCGCGGACCGAACCGAATGGCGCGATCTGGGCCAACCAGTTCGACAATACCGCCAACCGCCAGTCGCATATCGAGACGACCGGGCCGGAAATCTGGACCCAGCTTGACGGCAAGGTCGATGGCTTTGTCTGCGCCGTGGGCAGCGGCGGGACGCTGGCGGGGGTGGGGCTGGCCTTGCAGCCCAAGGGCGTGAAGATCGGCCTCGCCGACCCCGAAGGCGCGGCGCTGCATTCCTTCTACACCAAGGGCGTTTTCGAAAGCCCGGGCAATTCGATCACCGAGGGCATCGGCCAGGGCCGCATCACCGCGAATCTGGAAGGCTTCACCCCGGATTTCAGCTGGCGCATCCCCGATGCCGAGGCGCTGCCCTATGTCTTTGACCTCGCCCGCGACGAGGGGCTGTGCATGGGCGGCTCGACCGCGATCAACATCGCGGGGGCGGTGCGGATGGCCAAGGAAATGGGGCCGGGCCACACGATCGTGACGATCCTGTGCGACTACGGCAGCCGCTACCAGTCAAAGGTCTGGAACCCGGCCTTCCTGAAGGAAAAGGGCCTGCCCGTGCCCGATTGGCTGGACCGTGCGCCGCGGGCGCTGCCCTCGGTCTACGAAGAGGCGTGAGGCCGGTGGTGGCGAGAAAATTGCGGGCGGCTCTGCACGGGGTGATCCCGGCGCTGGTGCTTGCCCTGGCGCTGGGTCTGACGGTGGCGCCCGGGCGGGTCCTGGCGCAGGAGGCCGCGCCCGAAAGCCAGACGACGGTCGATTACGCCGATTGGCGGGCCAAGGCCGAGGCGGCCGAGGCCGAGATCGGCAATGCCAATATCTCGGATGAACGGCTGGAAGAGCTGCGCAGCCAGCTGGCGCAATGGCGTGCGGCCCTTCTGACCGCGCAGACCGCCAATTCCTCGCGCATCGCGACGGTGAAGGAGCAGGTCGCGGCGCTTGGCCCGGCCCCCGCCGAGGGCGAGACCGAGGCGCCGGAAATCGCGGCGCGGCGCAGCGAACTGGCCGATCAGATGGTCAAACTTCAGGCGCCGGGCATCGCCGCAGAAGAGGCCTATCGCCGCGCCGACGGGTTGATCCGCGAGATCGACGGGACATTGCGCGACCGGCAGGCGGATCAGCTGTTGCAGCTTTGGCCCGCGCCGGTGAACCCGCAGAACTGGCCCGAGGCGGCGGTCGGCATCTCGGACACGCTGCTGCAATTGTGGGACGAGACCAGTAGCGGCTGGACCGACGAAGAGCAGCGCGCGGCCTTTTTCGACAATCTGCCCCTGATCCTTCTTCTGCTTGTGGTCTGGGTTGCCCTGGCGATCTATGCCCGCGCCTTCATCGAGCGTTTCGTCGACAGGTTGCAGGCTGGCGGGTCGGTGGCGCGGCGGCGGGTCCTGTCGCTTGTCGCCTCGCTGGGGCAGGTGGCGGTGCCGACGCTGGGCATGGTCGCGCTGGCCGGCGCGCTGATTTCCAGCCACCTGCTGGGCGAGATCAGCACCCGCGTGGCGATGGCGCTGCCGGTGATGGGTCTTGCGGTGTTTCTGGCGGCCTGGCTGGGCGGACGGGCTTTCCCGCGCGTGCAGGGCGAGGATGCCGTGCTGCCCATGCCAGATGAGCGCCGGGCCGAAGGCCGGTTTCTGGGGACCATGCTGGGGCTGGTGCTGGCGGCCGACATGCTGCGCAGCGTGGCGATGGATGCGCAAAGCTATTCGGATGCGGTGACGGCGACGGCGACCTTCCCGGTTCTGGTGGCGGGCGGGCTGTTGCTGTGGCGAACGGGGCGGGTGCTGCGCGCCGGTGTGGCCGGGGCGGGCGAGTCGAATTACACGCTGACGCTCCTGGGTCTTCTGGCGCGGGGTCTTGCGGTCGTAGGCATTGTCGGGCCCCTGCTGGCGGCGGCGGGCTATGTCGCGGCGGGACGCGCGCTGATCTTTCCGGCGATCCTGACGCTGGGTCTGGTCACGGTCGTTCTGGTCTTGCAGCGGCTGGTGTCGGATCTGTGGACGATGGTGACCCCGGGCGAGGAACGGGTCGAGGGCGACGGGCTGGTGCCGGTGCTGGTGGGCTTTGCCCTGACGCTGCTGGCGCTGCCGGTCCTGGCGCTGGTCTGGGGCGCGCGGATCAGCGACCTGACCGAGCTGTGGACGCGGTTTCGCGAAGGCTTTCAGATGGGCGACACGCGGATCTCGCCCACGGTCTTCCTGCTGTTCGTGCTGATCTTTCTGGCGGGCTTCCTGGTCACGCGGCTGTTCCAGGGCGCGCTGAAGAACTCGATCCTGCCGCGCACCAAGCTGGACCGCGGCGGGCAGACCGCCATCGTCTCGGGCACGGGCTATGTCGGCATCTTCATCGCCGCGCTGATCGCGATCAACGCGACCGGGATCGACCTGTCGGGCCTGGCCATCGTGGCCGGTGCCCTGTCGGTCGGCATCGGGTTCGGCCTGCAGAACATCGTGCAGAATTTCGTGTCGGGCATCATCCTGTTGATCGAGCGGCCGGTTTCGGAAGGCGACTGGATCGAGGTCGGAGGCGTGCAGGGGATCGTCAAGTCGATCTCGGTGCGTTCGACCAAGGTGCAGACCTTTGACCGCACCATGGTCATCGTTCCCAACGGCGATCTGGTCAGCCAGCAGGTCAAGAACTGGACGCGGTTTGGCCTGGCCGGACGGCTGATCGTGCCGGTGGGCGTGGCCTTCGGCACCGACACCCGCAAGGTCGAGCAGGTGCTGCGCGAGATTGCCGAGGCGCAGCCGCTGGTGGTCCTGAACCCGCCGCCGAACATCGTCTTTCAGGGCTTTGGCGCCGATGCGATGAATTTCGAGATCCGGGTGATCCTGCGCGATGTCAACTTCTCGCTGGCGGTGAAGACCGACATCAACCACGCCATCGTCAAGCGTTTTGAGGAAGAGGGGATCGAGATTCCCTTCGCCCAGTCGGAAATCACCCTGCGCAATGCCGATGAGATCGGCCGCGCGCTGGCCGGGATCGCCGTGCCTGCAGGTGCGGCGGTTTTCCGCCATGGCGGGCTGCCGCCGCAGGTCGCGCCGCCGCCGTCTGACCCGCGCCGGGGCGCACCGCAGGAATACGAGGGCGGGCTGCCCGAGGCCGAAGAGGATGCGGACGGGGATCAGCGATGACCGAGCTTCTGTTCCGCGGCGATGCCTATCTTCAGGATTGCGACTGCCGGGTCACCGGCCACACGCCGGAAGGTGGGATCGAGGTCGACCGCAGCGTCTTTTACCCGACCGGCGGCGGCCAGCCCGGCGACAGCGGCTGGCTGATCTGGCCGGGCGGGCGCCTGCCGGTCGCGACGGCGGTGAAGGGGGCGGGGGGCACGGTGGTGCTGGTTCCGGCCGAACCGCTGGCGCTGCCCGCCGTGGGCACGGGCCTGCGCCAGGTGATCGACTGGGACCGCCGCCATCGCCACATGCGCATCCATACCGCGCTGCACCTTCTGTCGGTGGTGATCCCGCTGCCGGTGACCGGCGGGCAGATCGGGGCCGAGCGCGGGCGGCTGGATTTCGACATGCCCGAGGCGCCCGGCGATGTGGCGGCGCTGGAACGGCGGCTGAACGGGCTGATCGAGGCCGATCTGAAGGTCGGCGAAAGCTGGATCACCGAGGAAGAGCTGCTGGCCAACCCCGCGCTGGTCAAGACGCTGTCGGTGCGCCCGCCGATGGGGCAGGGCAGGGTGCGGCTGGTGCGGATCGGCGTGGGGACGGGGCAGGTCGATCTGCAACCCTGCGGCGGCACCCATGTCGCGCGCACCGGCGAGATCGGCCAGGTCACCATCGACAAGATCGAGAACAAGGGCCGCCAGAACCGGCGGGTGACGCTGTCTCTGGCAGAGTGACCGGCGCCTGACCCAGGCGGATGGCGCGCGCGCCGCCCCGGCCCGCAAAGACGCCCGGAACCCGCAGGGCAGGGCGCGCGGCCCTGCCGGGCCGAACTGGCCATCGCCCGGCCAGGGCCAGCACCGCCGGGCTCTGGCCGGCAAGGTGCAAGACGGGTTTCTTCCATCCGACCCCCCTTGCCGCCGCCACCCACCCCGGTATAAGACCGCCCGACGGACAGTTGGCCGAGTGGTCGAAGGCGCACGCCTGGAAAGTGTGTAGGCGGGGAACCGTCTCGAGGGTTCGAATCCCTCACTGTCCGCCATCAAAACCCGATATTATTGATACTTATCAATAGGCTGATTGGCCGTTTTGGGCTGCCTCAGGACGCACATGAGGTTACACATTGATACTGCTGTTCGAAGTCGGGGCCCATCGTGTGATGTGCAAGCACGTTCAACACAAAGGGAATGTGTACTACTACCGCCGTCGCATTCCCGAAGATGTGCGTTCGCTCCACAAAGTGCCGGGAAATCCTCCACCAGTGCAGTAGTGCTTCAGCTTGAAGACTGGGGACAAAGCGGAGGCGGGTATCCGCCAGCACAATCGATCTAGCAGGGTTGTGTTCGGTCCTGATGCGGAAAGCCTTCGCGATCGAGGGGCCAGACAGGGCGGCGGACGCGGGTGTAGGGGCGCAAGTGGGCTTGCGGCGTCGCCAATGCGCCGGTGTCACAGACGATCACGCGCCCCGCGACAGGTTCGAATGCGGCGCGGAAGTGCTGCATGGATTTGACAACGAGAAAGCGCAGGGTCGACGGCTCGATCCCGAAGGTGCGCACCTGCTGCAAGTCCAGCATCTGGCCGGACAGGGTGACGACCAGGATGTCGATTCCCTGCACGCGGAACACGGCGGTGGGGCCAAAGCTGTGCGTGATGCCGCCAAGGATCGGGCCATCGCCGGTATAGGTTCCGTCCGACAGGTGAATGATCTCTCCTGTCAGCCGCAATGGGCCACCGCCGAAGACAGGATCGTTCTTGCCGCCCAGATGCAGCGTCACGGTGTCACCGACCCTGTGCTGGTGCAGCACCGCCGCGGCCTCGGGATCGATCATCGGGGCGAAGGCGCCCCGGCCCGCGTTCGCAGCCAGAAGGGCCGACAGCAGCGCGGTTGCATCCCCATAGGCCCCGGCCCCGGGATTGTCGGCGTAATCGGCGATCACGAGCGGGCCGTTGACCGCATCGAAGCCAGCCGCTTCGGCGCTGGCTTGCGCGGGCGTCAGAAAGGCGTTCGACACCTGGCCGCGCCCCTCCCAGATCGTATCGGCAAGCGCTTCGGCAATCTGATGGGCTCTCTCGGGCGCATTGTCATGTGTCACCAGCACGGTCGGGCCCATCTCGGCAATGTCTGCTTCGGAAAAGCCCGCGTTGACGGAGACGGCAAGAATACCCGCTTCCGCCTCATGCTCGGATGCCCGGGTGTAAAGCGCGGCGGTTTGCGGGACATCGGTGCGGCCCGCGTTTGCCTCGTCCAGCATCGGACGGTGCGCGCGGATGGTCTTCGGGCGAATGGCGCCGCGCATGGCGGCATCCAGCAAGCGGCCTGCGTGAAGCGCGGTCTGGCGCATGTCGATATGGGGATAGGTCTTGTAGCTGACGAAGATCTGCGCCCGTTCGACCATGGCCGGCGTCACCATGGCATGAAGATCCAGGGTGACCGCGATGGGCAGATCGTCGCCAAGGATCGCGCGCAAACGGCGCAGAAGCTCTCCTTCACCATCCTCGCAGAAGCTGGGCACCATCGAGCCGTGCAGGCTCAGCGCGACCCCGTCCAAAGTGGCCGCATGCTCGCGCGCGGCATCGCAGATGATCCCGGCGATATGGTCAAACGCCTCTTGCGACACGCGCGCGCCCGGGGTTGCATGGGCCGAGACCGTGTGGGTCATGCGCCAGCCGCCCTCGCGCGCGGCGTCGAGAAACCCTGCCAGCTCGTCATTGGTATTGCCGAAGCGGTCCACGGCGGCCTGGCCCAGATCCAGCACATCGTCGCGAAAATCCTGCAGGCTGGTCTCGCCCTTCTTGAAGGTGTTGCTTTCGTGGACGAAGGCGGCAGTGAGGACGTGGAAGGGCATGGCGGGCCTTTTCAAAGCGGATGGTGGCAGGCGACGGGATGGGTGGAATCCTGGCTGAGTTTCGGCGTTTCTGTCCGGCAGCGGCTGCTGGCAAACCCGCAGCGGCTGGCAAAGGCACAGCCGGGGGGCAGCGCGAAGGGGCTGGGGATTTCACCCTGCAACGGGGTCAGATCGCGGCGCTTTGCCGGATCAGGGACAAAGCCTGACTGGATCAGCGCGACAGTATAGGGATGACGGGGCGCGGCCTTTGGCTCTGGCAGAACTTCGACCACGGCGCCCAGATACATTACCACGATCCGGTCGCAGAAATAGCGCACCAGACCAAGATCGTGGCTGATGAAGAGATAGGTCAGCCCCATCCGGTCGCGCAGATCCTCGAGCAGGGCGATGATCTGCGCCTGGATCGACACATCGAGCGAGGCTGTCGGCTCATCAAGCACCACGAAATCCGGGCGCATCGCCAGCGCCCGGGCAATGCCAACCCGCTGACGCTGGCCGCCGGACAATTGGTGGGGGTGGCTTTGCGCAAGGCTTTCGGGCAGGCCGACCGCCGACAGCATTTCCGCAACCGACTCGGCCGGAAGTTTCTGGCGCTGCACCTGGTAGGGTTCAGCCAGAACCTGCGCCAGCGTGTAGCGCGGGTCCAGGCTGGAATAAGGGTCCTGAAACACCATCGCCATGCGGCGGCGCAACTGGCGCAGCGCGGCCGGGGGCAGGGTGGTTACCTCGGTGCCGTCGAAGGTGATGCTGCCGGTGGTCGGTTCGATCAACCGCAGGACTAGCCGGGCGAGGGTGGACTTGCCACAGCCACTTTCGCCGACGACACCGACGACCTCGCCCTTGGCGATGGACAGCGAGACATCGCGAACAGCCAGCATGGTGCGCGGGCGCGACAGAAGCCCGCCGCCGGAGCGGAAGCGTTTCGACAGGGCATCGATTTGGATCAAGGGGGTCATGCGCCATCCTCGGCATGGTGGCAGGCGACAAGACCCTGCCCCCGCGACCGCAGTTGCGGGACCTGCTGGCAGGCGGCATCGGCACGGTCGCAGCGTGGCCCAAAGCGGCAGCCGGAGGGGAAGGCAAGGGCCGAAGGCACCGTGCCGGGAATGCCTTTCAGCGCGCCCTTCTCCATGCCTTCCTGCGGAATGCAGCCGATAAGTGCGGCGGTATAGGGATGCGCGGGGGCAGCGAAGATCGGGGCGACAGGGCCTTCTTCGGCCACGCGCCCGGCATAAAGCACGGTCACCCGGTCGCAGACCTGTGCCACCACGCCCATGTCATGGGTGATCAACAGCAGCGCCAGCCCGCGGTCGCGCACCAGCGCGCCAAGAATCTGGATGATCTGCGCCTGAACGGTCACATCCAAGGCTGTCGTCGGCTCATCCGCGATGATCAGGTCCGGGTCGCCGGCCAGCGCCATGGCAATCACGATGCGTTGCTTCATCCCGCCCGACAGCTGATGGGGCCAGGATTCCGCCACTGCCGCCGCCTCGGGAATGCGGAGTTGCGTCAGCAGGTCCAGCGTGCGGGTCCGCGCGGCCTGCCGCGACAGCCCGAGATGCAGACGCGATACGATATCGACCTGTTCGCCGATCCTTTGGACGGGGTCCAGCGCGGTCATCGGGTTCTGGCTGACGAAGCCGATGCGGCGACCGCGCAGGGCGCGGCGCTGGCGGTCCGTCATCGCAGCCAGATCCTGCCCGTCGAAGCGGACGGTCCCCGCCGTGACCCGGCCCCCGATCAGCGGCAGCAGGCCCATGGCGGCGGTGGCGGTCAGCGACTTTCCTGATCCGCTTTCGCCCACCAGCCCGAGGATCTGGCCCTTGTCGACCCGAAGGCTGATCCGGTCCAGCAGCGCCGTCGTGCCGATCGCGACATTGACTTCGGAAAGCTCCAGCAAGGCCGTCATGCGGTCCTCCGCACTTTGGCACGCACATCAAGCGCGGCGATCAGGGCATCGCCGTACAGGTTGATGGCGATCACCGTGATGGCAACGGCAAGACCCGGGAAGATGATGATCCAGGGGGCCTTGAACACCAGGGCAGAGCCCGCTGACATCATCCCGCCCCAGCTGGGCGTCGGCGGCTGGGCGCCAAGACCGAAGAAGCCAAGCGTGGCCTCAAGAATGATCGCATCGCCGGTGGCCAGCATGGCCGAGACAAGAACAGGGGCCAAGGCATTGGGCAGCAGGTGCCGGAACAGGATGTGGCTGTTCGTTGCGCCAAGTGACCGGGCGGCCTCGATAAAGGTCTCGCCCTTCAGGGTCATGATCTGGGCGCGGGTCAGCCGGGTGAACTGCGCCAGATAGGCGACCGAGATGGCAATCATGGTGCCTGTGGTGCCGGGGCCGATGATGGCGACAAGGATTAGCGCGATCAGGATTTCCGGGAAGGACCATGTCATGTCGACAACCATGGTCACGACACGATCCAGCCAGCCGCCGAACCAGGCTGCGGCCGCGCCCAAGGTCATGCCGCAGGCAACCGAGATGGCAATGGCGGTGGCGCTGACGGACAGCGAGGTGCGCGCGCCATAGATCAACCGCGTCAGCAGATCGCGGCCGAATTCGTCTGTGCCCAGCCAATGTGCCGACGATGCAGGCTGATAGGCCTGCGGCAGGTTCTGGACGTCATAGGCATAGGGGGTGAGCAGTGGCGCAAAAAGCGCGGCGAAGATCACGGCCAGAAGCCAGCCTGCGGCGATGGCTCCGGTCGGGCGGCGCAAGGCGCGGATCGGGGCGGGCATCGTCATTCCAGTGCCGCCCGGACCCGCGGGTCCATTGCAGCCTGAAGGATGTCACCCAGCAGCGTGCCCAGCATGACCGCCATCGCCAGCATCAGCAGGCAGGCCTGCACCACGGGATAATCGTGCTGGCCAAGCGACTTGATCAGCAATGTCCCTAGACCCGGGCGGGCAAAGACCACTTCGACCGTGACCGCGCCCCCAAGGATCCAGCCGATCCGCAGCGCAAGAATTGTGATCACCGGAATAAGGGCCTGGCGCAGGACATGGCGCAGTTGGATCCGCAGGGGCGACAGACCCTTGGCATGCAGCAAGGCCACGAAATCCCGTCCGGCCGCCTCGATCATCGAAACGCGGGTGATGCGGGCGACCAGGGCCGTGCCGCCAAGTCCGACGGTCAGCACCGGCAGAACAAGCGAGTTCCACCCTCTGGCGCCTGAAACGGGAAACCATCCCAACCAGACCGAGAAGGCCAGGATCAGCAGCAGCCCCAGCCAGAAGCTGGGCATGGTGGAGCCGACGAGAACCCCACCCATGATCATCTTGTCCGGCCAGCCATCCTTGTTCAGCGCGGCGACGACACCCAGAACGATGCCGACTACGCTGGAAAACAGCAGGGCCAGCCCGCCCAGCCACAGCGAATGCGGCAAGGCGGTGGCGATCAGATCCGTGACCGGGCGGCGGGCGACGATGGCGGTGCCAAGATCGCCCTGCACCACCTTCGACAGCCAGATGCCGTACTGCACTGGCAATGGCTTGTCCAAACCGTAGCGCGCCTCCATCTGCGCGCGGGCATCCGGCGGCGATCCCGGCTTGAGCAGGTTGTCGATGGGATCGCCGGGAATGAAGTGAAGGATCGAAAAGATCACCACAGACACGGCCAGGAACACCGGGATCAGCATCAGGATCCTGCGGATCAGATAAGACAGCATACCGGTGCTCCCGCCGCTTCTGCGCTTACTCTTTCACCTCGATGTCCATGAACAGGGCCGATCCGAAGGACGGGGCGTCGATCTTTTCGGGCACCGAAAGCCGGTCGTGGTTATAGGCCATCGCCTGAACCGGCTGATAGATCGGCGCCATCGGGAACTGGGTCAGGACATAGTCATGATAGGCGGTGAAGTTGGCGATCCGCTCTTCCATGTTCTTGGCCCCGGTCATGGCGGCGGCCCGCAGTTCTTCGGCCTTAGGGTCGTTGAACATCGACACGTTGGGATAGCCCAGCCGGTCTCCGCCGAAGAACCAGTCAACGATATCGGCATTGTCCCAATTGTACGAGCGGACGGCCAATTGCTGTTCGCCGGTCTTGTACTGGTCGCGGATGGTCGAGCTGTCGAAGGTGGTGATTTCGGCCTCGATCCCCACGGCCTTCAGTTGCGCCTGCACCACTTCGGTCAGGCGGCGGAAGATGCTGTCGCTTTGCGTCCAGAGGGACACTTTCAGCGGCTGGCCATCCTTGGTCCGAACGCCGTCGGGCCCCATCGTCCAACCCGCCTCGTCCAGCAGGGCATTTGCGCGGGCAGGGTCGTACTTGATCTTGGAACTGTCGGGCACCTTGCTTTCCGGCAGGGCCGAGATCAGGAATGTATCGGCCGTGGTGCCGACGCCGCCAAAGACCGAGGCCAGGATTTCCTCTTGGTTGATGGCCTTTGCCGCAGCCTCGCGCACGCGGATGTCATCGAAGGGCGCCTTCGTCACGTTGATCGGCATGTACCAGACATCGGCGCCGGGCAGGGTGACGACAGTCAGGTTGGGCTCCTTGACGATCTCGGCGGTCAGATCGGGCGGAACCGACATCAGCATGTCAACGCCGCCGGTCTTCAGTTCAAGGAAGGCGGTGGAATCCTCGGGGATCTCGCGGAAGGTGACGCGTTCCATCTTTGCCGGGCCGTGATTCTTGGCAAGCGGCGACGCCCAGACATAATCGTCGTTCCGCACCAGCACGGTTTCCTGCCCGATGGTGAAGCTCTCCAGCTTGAAGGGGCCGGTTCCATAGACTTCGGTCACGCCATAGTCATCGCCAAGGGCGGTGAAGGACTTCGCCTCGACCACGCTCATGAAGGTCGAGGACAGATTGTAAAGCAGGTTCGGCTCGGGCCGCGACATGACGAACTTGACGGTATTGTCGTCGACGACTTCAACAGATGCGATGGCCTCGGCCATGTAGGTGTTGTCGCTCGGGGTGGTCTTGAACAGTTCGATCCACGCCTTCACCGCTTCTGCGTTGAAGGGCTCGCCGTTGTGAAAGGTCACGCCCTGCTTGAGATGAAAGGTCCAGGACATGCCGTCCGGCGCCTCTTCCCAGCTTTCGGCGAGCCAGGGGTGATAGGACAGGTCGGCGGCCTGCGAGACCAGCCGATCGAACAGCAGCCCTGTGGCCGTGTTCAGCATCGTCGCCTTGATGGGGTTATAGGTCGGCGCGCCTACCTCGTTGCCCGCCATCACGAAGACGGCTTCCTGGGCCCATACACCCTGGGCGGCCAGAAGCGTGGTCAGACTGATGGTGGCGGACAGCAAGGATTTGCGGAAAGTAATGGTCATGACGGTCCTCTCTGTTGGTAGGGGTCAGGGTTTGCCCGGGGTACGTCCCAGGGTCGTATGTCCGATGAAATCGTCGTAAAGCGCCGAGACGCGGGCCATCCGGTCTTCGACCTCTGCCCCCAACTCGCGGAAGACGCCGTTCACCAGCAGCCCGATCAGGGATGAAAAGGCTGTGGTCGTGTCCCAGAAATGGTTCAGGTCCGTGGGGACGGCGAAAAGTTCTGTCGCCACCGATGGCCCCCAGTCGCAATAGGGATCGGTGATCAGCGTGACGGGGATGCCCTCGTCGCGGGCCGCGATGGCAAGATCGCGCGTCAGGCGCGAGTAGCGCCGCCCGTCGATCAGGACCAGGGTCGTCTCGTCCGGATCACCCAGAAGGATATCGGCGAAATGCCCATTCGATGAATCGGCCAGATGCACGCCGGGGCGCAGATATTGCAGATTGTAGACCAGATCGGCCGCGTGCCCTCTCTCGGTCTGGAAACCTGCCACATGGACCGACTTTCGATGCGCCAGTCGACGCACTGCGGCGTCGAAATCCGGGGTCGCGGCCAATTCATAGACCGTGACGATCGCTGCGATTTCACGCTCCAGGGCGCGGGACAATTCCGCATTGCCCTGCTGACTGCGCTGGTGAAAATCTTTCAGCCGATCCCCGATCAGCCAGGCCTTTTCGCCCAGATCGGCCTGCAGCCCGGCCTTAAGATCCTTCAGGTGGCGATAGCCGATCGACCGGCAGAACCGACCGACCGACGCCTCGGACAGCCCCACTTTCTGCGCCACACTGGAGGCCGTCTCGAAGGGCAGCGAGGAGAGGTTTGACATTAGGTAATGCGCCAAGGCCCGTTCGGCCGGCGTGCCGGTCTCCACAGCCGCCGACAGGCGTTCGCGCAGATCGCCGCCGGCCGGGGCCGCCTCGGCGCTGTCTGGCTGTCTGTCGTGCTGGTGGTTTTCCACTGGCGTATCCCCCCGTCAGGATATCAGCCTGTCAGCAATCTTTCATTCGGTCAATATTGCAAGTAAACTGATTTTCGCTAAGCTGCCGCGACACAGCCCGACAGGAGGCCCCATGTCCGATTCCGCGCCGACCAAGGCCCCATTGCGCATCGACGGGGCCGTCCTGCGGCTGGTCCGCCTGCCCTTGGTGACGCCGTTCACGATTGCGACCGGCACGATGACCGAAAAGGTGTTTCCGCTTCTGACCCTGCGTTCGGGCGGTCTGGAGGGGCACGCCGAAGGGGTGATGGACCCGCTGCCCGACTATCTTGAGGAAACGGTGGCGGGCGCGATGGACCTGCTGGAAAAGGTTCTGCTGCCCCAGGTGCTGGGCAAGACCTTTGCCAATCCCGAGGCGCTGGCCCGGCAGATGGCACCCTGGCGCGCCAACCATATGGCCAAGGCAACGGTAGAGATGGCGTTCTGGGACCTTTGGGCCCGCTCGTTGAACCTGCCCTTGCAGACCGTGCTGGGCGGCGAAGGGGATGCCATCGATGTGGGCGTATCTCTTGGCATCGGTCCGGTCGCTGGCACGGTTGACCGGGTGGCCTCGCATCTGGCGCAGGGGTACAAGCGGATCAAGCTGAAGGTCAGGCCGGGGCATGACATCGGTCTGTTGCAGGCCGTGCGGCGCGAGTTTCCCCAGGCGCATCTGACCGTCGACGCCAATTGCTGCTACACGCTCTCCGACACGGCACTGATCCGCCAGATGGATGATTTCGACCTGGATTACATCGAACAGCCGCTGGCCTGGGACGACATCCACGACCACGCGACCTTGCAGCAACGCATCCGCACGCCGATCTGCCTCGACGAATGCATCCGCACGGTGGAACATGCGCGCAAGGCGCTGCAGACCGATGCGGCGCGGGTGATCAACATCAAGGTCGGTCGCAGCGGTGGCCATGTCGCGGCGCGGCAGATCCACGATCTGTCGCAGGCTTTCCAGGTGCCGGTCTGGTGCGGTGGCATGCTTGAATCCGGCATCGGCCGGGCGCACAACATCCATCTGTCCACCCTGCCGAACTTTACCAAGCCGGGCGACACCTCTTCTGCGAGCCGCTATTTCACCCGCGACATTGTGCAAGAGAAGCTTGAAACGGTCGACGGCCGGATGCCGGTGCCCAAAGGGCCGGGGACGGGCGTCAGCCTGGATCACGACTATCTGGCCCACGCGACCCTGTCGCATCAGGAATTGCAGCCATGACCGATGTCACGTTCCGCGACCTTTCGGGCATGGCGGAATTCCGCGCCGCCGAAGATCTGCAGCGGCAGGTCTGGGGCGAGGGCGACATGCCCGATCCGGCCGACTTGATGATGGTCATCCAGGCCGAGGGAGGGTTGGTCGGCGGGGCCTTTGTCGACGGCAAGCTGGCAGGCTATGTTTTCGGCTTTCCGACCCGCGATCCGCAAGTTCAGCATTCGCACCGCCTCGCGGTGCTGGCACAGACGCAGGGCATGGGGCTGGGCGTCAGGTTGAAGCTGTACCAGCGCGACTGGTGCCTTGCGCGCGGCATTGCCCATGTCCGCTGGACGTTCGATCCGATGCGCGTGATCAACGCCTCGCTCAACATCGATCGGCTGGGGGCCCAGTCCAGCACATATTTGCAGGACTATTATGGTGAAATGGCCGGCATCAACACCGGCATGGGGTCAGACCGCCTTTTGGTCGACTGGAACCTGGCGGACCCTTGGGTGGACGCGCGCGCGTCGGGAGCTGCCGGTCTGCCTGATCGCGGCGTCCCGCTGGCGGTGGCGCTTCCTGACAACATCGAACAACTGACCGCGGACAACCCCATGCAGGCCGAGAGCCTGCGGCTTGCCCTTCGAGGCGCATTGCAGTCCGCCTTCGCCGCAGGCGGCAAGATCATCGGCTTTGATCGGAAAGCCCGCGTCTATCTTTTGGATAAGCTTGGGTCCTGACGGCCCGGATTGCTTTCAAAAGACCGGAACGGGACCGGGGCAGGTCGATTTCGTGCTGGACCGGACCGGCGACAGCGCGGCGGATCCGGCGGGCATGACCGGCAAGACGACCCTCGCTTTCTGAAGGCAGCGGCGCGCTCGAATGTCGTGGCGGGTCCCGTCCGAGGAACTGCGCTTGCCACGGGGCAGGGCGGTCCGTGAGCTTCGCCGGATGCCCAAGCCCTCGCCGTTCCGCTGCTGCAAGGCTGCCCCGTCTATCATCCGCCTGGCGGTGATGCCCTACACCATTCAACGGGACAGCATCCCCGCCAGTGGCGATGGGCACGCATTTCCTGCGCGGCTTCACCTGTCGTCAGGATGACGCATCAGTTTTATCGGGCTGTCATCCGACCGGCCTAGGGTCCGCCCAGCAATTCCGAGCGGAGCCTGAGATGAAAAAGACACTTTCCACCCTTGGCGTCCTTGCCATGACCGCGACCGCGGCCCTTGCCGAACCGGCGCAGATCACCTGGTGGCATGGCATGGGCGGCGCCAATGAAGAGGTGATCAACCAGATCGCCCAGAAATTCAACGCAGCCCAGGCCGCCTGCGCGCTGACCCCGGTGTCCAAAGGCACTTATGAAGAGGCGCTCGCTTCGGGCATCGCCGCCTTCCGCTCGGGCGAACAGCCGAACATCCTTCAGGTCTTCGACGCAGGCGCCGCCACGATCATGAACGCGCCGGGCGCGATCATCCCGGCCGAGGATCTGCTGGTCCAGAACGGCCATGCCTTCGACCGAGAAGCCTTCATCCCCGGCATCCGCTTCTTCTATGCCGATGCTGAGGGCAAGTTCATCGGGATGCCGTTCAACTCCTCCGCGCCGATCATGTATATCAATGACGAGGCTTTCGCGAAGGCGGGCGTCGCCGTGCCGAAGACCTGGGCCGAATTCGAGGCCGCAGCACCCAAGCTGAAGGAAGCGGGCTATATCCCGCTGACCGCCTCGCAACTGACCTGGATGTTCTTCGAGAACTATTTCTCGCGCAACAATGTGCAGATGGCCTCGAACAACAACGGCTATGACGGTTTCGCCGACACCACGCTGAACGCCACCGCTCCCGAGCTGCTGGCCTTCTGGACCCGGGTGAAGGCCTGGCACGATGCCGGTCTCTTCGGCTTCTACGGCGCGGGCTGGTCCGACAACCAGAAGCCCTTCGAAGAGGGCAAGGTCGCGCTGTGGATCGGCTCTTCGGGGTCGTTCGGCGGGTTGTCGAAGACCGCGACGATGCCCTTCTCGGCCACCTTCCTGCCCTATGACGAAACCGTCGCCGACGGCAACAAATCGTCCTTCATCGGGGGCGCGTCGCTCTTTGCCTTTGCGGGCAAGCCGGATGCGGAAAACAAGTGCACGGCCGATTTCTTCAGCTTCCTGACCTCGACCGACATCCAGGCCTTCTACCACCAGGCCACCGGCTATGTCGCGATCACCACCGCCGCCTACGAGAAGTCCAAGGCCGACGGCTGGTATGAAAAGCATCCGCAGGCCGAAATCGGCATCCTGCAACTGTCGATGCCGCAGGGCGAATGGTCCAAGGGCTATCGCCTTGGCTTCTACCCGCAGATCCGGGTGATCGAGGAACGCGAGTTCAACAAGATCTTCTCGGGCGAGACCACGGTGGAAGACGCGTTCAAGGCGATCAAGGCCGAGGGCGACGAGCTGCTGGC
This sequence comes from Fuscovulum sp., assembly GCA_041916535.1. Taxonomy (GTDB): domain Bacteria; phylum Pseudomonadota; class Alphaproteobacteria; order Rhodobacterales; family Rhodobacteraceae; genus Pseudogemmobacter. The sequence continues at coordinate 197,924 of JAYRZG010000006.1, read as the reverse complement.
CAAGTTCGCCAAGACGGCGGGCTGATCCACCAGCCCCCTGTGCCGCCAGGCCCCGCTCCCGGGCCTGGCGGTCATTCCATTTCCGCAGGCCAGGCCCCGATGACCGAACTTCCCGCCCCCGCAACCGCCTCCAGGACTGGCCAGCCCTTCGCCCGTCTGCGCGCAGCCCTGACCGCGCCGCCCGAACCGGCCAAGCGCGTCCAGTTCGACCGGCCCTTGCTGCCCTGGCTGTTCCTTCTGCCGCAGCTTCTGGTGATCTGCGTCTTCTTCTACTGGCCCTCGGTGCAGGCGATCACCTCGTCCTTCTACCTTGAGGACCCGTTCGGCTTTGGCGCGACCTTCGTGGGGTTCGACAATTACACCGATGCCCTGCGCGCGTCCGAGTACCGCCAAATCGCGGCCTTCACCGCCTTTTTCACGGCCGTCGTCACCTTCGCGGCGCTGGGCCTTGGACTGGTGCTGGCGGTCAAGGCCGATGCGGTGATCCGCGCTCGCGGCCCGTATCGCACGGCGCTGATCTCGGTCTATGCCATCGCGCCGCCGGTGGCCGGGCTGATCGGGATGATGCTTTTCGACCAGCACATCGGCCCCTTCGTGAAGCTGGCGGCGATGCTCGGCTGGGAGATGAAGGTGGGGATCGACTATTGGGACACCGCCTTCGCCATGATCCTGGTCTCGGTCTGGAAGCAGGTGCCCTACAACTTCATCTTCTTCCTGTCGGGGCTTCAGGCGGTTCCGGCCTCGGTCCGCGAGGCGGCCCTGATCGATTGCCGCAACGGCTGGCGGCGGTTCCGCACCGTGACGCTGCCCTTGCTGGCGCCGACCGCCTTCTTCCTCCTGATCATAAACATCACCTACGCGCTGTTCGACACTTTCGCGGTGGTCGACGTCATGGTGAAGGACAAGCCCGCCAACAACCCGATGACGCTGGTCTACAAGGTCTATAATGACGGCTTCCGCGGCAATGATATCGGCGGGTCCTCGGCCCAGTCGGTGATCCTGATGCTGGTCGTCCTTGTCCTGACCCTGGCGCAGTTCCGCTGGCTGGAACGCCGCGTCCATTACGGCTGAACCCCACAGAGCATTCCATGACCCGCATCCGCCCCCTTGACCACCTGATCCTCATCCTTGGCTGCCTGTTCATGCTGGCGCCCGTCGCGGTCGTCATCATGACCTCGACCCATACCGCCGCCGATATCCATGTGAACGGGTTGTCGCTGGCCCCGGGCGGTCATGGGATCGAAACCTACCAGACCGTCCTGACCAAGCGCGGCGGCTTTACCGGCCAGGTGACGGGCGCGACCATGGCGATGAATTCGCTGATCCTTGGCCTTGGCTTCGCCATCGGCAAGATCGTGCTGTCGATGCTTGCGGCCTATGCGCTGGTCTATTTCCGCTTCCGTTTCGCCACCGCAATGTTCTGGGTGATCTTCACCACCCTTCTTCTGCCGCTCGAGGTGCGGATCATGCCTTCGTATCAGGTCATGTCCGGGCTGCATCTTCTGAACACCTATACAGGGCTGATCCTGCCTTTGCTTGCCTCGGCCACCGGCACGTTCTACTTCCGGCAATTCTTCAAATCCGTCCCCGACGAGCTGCTGGAAGCCGCCCGCATCGACGGGGCCGGGCCGGTGAAATTCTTCATCGACATCCTGCTGCCCCTGTCCAAGACCATGATGGCGGCGATCTTCATCATCATGTTCGTCTATGGCTGGAACCAGTATCTCTGGCCGATGCTGATGACGACGGAAGAGCGCTTCTTCACCCTGATGCGCGGGATCAAGCAGATCCTTCAGGTCTGGGTCGGCAGCCAGATCCCCGATTACAACCAGGCCTTCGCCCTTGCGGTGCTGGCGCTTCTGCCGCCCGTACTTGTGGTGGTGGTCTTCCAGCGCTGGTTCATCAAGGGTCTGACCGAAAGCGACAAGTGACATGGCTTCCATCACCCTGACGAATGTCTCGAAAACCTATTCCGGCGCGGCTGCGCCTTCGGTCGCGGAGATCGACCTGACCATCGCGGATGGCGAATTCATCGTGCTGGTCGGCCCCTCGGGCTGCGGCAAGTCCACGCTCTTGCGCATGGTGGCGGGGCTGGAAGAGATCACCGGCGGCGAGGTGCGCATCGCCGACCGCCTGGTCAACCGCGTCGATCCGGCCGACCGCGACATCGCCATGGTGTTCCAGAATTACGCGCTTTATCCGCATATGACAGTGCGCGAGAACATGGCCTACGGGCTGAAGAACCGGAAGACGCCCAAGGCCGAGATCGCGGCGCGGGTGGCCGAAGCCGCCCGGATGCTGGAGCTTTCCCCCTATCTCGACCGCAAGCCCCGCGCCCTGTCCGGCGGACAGCGCCAGCGCGTCGCCATGGGCCGCGCGGTCGTGCGCCAGCCCGCGGCCTTCCTGTTCGATGAACCCCTGTCGAACCTGGACGCCAAGTTGCGCGTCTCGATGCGGGGCGAGATCCGCCGTCTGCAACGTCGCCTGGGCACAACCTCGCTTTACGTCACCCATGACCAGCTCGAGGCGATGACCCTGGCCGATCGTCTTGTGGTACTGAACGCGGGCCGGATCGAACAGGTGGGCGCGCCGCTGGAGATCTATCACCATCCCGCCTCGACCTTCGTCGCCTCGTTCATCGGCGCGCCGGCCATGAACCTGCTCGACGGTCAGGCCGATGCCGCCGGGCTGCATGTCGGCGGCTACCGGGTCGCGCGGCCGGAAAGGCCGCTTTCCGGACCGGTCACCATCGGGCTGCGGGCCGAAGACCTTGTGCCTGCCGCCGAGGGATTGCCCTTCCGGACCGATTTTGTCGAAGAGCTTGGCGCGCAGCGACTGGTTCACGGCCATGTCGACGGGCAACCCCTTGTGGTGGCCATGGACCCTGCGGCATCTCTGGCCGCCGAGTTGCGGCTAGCCATCGCGCCCGACCGGGTGCATGTCTTCCGCACCGATACGGGCAGGCGGATCGAGACCGCCCCTGCTTCCGCCCGGACAGCGGTGGTGCCCGCGTGACCTGGCAACCCTTTCCAGGCTGCCGCCGCTGACGCCGGCGCGGCGGAAAGACATCCGGCGGGCAGTGACAGAAGGAAACCGAGGTGGTGGCCGCCCGTGCCACCTGGCTTGACGATCGGTGGAATGCCCCTTTCGGCAAGCACCCACCGCTTAGACCGTCGCGGCCTGGGCGCCTATTCGAATTGCGGGTCGATCTGGACGCGATAGCCGTTGACCAGGCGGTTGGTCTCGTTCGCCATGCCAATGACGCCCATCAGCTCGCCGAACATCTCGGGCGTCATGCCGGCCTTTTGCGCCGCCGCCGTATGGCTGGCGATGCAATAGCCACAATTGTTGGTGACCGAGACGGCCAGATAGACCATCTCCTTCACCACCGGGTCCAGCGCCCCCGGCGCCATCACTTCCTTGACGCTGTCCCAGGTCCGCTTCAGGCCCCTGGGGTCATTGGCCAGAAGCTTCCAGAAGTTGTTCACATCCTTCAATCCGCGCGATGCCATGATGTCGTCGTAGACGGCCTTCACCTCGGGCGAGGCATCGCGATAGTCGATCGGCTGGGGACGGGCCATGTCTTCCTCCTGTGACTCGATCCCGTGAGCCTGAGGAATGGCATTCTATATGTCAATATGGCATGCAATATATGGTCGCCGACGAGGGTGGGTTCCGGTTTCCGTCGGCCTTTCCGCATGCGCAGCCGTCCAGACCCGTGACCCGGATCGTCATCCCGCAAGCCGCGTCGGCGCCGAGGTGATGGAGTGGCAAGCGGCCAGCCCGCCGCTCCGGGCGAATGCCAGGCGACGCCGCGCCTTACCGTGATCGGGATGAACTGCATCGCTCGTCATGTCGGCAAGCTGCCTGTCCGCCGATGACCCTGACCAAGTCGCCGCCGCAGGTCTTGCCCTGCATCGCCGTCCTTCTGGCCTGACCGGCCTGAGACCGTCTGGCAGGCCGACCGATTCGTGGCCTGCCAGGGCGACAGAATTCCCCCGGACCGCAAGAAGATGGAACGTAACCCCTGTCTCTGCCTGACTTTCCAGCACAGAGATTTTGATCTTTCGGCATGACAAAAATATAAATTGCATACAAAAATTTCGTATCGCATGCTGATCTGGTCAAAACCCAGCAAAGATCTGGAATGCCGATGTCCGACGCCTCCGCCCAGAACGTCCCCGCCCAGATCGCTCTCGACACCAGGCTTGTTCATGCCGGCCGTGTCGGCGGCACGGGGCCGGTCAACACGCCGGTCCATCGCGCCTCGACCATCCTCTTCGACACTGTGGCCGATCTGGATGCGGCCAAGGCCGCCCGTTTCGCGAAGGGTACGCTGTTCTACGGCCGTTTCGGCACGCCCGACACTTTCGCTTTCGAAGAGGCCGTTTCGGCACTGGAAGCCGGGGCCGCGACCGTGGCCGTGCCGTCGGGCCTTGCCGCCTGCGTGTTGCCGCTGGTGGCCTTCCTCAGGCCTGGCGACCATGTGCTGGTGGCGGACACCATCTATGAACCGACCCGCACCAGCCTGAACGCCTTCATCGCCCGCAATGGCGTGGCGGTGGAATATGTCGATCCGCGCGCCGATCTGGCGCCGCTGCTGCGGCCCGAGACGCGCATGATCTATCTGGAAAGCCCCGGCTCGCTGACCTTCGAATTGCAGGATCTTCCTGCCGTCGCGGCGCTGGCGAAGGGCAGGGGGATCGTCACCGTCTGCGACAATACCTGGGCGACCGGATACTTCTGCCAGCCGCTCGCGCTGGGGATCGACATCGTCGTGCAGGCGGCGACCAAATATATCGTCGGCCATTCCGATGCGATGCTGGGCACCGTGACCGTGGCAAATGCCGCGCTGCACAAGCCGCTGCGCGAGGCCGCGAACTGGCTGGGCCATGCGGTCGCGCCGGATGCGATCTATCTTGGCGCGCGCGGTCTGCGCAGTTTGGGCGCGCGGCTGAAACAGCACCACGCCACCGGGCTTGAACTGGCGCGCTGGCTGGAAACCCAACCCGGCATCGCCCGCGTCCTGCATCCCGGCCTGGCCTCGCATCCCGATCACGCCATCTTCCGCCGCGATTTCCGCGGGGCTTCGGGTCTGTTTTCGGTGCTGCTCGACACAACCGACCGCGCCATCGCCACGCGGTTTGCCGACAGCCTGGCCCTGTTCGGCCTGGGCTTCTCCTGGGGCGGCTTTGAAAGCTTGGTCCTGCCGGGCGACCCGGCGCATGCCCGCACGGCGACCGCCTGGACCGAAGATCGTCAGCTTGTCCGGCTGCATGCCGGGCTGGAAGACCCGGCCGATCTGCGCGCCGATCTGGCGCAGGCGCTGGCCCGCTGCTTCCCGGCCTGATCCTTGCCCGTTCCCGCAAGGCCGGGGGCGCGACCCGACGACCTGAAGACCCGCAACGACCAAACCCGAAAGACGGGACACCAACAGGAAAGGCAGACGAATGAACTTCTTCTCCAGAACAGCCCTCGGCCTTGCACTTGGCCTTGGCGTGGCGGCAGGCGCTGCCCAAGCCCAGACCACGAACCTTGAATGGGCCTCGGGCTCGCCGGGTGGCAGTTGGTTCACCATCGTGACCGGCCTGTCCAACATCATCATGGAAAAGAACCCCGACATCGCGATCCGCGTCGTGCCGGGCGGCGGGCGCGACAACCCGACCATGATCGACGGCGGCATCAGCCAGATGGGCATGGGGATCGATTTCCTCGCCGCCGCCGCCGCCAAGGGCGAAGAGCCCTATACCAAGCCGCATGTCGGACTGACCTCGATGGGCGGCACCTGGGCCCCCGCCGAGTTCCACATTATCGTCGATGCCACGGAAACCCGGACGCTTGCAGAAATCCTGGCCGACCCGGCGGTCAAGGTCGGCACCTCGCCCAAGGCGACCTCGGAAGAGCTGACCCTTCAGCGCGCGCTGGCCTTCTATGAAAACAGCGCAGAAAAGGTTAGCGGCGGCGGTGGCGCGGTGATCAACGGCACCTATACCCAGCTTGTCTCGGCCTTCGATGATGGCCAGATCGACGTGATCTTCGGTGCGGGCTCGGTGCCGACCGGCATCGCGCTTGAGGTCGAGAACGGCCGCCGCGCGGCGAAACTGATCGCCATGGACGCGCCGCTGATGGACTACCTGTCCGCGACCTATGGCTATGGCAAGGGCATCATCCCGGCCGGCAGCTACGAGAAGCTGCAAGAGGCGGGTGCGGGCGACATTCCGGTGACCACGCTGGAGGCGCTGATCCTTGTGCATGAAAGCGTGCCCGAGGATGTGGTCTATCGCATGACCAAATCGCTGATCGAGAACCGCGACCGCTTCCCGAACATCTACAAGGTTCTGGCGAAATACGATCCCGCCATCGCCTGGCAGAACCAGCCCGTGCCTCTGCATCCGGGGGCCGAGAAGGCCTATAAGGAACTTGGCTTCATGAAGTGACCAAAGGGGAGGAGGGTCGCGCCATTCGGCCCTCCGCCTACTTGTGACAGGGACAGGGAGCGGGCGACATGAGAAAACTCAGCGGGCCGGTAAGCTACGGTGTGTCGATCTGGCTGGCCGGGATGGCCATGCTGCATTTCTGGTTCACCATCGGGGGCTATCCGCCACCGCTGGAACTGGCGTCGCTGCATCTGATGCTGGCGGTGCCGCCGGTCTTCCTGCTTTATCCCGCCACGGCGAAATCGCCGATTGACCGCCCGACGCTGCTGGATTGGGGCCTTTCGTTTCTGGCGGTCCTTCCCAGCCTCTACATCTGGCTTGACCCCGACCGCGTCTACAACCGCAGCGCCTATATCGATCCGCTGAGCATGACCGAGATGTTCCTTGGCGCGGCGATGACGATCCTGGTGCTGGAAGCGGTGCGCCGCGCGCTTTCGGTCGTGCTGTCGATCCTGGTCTGTGTCGTCATCCTCTACATGTTCGTCTGCAACCTGCTGCCGGGCATCTGGTACTATCGTGACCTTCCGGCGATGCAGATCGTCGACATCCTTTACCTGATGAACGGCTCGGGACTTTACGGCCAGCTTACCGGCATCTCGGCCACCATCGTCGCCACCTTCCTGATCTTCGGCGCCTTCCTTCAGGCCAGCGGCATGGGCAATCTGTTCATGAATGTCGGCACTTTCGTCGCCGGGCGCTATTCCGGCGGACCGGCCAAGGTCGTGGTGGTAGAATCCGGCCTGTTCGGCATGACCAGCGGCTCTTCCGTCGCCAATGTCGTCGTCACCGGCGCCGTCACCATCCCCGAGATGAAGCGCATGGGTTTCCCGCCCGCCATGGCCGGCGGGATCGAGGCCGCAGCTTCGGTGGGCGGGCTGATCATGCCGCCGATGATGGGCGCTGCCGCCTTCGTCATGGCCGAGATGATCTCGGTCCCCTATGTCGATATCGTCGCCGCCGCCGCCATCGGCGCCGTGCTCTATTATCTGGGCGTCTTTGTCTCGGTGCATTTCATGGCGCGCAAGCTGGGCATAAAGGCGCTGCCCAAGGAAGAGATAGCGACCTTCCGCGACGTGCTGCGCGACATCCATTTCGCGATCCCGCTGATCGTGCTTCTGGTGCTGATGAGTCAGCGCTATTCGCCCTATTACTCGGCCTTCTGGGCGACGGTCGCGGTCTTCGCCACCTCATGGCTGCGCGCCCATACCCGCATGGGTTGGCGCAAGGTTCTGGCCGCCTTCGTCGATGCAGGCGCCACGATCAGCGTGATCGCCGTGGCCGTGGCCTCGGCGGGCATCATCACCGCGGGCCTGACCAATACCGGCCTTCTCCTTGCCTTCACCGGCATCATCAAGATGCTGGCGGGGGATTCGCTGCTTCTCCTCGTGCTGCTGGTCGCGCTGTCCTGCCTGTTTCTTGGCATGGGCGTGCCGACGACGCCCGCCTACATCATCACCGCCGCCATCGGCGCGCCGCTGATCGCCGAACATGGCTCTGCCTCGCTCATGGCGATCCACCTGTTCGTCCTTTACTTCGCCGTGATGGCCGATGCGACGCCCCCCGTCGCGGCCGCCTCCTATGCCGCCGCCGCGATTGCCAAGGCCAATCCGCTGACCACCGGCGCCTGGGCCTTCCGCATGGCGGCGGGCGGCTTCATCACCGGCATCGCTTTCATCTTCGAACCGGCGCTGACGCTGGACGGAACGCTGTACGAGATCGTGACCGCCACGCTGGCCGTCTCGGCCGGGATCATCCTGATCTGCATCGCCTATGTGGGCTACACCTCCCGCCCCCTGCCGCTGTGGCTGCGTGTCCTACTGTTCTTCGCGGGTGTCGCCTGCGCGTTGTGGCACCAGGCGCCCGAACTCTTGCGCGGGCTCGCGGGCTATGCGGTCTTCGCCGGCCTCGTCTTCCTGCCGAAGGTCGCGCCCGAACCCGTCTCGGCCTCTCAATGACCCATCTGCCGCAAAGGACCCCGCCATGCTGAAGCAGAAGAAAACCTATTACGGCGTCTCCGTCGGCATCCTGATGGTGAACTCCAGTTTCCAGCGCTATATCGGCGATATCGGCAATGCGATGACCTGGAGCTTTCCGGTCCAGTACAAGATCGTCCATGACGCCGTGCCGTCGAAGATGACCGACCTGCACAATGCAAGCCTGCTTGACCCGTTCAAGCGCGCCGCGGACGAGCTGATCGCGGCAGGCGTTGACGGCATCACCACGACCTGCGGCTTCCTGTCGATCTACCAGCGCGAACTGGCCGACCACTGCGCGGTTCCGGTCGCGACCTCGAGCCTGCTTCAGGTGCCGATGGTTGAACGCATCCTGCCCACGGGCAAGCGCGTGGGCATCATGACCTATAATGGCGATGTGCTGAACGGCCCCTACCTTGATGCCGTGGGCATCGCGCAGGACACGCCGGTGGCAGGCATCCCGCAGGACTCGAATTTCGTGCGCTGGATCAAGGAAGGCGACACCTCGGTCACCTATGAGACGCTGAAATCCGAAGTGGTGGAGACCGCCCGCCGTTTCGTTGCCTCCCATCCGCAGATCGGCGCGATCGTGCTGGAATGCACCAATCTTGCGCCCTTCTCGCATTGGATTGCCCAGGCGACGGGCCTTGCCGTCTATGACACGGTGACCATGGTCAACACCTTCCAGGCCAGCTTGCGCCCGCGCGCCTATCCGATGTTCTGATCGCATGGCGGGGGTGGATCATATCGTGGTGGGGGGCGGCATCGTCGGTGCCGCCATCGCCTATGGTCTGGCCCGCGCGGGCGAGGCCGTGACGCTTCTGGACGAGGGCGACGTGGCGCTCCGCGCCGCGCGCGGCAATTTCGGCAATGTCTGGGTGCAGGGCAAGGGCGCGACCGCGCCCGATTACGCCGACCTGACCCGCCAGGCCGCTGCCGACTGGGGTGATTTCTCCGCCGCGCTACAGGACGAAACCGGGATCGACCTGCATTTCCGCCGCCCCGGCGCCGCTTATATCTGCTTCTCACCCGAGGAATTGGGCAAACGCGCCGCCACTCTCGCCGCCTCGAACGCCAGGGCGCGCATCCACAGCCCCTTCGAGGTGCTGGACCACGCCGCGCTGGCCGCGCGTCTGCCCGCCATCGGCCCCGATGTGGCGGGCGCCACCTATTGCCCCGATGACGGCACGGCGAACCCGCTTTACCTTCTGCGCGCTCTGATCAAGGCCATGGTCGCACGCGGCGGCCGATACCTGCCACGCCATGCGGTGACGGGCCTTGCCCACGATGGTGCGGGTTTTTCCGTCGAGACGCCGCAGAGCCGCTTCTCCTGTGGCCGGATCGTGCTGGCTGCGGGTCTCGGCAATGCCACCCTGGCCCCCTTGCTGGGGCTGTCCGGCCCGGTCCGCCCGGTGCGCGGCCAGATCCTGGTGACCGAGAAGCTGCGCCCCTTCCTGCCCATGGGAACCAATTTCATCCGCCAGACCGTCGAGGGCGGCTGCATTTTCGGCGAAAGCTCGGAAGAGGTCGGCACTGATGACGGCACCACCTTGCCCGTCCTGCGCGACACGGCGCGCAAGGCTGTGACCGCCTTTCCCCTGTTGCGCGACGCCCGCGTCGTGCGCGCCTGGGGGGCCTTGCGCATCATGACGCCTGACGGTGTTCCGGTCTATCAGGGCCGCGACGGCGCCTTCGTGGTCTGCGTCCATTCGGGCGTCACGCTTGCGCCCTGGCATGCCGGGGGGATCGTCGAGCATCTGCGCAGGGGCGCTTTAGACCCCCAGACCTTCCAATCCTTCCAGCCGGAGCGGTTCGATGTTCAGGCCGCTTGATCCCGCACCGCAATCCCTGGTTCCCGTCACGCTGGACGGCCGGCCCGCGCTGCTGCCCGCTGGCGCGAACCTTGCCGCGGCCCTTTTGGCCGCGGGTTTCACCCCCTTCCGCCGCACACCTGTCAGCGCCGCGCCGCGCCTGCCATTCTGCATGATGGGGGTCTGTTTCGATTGCCTGGCGCAGATTGATGGCCAAGCCAACCGCCAGACTTGTCTGGAAACCGTGCGGGAGGGCATGGTCATCGCCCGGCAGGAGGGCGCGGCATGAACGCTGGGACCGCCATGGATCTTGCCATCGTCGGTGCCGGACCTGCGGGCCTTGCCGCCGCGACCGAAGCGCGCGCCGCAGGCCTTTCCGTCGCGCTGTTCGACGAACAGCCCGCGCCGGGCGGCCAGATCTATCGCAATGTCACCCTTGCCCGCAGCGCCACCCAGGCCCGGGTTCTGGGCAAGGATTATGCAGCGGGCCGTCCGCTGGCCGAGGCTTTTCTCGCCTCCGGCGCTGCCTATCACCCGTCAAGCACAGTCTGGCGCATTGGTGCCGATGGTCTTTCTTTCACCGCGCCGCAGGGCGGCGGCGATCTTGCCGCGCGTCATGTCCTTGTCGCCACCGGCGCGATGGAGCGGCCTTTCGCCGTACCCGGCTGGACGCTGCCCGGCGTGATGACGGCGGGTGCCGCGCAGATCCTGCTGAAGACCACCGGCAGCGTGGCCGAAGGCGCGGTCTTCGCCGGATGCGGCCCGCTTCTCTATCTTGTCGCCTGCCAATATCTCGACGCTGGCGCACGCATCGCCGCCATCCTTGACACCACGCCTGGGGGCGCGCTGGCAGCCGCCCTGCCGCTGCTGCCGCGCGCGCTGCGCCAGCCCGGCCTTCTGTGGAAGGGCGCCAGCCTTCTTGCACGGCTGCGCCGCAGCGGCGTGATGATACACCGCCACGTCACCACCCTGAGGTTCGAGGGCGAGGGCGCGGTGGCGCGGGTGTGCTGGACCTCGGGCGGGCGCGACCATGCGCTTGATTGCCAGCAGGCCTTCCTGCATCACGGCGTCATCCCGAACCCCAACATGACCATGGCCGCCCGTGCCGCCCATCGCTGGGACGCCGCGCAGGCGGCCTTTGTCGTTCAGCATGACGCCCATGGCCGAACCAGCCAGGACTGGCTTTGGATCGCGGGCGATGGCGGCGGCATCGCGGGCGCCCGCGCCGCCGCCCTGTCGGGCCGCATCGCCGCCCGGGCCATCGCGCGCGCTTTGGGGAAGGCGGCGGCCGACCCCGCCGCCCTTCTGCCCGACCTCGCCCGCGAAACCGCCGCGCGCCCCTTCCTTGACCGGCTTTACCGCCCGGCGCCGCAGTTCCTTGCCCCGCGCGACGAGGCCACGATCCTGTGCCGCTGCGAGGAGGTGACGCGCGGCGCCCTGGCCCGCGCCGTGGCCGAGGGCTGCCCCGGCCCCAACCAGTTCAAGGCCTTCACCCGCGCCGGCATGGGGCCGTGCCAGGGCCGCATGTGCGGCACGACCATTGCCCAGGTCTTTGCCGATCTGACCGGGCAAGACCCCCGGGAGACAGGATATTTCCGTATCCGCATGCCCGTGAAACCCGTTACCGTCGGCGAGATCGCGGGCCTTCCCCGCACCGACCAGCAAAGCGCGAGAGAACAGTGATGACCCTGAATGTCGCCGAACAGATTCTCGCCTCAAGCCCCGCCATCGTGCTTGATGGTGACGACCCGCTGCCAAATCAGATTGCCAGCCACATCCGCCACCAGATCATCCATGACATCCTGAAGCCGGGCGAGCCGATCCGCGAGCGCATCATCGCCGAACAACTCAACGTCTCGCGCACGCCGATGCGCGATGCGCTCAAGATCCTCTCGGTGGAACGTCTGGTCGAGCTGATCCCCAATCGCGGCGCGATCGTGGTCAAGAACAGCATCGACGATATCGCCGACATGCTGTCGATCTATACCGAGCTTGAGGCCCTGGGCGGTGTCGCCGCCTGCCGTGTGGCGAATGAGGGTGACATCCTGCGCGCCGAACGCCATCTGGATGCGATGGATGCCGCCGTGGCCGCGGGCGACCGCTTCAAGTATTTCCGCGCCAACCAGGCCTTCCACATGGCGATCATCGCGGCCTCGCGCAACAAGACCCTGATCGAGATCCATGCCAACCTGTCGCTGCGGCTTTATCGCGTCCGCTACCTTGCCATCATGGCGCAGGAGATCTGGCAGGGCCGCGCCGGGGAACACCGGCTGCTGATCGATACGCTGCGCGCCCGCGACACGGCACGGATGGCCGAGCTGCAAAAGGCGCATTTCCTGGTGGCCTGGCGTCTGATCGACGACTGGGCCCGGCTGTAAGGAAGGACCGATCCCATGCTTCCCCGTCCCGAACGCCCCACGGTCGCCACCCATTGGGGCACCTATACCGCCGCCATGGCGCAGGGCCGCGTCACCGCGCTGCATCCCGTTTCGGTTGACCCCGACCCCTCGCCCCTGTCCGAGGGCATGGTCGCCGCCCTGACCGCCCCCGCCCGCATCCTGCGCCCGGCCGTGCGCGCCTCGTTCCTGCGCGCGCGTGAGGCGGGCCGGGTCGAGACCGATGGTGCCGGACGCGGCCATGAACCCTTTGTCGAACTGCCCTGGGACGAGGCGCTGGACCTGGCGGCGGCGGAAATCGCCCGCATTCGGCGAGAGCATGGCAATGGCGCGATCTATGGCGGCTCTTACGGCTGGGCCTCGGCCGGGCGCTTTCACCATGCGCAAAGCCAGATCCACCGCTTTCTCAATGCCGTCGGCGGCTATGTCCGCTCGATCCAGAATTACAGCTATGCCGCCGCCGACACGCTGGTGCCGCATGTTCTGGGCGACAAGCGCGGTCTTGTCTCGGACCACACGACCTGGCCGGTCATCGCCGCGCATACCGAGACGCTGGTGATGTTCGGCGGCGTGCCGTGGAAGAATGCGCAGGTCTCTTCGGGCGGCATTGCCCGACATATCCTGACCGAGAATCTGGCCATGCTGCGGGCGCGCGGCGCAAGGCTGGTTTCGATCTCGCCCATCCGGGACGACACGGCGGGCGAGAATGTCGAATGGCTCCCCTTGCGCCCTGGCACCGACACCGCGCTGATCCTTGGCATGGGCCATGTTCTTCTGGCCGAGGGTCTGGCCGACCGCGCCTTCCTGCGCAGCCATACCGAAGGCTTCGCCGTCTTCGAGGCCTATCTGACCGGCGCTTCGGACGGGACGCCCAAGACCCCCGGCTGGGCGGCCGAGATCACCGGTGTCCCTGCCGACCGCATCCGAGACCTCGCCCGCGCCATGGCGCAGAGCCGAAGCTTCGTGATGATGGCCTGGTCGCTGCAACGCGCCGATCATGGCGAACAGCCCTATTGGGCGGCCATCGCACTTGCGGCGATGCTGGGCCAGATCGGCCTGCCAGGTGGCGGTTTCGGCTTTGGCTATGCCTCGGTCAACGGCATCGGCAACCCGACACCCGCCTTCGGCTTCCCCTCTCTGCCGCAACTGGACAATCCGGTCAGCGACTATATCCCCGTCGCCCGCATCGCCGACGCCCTGCTGCATCCCGGCGAGACCTATCAGTTCAATGGCATGGACCGGACCTATCCCGATCTGCGCATGATCTACTGGGCGGGCGGCAACCCGTTCCACCACCATCAGGACCTGAACCGCCTGCGCCGCGCCTGGCAGCGGCCCGAAGCGGTGATCGTGCATGAAAGCTGGTGGAACCCGCTGGCCCGCCACGCCGACATCATCCTGCCCGTCACCACCGCGCTGGAACGCGACGACATCGCCGCTTCGGCGCGCGACCGCTTTGTCGCCGCCTCGCATCGGGTGGCCGACCCGGCGGGCGCGGCGCGCGACGATTACGGCATCTTTGCCGGCATCGCCGCGCGGCTTGGCGCGGCGGAAACCTTCACCGAAGGCCGCAGCGCCGAGGACTGGTTGCGCCAGATGTATGGCCTGGCCCGCCAGCGCGCCGCCGCCGCCGACCTGACCCTGCCCGATTTCGACAGCTTCTGGCAGCAGGGCCTTGTCCTTCTGGATGCCCCGGCGCTGAAGGACCAGCCCGACCTCCTGGGGGCCTTCCGTGCCGATCCGAAGGCTGCGGCCCTGCCGACCCCCTCGGGCAAGATCGAGATCCATTCCGACCGCATCGCCAGCTTCGGCTATGACGATTGCCCGGGCCATCCCGCCTGGCTGCCGCCAAAGGAATGGCTGGGCGATACCGGGGCCTATCCTCTGCACCTGATTTCGAACCAGCCGCGCACAAGGCTGCACAGCCAGTATGACCTGTCCGGCCCCTCGCTTGCCGCCAAGCGGCAGGGGCGCGAGGTCATGCGCATGCATCCCGAAGATGCCGCCGCGCGCGGGATCACCGAAGGCGGCATCGTCCGCGTCTTCAATACCCGCGGTGCCTGCCTTGCCGCCGTCGCGCTGAGCCAAGACCTGATGCCGGGCGTGGTGCAACTGCCGACCGGCGCCTGGTTCGACCCCGAAGAGGGCGATGCCGCCCAGCCGCTGGAACGCCATGGCAACCCGAATGTCCTGACCGGCGACCGCGGCACGTCGCGGCTGGCGCAGGGACCTTCGGCGCAATCCTGCCTTGTGCAGGTCGAACGCTTTGACGGCCCGCTTCCCCCGGTGCGGGCCTTTGATCCGCCCCGGTTTGTTTCCCGTTAAGATTGCAAGACGATGAAGGACCTCTGATGCAGCATATCGACAATAACGGCCGCCGCTCGCGCGCCATCGTGGCCAATGGCACGATCTTCATGGGCGGGCAGGTGGCGGACGACTTCACCGCCGACGCGGCCGAACAGACGCGGCAGGCGCTGGCCCGGATCGACGCGATCCTGACCCAGGCGGGCAGCGACCGCTCCAAGCTGGTCTCGGCCCAGATCTGGCTGAAGTCGATGGAGGATTATGCCGCGATGAACGCCGTTTGGGATGCCTGGATCGACCGCGACCGCGCGCCCACGCGATCCTGCGGCGTGGTCGAGATGGCCGATCCCGGCATTCTGGTCGAGATCATCCCGACCGCGATCCTCTGATCCCTGCCGATGCAGATCCTGTTCCAGAGCGACAGTGCCGATCCGGCGATCTGGGAGGCGGCACTGCGCCGGATCGAGCCCGCCGCAAGGCTGCGCCTCTGGCCCGAGATCGGCGATCCGGCGCAGATCGACATGGCGCTGGTCTGGCGTCCGCCGCCCGGCGGGCTGGCGGGATTTGACCGGCTGCGCCTTGTCCAGCTCATCAGTGCGGGGGCTGATCAGGTCAAGGGCTACCGCTTTCCGCCCGGGCTGGCGGTGGCGCGGCTGATCGAGCCGGGCCAGGTCGCCGGCATGGTGGAATATGCGCTTCATGCCGTGCTGCATCATCACCGCGACTTTGACCGCTACGCGGCGCAGCAGGCGCAGCGGCTCTGGCTCGAATACCCCCGCATCCCGGCCCGCCGCCGCAGCGTCGGGGTGATGGGCCTTGGCGCGCTGGGCGCGCCGGTGGCGCAGGCGCTGGCGGGGTTAGGCTTCCAGTGCCATGGCTGGTCGCGACGGGGCGCGCCGCTGCCCGGCGTCACGGTCCATGCCGGGGCCGCGGGGCTGCCCGGCTTTCTCGCCTCGGCCGAGATCGTGCTGGCCCTTCTGCCCCTCTCGCCGGAGACGTGCGGCATGTTCGGCGAGCGCTTCTTCGCGGCCATGCGGCCCGGCGGCTATTTCGTCAATCTTGGCCGCGGTGCCCAGCTTGATGTGGCGGCGCTGGGCCGGGCGCTGTCTTCCGGCCATCTGGCGGGTGCCACGCTTGACGTGCTGGAAACAGAGCCGCCTGCCGCCGATGACCCGATCTGGACCCTGCCCAATCTGCGGCTCACCCCGCATGTGGCGACATCGCCGGATCCCGAAAGCGCGGCTGAGATCGTCCTTGGCAATTACCGCCGCGTTCTTGCGGGTCAGCCGCCGCTGCATCCTGTAACCGGTTTTCCCGCCAGCGCCTAGGTCGTCACCAGACAAGGGGACGGCAGAGGCCGGATGCGTCCTGCCCCTTCGCCATTCACCCAGCCGGATCCGGCAGTGCCGCATCTGCCCTCGCGAGGGGATTTTCAGGGGGAAGCCCTCCTGCGGCGGGGCAGGGCGGTTCAATACCCTGTGCGCCTATCCGGGCGGCCCCGACCCGGCCCCGACCCGGCTCAGGCCAGCGCGTTGCGGCAGGACTGGTGCAAGGCGCGGACATAGGTGTTGCTGCTGAGGAAGGCGGTATGCGCGAACCACAGCTTCATCGGCTCCATCCCGGTCAGGACGCGGCGCAGGATGCCCGGGCCAGCGCCTTCGGTGGCCCATTCCGGCACCACGCCATAGCCCAGCCCCGCCTCGATCAGCCGCATCACGCTGGTGCTGCCCGAGGCCGAGGTGGCCAGGCGCGGCGACGCCTGCAACTGGCGTGTCAGATAGTCCAGCGCGCGGGTGCGGATCGTCTGGCCGGCCTCGTAGGTGATGAAGGGCCGGTCGCGGAACTGCGCGAGATCGGTCTCGGATTCCGGGATGCCCCAATCGGCGGGCCAGACCAGCGCCAGCCGATAGCTGCCCAGAAGATGCTGGGTGATCGCGGGGTGGCTGAAGCTGCGCTCGCTTACGGCGGCATCCAGCGCGCCCTCCATCATCATCTTTTCCAGCGTGGTGTCGCGTTCGAAGAATGCCAGCTTGATGTCGGGCGCGCGGGTGCGGAACTCCTGGAGGATCGCGGGGAAGAAATGGTGAAACAGCGCCTGCGGCACACCCACCCGCAGCACCGAGCGCACGTCGTGCAGCAGCACCGAGATCCGCGACAGGATCGTTTCCAGCTCTTCGCCCAGCGAGGCATGCAGGGCCCGGCCCTGTGGTGTCAGTGTGATCTGCCGCGACCCTTTTTCCGCCTCGATCAGGTGTGCGCCATAAAGCTGTTCCAGCCGCCGAACATGGTTGGCCGCCGATTGATACGAGATGTTCAGCTCGCGCGAGGCGGCGGAAAACGATCCGGTCCGCGCCACCAGGTGAAAGGTCTGCAGCAGCGAGATATCCACCTTGGGACGCCGGTCTTCATCCGACCTGTCCGGATCTGGCCTTGACCTCATGCCCCCCCTCGCCGGTTAGTCATTGCCGCAGCGTCCACAAGATCAAGGAAGGGTGACTTCCGCAAGAGCCGGGGGCGCAGCCCGCCCGGCTCGATCACGCCGGGGCCGGTCCTGCCCGTGGCGATCAGGTCCAGCGTGGCGCAGACATGGGCGGCGGTTGCGGTCGATGCCGCGCTGACCGCCTGGCCTGCGGCATCACGGGCCGGGCACAACAGTCGCGAAGTCCAGCTTTCGCACCCCTCGGACCGGCGGCGGATCGCGATCAGGACGCGGTCTTCCTCGGTCCGGGGCAGGGCGGTCGTCAGCAGGGTGCGGAACTGGTACAGGCGCTTTGCCAGGCCCAGATCCGCCAGCAGGAAGAGGATGCGATCCAGATGGCCGGGATAGCGCAGGGTCTTGAAGACCAGCTCGCCCACCCGGCCCTGATGGTCACGCACCAAGGAATCAAGGCTGCCGGCGGTGGTGAAGGCCTCGAATTCCAGACCGTTGAGATAGACGGTTTCGGGTTCGGTCAGGGCCGCTAGCGCGATGGCCTGGCCGGCCTTCAGAGCCAGGCAGGGGGCGGTGTATTCGCGGACCAGCCCTTCTATCCCCCAGATGTTGGCATAACCCAGCCGGTTGTCGGGCCGGGCAGGCAGGACGCCGACGAAAACCGTGATCTGGTCGGCAGGGCCCGCCGTTTCCAGCGCCTCGGCGGCAAGAGCGGTGACATAGCCGGGGGCCAGGCCGCAGCCGGGGGCCAGACAGAGGGCCGCGGCCCTGGCTTCGGGGTCCATCCGCGCGATGGCGGCGCCCGAAGCCGCGCTTTCGGCAATGTCGAGGTAATGACATCCGGCAGCGATCGCCTCGCGGGCGACATCTGGTGCGGGCAGGGTCGTATCGGCAAGGATCACGGCGCGCTGACCGCGCAGCGCGGTCGACAGCGCCTCATGCAGCGATCCGGTCAGCGGGGGCAGGCGGTTCAGCCCGTCGGCCCCTGCCGGCCCATCGCCTTCGCGCATGGCCAGAACCGGGGCAAAGCGCGCATCCCCGCCCAGCATCCGGGCGATGCGGTGCGCCATGCGCCCTGCGCCCAGAACCAGCACCGGAAACGGGGGCTGCGTCGCGCCGCTCATCCGTGGAACCGGGACAGAAAGCCGCGCAAGCGGTCGGATTTCGGGTTGCGCAGGATATCGGCGGGGCTGCCCTCTTCCGCGATGCGGCCCTGTTCCATGAAGATCACGCGGCTGGCCACATCGGCCGCAAAGCCCATTTCATGCGTGACCAGAACCATGGTCATGCCCCCATCGGCCAGCCGCCGGATCACCGCAAGGACCTCGCCCACCAGTTCGGGGTCAAGGGCCGAGGTCACCTCGTCCAGCAGCAGCACCTCCGGCCTCATCGCCAGCGCCCGGGCGATCGCCACGCGCTGCTTCTGCCCCCCCGATAGATGCGCGGGATAGGCGCGGGCCTTGTCGGTCAGCCCGACCTGGTCCAGCAGGTCCATCGCCGCAGCCTCGGCCTCGGCGCGGGATTGCTTGAGCACGATGCGCGGGCCTTCGGTGATGTTGTCCAGCACGCTCAGATGCGGAAAGAGGTTGAAGTGCTGGAACACCATGCCGACTTTGCGGCGCAGCTCTCCCATGCCGATGCGGTCGCGGGTGCCGCGAAAGCGCTGCGCGACCTCGCGCCCGTTCACAAGGATCTGCCCGCCAGAGGGCGTCTCCATCATGTTCAGGCAGCGGATCAGCGTGGATTTTCCAGAGCCTGACGGCCCGATCAGGCCCAGAACCTCGCCGGGCATCAGGTCGAGGTCGATGTGTTTCAGCACCTCGAGTTTGCCAAAGGACTTGGTCAGGCCGCGCACGGCGATGGCGGGTTGCATCTTGGTCATTTGTGCTCTCCGGGCTCAGTCGCTGCGGCGCATGCGGCGTTCGAAATGGTCCGCGACCTGGGTCAGCGGGAACAGCATCACGAAGTACATCACCGCAGCCAGCGAATAGGCCTCTAGCGGGCGGTAGGTTTCCGAATTCACCACAGAGGTCATGTAGGTCAGTTCCGCCACCGAGATTGCGTAAAGCAGCGAGGTGTTCTTCACCTGGATCACGGATTGGTTGATGAAGGCGGGCAGCATCCTCTTGATCGCCTGCGGCAGGATGATCCGCACCATTGTCTGAACGGGCGACATGCCGATGGCGGCGGCGGCCTCGCGCTGGCCCTTGTCGATCGCGTTGATGCCGCCGCGGAAGATCTCGGCGTAGAACGAGCCGACATAGAGCGAAAGCGTCAGCAGCCCTGCGGTGGTGTTGGAGATCGACACGCCCAGCACCATCGGCAGCGCGTAATAGGCCCAGAGGATCTGCACCAGAAGCGGCGTGCAGCGGAACAGTTCCTGATAGCTGCGGGCGACAATGCGCAGGGTGGCAAAGCGCGACAAGCGCGCAAAGCACGCCGCAAGCCCGATGATCACCCCCAGGATCACCGAGCCCAGGGTGTAGAGGAAGGTCGTCCGGATCCCGATCAGGAAAAGGTCAAGGGATTGCAGGACTGTATAGAAATCCCAGTTGTACATGCGGCCTGTCTCCTGCGGTCCTCTGGTGGGCGCGGGCCATCTGACCCGCGCCTTGATCAGCCGTTGATGTCAAAGTTAGCGGGCAGTTCCTCGGCGGTGATGCCGAAGGGCTCAAGCCCCTTCATGATCCAGGTCTGGTTGTTGCCGACGCGGCGGTTGTAATCGGCCCAGGCCGAGACAAAGCCCTGCCAGACATCGTCAGAATCGTGTTTCATCCCGATCACCGAGGGCGAGGAGAGGATGGGGGTCGGCACATGGACCTTGCCGATCGCGGGGTTTTTCTTGGTCATCACCATGCCATTGAAGACGGTGTTGATGATCGCGTCGGCCTTGCCGGTGCTGACCGCCAGAAGCGCCTCGTCGCGGGTCTTGAAGCGCAGGATGTTGGCCTTGGGCAGATAGGCCTTGGTGATCTGGTCCTGGGCCGAGCCAAGGTCCACCGCGATCGTGTAGGCGGGATCGTTCAGTTCGGCCCAGCTCTTTTCGGCCAGCTCTTCCTTGGGCGAGACGATGACGAAGCTGTTATAGTAGGTCGGGGCCGAGAAATGCACCGAGAGCGCGCGTTTGGGCAGGGCGGTCAGAGCGAAGGCCAGGTCCACCTTTCCCGATTGCACATCGAGGATCGAGTTGGCCCAGCTCGATTCCACGACCTCAAGCTGCACGCCCAGTTCGTTGGCCATGTCCTTGCCCATTTCCACGACAAACCCGCGCCATTCGCCGGTGCGCGGGTCTTTCGAGAAGTAGGGGTCCTCGTTCAGGATGCCTGCGATGCGCAGCACGCCACGGTCGCGGATCTCGTCAATGGTCGATTTTTCTTGTGCCGATGCGGTGCCAAGGCTGCTGCCAAGGGCGATTGCGGCGGCGGCGACGCCGGTTGCGAGTCGTTTCAGGAACGTCATGCTGTCCTCCTTGTTGGCGGGTTGTCCCGCGAAGTCTGTCTTGGAACGGCAAATTAGAAAGTGGCCATGCGGTCCGGGCCGTTCGCCAACAGGGCACCCGTTTTCCCAACGGCGATCAATACAAACTTGCCCCCCTATCCTATAAATTGAATTGTAAGACGCAATCTTTCTTGGTGTATTCATGAGGGTATGCAGCGGAAGCCTCCAAGTTTTATTGTATCTGTAGGGGGAGATTTTGCATCGCGCCGCTGTCGGGACCGGGCTAGCCTTCGATTGATGGGCCGCGTGCCCCAGTCAATCCGGAGCATGTCTTGCCCAAAGTCCAGGAACATGATGTCGCCATAGCGGGGGCCGGAATCGTCGGCGCCTCGGTCGCATGGCATCTGGCGCGGGCCGGGCTGCGGGTGGTGGTCATCGATGCGGTGGGGCCTGCGGCCGCGGCTTCGGGAGCGTCGGACGGGGCGGTTTCGGTCGCTTCGAAAAAGCTCGGTCCGCTGGCCCGGCTGGCGTCGGCCTCGTTGCTCTACACCCGGGATCTGGCGGCGCAGGGTGTTCTGTCTGACGCCTTTCACGCCCGCCCATCCTATGTTTTCGGCAAGGGCGCGGCCGAACTTGCCGCGCTCGATGCGCTGGTCGGAAAGCTGCGCGGCATCGCGGGCCCGGTTCGGGTGACGGCCGATGGGGGCGCAGAGGGTCTGCCCGGCCTTGGGGCTGGGGTCGAGCGTCTGATCGCCCTGGAAGGCGAAGGTCACATGCCTGGCCACAAGGCGGTGCGGGCCTATCTGGCCGCGCCCGGGATCACAGCGGTCTGGCCCGCGCGGATTCAGGAGTTCGAGGCCGATGATGCGGGGGTTACGATCGACCTGGGCGATCGGCGTCTGCGCGCGGGCCATCTGGTTGCAGCGCTGGGCACCTCGACCCCGGCGTTGTTCCCGACGCTGCCGGTCCATCCGCGGGCAGGGCAGTTGTTCGTTACCGATCGCGGGCCTGTCGGCGCGCTGCCGGGGTCGCTGACAGCCGCCGCCTATCTGGTCGCCAAGACCGAGGCCCCCGGCATCCTGCCCCTGCCGCCGGTGGTGATTGATCCGCTGACCACGGGCCAGTTCCTCATCGGCTCCAGCCGCGAGGCCCACGCCGACCCGAACCGGGTCGATTTCGCCACGTTGCGCCAGTTGATGCGCCGCGCGGCCGAGGTCTTCCCGGCGCTGGTCGAACGCCGCGTGATCCGCGCCTTTGCCGGGATCCGCGCGGCGGTCTCCGACAGCCTGCCGATCGTGGGCGCGATGCCCGGCGAAGGTCGCGTCACGCTGGCCACCGGCTTCGAGGGCGACGGCATCTGCCTGTCTGCCCTGATCGGGCGCGAGGTGGCGCAGATGGTGCGTGGCCTGCCGGCGTCCGAAGGGGTGGCCAAGGACCTCGCGATCCTGTCGCCCAGCCGTTTTGTTGCAACCAGGCAGGGGGCGCGGGCATGACCGGAACGATCTTCTGGGCCGGCCGGCCGGTGCCGTTCCGCACGGGCGAGACCGTCGCCACGGCTTTGCTGCGGGCGGGCATCGCGGCTTTCGGGCAGGCGCCCACCGGGCAGGCGCGCGCGGTCTTCTGCGGCATCGGCCTGTGTCAGGGCTGCCTGATCCGCGCCGATGGCCGGATGACCGAAGCCTGCCTGCTGCCCGCCCGCGATGGCCTGCACCTGTCCCCTGAAAGCGGAGACGATGATGCGTGACACCGTTCTTGTCGTCGGCGCGGGTCTTGCAGGACTGTCCGCAGCCACGGAACTGGCCCGCGCGGGTCTGCCCGTCTTGGTCGTCGATCAGGCGCAGGCGGTTGGCGGCGCCATCCACCGTCAGCCGCTGCCGGGCGCGCGCAGCATCGCCACGGGGGCGCAACGACGTCGCTGGGCAGGGGTGATGGCGGGTGCTGCCGCGCAGGACAGGCGGATCACGCTGGCGCTGGGCACGCGGTTCGGCGGGGTGGATCACACGGGCGCGGTGCTGCTGAGTGGCGCCATGAACCGCCTGATCCGGCCACGCGCGCTGGTCTTGGCGCTTGGGGCGCGCGAAAGCGTGCAGCCTCGCCCCGGCTGGACCCTGCCGGGGGTGGAAACTGCGGGCAGCCTGCAAACGCGGCTCAAGACCCTGGCCGAACCGCCTGCGGGGCGGGTGTTGCTGGCCGGGTCCGGCCCGCTGCTGCTGGCGCTGGGGGCGGAACTGGTGAAACTGGGCCGCCCGCCGGTCGCGATCCTGGAAGCGGGGCGGCCATTTGCCCGGCCGCTGGCCGCGCTGCGCCTGCCGCGCAGCTATTGGACAGAGGCGGCGGCTTATCTAGCCCGGCTGCATCTTGCGCGGGTGCCGATCCTGACCGGCACTCATCTGGCGGCGATCCGCGCGGAAGGCGGCGCGCTTGTGGCCGAGACCACGGACGGGCGGCGCTTCTCTGCGGATCATGTCGCGCTGCATGACGGCATCCGCCCGAATGACATCGGCTTGCCCGATTGCCCGTCTCTTCCCGTGGTCCGGCTGGGCGATTGCCGCGAGGCGCTGGGCGCTCGTGCCGCGCTGGCCGATGGCCGGGCCGGGGGGGCTGCGCTGGCCGCCCGGCTTCTGGGTCAGCCCGAACCCGCGCCCGACCCGGAACTTGCCCGCCAGCGCGCGGCACAGGCGCGGCTGTCGCGGCTTTACGCGCATGACGGTGCGGCGCGGCTGGCCGATCTGCCCGGCGACACGGTGATTTGCCGCTGCGAAGCGCGGACGGTCGACGATCTGCGCGCGCTGGGATCAAGCCCCAGCGCCCGACAACTGCGGCTGGATGGCCGCTTTGCGATGGGGCCCTGCCAGGGCCGGTTCTGCGCCGACTGGGTCGCGCGGCTGGCCTGGCCGGGCACCCCCAACCCCGGGGTCGGCGCGCCGCGCTGGCCCGCCAGACCCATTGCCATGGCCGACCTTCTGGCGGCTACGGACGAGACCGAAGGAGAGACCCGATGACCCTTGCCGCGCCGCTGCGCACCGCCCAGGCCGCATGCTTTGCCGTCCGCAACCCGTTTTCCGGCGTTGTGGCGGGCGAGTTGCCCGAAACGCCAGAACCCGAGATTCGGGCCGCCGTCATCCGCGCCAAGGCTGCGGCGGCCGCCTTTCGCAGCTCGCCCCCGCATCAGCGGCGCGACCTCTTGAACCGGCTGGCCGACCTGGTCGCGCGCGATGCCGAGGCGCTGGCCCTGATCGTCTGTTCCGAGATGGGCAAGACCATAACCGAGGCCCGCAACGAAATTCGCCGCGCGCAAAACACGCTGCGCTTGTCGGGTGATGCCGCGACGTTTCTGGACGGCGAGGTCATGCATTGCGCCATCGTCCCGGGCGGAGTCGATCGGCAGGCGGTGGTCAGTCTTGCGCCGACTGGCGTGGTGGCGGCAATCACGCCCTTCAACTACCCGGTCAATCTTATGTGCCACAAGCTTGGCCCTGCAATCGGCGCGGGCAATGCAGTGGTGGTCAAACCCTCGCCCAAGGCGCCACTGGCCGCCGATCTTCTGGTGCGGTTGACCATTGAAGCGGGCTTTCCGACCGATCTGGTGCAGATCGTGCATGGCGGGGCGGAGGCGGCGCTGGCGCTGGCGCGGGCGCCGATCGACCTTCTGTCCTTTACCGGGGGGCCGAATGCCGGACTGGCGCTGAAACGCGAAAGCGGGCTGGTGCGTTGCCTGATGGAACTGGGCGGCAATGATCCGCTGTTCGTGCTGCCCGATGCCGATCTGGCCGCCGCCGCCGCCACCGCGATCGGGCACCGTTATGAAATCGCCGGGCAAAGTTGTGCAGCGGTGAAAAAGCTTTACGTCCACCGGGACGTGGCAGACGCCTTTACCGAGGTTCTGCTGGCTGGCGTCGCCGAGCATCGCTTCGGCGATCCGGCTGATCCCCATACCCAGATGGGGCCGGTGATCGACACGATGGCGGCCGAAGAGATCATGGCCCGGCTGACCGAGGCGCGGGCGATGGGCGCGCGGCTTCTGGCGGGGGGCACGCGCGAGGGCAACCTGATCGCGCCTACCGTGGTGACCGATGTGCTGCCGCAGATGAAACTGATGGCCGAAGAGACCTTTGGCCCGGTCCTGGCGCTGCGCCCCTTTGTCGATCTGGATGCTGCCATGGCCGAGGTGAACGGTTCGAACTACGGGTTGCAGGCCGGGATCTTCAGCAATGATCACGCCGCGATCCGCAAGCTGACGCGCGGGCTTCAGGTCGGCGGGATCATGGTCAACGAAGGCCCCGACTTCCGTGCCGAACATGTGCCCTTCGGCGGGATCAAACGATCGGGTCTCGGGCGCGAAGGTGTGCGGATCGCCATGCGCGAGATGTCCGAGCCCCGCGTGGTGATCGACTGATGTCTGGCGCCGTTCCGGGTGCCTGCGTCAAGGCCGGGCGGCCGGTTGCCGCCCTTCCGGCCGCTTTGTCCGCCGAAGGCGGCGCGGCGGCAATCAAGCTTCACCGCCCGGGCGGCATGCCGGGCATCACCCCGCTGCGCCTTGTTCGAGGCGTCGCCGGGATATTCCTCACCATCACTGTATCTGTCGCCAGCCGCGCCGCACCTGCGGCGGCCGTGCTGGCGGCTGCCCGCTGGCCAATGGGCCAGCCCAACGGCGCCCCGGCGCCTGCCGAGATTTCCTGAAAGGACAAGCCATGACCGACCTGACCCGTTTCGACGGCGTTTTCACCGCCCTCATCACCCCTTTCACCGAGGATGGGGGTATCGACTGGAATGCCTATGATCGCTTGATCGACCGCCAGCTCGAGGCGGGGATCACCGGGCTTGTCCCTGTCGGCACGACGGGCGAGGCCGCGACGCTGGACGAGGAAGAGGCACTTGCCGTCATCGCCCATACCGTCAAGCGCGCGGGAAATGCCGCCTATGTGCTGGCCGGAACTGGCAGCAATGTCACCAAAAAGACCATCATCGCCAGCCGCCGCGCGGCCGATGCGGGCGCGCAGGGGGTGCTGCTGATCACGCCCTATTACAACAAACCGACGCAAGAGGGCCTGATCGCGCATTTTTCGGCCGTGGCCGAGGCGGTGCCGGTGGATGTGATGCTGTATTCCGTTCCCGGGCGCACCGGGGTGGCGATCGCGCCGGAAACCGCCGCTGCATTGGCGAGATCGCACCGCAACATCGTTGCGATCAAGGAGGCCGGGGGCGATCCCGCCCGCGTCACGGCGCTGCGCGCCGCCTGCGGGCCCGATTTCGCGCTGCATTGCGGCGATGACGGTCTGGCGCTGCCGTTCTTTGCGCTTGGCGCGCGGGGGCTGACCTCGGTTCTGTCGAACTATCTCCCGGCCGAGGTTCTGGCGCTTTACACCGCCTGGGCCGAGGGCCGGCGCGAGGACGCGTTGGCGCTGCATGACCGCCTGTCGCCGCTGGCCGGGGCCATGTTCGTGGAAAGCAGCCCCAGCCCGGTCAAACGCGCGCTGGCCCTGTCAGGCCTGATCTCCGACCGCCTGCGCCTGCCCTTGGTGCCGCTGTCTTCGGCGGGAGAAGCACATCTGCGCGCCGCAATGGCACAGGCGCGTGTCGGCCAGACGCTTCCGGTTGCCTGAACCGGCAAGGGCAGGGCCAGATGGATCGGCGGTCTTGACGCGCTCGGGCGTCAGGATCCCTGTCGGCGTCTCCGGGGAAATTGCCTTGCGGCGCGCCGGGAGGGTTAAAGGACCTTCGGCGATGGCTGGCCGTTCCCGCCTTTCGCCAGTCGATGCGCGCTCCGGCATCTCGGGCCTGACCGCGATGCTCTGCCGACAGTTCCCGCGCGCCCGTCGTCGCGCGGCGGATCAGCTGCGCGAACGGGGAACCGCAATCCGGGCCGTGTGCGATCTAGCGGCCCAGACGCGGCGTCTGGCGTCCTGCCAACCGGACCTGGCCTAATCGATTTCGTCCTCGCGCTGCGCGCGGATCGGCCGTCGAGATTTCTTGTGAACGGTGCCGGTGTCAGGCTCGCCCGCAGCGAGCGCTTTTTCTTCGCTGATGCGCCGATAGGTCGCGCGGGAGCTGAATAGATGCGCCGCCATCGCAGCTTCGGCCCAATCTCGGTCATCTGCGGCAAAGGCTGCCACAAGATCGTTGTGCTGGCGGTTGCTGCGGATCAGTTCGTCTCGGGTCCAGCTGTTGAAGGTGGGGCTGACGACGGGCTTGCGCGCGACAAGGTTGACCAGATCGGCAAAGATGGCATTGCCGCCCTGCCGCCAGATCAGCCGGTGAAACCGTGCATTGCAATCGCGATAGGCTCGGCGATCGGGGTCGGGCAGGTGGATGGCGTGATCCATCCGGTCATGCAGATCGCGCAGGCCGTCGATGAAGGCCGCATCCGATTTCGCCACAGCCATCCCGGCTGCAATCGGCTCCAGTGCGGCCCGCGCGGTGAAGATATGGATGACTTCGTTCGGGTCCACCTCGACCAGAACCGCGCGGCGATAGGCTTCGCGCTCGATGATGCCTTCGGCTTGCAGGCGGCGCATCGCCTCGCGGATCGGGGTGCGGCTGACACCCAGCCGCGCGGCCAGCTCGCTTTCCGGGATGGCATCGCCGCCGAGATAGGCGCCTTCGGCGATCAGAGCGCGGATCTTTGCATAAATGTCGTCAGCCATGTCGCGTCTCTTTTGCGGGCGCCCACTATCCAAGGTTTCGTGCCACCAGCCAATCCGAAACCAGCGTCACCGCAACGGCAAGTTCGGCGGGCTGGTTGACGAAGTAATGGTTGGCGCGGGGCACCACCTTCATTTCTTTGTCACCGGAGCCGACCGCCGCGAAAATGCGGCCGGTATGGGGCTGGGGCACGGCGTCATCGGCCCCGCATTCGACGGCAAGGAAGGGCACGCTGACCTTCGGCGCGGTTACCAGAGAATCCGCCCGGCTGTGCGCGGGCGACCATTGCGACAACCAGCCGCGCAGGGTGGATACCCGCCCCAGCCCCACCGGGCCGCTGTTCACCGTTTCCGGCTCGCCCAGATAGGTCCAGCCGGGCTTGCGATCATTGGGATCGATGGCGGGATCCAGAAAGCGGGGATCGGCCATGGTGCGGTGGGTGACGAAGACCCGCTCCACCTCCTTGCCGCCGGCGGCCTTCAGGCCGTCCAGAATCTCCAGCACCCGCGTGGTGATGGCGTCCATCCGGTCTTTCTGGGCCTGCCGGTAGCCGGTCAGAAAGGCGGCGCTGAACGGGGCGCGGCGCCCTGCGCGGTACAGATCCAGATCGGGGTCGCGGTCATCGGGATTCTGCGGATCGCGCATCGAAGGGTCCAGCCACTCGGTCAGCAAAAGCGCGCGAGAGGAATGGGCGGCCAGGCTGAGCACCGCATCCGCCGGGATCAGCCCGGCGCCGGCCACATCGACCGGATCGCCTGCCGGTGTCGCGGTGATGCTCGGATGCTCTGCCTGCGACTGATAGAGCATCGTCAGGGAACCACCACCGCTCCAGCCGCAGAGGACAACCTTGTCATAGCCCCAATCCTCGCGCGCGGCGCGGACCCATGCCCCCAGATCCAGGAGCACGTTCTCCATGATCAGGCTGGTGTCATTGCGCTGATAGCGGCTGCCCGCGCAGAGCACATGGTAACCCGCCCGCGCCATGGCCTGCGGCAGCGGCAGAAGTTGCAGGGTCGAGGCGGGATGCATGAAGATCAGCAGCGTGCGCGACGGGCGGTCCCGCGGGCAGATCAGCACGCCTTCCACATGGGTCAACCCTTGCGAGCCGTTGAAGCCGTAGGT
Organism: Fuscovulum sp.; assembly: GCA_041916535.1. Classification (GTDB taxonomy): domain Bacteria; phylum Pseudomonadota; class Alphaproteobacteria; order Rhodobacterales; family Rhodobacteraceae; genus Pseudogemmobacter. The sequence goes on along the minus strand of JAYRZG010000006.1, from coordinate 169,370 downwards.
TTCGGTGAACTTCCGCCCTGCGGCAAATGCCAGGTGTCTCCAGCAAAAGGTCAGTTCGGTCATCAGGTGGGGTCCAGTGTTTCGGCAAGAATGCCTGCATCTGCGGCTTCGGTGACATGCCCCGCGCGGGGTGGCGTCAGATCCGGGCGTGCGCGTGCGGCGGTATCGTCATGGATGTGGCAGCGCACCCGCTGACCACCGCGCTGAACGGACAGGCCCGGCTCGACCGCCTCGCAAAGCGCGGTGGTGTAGGGGCAGCGCGACGAGAAGCGGCAGCCCGGCGGCACCGCCATGGGCGTCGGCACATCCCCGCGCAATTCCACCCGCTCGGGCGCCCCGGCGGCGTTCATGCGGGGGATCGCCGCCATCAGGCGTTGCGTATAGGGGTGCAGAGGCCGTGCCAGAACGTCTTCGGCCGGGCCTTCCTCGACGATGCGGCCCAGATACATCACCGCGACATGGTTGCAGATATAGCCGACCGTCGCGATGTCATGCGAAATGTACAGCACCGCCAGCCCCAGATCGCGGGACAGCTCGTCCAGCAGTTCCAGAACACTGGCCTGGATCGACACATCCAGCATCGAAACAGGCTCATCCGCCACGATGAACTTCGGCTCCAGCACCAGCGCGCGGGCGATGGCGATGCGCTGCCGCTGCCCGCCCGACAGGTCCGAGGGGTAGCGGTCGATGTTGTCGGCCGCCGGAATGCGCACCAGTTCCATCGCGCGGATCACCTTCTGACGACGCTCGGTCGCCGTGCCGATGCCATGGATGATCAGCGGCTCTTCGATCACCTGCCCGATGGTCAGGCGGGGATTCAGCGAGGAATAGGGGTCCTGGAAGATGATCTGGGCCTGGCGGCGATAATCCTTCAGCCGCTTGCCTTCGGCTTTGGTGATGTCGTCCCCGCGATACTGGATCTGCCCGCCGGTCGGCTGGTACATCCGGACCAGCGACATGCCGAGTGTGGATTTTCCGCAGCCGGATTCGCCGACGAGGCCGACGATGTCGCGCTCACGGATGCGCAAGTCCACCCCGTCCAGCGCGCGGGCCACCGGGGCCTTGCCACCCGCCAAGGCGTTGAAAATGCCGGTGCGGCCCTGAAAATGGGTCTTCAGGTCGCGCGCCTCGATCACGGCGGTCGCATCGGGGGCGATGGTCGGGCGGTCGGTCATGCGGCACCCCTCATGTTGCGCCAGGTTTCCGGGCGGGCGGCAGCCTCGCGGAATTCTCCGGCGCGGTCGGTGTAGTGGCAGGCGGCGGCCTGCGCGCCCTGCCGCACCACCGGCGGCGCCGTGCTGCGGCACAGGTCGGTGGCAAAGGGGCAGCGGCTGGCAAAGCGGCAGCCCGGGGGCGGCAGCAGAAGGTTCGGAACCACCCCGGGGATCGAGATCAAGGGCTGGCGCGGCGCGCCGGGCACCGGCAGGCGCGGAAAGGCATTCTGCAATCCCATCGTATAGGGGTGCAGCGGCCGTTCCAGAACATCCGCCGTCGGCCCGCTTTCTGCCACCTTGCCGGCATACATCACCACCGTGTTTTCGCAGGTCTCGGCCACCACGGCGATGTCATGCGTCACAAGGATCATCGAGCGGCGCATATGCGCATGGATGCCCCGGATCCGTGTCATGATCTGCGATTGCATGATCGGATCAAGCGCGGTCGTCGGCTCGTCGGCCAACAGCAACCCTGCGTTCAGCGCAAGCGCCATGGCGATGACGGCGCGCTGCCGCATCCCGCCCGAGAACATATGCGGAAATTCGTATAGCCGCCCGGCGGGCAGTCCGACAAGGGCGAACATCTCTTCGGCCCGCGCCCAGGCCACGGCCTTGCCGACCCGTTCATGGGCGAGGACCGCCTCGCAGATCTGGTCGCCGATGGTGTAGACCGGATCGAGCGAGTTCATCGCGCTTTGGGTGATCAGCGAGATGCGGTTCCAGCGGATGTCGCGCAGCGCGTGATCGTCCAGACCCAGGATATCCTGCCCGTCCAGAAAGGCGCGGCCCGATACGGATGTATTGGCCGGTTGCAGCCCCATCAGCGCCTTGACCACTGTGCTTTTGCCACAGCCGCTTTCGCCGACAAGACCAAGGTTCGTCTCGGCGGGCACCTCGAAGCTGACATCCTCGACCGCGTGGAACCGCCCGCGCAGGGTGGAATAGCCGATGGACAGACCCTCGACCTGAAGACGGGCGGCAGGCTTCGCGGCAAGGCGCTGGTTCAGCCTTGCCAGCTCGGCCAGGGTCGCGGCGGAGGCGGGGCGGTTTCCGGGGCGGGGGGGCGTGGTCGTTGCCATCAGCGCCTCCTCAGGCGGGGGTTGGTCTGTTCCTCATAGGCACGGCCGATCAGGTAGAGGGCCGAGATCAGCATCACGAGGGCAAGCGAGGGCGGGATGACCCACCACCAGGCGGTGCGCAGATTGCCGCTGCTGAAGGCGGTGTTCAGCATCTGGCCCCAGCTGATGACCGTCGGGTCGCCGAGGCCAAGGAAGGAAAGGCTGGCCTCGGTCAGGACGGCAAAGGCCACCGACATCGTGACCCACAGAAAGATCACCCGCACGATGTTGGGCAGGATATGCCGCATGATGATGTGGAAATGCGATGCCCCGGCCGCGCGCGCCCATTTGACATAGACACGCTCGCGTTCGGTCAGCACCGCCGAGCGGATGATCCGCGCGCCGTTGCGCCAGAACAGGATGGTGATGACCAGGATGATGTTCTCGATGCTTGGCCCCAGCAGGGCCACGGCAACGATCGAGAAGGGCAGGGTGGGGATCGACAGCGCCACATCGGTGATGCGCATCAGGACGTCGTCGACCCAGCCGCCGAAGTAGCCCGACAGCACCCCGAACACAGTTGAGATGAAGCCGACGGCGATGGCCGCGACAAGACCCACCAGCAGCGCCACGCGGAAGCCGTGCAGGAACTGGCTTAGCACATCGTTGCCAAAGGCCGTGGTGCCCAGAAGGTAATCGCCCGAGGGCGGCCGCAACCGGGCCAGGCGGCCGGTTTCGGTCATCATGGCCTTGAACGGATCGAACGGGGCGAGAGACGGCGCGGCCAGCGCGATCAGGATGAACAGCACCAGGATCACGACGCCGACGACGGCGAAGCTGTCCTGCATCACCAGGCGCAGCGAATCCCAGGCGGCGCGCCAGGGGCTGCGGCCCCGGATTTCAGCGGATTCAGCGGGGGTTTGGGCCTTGTTCATTTGTAGACCACCCGCGGATCGAGTTTGCCATAGACAAGGTCGGCGGCAAGGTTCGCCAGCACGATCATCACCGCCAGAAGGAAGAAGGCCGCCTGCGCCACCGGGTAATCCTGCCGCGTCACCGCCAGAACCAGCTCGCGCCCGACACCGGGCCAGGAAAAGACGATCTCGATCACCACGATACCGGCGATGGTTTCGGCCAGCGCCGGGAAGAGCCAGGTGATCAGCGGCAGCATCGAGTTGCGCGCGGCATGCCAGGCCACGCGCCGTTGCGGCACGCCCTTGGCGCGGACCAGTTCGATGTAATCCTCGGTCCGGTTCTCGACCACGCCCGAACGCATCAGGAGAAGGTTCTCGGGCATGAAATAGATGATGACGGCGATCAGCGGCAGCGCGAGATGGTGCAGGAAGTCCAGCGTCATGTAGCGGGCAAACCCGGTGGTCGCGCCGGGATCGCCCATGCCGAAGCCGGGGAACCAGCCCAGGGTGCTGGAAAACACCGTCAGAAGCGCGATGCCGATGACAAAGTTCGGCACGCCCCGGATCACGGTGGCCATGAAGATGCCGGTGCGCTCCAGCTTGCCGCCGCGTTTGGCCCAGCCGACGGCGGTGCCGATGGCCGCGCCCAGCGCCGCGCCGATCAGCAGGCCCGGAACCGCGATCCACAGCGTGTTGATGATCAGCGGCGTCAGCACCTCCCATACCGGCTTGCGATACAGGAAGGACGATCCGAAATCGCCGGTCAGGATATTGCCGAGATAGGCGACATACTGATCCCAGAGCGTGCCGGTCAGGCCCCATTCCTCCAGCAGCGCCTGCCGCGCCTCTTCGGTCAGGCCGCGTTCAAGAAGGAGGGCGGTCGGGTCGGCGGGCATCACGCGGAACATGAAGAACATGATCGTCGTGACCGCCCAGACGACCAGCACACTCTGTGCCAGACGACGGAGGATATAGGCGCGCATCGGGGTCTCGGGCTGGCTTGGGTTTGCGGGCGGCAGGCGGTCCTGGAACGGGGTCTGCGGCGCGGGAACCCGGCCCGTCAGGAAGACGGGCCGGATCGGGGATCAGTTCTTGGGATAGTGCAGGCGACCCTGATCGTCCCAGCCGAAACCCGCCTCGGCCAGCGTGGCGCGCGCCGCTTCGACGTCGAAGGCGATTTCCGGCAGGCTCGGATTGTACCACATGCCCAGTTGCTTCGGCACCGGGCCCTCGCCAGCCGGGACGGCAAAGCCGAGCCAGCCTTCGATCGCGGCGCGATCCTTGGCGGTCGCCTGACGCAGCGCCTTGCGGAAAGCCGGATCGGTGAACGGCGCCTTCTCGTTGTTGAGCCAGATCAGCATCGTGCCATGCGACGGGATTTCCAGGAAGTCGAGGAAATCCTCCTGATCCGCCAGATCGCTCATCGCTGCAACCGGCAGCACCATGGTCGCGATGTCGCCCGTGCCGGCCAGCATGGCGGACCGGATCGCATCGGCCTGACCCAGCGCCAGACGGCGCACGCCGTCATAGCCGGGGGCATGGAAGTGGTCGGGGTTCGCGTCCAGCTCGTGCACTTCGTTCACACGCCAGGTCTTGAACTTGAACGGGCCGCTGCCGATGGCCACACCATCCGCCACGACATCACGTGCCACCATGTCGCCGGTGTAATCCGCCCACAGATGCTCGGGCAGAATGAAGGCATAGGGAAGAACCGTGGTGACGAACGAGGCGTCGGGCGTCTTCAGCGTCACATTGAAGGTAAGATCGTCGATCTTTTCCGCCGAAGCGATGTTGGCGATGCGCGAGGACATGGCCGGGGGCTGCAATTCCACCACCTTGTTCAGCGTGAAGACCGCGTCATCCGCCGTCACTGCCTCGCCATCGTGGAACTTCATGCCGTCGCGCAGCGTGATCTTCACCGTGGTCGGATCGGTGAACTCCCAGGCGGCTGCGGCCCAGGGGATCGTCTCGCCTTCGGAATTGTTCTTGGCGAAAGTGTCATAGACGAAGCGCAGCCAGCCCACCGCGCCTTCTTCGGCAAGCGGGTTGTAGGTGGTCACATCCTCGTAATGCGCCCAGTCAAGCCAGCGGTCATCGGTCAGCGGCTTGGCGGAAAGCCAGGGGTCGATCAGCCCCTCATGCGCCGCGACCGGCGCGGGAGAGGTCACATTCTCCCACTTCTCGTTGTTCCACAGGATGCCGTAGACGGTGTTCGTCGCAGGCCACCAGGGCATGACGTCGTAGAAATGCTGCTGCGCTGCATGAACCGCCGCGATGCGGTCTTTCTGGTCGATGATTTGGCGCTGGTCCTGCACCATCTTGGTATAGGCCTCGTCGCACCATTTGGCGCCGTTGCGCCGCGCGCCGCAGGCCCCCAGATCATGCAGCCAGTAGGTCGGGTCCACCCGGTCCGGGTCGGCGCCCACGGTAAAGACCGCCATGTCTTCCAGACCGCCGCCGACCATGATGTTCGAGATGAAGGTGCTGAACTGCACCGGCTGCATCTGGAAGCTGATGCCCAGCTTGGCCCATTCTTCCGATAGCACCCGGGCCGACTGTTCGTACATCGGGCCCATGTCGGCGGCATAATAGGCGATTTTCAGTTCCGGAACCGGCTCGCCCAGATCCTGGGCGACGGCGGGTGCCGCAAGGGTCGCAAGTCCGGTGGCAAGCCAGAGTGGCAGCCTCCTGTCGGTTGCAGTCATCGTCTTCTCCTCCCATGCACCGAGCCTGTCCACAGGCTGCGCGGCACTCCTCTGCCGCGATGCCACTTCTCTCCTCTGGTCGGCGTTCTACAAAAGTGTATACGATTAACGCGCCAGTCAATCATTTTTTGCTTGAAATTGCGATTAATCTGTCAAAATTGAATGCAGTTTTGAAGCGCGCGCCGAGGCGGTGGGCCGCCGCAAGGGGCGTGCCCGGCGGGATTCCGCGATGCCGCGCAACAGCTTGGGAGGGCATGCGTGAAACAGTCTTGGGTCGATGGGGCACAGGCGCCGGGTTGCGATTTCCCCTTGGCGAATCTGCCTTACGGGGTGTTTTCCATCGATGGCCGCAGCCCGCGATGCGGCGTTGCCATCGGCGCCAGTGTGCTGGATCTGGCAGAGCTGGTCGCAGCGGGGCTGTTGCCCGGCGCCGATCTGGGGTTTGACCAGCCCGCGTTGAACCGGTTTATGGCCGCGGGCGCCGCGACATGGGCCGCCATCCGGGCGCGGCTGACCGATCTTCTGGCCGAGGGCGGCGACCCGACCCTGCGCGAAGATGCCCTGCTGCGCGCGCGGGCGCTGCTGCCTTTGGCAAACGCGCAGATGCACCTGCCGGTCGAGATCAGGGGCTACACCGATTTTTATGCCGGGCGGCAACACGCGTTCAATTCCGGCTCGATCCTGCGCGGGCCGGAGAATGCGCTGACCCCGAACTGGTCGCATATGCCGATCGGCTATAATGGCCGCGTCTCGACCGTCGTGGTGTCGGGCACCGAGGTGCGCCGTCCGCTGGGGCAGGTGATGGGCGCTGATGGCCCGAAATTCGGCCCCTCGCAGCGGCTGGATATCGAGGTGGAGTTCGGCGCGATCGTCGCCCTGCCGACCGGGCTGGGCCAGACCCTGACCGTGGCCGAGGCCTGGGAGCATCTTTTCGGCTTCGTCCTGCTGAACGACTGGTCGGCCCGCGACATCCAGCGGTGGGAAGGGCAGCCGCTTGGCCCCTTCCAGTCCAAGGCCTTTGCCACCTCGATCAGCCCCTGGGTGGTGACCCGCGCCGCGCTGGAGCCGTGCCGCCGCCCGGGGCCCGCGCGGGACACTGCGCTGCTGCCCTATCTGCAAGAGGAAGCCGATTACTTTCTGGACGTGACGCTTGAGGCGCATCTGCAGCCCGAAGGGGCTACGCGGGCCAGCCGGATCGTCCAGACCAATACAGCGCATCTTTACTATTCCGCGCCGCAGCTTCTGGCCCATCACGCGGTCTGTGGCTGCCGGATGCAGACCGGCGATCTGCTGGGGTCGGGCACGATTTCCGGGCCCGAGCGCGGCAATTTCGGCTGCCTGATGGAACAAAGCTGGGGCGGGCGCGACGAAATCGCGCTGGAACAAGGTGGCAGCCGCATCTTCCTTGAGGATGGCGACAGCGTGACCTTGACCGGCTGGGGCGAGGTGGATGGCCAGCGGATCGGATTCGGCCACTGCGAGGGGCGCATCCTTCCGGCCCCCACCCAAGTGGGAAAGGCATTCTGATGCGCCTGTGCCGTTTCGACGAAAACCGCCTGGGCGTGGTGCGCGGCCCGGCAGAGGCCCCCGTCGTCCATGACGTGACCGCCATTCTGGAAGCGCTGCCCTCCTTCCGCTATCCGCTGCCCGATCACGACCCGCTGGTCGCCGCCCTGCCAAGCCTGCGCCCGCAGATCGAGGCCTTGGCCGATGGCGCGCCCGCCATGCCGCTGGCCGGTCTGCGCCTGCTGCCGCCCGTTGCCTCGCCCCGCAAGATTGTGGCCGCGCCGGTCAACTACCGGCTGCACCATGACGAGGCGCTGGCGGACCAAGCGATCCATCACGGCACCAACATCCTGCCGATCGACAAGGCGGGGCTGTTCCTCAAGGCGCCCAGCTCGCTGATCGGGCCGTCCGACCCGGTGGTGATCCGCTTTCCCGAGGCGCGCAACGACCATGAGATCGAGCTGGTCGCGGTGATCGGCAGGCCCGCGAACCGCGTGTCGCGGGATCAGGCGCTGGCGCATGTGGCGGGCTATGCCATCGGCCTCGACATGACGGTCCGCGGCACCGAAGAGCGCAGCATGCGCAAATCCTGCGACAGCTACACGGTGCTTGGCCCCTGGATGGTGACGGCGGATGAGATTGCCGACCCCTCGGCGCTGGATCTACATCTGCTGGTCAATGGCGAAACCCGGCAGAAGACCTCGACCGCCCATCTGCTGCGCGATGTGGCAACCCTGATCGAGAAGGCTTCGGCCTTCTACACGCTGATGCCGGGCGATCTTCTGTTCACCGGCACACCCGAAGGCGTCGCGCCCGTGACGTCGGGCGATGTGATGACGGCCCGGATCTCGGGCATCGGGCAAATGGAAATCACCGTCTGCTGACCGCAGGAGAAACTGATGGACTATGTTTTCGCCCCCATGCCCGTGCAAAGCCTGCCTGTCGCGGATGAGACGCGCCGTTTCGCGCTGCGCCGGATCTTCTGCGTCGGCCGCAACTATGCCGACCATATCCGCGAGATGGGGTTCCAGCCGGAACGCGATCCCCCCTTCTTCTTCACCAAGCCCGTCGATGCGCTGGTGCAGGATGGGGAAACCGTCGCCTACCCGCCGCTGACCGAGAACTTCCACCATGAGGCCGAACTGGTCATCGCCATCGGCAAGGCGGGGGCGAATGTCGCGGTCGAACGGGCGCTGGATCACGTTTACGGTTATGCCGTCGGCAATGATCTGACCCGGCGCGACCTGCAATTCGCCTTGCGCGACCGGGGCCGCCCCTGGGACTGGAGCAAGGGCTTCGACCGCTCGGCCGTGGTGGGCACGATCACCCGCATGCCGGGGCAGGCTCTGCCCGGTTCGGCCCGGATCTCGCTGACGGTGAATGGCGAGACACGGCAGGATGCGACGCTGGACACGATGATCTGGAACGTGCCGGAAATCATCGCCGCGCTGTCCGCCTCGGTCACGATCCAGCCCGGCGATCTGGTGTTCACCGGCACACCCGCAGGCGTCGGCCCGCTGAAACCGGGCGACCGCTGCGCCGTCATGATCCAGGGGCTGACGCCGATCACCACGCTGATCGGCCCGAAAGCATGAGCGAAATCCGCCTGCACAGCTATTTCCGCTCCTCCACTTCGGTCAGGGTGCGGGTGGCGCTGGCGATGAAGGGGCTGGATTACGCCTATGTTCCCTGGAACCTGCGCGCGGGAGAGCACCGCTCGTCTGCCTATCTGGCGGTCAACCCGCAGGGTGTGGTGCCGGTCCTGGAAATCGACGGGCTTACCCTTGCCCAGTCCCTGCCGATCATTGAATATCTGGAAGAGCGGTTTCCCGATCCGGCGCTTTTGCCCTCGGACAGCGCCGGTCGGGCGCGGGTGCGGGCGCTGGCCGCGATGATCGCCTGCGAGGTGCATCCGCTGAACAACCTGCGGGTGCTGCGCGACCTGGAAACCAGGTTCGGCGCCGGGCCCGAGACGCAGGCCGAATGGTTCCGCCATTGGGCGCGGGCGACGCTTGATCCGATGGAGGAGATCCTGGCCGCGGCCCCGCAAACCGGCCGGTTCTGCCACGGGGACCAGCCTGGCCTGGCGGATATTTGCCTTTTTGCCCAGCTTCTGAACAACCGCCGCTTCGGGCTGGACGATGCCGGATGGCCCACGCTTGCCCGGATACAGGCCGCGTGCATGCAGATACCGGCCTTCCGTGCCGCCAGACCGGAAGAACAGCCCGATGCCGGATAGGGTGATGCGAAGGCATGGACTGCCGACCAACTGCGCCGTCCAGCCCCCCCCGCGCCTATGTCCGTCCCGCTTTGGTCACCGCCATTCCGGGTCGTCCTCAAGCACGAACTGGCGGTCGCTGGCGATGTAATTGTCGGCGTGCAGCCGGGCGATGGGCTGATAGGTGCCGGGATCGACATAGCGGCCTTTCGCATCAAGGCAGCGGTCCTGGACGAACATCTGGACCACGCGGGCAAGGATTATGGCGCGGCGTGGGTAGTCGATGATCTGCTCGACCCGGCATTCCATCGCGCAGGGCGCCTCGGCGATCCGCGGCGCCGCGACCTGGTGGCAGGGCGCGGCGGTCAGCCCGGCCATGGCGATCTCATCGGTTCCCGGCGGGTAATCGCGGCCGGTCACCAGCATCGCCTGAGCCAGCGCCAGATCCACCATATGCACCACAAGCTCGCCCGAGCGGCGCAGATTGGCGACCGTGTCCTTGGGGCTTCCATCCTCGCGCGGCTGGATGCCGATGATGAGGATCGGCGGCTCGTGCGAGAAGACGTTGAAAAAGCTCATCGGTGCGGCGTTGTGATGGCCGTCTTCGTCGATGGTCGAAACCAGCGCGATGGGGCGCGGCCCAACGAAATTGGTCAGCAGGCGATAGCGGTCCTGCTCGGGCAGGCGGGTGAAGTCGAAATCCATCTCAGTCCTGAACCGCATGGCAGGCAATGCGGGTGCCGTTCGGCCGTTCGCGCAGGGCGGGGCGCTCGTGTCGGCAGATGTCCATGGCCAGGGGACAGCGCGGGTTGAAGTTGCATCCGGGGGGCATGTTCATCGGGCTCGGTATGTCGAAGGCGACAGGGTCGCGGTCACGCTGCGGGCTGTCAACATTGGGGACAGTGGCGATAAGCTGCCTTGTATAGGGATGGGCCGCTGCGCCGAACAGCAATTCCGCCGGGCCTTCCTCGACCATGCGGCCAAGATACATGATGCCCAGGCGGTCGGCCATGAAGCGCACCACGGCCAGGTTGTGGCTGATGAACAGATAGGTCAGGCCCAGCCGCTCTTGCAGGTCCTTCAGAAGGTTCAGAACCTGGGCCTGCACCGAGACGTCCAGCGCCGAAGTGGGTTCATCCAGCAGCAGAAGGTCGCTTTCCCCGGCCAATGCCCGCGCGATGGCGATGCGCTGCCGCTGGCCGCCCGAGAATTCATGCGGGTACTTCTCCGCATCGCCGGGTGAAAGGCCGACGATGGTCAGAAGCTCGGCGACGCGGTCCTGCCGCTGCGCCGCCGTCAGGCCCTTTGGCATCGGTTCGGCGATCGAACGGCCGATGCGCCACCGGGCGTTCAGGCTGCCGACAGGGTCCTGGAAGACCATCTGGATGCGGACCGGGCCGCCTTCGCGCGCCCTGAGCCGGACGGCGCCTTCGCTGGGCCTGTCCAGACCCGCGATCAGCCGGGTCAGGGTTGACTTGCCGCAGCCGGATTCGCCGACGACCGCGAATGTCGTGCCGGTATCGACGTCAAAGTTGACATCATCCACCGCCCGCACGCTGCGCCGGGGCGCGCCGGTCAGCAAGCGCTGGATCGCGGGGGCCGAGACATCGAAGCTGCGCCCCAGCCCCTGAACCGAGACGAGAGGGAAGGATGCGTCGCTCATGGCGCCCCCGGCCCGATATAGCGGCCTTCCTCGGCGACGATGCGCCCGGATTTGACCACCAGGGCGCGGGCAGGGCGGTCCACCAGCACCTGCGCGCGGTTTTCACCCTGGATCAGGACAAGGCTGCCTTCGCAGCCTGCGGCCAGACCGTAACCTTGCAAGTCCAAAAGGTCGGCGCCGCGCGAGCGGCCCATCTCAAGACAGGCCAGCAATTCGGCATCGGTGCGGCTCCAGCTTCGGAACGAGAACAGCCAGCAGCGGTCCAGCATGTCGCCATTGCCATGCGGGTTCCATGTGTCGCGGATCGAATCCGACGCCAGCGCACAGGGAACGCCGCGCTGTGCAAGATCCAGCATCGGCGGAAATGCGATCTCGCCCGGGACGGCGGAAATGATCCCGATACGCAGTTTCGCCAGCCTTTCGATCATCGCCGAAACCTTCGCGGCAGGGCCGTCGCCCAGGCAGAAGGCGTGGCTTATGACAACGCGCCCTTCCATCCCCAGGGCCTCGGTCCGGTCGCAGATCAGGCCCATCTCGAACAGGCCCAGCTCGCCCGGTTCGTGAAGATGGATGTCGATCTTCGCCGCCTTGCGGTCGGCGATGTCGAAGATCGTGTCCAGATGACCTTTCGGATCGCCGTCGATGGTGCCGGGGTCGATGCCGCCGATGACCGAGCATCCCTCGTCCAGGGCGGCCTCCATCAGCGCCGCGCAGCCCGGATCGATCATCAGCCCGGTCTGCGGAAAGGCCACGAGTTCCAGCCCGACGGCAGTCTTCATCCTGTCCCAGGCGGCCAGGACGCCCGTCACATTGTCCAGCTTGTAGAAGGTCGAGATGTCGATATGGCTGCGGATGTGGGTCGACCCCATGGCAACGCATTGCCGCATCAGCCGCCCGGCGCGGTCTTCCACGCTCCAGGGCAGGTTCCTGCGGATCTCGACTTCGTTGTCGATCATGGCGCGCAGGCCGGCGGGCACTTCGATCGGGTGCCAGGGCAGGCCCCAGAGGATCTTGTCCAGATGGACATGCGCTTCGACGAAGGGCGCCATCGCGATGGCACCCTTGCCGTCATGGACAGGGGTGCCCCCGGGCGCGGCAAGGCCCTTGCCGATGGCGGCGATGCGGCCGCCCTGGATCAGGATATCGGCAAGCGGGCCATCTTCCGGGCGGACATTGGTGATCAGCAGGTCGGACATGTTTGCACTTTCATTTCAGGCGCGGATTCAGGGCATTCCGCAGCCAGTCGCCAAAGATGTTGACAGAGAGAACCAGAAGAACCAGCGCAAGACCCGGGAACATCGAGATCCACCATTCGCCGGACAGAAGAAGGTCGTTTCCGACCCGGATCAACGCGCCCAGAGAGGGCTGGGTGGGCGGCATCCCCAGGCCAAGGAAGGACAGGATCGCTTCGGTCAGGATGGCGACGCCAAGGCCAAGCGTGGCCAGGATGATGACGGGACCAAGGGTGTTGGGCAGGACATGCGCGAAAAGGATCTTCAGCCCCGAGACGCGCGACAGTTTGGCGGCGGCGGCATAGTCCTTGTTCTTCTCGATCATGGTCGCGGCCCGGACCGTGCGGGCGAACTGCACCCAGTCGGCGATGCCGATGGCGAAGATCACGACATAGAACCGCGTCATCTCGCGCAGATCGGGTGGCATCATCGCCTTCGCCACGCCGTCGATGAAGAAGGCGATCATGATCGTGGGGAAGGAAAGCTGAACATCGCCAAGACGCATGATCGCGGCGTCGATCCAGCCGCCGCACCATCCGGCGACCAACCCCAGCGACACGCCGATCACGACGGACAGACAGACGGCGGCGACGCCAACGGTGATCGAGATCCGCATACCGTAGAAGATCGTCGAAAGGACATCGCGGCCCTGCTCGTCGGTGCCCAGGGGATATGTCAGCATCCCGCCTTCGACCCAGGCCGGGGGCAGGCGCGAATCCATCAGGTTCAGCGTTGCCGGATCGAAGGGGGTATGGGGCGCGATCAGCGGCGCGGCGATGGCGCAAACCACCATCACAAGCAGAAGTGCGGCGGCGGCCATCGCAGCGGGCGACTGGCGGAACCGCCAGGCCAGATCGCTGTCGATTGCAGCCCGGAGAGAGGCAATGGCGCGGGTCATTTGCGGCGCATCCTGGGATCGATGAAGAGATAGATCATGTCGACGGTCAGGTTGATCATCGCGAAACCGAAGCCGACCAGGGCCAGATAGGCGGCCATGACGGGGAAATCGGCATATTCGATGGCTTGCAGGATCAACAGGCCCAGGCCGGGCCACTGGAACACCGCCTCGCAGACGATGGCAAAGGCGATCAGCGCGCCGATCTGCAGGCCGACCACCGTGACGACGGGCAAAAGCGAATTGCGCAGCGCGTGCCGCAGATTGACCGCCCGGTCCGTCAGGCCACGGGCACGGGCGAATTTGATGAAGTCAGAGCGCAGCACCTCCTGCATCTCGCCCTGCACCAGACGCATGATCATGGAAATCTGGAAGACCGCCAGCGTCAGGACCGGCATGATCAGCGCCATGCGGCCGGATGGAGTCAGCAGGCCCGTCGACCACCAGCCGATGGTCACCACCTCGCCACGGCCAAAGGCCGAAAGCCAGCGCAGCTCGACCGAGAAGACCAGGATCAACAGCATTCCCAACAGGAATTGCGGGATCGAGATTCCGATCAGCGCGATCATTTGCAACATCCGTGACACGACGCCGTTCGGCTTCAGCGCGCAATAGACGCCCATGGGAATGCCGACAGCCAGTGCAAGCAGGGTGGCGCAAAGCACCAGTTCCACCGTCGCGGGCATCCGCGACAGGATCAGCTCCATCACCGGCTGGCGGTTTCTGTAGGAAATGCCGAAGTCGCCCACGACGGCGCGCTCAAGGAAATGCCAGAACTGCACCCAGGTGGGCTGATCCAGGCCCAGGGTCCGGCGCAGTTCTTCGCGCTCCTCCTGCGTCGCGTTGACGCCGAGGATGTTGTTCACCGGGTCGCCAAGGAAGTTGAAGATCAGGAAGGAGAGGGCGGCCACGACCAGCATCACAAGAAGGATGCTGCCCAGACGGCGGAGAACGATCGCTATCATCGCTTGCTTTCGGTCAAGGGAAGGGGTGCGCGCATCAGCCGTCCGCAGGCGGCAGGGCTGATGCGCGCCCCGATCAGTTCATCGTGTAGTACCAGAAGCGGGTGTATTCATCGCCGGGTACGATGGCATTGACCTTGTCGGTCATGCCCCAGGTCAGGAACTGCTGGTGAAGCATGATCTTGCCCACCTCGTCGCGCTGGGTCTTCAGCACTTCCGAGATCATCGCCTGACGCTTGGCGGGATCGTATTCCTCGCCGATCTGGATGATCAGTTCATCCACACGGGGGTTGGAATAGCCGTTCGGATTCCAGGCGCCCAGCTCGCCCGTGGGCGTGTGGACGGTGGCGTTGAAGACGTTGTAGGGGTCGATGGTCGGCAGCCCGGCCCAGCCCAGCATGTAGAAGGCGTATTTCCCGGCCGGCAGTTCTGTATCGTATTGCACCGGCGGATGCATGGCGATCTGGGCGGTGATGCCGATCTTTGCCAGCATTCCCACGGCCGCCTGGCAGATCTGTTCATCGTTGATGAAGGAGCCGGCGGGGCAGTCCAGCGTCAGGGCAAAGCCGTCAGCATAGCCCGCCTCGGCCAAAAGCGCCTTCGCGCCTTCCGGGTCGAAGGGCAGGGGCACTTCCAGGCTCGGGTCATAGAACGGCATCTGCGGCGCAAGCTGGGTTGCCACCTGGCCCGAATTGCCGCGCATGATCGACCGCTTGATCCCCTCGACATCCATCGCCATGCCAATGGCCTTGCGAACGCGGACATCCTTGAGCGGGTTGCCATCGACGCCGCTGCCGGGAAGCGTGTCGCTTTGCTGGTCCATCCCGAAGAAGATGGTGCGCAGGTGCGGCCCGCGCATAACCTTCATGCCTGGGGTGGCCTCGATCCGCGCGATGTCCTGCGGAGGGGCGTTGCGGATAAAGTCCACCTCGCCAGACAACAGCGCGGCAACCCGGGTCGCGTTGTTGGTGATCGGCGTGTAGACGATCTCGTCGAGATTGTGCTTCTTCTCGTCCCACCAGTCCGGGTTCGCGGCCAGCACGGTTTTGACATCTGGCTGGCGCTCGATCAGCTTGAACGGGCCGGTGCCATTGGCCGCGGCCTGCATCGCGCCACCCGCGTTCGAACTGAGGTCCAGGGGCGTCACGGCGCCAATGTCTTCCTGGAACTCCTTGTCCAGGATGTACCAGCCGGCGAAATCGTTCAGCACCAGCGCGTATTTCCGCTTGAGCTTGACGTCGACGGTATGGTCATCGACCTTCACCACCTCGGCGACGGGTTCCAGAAGACCCGCAAAGGGCGATCCGGCATCCCCGGCGCGGTGGAAGGAAAAGACCACGTCATCGGCGGTGAAGGGGTTGCCGTTGTGGAAGGTCACCCCCTTGCGCAGATGGAACCGCCATTCGGTGTCTGAAAGCGCCTCCCAGCTTTCGGCCAGCGCCGGTTCGATCTTCAGATCGGCATTCCAGCGCACCAGCCCTTCATAGACATTGCACAAGAGGCTGAGTGCAAAGTCGTCGCGGGCGGCGTGCGGGTCCATCGAATGGATGTCCTGGCCCTCGGCGAAGCGCAGGGTATTCGCGTCGGCCGTGGTGGCGAGGGCCGCCAGCCCGGCGGCCAGAAGCCATGGTCTTGCAAAGTGGCGCATTTCTTTCTCCCGTTGGTGTTTTGCAGTGTTTTTGGTCGTTCAGGTCTTGGGCTGTGCCGTGGTGCCGCCGGAAAACAGGTGGCAGGCGACGTCCAGGCTTTCGATTGCGGTGGGGCGCGGCACCTCGGTCGCGCAGCGCGGGCCGGCCTGCGGGCAGCGCGGGTGGAAGCTGCACCCGCCGGGCCATTGCCCGGGGCGGGGCATCGAACCCGCGATCTGCGGCAGGCGCTCCTCGCGCCGCGTCAGCGAAGGGATCAGGCTCATCAGGCCCTTGGTGTAGGGGTGGCGGGCGGCGTGAAGCACTTCGGCGACCGGCCCGATCTCGACAAGGCGGCCCGCATAGATCACCGCGACCCGGTCGGCGATCTCGGCGATCACGCCCATGTCATGCGTCACCAGCATGATCGCCGTGCCGTGATCGCGCGCCAGCCGTCGCAGCAGCGCCAGGATCTGCGCCTGAACCGAGACATCCAGCGCCGTCGTCGGCTCATCCGCCACGATCACGTCAGGCTCGGCGGCAATGGCCAGGGCGATGACGATGCGCTGCCGCATCCCGCCCGAAAACTGGTGCGGATATTGCTGCAAGCGGTTCGCGGGGTCGGCGATGCCGACCTCGGCCAGCAGGTCCAGCGCCCGCTGGCGGGCTGCGGCAGCCGTCATCGGCAAATGGGTGCGGATCGTCTCGATCAACTGGTCGCCCACGGTCATCAGCGGGTCCAGACTGGTCAGCGGGTCCTGGAAGATCGCCCCGATCCGCTTGCCCCGCAGGCGGCGCTGCGCCTCGCGGTCCAGATTGTCGATGCGCAGCCCGTCAAGATGGATCGATCCGGCCGAGATGCGCCCCGGTGCCTGCAGCAGGCCGATCAGCGCATTGCCGGTCAGGGATTTCCCGGCGCCAGATTCACCGACGATGCCCAGAACCTCGCCGCGTTGCATCTGAAAGCTGATGCCGTCGATGGCGGGCAGCGGGCCTTTTCGCGTGTCGAAGACGATGGACAGGTCGCGGACTTCCAGCGCGGCAGCAGTCATCAGCCTTTCCTCCGCAGGGGTTTTTGCAATCTGCCTCTTGACGTTGGCGGCATGAGATTGTTGAACAATGTTGTATACATTTTGCTGCCCCCATCGTTTGGGGCCAGGGATAGGCGGAACCTGACGTGAACATTCCGGGCAAGGGCAGCCGCACGGCAAAGCGTGGGCATCGGACCGACGAACGCATCTACAGCGCGATCTACGCGGCCATCATCAACCATCAATTGCGCCCCGCCACGCCGCTGCAAGAAGACGCGCTCGCCTCGGCCTTCGGGGTAAGCCGCACGATCATCCGCAAGGTTCTTCAACAGCTTGCGCATGAAAAGCTGGTGGTGATCGTTCCGAACAAGGGCGCCCGCGTCGCGCGTCCCACCACCGAGGAAGGGCGTCAGGTCTTCGAGGCGCGGCACATCATCGAAAGCGAGCTGGTCCGCAAGGTCGCGCGCAGGCGGGACGAGGCCGGCCTTGCGCGGCTGCGGGGCATTCTGGCCGAGGAACGCAATGCGCAGCTTGCCGATGACAAGCGGCGCAGAGTGGAACTGTCGGGCGAATTTCACCTGGCGCTGGCCGAACTGGCCGGCAATGCCGTGCTGGCCGATGTGGTGCAGGAACTGGTGTCGCGCACCTCGCTGATCATCGCCCTTTATGAAGTGCCGGGCGCGGTGCCCTGTTCCTGCGACGAACATGGCGAGATCATCGAAGCGCTTTCCGCGGGCGACGAGGCGGCGGCCATCGAGCGAATGGAGCATCATCTCAGGCATATCGAGTCCCAAGTGGATTTGTCACAGTCGACGGGAGGCGTTGATTTCAGGTCCTTGTTCGCCCAGGCCCTGCAGGGCTGACGGCGCATAGGACGCCAGGCAGCCGGAATAGGCCTTGGGCAGGGGATAGGCGAGATCGCCATGCTTTGAGGTCCGCAGGCCGCCGCCCACAAGCGCCTCGGCGAATTTCACGGCCGCGGCGACGCCGTCGATCACCGGCACGGGCAGACGGGCGCGAAGATAGTCGACCAGGCCCGACATGCCGGCGCAGCCCAGCACGATGGCGCCGCAGCCATCCTCGTCCAGCGCCCGCTTGCATTCGGCGTAGACGATCTCGTTCACCCGGTCGCCCGGCTCTTCCAGTTCCAGGACGGGCAGGTTCGTCGCCCGGACCCGGCGGCAGGCCGCCTGCATCCCGTAATTGCGCACCAGCGCCTCCGAGATGATCCGGGTGCGGTCCAGCGTGGTCACGATCGAGAACGAGGTCGCCACGAAGGTCGCGGCGTGCATCGCCGCCTCGGCGATGCCAAGAACGGGCGCCCCGGTCAGCTCTCGTGCCGCCAGCAGACCGGGGTCGCCGAAGCAGGCGATGACATAGGCGTCAGCAGTCGGGTCAAGGCGCATCTGATCGATCATTCCGATGACGCTGATCGCTTCGTCGTAATGCCCTTCGATCGAAGCGGGGCCCGACAGGTTGGTCACCGCGTCGATCTGGGTGCCGGGCGCGGCCACGTCTCGGGCGGCCTGGGCCATGGCTTCGGTCATGGCGGTCGAGGTGTTCGGATTTATGAGCTTAATGCGCATCAAGACCCTGCTGTGCTGCGGATGCCCGCTTTATTGTATACAATGAAACTTGCAGTTCAGTGGCCATCTGTCAACGCTGTTGTTGTGTACGGGTGGGGTGTTCGACAGGGCGGCAGATCACCAAGGATCAAGCCGATCCCAAGAAATGGACCTGTTTGACCTTGAAAAATGGCCTGCCTTGCGGCCTTCCAGTGATTTGAGGCTGCGAAAGCGCGGATATCCAGCCGTTCCTGCCAGGGCCAGCGGCTGCCGAGGAAACTGGTTAAGTGCCGGATTGCATTGGATACAGGCTATTTGGTATTGCTGCGATATGATTGTATACAAATAGTTGGCCGCGTTGAGCCCAGCATGTGCAAGAAGAAGCGGATTGCTGCCGACTGTGCCCTTGGCCAGGGCCGCCCGCCGCAACTTTGGGCATCACGCCCGGCGCGGCCTGCAGGTTGCCGGCCCTTGGCACTGAACCCTTGGCCTTGCCCGATACTGCCAGCAAAGGAGTGATTCCATGACGACAACGCGCGTCCGAGCCCGATATGTGATCGCCTGGGACGGAACCTCGCATCGGACCGTGAAGGACGGCGAGGTCGTCTTTCGGGGCGATACGATTCTCTTCGTCGGCCGGGGCTATCAAGGCCCGGTCGAGGCCGAGATTGACGGCGGCAATGCGGTGCTTGGCCCGGGCTTCGTCGACCTGAACGCGCTGGGCGATCTGGATACGACCGTGCTCGCCTTCGACAACCAGCCCGATTGGGCCAAGGGCCGGACCTGGCCCGAGGATTATGTCACCGCAGGCCCGGTCGAGATGTATTCGGACGAAGAGCAGGCGTTCAAAATGAAATATGCCTTCGCTCAACTGATCCGCAACGGGATCACCACAGCCTTGCCGATCACCTCGATGTTCTATCGGCAATGGGCGGAAACCTATGACGAATTCGCCTGCGCGGCCGCTTCTGCGGCCGAACTTGGCCTGCGTGCCTACCTGGGCCCCTGCTATATGACGGGGGTCGAGGTGGTGCGGGCGGATGGCAGCTTCTACACCCATTGGGATGAAGCGCGCGGGTTGAAGGGTCTGGCCGATGCGGAACGCTTCATCCGGGCTTTCGACGGCGCGCATGGCGGGCTGATCCGGGGAATGCTGGCCCCGGACCGGATCGAGAATTGCACGCCGGCGCTGATCCGCGGCTCTGCGGCCCTGTCAGCCGAATACGATGTGCCGGTCCGGCTGCATTGCTGCCAGTCGCTTGACGAATTCGATGCCATCGTCGAGCGCTATGACATGACGCCGGTGGAATGGCTGAACTCTCTCGGCTTCCTCAGCAAACGCGCGCTCCTGCCGCATGGGGTCTATCTGACCGGGCACAGCCGGGTGGCGCGGGCGGGCGACGATGCGGGGCTCTTGGCCGCCAGCGGTGCGACCCTGATCCACTGCCCCCTGGTGCTGTCGCGCTATGGCGGCACGATGGAAAGTTTCGCGCGGCTCCGTCGTGCAGGGGTTCGCATTGGGCTTGGCACTGACACGTTCCCGCCGGACATGGTCGAGAACATGCGCCTCGGGGTCAGCCTCTGCCGGGTGGCGGACCATTCGGTGTCTGCCGCATCCGCGGCGGATTTCTATGATGCGGCCACGGTTGACGCCGCGGATGCGCTGGGCCGGTCCGACCTTGGCCGACTGGCCGTCGGGGCGAAGGCGGACATGACGATCTTCGATCTGTCCGATTTCGCGATTGGCCAGGTGATCGACCCGATCCAGACGATGATCCTTTCCGGCACCGGGCGCGACTTCAAGTCCTCGATCATCAATGGCAGGGTGGTCATGCGCGACCGAGAGATCCCCGGTGTCGATCTTGCCGCCTGGGCCGCCCGCGCGCAGGCGCAGTTTGACGGTCTGATCGCGAAATATCCCTTGCGGACAGTGAACCACCCGCCGGTGGAGGACATCTTCTTGCCAAGCTACCGGACGTTCGACGATGCCTGAACAGCCTGTCCCGTGGCGGGGCAGGGCTGTCCGGGCAGGGTCGCCCCTGCCTTGCCCCGGTCGGGCGGCTAGTCGTCGGCCATGCGGTAGCCGACGCCCGGTTCGGTGAACAGGAAGCGCGGATTGCTGGCGTCATCACCCAGCTTCTGGCGCAACTGGCGGATATAGACGCGCAGATACTGGCTGTCGCGCACATGGGCCGGGCCCCAGATCGCCTTGAGGATCATCTCCTGCGTCATCAGCCGGCCGCGATGGCTGGCCATGATCCACAACAGGTCGAACTCCCGCCGCGTCAGATGCAGGGGCTTGCCGTCCAGCGTGGCGGTATGGGTCGCCGCGTCGATGGCCAATGGCCCGATCGCCAGGCTGGAGGGCGCGGTGTCCTCGGCCATCCGGTCGCGCAGCAGGCTGCGGATGCGGGCGAGGAATTCCTTCATGCCGAAGGGCTTGACCACATAGTCCTGCGCCCCGGCATCCAGCGCCTCGACCTTTCCGGCCTCGTCGCTGCGCACCGACAGGATCAGCACCGGCACTTGCGACCAGGCGCGGATTTCCTTCAGGACCGACAGGCCGTCGGCATCGGGCAGGCCCAGGTCCAGCACCAGAAGGGCGGGGTTCTCGCGCGCGGTGGCGGCGACCGCCTCGCGGGCTGTCGCGGCCTCGATGACGGCGTGACCCTCGGCCTCCAGCGCCACGCGCAGGAAACGGCGGATCGGGGCTTCGTCATCGACGACAAGCACGCGGGCGGTCATAGCGGTCTCTCGGCATCAGCAATGGGCAGCGACAGGACGATACGGGTGCCGCTGCCATCGGGCCAGCCGCTTTCGGCCCGGATGCTGCCGCCCATCGCCTCGACCAATCCCTTGCAGATCGCAAGGCCCAGCCCGGTGCCCGCCCGCTGGCGGTCGCCACCGGCCACCCGGTAGAACATGTCGAAGATCCGCGCCTGATCGGCGGCCGGAATGCCCGGCCCGTGATCGGCGATGGACAATTCGATCCGCCCGGACGCCGACCGGCCGGACACCACGATTTCTGACCCGAGCGGCGCATATTTCGCCGCATTGTCCAGGACGTTCACCAGCACCTGCTCCAGCAGCATGGCGTCGGTCAGCACCGTCTCGAGCGTGGGGGGCAGGTCGATCCGCAGGACATGCGCGCGCAACACACCGCGCATCCGCTGGCGGGCGCTGCCGACCAGTTCGGCCAGGTCCAGCGGCGCCAGCCGGGGCGTCAGCGCGCCATGACCGAGGCGGGTCATGTCCAGCAGGTTCTGGACATAGCGGTCCAGCCTTTCGCCCTCTTCGCGGATATTCTCGGCCAGATCCCGGCGCGCCTCGGGCGGCAGATCGGTTTCCGCCAGGCTTCCCGCCGCGCCGATGATGGTGACAAGGGGGGTGCGCAGATCATGGCTGACCGAATTCAACAGCGCCGTGCGCAACCGCTCGGTCTCGGTCGCGAGTTCCGTCGCGGCCAGGTCTTCGGTCAGGCGCAGCCGTTCCAGCGCCAGGGCAATCTGGTCGACCAGGGCTTCAAGCAGGCGGCGGTCGGTGCGGGGCAGGATGCGGTCGTCATCGAAAGCGATGCCAAGAACACCCAACCGGCGCTCTGCCGTGACCAGCGGCAGGAAGAACCAGCGCGCCGTCGGCAAGGTGTCAGAGCCCTGTCCAGCGGGTTCGCCCTTTTCCCAGGCGAACTGCGCCGCCGACTGGTCGCGCAGGTCCAGGCGGTCTTCGGGGGGAAAGCCGCCCACGACCTGAAGCGCACCCTCGCGCAGCAAAAGCAGCACCGACTCGCAGTGCAGGGTGGTGGCGACATGGCTGACCGAAGCCCAGATCACGTCATCCGCCGTTGCCGCCGAAGCGACGCGGCGGCTGAAGCCATACAGCTTGTTGGTGCGGTCGGCGATGGCGGCCTGCGCCTCGACCCGGGCCCGCAGCCGCGCCGCCAGGTTGCCGGTCACCAGCGAGGCGGCCAGGAACAGCGTCAGGGTCAAAAGCTCGCTGCGGTCGGTGATCGTGAAGGTCAGGCGCGGATCGACGAAGAAGAAGTCATAGGACAGGAAGCCCAGAACCGAGGCCAGCGCCGATGGCCCCATGCCCCGCCTGCTGGCCACGACGATCACGGCGGTCATGAAGAACAGCGCCAGCGATGCGACCGGAAACAGCGTATCCGCCGCCCAGGCCCCCAGCGATGCGGCCGCCGTCGCCAGAACCGCCTCGCCCCAGGCCATCGGCCCGCCGCTCAGGCGCGGCAGGCGCAGGGTGCGGCCCGCAGCCTTTTCCTCGGGTTCCGAGGCGATCGTCACTTCGAAAGACCCTGCCTGCCGGATCAGGTCACGCGCGTAATCCTCGGTCGTCAGCCGTTCCCAAAGCGTGCGGCGGCGCCTGCGGCCGACAACGATCCGCTGCACGTTGCGGTCGCGGGCCAGGGCAAGGATTGCCTCGGCGACATCGCGCTCGCTTTCCAGCGTGGCCAGTTCCGCGCCCAGCCGTTCGGCCAGGCGCAGGGTGGCGGCCAGCCGGTCCTTGTCGGCCTCGGTCATGTCCTCGCTGCGGGTCGAGACGATGTTGAGCGCGATCCACCCCACCCGCGCGCGGTCGGCCGAGCGTTTGGCGACGCGGATCGCCTCGCGCGCCGCCGGGCTTTCGTTGACGCAGACCAGAATGCGCTCTTGCGTCGGCCAGGGGCCCTGGATGGCGTTGACCGCCATATGTTCGCGCAACTGCGCGTCGACCCGGTCTGCGGCGGTGCGCATAGCAAGTTCGCGCAGCGCCGTCAGATTGCCCATGACGAAGAAGGACCCCAGCGCGCGCGAGGCCTGATCTGCGGGATAGATCTTGCCCTGCTTCAGCCGCTTCACCAGCTCTTCAGGCGGGATGTCGATCAGCTCGATCTCGTCGGCCATGTCCATGACGCTGTCGGGCACGGTCTCGCGCACCCGGACCCCGGTGATCCGGGCCACGGTCTCGTTCAGCGTCTCGATATGCTGGATGTTCAGGGTGGTGTAGACGTCGATCCCGGCGGCCAGCACTTCCTCGACATCCTGCCAGCGCTTTTCGTGGCGGCTGCCTTCGGCATTGGTATGGGCCAGCTCGTCGATCAGGGCCAGGTCGGGGCGGCGCGCCAGAAGCGCGTCGAGATCCATCTCGGTCAGGGCGCGGTCGCGATACAGCACTGCCTTGCGCGGCAGTTGCGTCAGGCCGGCCAGCTTGGCCTGGGTTTCCGCCCGGCCATGCGTTTCGATCAGCGCCGCAAGCACATCGACGCCTTCGGCCTGCTTGCGATGGGCATCGTCCAGCATGGCCCAGGTCTTGCCGACGCCGGGCGCTGCGCCGAGGAACAACTTCAGCCGCCCCCTGCCTTCGCGCGCAGCCTGGTTCAGCAGCGCGTCGGGCGAGGGACGGCTTTCCGTGTCGGCGGGCATGGTCTCTCCTTCAGGGTGTAACGGGTGCTATCGGGAAGACCGCGTCAAGCGCAAGATTGGTCTCCAGCACGTTCACCCTGGCAAGGCCGTAAAGGCCCAGGACCGGCGCCTCGACATGCGCGGTGATCAGCTCGCGCACGGCAAAGGGATCAGCCCCCCGCGCCTGGGCGATGCGTTCGACCTGACCGAAGGCGCTTTCCGGGCTGATATGCGGATCAAGCCCCGAGCCAGAGGTGGTGACGGCGTCGATCGGGGCGGGGGCGCCGTTCAGCGCCTCCCAGGCCGCGCGGGCCTCGGCCGTCTGGGCGATCAGAGCCGCCGAGGTGGGGCCAAGGTTGGTCGCCCCGGTCCCGGCGGCATTCCAGCCGCTTGCCGAGGCGCGGGGGTGTAGATAGCCCGGTCCGGCAAAGGGCTGGGCGATCAGCGACGACCCGACGACAGCCCCGTTCCTTTCGATCAGGCTGCCATTGGCGGCGGTCGGGAACAGCGCCTGCGCCGCCCCGGTCACGGCCAGCGGATAGGCAACCCCGGTCACAGCGGTGAAGATCAGGATCATCGACACGGCAGGGCGAAGATGCGAAAGCATGGAGGCCTCCTTCAGGCAAGGTTCAAAGCGGCAAGGCAAAGATCGATCGCCTTGATGCCGATGAAGGGAACGATCAGGCCGCCAAGGCCATAGATCGCCAGATTGCGGCGCAGAAGGGCTGCGGCGCTTGCAGGCTTGTAGCGCACCCCGCGCAGCGCCAGCGGCACCAGCGCCACCAGGATCAGCGCGTTGAAGATGACGGCCGACAGGATGGCGCTGGTCGGCGAGGCCAGGTTCATGATGTTCAGCACGCCAAGCCCGGGATAGGCCGCGACGAAGATCGCGGGCAGGATGGCGAAGTATTTCGCCACGTCATTGGCGATGCTGAACGTGGTCAGCGCGCCCCGGCTGATCAGCAGTTGCTTGCCGACCAGCACCACCTCGATCAGCTTGGTGGGGTCGCTGTCGAGGTCGATGAGGTTCGCCGCCTCTTTCGCGGCCGGCGTGCCCGCGTTCATCGCCACGCCGACATCGGCCTGCGCCAGGGCAGGGGCGTCGTTCGAGCCGTCGCCGCACATGGCGACCAGCCGCCCGCCCGCCTGTTCGCGGCGGATGAGGTCCAGCTTCATCTCGGGCGTGGCTTCGGCCAGGAAATCGTCCACCCCCGCTTCGGCGGCAATGGCCGCGGCGGTCAGCGGGTTGTCGCCCGTGATCATCACCGTGCGGATGCCCATGGCGCGCAATTCGCCAAAGCGTTCGCGAACGCCGGGTTTCACGATGTCATTCAGATGCACCGCGCCCAGGATCGTGCTTCCTTCGGCCACGAGGAGCGGCGTGCCGCCCGAGCGGGCGATGGCATCGACCTGTCCGGCCAGCGCGCCGGGCGGGGTCTGGCCGGTCAGCCGGATCACCGCATCCATCGCGCCCTTGCGGAAGGATTGCCCCCCGGCATCCAGGCCCGACAGCCGGGTCTGGGCGGCAAAGGGCACCGGCTCGGCCTTGGTGGGCATCGCCGGGACGGCGCCCAGGATCTCGCGCGCCTTCTCGACGATGGATTTGCCCTCGGGTGTCTCGTCGGCCAGCGAGGCCAGCGCCGCCGCCTCGGCCAGACGGCGCAGATCCACGCCCGGCGCCGGGATGAAGCCATCGGCCATGCGGTTGCCAAAGGTGATCGTTCCTGTCTTGTCCAGAAGAAGCGTATCGACATCGCCCGCCGCCTCGACCGCGCGGCCCGATTTGGCGATGACATTGGCCTTCACCAGCCGGTCCATCCCGGCGATGCCGATGGCCGACAAGAGGCCGCCGATGGTGGTGGGGATCAGCGTAACGAACAGCGCGCCAAGCACCACAAGCGGAATGACCGTGCCGGAATAGCTGGCAAAGGCGGGCAGGGTGACGGTGACGAAAAGGAAGATCAGCGTCAGGCCCACAAGCAGGATGTTTAGCGCAATTTCGTTCGGCGTCTTCTGGCGTTCCGCGCCTTCGACCAGGGCGATCATCCGGTCAAGAAAGCTTTTGCCCTGTTCGGCCGTCACCCGCATGACCAGCCAGTCCGACACGACCATGGTGCCGCCGGTGACAGAGGAGCGGTCGCCGCCCGCCTCGCGGATCACCGGCGCGCTTTCGCCCGTGATGGCGCTTTCATTGACCGAAGCCACGCCGCGCACCACCTCGCCATCGGTCGGAATGATCGTGCCGGGGGTCAGCAGGACGAACTGGCCAGGCTGAAGTTCTGCCGAGGCGACGGTCTGGGCCTCGGACGGATCGCTGTCGGCGCCGGGCAGCACCTTGACGCCCGTGTCGGTCTTGGTCGCGCGCAGGGCATCGGCCCGCGCCTTGCCCCTTCCTTCGGCCAGGGCCTCGGCGAAATTGGCGAAGATCACGCAGAGCCACAGCCAGAACGAGATATGCAGCGCCGTCCCCGGCCCGGCGACGCCCGACACAAGGTCGCGCGCCCCAAGGGCCGTGGTCATGGCGGCGACAACGGCGGTGACGAAGATCACCGGGTTGCGCCACAGGGCGCGGGGCGAAAGCTTGCTGAAGCTTGCCTTTATCGCCATCGGGTAAAGGCCAGAGAGATTGGCCGGTCTTTCATGTTTCGACATGATATGCCTCAAAAACTTTGTCCGGCCAGCCGCGCGGTCTCTTCCGCGATCGGGCCAAGGGCAAGGACGGGGAAGAAGGTCAGCGCGCCAAGAATGACCACGGTCAGGACCAGCAGCGTGACGAACAGGGGGCCATGCGTCGGGAAGGTGCCGCTGGTCGCGGTGGCCTTGGGCTTGCGGATCATCGAACCCGCGATGGCCAGAACCGGAATGATGACGGCGAAACGCCCGATCAGCATGACGATCCCGATCGCCGTCGTCTGCCAGATGCCCGCCGCGCCCCAGCCGGCAAAGGCGCTGCCATTGTTGCCGATCGCGCTGGAATAGGCATAGAGGATCTCGCTCAGCCCATGCGGCCCCGCATCCTGCACCGCCGTCAGCGACAAAGGCGCGATGGTGGCGATCCCGCCCCCGACAAGGATGCCCAGCGGCATCGACAGGAAGGCAAGGATCGCCAGCGTCACTTCGCGCGCCTCGATCTTGCGGCCCAGATATTCGGGCGTCCGGCCCACCATCAGCCCGGCCAGGAAGACCGCAAGCACGACGTAGATCAGCATGCCGTAGATGCCCGCGCCCACGCCGCCGAAGATCACTTCGCCGACCTGCATGAAGACCATGGTCACCATGCCCGACAGCGGCATGAAACTGTCATGCATCGCGTTGACGGCCCCGTTCGAGGCAGCAGTGGTCGAGGCGGCCCAGAGCGCCGAGAGTATCGCGCCGAAACGCTGTTCTTTGCCTTCCATATTGGCGCCCAGCCCAAGGGCGGGGTTGCCCGCGACCTCATAGGCATGGATGACGCCCAGCCCCGCCACGAACATCACGGCCATGGTGGCGAAGATCGCCCAGCCCTGCCGCCGGTCGCCCGCCATGCGGCCGAACAGGAAGCAGAAGGCAATCGGGATCAGCAACAAGGCCATGCATTCGGCCAGGTTCGAAGCGATGGTCGGGTTCTCGAACGGATGGGCCGAGTTCACGCCGAAGAAGCCGCCGCCATTCGTGCCCAGTTGCTTGATGGTGATCTGGGCTGCGGCCGGGCCGCGGGCGATGATCTGTTCGCCCCCCTCGACCCCGGTCGCCGTGACCGCACCGAGAAGCGTCTGGGGAACCCCCTGCGCGGCCAGGAACAAGGCCAGCAGGATCGACAGCGGCAGAAGCACCCAGAGCACCGACCGGGTCAGGTCGTGCCAGAAGTTGCCGATGCTCGCGCCTTTCTCCAGCACGAAGCCCCGGATCACCGCCACGCCGACGGCCATGCCGGTGCCGGCGCTGACAAAGTTCTGCACTGTCAGTCCGGCCATCTGGGACAGATAGCTCAGCTGCGCCTCGCCCGAATAGGCCTGCCAGTTGGTGTTGGTGATGAAGCTGGCGGCGGTGTTGAAGGCCAGGTCCGCCGACATGCCGCCGATCCCGTCAGGGTTCAGCGGCAGGCCGCCCTGACCGCGCAGGATCGCGTAAAGCAAAAGAAAGCCAGCCAGGTTGAAGGCCAGTGCCGCAAGGGCATAACCGCCCCAGGACATGCCGCGACCGGGAACCACGCCGCTGGCGCGCAGCAGGCCGTTCTCGACTTTCAGCATCGCCGAAGGAAGCTCTCCGGCATAGATCCGCATCATCAGGCTGGCCACAAGCCAGGCCAGACCGACGAGGACGGCGAAATACAGGGCATAGGCCACAAAGCTCATCTCTGCCCCCTAGAACCGGTCGGGGCGCAAGAGCGCGCGCCCGAGATAGACGAAAAGCCCGGCAGCGACGCCAAGGCCCAGGATGATGTCGAACATGTTTCGCCTCACATGCGTTCTGCGGCGCGCACCGCGATGGCGAAGATGGCGAAAGCCGCCACTGTGATCGCCAGATAGACAAGGTCAGCCAAGGAAACCTCCTGCAATAGTCAGGAGCTGAATGGGCCGAAGCGGCATAAGGCGGCTATGCGAAAGACGGCGGCCCGGCGTAAAGGACGTGTAAAGAGGGCCGCCCGCGCTGGCGCGGTGGCGGATCTGCCCCTTGCGGGTGATGCGGACCGCCCGGATTTTTGGAAGACGTTTGGAAGACGTTCGCAAGACGCCGCGCCGCGCCTTTTGCACGGGCGGACCAGGGCATCAGTTGCACAGCCAGGAAACCGGCTTCTGCGTGAGATCTGCAAGAGGGGGAGGTCAGGAGCAGCGCGGGAAGCCGCAGCCGAAAACCGCTACGCGCCAGGACCAAACAGGCTTCATGCTGTTTCGGGCGGCTACTTGCCGTGCAGGTTCAATTTTCGGGATGACAGCGCATCGCGCAAAATCAATCGCAATGCAGGAGAATTAAAATCATTAGATATCAACGGGATGTGTAAGTGGCGGAGGGGATGAGTCCGAAAGGCAACCTTCTCCCAGTTCAAGCTGCTCCATTGGGCGTTATCGCACGCCGCGTTCTACGGATCGCGCTTTGGCATCAAAAGCTTGGCGCATTGCGATGCCGTCATGGGGGCATCCACACCGACCCTGCGACCCGAATGCGCTCGGTGCTGTCGTTTCAGAGTAGCGACGGTCAGCCTGCCGTTGTGCCCGCGAAAATTGATCTGCTGCAGGGGTATTTGCGTAAATCAAGGCACTGGCGCGGATGGCAGAAGGTTCGCGCCATCTGCGTCGGCCGGACGATAACTGGCAGCCCATTAATATCGAAGGACTTTCCATGCTTCAAGTCGCGCTTCTCTATGCTGCAACTGCCGCGGTGTTCCTCACGCTGGATGTGATCGGGATCCGGTTTCTGATCCGGCCGGTGTTCGAGCGCAATGTCGGCCATCTTCTTGCCGATCCGCTGCGGCTTGGCCCGGCCGCGCTGTTCTATCTGGGATATATTGCCGGACTTGTGTGGCTGGTGTCCTGGCCAGCGCTGAAGGGCAATGATCCCCTTCACGCGCTGATCGGAGGCATGGTCATCGGGCTGATGTGCTATGGCACCTATGAGATGACCAACTATGCCACGCTCGCCGACTGGTCGTGGGAACAGGTCATCATCGACGGATTGTGGGGCACGTTCCTGACCGGATTTGCAGCCTGGATTGGCGTTCTGGTGCTTTCGGGACGGTTCAACTGAACGATCAGCTCAAGCGTCGCAACAGCCGCAGCGAAAGCGCATAGGGCAAGACCCGCACCAGCTTCATCGCCCAGGTGAAGCGGCGCGGGAAGTGGATCTCAAATCCCCGCCGCTGCATCCCGCGCAACACAGCCTCTGCCGCCTCCTCGGCGGTAATGATTGCGGGCATGGTAAATGTGTTTCTGGCCGTCAGCCTGGTCTGGACGAAACCAGGGCAGACCAGCTTCACCTTCACGCGCGGCGCCAGTTCCGTCGCAAGCGTTTCGGCAAGGTTGTTGACCGCCGCCTTGGTTGCCGAATAGGGCTGTCCACCCGGAAGGCCGATATAGCCCGCGACCGAACCGAACAGGACGAGCTGCCCTCCATCACGGAGCAGCGGGGGGCAAAGGCGCGCAACCTCGATCACGCCCAGAAGGTTGACCCGCACCATCGCCTCGGCCTGTGTGGGGTCGATCTCGGCGACGCGACTGGGATTGTAAAGCGCCGCAGTGCAGATGATCGCGTCTAGCGGAGCCGTCAGCCCAAGTTGTGCGACGGCGGTCGCCAGCGTTTCGGGTCGCCCCAGATCCAGCGGCAGAGCCTGCGCGCCGCCACATTCCGCCGACAGCAAGTCCAGCGCGTCGCCATCGCGGGCAGACAGGATCGGCTGCGCCCCTTGCCTTGCCAGCGCTCGGGCGAGAGCAGCGCCGATACCCGCGCTGGCGCCAATTATCCAGATGCGCCGACCAGCAAAGGCCATCCTTCAGATCCTGAAGATCGGCTGCAAGAGCCGAGGGATCAGCGCGTGAAAGCGCAAGGGCGCATCGGTTGCCGCCAAGCAGATGCATGGCTCACCCGGGCCGGCAACAGGTTGGTGGTCGATCTCGTCATGCGCTGCTTCGACGTCGCCGCGATGAAATGCTCCGGCGGTGTCGGAAAAGCTGCCTTGCAGAACCAGCGTCAGTTCTTGACCCCGATGTCCGTGTTCAGGCACGGCCTTTCCCGGGGGGATATACAACAGCCGCAGCGCACCTTCGCTATCGGCGGACAAAAGCTGCTGGCGGATGCCGCCACCCAGCATGCGCCAGCGCGGCGGCTTTCCGTCCAATTCGTCCATGACCGCCGACGGAAACGGCCCGGATGCGCGCAGGCGAGGTCGCGGCGGCGGTGCGTCCAGTGCCGCCATCATCCGTTCGCGTGCATCGGCGCGCAGGGCGGAACCGGCTGAATCCTGCAAAAGCGCGCCGCCGATCATGTCTCCGGCCTCCTGGAGCGCGCGGCATTGGTCGCAAAGCGACAGATGCGCGGCGACGACCACCCCAAAGGCGTGGGGCAAGGTGCCGGCGCGATAGGCGTCAAGCATGGTGTCGGGGATGTGGTGGCGGATGGTGGTCATGGTGCGATCTTCTTCAGCTCATGCCGGAGGCGTTCAAGGCCAAGGCGGATGCGGGACTTGATGGTCCCAAGCGGCAAGCCCGTCATTTCACTGATGCGGCTGTGGGGAATATCCTCGAAATAGGCGATGCGCAGCGCTTCGGCCTGTTCGGGACCGAGGCGCGCAAGGGCTTCGGCCAAGTGGCGCGCCTCCTGCTGCAGCGCGACGATCTGGGCTGCGTCGGGCTCCAGGCTCTCAAGCTCGGGCATCTCGTCGGGCTGCGCGAGCGGGCGGCGGCGCGCCATGTCGATGCGTCGGTTCCGTGCAATGCCATAGATCCAACCCGCCGCATCTGCACGATGCGGGTCGAACTGACCTGCCTTGTGCCAGACTGCGAGCATCACATCTTGCACCACATCTTCGGCCGTGCCGTCCCGCAGCCCGCCGCGCAGCATCATCGCCTTGAGGCGCGGCGCAAAATGGTCAAAGAGCCGCCCGAAGGCGGCGCGATCGCGGCTGTCGCGGACGGCGATCATATCGCCAGTCAACCTGGATAGTTCGTCCATCGGCTGTTGACCCACCACTCCGGACCTCAAGGCACCGTCATCGACCAGTGGCGGTGCCATCGGACTGGGCATTCTATAAGGGCGGGCCTCGACCGGCGCAAATTCAGTGTTCATGCCATCCGCTACGGATGACGAGGCGCAGCAGATCATTCTTACGGTAATTTTACGGGACGATTGATCCAAGGTCAGCTTGCACGCGTAAGCATGTCAAAGAGTTAATGGGGGCCATATGCCTTTTGACATTGCCAAGGGCGCGCCACAGCGGATCGCCATCGTCGGTGGGGGCATATCGGGCCTGGCTTGCGCGTGGGTTCTGTCGCGCCACCATCAGGTGACGCTGTACGAAGAAGCGAACCGGCTTGGCGGCCATGCGCGCACTGTCCTTGCCGGCAAGCAGGGCGATCAGCCGGTCGATACCGGGTTCATCGTGTTCAACCATGTCAATTACCCGCATTTGACGGCGATGTTTCGCGACCTTGATGTGCCAATCGCCAAAAGCGACATGAGCTTTGGCGTCTCGCTGGATGCCGGGCGGATGGAATATGCGCTGCGATCGGGCAATGCGCTGTTCGGACAGCGGCGCAATATCCTGGACCCTCGCTTTCACCTGATGATCCGCGACATCCTGCGCTTCAATGCCGGGGCCGAGGCCGAGGTGGCGGCCGCGCCTGACCTGACCATCTCGATGCTGATCGAGCGGATGGGTCTGGGTGCACGGTTCCGCGACCACTACCTTTTCCCTTTCTGCGGAGCGATCTGGTCCACGCCCGATCACGATATTGGCGCTTTCCCGGCGCGTGCGCTGGTACGGTTCATGCGCAACCACGGGCTTTTGTCGCGCGGCCAGCATCATCAGTGGTGGACGGTAGAGGGCGGTTCGATCCGATATGTCGAGCGGCTGGCCGCGGCGCTGCTGCGTGCCGGTGTCGATCTGCGCTCCGGAGCCCTTGTGCGGGCGGTCACGCGATCAAGCGGCATGATCGCCCTGCGCGCCGAGGGGGCAGAGGCGGAAATCTTCGATCATGTCATCCTTGCCACGCATGCCGATCAGGCGCTGGCGATGCTGAGCGATGCCGATGAAACGGAACGCGCAGCCCTTTCGGCGATCCGGTTTCAGCCAAACCACGCTGTCCTTCACGCCGACCCATCCGTGATGCCGCGCCGCCGCCGGTGTTGGAGTTCGTGGGTCAGCCGTAGCAATGCCGGGCGTGCGGGTGTGGCCGTCACCTATTGGATGAACCGGCTTCAGAACATCCCCGACGACGATGCGCTGTTTGTCACGCTGAACGAAAGTGACGGGATCGACCCGCGCTTGATTTACGATCAGGTGACATTCCGCCATCCGGTCTTTGATCTTGCGGCGCTGGATGCACAGGCAAAGGTTGCCGCGATGCAAGGCAACCGGAACACGTGGTTTGCAGGCGCCTGGCTGCGCAATGGCTTTCACGAGGATGGCTTTGCCAGCGCGCAGCGCATCGCGCGCAGGTTGCTGCCTGCGGCGGTGCTGTCCTGACACTCGCGGCGCGCCTTGAGGCTGGCGAAGTGCTGGCAATGGCTGCGCTGGTGACCCATGCCCGCCGCGGTGAACTGCGCCACGCATTCCACACATATGCCGATCAGGTGCTGCTGGCGCCCGAGCACTTTCGCCCACCCCGGCTCATGGGACATAACAGGTTTGGTCTGATTGCCTTTCACGATTGCGATCACGGCGGGCCCCGTGGTGCAGGCGTCTGCGCGCCCTGGGCATGGGCACAGTTTGCGGCGGCCGGAATCGCACGACGTCCGGGCCTGGTGCTGGCGCTCCTGACGCAGCCGCGGTTTTTGGGCTACTGGTTCAACCCGGTCAGCTTCTGGATGCTGATCGAGGGCAATGCGTTGATCGCGGTGATTGCCGAGGTCAACAACACCTTCGGCCAGCGCCACAGCTATCTGTTGGCCCGTCACGACTTGGCGCCGATTGACGGAGAAACGGAACTGACCGCGCGGAAGGTCTTTCACGTCTCGCCCTTTCAGGACGTGGCGGGTGACTATCATTTTCGCTTCGCCCTGCACTCTGACCGTATCGCCATCCGCATCGCCCAACAGGATGGCGCGGGTGGAATCGACACCGCCATGACGGGGCCGCTGGCGCCGCTGACGGCCCGCGCGGTGCTTGCAACAAGCTTTCGACGGCCCGGCGGTGCGTTGCGCGTGATCGCGCAAATCTATTGGCACGCGATGCGCCTGAAACTCAAAGGCGCCGCCTATCGCCGACGTCCCGCCCCACCCGATCAGGAAATCAGCTGATGATCCTCGCGACACGCCCCTTGAAATCCCGCTTTCTTTCCGCCCTCGAGGGCATCACCGATGGCATCCTGACCCTGACCACTCCCGAGGGCACGCGCCATCGCTTTGGAAGCTCCGGTCCCGAGGCGGACTTGCAGATCCGCGACTGGCGGCTGCTGCCGCGTCTGGCGCTGCGCGGCGATGTCGGGCTGGGCGAGGGCTGGATCGCGGGTGACTGGCACAGCGAGACGCTGGAGAGGACCCTCTCGCTGGCCCTGCGCAACCTTGGCCTTCGGACGGGCTGGGGAGAGCCGGGGCGGCTTCAAGCGATGCGCATGCGGCTGGCTGACAGGCTGGTGCGGCCAAACAGCCTGCGCGGATCGCTGCGCAATATCCGCGCGCATTACGATGTCGGCAACGAGTTCTATCAGCTCTGGCTTGACCCGGGCATGACCTATTCCTCGGCGCTGTTCGGTGAAGGGGATGACCTGCATCGCGCACAGGCGCGCAAGAACGGGCGCATTCTGTCGCAACTGGCGCCGGGTGAGAGCCTTCTGGAAATTGGCTGTGGATGGGGCGGCTTTGCTGAGGCGGCAGCCGAGCGCGGCCAGACGGTGACTGCGATCACGCTGTCTCACTCGCAAAAGGGGTATGCCGACGCCCGGCTGGATGGCCGTGCCGAGATACGTCTTCAGGATTACCGGCAGGTGACGGGGCGCTTTGACAACATCGTGTCGATCGAAATGATCGAGGCGGTGGGCGAACGCTACTGGCCAACCTATTTCGCCACGCTCGCGGCGCGGCTGGCGCCGGGTGGGCGGGCGGTCTTGCAGGCGATCACCGTGCCGGATGCCGAATTTTCGGTCTATCGCCGCCGTTCGGATTTCATCCGTCAGCATGTGTTTCCCGGCGGCATGCTGCCCTGTCCTGCCGTCATCTCCCACGAGGCGACGAAGGTCGGACTGCGCGTGCGAGACAGCCACGCTTTCGGGCATGACTATGCCCGCACATGCCGGATCTGGTGCGAGACGATGATGCAACAGCGCCCGCGCATCCAGCGCCTTGGGTATGGCGACGCTTTCCTGCGCGGTTGGCAATTCTATCTGGAGGGTTGCGCCGCCGCCTTTGCCACCGGGCGCTGCGATGTGGTGCAAGTGACACTTTCCCACGCGGATGAGGCCTTCTGAATGACGGCGCCCGGCGTAATCTGACTGGCCCGCGACGTTCGATTGCAGGACACTATCGCGCTTATGGGTGCGATTGCCGATCGTGCACTCGTGCCGGTGTTCATCGCAGACCTGTCGATCAAGGCCCAAGGTGCAGCCACCCGCTGGCGACTTGCACGCACAGTAAGTCGTGGATGCTGCACTTCGCCAACGCATCGACGGCACCCAGTTGCTCCTGGTCGCGCAGATCGTCGGCGGGTTTGCAGTGGCCCTAGACCCTGTTGCTCTTGGACCGGGTCTAGCCGGATCAAACCGGCCTCACGCAGGGCTTCCTGTCCACGGGGGCTAAACGGTGACTAAAGACATGCGCAAGTGCCGCTGAAGCGAACCCGCAGTACATCGCACATGGCCCTCATGCCCCACTCGGGAGAACGCTTTCGTGAGGTCAAGTGGCGGAGAGGGTGGGATTCGAACCCACGGTACCCTTGCAGGCACTCCGGTTTTCGAGACCGGCGCGATCGACCACTCCGCCACCTCTCCGCGCTTAGGGGGTCGTCTTGTGAGGCGGGGGTTTAGCCGGGCCTCGGGACAAGCACAAGAGCGATTCCGCGGCTTTCTGTCCCGGAAATGACAGGAGGTTGACGGCCCCTGCCACTCGGCGGGGTGGCCGGGCAAGAGAAGGAGGGGGCCGGGTCCGGCAGGCGACGGAACGGGCCGCAATCGCGCGGGCCTGCGGAGGCAATCCAAGCCCCGGGCGGCTTCTTCCGCCCGTTGCGCGGGCGATCCTCTGTCCCGTCGGGCGGGAACACGCAGGTTTGACGCCGCCACGCTTGGCGCGGGCGCGCGCCACGCTTAGGCTGGTACTGGCCGGAGCGCACTCCGGCCTTGCGTGGAGGGTCCCGATGCTGAAACCCGAGCTTCTTGCCGCTGGCTTTGTCTGCTGCGTGGCGCTGGTCGCGCCCGCCGCGCCGTTCCTTCTGGGGCCGGCCCATGCCCAGCAGGCCGAGGCCGGGCTGACCCAGCCGCTCGAAGCCTCGCCCGCAACGGCGTTGGCCGACCTTCTGCGCATGGGCGAAACCTTCGCCATCATGGCCGATGAGGGCCGCGCCCATGGCGCCGAGATCGAGAGCGGAACCTTCCCCGGACGGGGCGGGGCCGGCTGGGCGGCGACGGTCGACAGGATCTATGACCAGGGCGGAATGCGGGTGCGCTTTCTTGCGGCATTCGAGGCGGCGCTGAAGGATGATCGGGCGGCGATCCAGGCGGCGCAGGCCTTTTTCGGCAGCGAGCTGGGCCAGCGCATCCTGACGCTGGAGCTGGATGCCCGCCGCGCGATGGGGAATGAGGATGTCTCGGAAGCGGCGGAAGTGACGGCCGAGAAGATGAAAGCCGCCCGCGACCCGCGCCTGAGGCTGGTGCGCAAGATGATCGAGGCGGGCGATCTGGTCGAGATGAACGTGGCCGGCGCGCTGAGCGCGAATCTCGCCTTCGCGCGCGGCATGGCCGAGACGCTGCCGAAAGCTCAGGCCCAGCCGCTGGACGATATGATGGCCGAGGTCTGGGGGCAGGAGGGGGCACTGCGCGCCTCGACGACGACCTGGCTTTATTCCTATCTGGTAATGGCCTATGCGCCGCTGAGCGATGCCGAGATGCAGAGCTATGTCGATTTCTGGGCCTCGCCCGAAGGCAAGCGGGTGAATGCGGCCCTGTTCACGGCCTTTGACGCGGCTTTCGTGCCGGTCTCGGCCGAACTGGGCAGCGCCGTCGGGGCGATGGCGCAATCGCGCGACATCTAGGCCTGCGCCGCCCGATGCCTGCGGGCGGTTGTGCTTGACAGGGACCGGCGCGCGGATCATAAGCGCGCGACCTGCCCGGGGTGCGAATCCCGGGCCGGTTCTTTATTGAAACACCGCCCTTGCGAAAAGGGCGCGCTGTCCGAGGCGGGGCAGGGCCGGAAGGTCCAGCTCCACGAACGCCGGAAACGGGGCCACAGGGCGCGGGTAACGAAGGAAGGACGACCCATGTTTGCGGTCCTCAAGACCGGCGGCAAGCAATACAAGGTCCAGGCGGGCGACGTGCTGCGCGTGGAAAAGCTTGATGCTGTCGCTGGCGACAAGATCCAGTTCAACGAGATCCTGGTGCTCGGTTCGACCGTCGGCGCGCCCCTGGTGGCCGGTGCCGCCGTGCAGGCCGAGGTGATCGAGCAGATCAAGGGTCCGAAGACCATCTCCTATCACAAGCGCCGCCGGAAGCATTCGTCGCAGCGCACCCGTGGCCATCGCCAGCAGCTTACCCTGCTGCGCGTGACGGACGTGCTGGAGAAGGGCGCCGACAAGACCGGCGTCAAGGCAGCGACCGGCACCGCCGCCGCGCGTCTGGCCGCCCATGAGGCCCCCGGCACCGCCAAGGCCGAAGCCCCGGCCGCCGCCGCCGAGAAACCGAAGCGCGCCCGCAAGGCCGCGGAAGCGAAGGAGTAATCTCCCATGGCACACAAAAAAGCAGGCGGTTCGTCCCGCAACGGCCGCGATTCGGCTGGCCGTCGTCTGGGGATCAAGCTCTATGGTGGCCAGGACGCCATCCCGGGCAACATCATCTGCCGTCAGCGCGGAACCACCTGGTTCCCGGGCCAAGGCGTCGGCATGGGTTCGGACCATACCATCTTCGCGACCGTCGAAGGCAAGGTATCGTTCAAGAAGGGCCTCAAAGGCCGCACTTTCATTTCGGTCCTCCCGGTGGCGGAGGCCGCCGAGTAAGCCGAAAAACCCTTACAATCCGAGAGTATCGGGGGGATCGGCTGAAAAGCCGGTCCCCTTCCTCATTTCTGCCGCGGTTTTGCCGGGCAGGGTTGGGAAAACCCGGAGACCAGACCCATATCGGGAAGACCTAGACCGGGACTGGTGCCCGCATGAGCTTCGAAGGAGGGAAGCCATGGTTCTCGACACGATCCCGGCCGAAGAAGGCCAGATCGCCGCTGGCAGGTTCGTCCTGCGCCCGGTCCGCGCGTCGGATGCCGGCCTGATCGCCTATCACGCGGGCGACCGACGCGTGGCCGAGGCGACGCAGAACATTCCGCATCCGTTTCCGCCAGGCGCGGCGGATGCCTATGTGACCCGCGCCATGAAGCACGAACGCCCCGGCTCCGTCTGGGTGCTGGACGGCTCGGCCACCGGCCTGTCGGAAGTGCTGGGCGTGATCAGTCTCAAGCCGATGGATTGCGGCGCGGGCAAGGGCAGCCAGTCGGAAGTGGCCTATTGGGTCGCGCCCGCCTTCTGGAATTCGGGCATCGCCTCCGAAGCCGTGCGTGCGCTGATCGCGGCGAACCCCCTGGGCGACCGCACCTATTTCGCCGAGGTCTTCCAGGACAATCCGGGATCGGCGCGGGTGCTGACCAATGCGGGCTTTCAGTATCTGGGTGATGCCGAGGCCTTTTCGGTTGCGCGCAATGCCCGCGTCCCAACCTGGACCTATCTGCGGAAACTGGACTGACGCCATGGACCATTCCAATCGCGCGGTCCTGGGGACGGCGCGACTGGAATTGCGCCCCCTCCGGCCAGAAGACGCCGCCGCCGTGATCGACGGCGTCGGGCGGCTTACGGTCAGCCGTTATCTGTCGATCGTGCCGCATCCCTACGGGACGAAGGATTTCGCCGCCTTCTTTCCCGGTGCCATGCCGGGCCGCTTCTGGGCGATCGACGATGGCCGCGGGCTGGTCGGGGTGATCTCGCTCGCGCCGGGCCTTGGGTTCTGGATCGCGCCCGACCGGCAGGGCAGGGGCTATGTCACCGAGGCCGCCCGCGCCGTGCTGGCGGCGCATTTCGCCGATCCGCTGGCCCGCCCGGTGTCGTCTGGCTATTTCGCGGACAACCGGGCCTCGGCCCGGGTGCATCGCAAGCTTGGCTTCCGAACCACGGCGGTCGAACAGGTCTTTTGCCGGGCTCTGGAACAGGCGCGCCCGCTCAAGCGGCAAAGCCTGGCCCGGCAGGCCTGGAGCGCCAGCCTGCCGCCTTCGCCATAGGCATCGCTTGAGCCTTTGGCCCTGATCCTGTATCGCCCTTCCATCCCAGCGAAAGCGCCGACCGATGAAATTCCTCGACCTTGCCAAAGTCTATATCCGCTCGGGCGGCGGCGGCGCGGGCTGCGTCTCGTTCCGGCGCGAGAAATTTATCGAATTCGGCGGGCCCGATGGCGGCGACGGTGGTCATGGCGGCTCGGTCTGGGCCGAGGCGGTGGCGGGGCTGAACACGCTGATCGACTATCGCTACCAGCAGCATTTCTTTGCCAAATCGGGCCAGCCCGGCATGGGCAACCAGAAAACCGGCAAGTCGGGCGACGACATCCTGCTGAAAGTGCCGCTCGGGACCGAGATCCTGTACGAGGATGAGGAAACCGTCATCGCCGACCTGACCGAACCCGGCCAGCGCGTCTGTCTGGCCGAGGGCGGCAATGGCGGCTGGGGCAATCTGCGCTTCAAGTCTTCGACCAACCGCGCGCCCGCCCGCGCCAATCCGGGGCAGGAAGGCGTGGAGCGCACGATCTGGCTTCGGCTGAAGCTGATCGCGGATGCCGGGCTGGTGGGCCTGCCCAATGCGGGCAAGTCGACCTTCCTGGCAGCGGTGTCGAATGCCCGCCCGAAGATCGCCGATTACCCCTTTACCACGCTGGTGCCCAATCTGGGCGTCGTGGGCATTGACGGGCATGAGATGGTCATGGCCGACATTCCGGGCCTGATCGAAGGCGCCTCGGAAGGCCGGGGTCTGGGGATGCAGTTCCTCGCCCATGTCGAGCGCTGCAAGGTGCTGCTGCATCTGGTCGATGGCACCTCGTCCACGATCACCAAGGATTACCGCACCATCGTGACCGAGCTTGAGGCCTATTCCGAGATCCTGGGCGACAAGCCCCGCATCTTGGCGCTGAACAAGGTCGATGCGATGGACGCCAAGCAGATTTCAGATCGCCGCCGCGCGCTGGAAAAGGCCAGCGGCGGGCCGGTGCATGTGATCTCAGGCGTCGCGGGCAAGGGCCTGCCGGATGTGCTGCGGGCGGTCTATGCCGAGATCGCGGGCGAGGCCAAACCCGTCGAGGCGGAGCGCGGCGCATGGCAACCCTGACCGAAACCCGCGCGCCTGACGTGCGGGCGGCGAAACGGCTGGTCGTCAAGATCGGCTCGGCGCTGCTTGTGGACCGTCAGAAGGGGCTGAAGCAGGCATGGCTGTCCGCGCTGGCGCTGGATGTGGCAGAGGCGCGGCTGCGCGGGACGGATGTGGTGCTGGTCTCGTCGGGATCGATCGCGCTGGGGCGGCTGATCCTGGGCCTGCCCGAAGGCGCGCTGACGCTGGAGCAAAGCCAGGCGGCGGCCGCCGTGGGCCAGATCCGGCTGGCGCGCGCCTATGAGGAAGTGCTGGCGCCGCATGGCATCACCACGGCGCAGGTTCTGGTGACGCTTGAGGATACGACCGACCGGCGGCGCTATCTGAACAGCCGCGCCACGATGGAGACGCTGATCGGCCTGCATGTCGTGCCGATCGTGAACGAGAATGACACCGTCGCCACCGACGAGATCCGCTTTGGCGACAATGACCGGCTCGCGGCGCAGATCGCGGTGACGGTGGGGGCGGATCAGCTGATCCTGCTGTCGGATGTCGACGGGTTCTACACCGCCAACCCAAAGGAAGACGCCTCTGCCCGCAGGTTTGATCTGGTCGAGACGATCACGCCCGAGATCGAGGCCATGGCGGGCGACCCGATTTCCGGCCTGTCGAAGGGCGGGATGAAGACCAAGCTTCTGGCCGCGCGCACGGCCGTGGCGGGCGGCTGTGCCATGGCGATCATGGAAGGCTCTGTCCTGCGGCCGCTGACCGCGCTGGCGCAGGGCGCGGCGCGCACCTGGTTCGTGCCCGCGGCCGATCCGCAACTGGCGCGCAAGCGCTGGATCAA
This sequence comes from Fuscovulum sp., assembly GCA_041916535.1. GTDB lineage: Bacteria > Pseudomonadota > Alphaproteobacteria > Rhodobacterales > Rhodobacteraceae > Pseudogemmobacter. The sequence continues at coordinate 128,377 of JAYRZG010000006.1, read as the reverse complement.
TGCGATGAAGCCCAAGGGCGAGCTGGTGCTGGATGCGGGCGCTGTCACGGCGTTGCGGGCGGGCAAAAGCCTGCTGCCCGCCGGGGTGACGCGGGTCACCGGCACGTTCGGGCGGGGCGAACCGGTGGCGATCCTGTCGCCCGAGGGCGTGGTTCTGGCCAAGGGGCTGGTGCGATATACCAGCGCCGAGGCGAAGAAGATCGCGGGGCACAGGTCTGCCGAGATCGAGGCGATCCTGGGCTATCAGGGCCGGGCGGCGCTGGTGCATCGCGACGATATGGTGCTCTGATCCCGGGCCCCGGGGGCTCTGCCCCCGGACCCCCGGGATATTTGGGCCAAGATGAAGGGGCTAGGGCATGGACGGGCAATTCGGCGATTTGATGCGGGATATCGGCCGCAAGGCGCGGGCTGCGGCGGCGGAACTGGCGCTGGCCTCTTCCGAGCGAAAGGCCGTGGCCTTGCAGGCGGCGGCAACCGCGATCTGGGAGCGGCGGCAGGCGATCTTGGACGAGAATGTCATGGATCTGGCCGAGGCCGAGAAGAAGGGCATGACCGCTGCCATGCTGGACCGGCTGACGCTGAACGAGGCGCGGGTGCGCGGGATTTCCGAAGGCCTGCGCGCGATTGCCGAACAGAAGGATCCGGTCGGCCGCGTGCTGGCGGAATGGGACCGGCCCAACGGCCTGCATATCCAGCGTGTCGCCACCCCCATCGGCGTGATCGGCATCATCTTCGAAAGCCGCCCGAACGTGACCGCCGATGCCGGCGCGCTGTGCCTGCAATCGGGCAATGCCGCCATCCTGCGCGGCGGGTCGGACAGCCGCAATTCCTCGGAAGCGATCCATGCCTGCATGCTCGAGGGGCTGCGCGCGGCCAACCTGCCCGAGGCGGCGATCCAGCTTGTCCCAGTGGCCGACCGCGAGATGGTGACGGCGATGCTGCGGGCGGTCGAGTATATCGACGTGATCGTGCCGCGCGGCGGCAAGGGGCTGGTCGGGCTTGTGCAGCGCGAGGCGCGTGTGCCGGTCTTTGCCCATCTGGAAGGCATCTGCCACGTCTATGCCGATCGCGATGCCGATCTGGAAAAGGCGCGGGCCGTGGTCCTGAACGCCAAGACGCGGCGCACCGGCGTTTGCGGGGCGGCGGAATGCCTGCTGATCGACTGGCAGTTCTACACCAAGCATGGCGGCGTGCTGGTCGAGGATCTGCTGAAGGCGGGCGTCGAGGTGCGGGCCGAGGGCGAACTGGCCAAGATCAAGGGCACGGTGAAGGCCGCGCCGGAAGATTTCGGCCAGGAATTCCTGGACAAGATCATCGCGGTCAAGCTGGTCGATGGGGTGGATCAGGCTATCGCCCATATCCGCAAATATGGCAGCCAGCATACCGAGGCGATCCTGACCGAGAATGACGCCACGGCCGAGCAGTTCTTCAAGCAGCTCGATTCCGCGATTCTGATGCGCAACGCCAGCACGCAATTCGCCGATGGCGGCGAGTTCGGGATGGGCGGCGAGATCGGAATCGCGACCGGCAAGCTGCATGCGCGCGGGCCGGTGGGCGCCGAGCAATTGTGCAGCTTCAAGTATCTGGTCACCGGCAACGGCACGATCCGGCCCTGAGAGCGGGGCAGGGGGTATGCAATCGCGCAACAGCGCCGTTGCATACCCTTGCGCACCGGGATTTGTCTGGCCCAAGGGGTATCGTCCGCCCTAAGGCGCGGGAAACGCCCCAAGGTGCCGCGCATGACCCCCGATCAGGACCACCCGCTTCGCTATGCCACCGTGAACGAGCTTCACGCTCGGCCCTTTCCTCTGGTCGAAGTGCCCTCGACCGCGTTGTTCGTGGCTTTCAAGGAGCCTGTAGCAGCCGCGAACCGCGACCGGGCGCGCGACCGGGCGCATCTGCTGGCGCTTCTGGATCTGCACGGCTCGGCCCATCCCCAGCCCGAGGCGACGCATTTCTCGGGGCCGCTGGGCCGGGCGGTGCTGAAATGGGAAAGCCATACCGAGTTCGTCACCTATACCGCCTTCACGCCCGGCGTCTCGTCCCGGCCCTTTGATCCGGCGGATGCAGGGCTTCTGCCCGAGAACTGGCTGATGGCAGCGCCGGGGCGGCGGCTGACCTCGGCCCTGATCCGCATCGTGCCTATGCCCGGGGACGAGGCCGAGATGCTGCGGCAGGTCGAAGACTGGTTCGTGCCGGAAAGCCTCGCGATGAGCCGGGTGGTCGATGGCGCCGCCGTCATTGCCGGCGATTTCCACATCGACCCGGCAGGCCAGATGCGCTTTGCCGTCTTTGTCCGTCCCGGCACCGGCGCGCGGCGCGTGGGGCGGATCGTCCAGCGCCTGTGCGAGATCGAGATCTACCGTGCCATGTCGATGCTGGGCCTGCTGCGTGCCCGCAGCCTGACCGAAAGGCTGAACGCGCTTGACCCCGCGCTGTCGGCGCTGGTCTCGGGGCTGGACATGGCGGGGCGTTCGCCTGAGGTGGCGCTGCATGAATTGCTGGCAATTTCGGCCGAACTGGAAAGCCTCGCGGTGCAATTCTCGTTCCGCTTCGGCGCGACCGCCGCCTATGAGGCGATCCTGAACCAGCGGATCGAGGTGCTGCGGGAAGAGCGGATCAATGGCCGCCAGACCTTTGCCGAGTTCATGATGCGGCGCTACGATCCGGCGATGCGCACGGTGAAATCGGCCGAGGGGCGGCTCAAGGCCATGCTCGACCGCGCGGCGCGGGCGTCCGAGCTGCTGCGGACGCGGGTGGATGTGGAACGTTCGGCCCAGAACCAGAAAGTGCTGGAAAGCATGGACCGCCGCGCCGATCTGCAATTGCGGCTGCAACATACGGTCGAGGGCCTGTCGGTGGTGGCGATCAGCTATTACGCCGTCAGCCTGGCCGCCTATGCGGCCTATCCCGTGGTGCATGAATTCGGCCTGACCAAAGAAATGCTGACCGGCATTCTGGTTCTGCCGGTCATTTTCCTGGTCTGGCTGATGATCCGCCGCATCCGCAAGGGGATGCACTGATCTGCGGGCGTTAGCGCCCGCGGATGCGCGGATCCAGCGCGTCGCGCAGCCCGTCGCCGATCAGGTTGACCGACAGCACCGTCAACGAGATCGCGAGACCGGGGAAGATCACCCGCGCGGGATATTGCTGCATGTAGTCAAGCCCCTCGTACAGCAAGCGGCCCCAGGTCGGGAAATCGGGCGGGAAGCCCAGACCCAGGAAGGACAGCACGGATTCGGTGATGATGGCCTCGGCCACGCCCAGCGTCGCCGCCACCATGACGGGCGACAGGACATTGGGCAGGATGTGGCGCAGGATCACCCGGCGCGGCCTAGTGCCGATCGAGCGTGAGGCCAGCACATATTCGCGTTCCTTCAGCGCCAGCACCTCGCCGCGCACGATGCGCGCGGCCTGCATCCAGCTTGTCATGCCGATGGCGAAGACGATCAGGGTGAAGGCGCCGATCTCGGGCCCAAGGATCCCGGCGATGCGGTCGCGGAACAGCATGACCATGACCAGAAGCAGGGGGATCAGCGGCAGGGCGAGGAACATGTCGGTCAGCCGCATCAAGGGCCCGTCCAGCCGCTTGAAATAACCGGCCAGCACGCCGACCGTGGTGCCGAAGACGATGGCGATGGTCATGGCCACAAGGCCCACGGCAAGGCTGACCTTGCCCGCGGCCATCATGCGCTGCAACGTGTCGCGGCCAAGATGGTCGGTGCCCAGCGGAAATTTCAGCGAGGGGCCAAGGTTCTTGGACTTCAGCGCCTCAACGACCTTCAGCTTCTCGGGGTGCCAGAACAGCGGGCCAATCACCACCAGCACGATCAGCGTGGCCAGCACGATCAGGCCGAACATCGCGCCCTTGTGCTTGATGAATTGCAGCCAGATCGCCTTGAACTGGCTCTCGGGCGGGGCGATGCCCATGGATGCATCAGTCATAGCGGATCCTCGGGTCAAGCATTCCGTAAAGAAGGTCGGCGATCAGGTTGAAGAGCACGATCAGGATCGCGAAGATGAAGGCCAGGGTCTGCACCATGGGCAGGTCATTGCCATGGATCGCCTGGATCAGCGCCGAGCCGATGCCGTTCACGCCGAACAGGTTCTCGGTGATGATGGCACCGCCGAAGATCGAGGGGATGCCAAGCGCGATCACCGTCACCACCGGGATCAGCGAATTGCGCAGCACATGCTTCAGCACCACGACCTTTTCGTTCATGCCCTTGGCGCGGGCGGTGCGGACATAGTCCTGCCCCATATTGTCCAGCATGGACGAGCGCATGTAGCGGCTGATCGCGGCGGCATTGGCCAGGCCCAGCACCATGACCGGCATGGCCATCTGGCGCAGCTGTTTCACGAAACTGTCCCAGTCGGTCACGTTCAGCGTGGTGTCATATTTGGTCGGGAACCAGCCCAGATAGACCGCGAAGATGATGATGAACAGCGTGCCGGTGAAGAAGGTCGGCACCGAAAAGCCGATCATGGCGAAGACTGTGCCCAACTGGTCGAACAGCGAATATTGCCGATAGGCCGAATAGATGCCGATGGGAAGCGCGATCAGCACGCCGACAAGATAGGCGGTGCCGATCACGGTCAGCGTCTGCGGGATGCGGTCGGCGATGATGCCGAAGACGGGCGAGCGGCTTTGATAGCTGATGATCCGCTGCATCCCCTCGGCATAGTTGGTGCCGAAGATCGCATCGATGCCATTCAGCGGCTCGACATAGAAGAACTGCTTCAGCCAGAGCAGATAGCGCACCCAGACCGGCTGGTTGACGCCCAGGCTTTCCAGGATCTTGGCGCGGACTTCCGGCGGTACGGTCAAGGGGATTTCGCTGGCCGGAGAGCCGGGCGCGAGGTCGACGAGAAAGAAGATCACAAGACTGATCAGCAGAAGCGTCGGGATGGCCAGCAACAACCGTCGCAGGGTGAAGGTTAACATGGCGGCGCCTCGGCAGATCGGTCGGAAGGGAAGGGGGGAAGCGATGGAAATGGGGCGCGCCGGGCAGGCCGGCGCGCCCCGTCAGATCACTTCATGCGGAACCAGTCCTGGGCATTCCACAGCTCGGTGTCCCAGGTGTTGAGAACGACGCCGCCCAGCGTGTTCGAGGCAGCCGACAGACGGCCACGGTCGACCAGCGGCACGACGACATAGCTGTCCTTGGTCAGCATCTCGTTCAGCTTGATGGCGATTTCCGAACGCTTGGCCATGTCCGAGGTCTTCGACAGCTCTTCGACCATGGCGTCATAGGCCGGGTCGCAGAAGCGGTTGATGTTCTCGCCCTGCCACTGGTTTTCCGGGCCCGGGATCTTGTTGCAGAGATACTGCGCCAGATAGGGCTCGGGATCGGTGCCGTCGAAGTTGTTCGCGTACATTTCGACATCGGCATAGAACTTCTGGAACGTGTCGGGCGAACCCGCATCACCGCCGAAGAAGACCGAGGCGTCGATGTTCTTCAGCTCGACATCCACACCCAGTTCGGTCCACCAGTCCTTGATGACCGCCTGGAAGTCCTGACGGACCGGGTTGGTCGAGGTCTGGTAGAGGATGTGCATCTTCTTGCCATCCTTGTCGAGGAAGCCGTCCCCGTCGGTGTCGGTCCAGCCCGCCTCGGCCATCAGCGCCTTGGCGCCTTCCATGTCCTGCGCGATGCAGTCGGTGTTCTTCGAGGCGAACATCTCGGGCGCGGGCACCAGGTTGCAGGTGGCGCGGCCGGCCGAACCATAGCCGATATCGACCAGGGTCTGACGGTCGATCGCCATCGACAGCGCCTTGCGGACGCGAATGTCCGACAGGAAGGGGTGCGGATGCTTGGTCGTGGACCGCTCGCCCTCGGCCAGGTCCGGCGACGGATCGGTCATGTTCATCTCGATCCGCTCGACCAGCGTGCCGAAGCCATTCAGAAGCACGCCCTTGCCGGCGGCCTTCATCTGCTCTTGCTGTTCGGGGTTGATCTGGGTGTTCCAGGCATAGTCGAATTCGCCGGTTTCCATCACGGCGCGGGCCGCCGCGGTGGCATCGCCGCCGCCCTTGATGGTCATCGTCGCGAAAGCGGGCTTGGCCGGGTCGCGGTAGTTCGGGTTGGCGACCATTTCCACGGTGTCATTGACCTTGAAGTCCTTGACCATGAAGGGGCCGGTGCCGATCGGCTTGAAGTTCTGGTCAGTACAGGTCGAGGCCGCCGCGCCCAGGCAGTTGGCGAATTGTGCCGCCTGGAGGATGGGCGAGGTGCCGCCGACGAAGGCCGTATAGGGGTTCGGCTTCGGCGCGGTATATTTGATCACGATGGTTTCGGCATCGGGCGTCTCGATCGAGGCGATGCCTTCGTAACGTGCCGCCTGGGCGCAGCCACCCTCGGGATGGGTGCAGTATTCGTAGGTGAACTTGGCGTCGGCCGAGGTGACCGGCGTGCCGTCCGACCACAGCAGGCCCGGCTTCAGCTTCCAGGTGATCTGCATCAGGTCGGGGGTGACGCCGCCATTCTCGACGGTGGGCACATCGACGGCCAGACGCGGGAAGACCACGCCTTTTTCGTCAAATCCTGCCAGGCCTTCCAGCACGAGCGACGCGGTTTCCACATCCTTGGTGCCGGAGGAGAGATAGGGGTTCAGGGTCGACGGCGCCTGCCAGTAGAGCACGTTGACATGCCCGTCGGCGCCGCGGTCGGCCAGCGCGACCGTGGCGGAACCGGCCACGCAGATCGCGCCCAGCAGGGCGGTTCTCAGTTTCATCACGACACTCCTTGTTGGTTGGTCTGTTGGTTGTGCTCTTGGGCCCCAATGCGGCCGGTTGATCCGGCCGTCCCGGTTTTGTCGCTGTAAAGATGGCAGGCCACCATGCGGCCCGGCTCCACCTCGGTCAGTTCAGGCTTCACGCTGCGGCACAGGTCGAAGACCTTGGGGCAGCGGGTGCAGAAATTGCATCCCTTGGGCGGATTGGCGGGCGAAGGCACGTCGCCTTTCAGGATGATCCGGTTGCGCCTTGCGGCAATTTCTGGATCGGGCTCGTTCACCGCCGAAAGCAGGGCTTCGGCATAGGGGTGCAGCGGGCGGGCATAAAGATCCGCCGAAGGCGACAGTTCGGCGATCCGCCCCAGATACATCACCGCCACCCGGTCGGCGAGGTGGCGTACCATCGACAGGTCATGGCTGATGAACAGGTAGGTCAGGCCCAGCTTGTCCTGAAGGTCTTCAAGCAGGTTCACGACCTGAGCCTGGATCGAGACGTCCAGCGCCGCGATCGGTTCGTCGCAGACGATGAACTTCGGGTTCAGGGCCAGGGCGCGGGCAATGCCGATGCGCTGGCGCTGGCCGCCCGAAAATTCATGCGGGAAGCGGTTGGCGAAGCGGCGGTTCAGGCCGACGGCATCCAAAAGCTCGTAAACCCGCTCGGTCTTCTTCGCGCGCGGCCAATTGGTGTGTTCGTCCAGCGGCTCGGCGATGATGTCGGCCACCGACATGCGCGGGTTCAGGCTGGCCTGCGGGTCCTGAAAGACCATCTGCATGGTCGGGCGCTTCTGTCGCAACTTTTCAGTGGAAAGACTGGCGACATCCTCGCCGTCGATCACCACCTTGCCCGCCGTAGGTTCGTAGAGCCGCAGCAGCGCGCGGCCGACGGTCGACTTGCCGCAGCCGGACTCGCCCACCAGGCCCAGCGTCTCGCCGGCGCGGATCGAGAAGGACACGCCATCCACCGCCTTCACATCGCCGGTATGAATGCGCAACAGGCCCGAGCGGATCGGGAAATACATCTTCAGGCCGTCGACCTGGACCAGCGGTTGGGGGTTCGCGTCAAGCATGGATCACCCCCTCTGCCGGGGCCGCGGCGGGCGCCGTCCAATGGCAGGCCACGGCATGGCCCGGGCTGACGCCGCGCAAGGCGGGATTTTCCACATCGCAGCGGTCGAAGCGATGCTCGCAGCGATGGCGGAAGGGGCAGGCGGTCGGGGCGGCCGACATGATCGGCGGCTGACCCTCGATCACCTTCAGCCGCGTTTCGCGTGCGCCGGAAATCTTGGGGATCGTTTTCAGCAGCGCCCGCGTATAGGGGTGCTGAGGCCGCGCGAACAGCTCCTTCACCGGCGCCTCTTCGGCCACCTGGCCGCCATACATCACCATGACCCGGTCCGCGATGCCCGCGATCACGCCAAGATCATGGGTGATCCAGATGATCGCCATACCCAGCTTGTGGCGGAGGTCCTTCACCAGTTCCAGGATCTGCGCCTGGATGGTCACGTCCAGGGCGGTGGTCGGTTCATCAGCAATCAGCACTTCGGGGTCGCAGGCCAGCGCGATGGCGATCATCACCCGCTGCCGCATCCCGCCCGAAAACTGGTGCGGGTAGTCGCCCAGCCGCCGGCGCGCATCGGGAATGCCCACCAGTTCAAGCAGCTCGGTCGCCCGGTCCGCCGCCTGCTTCTTGGTCATCCCCAGATGCTTGCGCAGGGGTTCCATGATCTGGTTGCCCACGGTGAAGACCGGGTTCAGGCTGGTCATCGGGTCCTGGAAGACGAAACCCACCTTGCCGCCGCGAATGGCGCGCAGCTCTTCGGGGCTGGCTTGCAGGATATCCTTGCCGCTCAACAGCGCCTGGCCCGAGCGAATCTCGGCCGGGGGCATCGGCAGAAGCCGCAGGAGCGACATCATCGTCACCGATTTGCCCGACCCGCTTTCGCCGACAACACCCAGCAACTCGCCCTTTTTCAAGGCGAAGCTCACATCATTCACGGCATGGATCTCGCCCGCACGAGTGCGGAAAACGGTCTTCAGGCCCCTGACATCAAGGACAGGCTGCGCCCCATTGGGCATGAAGTTCTCCCCGTGCAGTCTTCTTCTTGTTTTTCTTCGGGTTTCAGGCCGGATTATGCTCCGGTCCCACCTCGTTGGAGGACTTTTCCCGATTTTTCATCCTCTATCAATCCCGTTTGTGCTTGGCAAATCCATCGGAAATGCCCGGCAATGTGTAGCGTCTGCCGGGCAAATTGCCGGGACTTGACACCTTTGGGGCCAAGGTGAAGGTTGGCCACAACATCTGGGGGCATTTCCATGGACGAACTGACGCCACGTCAGATTCTTGACCGGCTGGTCAGCTTTCCGACGGTGAGCCGGCGCTCGAATCTCGACCTGATCGACTGGCTCGAAGGCTATCTGGCGGGCCATGGCATCGACAGCCACCGCCACTGGAACGAGGACCGCCAGAAGGCCGCGCTTTTCGCCCATGTCGGCCCCCTGGTCGAGGGGGCGGTGGTCCTGTCGGGCCATACCGATGTCGTCCCGGTCGACGGGCAGGACTGGACCTCTGACCCCTGGACGGTGACCGAACGCGACGGGCGGCTTTACGGGCGTGGCACCTGCGACATGAAGGGATACGACGCCCTTGCCGTCTGGGCGCTGGTGCGGGCGAAAAAGCAGGGCCTCAGCCGCCCGCTTCAGATCGCGCTGTCCTATGACGAGGAGATCGGCTGTACCGGCGCGCCGCCGATGATCGCCGCCATGCAGGGCGTCGTGCCAAAGGGCAGCGCGGTGATCGTGGGAGAGCCGTCGCGGCTTAAGCTGATCACCGGCCACAAGGGCGGCACCGGCTATCATGTCCATGTGAAGGGCTACGAGGTGCATTCCTCGCTGCTGCCGCAGGGCGTTTCCGCGATCATGGAAGGGGCGCGGCTGATCCAATGGGTCAATGACCGCAACGCCGCGATCCAGGCCGCGCCGCGCAAACCGATGGGCGGCCTGTTCGATCCGCCCTTCACCACGCTGCATGTCGGCATGATCCAGGGCGGCACGGCGCATAACATCACCGCCGCCGATTGCCGTTTCGCGGTCGAGATGCGGGTGACGCCGGATGATGACCTTGACGCCATCGCCGCCGATTTCGTGGCCGAAGCCGCCCGGCTGGACGCGGCGCTGAAAGCGCGCCGCCCCGAGGCGGGGGTGATCCTTGACCGGTTCTTCGGCGTGCCTGCGCTCAAGCCCGAGGATCATGGCCCGGCCGAGGCGCTTGTCGTTGCCCTGACCGGCGACAATGCGGCGGGCGTGGTCAGCTATGGCACCGAGGCCGGGCAGTTCCAGGAGGCGGGCTATTCCGCCGTCGTCTGCGGCCCCGGCGACATCGCCCAGGCACATCAGGCCGATGAATTCATCGACGTCGCGCAGTTCGAGGCCGGGCATGGCTTCATGCGCAACCTGCTGGAGAGGCTAGCGTGAGCTTCCCAATTCACGACGGCACGCCCGTGCGCTTTGGCGGCCAACCCCCGGCGGTCGCGGATGTCGTGGTGATCGGCGGCGGCGTCATCGGCGTGATGACCGCGTGGTTTCTGGCGGAAAAGGGCCTGCGGGTGGTTCTTTGCGAAAAGGGCCGCATCGCGGGCGAGCAATCCAGCCGCAACTGGGGCTGGATCCGCCAGCAGGGCCGCGACGCGGGCGAATTGCCGATCATGGTGGAAAGCCTGCGGATCTGGAAATCGCTGGCACAGGAGCTGGGCGAGGGGCTGGGGTTCCGCCAGACCGGCGTGATGTACCTGGCCCAGACCGAACGCGAAATCGCCGGGTTCGAGGCCTGGCTGCCCCATGCCCGCGACAATGGCCTGGATACGCGGATGCTGACCGCGAGTGAGGCGCTGGGCATGTTCAAAGGCGCCGCCGCACCGTGGAAGGGCGCGATCTGGACGGCCTCGGATGCCAAGGCCGAGCCCTGGGTGGCAGTGCCGATGCTGGCTGCCGCCGCGCAGGCCCGGGGGGTGACCATCCTTGAGGATTGCGCCGTGCGGGCGCTTGATCTTGCCGCTGGCAGGATTGCAGGCGTCGTGACCGAAAAGGGCCGCATCGCCGCCGCGCGGGTGGTTGTGGCCGCAGGTGCGTGGTCGCGGCTGTTCCTGGGCGCGCACGGTGTCAAGATCCCGCAGCTTGCGGTTCTGGCCAGCGTGGCCGAGACCGGCCCCTTGCCCGAGGTCTTTGACGGCGCAGCCTGTGACGATGCCTTCGCGCTGCGGCGGCGGGCGGATGGCGGCTATACGCTGGCGCCGGGGGCCGAGCATGATTTCTTCATCGGTCGCGATGCCTTTGCCAGCTTCGGCACCTATCTGCCTGTCTTGAAAAAGGATTTCCGGTCAACGCATTTCCGCGCTGCCGCGCCTTCGGGCTATCCGGATGCCTGGGGCACGCCGCGGCGCTGGGCAGCGGATCAGGTCTCGCCTTTCGAGAAGAACCGCATCCTGAACCCCGCGCCGAACCTCGCCACGCTGGGCCGCGTGCAGGACAGTTTCGCCCGCGCCTTCCCCGGCATCGGCCGCCCGGCCTTGCGCACCGCCTGGGCCGGGATGATCGACACCATGCCCGATGTCGTGCCCGTGGTGGACCACGCGCCAATCCCGGGCCTGACCATCGCGACGGGGATGAGCGGTCATGGCTTCGGCATCGGCCCCGGCATGGGCCGCGTGGTGGCAAGCCTGGTCGCGGGCGAAGATCCCGGCCATGACCTGACGCGCTTCCGCCTGTCGCGCTTCAGCGACGGGTCGAAGATCGCGCCCGGACCCAGCCTCTGACGCCGCGCGCCGGAGTTTTCGAAGGCTCCGGCGCGACGTCTTCGACGAAATCGCCCCCCTTGCCCCTGTCGCGCCCAAGGTCCACCATCGGCGCAAAGGAGATGCCCCGTGCCCGTCAAGAACCGCTTCGCCGAGCTTCTGCCCGAGATCACCGGCTGGCGCCGGGATTTTCATGAATATCCCGAGCTGATGTATGACCTGCCGCGCACGTCGTCGCGCGTGGCCGAGCTGTGCCGCAGCTTCGGCTGCGACGAGGTGGTCGAAGGCATCGGCGGCAGCGGCCTCGTCGCGGTGATCCGCGGCCGCAGCACCGGGTCGGGCCGGACGCTGGGTTTCCGCGCCGATATGGACGCGCTGCCAATCGAGGAAATCACCGGGCTGCCCCATGCGTCGAAGACGCCGGGCAAGATGCATGCCTGCGGCCATGACGGCCATACCTCGATCCTGCTGGGGGCTGCCAAGTATCTGGCCGAGACGCGGAATTTCGATGGCACCGTGGTCTGCATCTTCCAGCCCGCCGAGGAAGGCGGGGCAGGGGCCAAGGCGATGATCGACGATGGGCTGATGGACCGATTCGCCATTGACGAGGTCTATGGCCTGCACAATGCGCCGGGCCTGCCCACCGGCCATTTCGCGATCCGGCCTGGCGCCTTGCAGGCTTCGGCCGACGAATTCCGCATCACGGTGACGGGCAAGGGCGGCCATGCCGCCGAGCCGCATCTGGCCGTCGACACGACGCTTGCGGCCTGCGCGACGGTCGTGGCCCTGCAATCGGTGGTCGCGCGCAATGCCGATCCGCTGGCGGCGATGGTGCTGACCGTGGGCACGTTTCAGACCGATAGCCGCGCCTCGAACGTCATCGCCAACCGCGCGGTGATGGAAGGCACGGTGCGGGCGCTGGACGGCAAGCTGCGCGATCTGGCGGAAGCGCGGATCAAGGCCGTCGCCACCGCGACCGCCGCCGCCTACGGCGCCACCGCCGAGGTGATCTATGAGCGCGGCTATCCGGTGACGGTCAACGCCGCCCGCGAAACCGACTATGCCATCAGCGCCGCCGAAAGCGTCGCGGGCGCGGGCGCCGTGCTGCGGGACATTCCGCCGATCATGCCGGCCGAGGATTTCTCCTACATGCTCGAGGCACGGCCCGGCGCCTATATCTTCCTTGGCAATGGCGACAGCGCCCAGTGCCACAACCCCGCTTACGACTTCAACGATCAGGCCATTCCGGCCGGGTGCAGCTACTTTGTCGCCCTGGTCGAAAGCCGCCTGCCCCAAGCCTGAGGACACCATGCCCGTCAAGAACCGTTTCGCCGAGATGCTGCCCGAGATCACCGCCTGGCGCCGCGATTTCCATGAGAATCCCGAGCTGCAGTTCGAGGTTCATCGCACCGCCGCCCGCGTGGCCGAGCTGTGCCGCAGCTTCGGCTGCGACGAGGTGGTCGAAGGCATCGGCCGCACCGGCGTGGTGGCGGTGATCAAGGGCAAGTCCGACAGCAAGGGCCGCGTCATCGGGCTGCGCGCCGATATGGACGCCCTGCCCATCATCGAGCAGACCGGGCTGCCCTATGCCTCGAAGGTCAAGGGGGCGATGCATGCCTGCGGCCATGACGGCCATACCTCGATGCTGCTGGGCGCCGCCAAGTATCTGGCCGAGACGCGCAATTTCGACGGCTCGGTCGTCTGCATCTTCCAGCCCGCCGAAGAAGGCGGCGGCGGCGGCAGAGAGATGGTGAATGACGGCATGATGGACCGCTGGGGCGTGCAGGAAGTCTATGGCATGCACAATATGCCCGGAATCCCGGTCGGCCATTTCGCCATCCGCGAAGGCTCGATCATGGCTGCCGCCGATACGGTCGAGATCACGCTGACCGGGAAGGGCGGCCATGCCGCCAAGCCGCATGACTGCGTGGACACGACAGTTGTTGCCGCCCATGTCATCCTCGCGCTGCAAACCATCGCCAGCCGCAATGTCGATCCGTTGAAGCAGATCGTCGTCTCGATCTGCGCGGTCGAAACCGACAGCCCGGCCCATAACGTCATCCCGCAGCAGGTGATCCTGCGCGGCACCGTCCGCACGCTCGACCCTGCCGTGCAGGATCTGGTCGAACGCCGCATCCACGAGATTGCGGAAGGCACGGCGCTGGCCCTGGGCGCGAAGGCGGTGGTCGATTACCAGCGCGGCTATCCCGTCACGGTCAATACGCCCGAAAACACCGCCCATGCGGTCAAGGTGGCGCAGGATGTATCGGGCCAGGTCGATGCCGAAACCCCGCCGCTGATGGGGGCCGAGGATTTCAGCTATATGCTGAACGCAAGGCCCGGCGCTTATATCTTCCTGGGCAATGGCGACACGGCCATGGTTCATCACCCGGCCTATAATTTCGACGACACGGCCATCCCCTTCGGTGCAAGCTGGTATGCCGGCATGGCCGAGTCGCGGATGCCCGCGGAATAACTGTAGCGAAGGATCGCTGTAACGAAGGGCTGGGGCGGGCCGAATAGGGCCATGGACAGGCGGGCCGTCCCTTCCCACATATGGCCTGCACTCTTCCCAAGGAGACGCATATGACCGCTTACGCCAAATCGGCCGAGGCCATCGCCCGGCTGACCCCTGAACAGTACCGCGTCACCCAGCAAAGCGGCACGGAACGGGCCTGGACCGGAGAATACAATTCCAACAAGGCCGCCGGGCTTTACGTCGACATCGTCTCGGGCGAGCCGCTTTTCGCCTCGTCCGACAAGTTCGAATCCGGCTGCGGCTGGCCGTCCTTCACCAAGCCGGTCGAAACCGCCCATGTGGTCGAACTGCGCGACACCACCCATGGCATGATCCGCACCGAGGTGCGGTCCGCCCATGGCGACAGCCATCTGGGCCATGTCTTTCCCGATGGTCCGCGCGACCGGGGCGGCCTGCGCTATTGCATCAATTCGGCCTCGCTGCGCTTCATCCCGCGCGAGAAGATGGAAGAAGAGGGCTATGGCGCCTATCTGGACCAAGTGGAGGACGTGAAATGACCGAGACCGCAATCCTGGCCGGCGGCTGCTTCTGGGGGATGCAGGGCCTGATCCGCCGCATCCCCGGCGTCGTCTCGACCCGCGTCGGCTATACCGGCGGCGATGTGGCGAATGCCACATATCGCGACCATGGCACCCATGCCGAGGGGATCGAAGTTGTTTTCGATCCGGCGGTGCTGTCCTATCGCAAGCTGTTGGAATTCTTCTTCCAGATCCATGATCCCACCACGCCGAACCGGCAGGGCAATGACCGCGGCATGGCGTATCGGTCGGGCATCTATTACCTGTCCGACGACCAGCACCGTACCGCGCTGGACACGATCGCCGATGTCGATGCATCGGGCCTCTGGCCCGGCAAGGTGGTGACCGAGGTGAAGCCGGCGGGCGCTTTCTGGCAGGCCGAGCCCGAGCATCAGGATTATCTCGAGCGCATCCCGAACGGCTATACCTGCCATTTCGCCCGGCCGAACTGGGTTCTGCCCAGGCGCGCGACCGCGGCGGAATGACCGACCCCAAGGCCAGACCCGGCGAGATCGCGCTGGGGTTTGACCCCGGCCAGCGCGCAGATGCCGCGCTGGCCTTTATCGGCACAATCGCCTCGCCCTGGTCGCGCGGGACCTGCCCCAAGAACCTGCGCGAGGCGCGCGAGCGGGGCGGCGATTTCTCTCTTACGCTGTTGCGCGAGTATCGCACGGGTCTTCAGGGCCTGGCGGTGGGCGACCGCATCCTTGTGTTTTACTGGACCGGGCAGGCGCGGCGCGACCTGATCGTGCAATCCCCCGGCCACAGGCCCGGCCCGACCGGGGTCTTTGCCCTGCGTTCCCCCGCCCGGCCCAATCCGGTCGCACTGGCGGCGGTGACTGTTCTTGCGCTCGACATGGCTGCGGGAAAGATCACGCTTGATGCCATTGACGCCTTCGACGGCACGCCCGTGCTTGACATCAAGCCCTGGCTGCCTTCGGTCGATATCCCGCCCGCTGTGACCCCGGTGTGACCCCACGGATTAGGAAATAAAATTTCCTGACGCGGGGCCTTTTCAAGCGATTATCCCGCCGTTAGTCAGTATTCAGAATTGTTGCGGACGGGCCGGGGACCCCAGGGAATGACCTATTGTGTCGGACTTCTATTGAACGAAGGCATCGTTTGCCTGTCGGACACTCGCACCAATGCCGGGCTCGACAATATCTCGATCTATCGCAAGATGTTCACTTTCGAGGAGCCGGGCGAGCGCGTCATCGTCATCATGACGGCGGGCAGCCTGTCGGTCAGCCAGACCACCATCGCGCAACTGCGCGAGGCGATCGAGGACCGCGAGGCCACGGGCGAAACCTCGATCATGCTGGCGCCCACCATGCTGAAAGTGGCCGAGATCGTCGGCAACCGCCTGGCCGCCGTCCGACTTGAGATCGACGAGAAACTGTCGGCCGCCCAGCAGGGCGCGACCGCCAGCATGATCGTCGCGGGCCAGCGCAAGGGCGGCGCGATGCGGCTGTTCCTGATCTATCCCGAAGGCAATTTCATCGAGGCGACCGAGGATACGCCCTTCCTCCAGATCGGCGAGCACAAATATGGCAAGCCGATCCTTGACCGGGTGGTGAAGCCGACGACCTCGATCCCGGACGCGCAGAAGGCGGTGCTCCTGTCGATGGATTCGACCCTGCGCTCGAACCTTTCGGTCGGGATGCCGCTGGACCTTTGCGTGATCGAGCGCGACGCCTGCCAGGTCACCATGCGCCGCCGGATCGAGGCGGGCGATCCGCAGTTCCGCGCCATGTCGGAAGCCTGGTCCAATGCGCTGCGCGAAGGGTTCAGCCAGATCGTGATCTGATGTCGCAGGGGCGTGGGGCGACTGGGGGTTCACATCCCGGTTGGACAGGCATAGCCTGACCTTCACGCAAAGGAGTCGCCCATGCCCAAGCTGATCCGCCTTTACATCCATTCCGTCGCCATCGGCTTTGGCCTTTCGGCCGGTTTCGCGGCGCTGATGGTCGGCTTCGACGTGATGGGGATTGGCCATCTGATCCTTGGCTCGTCCAGCGGCCTGGTCGCGCTGACCATGCTGATCGTCTTCAACGGCGTCGTGTTCTCGGGCGTGCAGTTCGGCCTGCGTGTCATGCTGATGGCCGAGGATGACACCCCCCCGCGCGGCGGCTTGCGCCAGCATCTGATGCCCCTGCCTGTGCGCGCCGAAACTCCCGCCCGCAGCGGCGCGACCCGCCGCCGCTAGGCCGTTCACGCCAGACTTCAAACCTGTCGCTGCCCCGGTGCAGTTTCGTGATCGGATCGCCGCCTCATCGGCGGCGCTCCCCTGTTGCGTGACGCCTTGTCTTCCGCGCCGCCGGACCCGGCGCTAGACCGCAAGTCCCTGATCTGGCGAAAGGATGCGCCATGGACCTGCAACTGATCCGCAGCTTCGTCGAAGTGGCCGCCTCGGGGTCTTTCGCTGCCGCCTCGGAACGCTTGTTTGTCACGCAATCCGCCGTCTCGCTGCGCATCCAGCGGCTTGAGGACCAGCTGGGCCGCCCGCTGTTCCTGCGCGCCAAGGATGGCGTGTCGCTGACCCCGGCGGGACGCGAATTCCGCAGCCATGCCCTGACCATATTGGCCAATTGGGAACAGGCCCGCCGCAGTGTCACCCAGGCCGAAAGCGTGACCCGCAGCCTGACCATCGGTGCCCAGGCCTCGCTCTGGCCGCGCCTGGGCTTTCGCTGGATGGATGCGCTGCACGCCGCCCGCCCCGATCTGACGCTGCGGGCCGAGATGGCAGCAGCCGAGGGGCTGGCGCAGATGGTGCTGTCGGGCGCGGCGCAGGTCGTGCTCAGCTATGCGCCGATCAACCGGCCCGGCTTGCGCGCCGAACGGTTGATCGAAGATCAACTTGTCATGGTCTCGCCCTGGCAGGGGGCTAGGCTGGAAGATCTGCAGGGGCGCTATGTTCTGGCCGACTGGGGGCCCGACTTCCTGCGCTTTCATGACGAGGCGCTGCCGGGCCTGCGGGCCAAGCCGGTGACCATGGGGCTGGGCGCCCTGGCCGGGCTTTACATCCGCAGCCGTGAGGTCGCGACTTATCTGCCCGCCCGCTATGTCCGGTCCGCCGTCGAGACGGGCAGTCTGCATCTGGTCGTGGACGCGCCCACCTATGCCCATCCCGCCTGGTCGATCTGGCGGGAAGATCTGGAAAATGACCTGGCCCTTGTGGCGCGCGAGACACTGGTTTCCGTGGTCGCCCGGGCCGAGGATGAGGCGGCAGACTTGCTTGACCAGTTCTAAGGGCCTGCGACCGCTGGACGCGCTGGCGCCAAGATTATGATTTCATAGACATTAATCCGTCGATTCGGTGCTGCCGCCCCCCTTGCTTGGCTTCAAGGCCCGGGGCCATGAATAATGCTCGTCTCAGCCTCGAGTTTCCTGAATGTTCCGGTTTTTCCCGCCCGACCTATCTTGCCCTCATCGACCGGGCGGATGGGCCGTCCGGGCAAGGATCAAAGGACATGCGGATGAAATACGTCACGCTCCTCGCATCGGCATCGACCCTCGTTGTGGCGCTTGCGACCCCTTCGCTGGCACAGGACGGCATCGTCGGCATCGACGCGCTCGATGACCGCATCGACGACATCGAGCAGGATGTGAATGAAGATATGGCCCGCGCCGAAGACGCCAACCGCTTCGGCAATCCCGACCAGCGGCAGGGCTTCTCGGGCAGCGCGGCGCTGGGCTATTCCGGCAAGACCGGCAACAACGACTCGCAGGATTTCAGCCTTGGCCTGCGCCTACACAACGTTTCGGGCGCCTTCGTCCAGACGCTTGGTGCGGCGATCGACTTCTCGGAATCCGAAGGCAGCAGCACCAAGGAAGACATCTTCGCGGTCTATGACGGCAACTACTATTTCAACGACCGCTTCTATGGCTTCGTGCTGGGCCGTGTGCAGATGGATGGCCTGGCCGACCAGTTGACCGCGCAAGAGATGGCCGATGGCCTGACCTTGGGCGACAAAGTCAAGCGCGATGCCTTCCTGGGCGTCGGCCCTGGCTACCGGGTGGTGAACACCCCCGACATGACCTGGCGCGTCCAGGCCGGTCTGGGTGTCAGCTATCTGGAGTATGGCGACAATTCCTCGACGACCGAGGCCGCCGCCATCGCCTCGTCGCGGCTTTACTACAAGTTCAGCGACACGGTGTTCCTGACCAATGACACCGACCTTCTGAACTCGGACTCGGCCTTCCGGGCCAACAACGACCTGGGCGTGAACTTCAAGATCACCGACGCGATCTCGACCCGGGTCAGCTATCTGACCGAGTACAATGACAGCCGGGCGATCAAGACCGACAACAAGCTTGGCGTGTCGATGGTCTTCGGCTTCTGACCGAAGACGGTACCGGTGGCAGCGGGGCAGGGGGAAATCCTGCCCCGTTCGCTTTGGTGGGGAAAGGTGGCGGGCCCGCAGCGGCCGTGGGGGACATGGTTTCCCGAGAGCCAGAGGTCTCAGGTGGGCGCCAGATACCCGGACCAGGATCCGGGCAGAGCCAGCCCCCGTTCGCTTGCTTATCGGCCACTGGAAAAAAGACCCCAACACGCGAAGAGCAGCACCCGCCGGGTTTCTATGTAGGGCGCAGCCGCCCCCGCCGCAAGCGCGGCGCTGCCAGGCGGGACATCTGGACAGATGTTCACTTTTGGTTCATGTTTGCGGCCATGGATCAGCCGCTTGACCTTCTGCCCCCGATGCCCGGCCAGCGCCTTGCGCGCGGCGTGGCGCGGGCGCTGGCTGGCCACGGCTTCGTCACGGTGCCGGAAATGGTGCTGGCCACCGGCCTGCGCGTCGATCTCATGGCGCTGGGTCCGAAGGGCGAATTGTGGGTGGTCGAATGCAAGTCGGGCCGGGCCGACTACCTGTCGGACCGCAAATGGCAAGGCTATCTCGACTATTGCGACCGCTTCTTCTGGGCGGTGGATGCGGATTTCCCGGTCGATCTTCTGCCGCCCGAAACCGGGCTGATCCTGGCCGATGCCTATGATGCCGAAATCCTGCGCATGGCGCCGGAAACGCCGCTGGCTGGCGCAAGGCGCAAGGCGGTGACGCAAAGCTTCGCCCGCTGCGCCGCCCGCGCCCTGCAGGCGCTGCGCGATCCGATGTCGGACTTGCTCTAGGGGGGCGGCCTAACGCCGCTTGCCGCGCGTTTCGGCCATGGCCCGGGCCGCCTCGGCCGCCGCGCGCAATTCGTCGGCGATTTCCTCGGCTTCCTCGGGATCGAAATCCAGCGGCAGGTCGACCCCGCCCTCGGCCTCGACATAGATGCGCACCATGCCCTGATCGGTGGGCCCGATCTGGATATTGGCGGCGACGTCGCTTTGCTTGTTGATGCTCATGGCCCTTTGGCTAGCGCAGGGCAGGCAGCCTGTCCAGCGCGACAATGATTGACTCAATCAAGCAATGTGCCAGACTGCCGCCATGACCCAGGCCAGCCCCAGCCCCGAAAGCCCAGATGCCATCGACCGCATCCGCGCCTTCAACCGCAATTATACCCGTGCGCTTGGCCTGACCGGGCGCAGCTATCTGCAGTCCGGCCGCACCCTGGCCGAGGTGCGCCTGATCCATGAGATCGGCGGGCAGGGACCGGTCACGGCCCGCGCCCTGTCTGCCAGCCTCGGCCTTGATCCGGCCCAGATGTCGCGGATGCTGGCCCGGCTCGCGCGCGAGGGTATCGTCACCCGCACCGCCGATGCCCAGGACGCCCGGCAGGCTATTCTCAGCCTGACCCCCGCGGGGCAGGCGCTGCTGGACGGGTTTTCCGCACAATCCCGTGCCGCCCTGACCGCGCTTGTGCCGCCCAACCACCAGACCCATCTGGCCGACATGCTGGATCGCGCCTGGGGGCTGCTGTCCCCCCGGCAAGAGCCTTCGATTCGCCCGCTTCGGCCCGGCGATGCAGGCTGGATCATCGGCACCCATGGCGCGCTTTACGCCCGCGACGAAGGCTATGATGCCAGTTTCGAGGCGCTTGTCGCCCGCATCATGGCCGATTTCCTGGACCGCAATGATACCGCCCGCGAATCCGCCTGGATCGCCGAACGGGGCGGTCGGCGCCTTGGCACCATTTCCTGCATGGCCGAGGATGCGGAAACCGCCCGGCTGCGCCTGTTCATCCTGCTTCCCGAAGCGCGCGGTCTGGGCCTAGGCCAGCGCCTGCACGACACTTGCGTGTCTTTCGCCCGAACCGCCGGGTACCGGCGCATGGTGCTGTGGACCCATGAAAGCCACCGCGCCGCCTGCGCGCTGTATGCCCGAAACGGCTGGCGGCTGGCATCGTCGCGCCCCGCCCGCGCCTATGGTCAGGATGTGGTGGATCAGAATTGGGAAATTGCGCTCTGAGGCTTGCATCGCCCCCGCCTTGGCGCTATGTCCCCCGCCAGTGCAGCCTTAGCTCAGTTGGTTAGAGCACCAGATTGTGGATCTGGGGGTCCCCCGTTCGAGCCGGGGAGGCTGTACCATCTTCCCCCCCCAATCGCAGATCGCAGCCCCCGGCGGATTTCCCGCATCCGCCTGCTGGCACCATCTTGCCTTCGCCGTCCCGGCGGCTATGGTCGCGGCCCCGGTCCGAAGGAGCCCCGCCGATGCCTGTCCCCGCCGCCCTCTCTGCCCGCATCGCCGCCCTGATCGCCACGGAAATCGGCGCTGCCTCCGGGCAGGTCGCCTCGGCTGTGGCACTTCTGGACGAAGGCGCTACCGTTCCCTTCATCGCCCGCTACCGCAAGGAAGTGACCGGCGGGCTGGACGACACGCAATTGCGCAAGCTGGAAGAACGGCTCGGCTATCTGCGCGAGCTTGAGGCGCGTCGCAAGGCCATTACCGATTCGATTGAATCTCAAGGGAAAATGACCGACGCGCTGGCGAAATCCATCGCCACGGCGACGACGAAATCAGAACTGGAAGACATCTACCTTCCCTATAAGCCCAAGCGCCGCACCAAAGCGATGATCGCGCGCGAGGCCGGGTTGCAGGCGCTGGTCGATGCGATTCTCGCCGACCGCGCCGCCGATCCCGCCGCGCTTGCCGCCGGGCATCTGTCCGAGGCCTTTCCCGATGCCAAGGCCGCGCTGGAAGGCGCGCGCGACATCCTGGCCGAGGGCCTGTCGGAAGACGCGGCCCTTCTGGGACGGCTGCGAGACCATATGCGCAAGGTCGGCCGCCTGACCGCCAAGGTCGCGGCGGGCAAGGAACAGGCCGGGGCCAAGTTCTCGGACTATTTCGACCATTCCGAACCCTTCGCCAATGCCCCCAGCCACCGGGTCTTGGCGATGCTGCGCGGCCGGAACGAGGAAATCCTTACGCTTGACCTTGAGATCGATCCCGAGGCCCCGCGCGGCGAAAGCCCGGCCGAACGCGCCTGTGGCGCGGCGCTGGGCGCGGCGGGGCAGGGGGCGGGCGACCGCTGGCTGCGCGACGCCGCCGCCTGGGCCTGGCGGGTCAAGCTGAAGACCTCGCTCACGCTCGACCTGATGGCCGATCTGCGTGAAGGCGCCGAGGCCGAGGCGATCCGCGTCTTCGCCCGCAATCTCAAGGACCTGCTGCTGGCCGCGCCCGCGGGCGGCAAGGCGACGATGGGCCTTGATCCCGGCATCCGCACCGGGGTGAAAGTGGCCGTCGTCGATGCCACGGGCAAGGTTCTGGCTACGGATACGGTCTATCCTTTCCAGCCCAAGAACGATCTGCGCGGCGCGCAGGCCGCCATCGCCCGGCTGATCGGCCAGCATGGCGTGCGGCTGATCGCCATCGGCAATGGCACGGCCAGCCGCGAGACAGAGAAGCTCGTGGCCGATCTTCTGGCCCTGCTGCCTGCAACGGCGGCGAAACCGACCAAGGTCGTCGTCTCGGAAGCGGGGGCCTCGGTCTATTCCGCCTCGGAACTCGCCGCGCGTGAATTCCCCGATCTCGACGTTTCCCTGCGCGGCGCGGTCTCCATCGCCCGCCGCCTGCAGGACCCGCTCGCCGAACTGGTGAAGATCGAGCCGAAAAGCATTGGCGTCGGCCAGTATCAGCATGATGTCGACCAGCACCGGCTGGCCAAATCGCTGGATGCGGTGGTCGAAGACGCGGTGAACGCGGTCGGGGTTGACCTCAACACCGCCTCCGGCCCGCTTCTGGCCCGCGTCTCGGGCGTCGGCCCCGGTCTGGCCGAGGCCATCGTCGCCCATCGCGACGCCAACGGCCCCTTCGCCAGCCGCCGCGAGCTGCTGAAAGTCGCGCGGCTTGGCCCCAAGGCCTTTGAACAGGCGGCGGGCTTCCTGCGCATCACCGGCGGCAAGGAACCGCTCGACGCCTCTTCGGTCCATCCCGAAGCCTATGAGGTGGCGCGCAAGATCATTGCCGCCTGCGGTCGCGACATCCGCGCCCTGATGGGCGACGGCGCGGCGCTGAAGAAGCTGAACCCGGCGCAATTTGTCAGTGACAAGTTCGGTCTTCCCACTGTCAAGGACATCCTGTCGGAGCTGGAAAAACCCGGCCGCGACCCGCGCCCCGAATTCCGCACGGCGAGCTTCACCGAGGGCGTCAACGAAATCTCCGATCTCAAGCCCGGCATGCTGCTCGAAGGCACGGTCACCAATGTCGCGGCCTTCGGCGCCTTCGTCGATATCGGCGTGCATCAGGATGGGCTGGTCCATGTCAGCCAATTGGCCGACCGTTTCGTGAAAGACCCGCATGAGGTGGTGAAGGCGGGCGATGTGGTGAAGGTCCGCGTCACCGAGGTTGACGTGCCGCGCAAGCGCATCGGGCTGACGATGCGAAAGGATGGCGCAGCCGCCCCCGCCACGTCGCGGGAAGAGCGCGGCAAGGGGCCGGCCGCGAAGGCCCGGATGGAGGCAGGCCCGTCCAGCAGCGGCGGCGGTGCCTTCGCTGAGGCGCTGAAGGGCAAGTTCGGCCGCTAGGCCTGCCTCTTCGCCAAGGGTCAAATATCCCGTGAAAGGGGTCTGGGGGGGCAAGACCCCTTCAGGGCTTTTCCGCCACGACCAGGCCTAGAAGACTTCGGGCGCCTTCAGCGCCAGCAGTACCCGGATCAGCGCGGTCAGGAAGATGCCGATCAGCACCGGCGTCGGCTCGCCGGTATGCAGGCTCAGGCTCAGCCCGGCACTTGCGCCCAGCAAGACAGCCGAAGCCCAGCCGAAAGCCCCCCGCCGCAGCAGGAACACCGCGCCCGCCAGGATCAGGCCAAAGCCGCCCCAGGTGACGAGCGGCGAATAGAGCGTCAGCAGGGCGATGAACTCGGCCTGCCGATAGTTCTCGCCCAAATGCTCGGGGCCAAGCAGGCGAATGACCTGATAGGCGACAAAGCCCAACAGGGCGGGGGCCAGCCACAGGCCCAGAACCAGCAATGCCAGATACCGCCAGCCCACCGCCGCCAGACTCCCGGGGGCGGTGCGCCAGGCGCTCATGCCGCCTGACCGCCGATGGTCAGCCCGCCGATCAACAGCGTCGGCTGGCCCACGCCCACCGGCACCCATTGCCCGGCCTTGCCGCAATTGCCGATGCCGGGATCGAGCTTCAGGTCATTGCCGATGGCGCGGATTTGGCGCAGCGCCGTCGCCCCGTCGCCGATCAGCGTTGCGCCCTTCAGCGCCTCGCCGACCACGCCATTGCGCACCCGATAGGCCTCGGTGCAGGAGAAGACGAACTTGCCATTGGTAATATCAACCTGCCCGCCGCCGAAACCCACCGCCCAGATCCCGTCCTTCAGGTCGGACAGGATGGCCTGCGGGTCGTCCTGTCCCGCCAGCATGTAGGTGTTGGTCATGCGCGGCATCGGGATATGGGCGAAGCTTTCACGCCGCCCGTTGCCGGTGGGCTTGGCCCCCATCAGCCGGGCATTCTGGCGGTCCTGCATATAGCCGACCAGCACGCCGTCCTCGATCAGCACGTTCTTTCCCGAAGGTGTGCCCTCATCGTCGATGGTGATCGAGCCGCGCCTGTCGGGGATGGTGCCGTCATCCAGCACCGTCACGCCCGGCGCGGCGATCCTTTGCCCCATCAGCCCGGCAAAGGCCGAGGTGCCCTTGCGGTTGAAATCTCCCTCAAGCCCATGGCCGATCGCCTCATGCAGCAGGATGCCCGGCCAGCCCGGCCCCAGCACCACGTCCAGCATCCCGGCGGGGGCGGGGACCGCGCCCAGGTTCACCCGCGCGATGCGCAGCGCCTCGTCCACCATCGGCTTCCAGGTCGCGGGGTCCAGAAGGCCCTTAAGCCCGTGCCGCCCGCCGCCGCCGGTGCCGCCGGTCTCGCGCCGCCCGTTCTCTTCCAGAATGACCGAGACATTCAGCCGCGCCATCGGCCTGGTATCGGTCAGGACCTGCCCGTCGGGCCGCAGGATCACGACTTCCTGCAGGCTCGCGCCCAGGGCCGCCGTCACCTGCACCACGCGCCTGTCGGCGGCGCGGGCATAGGCGTCGATCTCTTTCAATATGTCCAGCTTGCCCGCGAAGGGCGCGTCGGCCACCGGATCGGCCGCGCCGTAAAGCCGCCGGTTGGTGCCGGGCGGCGGCGGGGCCAGGACGCCGCCGCCATCGCCCACCGCCAGACGCGCGGTCTCGGCGGCGCGGCGCAGCGCGCTTTCGCTGATCTCGGTCGCGTGCGCATAGCCTGCGACCTCACCCTTCACCGCGCGCAACCCGAAGCCCTCGCTCGCGTCATAGGCGGCATTGCGGATGCGGGCATCGTCCAGCACCAGGCTTTCGCCCCGGCGGCGTTCAAGGAACAGCTCGCCATCCTCGGCCCCCGCCGTCGCGGCGCGCAGCACGGACAGGGCGGCGCCCTCGTCCAGATGGGTCTCGAAAGGGCGGAAGGGGGCGTCGGACATGGCGGGCTTTCTGCGAAACGGGCCTGAGGAATCTAGGCGCGCGGGGCTGGCCCTGCAAGCGACGGGCCGCTGACCCGCGATTTTCACCGGAAAATCGGCGCCGCCGCCAGGCGCCGACGCCGCGATGCGGCGCGTCCTTGATGCAGATCAAGGGGCGCGCATCTGTCGCAACGGTTTCTCTTGTCGCCGCGCGCCCGATATGGTTTGAACGCCAGAGCAAACAAGAGGATTCCGTCGCGCGCGCAAGCGGGCAGCAGGCGGGGCCGAGGGACGGTTGCGGCGCAAGGCCGCGCCCAAGAGGACGGGAAGCGAGATGCGGATCATTTCATCACTCAAGGGATGGACGGCGGCCGGGATCCTGGCGCTGAGCACGGGAACGGCGCTGGCGCAGGGCCTTGAAATCGTCGGTCAGCCGCATGAAAAAGGCATCGGCTTCCAGCCTGCCTCGTCCTCCATCGCGGTGGAGCAGCAATGGCTTGACCACATGATCCTCTATATCATCACCGCGATCACGATCTTCGTCACGGTGCTGCTGCTGATCGTCATCCTGCGTTACAACAGCAGGATGAACCCCAAGCCCAAGGGCTTTACCCATAACACGCCTCTGGAAATCGCCTGGACGCTGATCCCGGTTCTGGTGCTGGTGTTCATCGGCTCCTTCTCGGTTCCGGCGCTGAACCACCAGCAGAAATTCCCCGAAGGCGAAGTGGTGATCAAGGTCACCGGCAACCAGTGGTACTGGTCCTATGCCTATCCCGAGGAAGGCATCGAGGAATATGCCAGCTTCATGATCGGCGGGTCGGGCACCAATGGCGACGCGCGCCTGACCCCGGCGGTCGAAGAGCAGCTCAAGGCCGCGGGCTACAGCAAGGATCAGTTCCTGCTCGCCACCGACACCGCGATGGTCGTTCCGGTCGGCAAGGAAGTGCTGCTGCAGATCACCGGCGCCGACGTGATCCATGCCTGGAAGATCCCCGCCTTCGGCGTCATGCAGGATGCCGTGCCGGGCCGGATCGCCCATCTGTGGTTCAAGGCCGACCGCGAAGGCATCTTCTTCGGCCAGTGCTCGGAATTGTGCGGCAAGGACCACGCCTACATGCCGATCACGGTCAAGGTCGTCTCGGAAGCCGCCTACAAGGCCTGGGTCGAGAAGGCCAAGGCGGGCGATGTCGTCCTGTCGGCGGCCGATCTCGCGGCAGCCGCGCCGGTCCAGGTCGCAGCCAACAACTGATCCATGCAAGGGCAGGGGCCTGTGCGGCCCCGCCCGCTGACGAGCCTGAAAGACGGACGGAATGAGCGATATCGGCGCCTTTGACCGCGGCACGGCAGCCCCGCAGGATGCGGGGTTCGGTGATTACGTGCAGCTTCTGAAGCCGCGCGTGATGTCGCTGGTCGTCTTTACCGCGCTGGTGGGCCTTTTGGTCGCGCCGGTGCAGCTTCACCCGGTCGAGGCTTTCGCGGCCATCCTGTTCATCGCCCTGGGCGGCGGCGCCTCGGGCGCGCTGAACATGTGGTGGGACAGCGACATCGACGCCGTGATGAACCGCACCAAGGGCCGTCCGATCCCGTCGGGCCGGATCGAGCGCGGCGAGGCTCTGGCGCTGGGTCTCGCGCTGTCGGGCATCTCGGTCGTGATGCTGGCGCTGGCCACCAATATCGCCGCCGGGGCGCTCTTGGCCTTCACCATCTTCTTCTATGCCGTGGTCTATTCGGTCTGGCTGAAACGCTCGACCCCGCAGAACATCGTCATCGGCGGCGCAGCCGGGGCCTTCCCGCCGATGATCGGCTGGGTCGCCGCCACGGGCCATGTCAGCCTGGAAGCCGTGCTGATGTTCGCGCTGATCTTCATGTGGACGCCGCCGCATTTCTGGGCGCTGGCGCTGTTCATGAAGGAAGACTACCACAAGGCCGGGGTGCCGATGCTGACCGTGACCCATGGCCGCAAGTCGACGCGCACCCATATCCTCGTCTACACGCTTCTGCTGGCCCCCGTCGCCATCGGTGCCGCCCTGACCCAGATCGGCGGGCCGCTGACCCTGGCCGTGGCCCTGGCGCTGAACGCCTGGTTCGTGATCGGCGCCTTCCGCATCCGCGCCCGCAGCGAGGACCAGGCCATCGCCGACAGCTATGCCACCGAGAAAGCCTTCTTCCGCTTCTCGCTGGTCTATCTGTTCCTGCATTTCGCGGCCTTCCTGGCCGAAGCCGCCCTGCGGCCCTATGGTCTGGGGGGCTGGTGACATGGCGCTTCATGTGACGCATGAGCTGCACAAGCGGCGCTTCTCGCGCAATCTCGGGCTTGGCCTCGTGCTTGCGGGCATGGTCGTGCTGGTCTTCGCCCTGACGGTGGTCAAGGTGAAGCGCGGCGATGACATGCAGGGCTATGACCATACGCTGCGCCCGGAGCTTCTGCCGGCGGAAGAGGGCGGCACCGCCACCCCCGCAGCGGCGTCCGAGGCCGGCCAATGACCCTCGCCCCCAAGCGCACCGCCCTTTGGCTGACCGGCATTGCTGCCGGGATGCTGGGCCTGTCTTTCGCGGCGGTGCCGCTTTATGACCTGTTCTGCCGGATGACCGGTTTTGGTGGCACCACGTCGGTCGCCGAAACCGCGCCCGACACGATCTTGGACCAGACCATCAAGGTCCGTTTCGACGCCTCGCTCGAGGCCGGGATGCCCTGGACCTTCAAGCCGGTCGTGCCGGAAATGACCATCCGCCTGGGCGAGACGGGCCTGGCCTTCTACGAAGTCCACAACCCGACCGACCGGCCCATCGCGGGGACGGCCAGCTTCAACGTCTCGCCCGATGTGGCGGGCGGCTATTTCACCAAGATCGCCTGTTTCTGCTTCGACCAGCAGGTCCTGCAACCCGGCGAGACCGCCGAGTTGCCGGTATCCTTCTATGTCGACCCAACGATCCTTGACGATATCGACGGGCAGAACGTCAAATCGATCACGCTGAGCTACACCTTCCACGTCACCGACCTGCCCAAGGCAGAGGCGGCGCTGGAACCCGCAACAGGGACGGCGCCGGGGGAACCCCCGTCCGCCACCAAGTAAAGACGAAAACGAGGGAAGAGCCATGGCCCACGCCAAGAACCACGACTACCACGTCCTGCCACCGTCGATCTGGCCCTTCCTGGGGGCGGTCTCGGCCTTCATCATGCTCTTCGGGGCGGTCCTGTGGATGCATGGCTCGGCGCCGTGGATGGGGCTGATCGGCTTTGCCGGCGTGCTTTACACCATGTATGCTTGGTGGGCCGAAGTGGTGCATGAGGCCAATACCGGCGATCATACCCCGGTCGTCCGCATCGGCCTGCGTTATGGCTTCATCATGTTCATCATGTCCGAAGTCATGTTCTTCGCGGCCTGGTTCTGGACCTTCTTCAAGCACCGCATGTATCCGATGGGGCCGGACAGCCCCTGGGTTGACGGTCAGTGGCCCCCGGCCGGGATCGAGACCTTCGACCCTTGGCACCTGCCGCTGATCAACACGCTCGTCCTGCTGTTGTCGGGCTGCGCCATCACCTGGGCCCACCACGCCCTGGTGCATGAGAACAACCGCAAGGACATGATCAACGGGTTGATCATCGGCATCGTGCTGGGCTTCTTCTTCACCCTGCTGCAAGCCTATGAATACAGCCATGCGACGTTCGCTTTCGGCGGCAACATCTATGGCGCCTCCTTCTTCATGGCGACCGGTTTCCACGGCTTCCACGTCATCATCGGGACGATCTTCCTGACCGTCTGCCTGATCCGGGCGCTGCGCGGCGATTTCACCCAAGAGCAGCATGTCGGCTTCGAAGCCGCCGCCTGGTACTGGCACTTTGTCGACGTGGTCTGGCTGTTCCTCTTCGCCGCCGTCTATGTCTGGGGCCAGGGCTGACGCCTGCGCCTGACCGGCCTTCACGATCCGAAAAGGGGCACCCAAGCGGGTGCCCCTTTGATTTTGCGGGGTTTTTTCTGTTTTGCCGGCGCCTTTGCCTTCGTTAACATTTCAGACCGCTGAATTTCTGGGAGTTTTGCAATGAAAGCAGTTCAGGCGCTTGCCCTTTCGACCGGCCTTCTCGTCGCGGCCCCTCTGGCGCAGGCCGCCACCTTGACCTTCGACAGCACCGCCGATTGCACCACCGCCGATGTCACGATTACCCAGGGTGATGCCCAATCCGCTTGCGTCCTTTCTGTCTTCAAAGGCTCTCCGGCGCTGCTTGGCACGGGCGGCGTTTCGCAATCCTACTGGACCGCGACCTTCACCTCGCTGATGCAATCTGTCTCCGTCACGCTGGGTGATCTGGGCGTGGATTCGGATGTGATTTTCCTCACCGTCCTTGGCGAGAACGGGCAGACGCTGTCGACCCAGACGCTGGATATCGGCTTCTCCGCCGCGCCTTTCACCCTGTCCTATCTCGCCGCCGGAAGCCTGATCAGATCGGTGACCTTCGGGGCCAATAGCGGCGCGGGCGGCATCTTCGCCGACAACCTGACCTTCGGGCCCACGCCCGCGCCGGCCGCCGTGCCGCTTCCGGCGTCCAGCACGCTGCTGCTTCTGGGCCTGGTGTCGCTTTCCGGCCTTCGCCGTCGCCGCGGTTGATTGCGCTTCCCCCCGTCTCGGCCTAAACGCTGGGGCGCGGGGGCAAGACCCGCGCCTTACCTGTGCGGGGCGGGATGCGGACATTCCTTTTCCTGATCGTCGTGGGCCTTGCGGGCTGTGGCACGCTGGCCGCACTGGGCACCTGGCAGATGCAACGGCTGGCCTGGAAAGAGGGCCTGATCGCCGAGGCCGCCCGCCAGATGGAGGCGGCCCCCGTGCCGCTGCCCGCCAGACCCGATCCCAGGACCGAGCGCTATCTTCCTGTCACGATCCAAGGCAGCTTCACCGGCGAGGAACTCTCCGTCCTGACCTCGGACAGCATTTCCGGCCCGGGCTTCCTGATCGTCGGCGCCTTCCAGACCGACGATGGCCGCCGCATCCTGGTTGATCGCGGCTATGTGCCCGAGGAAGACCGCGCCCTGCCGCGCCCCCCGCGCGAGATGGAGATCGCCGGCAACCTGAACTGGCCCGATGACAACACCTCGTCGACCCCGCCGCCCGATGCCAAGACCGGCATCTGGTTCGGCCGCGACGTGGTGGCGATGGCGCAGGCGCTTGGCACCGAACCCGTGCTGGTCATTGCGCGCTCGGACACGGGCGATGGTGTGATGCCGGTCCCGGCCAGCGCCAATTTCCGCAACGACCATCTGCAATATGCGATCACCTGGTTCCTTCTGGCCGCCGTCTGGGCCGCCATGACGGGGGCCTATCTCTGGCGTATCAACCGGCGCAGGGCCGAAGGGGCAGCGACATGAACTATATCTCGACCCGGGGCCAGGCGCCCGTCCTTGGCTTTGGCGAAGCGATGATGACCGGCCTTGCCCGCGATGGCGGTCTCTATGTCCCGGAAAGCGTGCCGGTCTTCTCGGCCCAGGAAATTGCCGCCCTGGCGGGACTGCCTTACGAAGAGCTGGCCTTCCGGGTGATGAAGCCCTTCCTGGGCGGCTTCTTCGCCGATGATGAATTTCGCGGCCTGCTGGCGCGCGCTTATGCGGGCTTCGGCCATGCCGCCAAGGCGCCCTTGAAACAGCTTGGTCCCAACCATTTCCTGATGGAGCTGTTCCACGGCCCGACGCTCGCCTTCAAGGATTTCGCCATGCAGATCATCGGCCAGATGATGCAGGCGGCGCTGGCCAAGACCGGCGAGCGCATCACCATCGTCGGCGCCACCAGCGGAGATACCGGATCGGCGGCGATCGAGGCCTTCCGCGGCCTCGCCAATGTCGATGTCTTCATCCTGTTTCCGCATGGCCGCGTGTCCGAGGTGCAGCGCCGCCAGATGACCACCCCGTCCGAGGCCAATGTCCATGCCCTCGCCATGGATGGCGATTTCGACGATTGCCAGGCGCGTCTGAAGGATATGTTCAACGATTTCGCCTTCCGCGACGGCGTGCGTCTGGCGGGCGTGAACTCGATCAACTGGGCGCGGGTTCTGGCGCAGGTGGTCTATTACTTCCACGCCGGCCTGGCCCTGGGCGCGCCGCACCGCAAGATCAGCTTCACCGTCCCCACCGGCAATTTCGGCGACATCTTCGCAGGCCATATCGCCAAGCGCATGGGCCTGCCCATCGACCGGCTGGTGATCGCGACGAACCAGAACGACATCCTCGACCGCGCCATGCGCGGCGGCGAATACCGCACCACCGGCGTTGTGCCCTCGATCAGCCCGTCGATGGACATCCAGGTCTCGTCCAATTTCGAACGCGCGCTCTTCGACGCGCTGGGGCGGCAGGGCGGCGCGGTGCAGGCGCTGATGGACGGGCTGAAACAGGGCGGCGGTTTCGCCATTCCCGAACCCGCGCTGGCCGCGCTGCGCGCCGAATTCGACTCGGGCCGGGCCTCGGAAGAGGAAACCTCCGCCACCATCGCCCGCGTCCTTGCGCAATCGGGCGAGCTTCTGTGCCCCCATTCCGCCATTGGCGTGAAAGTGGCCGAGGAACATGTGGGTCTCGCGCCCATGGTCACGCTCGCCACGGCGCATCCGGCCAAATTCCCCGATGCGGTGGAAAAGGCCAGCGGCATCCGCCCGGCGCTGCCGCCCCGCATGGCTGACCTGTTCCAGCGCCCCGAGCGTGTGACCCGCGTGCCGAATGATCTGGCTGCCCTCAAGGCGCTGATCCAGGACCGCATCGCCGCGCGGGCCTGACCCCTAGCCGCAGGGCGAAAAGGCCCATGCCCCTTCGGCCAACCGGCTGGAGGGGCCGACCGTCCCCGCCCCCATGCCTGCGCAATGGGCATTGGCCGCTGCGCGCGCCAGACCCTCATCCGCCCTGCCAAGGGCCGCGCCATCCTGGCGCGACACCACCAGCGCCGGAACAGTGGGCATGACATCGACCTCGGGATGGCCCGGCATCTCGACCGGCCAGAGATAATTCTCGTCCAGCGCCACCTGCAGCGCCACGCCCTGAACCGCCTGGACCGACCCGTCCGCGCCGATGCAGGCGGACAGGACAAGGGCCGACAGAAAGCCAAGGGGTTTGCGCATGGCCGATAGGCTACACGC
The DNA here is from genome assembly GCA_041916535.1 of Fuscovulum sp. Taxonomy (GTDB): domain Bacteria; phylum Pseudomonadota; class Alphaproteobacteria; order Rhodobacterales; family Rhodobacteraceae; genus Pseudogemmobacter. The sequence continues at coordinate 95,884 of JAYRZG010000006.1, read as the reverse complement.
TCTGCGCCCCCGCAGCAAAGCCTGTCGCTGCGCCCTTTAACATGCCCCCGGCCTGCATTATGACCCTGTGACCAGACCCTTGTGAACGGACGCCATCGTGACGCTTCGCACCCATACCCTGCCCAACGGCTTTCGCATCGTGACCGAAGCGATGCCGGGCCTGAAATCGGCCTCGGTCGGCATCTGGGTGGGGGCAGGCGGACGGCATGAAGGCGCGGACCAGAACGGCATCGCGCATTTTCTGGAACACATGGCCTTCAAGGGCACTGACAGGCGCACCGCCCTTCAGATCGCCGAAGAGATCGAGGATGTCGGCGGCTACATCAACGCCTATACCTCGCGCGAGATGACGGCCTATTACGCCCGCTGCCTGTCCGCCGATGTGCCGCGCGCGCTGGACGTGATCTCCGACATCGTCCTGAACCCGGTTTTCGCCGACGAGGATATCGAGACCGAGCGTCACGTCATCCTGCAGGAAATCGGCCAGGCGAATGACACGCCCGACGATATCATCTTCGACTGGCTGCACGAGGTTTCCTATCCCGGCCAGGCCTTCGGCCGCACCATCCTTGGCCCGGAAGACCGCGTCGCCAGCTTTGGCCGCGGCGACCTGCGCAGCTTCGTGTCGCGCCATTACGGGCCGGACCGGATGATCCTGTCGGCGGCGGGCGGCATCGACCATGACGCCATCGTCGCCGAGGCCGAAAAGATCTTTGGCGGGCTGGTGCCCGTGGGGGCCTTCACCGCCGACCGCGCCGGTTTTGCGGGCGGCGAGCGGCGCGAGGTCAAGGATCTTGAACAGGCGCATTTCGCCCTGAACCTCGAAGCCCCCGGCTATCGCGACCCGATGGTCTACACCGCGCAGATCTGGTCGATGGCGATGGGCGGCGGCATGTCCAGCCGCCTGTTCCAGAAGATCCGCGAGGAACGTGGCCTCTGCTACACGATCTATGCCCAGTCCGCCGCCTATGATGATACCGGCCAGATCACCATCTATGCCGGAACCAGTGGCGACGAGATCGGCGATCTGACCGAACTGACCGTGGCCGAGCTGAAGCGCGCCGCCGAGGACATGACCGATGCCGAGGTCGCGCGGGCCAAGGCCCAGATCAAGGCCGGAATGCTGATGGGTCTGGAAAGCCCCTCCAGCCGGGCCGAGCGCAACGCGCGGCTGCTGTCGATCTGGGGAAGGGTGCCCGATCTGGACGAGGCGGTGCAGAAGATCGACGCCGTCACCACGCGCGGCCTGCGCGACTGGGGCGGGGCGCTTCTTGGCGCCAAGGCGGCGCTGGCCGTCTATGGCCCGGTCGAGACCGCGCCGGGGCTGGAGGCGATCCGCGCGGGTCTGTCGGCGTGATGCTGGGCCTGCGCCGCCGGGTCCGCATCGAGACCGAGCGGATGACCCTGCGCCTGCCGATCCATGCCGACTGGTCGCAATGGTCGGCCCTGCGCGCCGACAGCGCCGCTTTCCTGACACCCTGGGAGCCGGTCTGGAGCCATGATCACCTGGCCCGCCGCGCCTTCACCAACCGCGTCTACTGGGCCAACCGGGCCGAGGCGCAGGGCACCGCGCTGCCCCTGATGCTGATCCGCCGCCAGGACCAGCGGCTTCTGGGCGCGATCACCCTGGACAATATCCGCCGCGGCCCGGCCCAGACCGGCACGCTGGGCTATTGGGTCGGCGCGCCCCATGCAAGGCAGGGCTATATGCGCGAGGCGATCCTGGGCGTCGTCCATCACGCCTTCACCCAGCTGGACCTCAGCCGGATCGAAGCCGCCTGCCTGCCCGAAAACGCCGCCTCGCGCGGCGTGCTGGAGAAATGCGGTTTCAAATACGAAGGCGTGGCGCAAAGCTACCTGCAGATCAACGGCCGCTGGCGCAACCATGTCCTCTACGCCAACCTGCGCGGCGACCGGCGCGGGCGTACCGATGTCGGCCCGGCCTGACGGCTTTCGCGACTGGGCCGTGCTGTTGCGCGGCGTCAATGTCGGCGGCAAGAACCGCCTGCCGATGGCCGAATGGCGCAGGGTGCTGGAAGGGCAGGGGTTCCAGGCGCCCGAAACCCTGATCCAGTCCGGCAATGCCGTCCTTGGCGCCAGCGGCGGCGCCGATGACATCGCCCGCACCATCGCAGATGGCATCGCGGAAAGTTTCGGCTTCCGCCCGCAGGTGTTCGTGCTGACCGAGGCCGAGCTTTCCGCCGCCCTCGACCACCCGTTCGACGCCGCGGACCCGGCCCGCGTTCACGCAACCTTCCTGTCGCCCGCCGACGCGGATTTCGCCGCCGACAGGGCCGAAACCCTGCGCGCGGCCAGCGAATCCCTCCTGCTGCGTCCCGGCCACCTGCTGCTCCACGCCCCTGACGGCATCGGCACTTCGAAACTGGCCGAGGCCCTGCCACGCCTTTTTTCCGGGCAGGTGACGACCCGCAATCTGCGCACGCTGGCGGCCCTGCGCGATCTGTTGCGCTCGCGACAAGGTGATGGCGCATCGCCCTGACCGCGCATGACAGGCCGCCATTCCGGTCTATCCTTTCCCGACCCCCACGGACCCGGAGCTGCCGTCATGCCCCAGCCGCCCGCCCGCCTGTGCCTTGCCCTGTCGCTCCTCCTCGCCACGCCCGCCATGGCGCAAGAAGACTCCCCCGACCGCATCCCCTCGCATTGCATCGCCCTCGCGCAAGGGCCGCGCCTTGCGCCTGAGACCGTTGTCCCCGCCAAATGGCCCGCCCCAGTCGAAGCCGACCACGTCCTGATCCGCTATTTCGACCATGCCAGTTTCGCCATCGTCGCCCCCGACGGGACTGTCGCCGTGACCGACTACACCGGCTATCTCGGCACAAGGGACCTCGTCCCCGACGTGGTCACCATGAACAACGCCCATTCCAGCCACTGGTCCTCCCATCCCGATCCGCGCATCCCGCAGGTGCTGGAAGGCTGGCCGCAAGCGGGCCGCCCCGCCGAGTATCGGCTTGATCTGGGGTCGATGCTCATCCGCAACGTCACCACCGACACGCGCGGCCCCTTTGGCGAGGGCGCGCGCAAGGATGGCAATTCGATCTTCATCTTCGAGGTGGCGGGCCTGTGCATCGGCCATCTCGGACACCTGCACCAGATCCCCTCGTCGGAGCAATATGCCGCCATCGGGCGGCTTGATATCGTCATGGTCCCGGTCGACGGCGGCTATACGATGCGGGTCTCGGACATGGCGGGGGTGGTGAAGCGGCTGAAAAGCTCGGTCGTGATCCCGATGCACTGGTTTTCCGGCGCCTCGCTGGTCGAATTCCTGAAAGAGATGGAGGGCGAGTTTGACGTGGTCGAAACCGGCCTCTCTGAGATGAGCTTTTCCATGCACGACCTGCCGTCGCGCCCCACGATCCTTGTGCTGGAACCGCGCTGGCTCGACTGACGCCCGGCCTTCCCTTCCGTCATCGCCCCGGCTAGGTCTGTGCGCGAAGGAGAATGCCATGCTTACGCCCTGCGACGCCGCCTTTCTGTCCTCACTGGCCGAAAAGCTGCCCCCCGGCCGTCTGGCACAGGCGCAGGCCCGCCATCTTGAAGAACCGCGCGGGCGCTATGCGGGCCAGCCCGGCCCGGTCGCCCTGCCGCAATCGACGGCAGAGGTCGCCACGATCCTTGCCGCCTGCAACGCCGCCCGCGTCGGCGTGCTGCCCTGGGGCGGCGGCACCGGCCTTGTCGGCGGCCAGCTCATGCCCAAGGGGCCGCTGCCCCTGATCCTGTCGCTGGAAAAGATGACGGCGCTGCGCGGCACCTGGCCGGACGAGAATGTCATCATCGCCGAAGCCGGCCTGACCCTGGGCGCGCTGCATGAGGCCGCCACGGCAGCAGATCGCTTGTTCCCGCTGGCGCTGGCCAGCCAGGGCACTGCCACGATCGGCGGCAATCTGGCCACCAATGCGGGCGGCACCGCTGTCCTGCGCTATGGCAATGCCCGCGATCTTTGCCTTGGGATCGAGGCGGTGATGGCCGATGGCACGGTCTGGAACGGCCTCCGCCGGTTGCGCAAGGACAATACCGGCTATGACCTGAAAAACCTTCTCATCGGGGCCGAGGGGTCGCTGGGCGTCATCACCGCCGCCGCGCTGAAACTGTTCCCCATCCCGGCCCATCGCGTTGTCGCCATGCTGGTCGTGCCCAGTCCCGCCGCCGCGCTGAAGCTGCTGCGCCAGATGGAGGCGCGGGTCGGCGGCCTGATCTCGGGCTTCGAGCTGATCGCCCGCACCGGGCTTGAATTCCTTTCCGAAGTCGGCCCCGAGCTGCGCCAGCCCTTCCCGACGCCGCCCGACTGGTGCGTCCTTCTGGAACTGGGCTTGCCCGCCTCCATGGAACCCGAAGCGACCATGGCCGCGCTGTTCGAAGAAGCCGTCGAGGCGGGTCTGGTCGAGGATGGCGTCATTGCCGCCTCCGAGGCCCAGGCCGAAGCGCTGTGGAACATCCGCGAATCCCTGCCCGAAGCCAACCGCCGGGTGGGCGCGGTCTCCAGCCATGACATCTCGCTGCCCCTGGCCGAAATCCCCGGCTTCCTGACCGAAGCCCCCGCGCGGATCGCCCGTTTCGGGCAGTTCCGCATCAACGCCTTTGGCCATCTCGGCGATGGCAACCTGCATTACAACGTCTTCCCAATGCGCGGCGAAGATCGCAGCGCGCATGATCCGGTGCGCGATGCGGTCAAGGAAACCCTGCACGATCTTGTGCACGCGCTTGGCGGTTCGGTCTCGGCCGAACATGGCATCGGGCGGCTCAAGATCGATGATCTGCAACGTTATGGCGATCCGGCGAAGCTGGCCGCGATGCGCGCGATCAAGGCGGCGCTCGACCCTAACGGCATCCTCAACCCCGGCGCGGTCCTGCCGGGCTGAAGGGGGACGGGCCCCCGACCCGCGCCGGTCAGACCGGACCCGCCCTCAGACGTTCTGCGTCGCCAACCAGCCCATCAGCGCCGGCCGCGCGCTTTCGGCCCCCGCCTCCCGCGCCGCCTCGATCACCGCGCGCACCTCGCGCAGGTCGACCTGGCGGATCAGCGCCTTCACCGGCCCGATCGAGGCCGGGCGCATCGACAGGCTGCGGAAGCCCAGGGCCGCCAGCGCCAGCGCCTCGATCGGCCGCCCGGCATCCTCGCCGCAGAAGGACAGCGGCGTGTCCGTCTCGGCGCATCGCGCCAGGATCACTTCCAGAAAACTCAGGAACGACAGGTTCAGCGTGTCATAGCGCCGCCGCACCCGTTCATTCTCGCGATCCGCCGCGAAGAAGAACTGCTTGAGGTCATTGCCGCCGACCGAGATGAAATCGGCCAGTTCGAAAAACGCTTTCGGTGCAAAGGCCAGCGAGGGTGTCTCGCACATCGCGCCGATCTCGATGCTGGCGGGCACGACATGGCCCAGGGATTTCTCGCGGTGCAATTCGGCCAGGATCGCCTGGCGCGCCGCGATGAATTCGCCATTTTCGGTGACGAAGGGGAACATCACCGTCAGCGGCCGCCCCGCCGCCGCCCGGATCAGCGCCTGGATCTGCATCCGCAGCACGCCCGGCTTGTCCAGCCCCACCCGGATCGCCCGCCAGCCCATCGCGGGGTTCGGCTCGTCATTGGGCTTCATATAGGGCAGCACCTTGTCCGACCCGATGTCGAGCGTGCGGAAGGCGACGCGCCGCCCCTTGGCCGCATCCATCACCCGGGCATAAAGCGCCGCCAGCTCGGCCCGTTTCGGCATCTGGTTGCGGATCAGGAACTGCAATTCGGTGCGGAACAGGCCCACGCCCTCGGCGCCCGAGCCTTCAAGGCTGGGCAGGTCGGCCATCAGCCCGGCATTCATGTGCAGATGGATCACCGTGCCGCATTTCGCCTGGGCGGGCAGGGCGCGCAGGCTGGCATAGCGGGTCTGCGCCGCCGCCTGCATGGCGATCTTGTCGCGAAAGGCCCGCGCGACGGTTTCCTCGGGCCGCAGATGGACGATGCCCTGATCGCCATCGACCAGGATCGCATCGCCGTTCAGCGCCTCCTGGGTGATGCGCTCGGCATGGATCACCAGCGGAATCGCCAGGGCGCGGGCGACGATGGCGGCATGGCTGCCGACCGAGCCTTCCTCCAGCACGACGCCGCGCAGCTTGCGGCCATATTCCAGCAATTCGGCCGGCCCGATATTGCGCGCGATCAGGATCGGGTTTTCCGGCATGGCGGCGCCCGTGTCCTGGCCCTGTCCGGTCAGGATGCGCAACAGCCGGTTCGACAGGTCGTCCAGATCGTGCAGCCGCTCGCGCAGATAGGGGTCGGCGACCTGCTCCATCCGCGCCCGCGCCGCGCCCTGTTCCTTTTCCACCGCCGCCTCTGCCGACAGGCCGCGCATGATGTCCTCTTCCATCCGGCGCAACCAGCCGCGCGAATGGGCGAACATCCGATAGGCTTCCAGGACCTGCTTCTGGTCCTTGTCCAGCTGCTCTGCCTCCAGGAGATCGTCGATCGAGATGCGCAGCCGGCCCACGGCCTCGCGGATGCGGTCAATCTCGGTCAGCGGGTCATCGGCCACCGGGTTGGTCACCACCACCCGCGGCTCGTGCAGCCAGACCCGGCCCTCGGCCGCGCCTTCCTGGCCCGTGCCGCCGCGGAACATCACCGGCTGGCGGTGCAGCGGCGCAAGCCCGCCCTCCTCGCCGGCAAAAGCGCCCAGTTCCGTCATCTCGGCCAGAACCATGGCCACGACTTCCAGCGCATAGACCTCGTCTTCGGAAAATTCCCGCGCCGTCTTCGACTGCACGACCAGGACGCCCAGTTTCTCGCCGACGCGCTGGATCGGCACGCCCAGGAAGGATGAAAAGATCTCCTCCCCCGTCTCGGGCATGTAACGGAACCCACGTTCCGAGGGGGCATTGGCGGTGTTGACCGGAATGCCCGTGCGCGCCACCCGGCCCGTCAGACCCTCGCCCAGCTTCATGCGGGTCTGGTGGACGGCGGCCTTGTTCAGGCCTTCCGTGGCGCAAAGCTCCAGCGTGTCCTCGTCTCGGAACAGGTAGATCGAGCAGACCTCGGTCCGCATCGAATCGGCGATCAGATGCGTCACCCGGTCAAGCCGGTCCTGGCCCTTGCCGCTTTCGGCAAGAGTATCCCGCAGGCGCCGCAAGAGCTTGCGGCTGTCGCTTTCGGTCCGTTCCGGCATTGTTTCCGATCCTGTCCCTTATCCCCTCTATAAGGGCTCGGTTGCGGCTTGGCGAGTGTGCCGCGCCCTCTGGACCTCCCGCCCTTGCGCAAAGCTTGAACCTGTGCCGCGTTTCTGAGCAGCAAGGGCGGGGCGCGCGGGCGGCTTGCCGCACCGCCCGCCGCCTGCTAGCCCCGGCCAAAACCACGGGGGACCGGATGCAAACCCTGATCGCCCTGCACGGCTCGGGCCGCGACGAAAGCGATCTGGCCGGTTTCGCCGCAGCCCTTGCGCCCGGCCTTCCGATCCTCGCCCCGCGCGGGGCCTTTGCAGAAGGGGCGGGCTTCACCTTCTTCCGCCGCCGCCCCGACCGCAGCCTGGACGCCCCGGCCATCCTGTCCATCGCCCGCGACTGACTGGCCTCCAGCCGTGACATGCCCGACCGGCCCCCGCTTCTTGTCGGCTATTCCAGTGGCGCGATCTTTGCCGAGGCGCTGATTGCCACTGCGCCCAGCCGGTTCGCGGGCGCGATCCTGATGCGCCCCGAACCGCTTGCCGCCGACTTCGGCTTTGCGCCGCTGGCGGGCCTGCCGGTGCTGATCCTTGCCGGGACGCAGGATGCCCGCCGCCGCCCCGAAGACGCGCCGCGTCTTGCCCGCCAGTTCACTGCAGCCGGGGCGCGGATCACCTGCCATCTGATGGACTGCGGCCATGACTGGGCGCCCGACGGCCAGGACATCGCCCTCAGCCGCGCCTGGCTGAAACGACAAAGAGCGGGGTGATCCCCGCCCTGCAAGCCGCAGCCGCCAACCGATCCCCGCAGGGGGAACCGGCCCGTGCTTCAGGCCTTGTCCAGCTCGAACGCGTCATGCAGCGCCTGCACCGCCAGTTCCATGTATTTGCGGTCGATCAGCACGGAAATCTTGATCTCGCTTGTCGCGATGACCTTGATGTTCACATTCTCGGCGGCCAGCGCCTTGAACATCCGCGCCGCCACGCCGACCTGGCTGCGCATCCCGATGCCAACCACGGAAACCTTGGCCACCTCGGTATCCACCACCAGATCGTCATAGGCGATCAGGCCCGCGGCCTTGGCATCCTCCATCGCCTTCTGGGCGCGCGGCACCTGATTGACCGGGACCGAGAAGGTCATGTCGGTCACCGCGCCCGGATGGCCGCCATAGTTCTTTTCCGAAATGTTCTGGACGATCATGTCCACATTCACGCCCGCATCGGCCAAGGGCCCGAAGATCGCCTGGGCGACGCCCGGCCGGTCCTCGATGGTGAAAAGCGTGATCTTCGCCTCATCGCGCGAGAAGGCGACGCCGCTGACGACTTTCGATTCCATGATTTCCTCCTCGTCACAGACCAGGGTTCCAGAGTTCTCGTCCGTCTCCTCGAACGAGGACAGGACGCGCAGCCGCACCTTGTAGCGCATGGCCAGTTCGACCGAACGGGTCTGCAGGACCTTGGCGCCCAGCGAGGCCAGTTCCAGCATTTCCTCGAAGGCGATCTTGTCCATCTTCCGCGCCTTACGGACGATGCGCGGGTCGGTCGTGTAGACCCCGTCGACATCGGTATAGATGTCGCAGCGTTCGGCGCCGAAAGCGGCGGCAAAGGCCACCGCCGTCGTGTCGCTGCCGCCGCGGCCCAGCGTGGTGATCCGGCCTTCGGCGGAAACGCCCTGGAAGCCCGCGACCACCGCCACCTTGAAGCCTTCGGCGAACTTGGCGTCGATATTCTCGCGCGGAATGCTAACGAACCGGGCCGAGCCATGGGCCGAGGTGGTGTTGATCGGCACTTGCCAGCCCTGCCAGGACCGGGCCGGCACGCCCATTTCCTGCAGGCGCAGCGCCATCAGCCCGGCGGTGATGTTCTCGCCCGAGGCGACGACGGCATCATATTCGCGCGCGTCATAGAGTTTCGAGGTGCCCTCGACCCAGCCCACCAGCTCATTGGTCTTGCCCGACATGGCGCTGACGATGACGATGACGTCATAGCCGCGCTCGACCTCGGCCTGCACCTTTTTCGCGGCATTCTCGATGCGCGCGAGGTCGGCCACCGAAGTGCCCCCGAATTTCATTACGAGAAGCGGCACGACACCCTCCTACGGCCCCAGAAAGTCGCGCGCTTCCTAGCGGGGCGGGGGGGCAGGCGCAAGGGGGCGCGGGGCAGGGGGCGCAGGGGGGCGCAAACGCCGCAGGTGGCGCGATTTCCCGCCGCTTGCGCGGCCCTTGCCCTTCTTCCATCCGCCACAGCATAGTCGCCCCACCATGACCGCCCCCGATCCCGCCCCTTTCGACATCGCGGCCTTCCTCGCCTCCGGTCCCAACCCGGCCGAGGCGGCGCTTCTGGCCCATGCGGCGGCGGGCACGCTCTGCCAGTTCGCCGCCACCCGCCCCGACCCGGCCGACCCCGCCGCCCCGCGCATCCGGGCCGGGCTTCTTGGCCATCTCGTCACCGGCGGTTCGGCCCGGGCGCCGGTCGCGCCGCAGGGCATCCGCCTGATCGGCGCGGTGATCGACGGCCCGCTCGATCTGTCCTTCACCGAGGCGCGGGGCGAGACCGACTTGCGCCTCTGCGCCTTCACCCATCCGCTGGTCGCCCGCCGCACCCGTTTCGCCCAACTGGTCCTGTCGGGCAGCCTTCTGCCCGGCCTGATGGCCGAAGGCGCCGAAATCGCCGGATCGGTCTTCTTCCTTGCCCTCGACGCCACCGCGCGGCTGTCGCTGGCCAATGCCGCCATCGGCGGGCAGTTGGCGCTGCATGGCGCGCATCTGAAGGGGCTCACCGCCCAGGGCGCGCGTATCGGCGCCTCGGCCTATCTCCGGGCCAGCCAGACGCGGCCCTTCCTGTCGGAAGGCGAGGTGTCATTGGCCAATGCCAGCATCGACGGCCAACTGGCCTGCGACGGCGCGCGCTTCCTGAACCCCGGCGGCACCGCCCTGACCCTGCAAGCGGCCGAGATCACCGGCGATGTCTTTTTCCGCGACCATGGCATGTCGCCGTTCCAGGCCAAGGGCGAGGTCCGCCTTTCGGGCGCAAGGATCGGCGGCCAGCTCGATTGCGCCTCGGCCGAATTCTCCAATCCCGGCGGCCGCGCCCTGTCGGGGCAGCGGATGGAGGTCGCGGCCGAATTCTTCTGGCAGAAGGTCACCGTCCATGAGGGCAGCCTGCATCTGCCATCGGCGCGGGTGGGCGATCTGGTCGATGACCTGGCCTCCTGGCCGCCTCAGGGCCGCACCTATCTCGACGGTTTCACCTATGACCGGATCACCCGCGACGCCCCCACCGATGCCGCGACGCGCCTTCTGTGGCTGAAACGCTGCGCCCGCAGCGCCGAGGGCCGCTTCCTGCCGCAGCCCTATGGCCAATGCGCCAAGGTGCTTTACGCCATGGGGCATGAGGCCGAGGCCCGCCGCATCCTCGAGGCGCAGGCGCGGCTCAAGGGCCGGGCGCGCCGGGCGGCGGCCCGCAGCCGGGGCCGCTGGGGCAGGGGCCTTGCCCTTCTGGACGGGATCTGGGACACGGCGGCCCGCGCCGTGGTCGGTTATGGCTATGCGCCCTTCCGCGCGCTGGCCTGGGTGGCGGGGCTGATCCTTCTCGCCGCCACCTTGGCCGCGTTCTCCTGGTCCGAGGGCAGCTTTGCCCCCAACAACGACCTCGTCGCCGCCTCCGACGGCTGGGCCGCGATGCTGGCGCAGGACTGCCTGCCCGATCCCGCGCCCGGCTGCCTGCAAAACCCCGCCGCCGCCTGGAACGGCCCGGCAGGTGCCGGGGTGGATTGGGAGACGTTCCATCCCCTCGCCTGGGGGGCCGATCTGGTGATCCCCTTCGTCGATCTGGGCCAGACCGCCGCCTGGCAACCCTCGCCTGCGCGCGGGGCCTGGGGCCATGCCCTGTGGTGGGCGCGCTGGCCCCTGATCTATGCCGGCTGGATCGTCACCGCCCTTGCCGCCGCCGCCGCCACCGGCATCATCCAGCGCGGCCCGCCGACGGGGTAGGGGGCGCCAGCCCTGTCGCCCGCCCCCGCAGCCGTCTTTCCCGCGTCATCTTGGTTCAAGCCTCTCCGCGATCAACCTGGGCCCGGTCCTGTCCCCCGCGCCCTTCCGGCCGGTGACAGGGTAAAGATATTCCTACCACCGTCCCGCAAGCCGCTGATTTCCCTGCTTCGGCCATGTGTCCCTGCGAGAGACACCCCTTTCCCGCCGCGCCCGCCCTCGCTAGGATTCGCCCCGGGCGCGGGCGAAAGGGGCCATCATGCAGACCAGGGTCGGGGTGATCGGCGGGTCCGGCGTCTGTCAGATCGAGGGGCTGCAAGGCGCCTCCCAGGTCAGGCTGCCCGCCCTTTGGGGGGCGGCTTCGGATGACCTCCTGATCGGGCGGCTGAACGGCGTGGCCATGGCCTTCCTGCCCCGCCATGGCCGCGGCCATGTCCATACGCCCCGCTCCGCCCCCTGCCGCGCCGATATCGACGCGCTGAAACGCACCGGCTGCACCGACATTCGGGCCGTCTCGGCGGCGGGGTCGCGGCTCGATGCCATCGCGGGGCGCGTGCTGTGAAACGCCTTGCCCTTCTCCTGTCGCTTCTTGCCAGCGCCGCCCCGGCGCAGGATGTGGATTTCGACGCCATCACCGCGCCGGGCCTGCTGACGGATGCCGCGTTCTTCGCGCTTGCCACCTGCGGCGCGCCCCCCGGCGGCGACTGTCGCGGCCCGAGTGTGCGCTGGGCCAAACCCGCGCTGACCGTTGCCCTCCTGCCATCGGACGCGCAGCTCTCGCCCGACCTCGCCCGCCTTCTCGACCTCTCGCTCGACCAGGCCATCGCCCAGATCAACGCCTCAGGCGCGCGCCTCACCCTGACCCGCGGCACCGACCCCGGCGCCGATATCCGGCTTTTCATCTCGGCCGCCCAGCCCGGCGACGCGATGCGGGCCGAACCCGGCCTCACCGCCCCCGGCACCATGGGCGTCGGCTATTCGACCATCTGGTGGAACGGCCGCAACCAGATCACCGCCGCCACCATCCTGATCTCGACCGCCATGGAGGCGCATGACATGCAATCCGTGGTCCTTGAGGAGCTGTTCCAGGCGCTCGGCCCCCGCTTCGACGTGCAGGGCAAGGCCTATGAAGGCGTCTCGATCCTCAGCCAGGACAGCAATGCCACCGTGACCATCGAGGGCCAGGACGCCGCCCTCCTGCGCTGGATCTATCCTTAGATGGCGGCAGGCAAGGTACTTGTCCTGGGGGCCGACGGCTTCATCGGCCGCCATATCGCCTTTGCGTTGCGCGCCGCCGGATGGGACGTCACCGCCCAGGCACGCCGGACCGGGCGGTTGCAGGCGATGGGTTTTCACACGCTCGAAGCCGACCTTGCCAATCCTGCCTGCCATGAACCGGCCTTCTGGCAGCCCCATCTGCCCAGCGGCGCGGCCCTGGTCAATGCTGCGGGCCTGTTGAACGGCAGCGAAACCGACTTTGCCGCCGTTCACCGTGCGGCACCTCTTGCAGCGCTGGCCGCGTTGGATGGCCCGGCCATCCTGATCTCAGCTGTGGGCATCGACGCCGCGACCACCCCCTTCGCCTTTTGGCGGCGCGAGACGGAGGCGCTGTTCGCTGCCCATACGATTCTGCGGCCCGGTCTTGTGTTGGCAGACACGTCCTATGGCGGCTCTTCGCTCCTGCGCGCTTTCGCTTCGCTGCCCTGTCGTCTGCCGGTGGTGGGCAAAGGCGATCAGCTTTTCAATCCGATCCACGCCGCCGATCTGGCCGATATCGTGATCGATTGCCTCTTGGACCCGCCCGGCGCCGGACCCTGGGGGATCGGCGGGCCCGAGACGCTGAGCCAGGCTGAGCTGGCCCAGGCTCTGCGCGGCTGGCTTGGCCTTGAACCTGTGCCGATCCTGCGGCTGCCCTTGCCGCTGGCCCGCGCACTGGGACGGATGGGAGAGGCGCTGCGCATGGGGCCGGTCTCGGCCACTGCCGTGGCGCAGCTGCAGGCGGGCGTGCTGGCCGATCCTGCGCCACTTCTGTCCCGCCTGTCCCGCCGCCCGCGGCCGTTCACGGGCTTCCTTGCCGCAAGGCCTGCAGGCACGCAGGATCTGTGGCAGGCCCGGCTTTACCTGGCCAAGCCGCTGATCCGCCTGGTGCTGGCTGTCCTCTGGATCGCCTCTGCCGCGCTGGGCCTTCTGCTTTCCCCACAGGATTTCCTGCCGCGCAGCGGCACGCTGCTGCCCGAGACCGCATCCATTGCCCTCGCGCGGCTTGGCGGGCTGGCCGATCTGGCCCTGGGCCTGGCGCTTTTGCGCGACTGGCGCCCCCGCTTCATCGCGCGCGCTCAGATCGCGCTCGTCCTGACCTACACCGCCGGGTTGACGCTGCTTGCGCCCGCGCTCTGGCTCGATCCGTTCGGCGCGCTGCTGAAGAACCTGCCGATCCTTGCCCTTATGGTGGTACACCTGATTTTGGTCCAGGAACGCTGATGGACGCTTTTGAACTGGCGAAGTACCTGCACATCCTGTCCTCGACCGTGCTGTTCGGCACCGGCATCGGAACCGCGTTTCAGATGGTCTGCGCCATGCACAGGGGCACGGCCGAGGCGGTGCATTCCACCGCATCTGCCGTGGTACTGGCCGACTGGCTGTTCACCACCCCGGCCGGCGTGATCCAGCCGCTGACTGGCCTGTGGCTTGTGCATCTGACCGGCCACCCGCTGACCGCCCCCTGGCTTCTGGCCGCCTATGCCCTTTATGCCCTGGCCTTTCTATGCTGGGCGCCGGTGGTGGTGCTGCAACTGCGAATACGCGATCTTGCGGCGCAGGCGCTGCGCGACAACCGTCCTTTGCCCGATCAAGCGCGGCGGCTGTATCGGCTGTGGTTTGTGCTGGGCTGGCCGGCCTTTACGGCCCTTGTCGCAATCTTCTGGCTGATGGTAACCAGACCCGACCCCCTGATCTGAGGCGCGCATGGCACAGACCGCACCGGCAAAATCCGTCAAGGACTACATCCGCACCATCGTCGACTTCCCGCATGAGGGCATCCTCTTTCGCGATGTCACCACGCTTTTCGCCGATCCGCGCGGCTTGCGCATGTGCGTGGACCAGTTGCTTGCCCCCTATGCCGGCCTGCGCATCGACAAGGTGGCGGGGCTCGAGGCGCGGGGGTTCATCCTGGGCGGCGCGGTCGCCCATCAGCTTTCCACCGGCTTCGTGCCGATCCGCAAGAAGGGAAAGCTGCCCGGCCAGACCATCAGCCAGTCCTATACGCTGGAATATGGCGAAGCGGTGGTCGAGGTGCATGACGACGCCATGCAACCGGGCGAGCGGGTGTTGCTGGTGGATGACCTTCTCGCCACCGGCGGCACCGCCGAAGCCGGAATCAAGCTGATCGAGCGCCTGGGCGCCGAGATCATCGGCTGCGCCTTCGTCGTCGACCTGCCCGACCTGGGCGGGCGGCGCAAGCTCGAGGCGATGGGGATGCAGGTCCATGCGCTTTGCGCCTTCGAGGGTCTGTAGCGGCGGCGAAATTCCCCTCGGGGATTTACCATGCGGTAAGGGGAATCACCCTAGACCTGTGCTTGCGGGTCTACCCAGCCCGTATCAGGCGCTGCTTGCATCAGCTCTCTGTTCTCACACCCCAAGGCCCCGCCGGTCACCCGCCGGTGGGGCCGTTTCATGTTCCTGCCCGGGAAGCCGTGCTCAGGCGCGTGTGATGCGTGGCGGCGCGGTTGCGGCGGCGAAGGCCTCGATCACCGGGGCGGCGCCATGGGTCTCGGCCAGCCGCAGCAGGGCAAAGCGGATCGCCGCCGCCTCGCGATAATAGCTCAGGAAAGCCGCGTTCAGCGCCGCCCCCGACACCGCCCCCAGCAGCGGCACCGACTGCGCCGCCAGCTTCTGCCCCAGCGCCGCCGCCAGCCGCGGGGCGACCCGCGCGATCAGGGTTTGAATCGCCGGTCCGGTCAGGGTCAGCCTGGCGGTGAAGAAAGACGTGTCGATTCCATCATCCGACGCGACCGGGCTGCCCGATCCGAAAGTGCGCAGCGCCTCGGCCCGGATCCAGGGATCATCCGGGTCATAGCCTGCCAGCGCCGCCTCGCGCCGGATCGCGTGCAGAAGCACCGTGATGGTGAACGGCATTTCGGCAATCGCCGTGGCGATGCCGCCCGCGCCGCCTGCCGCCCCGGTGGCCAGGGCGGCGGCCAGCGTGCCATGGCCGCGCGTCTCGGGCAGGCGGGCACCCGTGGCGGCGACACCATAGGCGGCCTCCAGCGCCCGCGCCGTCAGATCCTCGATCCGCTGGCGCAGCGCTTCGGGCAGGACGGAAAGCTGGTTTTCCAAAGCCCCGCCCATCCGGGTGACCAGCGACATCACCGGGCCATTGGCGCGCTTCCAGCGCCGGGCCAGGGCGGCAATCTCCGGTGCCGGATCGGGCGGCAGCGGGACGGGCAGGGCGGGCAGGTTCGGGTCGGTCTTCTGGTCCATGGAGTCGATATTGGGCGCGATGCGCCGCGCTGCAAGATGGGCGTGATAGAGGGGCGGTCCGGCCCCCGTCGCAGGGCAAGCCTGCCAGACCTTCGCCAGACCATTGCCAGACCTTCGCCAGACGCGGTTTTTCGGGGGGTTTCGCCGCCTTGCGCCGCTCAGGTCGCGCGGCTGACCTTGCCGCGGATGCCCGCCCAGGCCCCGGTCTTCAGCTCAAGCCCCAGCACGCGGTCGGGGTTCGTCGGCGGCGGCATTTCCACCCCGTCAAGCTTGCGGAAGCCGAAGCGCTGGTAATAGGGCGCGTCGCCGACCAGAAGCACCCGCTCCCAGCCCAGACGCCGCGCTTCCGCCAGGCTTTCATTGATCAAAAGCCCGCCCAGCCCCTCGCCCTGCCGGGTCGGGTGCACCGCCACCGGGCCGAGCAGCAGCACATCCTCTTCGCCGATCAGCGCCGGCCAGTAGCGGATCACCGCCGCCAGCGTGCCATCGCCATCGCGCAGCGTCAGGCACAGCGGCGCGACTGTCGGCACCCCCTCGCGCAGCCGGTAGGAGGACAGCGCCGTCCGCCCCGGCGCGAAGCAGAGGTCATAGAGCGCCTCGACTTCCCACCAGTCGGCTTCGGTTTCCTCTTCAAGACGATAGGCCACTCTGCCGGTCCCTCATCCCAGTCGTTCGAATCTGCTGGCATCGCCCCGTAACATGCGATTGTGTCAGGTTCAAACGCCCGAACCCCAGCCGGAAGCCGCCAGATGTTCTACCGCCCGGAAGACGGCCATGGCCTGCCGCACAATCCGTTCAAGGCCGTGGTCTCGCCGCGCCCGATTGGCTGGATTTCCAGCCGTGCCAAGGGCTTCGGCGACAATCTTGCCCCCTATTCCTTCTTCAATGCCGTGGGGGACAACCCGCCGCAGGTGATGTTCTCGGGCGATCCGAATGACAGCGTGGCCAATGCGCTGGCTTCGGGCGTCTTCGCGGTGAATGTGGTAGAGGAAGCGGCCTGGCTGCGGATGAACGAAACCTCGGCAGGCGTGGCGCGCGAGGTCGATGAGTTCGCGCTGGCCGGCGTCGCCAAGGCCGAATGCGAAACCATCGACTGCCCCCGCGTCGCCGATGCGCCCGCGACGCTGGAATGCGTCGTGGTGCATCATGTCGCGCTGGAAGGGGAAAACCACCTGATCGTCGGCCGCGTCACCGGGCTGCATCTGCGCGACGATTGCCTCGTGAACGGGCGGTTCGACGTGACCCGCTATGTCCCGGTCTCGCGTCTTGGCTACATGGATTACAGCTTCACCCGTGAGGTGACGGCGCTGAAACGGCCCAAGGCCTGACCGGCGCGATTTTTTGTCGGAAAATCGGGCGCTTGCGGGTTACAACGCGCGCCAGCCGATGTCGCGGCGGCAAAAGCCGCCGGGCCAGTCGATCGCATCGACCATGGCGTAGGCCGCCTGCCTCGCGTCCGTCAGGCTTTCTGCCCGCGCGGTGATGTTCAGCACCCGGCCCCCGGTCGCGACCACCGCGCCCTCCCGCGCGGCGGTGCCCGCATGAAAGACCATGTGGCGGCTGTCCTCGGGCAGCCTGTCCAGGCCCTTGATCGCGCTGCCTTTCTGATAGGTGCCGGGGTAGCCCTGCGCCGCCATGACCACCGTCAGGGCATGATCCTCGGCCCAGTTCACCCGCGCCTCGGCCAGCCGCCCCTCGGCGCAGGCCAGAAGCAGATCCAGCGCCTGCGCGCCCAGCCGCATCATCAGGACCTGGCATTCCGGGTCGCCGAAGCGGCAATTATATTCGACAAGACGCGAGCGGCCATTCTCGATCATCAGCCCGGCGTAAAGAACGCCCTGATAGGGCGTGCCGCGCCGCGCCATCTCGGCGATGGTCGGCAAGACGATCTCGTCCATCGCCTGCTTTTGGATCGCGTCGGTCAGCACCGGGGCCGGGGAATAGGCGCCCATGCCGCCGGTGTTCGGGCCGGTATCGCCATCGCCCACCCGCTTGTGGTCCTGCGCCGTGCCGATGGGCAGGGCGTTCACGCCATCCGACAGGATGAAGAAGCTGGCTTCTTCGCCGGTCATGAACTCTTCGATCACCACTTCGGCGCCCGCCGCGCCAAAGGCGCCGCCGAAGATCTCGTCGATCCCGGCCTGAGCCTCGTCCAGCGTCATGCCCATGATCACGCCCTTGCCCGCGGCAAGACCATCGGCCTTGATCACCAAAGGCGCGCCTTTTTCAATCACATAGGCCCGGGCCGCCGCTGCATCGGTGAAGCGGGCGTAACCGGCGGTGGGCGCCTTGCAGGCGTCGCAGATTTCCTTGGTAAAGGCCTTTGAAGCCTCAAGCCGCGCCGCCGCCGCCGAAGGACCGACAGTCAGGATGCCCGCTGCCCGCGTCGCATCGGCCACCCCCGCCGCCAGCGGCGCTTCGGGGCCGACGATGACGAAATCCACCGCGTTCTCGGCGCAGAATGCCACCACCGCCGCACCGTCCAGCACATCGAGATCCGCCGTCTCGGCCAATTGGGCGATGCCCGCATTGCCGGGCGCGACGATCAGCCGGTCGGTCTTGGGGTTCTGCTTGACCGCCCAGGCCAGCGCATGTTCCCGCCCGCCGCCGCCGAGAATGAGGATGTTCATGCTGCCCCCGCCCGTTTGTGATCGCCGTCTGTGATGGCCGCCTCATACGGGGGCGGCGGCAGGGAGACAAGCGCGACCGGGGGGCAGCCCTCGGGACCCCGGGATATTTGTGCCGGGATGAAGGGGCAAAGGTTGCCTTGGCCGAAGGCTGCGGGCAGAACGTCTGCATGGACATGTTCGAAGACGCCGCCCCCGCCCCCGGAAACCAGCCCGAATACACCGTGTCGGAACTGTCCGGCGCGGTGAAGCGGGTGATCGAGGGCGAGTTCGGCCTTGTCCGCGTGCGCGGCGAGGTGGGCCGCGTCTCGCGCCCGGCCTCGGGGCATCTGTATTTCGACCTCAAGGATGACCGCGCCGTCATCGCCGCGATTTCCTGGAAGGGCCAGGTCGCGCGGATGCAGGTGCGGCCCGAAGAGGGGATGGAAGTGGTGGCCACGGGCCGGATGACCACCTTCCCCGGCCAGTCGAAGTACCAGCTGATCGTTGAGGATGTCGCCCCCGCCGGGGCGGGTGCCTTGATGGCGATGCTGGAAAAGCGCCGCGCCGCCCTGCAGGCCGAAGGGCTGTTCGATCCGGCGCGGAAGAAGCCCATCCCGTTCCTGCCCGGGGTGATCGGCGTCGTCACCTCGCCCTCCGGCGCGGTGATCCGCGACATCCTGCACCGGCTGCGCGACCGTTTCCCTCGCCATGTGCTGATCTGGCCGGTCGCCGTGCAGGGCCAGAACTGTGCCCCCGAAGTGGCCGCCGCGATCCGGGGGTTCAATGCCTTGCCCGAAGGCGGCCCGATCCCGCGCCCCGACCTGATCATCGTCGCGCGCGGCGGCGGTTCGCTTGAGGACCTCTGGGGATTCAACGAGGAAATCGTGGTGCGCGCGGCGGCGGACAGCCGCATTCCGCTGATTTCGGCGGTGGGACATGAGACGGACACGACGCTGATCGACTTCGCGTCCGATCTGCGCGCGCCCACGCCCACTGCGGCGGCGGAACTGGCGGTGCCGGTGCGGCTGGACCTGATCGCCACACTGGACGCGCTGGCGGCGCGGCTGTCGCGCGGGGTGGCGGTAAGCGTGGACCGGCGCGGCCAGCGCCTGCGCGACCTGTCGCGCGCCCTGCCGCGGCCAGAGACGCTGACCGGCACGGCGGCGCAGGCGCTGGATGCGGCGGGCGAGCGGTTGCGCGGCGCTCTGGGCCTGATGCTGACCCGCAAGCAGGGTGCCTTTGACGCGCGCGCGGCGCGCATGCAGGGCGGCCTTCTGCTGACGCTGGTGAACCGGCGGCGCGACGGGCTGGAGAAGCGGGCCGATGCGCTGGAGGCGCGCTTCCTGCGCGGTGCGGATGCGAGGCGGGCGCGGTATGAGATGTGGGCCTCGCGCCTTGCCCCGGCGCTGCACCGCCTGATCGGCGAAAGCGACCGCCAGATCGCCAGGGCGCGCGACCGGCTGGCCCTGTTGTCAACCCGGCTGGAGGCCGTGCCCGTCCGCCAGATCGCCGCGCTGCGCGATAGGCTTGAGGCGCTGGACCGCACCCGCGTGACGCTGGGCTATACCGAGACGCTGAAACGCGGCTATGCCGTGGTGCGCGGCGATGGCCATGTCGTGACCGGCAAGGCCGAGGCCGAGCGCGCGGCGGTGCTGGAGATTGAATTCAGCGATGGCCGGCTGGCGGTCGGCGGCAAGGGGCCTGCCGCGCCCGCACCGCGCCGCCCGCGGGGCGAGGGTGAAGGGCAAGGCGGTCAGGGCAGCCTGTTCTAGGCGCCCAGAAACCCGTCGCAACTGATAGGGCCGTCGCCCGGGGTCAGCACGATCGGATCGCTGCCGGGCAGGGCGGCGCTGTGGCGGCCCTCGATCCGGTCGCCGCGGTCAAAATACAGCCAGCAGACCGGCCGGTCGGGCTTGTCGGCATAGGTAAAGCAGATCTCGTCGGCGACCTGCTGCCACCGGCCCTCGACGCAGCGCCGCGCATCGCGCCACACCACCCTGCGGCCGGGCAGGAAGGTCTCGATCCCGTAGACCGTTCCGCCGCTTGCCGTGTCCATGGTCTTGCCAAGGGTCAGGGCATCGAAAGCCTCAGCCGTCAGCGGGGTGTCGTCGGCGGCGCGGGCCGCCCCGGCCAGCATCAGCGCCGCCATCAGGGCAAGCGGTTTGGCGAAATCCATCAGACCCCCACATCCGGGCCGGGGCAGGACAGGCCCTGCGTGGTCTCGGCCACTTCCGAAAGCTCCCAGCCGGGCGGGTCATCGACCGACAGGGCAGTCAGCCGGTCGCCTTCCTTCCAGAAGCGCCAGCAATGCTCGCTCTGGTCATATTCGTAATGGAAGCAGATCAGGTCGTCCCTGGGATACCAGCTGCCATACTGGCATTCGTCTGCGGTGAACTGCCAGCGCACCTTGCGGCCGGGCAGGTATTCCTCGGTCCCGAAGACCTGGCCAAATTGCGAATAGGTCAGGGTCTTGCCGGTGACATAGGCATCAAATTCCTCGGCGGTCATGGTCGCTTGCCCACTCGCGGCGGCAAGGGGCAGCGGCAGGAGCGCCAGAAGGGCGGCAAGGGCAAGGGGGATGGGGCGCATCGGTCACTCCGGGTCTTGGCGTGGCGAGACTGGCAGAGGCGGCGCGCGATGGCCAGTCAGGCCTGCGTGACCTGCCGCGCCTCGGCAGCCTTGACCCAGGGCTTCAGATGCGGCGCCATGGCGCGCCGCCACAGGCGCGGAAGCAGGGCCAGCGTGCAGGCCACCGGCAGCGGCCAGGGCAGGCGCGGGGCGTCGGACGGCAGGCGCAGCGCCGGATAGGGCCGGGTCGGATGGGCATGGTGGTCGGAATGGCGCGGCGCGTTCAGCATCATCGCGGCGGTGAACCATTGTGCGGTGTTCCAGCTGTGCTGCGGCCCCACCGGCTCGGGCCGGCCATCGGCCAGGATCACCCGGCGCAGCCCGTAATGCTGGACGTAATCCGAAAGAAGGATCTGCATCTGCACATGCAGCGCCAGGCCCAGCCAGACCAGTATCCCGGCCAGACCGCCGATCCCGGCGGCAAGGGCCAGCCCAAGCATCCCGATGATCAAGTAGACAATGTAAGGATGTAGGCCGCCGCCGCCCTTCCCCTTGGCGCGCAGTGCGGTTTCCGCCCTCATCCCCTTGATGAAGCTGCCGCGCCAGGCCCTTGGTGCAAAACGGTAAAACCCTTCGCCTGACCGGGCGGAATTCGGGTCCTGCGCGGTGCCGACATGGCGGTGATGCACCAGACGGTGGGCGCTGGCGTGCTGGCCGAACAGGAAGGCCGCGTAAAGGGCCTGTCCCAGCCGGAACAGCGCGCGATTGCCGCGATGGATCAGCTCGTGCGCCGCCGGATGGCCGACCTGGCCCAGCCAGAACGCCGTTCCCAGGAAGACCAGAACCTTCTGGCCGGGCCGCAGGCCGGACGGTCCGGCAATGGCCCAGGTGGCGGCGGGCAGAAGCGCAAGCGCCGCGACGCCCACGGCGACCAGAACCGCATCGGCGGCGGGAAACTCGGCCCCTTCAGGCGCATCCCCCAGGGCAAGGGGAAGCATCTGGTCCAGAAGCGCCGCCAGAAGGGCGACATACAGGAACCCGGCCCAGACCCAAAGGCCGCCGGCCCAGATGCCAAGCGCCAGAAGCGGCACGGGCAGAAGTGACGCCACGGCAAAGGCCGCCATCGGCAGAGGGGATTTGCGGGGCTGGCTGGTTCTTGGCATGGTCGGATCAAGGGAAGCATGAAAGCCTGCGGGCGAAAAGGGTTGGCATGGGCGCGACGGTCATTTCGACGCTGTGGCTCGCGGCGGCGGTTGCGGCGCTGGCCTATTGGGCGGGCTTTGCGGCCAAGGAAGCGCCGGGGCAGGTCGGCGCTGCGGTCAAGACCGCCTCGACCGGGCTTCTGGCGCTGATCCTGTGGGCTGGCGGGCCCTGGCCGATCGCGCTGGGCCTGACACTGGGGGCGGCTGGCGACTGGTTTCTGGCGCAGCGGGGCGAACGGGCGTTTCTTGCGGGCATGGCGGCCTTTGCGGCAGGCCATCTTGCCTATGTCTTTGGCTTCCTGACCCGCGCGGCCGA
The DNA here is from genome assembly GCA_041916535.1 of Fuscovulum sp. Classification (GTDB taxonomy): domain Bacteria; phylum Pseudomonadota; class Alphaproteobacteria; order Rhodobacterales; family Rhodobacteraceae; genus Pseudogemmobacter. The sequence continues at coordinate 73,561 of JAYRZG010000006.1, read as the reverse complement.
GATCGGCTTTGCCGGGGCCGATCCCCTGCGGCTGGTCCTTGCCGCGCTTCTGCTGGGGCTGGTTGCCTCGACCGAGATATGGCTTGCCCCGCGCACCGGGGCGCTGCGCTGGCCGGTCCGGCTCTATGTGCTTGTGATCGGCGCGATGGGCCTGTCGCTGCTGGCGCTGCCCCATGGCGGCGGCAGCGGCCCCCTCTGGCTGGGCGGGGCGCTGTTCATCCTGTCTGACCTGCTGCTGGCGCTGCGACTTTTTGTGGTGCAGGCGCGCAGGTGGCAGGTGGGGCTGTCCCTGATGCTCTGGCCCGCCTATTGGATCGGGCAAGCGCTGATCGCCCGTGGCGCACTTCTGTTCTGGGCCGGTCCTGCGGGCTGACGCCCTTCCCTTGCCCCGTCAAAGCCATTAGGTGAGTGCCATCCAGAATAGCCATCCAGGCCGGGGGCGCTGCCGCATGTCTTTGTTCAAGAAACTGAAGGACCGCCTGTTCCGGTCGTCGGACAAGATCGGCGAGGGTCTGGATGCGCTGGTGGCCGAGGGCGATGCCACCGAGATTGCCGCCGAAGCGCCGCCCGCCGCCGCGCCGGTGCAAAATGCGGCTCCCGCCGTCCCGGCAGCACCGGCCGCGCCCGCTGCAACGCCCGTCGCGCCCGTCGCCATGCCCGCGCCGCCGCCGGTCGTCCAGGACCCCGCCAAGCCCAGCCTGATCGGCCGCCTGTTCGGCAAGGCCGATGAGCCGCGCCGCATCCTGGACGATGCGATGCTGGAAAGCCTGGAAGAGCTGCTGATCCAGGCCGATCTGGGGGTGGAAACCGCGATCCGGGTGACGGCGAACATCGCCGAGGGCCGCTTTGGCCGCAAGATTTCGACCTCCGAACTGAAAGAGGCCCTGTCTGCCGAAGTGGCGCGGATCATGACGCCGGTGGCGCGGCCCCTGCCGCTTTACCCCAAGAAACCGCAGGTCGTGCTGGTGGTCGGGGTCAATGGTTCGGGCAAGACCACGACCATCGGCAAGCTTGCCTCGCAATTCAAGGCAGCGGGCAAATCGGTTGTCATTGCGGCGGGCGACACGTTCCGCGCGGCGGCGGTCGACCAGCTGAAGGTCTGGGGCGAAAGGGCGGGGGTGCCCGTGCTGACGGCGCCGGAAGGCAGCGACCCGGCCAGCCTGGCCTTTGACGCGCTGTCCCGTGCGCAGACCGAGGGTGCGGATCTTCTGATGATCGACACGGCGGGCCGCTTGCAGAACCGCGCCGATCTGATGGAGGAACTGGCCAAGATCGTCCGCGTCCTGCGCAAGAAAGACCCCGACGCGCCGCATAACACGCTTCTGGTCTTGGACGCGACCACCGGGCAGAACGCGCTGACCCAGGTCGAGATCTTCCGCAAAATCGCCGATGTCTCGGGTCTGGTGATGACCAAGCTGGACGGCACGGCCAAGGGCGGCGTGCTGGTCGCCCTGGCCGACAAGTTCGGCCTGCCGATCCATGCCATCGGCGTGGGCGAGCAGATCGACGATCTTTCGCCCTTCGATCCCGACGATTTCGCCCGCGCGCTGGTGGGTCTCGAGGCATGAGGCGGCTATTGCGCGCGGTCGCGCTGGCCGCCCTTGTGGCGGGCCCGGCGGCGGCGGAAATCGATTGCAAGGCGCTTTGGGGCAAGCTGGCGGCGGAACTGCCCGAGCATTTGGCCCTCGCGGGTCGCCCCGCCAATCCGCAGGACGGGTTCTGCGTGCTGACCGGTATCGAGATCTCCTATGGGGCAGAGCCGCGCAGCGTGCTGATCCTTGACCGTTTGCTGGTCAAGGGCGCGGCGCTGGATGCCTTTCTGGGCGTGGAGACCGCCCCCACCGCGCTTGAGGCGCGGATCGAGGGGCTGCGGCTTCTGACCCGCACCGGGATCGCGTCTTTCGACTATGCCAGTGCGGCGCAGGCGCGGCTGGCGCGGACCAATGCCAGTTTCCTTCTGTCCTGGGATGACAAGGCCAAGGTCCTGCGGCTGGACCGGCTGAATGTCGATCTGCCCGGCAACAATGCCATCGCGCTCAAGGCCGAGGTGCAGGCGGTCGATCTGTCCTCGCGCGCCGCGATCCAGACCTCGCTGGCCAGTTTCGCGCTGACCCGCGCCGATCTGGACATGACGCTGCATGGCTTTTTCGAATGGTATCTGCTGCCCGCATTGGCGGCAAGTTTCCTGCCCAATGAAGGGGATGCCGAGGCCGCTGCAAAGGATGCGAAGGCGGCGGCCAAGGCCTTTATCGAAACCCTGCCCGAGCCGACCTTCCCTAAGGCCAGCCGAGAGGCGGCGGCGCGGATCGTGGACGAGATGCCGAACCCTTCGGGCCGTCTGAAACTGTCCTTCGTCGCACCCGATGGTTTCGGCCCGGTGCGCTTTGCCCGTTATGCGCTGACCGGCGTGCCGACGGGCATCGCAGCGGCGGCGCCCTTGTTCCAGGGGGTCACGCTGGACCTGTCCTGGACGCATGAGGATGCCGAGTGAGCGCCTGGTTGCAGGGGCTGGAAGGCACGGCGGCCGGCCATGACCTTGCCCTTGCGCTGGCATTGCTGGCCGCGATCCTGCACGCCCTGTTCGGGGCCTTGCAGAAAGGGCGCCACGACCCCTGGCTGTCGCGCGCGGCCATCGATGCCAGCTACGGCCTGATCGCCGCGCCCTTCGCGCTGTTCGTCGTGCCCTGGCCCGAGCCGCATATGTGGCCGATCTTCGCGGGCGCGGTGGTGATCCATATCGTCTACAAGGTCCTGCAGGCGATGACCTATACACGCGGGGCCTTCACCGTGGTCTATCCGGTGGTGCGCGGCACCGGGCCGCTGGTCACCGTCATCGCGGCCGGGCTGGTCTTTGGCGAGCGTTTCGCGCCTGGCCAGTGGCTGGGTCTTTCGCTGCTGGTCGGCGGCATCCTGGGCCTGGCCGTCTATAACCTGCGCCATGTCACGGTCGACCGCCACAGCCTGGTGCCCGCCCTTTGCTTCGCGGCGGCGACGGGGGTGCTGGTCGCGGCCTACACGACCTATGACGCCTATGGCATCCGCGCCACCGCCGACCCATTCACCTTTCTTGCCTGGTTCTTCATGCTGGACGGCATCTTCCTGCCGCTGGTCCAGGCGCGCCGCCTGGCGCGGCTGAACCGGGCCGAGATCGCCCCGCTTCTCCGCCGCGGCCTTCTCGGCGCGATCACCGCCTATTTCAGCTTCGGCTCGATCATGCTGGCGACGCGGCTGGACAAGGTGGGTGAGGCGGCGGCGCTGCGCGAGACCTCGACCGTCTTTGCCGCCTTGATCGGCTGGCTGGTTCTGGGCGAAAAGGTGGGCTGGGCGCGCATGGGCCTGATGACACTGATCGCGCTGGGCGCGGTGCTGATCGAAGCTTTGGGATAGGAAGCGGCCAATGACGGAAAAGACCATCAACCCGGTGCTCAAACAGGTGCTGGAACTTGGCCCGACCATCGCCTTCTTCGCGATCTACATGTGGATCAAGGACGAGAAATACCTGATCGGCGGCACCAGCTATTCCGGCTTCATCGTCGCGGCGGTGGTTTTCGTGCCGATCCTGCTCGCCTCGATCGCCGCGCTGTGGATGCTGACCGGCAAGGTCAGCCGGATGCAGGTCTTCACCGCCGTCGTGGTGATCTTTTTCGGCGGGCTGACCGCCTGGTTCAACGATGCCAGCTTCTTCAAGATGAAAACGACCATCGTCTATGGCTGTTTCGCGCTGCTGCTGGGCATCGGTCTTTTGCGCGGCCAAAGCTGGCTGGAATATGTGATGGGGGAAATGCTGCCCATGCAGCGCGAGGGCTGGATGATCCTGACCCGCCGCCTTGTGCTGATGTTCGGGGCGCTGGCCGTCGCGAATGAGGTGATCTGGCGCACGCAAAGCGACACGCTTTGGGTCACGCTTGAGACATTCGCCTTTCCCGTGGCGCTTTTCGCCTTCCTGATCCTGCAGATCACCGCCCTCGGCCCCTATCTGATCGACCCGGAAAAGCCCGGCGCGGCCGCAGGCGACCAAAGCGGAAAATCCGACTGATCCTGCCGGGCCGCCGCGTCAGCGGCCCCGTTTTGCCACATCTCCGCCCAGATCGGCGCGCATTGCAGAACCCAGCTGCTCAGGGGTTTGTGCCATGTTGCGCCAGGCGTTCGACTCTCTCCGACTGTTCTTCGGTCTTTTCCAGGACATTCCGCCCCTGCCACGCAACGCCTTGCTGCCGGCGGCGGCTTTGCTGATTGCCTATCCGGCACTTGCGGTCCTGCTTGGACCCGGCGAGAGCGGTCAGGCCTTCGTCACCGCCTTTCTTCTGGCCCTGGCCCTGCGGGTGGCCCTGCGCTTCGAAACCCTTCTGCGCCAATTGCTGGGCCAGTTCTCGCATCGCGAGACGGCGGCCATGGCGCTTTTGGTCACGCTGTCGCCGCTTGTGCTTTTGGCTTCGGTCGATGACCCGCTGTGGTGCCAGCGCAGCCTGAGCGCCTATTACATCGTCGTGGGTTCGATGTTCGTGTCGGACATGCTGGCCGGGCGCGACGACATGGCGCGCCGCTTCTGGCCCTGGCCGCAGATGGAGGCGCATCTGCCCGCGATGACCCGGGCGATGGTGCTGTACAATCTGGGCTTCCTGATCCTGAACGAGACGATGATCCGGGCGGTCGATCCGTCCCATTGGCTGGTCTATTGGGCGCTGTTGCCCGCCCTGGCCCATCTGGTGCTGAGCGCGGTGATTCTGGCCATCGCCCAGATGGATGATGACGGCCGCGCCTGAACGCGCGACGCCACCGCTGCAATCCGGCGAAATCAGGGTGCGACGGGCTTGGGCGCGGTTCCAAGGCCCGGCACGCCCGCCGGTCTGGCCTCCTTGGGCGGCGTGCCAAGGCCCGGTGCCTCGTCCGGGGGCAGGGCCGGCGGTTCTGCCGGCGCGGCGGGGCCGGGTTCGAAGGCCGGCGTTTCCGAGGGCGACACGGCGGCGGGTGCGGGCACCTGGCCGGGGCGCGAGATGGTGATCGGGGTCTTTTCCGTCACCGGCAGCGGCGCAAGCGCGCAATCCTTGCCCTTTTCCTCGATGCAGCGCCGCGCGGCGGTCAGCACGGCATCGGCCAGCCGCGTCTGCGGCAGATAGCCCTGCGCCGCCAGTGCGGGCACCCAGCCCGCCGCGATGCCCGGATCGCGCCAGGCGGCCAGTTCCAGCCCCTTGACCGCCTGCTCGGTGCGGCCCTTGGCCAGGTCGATCTGGGCGATCGTGTCCACCATGAAACCCGGCAGAGGCGGGTCTTCGGGCTGGTCGCGCAAGACCTGGGCGGCGGCATCCACCTCGTCCAGCCGCCCGGCAGAGAACAATGACCAGGCCGTGATGTTCGCCATATCGAGCGAATCGGGGAAGCGCGCCTTCAGAGCCGAAAGGTCGCCGTCGATTTCTGCCCCGCGCCCGGCAAAGGACAGCGCCTCAAGCCGCAGGGCGCGCAGAGAGAATTCCCACTCATCGGTCAGGCCCGGGGTCTGCGCCGGGTCCAGCAGTGGCATCGTGTCGGCAAGAACCTGATCATAGCGGCCAAGAGCCTGCAGCGCGTAGATGCGGTTGCCCTTGACGTCCAGATAGTCGGGGTAATCGGCCAGGGCATCGTCATAGGCGGCCAGCGCCTCGGACGGGCGGCCAAGCGCCGCCAGGCAGCGTCCATGCAGATTGCGGAACCAGCCGTCATCGGTCTGGCCCCGCAATTGCGGCAGGACCGGCTCCAGATCGATCAGGCAGGCCTGGGGGGCGCCGAAATTGAACCAGGCCTCCGCGCGGTCGGCGGGGTTATAGGGATCGGCCGGGTCCAGAACGATGGCCTGGGAATACAGCGCCGCCGCCGTGGCCGGTTCGTTCAGCGCGAGATAGACCCGCGCCAATTCGGCCCAGTAGCCTGCCGTGTCAGGGGAATAGCGCAGCGCTTCCTGAAGGACGGGCAGCGCCTCGTCATTGCGCCCCAGAAGCCGCAGCGCCTTGCCCAGATTGTAGACGAGATGCGGATAGCCCGAGCGGTCCCAGACCGAGCCGAGATCGGCCTGGCAATCGGCCACGCGCTGCTCAAGGTCGAGGGCGGGGTCGGGGTCGGCGCAGGTCGAGGCAAGGGCGGGCAGGGCGGTGGCGCCCAGCAAAAGGGCAAGGCCAAAGGCAAGGCGCGACGGCATGGGTTGTCCCCGCAAATATCCGGTTGCAATGGCGCAAGCCTTGGCCAGCGGGGGCGGAAAAGCAAGGGGGGCGGTCCTGCCCTTGCGGCATGGTTTAAGCCTGGGGCAGCGATCCGCCCGCGCCCAGATCCCAGGCACCGCCATGGGTGAAAAGCCGCGACCAGCGCCGGGTCGGTCGGCACAGCGGCAGGGCGCCGGGGGACAGCCGCCCGTCCAGAAGCGCGCGGTAGAGCGCGAAGACGCCGGGGCGCAGATAGGGCGACCAGTGGCAGATGCGGCCGGGTGGCGGTGGCAGGGGATAGCCCAGATCCGCCAGCGCGGCGCGGCTTTCGGGATGGTCGATCCAGAGATCGCGCCAATTGCCCGCCCGGCGGCCCAGACCCTGGCCGACCGAGGTGCGCCGCCCCAGATGCACGCCCCATTCGAACAGCGCGTCGAACAGGTCATTCTCGCGGCTGGCGACGTTGACGATCTCGGCGGCCAGACCGGCGGGCGAGGCCAGCGCCGCTTCGGCCCCGATCCGGCTTTCGGCTGCGGCCAGCAGAAGGACGCGGCCGAAATGGCCCGGCGTGGCATGGGCCAGCGCGTTCAGCGCGACGCGTGCGCCCAGTGAATGGCCGATGACATGCAGGGGCCGCCCCGGCGACAGGTCGGCCACCCGCGCGGCGATTTCCGCAAGGGCCAGCCCTGCTTCGCGCGCCCGGCGATGCGCGGTCCACAGCCCGCAGCGCGCGTGCCAGCCCAGGCCGATCGCCAGGCCATGCGTGCCGTCCAGCCCCAGATGGCGCGGCCAGGAGACCACGCGGCGGTCGCCCGCTGGCGGGTCCAGCGCAAGAATGGTGCCATGCGGACAATCGCCCACCAGCCCCGGCGCATAGCGCCAGCCATGCACCATGGCGACGACGGGGGCATCTGCGGGCAGGGCCGCCAGCCGCCGGGCCAGCCGGGCCTCGTCAAGAACCAGACCCTCGGGGGTGACATCGGCTCGGACGGGGCACGGATCGTGGGTGAGGGCGGGTATCATTGCGGGCCTGCGGATGTTGGCCTGGTTTCCCGCATTGTGGGCGCGGGTCGAAACGCCGCCGTGACGCAAAGGCGACGCGGCGGTGACGGGTCTCTTCAACTCTTTCCAATCGCCGCGGTTTGACCGCATTTCCTGCTAACCGGCCAAGGCGCGGCACCGGTCGTGCCGGGGCGCGCCCTTGACCCGCCCGCCGCATGGGCGTATGCCGCGCCTTGTGGCGCTTTGTTACCGGATTGCGGGCCACGTTAAACAAGCCGCTAAAGAGGTGAAGGGCATCGCGCCCCGGCACCTCTGGTTTGCCGGGGCTTTTTATTGGCCGGGGGCCGCGAGCGATGACCAAGGACTGGAAGACCCGCACCAAACTTGTCCATGAGGGCAGCCGCCGCAGCCAGTATGGCGAAATGGCCGAGGCGATCTTCATGACCCAGGGTTTCGCCTATCCCGATGCCGAATCCGCCGAGGCGCGCTTCATCCAGGCGGGCGAGGATGAATTCATTTATGCCCGCTACGGCAACCCCACGACGCGGATGTTCGAGGAACGCATCGCGGCGCTGGAGGGCACCGAAGACGCCTTCGCCACTGCATCGGGCATGGCGGCCGTCTCGGGCGCGCTGACGGCGCTGTTGCGGGCGGGCGATCATGTCGTCTCGGCCCGCGCGCTGTTCGGGTCGTGTCTCTACATCCTTGAGGAAGTCCTGGCGCGCTTTGGCGTGAAGGTCACCTTCGTCGACGGCGCCGATCTCGATCAATGGCGCAAGGCGGTGACGCCCGGCACCAAGGCCGTGTTCTTCGAATCGATGTCGAACCCCACGCTCGAACTGGTGGACATCCGCGGCGTGTCCGAGATTGCCCATGCCCAGGGCGCGCTGGTGATCGTGGACAATGTCTTCGCCACGCCGGTCTTTTCGCGCGCGGTGGATCAGGGCGCCGATGTTGTGGTCTATTCCACCACCAAGCATATCGACGGGCAGGGCCGGGCCCTGGGTGGCGTGGTCTGCGGCAGCCAGCAGTATATCCGCAAGGTGCTTGAGCCCTACATGAAACACACTGGCGGCTCGATGAGCCCCTTCACCGCCTGGATCATGCTGAACGGCATGGTCACGCTGGACCTGCGCTGCCGCGCCATGGCCGACAGTGCCGAGAAGGTCGCGAAGGCGCTGGAAGGCCATGCCAAGCTGAACAAGGTGATCTTCCCCGCGCTGGCCAGCCATCCGCAGCACGCGCTGGCGATGGAGCAGATGGGGTCGGGCGGCACGCTTGTGACCTTCGACATCGCGGGCGGCAAGGAGGCGGCCTTCCGCTTCATGAACGCGCTCACCATCGCCAAGATCTCGAACAATCTGGGCGATGCCAAGACCATCGCCACCCATCCGGCCACGACGACCCACCAGCGTCTGCCGCAGGATCAGAAGGATGCATTGGGCATCACCCCCGGCCTGATCCGGCTTTCGGTCGGGCTGGAAGATGCCGACGATCTGATCGCCGACCTGCTTCAGGCCCTCGACGCGGCCTGAGGCTTGCCTTTCACCGCGGAATACCCAAATGATGGACGCTGCTGTGAAAGAAAATGTCTTTTCCGGAATGAACCGGAGAGGGGCCTGAAACGTATACATCCGGAAATTGAAGGCCAGGGTCACGCGGCGCTGGCTGGAACCGAAAGGATCGCCCGATGAACCTTCATCTGCCTGAAATCGACCGCAGTCCCTCGCGCGACGAGGCCGAAGCCGCGCTGGATCTGCTGCGCCGCTGGGCGGGCCATGCCAGCGATGCCGAGATCGCGGCGCTTGACCCCTCGGTCCGCGCGCTGGCCGGGGCTGCGCCGGCCCTGACGGCCATGGCCTATCCGGCCCTGTCCCGCGCCTATCCGGAAGATTTCGTCGCCGATGCCGCCTATCGCGACACGCTGCCCGACCTGCAAAACGGCCCGGCCAGCCTGATCGTCGGCGAGCGGCGGGTGATTGAACATGTCGGCATCTCGAATTTCCGCCTGCCGATCCGCTATCGCACCCGCGATGCGGGCGAAGTCATGCTTGAGACCAGCGTGACAGGCACGGTCAGCCTTGAGGCGGAGAAGAAGGGCATCAACATGAGCCGCATCCTGCGGTCCTTCTATGCCCATGCCGAGAAGGATTTCTCCTTCCAGGTGATCGAACACGCGCTCGAGGATTACAAGCGCGATCTGGACAGCTTCGATGCCCGCATCCAGATGCGCTTTTCCTTCCCCGTCCGGGTGGACAGCCTGCGCTCGGGCCTGTCGGGCTGGCAATATTACGACATCGCGCTGGAACTGGTGGACCGGGCTGGGGTCCGCAAGCGGATCATGCATCTCGACTATGTCTATTCCTCGACCTGCCCCTGCTCGCTGGAACTGTCGGAACATGCCCGCCAGACCCGCGGGCAACTGGCGACGCCGCATTCGCAGCGATCGGTCGCGCGGATCTCGGTCGAGTTGAAGCCGGGCGCGAAATGCCTGTGGTTCGAGGATCTGATCGAACTGGCGCGCGACGGCGTGCCGACCGAGACGCAGGTCATGGTCAAGCGCGAGGATGAACAGGCCTTTGCCGAGCTGAACGCGGCGAACCCGATCTTCGTCGAGGATGCAGCGCGCAGCTTCGCGCAGGCGCTGATGGCCGATGCGCGGGTGGGCGATTTCCGCATCCTGGCCAGCCATCAGGAAAGCCTCCATTCGCACGATGCCGTGAGCCTCTTGACCGAGGGCCCCACCTTCGCCGCCGAGAGCCTTGACCCGACGCTGTTCCGGTCGCTTTATCACGTCGGCTAGGGCGCGCTCCGCGCCCGGCGCGGTGTCGCCAATGGAGGGCGTCATGCGGAGAATGCGTCTGGGGCCAAGGGGCCAGTATTTGCTGATGGCCGTGATGCTGGCCGTTGCGATCGTGCGGGTCTTTGGCGGGTCGGCCGGTCAGGCGGTGCCGCATGTCTATGGCCTGCACGCGACAGCGCCCGTGCCGTTGACGCATAGCGGCGGCTGATCGCTGCGCCCGGCGGCGCTGGCCCGACGCGGGCAAGCGTTGCATGGCGACGACAAGTCGATGCTGCCGCAGGCGCGGCGGTTTGACGGGCTGATGCTTCGGCCCTATTGCTGCGCCCTATGATCGACCCGCGCCCCGTGGCCTATGTGATCGGACGTATCCTGATCGTCCTTGCCATCCTCATGGTCGCGCCGGCCATCGTGGACTGGCGGGCGGGCGATGCGAATGGCTTTGCCTTTGCCCAATGCGCTGTGATCACGGGGGTTGTGGGGGTGGCGTTGTCTCTGGCCACGGCGAATGGGCTGGGGGCCGCGCTGGATGTGCGCCAGGCCTATATCCTGACCGCCGCGATCTGGTTTCTGGTGCCCGCCTTCGGCTCCTTGCCCTTCTGGCTGGGCGCGCCGGGCCTGCCACCGATCTATGCTTATTTCGAAGGCGTCTCAGGCATCACCACCACCGGCTCCTCTGTCATCACCGGGCTTTCCGAACATCCGCTGGGCATGAACCTGTGGCGCGGGATGCTGAACTGGCTAGGCGGGCTTGGTATCGCCTTCATCGCGATGATCTTTCTGCCACTGATGCGCGTGGGCGGAATGCAGTTCTTCCGCACCGAGGGGTTTGACACGTTCGGCAAGGCCCTGCCGCGCGCCACCGACATCGCCAAGCAATTGCTGGTCGTCTATGTCGCGCTGACCGTGATCGCCATCAGCGCCTATGCGGGGCTGGGGATGCCGACGGCCGAAGCGGTGATCCATGGCTTCACCACGGTCTCGACGGGCGGTTTCTCGACCAACGATTCCTCGTTCACGCCCTATGCCCCGCCGATCCACTACGCCGGGGCGCTGTTCATGTTCCTGTCGAGCCTGCCCTATATCCGCTTCGTCCAGTTGATCAACGGCGCGCCCTTGCCCCTGTGGCGCGACAGCCAGATCCGGGCCTATTTCCGCTGGCTGATGTCGGCGGTGCTGATCGTCGCTGTCTGGCGCGTGCTGACGGCGGGGACGGATTGGGAAACCGCCTTCCGCGAAAGCCTGTTCAACCTGACCTCGATCATGTCCTCGACCGGCTATGGCGCGGGCAGTTTCAGCGGCTGGGGCGGGTTGATGCTGGTTGTCGCCTTCTGTCTGGGCGTGATCGGCGCCTGTTCGGGGTCCAGCGCCGCGGGCCTGTCGGTGTTCCGCGTGCAGGTCGCGATGGCCGTGCTGCGCCGTCAGATCCGCCAGATCTCGCGCCCTTCGGCGGTGGACCCGGTGAAATACGAAGGCCGCACTGTCGAGGAAGACGTGATCCATGCCCTGATCATGTTCATCACCAGTTTCATCCTGATTCTGGGCGTCCTGTCGGTGGCCGTGACCCTGATGGGTGTCGACCGGGAATCGGCCCTGTTCGCGGTCTGGACCTCGATCGGGAATGTGGGCTACGGCTTCGGGCCGCTGGTGGCGCGGACCGGGACTTTCATCGATTTCCCCGAAGGCGCGATCCTGATCATGACGCTGGCGATGATCCTGGGGCGGCTGGGCCTTCTGGCGATCCTGGTGCTGATCCTGCCCTCGTTCTGGCGGCGCTGAGGGCGCTGTCCCAGGCCGCGTGGAAACAAGCCGTCCCGTTCAATGGCCCGCGGGGCATGATGCAGGGTCGGTCCGGCGCTTGCGCGCCGGTCAGTCCCAGCAGGAGACCAGAACCGTCATCGCGGTGGCGATATGGGTCAGATCCTCGGGCGGCAGCGCACCCTGGCTTTCGGCGGGCAGAAGAGCGATGCCCTGGGCCGCAAGCACCGTTTGCACCGAAGCGGCGGCCGCCGCGAAGCTGACGCCTTCGGGCAATTGCTGCGCCCCCTGACGGGCCGCCTGCGGCAGCAGCATCCCCAGCACGGCGCCCGTGGCGTCGATCACCGGGCCGCCGGCATCGCCGGGCAGGGCGCTCAGCGCCAGCCGCTTGACCCCCGTTTCTCCGTTCAGGCCGGTCAGGTCTTCCAGCGTGCCCCAGGTCAGCACCGGGGCGGGCAGGCGGTCTTCGTAGGAATAGCCCGCCACGGCGATTTCCGCCCCGATCCGGTCGGGCGCGATCTGGAACCTGGCCACGCCGGGCGGGGCCAGCGCCACGGCCGGGGTCAGCACTGCCAGACCCGTTGCCGCATCGGTCAGGGTGACAGTCGCCTCGGTCTCGCGGTCGATGGTGACGCGGCCGCATTGCGCCACCGCCTCGGCCGTGGTCAGCACCGCGCCCTGCGCCGAGATGTAGAAGCCCGACCGGCTGTGGCGCGGCTTGCGCACTTCGAGCCCCGCCAGAAGCCCGCGCCGCGCCGCATCGTCCAGCGGCACCAGACCGGGGTCCAGCGCGGTCGAGCCGACGGGGCGGAAGCTCTGCTCCAGCACCTGGATCAGCCGCGCATCGCGTTCGGCATTCGCGGGTTTGGACAACACCATCCAGCCCTTGATGAAGCCGCCCTCGAAGCGGGCATAGGCGCGGCTGTCATGGGTGGCCGAAGTGCCGTGGATGCGGAATTCCTTGTCGCTGCGCGTGCGCTCGCCGGTCTCGGGCATGTCTTCCAGCGATTGCAGGATGTCATAGAGGCCATAGAAAGCGCCGATATCGCCGGGTTGCGAGATCAGGACGATCGACAGGTCAGAGCCGTTCCTGGGTTTGAAATGCACGAAAGGCGGCTCGTAGCGGTCGAACTCGACCAGGCTCAGCGGCAAGGTCGCCTCGATGCCGGATTCTTGTTCGTTCACCGTGGCAAAGCCGTATTCGGCGATCTCGGCCTGATGGTTCGCCACCAGAGTGGCGCGCTGGCGCGCGGTCAGAACTCCGGTCGGCTCGAGCCCCATCGCCTCTTGCCAGGCGGCCATGGATTTACGGGTGCCGGGACCATACGCGCCGTCGATGCCGCCCGCATAGAAGCCGAACCATTGCAGCGCGACCTGCAATTCCTTGCGTTCGTCCTCGGTCATCAGGGCTTCGGACTGGCGGGCCTCCTGCACGGTTTCTTCGGGCTCCTCGACCGCGGCGGGTTCGGGCGCGGGCGCGGGCTCCGCGATAGCTTCGGCGCCTACTTCGGGCGTGGTGGCCTCGGGCTCCGCCCCTTCGGGAAGCGGTTGCGCCGTCACTTCCGCAGGTGGCGCGGGCGGGGTCAGCGCGCCTTCACCGCTGGCAGGCCAGAAAGGTTCGCGGAAATTCGCACCATCGGCGATGAAACTGTCGCCGGGGATCAGGTTCTCGCCCTTCAGCCCGGCAAGCTGCGCCGCGCCCTCGGCCACGCCATAGGGACCCAGCACGATGGCATACCAGCCCGAGCGCAGGCGGAAGCCCTGGGTCTCGGGGAAGATCGCGGCATAGGCGCGGGCGCGGGCGGTCGCCTCGTCCAGCGTCGGCTGCGCCTCGATCTGCACCCAGATCTGTTCCTGGGCGCGGGCCGGGGGCACGGCAAAGGTCAGAAGCGCGGCAAAGAGGGCAAGCAGGGCGGCGGAATGGCGTAGCAAGGCGGGCATCATGCGCGGATCTGATCCTTTGGGCCGGAAAGGCCCGGCCGGTCACTGGCGCGCCACCTTTAGCCAAGGGTGGAAGAAGGGCAAGGCCTGGGCCAGGCGGCATCGGGGCGGTGTTGCAGCCCTGCCTGCGCTTTCGGGCGGCAATTGACCCCGCAGGGTCGGGCGGATAGGACGGGCGCGCGACACTGAAAGGGCCAAGCATGACCGAGCGCGCCACCCCGCCCAAGTCCTTCCAGGAGATCATCCTGCGGCTTCAGGCCTATTGGGCCGCGCGCGGCTGCGCCGTGCTTCAGCCTTATGACATGGAGGTCGGCGCGGGCACCTTCCACCCGGCGACCACGCTGCGTTCGCTGGGGACCAAGCCCTGGGCCGCCGCCTATGTGCAGCCCTCGCGCCGCCCGACCGACGGGCGCTATGGCGAGAACCCCAACCGCCTGCAGCACTATTATCAATATCAGGTGATCATCAAACCCTCGCCGCCCGATTTGCAGGCTTTGTACCTGGGATCGCTGGAAGCCATCGGCATCGACCTGTCTGTCCATGACATCCGCTTTGTCGAGGATGACTGGGAAAGTCCGACCCTGGGCGCCTGGGGTCTGGGCTGGGAAGTCTGGTGCGACGGGATGGAAGTTTCGCAGTTCACCTATTTCCAGCAGGTCGGCGGGCATGACTGCCGCCCGGTTTCGGGAGAGCTGACCTATGGGCTGGAACGGCTGGCCATGTATGTGCTGGGCATTGACCATGTCATGACCATGCCCTTCAACGATCCGGCCGCGCCCATTCCCTTGACCTATGGCGACATCTTCCGCCAGACCGAGGAGGAATACAGCCGCCATAATTTCGACGGCGCGACGGTCGAGATGCTGTTCCGGCATTTCGAGGATGCCGAGGCCGAATGCCAGCGCCTGCTGGATTTCCCGGCCGAGGATGCCAAGACCGGCAAGCGCATCGTCATGGCGCATCCGGCCTATGACCAGTGCATCAAGGCCAGCCACCTGTTCAACCTGCTCGATGCGCGGGGCGTGATCTCTGTCACCGAGCGCCAGGCCTATATCGGCCGGGTGCGCGCCTTGGCCAAGAAATGCGCCGATGCCTTCCGCGACACGGAAGCGGGCCGCGACGCCGAGGTCGCAGCGTGAATGGCAAACTGGTCGCGGGGTTCATCGTGCTGACGGGCGTTCTGGCCGGGGCGGCGGTCTGGTATCTTCAGGAATATGCGTTCTACGAACAGGTCGCCTTCACCCCGGGCGAGGAAATCCGCCTGACCCCGGTGACGGGCGGCCCGCCCGAGGCCATCGTGGCCGATGACGTTCAGGGCATCGATGCCGACAGCTCTCCGCTGCGGTTCCGGGCCTGTTTCACCACGCCGCTGACCCAGGCGACGCTGAGCGAGACCTACCAGATCTATGACAATCCGACGCCCACCAACGGGCCAGGCTGGTTCGACTGCTATGATGCCGCCAAGGTCGGCGCGGCGCTGGAGAAGGGCGAGGCCATCGCCTTTCTGTCTGAACATGACATTCACCCCGGCGTCGACCGGGTGGTGGCGGTGATGGGCGACGGGCGGGCCTATGCCTGGCACCAGCTCAATGACGAATTGAAGGACTGACACGATGCCGGACCTCTTGATCGAGCTGTTCTCCGAGGAAATCCCGGCGCGGATGCAGGGCGCCGCGCGCGAGGCGCTGAAGAAGCTGGTCACCGACGGGCTGGTCGAGGCCGGGCTGACCTATGCCGGTGCCGGGGCGTTTTCGACGCCGCGCCGCCTGGTTCTGGCCATCGAGGGGCTGAGCGCGGACTCGCGCCCGGTGCGCGAGGAGCGCAAGGGGCCGAACACCTCGGCCCCGGCGGCGGCCATTGAGGGATTTCTGCGGTCGACGGGTCTGACGCTGGAGCAGCTGGAAAAGCGCGCCGACAAGAAGGGCGAGGTCTATTTCGCCGTGATCGAAAAGCCCGGCCGCCGCGCGCCCGAAATTGTGGCCGAAGTGCTGGAAGGGGCGATCCGCAACTTTCCCTGGCCCAAGGCGATGCGCTGGGGTTCGGGGTCCTTGCGCTGGGTGCGCCCGCTGCATTCGATCCTGTGCATCCTGTCGGATGAGGCAGGCGCGCAGACTGTGCCCCTGACAGTCGAAGGCATTACTGCGGGCAACACGACCGAGGGCCACCGTTTCATGGGGATCGGGCGGTTCACCGTCACCTCCTTTGACGACTACGCCGCCAAGCTGCGGAAGGCCAAGGTCATGCTCGATCCGGCCGAACGCGAGGCGCATATCTGGCAGGGCGCGCAGAACCTGGCCTTTGCCGCCGGGCTGGAGGTGGTCGAGGACAAGGGTCTTCTGACCGAGATCGCCGGGCTGGTCGAATGGCCGGTGCCGCTTCTGGGCCGCATCCCCGAGGCCTTCCTGGCCCTGCCGCCTGAAGTGCTGCAGACCAGCATGAAGGAACACCAGAAATTCTTCTCGGCCCGGAACCCCAAGACCGGCCGGATCGAGGGCTTCCTGACCGTGGCCAATATCGAGACGCCGGATGACGGCGCGACGATCCTGAAGGGCAACCTGAAGGTTCTGTCCGCCCGCCTGTCCGACGCGCGGTTCTTCTGGGAAAACGACCTGCGCGTCGCCAAGGCGGGCATGGCGGACTGGGCCGAGGGGCTGAAGGCGGTCACCTTCCACAACAAGCTGGGCTCGCAGTCCGACCGCATCGCGCGGATTGCCGCCCTGGCGCGAGAAATCGCGCCCCTGGTCGGGGCGGACCCGGATCAGGCCGCAAAGGCGGCGGAAGTGGCGAAGCTGGACCTGCGGTCTGCGATGGTGGGGGAGTTCCCCGAATTGCAGGGCGTGATGGGGCGGTATTACGCGGAGGCGGCCGGCCTGCCGGAGGCCGTGGCCGATGCGGCGCGCGACCATTGGCGCCCGAAGGGCGAGGGCGATTCCGTGCCGACCGAGCCGGTCAGCGTCGCCGTGGCGCTGGCCGACAAGCTGGACACGCTGACCGGGTTCTGGGCGATTGACGAAAAGCCTACGGGGTCGAAGGACCCTTTCGCCCTGCGGCGGGCGGCGCTGGGGGTGATCCGGCTGGTGCTGGGGAATGGCGTGCGGGTTGCCTTTGGCACTGTCCTCATCAGACACTACCGCCGTGCGGTGGCGATGCTGACTTACGCAGGGAAGCTGGCACAGTTCATTCCTGCAACGCATGATGGCGTCATGCAGCCGGGCTGGCATGCCATGGAAAAGCCGGACGATGGGGAGTTGATCTATGATCATCCCGAGGTGATGGGCTTTATCGCGGAGAGCCTTGATCAGACCTTCCTCGCTCTCATCAATCACGAATTCCATTTCGAGCCGGGCGAGGATTCGGAGCGGGTGCCGAGCCAACTACAGGGGCTGAAGGCGTCAGTGGTAGTTGCCGACGACCTCCTCGCCTTCTTCCACGACCGCCTGAAAGTCTACCTCCGCGATCAGGGCATCCGGCATGACATCATCGACGCCTGCCTGGCCATGCCCGGCAATGATGACCTGACCCTGCTGGTCAAGCGCGCAACGGCGCTGTCCGACGTTCTTAAAACCGAAGACGGCGCCAATCTGATCCAGGGCTTCAAGCGCGCGAACAACATCCTGTCCGCCGAGGAAAAGAAGGACGGCGTCGAATATTCCTTTGGCGCCGATCCGAAATTCGCAGAAGGGCCGGGAGAGGCGGCCCTGTTTGCCGCGCTCGACGCGGCCGAGGCGAAGATCGCCCCCGCGATGGCATCGGAAGATTTCCCGGCGGCGATGGCGGCCATGGCGGCGCTGCGCGGGCCGGTCGATGCCTTCTTCACCGCAGTTCAGGTGAACAGCGACAATGCTGTGGTGCGGCGCAACCGGCTGAACCTTCTGCACCGCATCCGGGCGATCTGCGGCGGTGTTGCTGATCTTTCGCGCATCGAGGGCTGAATCGCGCCGAAATGTTGCGCTTGCGTGACAGGATTACCGGCGTATTCTGCCTGCGCGAAAGGTGCTGCGGTGCAGAAACACGACCCGATTCTCCAGTTCTCCGAGATCACGCCGACCGCAAGGATCGCGCCGGATGATCACGGCTGGCGGGCGAAATGCCTGCAACGGCTGGTCCGGCTGGATCTGCCCGTGCCGAAATCGGTCGCGCTGCCCTCGGCCACGGTGCGGGCGCTGGCCACGGGGCATACGCTGGACACGGCGGGCATCCTTGACCATTTCGGCGACGGGCCGCTGATTTCCGTGCGTCCCTCGCCCGCCAATCCCGATTGGGGCGGGCCCGCGACGATCCTGAACATCGGCTTGAACCAGAAGCGCCACGCCCGGCTGTGCGAGACGCATGGCGAAACGGCGGCGGATGCGCTCTATGTTCGATTTGTTCAATCCTACGCCGTTCATGTCGCACGTCTCGACCCGGATATGTTCGAGGATGTAAAGGCCGGTCCGGGCGCGCTGGCCGAGGTCCTGCGGCTTTACGAGCTGGAAACCGACGATCCCTTCCCGCAGGACCCGGCGAAGCAACTGTCGGAAGTGTTGCGCAGCATGGCCCGGGCCTGGGAAGGCACTTCGGCGCGGCTCTTGCGCCAGGCCAAGGGCGCGCCCGAGGATGCGCCGCTGGGGCTGGTGGTGCAGGAGATGGCGCAGGGCATCGGGCAGGGGATTTCCGGCTCGGGCGTGATCCAGTTCGTCGATGGCGTGACCGGCCTGCCGCGCATCACCGGGCGTTACCTGGGCCAAAGCCAGGGCCGCGATGCGCTGGCCGATCAGGCGGCGCTTTATCTCACCCGCGACAAGCGTGGGCCATCGCTTGAGGATGTGGCGCCCGAGGCGATTGCCGAACTCGCCCGCTTTGGCGCGGTCTGCCGGATGAAACTGCGCGAGGAAATGCAGATCGAGTTCACCATCGAGGACAGCCGCTTGGCGGTTCTGGATGCGGTCAAGGTGCAGCGCTCGGCCCGCGCCGGGCTGCATATTGCGGTCGCGCTGGCCGAAGACGGGGTGATCGAGAAGGAAGAGGCGGTCTTGCGGGTGGAACCGCGCGCCCTGTCCGAGCTTTTGCACCACCAGGTCGATCCGCGCGGGCCGCGCGATGTGTTTGCGCGCGGCATCGCGGCCTCGCCCGGGGCGGCGACGGGGCGGCTGGTGTTCAGTGCCGAGGCGGCGCAGGCCAGCGCGGCGCGGGGCGAGCCCTGCATCCTGGTGCGGCGCGAGACCGCGCCCGAGGACATTCGCGGGATGCATTCCTCGGTCGCGGTGCTGACCGAACGCGGCGGCGTCACCAGCCATGCCGCCGTGATCGCCCGGGGTCTGGGCCTGCCCTGCGTGGTGGGCGCCAGCGAATTGCGGCTGGATTCGCGGGAAAAGAAGCTGACCGCAGCGGATGGCCGCCTCTTCCGCGAGGGCGATACGGTCACCATCGACGGATCGAAGGGCGAGGCGCTGGCCGGGGCGGCCGAGATGCTGCCGCCGGCGCTGGACGATTCGTTCCGCCTGCTGCTGAGTTGGGCCGACCAGTTCCGCGACATCGGCATCCGTGCCAATGCCGATACGCCCGCCGATGCCGCGACGGCGCGGCGGTTCGAGGCGCAGGGCATCGGCCTGTGCCGCACCGAGCATATGTTCTTTGACGAAGACCGTCTGGTGGTGATGCGCGAGATGATCTTTGCCGACAGTCCGGGCGACCGGGCGGCGGCGCTGGCGCGGCTTTTGCCGATGCAGCGCGAGGATTTCGTTCAGCTTTTCGAGATCATGCAGGGAATGCCGGTCTGCATCCGCCTGTTCGACCCGCCTTTGCACGAATTCCTGCCCTCGGGCCGCGAGGGCCTGCGCGAACTGGCCGAGGCGCTGGACCGGCCCCTGTCGGAAGTCACCCGCCGGGCCGAGGCGCTGCGCGAGGTGAACCCGATGCTGGGGATGCGCGGCGTGCGGCTGGGCGTGGTGCTGCCCGAGATCTATGACATGCAGGCCCAGGCGATTTTCGAGGCCACGCTTGAAAGCGCGCGGCGCGGCGCGCCGGTGGTGCCCGAGGTGATGATTCCCTTGGTCAGTGCCCGGCGCGAGGTCGAGCTGGTCAAGGGGCGGATCGATTCCGTGGCTGCCATGGTGCGCACCCGGGCCAAGGCGAGTTTTGACTACAAGCTGGGTGTCATGGTGGAAACGCCACGTGCGGCGTTGCGCTCGGGCGAAATCGCGCAGCATGCGGCCTTCCTGTCCTTTGGCACCAATGACCTGACGCAGATGACCTATGGCCTGTCGCGCGACGATGCTGGCAGGTTCATGAACACCTATGTCCAGCAGGGGGTTTTCCCGGAAGATCCCTTCCACACGCTGGATGTGGATGGGGTGGGCGAGTTGTTGCTGATGGGGGCCGAACGGGGCCGCCAGACCCGGCCCGATCTGACGCTGAGCGTCTGCGGCGAGCATGGCGGCAACCCCGAATCAATCGCCTTTTGCCGGATGGCGGGCTTTGACTATGTGTCTTGCAGCCCCTATCGCGTGCCTATGGCGCGGCTTGCGGCAGCACATTTGGCGCTGAAGCATCCTGTGGGTAACTAAAATTCAACTACAATATCATGTGGTTGGAGCTGTTTCTTAATTGGAAACCTTAAGATTTCGGCAAAATTCCGCCGACAAATGCGGAATTTCTGTGGCCATTCTGCCACGCGACTGGACCGGGGCCTTTGACCGGGCGTAACCCCACCGCTTGTTGCGCGGCGGGTAACCGTCGTGTCTGGGGGTAATGGACCGGATTAGGAAAATGACGCGCCTGAACACAAGCCTGGCTCTGGGGCTGACGATCGCCCTTGGCCTGAGTAATGCGGCCAGTGCAGAAGTCACCAAAAGCACCGCCAACGATCCCAAGGCATTGATCGCCGACCAGATGGGCCTTCTCTTGGGGGCCGAGAAGTCGCGGCTGGGCGGGATGACCGCCGACAAGCTGGGGGCCATTGCAAGCGGCCCGGAAAAGCTGATCCCGGCCAATGCGACGCTGGTGCCCAAGGTTCCGCTCAAGAAGATCAAGCCGGGCATGGTGCCCGAGGTGCAGTATTCGGCCGCCTGGCTGATGTCGCTGCCCGCGCCCAAGGGCGATGCGCAATGGGAATGCCTGAGCCAGGCGATCTACTTTGAATCGCGCGGCGAGACGCTCAAGGGCCAGTTCGCCGTGGCCGAAGTGATCCTGAACCGGGTCGACAGCCCGCTTTATCCCAAATCCGTCTGCGGGGTGGTCAAGCAGGGCTGCCAGTTCAGCTATATCTGCGACGGGTATTCCGACAAGATGCGCGATCCCGATGCGCGGGCGCTGGCACAGCGCATCGCCTGGGTGATGTTGCAAGGCGCGCCGCGCCAACTGACCGAAGGCGCCACGCATTTCCACACCACCGGCGTGCGGCCGTCCTGGTCCAAGCGCTTTGCCAAGACGGCGCAGATCGGCGCGCATCTCTTCTATCGCCAGCCCGGCGCGCTGCCGGTGACTGTCACCGTCTCGACCAAGGGCAGCTGAGACTGGCCCTGCGGGGCCAGTGCAGCAAGGCTGGCCAATGTCGCGCCTCTTGCGCGCCACGCCGCCTTGAGGCAGGACGCCTGCATCCCCTTCCTGTACGACGCGGGGGACAGACCCTGCCCGGGAGGGGGCCATGACCAGCGATATCAGCCTTGCCTTTGCCCATCCCGAAGAGCGGGCCGAGGCTTCGGCCGACGCCAATCCGCGCGATCGCATCTCGCTGCGCGATCATGTGGTCGAAGCCGATATCGGCGCTTTCCAGAAGGAACGCGGCCACAAGCAGCGCTTGCGCTTCAATGTCGTGGTCGAGGTGCGGCCCGCGCCGGAACCTCTGGATGACGATGTCGACCGTATCCTGTCCTATGACCGCATCACCGAGGCCATCGCCGATGAACTGGCGGCGGAACGGCTGAATCTGCTCGAGACGCTGGCCGAACGCGTGGCCGAGCGCATCCTTGCCGCCCCGCAGGCGATGCGGGCCTTCGTGCGGATCGAAAAGCTGGATGTCGGCCCCTATGCGCTGGGGGTGGAGATCGTGCGGGCGCGGGCCGAAGTGCCGCTGCGGGCGGGTGACGAGGCCGTGCATCCGCTGATCGCGGTCTTCGACAATGCCGCCATCGCCGCGACTGATCTGGCGGCACGGATCGACCGGCTGCTGTCGCGCGGCCTGCCGGTGATCTTCTGCGTCGGCCTGCCCGATTTCCCGCGCCCGGTGACCGGCCATCGCCCGACCCAGCGCCGCATCGACCTTTTGGCCATCGAGCAGAATGCCTGGTCGCTGGCCGCGCGCGATCCGCGCTGCGTCGTGGTGGCCAGCCGGACCGAGATCGACTGGGCCATGCGCCGGGGCCGTTCGGTGGTCTGGGCGCCGTCGAAACTGGTGCTGGATGCGGTGGACGGGCCGAAGACCGGCGATCCGGTGGCGCTGGCCCTGTGGCTGGCCGAGGAACTGGCGGCGACTGCCCTTGTCGTTCACGGCGATGTTGCACTGCCGGCAGGAAGCCGCGTGGCGGTCGAGCGCGCTTAGGCCGAGGGGGCCGCGAGGCCCTTGCCAAGGCTGGTGGCTTGCGGCATCCCCAATACATGATCTATTGGCGACCCCTTGTGCAATCCGGTGCGACGCGCCCGAAAGACGCGCTTTCGCTTGCGGGCGGTGCGCTGTGGTTCAATGCGGTCGAGCGTCTGGAGCGCGGGCACGCGGCTGAAGTGGTGCCCGCAGCCGAGGCCGGGGCGGCGCTGGAACCGCTTGTCGCGCCGCGTGCTTCGTTCGCCGGGCTGGCGATGGACCAGCCGCGGATCATGGGCATCCTGAACGTCACGCCCGACAGTTTCTCGGATGGCGGGCGGTTTCTGGACAGTTCCGCCGCGCTGGATCAGGCCCGCGCGCTGGCGGGGTTTTCCGACATTCTCGACATTGGCGGCGAAAGCACCCGACCGGGGGCTGCGCCTGTGGTCGAGGCCGAAGAGATCGCCCGCACCGCGCCGGTGATCGGGGCCTTGCGGGCGGGCGGGCTGGAGCTGCCGATTTCCATCGACACGCGCAAGGCCGTGGTGGCCGATGCGGCGCTGCGGGCGGGGGCGGATCTCGTCAACGACGTGGCGGCGCTGACCTTTGATGCGGGCCTTGCGCCGCTTGTCGCTAAGGCGCAGGCGCCGGTGATCCTGATGCATCATCAGGGCAGGCCTGAGGTCATGCAGGACGATCCGCGCTATGAGAACGTGCTGCTGGATGTCTATGACTGGCTGGCCGAACGGGTCGAGGCGGCGGTGGCGGCGGGCATTCCGCGCCAGCGCATCGCGGTCGATCCCGGTATCGGTTTCGGCAAGACGGTGGCGCATAACCTGGCGCTGATCCGGGGGATCGCGCTGTTTCACGGGCTTGGCTGTCCGATCCTGCTGGGGGCCAGCCGCAAGCGGTTCATCGGCACGATCTCGGGCGTTGATGAGCCTGCGGCGCGCATGCCCGGCTCGCTTGCCGTGGCGCTGGCGGGCGCCGGGCAGGGGGTGCAGATGATACGGGTGCATGATGCGGCCGAGACGCGGGCTGCGCTGCGTCTGTGGCAGGCGGTGAATGGAGAAATGGCATGAGCCGCAAATTGTTTGGCACTGATGGGGTGCGCGGGCGGGCGAACAGCCATCCGATGACCGCCGAAGTGGCGCTGCGCCTGGGCGCGGCGGCGGGCCAGTTCTTCCGCCGCGACGGGGGCGGGGCGCATCGGGTGGTGATCGGCAAGGATACCCGCCTTTCGGGTTACATGCTGGAAAACGCCCTGACGGCCGGGCTGACCAGCACGGGCATGAACGTGCTTCTGGTCGGCCCGGTGCCGACCCCGGCGGTCGGCTTCCTGACCCGCTCGATGCGGGCGGATGTCGGCGTGATGATCTCGGCCAGCCACAACCCGCATGAAGACAACGGGATCAAGTTCTTCGGCCCTGACGGGTTCAAGCTGTCGGATGCGGCGGAAGCCGAGATCGAGGCGCTGCTGGAAACGGACCCGAACCTGGCCGAAGCGGGCCAGATCGGTCGCGCCAGGCGGATCGAGGACGGGCGCGGGCGCTATCAGGAGTTCGTCAAGACCAGCTTCCCCGCCGGGCTGCGGCTGGACGGGCTGAAGGTGGTGGTCGATTGCGCCAATGGCGCGGCCTATAAGGCGGCACCGGAAGTGCTGTGGGAGCTGGGGGCCGAGGTGATCCCGGTTGGGGTGTCGCCCAATGGCACGAATATCAACCAGAATTGCGGCTCGACCCATGTGACGACCGCCGCCGAGGCGGTGGTGGCCCATGGCGCCCATGTCGGCATCGCGCTGGATGGCGACGCTGACCGGGTGATGATCCTGGACGAGACCGGGATGGTCGCGGATGGCGATCAGATCATGGCGCTTTTCGCGGCACGCTGGGCGGCGGAAGACCGGCTGAAAGGCGGCACGCTGGTCGCGACGGTGATGTCCAATCTGGGGCTGGAGCGGTTTCTGGCCGCGCGCGGGCTGCGGCTGGAACGCACGGCCGTGGGCGACCGCTATGTGGTCGAGGCGATGCGAAAGGGCGGCTGGAACCTGGGCGGCGAACAGTCGGGCCATATCGTGATGACCGATTATGCCACCACGGGGGACGGGTTGATCGCGGCGCTGCAATTCCTGGCCGAGATGGTGCGCACCGGGCAGAAGGCCAGCGCATTGGTGCGCCAGTTCGAGACCGTGCCGCAGATGCTCAGGAACGTCCGCTTTGCCGCGGGCAAGACGCCGCTGGAAGCCGACAGCGTCAAGGCGGTGATCGAGGCCAATGCCGCCCGGATCGAGGGCAAGGGCCGGATCCTGATCCGCAAGTCTGGCACGGAACCCCTGATCCGGGTCATGGCGGAATGCGAGGATCCCCGTCTGCTGGAAGCTGTGGTGGATGAGATCGTCGGTGCGGTCGAGGCGGCCGTCTGACGGCGCGTGCCGGGCGTGTCCCACGGTGGGACGGGCGGGTAGGACACGCAGAATCAAGGTGTTAGCCTTGGTGAATTAAGGATCGCTTAACTTTTCGCGCAGGCGGCAGGGCGGGTTTTCCGCTCTGGCGGTGCAGCGCGGGCTGGCGCAGGATGCGGCCCGTGACTGGGAAAGGGACGGATATGCGCGGCATTACGGGCGGGCTGATCGGGATGATGGTGCTGGCAGGCGCTGCCGCGGCCGAGGATCTGAGCGCCTGGCACGAGGTTGCGGGCCATGAGATCGCGCTGATCGCGACCGATGACGCCACCCAGCGGCTTGAGGTTGACGGGGTAGCGCTGCACGAGGATGGTTTGATCCTTCTCGACGAGGTGCCGGTGACGGTGGCCGGGGTGACGGTGCTGACCGGTTCCGCGGGATCGGGTGGCAATGCCTGCAATGCGGCGCCCTTCGTGCTGGTCCTGCCGCAAGGCGGGCCGGTCCGGCTGGACGGACCGCTGGACAGCTGTGCCTGGATGGAGCGCAAGGTGCAGCCCGATGCGCTGGTCTTTGCCTCCGAGGCCCTGCCCGGTGCTGCGGGCGAGGTCTGGACCTGGACACCCATGGGCGGCTTTGCCGAGGCGCAGCCCGAAACCTTCGCCCCAGAAGCGGGGCAAGGCTGGGAAGCGATGGCCGGTCTGGCCGGGGCACATCCGGTCGAGGCGCTGAAGCTTACCCCGGTCTATGCGGCCCTTCAGGCCGGCTTGGGCGCATCCTGGGGCGAATTTGCCGAACGGATCGAGGGGCTGGGGTCGGGCGATCTGGGGGCAGACGGCTATCGCGGCGAGGCCTGTCTGAAATTCACCTGCGACAGCGATTTCGCGATCCTCTGGCTCGATCGGGCCGGGCAGGGCGTCTATGCCTATTGGCGGGTCGACGGCAAGGGCTGGGTCTGGCCCGCCGACACCAAGACATGGCCGCAATGGATATCAACCGATCTTGAAGTCGCGCTGCAACGCTGACTTTCCGCCGTCAAGATTTTTGACGACGGAGAGATTTACGCCGTTGCGCGCGGGGCCGGGCTGTCGGGCGTGACGATCAGGGCGTGGAGGGCGCGCAGGCGGGCCTTGTCTTCGTCCAGCGGCAGGGCCGCCTCTGCCAGCGCAAGCGCGCGGTTCGCCTGATGGCGGGCGCTGTCGGCGAAGACGGGGGACAGGTCTAACAACGCCGCAAGCGTCTTCATCAGCCGCACCTGAACCTCGATCATGCCGGCCCCGTCGCGGGCGATGGCGGCGAAGGCGTCCTCCATCTGGTCGGCCAGCCGCATTGCCGGAACCAGCACGTTCGGATGCGGCGCGTCGGTCGGGGAAGTCTTAGCCCAGGCCGCAAGGACGCGCAGGTGGCGGCCCAGGATGTCGATGGCGGTGCCGGGGTCGTTGACGGCCGGGGACAGGGCGCGCTGGGCGATCTCGGTCAGGATCAGGGTGCCGAAACGGGGGTCCTGGTCGAAGCTGCGGGTGCGGCCGATGACGAAGGCTTTCTCGATGGCTTCGGGGTCGGCGTCGCCGGTGACGTGGGCCAGTGGCGCACCGGGATGGACGAAGCCGCCCGGCAGCGCGGCCAGGAACACGGTCGCGCCCCTTTCCGCGCACAGCCTGTCCAGCGCGGCGATGTCGATGATGCGGACATAGCCGGTGCGGGTGGCGGCCACGGGTTTGGCTTGCGGATCAACGGCTTCCAGTGGGCGGCCGCCCAGGTAAGGATGGGCGATCCGGTCGGCAAGCGCCTGCGCGGCGGCCTCCTCGACGCGGGTGATCGTGTCGGGCAGGCGGCCGTAATCCGCCAGATGGCCGATCCAGCGCACCAGCTGCCAGACGATGGCGGCAAGGACGCAAAGGGTGACAAGGAAGATCAGAAGCCGCCCCTCGCGCCCGTAGATCCCGGTTTCCAGGCCAATGATCGAGACGAGGGAGTAGATGAAGCCGCCGGTGAAGGTGGCCAGGACGTGGCGGGTGACGCTGTCGTCGCGCAGAAGCGGCGTGGCGCGGGGGGAGGCGCCCTGCGCGGCCGATCCGAAGGCCGAGATCATGATCGAGACCGAGAAGGTGGTCACGGTCAGAAGCGACGTCGCCATGATCTGAAGGATCGAGGTGACGGCATTGGCGGCGACCAGGCCCTTGCTGCCCTCAGGCAGGAAGGCGGGCGTGGCGGCGGCGGCAAGGGCCGTCACCAGCCCCACCAGGCCGAAGGCGGCGATGGGCACCCAAAGCTTGCGCCGCAAACGGCGCAGCGTCCATGTCCACAGGCTGATCATGCTGTCATTCTCGCGAAGGGAAAGGAAAAGGGCCAGAGGAAAACCCCTGGCCCCAAAAAGCGATCTTTCGCAGAGAAATCGGCGCCTTAGTTCCGCGCGCGGTCCACCATCTTGCCCTTGGAAATCCAGGGCATCATGGCGCGCAGCTTTTCACCGACCTTCTCGATCTGGTGTTCGTCATTGATGCGGCGGGTCGCCTTGAAGAAGGGCTGGCCAACGGCATTTTCCTGCATGAAGTCGCGCACGAACTTGCCGGTCTGGATGTCGCGCAGCACCGCCTTCATGCGGGCCTTGGTCTCGTCATAGGGCAGGATGCGCGGGCCCGAGACATATTCGCCGTATTCGGCGGTGTTCGAGATCGAGTAGTTCATGTTCGCGATGCCGCCTTCGTAGATCAGGTCCACGATCAGCTTCACCTCGTGCAGGCATTCGAAATAGGCCATTTCCGGCTCGTAGCCGGCCTCGACCAGGGTTTCAAAGCCCATGCGGATCAGCTCGACCAGACCGCCGCAGAGGACCGCCTGCTCGCCGAACAGGTCGGTTTCGCATTCCTGGCGGAAGTTGGTTTCGATGATGCCCGAACGGCCGCCGCCGATGGCGGAGCAGTAGGACAGGCCGATATCCATGGCCTTGCCCGAGGCGTCCTGATGCACCGCGACCAGGCAGGGCACGCCGCCGCCCTTGGTGTATTCGCCGCGCACGGTGTGGCCGGGGCCCTTGGGCGCCATCATGATGACATCGACGCCGGGCTTCGGCTCGATCAGGCCGAAATGCACGTTCAGGCCATGGGCGAAGGCGATCGCCGCGCCTTCGCGCAGATTGTCATGGACGTATTTCTTGTAGGTCGCGGCCTGAAGCTCGTCGGGCATGGTGAACATGATCAGGTCGCACCAGGCGGCGGCTTCGGCGATGCCCATGACCTTGAGGCCTTCGGCTTCGGCCTTCTTGGCCGAGGGCGAACCCTCGCGCAGCGCCACGACCAGATTCTTCGCGCCCGAGTCGCGCAGGTTCAGCGCGTGGGCATGGCCCTGCGAGCCGTAGCCCAGAATGGCGACCTTCTTGTCCTTGATCAGGTTCACATCGCAGTCGCGGTCGTAGTAAACGCGCATCTTGCGTCTCCTCTTGCTTCATCTGGCGGCAGGATAGGGGTTTTCGCAGTGCGGATCGTGCAATGTTTGACGATTTCACCAATTTCTGCGAAAGATCATGCGCCTGATCGCATGAACATGGATTAATCATGCAGCTAGACGAAACCGACCGCCGCATCCTGCGCCATCTTCTGGCCGAACCCGCGCTGCCGCGCGCCGATCTGGCCGAACGCGCCGGGGTTACGCCGGCCACGCTGTGGCGGCGGATCGAAAAGCTGCGGGCGGGGGGCGTGATCCTGGCGGAGACCGCAGTGATCGACTGGCGGCGGATGGGCTATGAGGTCGAGGTCTCTTTGCGCTTCACGCTGGAAAAATCGAACCCGCGCGCGCTGGACGAATTCATCGCCGCCGCGCGCGAGGTGCCCGAGGTGATCGGGATCGAAACCTTCCTGGGCCGTGTCGATGCCAGGCTGAACGTCATCGCCCGCGACATGGGCCATTGGACGGAACTTTACCGCGCCCGCATCCTTGCCCTGCCGCATATCGCCGAGGTCGAGGCGCTGATGCTGGTCTCGACCATCAAGGATGCCGGGGGGCTGCCGATATGATCGACCTGGACGATACCGACCGCAGCCTGCTGCGCGCGCTGGCAGGCGATGGCACGCTGTCGGCGGGGGAGTTGGGGCGGCGTTTAGGCCTGAGCCAGCCCGCCGCCTGGCGGCGGCTGCGGCGGCTGGAGGAGGCGGGGGTGATCGCGGGGCGGCGGGTCGTCGTCGATCTGTCCAAGCTGGGCTTCGGCGTCACGGTGTTTCTGGGGGTGAAGCTGGCGACCAAGGGGCGGGTGAGCCTTGAGGATTTCGAACGCGCGGCGACCGCGATCCCGGAAGTGCAGGTGGTGCAGCATGTGCTGGGCCTGTTCGACTATCGCCTGCGGGTGGTGGCGCGCGATCTGGCCGATTTCGAACGCGTCTTGCGGCGGCGGATCATGACCCTGCCGGGGGTTGGCAATCTTGAGGCGAATGTGCTTTTGACCGAGGAGCGACGTCCCGGCCCGCTTGGCGCGACGGAAACGGTCGTGAAAGGGTGACGCGGGGCGGCTAGCCTGCCGCCGTGCTGGCAGGGAGTGTGGCCATGAAGATCGTGAAGCTGGAAACCTATGGCACGGAATTCGTGTGCTTCGTCCGGGTGACGGATGAGACGGGCGCGACCGGCTGGGGGCAGCTTTCCACCTATTGCGCCGATATCACGGCCGAGGTCTTTCACCGCCAGGTCGCGCCGCACGCCCTGGGCACGGATACCGAGGATCTGGAAGACACGCTGATCCGCGTGATCGAGCGCGAGCACAAGTTTCCCGGCAGTTACATCCGCCGCGCCCAAACGGGCCTCGACACCGCAATCTGGGATCTGCGGGGCAAGGCGGCGGGCAAGCCGGTGGTGGAACTTCTGGGCGGCACGCCGGGGCCGCTGCGTGCCTATGCCAGTTCGATGCGGCGCGACATCACGCCCGAGGACGAGGCCGCGCGGCTGTGCCGCCTGCGCGACGACAAGGGCTTCACCGCCTTCAAATGGCGGGTCGGCGCGGAATATGGCCGCGATGTCGACGAATGGCCGGGGCGGACCGAGGCGGTGATCGAGACGGTCTCGAAAGCGCTGGGGCAGGGGCACGACATGCTGGTCGACGGCAATTCCGCCTTCACCCCCGCCCGGGCCATAGAGGTGGGCAAACGGCTGGAACAGGCCGGGATAGGCCATTTCGAGGAACCCTGCCGCTATTGGGAATACGACCAGACCGCCGAAGTGCGCCGGGCGCTTTCGATCGACGTGGCGGGCGGCGAGCAGGATTGCGAGTTCGTCATGTGGCAGATGTCGATCGCCAAACGCGCGGTCGATGTGCTGCAACCCGACATCATGTATCTGGGCGGCATCTGCCGCACGCTCGAGGTCTGCCGGATGGGCCATGCCGCCGGGCTGCCGATCACGCCCCATGCCGCGAACCTGTCGCTTGTCACCATGTGCACGATGCATCTCTTGAAAGCGATTCCCAACCCCGGGAAATATCTGGAATTTTCCATCGAGGGGCTGGATTACTATCCTTGGCAGGAAGGGCTTTTCCTCAACGACCCCTACCGGATCGAAGCGGGCCATGCCATTGTCCCGGATGCGCCCGGCTGGGGCGTCGAGATCAACCCCGACTGGCTGGCGCGCGCCAACTATCGAGTGTCGGAAAAGACCTGACTGCGAAGACCTGAGGAGGAACGCGATGCCCGGACTGCTGCCCAATGTCGACCCTGAGGGTCTGGAAGAATTTTCGGTGGTCTTCACCGATCGCAGCCTGAACCACATGTCGGCCAAGTTTCAGGGCGTGATGCGCGATGTCTCGGCCCAGGTGAAAGAGGTCTATGGCGGCACCTCGGTGGCGCTGGTTCCGGGCGGCGGCACCTATGCGATGGAATCGGTGGCGCGGCAGTTTGGCCGGGGCAAGGTCCTGATCGTGCGCAACGGCTTCTTCTCGTTCCGCTGGAGCCAGATCTTCGAGGCGGGCGGTTTCGCCGCCGAGACCACGGTGATGATGGCGCGCAGCACCGGCAATGCGCCGGGCGCGCCTTTCGCGCCGCCGCCGATCGAGGAAGTGGTGGCGAAGATCCGCGAGGTGAAGCCCGAGGCGGTCTTCGCGCCGCATGTCGAAACCGCCAGCGGCATCATCCTGCCCGATGATTACATCGCCGCCCTGGCGGCGGCGGCGCATGAGGTGGGCGCGCTGATGGTGCTCGACTGCATCGCCAGTGGCTGCATCTGGGTCGATATGCAGGCGACCGGGGTGGATGTGCTGATCTCGGCCCCGCAAAAGGGCTGGAGCGCGTCGCCCGCCGCCGGGATCGTGGTGATGGGGCCGCGCGCGGAAGAGCGCCTGGCGGCGACCACGACCGACAGTTTCGCACTGGATCTGAAGAAGTGGCGGGCGATCATGGCGGCTTATGAAGGCGGCGGGCATGCCTATCATGCCACCATGCCGACCGATGCAATCCTGGGGATGCGCGACGCCATGGCCGAGACCAAGGCGATGGGCCTGGCCGCCGCGAAAGAGGCGCAATGGGACCTGGGCCGCAAGGTGCGGGCGATGTTCGCCGCCCGTGGCATTCGTTCGGTCGCGGCCGAAGGCTTCCAGGCGCCGGGGGTTGTGGTCAGCTATACCGACGATCCGGCGGTGCAGAACGGCGCCAAGTTCCGCGACAAGGGCGTGCAGATCGCGGCGGGCGTGCCCTTGCAGATCGGCGAGGGCGAGGGCTATCGCAGCTTCCGCATCGGGCTGTTCGGTCTCGACAAGCTGAAGGATGTCGATGGCACCGTGGCGCGGCTGACCCGGGCGGTGGAGGCGGCGCTGTAACGCCCCCGGGGGGGTGAAAACTTCGGTCCGGGGCCTTCAAGGGCTGCGGACCGATATCGCGAAGAAATCGCCGTGCCTCAGCGAACCCCGAGGCCGGCCCGCATCAACGTCTTGCGCAGCGGCGCAAGCGTGTAAAGCGCATCCAGTGCCCCGGCGCGCAGGTCGCGCAGGCCCTGTGCGCCAAGCATCGAGGCGCGGTTCAGCAGGTCGATCCCCGTCACGCGTGCAAGCACTTCGGCATGACGGGCCTTGTGATAGGCATCCAGCATCTTTCTGTTGCCAATATCGTCCGGCGCCTTTTGCGCCAGATCCAGCAGCACCCGCAGATCGCCCAGCGACATGTTCAGCCCCTGCGCGCCGATGGGCGGGACGACATGGGAGGCCTCGGCCAGAAGGGCGGTGCGTTCGCCCGCCATCCGCGCCGCCACCTGGGCGATGATCGGCCAGACCGTGCGGCGGCTGGCCAGGGTCAGCGGACCAAGGATCTGGCAGGAGCGCATATTCATCTCGGTCTCGAATTCCGCCACCGGCAGGGCGGCAAGCCGTTGCGCTGTCGGGCCTTCTTCCATCCAGACCACGGCCGAGGCGGGTTTGCCGTCGCGGTCGGGCAGGGGGACGAGGGTGAAGGGGCCGCCCGAGCGGTGGATCTCGGTCGAGACATTCTGATGCGGGATCGGATGGGTGACGGCGAAGGCCAGCGCCTTCTGGCCATAGCGCATGGTGCGGACCGGGATGCCCAGAGCCTCGCGCATGGGCGAGGCGCGGCCATCGGCGGCGATCAGCAGCCGGGCCGAAACGGTGTTGCCATCTGACAGGGTGACCAGCGCCTCGGCGTCGCGCGTCAGCAGCGCCCTGGTGGCGGTGCCCGGACGGAAGGTGACATTGGAAAGTTCGGCGAGCCGCCCCACCATCTCGCGCCGCAACAGCCAGTTGGGCAGGTTCCAGCCAAAGGGCTGCTCGGAAATCTCGGAAGCGTCGAAATCCTTGATCACCCGCGGCTCGGCCACTGGTCCGCCGGCATCGACGATGCGCATGATCTGAAGGGGCGCGGCATGGGGGGCCAGCCTGGCCCACAGGCCCGCCTCTTGCAGCACGGGCAATGAGGGTTGCAGGAAGGCCGTGGTGCGCAGGTCGGCGGCTGGGTCGGCCTCGGCCGTGACCGGCGGTTCGGGATCGACGCAGAGCACACGGAACCCGGCGGAACCGAAGGCCGCCGCGGCGGTCAGCCCGGCGACGCCGCCGCCGGAGACGAGGATATCGGTCTGGATGCGCATCGGGGGCCTGCCTTTCGGCCCCGGTCTAGCGCAGGCGGGCGCGCTTGGCGAGGCGGCAAAGCGCCCCGGTTGCGCCTCCGGCCGCGCGTCTCAGGGCCAGCTTATCGCGATGAAGAAGACGAACATCAGCGGCACCGCCGGCAGGGCGGCCAGGGTCAAGGCGAAAATACCCCAGGTCTTGATGGCAAGAACCAGCCCCAGCAGAAGCACCGGCACCAGCCAGAGGACCATCTCGGCGGCCCGATCGGTGGGCGCGGCCTTGCCGGTCAGGGCGGCGTGACCGGCGTGATCGGCGGTTTCGGCGGCAAGGGTGAGGGTGGCGGTCATGGCGGGTCCTCCGGGCGCAAAGCGGCATGTCAGATGCAGCTTCAGATACGGATTCCGCGCCGCCGCCAAAGAGGCGTGATGCCGCAGTGCGGCAATCTGTCAGTGGCAGAGAGAGGCTGTCGCGAGGGCAAGGACCGCGATCAAGCTGATCAGCCCTGGGTCAGCCGCGCAAGAAACCCCGCAAGATCAGCGGTATGGTGATGGATATGCGGCGCGGGTTCCGGATCGGGCGCTACATGCACGGTGCGCAGCCCCATGGCATGGGGCACTTCAAGATTGCGTGCGTCATCTTCGAACATCGCCGCTTTTCCGGGCAGAAGCCCGTCCTTGGCGAAAACCATCTCGAAAGCCTCGCGCTGGGGCTTGGGGCGGTAATCGGCATCCTCGACGCCATACACCGCGTCGAAGACCCCGCTCAGGCCGCGCGCGGCCAGGACCTTGGCGGCATAGGGCCGGTCGGCATTGGTGAACACGATGCGGCGGCCGGGCAGGGCGGCGATGGCGGCGGCCAGCGCCGGGTCGGGGCGCAGGGCCGAGAAGTCGATGTCATGGACATCGGCCAGATAGTCGCCGGGATGGATGGCATGTTCCTGCATCAGCCCCGCCAGCGTGGTGCCATAAAGCGCCCAGTAATGGCGGCGCAGATGGTCGGCCTTTTCGCGGTCCACCGCCAGCCGGGACATGACCCAGTCGGTCATCTTCACTTCGATCTGGTCGAAGAGCCGCGCCTCGGGCGGATACAGCGTCTTGTCCAGGTCGAAGACCCAGGTGGAGACATGAGAGAAATCGTCTTTCGGCATGGTGTCTTCTAGGCCGGGGCTGCGGCATTTGGAAGGGTTGAACGGGTTTCTGCGCGCGACTAGGGTCGCGGGTCAGGGAAGGGAGGCCCAAAGGGTGCAGAAAGATGCCTATACGCTGATCCTCGAGGCGATCGAGGCGGGGACATACAAGCCCGGCGACCGGCTGGTGGAAAGCGAGTTGGCCGAGCGTCTGGGCGTCAGCCGGACCCCGGTGCGCGAAGCGCTGCAACGGCTGGAGACCCAGGCCATGCTGACGCGCGACGGGCGCAGCCTGATCGTGGCGACGCTGGATCACAACCAGTTGGCCGAGCTTTACGCGGTGCGCAGCGAGCTGGAGGGGCTGGCGGCGCGGCTGGCGGCACGTCATGCGACGGAAGAGGAACTCCGCGTCCTGAAAAGCATGGTGGCCGAGGATCGCGGCCTTCTGGGCGGCGACCCGCGCGCGCTGAGCCGGGCGAACAAGCGCTTTCACCGCCAGATCCACCTGGCCAGCCACAACCGCTTTCTGGTGCAGCAGCTTGACCTTGTGCATCGGTCCATGGCGTTGATGGCGAATACCTCTTTTGCCGCCGAGGGCCGCGACGAGGTGGCGCTGGACGAGCATGAGGCGATTGTCGCGGCGCTGGAGCAACAGGATGGCGAGGCCGCCTATCAGGCGCTGAAAGCCCATATCAGCAAGGCTTTTGAGACCCGGCTGCGGGTCGAGGCCGGCGAGCTGAAGCTACGCTGATATCCTTTTCCTATCAATGGATTGTCTTGCATCGTGCCAGAGGCTGTGCTGGCGTGTGCGGGCCGTGAAAAGGCCTGTCCGCCCGGGTTTGCCAAGGGCGGCCCCGGACTGGAATGCCTGGCGCGGCGGGCGTGTTTCGCCGGGGCGCGGCTCTCCGGGGTCGAAATGGCCGTGGCTGGTCTTGTCCCAGTAGAAGGGCCGGACCGCCAGTTCCCACAGCGCCTTGTAGGCGGCAAAGGCCGCGAGCGGGAAGTACAGATGCAGCGTCGGCACCCAGAGCGGCGACAGCCGGTGGCCGGTTCGGCGCAGCGCGATGATGCCGGTGGCGATGGTCAGCGCCTCGGAGGTCAGGAACAGCGCCACCAGCAGATGCAGCCCGGTGGGCGACAGGCCTTGCGCCAGGGGATGCCGCAGGCCAAGCGCCAGCAGCCAGAAACTCCACAACACGGGCGCCAGCAGCGTTTGCAGGATCGAGCCCAGGAACATGATCTGAAAGCCAAGAAAGCCGCGCGGTCCAAGCTGGCGCCACAGCAGGGCCGGGTCGCGCATATGCACGAGCCAGGTCATCATATAGCCCTTGATCCAGCGCGAGCGCTGCTTGATCCAGGCGAGGGGGCGGCAATTCGCCTCCTCTCCGGTCACGGTGTCGATCAATTCGGTCCGATAGCCGTGACGGGCCAGGCGGATGCCGAGATCGGCATCCTCGGTCACGTTATGGGCATCCCAGCCGCCCAGGTCCTCAAGCACGGCGCGGCGGAAGAACAGGGTCGTGCCGCCCAGGGGCACGGCAAGGCCCAGCCGCGCGATGCCGGGCAGCATCAGGCGGAACCAGGCCGCATATTCGATGGTGAAGCAGCGTGACAGCCAGTTGGTGCGCGGATTGTAGTAATCCAGCACACCCTGAAGGCAGGCGACATCGTGGCCGCGACGCTGGAACCGCGCCACGACCTTGCGGATCTGATCGGGTTCGGGCGCGTCTTCGGCATCGTAAATGCCGATGATCGCGCCACGGCAATGGTCCAGCGCCAGGTTCAGGGCGCGCGGCTTGGTCTTGATGCGGCCGGGAGGCGCGATCACCACCCGCATCCAGGGCGGCAGATCGGCCCCGGCCAGGGCGGCGCGGGTCATCTCATCCTCGGCCTCGACCGCAAGCACGACTTCCAGCAGATCGCGCGGGTAATCCAGCCGCGACAGCCGCCGCACCAGCCGGGGGGCGATGTCGCTTTCGCGGTACAACGCGACAATGACCGAAACCGGCGGCAGCCGGGCCAGATCGGGCGGGGGCGGTTCGGGCGGCAGCGGCCGCAGGGCCGCCAGCGTGGCGGCCAGTTTCAGCGCCATGGCAAGCGACAGGGACAGGACGGCCAGCGCAAGCAGCAACCAGGGCAGCAGCAGCGGCATGGCACCCAGGCAGGCCACGGCAAGAAGAAGTGTCAAAACAAGGCCTTGCATGGCTTTCGCGCCGGTTTGGCCACGACCCCAGTTCCGGCAGCTTTCGGCCGGGGAAACGCGATGCTCGGCCAGATGGGCCAGCCTTGCGCCCCGGCACAGGTGAAGGGCGGCCTCGATCTGGTCAAGGGGGGCCAGCGCCATGGCCACCGGGCCAAGCCGCGCCTCGAGCATCGGGCGCAGGTGGTGAAACTCTTCCGGGCGCGCGGTGACCACGATCACCACCGCCCCGGCCCGCCGCCAGGGCAGGACCCCGTGACGCAGGCAATCGGCCAGCGTGAAGCGGTCGATCAGCCGGACATCGGGCAAGGGATGGCAGGGATCGACGCGGGCAACACCAAAATGGTGGGCGGCGGCGTCAAGCAGGCTGTCCTCGTCCATCGCGCCGCGCGCGATCAGCCCGGTCGAAGCCGCGCGATCCCGCCGCCGCGACCCGAGCGCCAGCGCGTGAACCAGATCATCCGGCCGGACCAGGCCCTGCCGCACCAGCGACAGTGGAAAGGTCCGGGTCAGGTCGGGCGGGGGAAGGGGTGAAGGCGGCGGCGTCGGCTTGCCTTGCGGCGGCGGCGGGGCCACCGCAGCCGCCCCGAGGCGAAGGATCGGAAGAGTTGCGGTCATGCCCCTTAGCCCCCATGGCCCGCGATACGCGGCGCAAGGCTGCGCCGGCGCGGGTTAAAGAGGCGTTAACAGGCGGTTAACTCTGTGCGGTTTGCGCGTTCAGGCGCTGCGACGCGCCTGCATGGCGGCGGCGAAACGGTCGAACAGATAATAGCTGTCCTGCGGGCCGGGGCTGGCCTCGGGGTGATACTGTACCGAGAAGACCGGCTTGTCCCTGAGCGCGATGCCGCAATTGGTGCCGTCGAACAGCGAGACATGGGTTTCCACCACGCCTTCGGGCAGGGTCTCGGCATCGACGGTGAAGCCATGGTTCATCGAGGTGATCTCGACCTTGCCGGTGGTCAGGTCCTTCACCGGGTGGTTCGCGCCGTGATGGCCATGGTTCATCTTGCGGGTCTGGGCACCGACCGCCAGGGCAAGCATCTGATGGCCAAGGCAAATTCCGAAAAGCGGCAGGTCGGCCTTCAAGACACCCTGGATCATCGGCACGGCATATTCGCCGGTCGCGGCCGGATCGCCGGGCCCGTTCGACAGGAAGACGCCTTCGGGGTTCAGGGCCAGCACATCCTCGGCCGTGGCGGTGGCGGGCAGGACGGTGACTTCGCAACCCGAAGACGCCAGGCAGCGCAGGATGTTGCGCTTGGCGCCATAGTCGATGGCGACGACGCGCAGCCCCGCGCCCTCGCGCCTGGCATAGCCTTCGGGCCAGGCCCACCGCTTCTCATCCCAGCGGTAGGATTGGGCGCAGGTCACGTCTTTCGCGAGGTCAAGGCCGACCAGGCCTTTCCAGGCGCGGGCCTTGGCGACCAGGCGCTCGATGTCGAATTTCCCTTCAGGATCATGGGCAAGCGCAACATGCGGCGCGCCCTGCTGGCGGATCGCACGGGTCAGGCGGCGGGTGTCGACGCCGCCCATGCCGATGCGGCCAATCTTTTCCAGCCAGGCCTGCAACTCTCCGCTTGCGCGCCAGTTCGACGGCTCGGTCGGATCCCATTTCACCACCATGCCGGCGGCGGCGGGGGTGGCGGTCTCGTCATCTTCCGCGGTCACGCCGGTATTGCCGATATGGGGGAAGGTGAAGGTCACGACCTGGCCCGCATAGGAGGGATCGGTCATCACTTCCTGATAGCCGGTCATCGCGGTGTTGAACACAAGTTCGGCCACCGTCTCGCCCGTGGCGCCAAAGCCCTTGCCGTAGAAGATGGTGCCATCGGCGAGGGCAAGGCAGGCGGTAGCATCGCGCGGGGCGGGCATGGTCGACTCTCCTATCGGCAAATTGGCGCGAACCTAAAGAGGCGGGCAGGCGGGGTCAAGGCCTGATTGCAAAAGGATTTTTAAGTAAAATCAATAGCTTGCCTTTATGTACCGTGGTTGCGCGGACCGGCGGGCTGGGGTATGGTCAGGGCTTCGGGGAAACCATGGGGATGGCCGGAGATGTCTTTGCGCGAGCGGCTTCAGACCGCGTTGAAAGAGGCGATGAAGGCCAAGGAGGCGGACCGGCTGTCGACGCTGCGCCTGATCAATGCCGCGATCAAGGACCGCGACATCGCGAGCCGGGGCGAGGGCGGCGAGGGCATGGTGCAGGAGGCCGAGATCGTCGCCCTGATGGGCAAGATGGTCAAGCAGCGCCAGGAATCGGCCCGGGCCTACGAAGAGGGCGGGCGGCTGGAGCTGGCCGACAAGGAACTGAACGAAATCAAGGTCATCCAGGAGTTTCTGCCGCGCCAGATGACCGAGGCCGAAGTGGCTGCGGCGGTCGAGGCGGCCATGGCCGAGACCGGGGCCGCCAGCATCCGCGATGTCGGCAAGGTGATGGCCGTGCTGAAGGCGAAATATGCCGGCCAGATGGATTTCGGCGCCGTGGGCGCGGTGGTCAAGGCGCGTTTCGGCTAGTCCCGGGAAGGGCCGCGTTCCGGCGTCTGGCGAAGGTCTGGCAAACGTCTGGCAAAGGTCTGCCGCGAAAGGGAACTTCGGGCAGCCCCTGCGAGTTGTTCCGGCAGGTGCCCGTTCGCACAGGAGCCGCCATGCCCGCCACCTCGAAAGCCCAGCAGCGCGCGGCCGGGGCCGCGCTGGCCGCCAAGCGCGGCGAGGCGAAGATCAGCGCCCTAAAGGGCGCCTCGCGCGACATGTTCCGCGACATGACCGAGGCCGAGCTGGAAGAACTGGCTTCTACGCCGCATGACGGCTTGCCGGACCGTGCGCCCGAAGCGGAGTAAGGGGGGCGCCTGTGGGGGCGGATCCGGAACATCGGGGTGACCCCCGACCTACGGGAACTGGTCTTTGGGGGCGGCCTTAGGCAAAGTGCCGGGCATGACAGTCTTCCTCTACCCATTGGCCGCCCTGGCCGAGATCGCCGGATGTTTCGCCGTCTGGGCGGTGTGGCGGCAGGGCGCGCATGCGCTGTGGCTGCTGCCGGGCCTGTTGTCGCTGGCGATCTTCGCCTGGCTGCTGGCGCTGGCCCCGGTCGAGGCGGCGGGGCGGGCCTATGCCGCCTATGGCGGGGTCTATGTCGCGGCCTCGCTTCTGTGGCTGTGGCTGGTCGAGGGGCGTTTGCCCGACCGCTGGGATGTGATCGGCGGGGCGGTCTGCCTTCTGGGCGCGGCGGTGATCCTGTTTGGGCCGCGTGGCGGGTAGGGGAAAATGCGGTGGTGCGTGACATCACGCACCCTACGGGATGCGGCCCGGTCGGCGATCTTGCAGGCAGCGTGATGGCGCGCAGCTTTGCGCGCCCGGAAGGGTCGGCCCGGGATGGTTCGAAAGCGGGTCGGAATGAACCCCGACCTACCGCAAGGCGGCAAGGGCGGCGCTGAGTTCGTCATGCAGCGCGATGCGTTCCTCTTCCGACAGGAAGGCGCCAAGCTCCACCTCGCGCGGGCCGCCGCGCAGCGTCAGGTAATTGGGGACCGGCCCGCCCTGCCGGTGCAGATGCGGGCGGACCCAATGCGGATTGCCCTCCCAGTCGCGGCGTCCCTGACGGTCATGTCGGATCAGCGTGATGGCAGTGGACGAAATGGTAAGCTCTTCGAGGATCTCGCGGTCGCGGGCGTTCTTGCGCAGGGCGAACCACATTGTGGCAATGGCCGCAGCGAGAAAGGGCAGGAGCGCCCAGAGGACGGGAGATCCGAGAACCGCGAAGAGCGGGAGCGCGATCAGGGCCGAGGTGAGGCCGATGAACCCCGCGAAACCGCGTTGGGTGAGCGGGCGGTGGGGCCAGAGATGCAGGCGCTGGGTGTCGCCTTCGGGGGGGAGCCATTGGTAGGGCATGGGGGTCGCGGGCTGGCGGTCGGGGATGATATGATCCGGCGGTGGCGCAATGTGCAAGGT
The DNA here is from genome assembly GCA_041916535.1 of Fuscovulum sp. Classification (GTDB taxonomy): domain Bacteria; phylum Pseudomonadota; class Alphaproteobacteria; order Rhodobacterales; family Rhodobacteraceae; genus Pseudogemmobacter. The sequence goes on along the minus strand of JAYRZG010000006.1, from coordinate 33,683 downwards.
GCGGTGGGGCAGACGCGGGCGCTTACCGGACGGCGGTCCACTCGATGTTCCTGCGGCGGAAGGAGGGAGAGGGCATGAAAGAGACGATGCTGGCGCCCGTGGCGGAGGCGAAATCGCCCGCCGGGGCGGATATCCGGTTCCTCATGGACGGACCCACCGGCAACATGATCCACAGCACGGTCCCGCCGGGGCAGATCAACCGGGCGACGGTGCACCGGACTGTCAGCGAATTCTGGCATGTGCTGGAGGGGCAGGGCGAGATCTGGCGGCGGCAGGGCGCGGAGGAGCGTATCACGGTGCTGCGGCCGGGCATGTCAGTCGACATTCCGGTCGGCACGGAGTTCCAGTACCGCAACATCGGACCCGCGCCGCTGACCTTTCTGTGCATCACCATGCCGCCCTGGCCGGGCGACCAGGAAGCGACACATCTGGAGGGCGCCTGGACCCCGACCGTGCCGGCGGGGCAAGGGCGGTAGCGCGCAGGTCTGTCTGCCAGACTGATCAAGCCCGACCCGGGCGGGGCGCGTGACAGGGGCGGGGCCGTGGCCGGGCGACAATTCCTGGCTTGCAAGGCAGGACCGGCCCAGACTGCGCGGTCGGGCAGGGCGCAGACCACCCTGCCCGATTTGATCCTATGCTTTCAGGCGCATCGTCGCCGTCGGGAAGGGAAGGCCGGAGCCGTCCATATCGCTCCGCGACAGTTCCTGGAACCCAAGTGCCGCATAGAAGCGGATGGCCTGGTCATTCGCGGTATAGACCTCCAGCGACAGCTCTCGCTTCCGGGCAAGCGCATCCGCGATCAGTTGGCGGCCGATCCCGTGCCCCTGCCGGTCGGGTGCGATGAAGATGCCGCCGATGAAGGTGCCAAGCAGGCTGATGAAGCCGACAGCCTCGCCCGCAAGACAGGCCACCCAGGTTTCCGCCTGCGGCAGATAGGTCTCTTCGATCAGCCGCCGCTGTTCGGTCAGCAGGGCTTCGCCGAGGAAAGGATGCGCCGCCAGCGAGGCGTCGAACCAGATGTCGGACAGGGTTTTCAGATCCGTCGCCGCGTCATAGGGCCGGATCACCAGAGATGTGTTCTGCATGAGAACTCCAGAGAAAATATGCGAAAAGGGTCGGCACATCTGTGCCGAGCGACGCCGCTACACGCGGTTCAATCGAAGCCTCTGCGCATCAATCTCCATCTTGGACGATGCCCGTATAGACGGCCTTCTTGCGGGTCTCAAGACCTGCCGCGGGCGGGGCCGTTCGATCTGCGGCTGGCCCGCCCAAAGCAAAAGGCCCCGGGTTTCCCCGGGGCCTTTCGTCAGTCTGTCAGCTTGCCTTAATGGGCGTGGCCGCGGTCCCAGTCGCTCTGCTTCGGGAGCTGCTCGAACGTGTGTTCGGGCGGCGGGCAGGGCAGGGTCCATTCCAGCGTGTCGGCATATTCGTTCCAGTAGTTGTTCTCGGTCACGCGGCGACCGGCGAACAGCGTGTAGAACACGATGCAGAGGAACAGGATGAAGGACGCGAAGGAGATGAAGGCGCCGATCGACGAGAGGTGGTTCCAGTAGGCGAACTGCTCGGGGTAGTCGATATAGCGGCGGGGCATCCCCTGGCGACCCAGGAAGTGCTGCGGGAAGAAGGTCAGGTTCGCGCCGATGAACATGAGCCAGAAGTGGATCTTGCCCAGGAACTCGGGGTACTGGCGGCCCGACATCTTGCCGATCCAGTAATAGATCCCGGCGAAGATGCCGAAGACGGCGCCCAGCGACATGACATAGTGGAAGTGGGCCACGACATAGTAGGTGTCATGGTAGACGCGGTCGATCGGGGCTTGGCTCAGAACGATGCCGGTCACGCCGCCCACGGTGAAGAGGAAGAGGAAGCCGAAGGCGAACAGCATCGGCGTCTTGAACTCGATCGAGCCGCCCCACATCGTCGCGATCCAGGAGAAGACCTTGATGCCGGTCGGCACGGCGATGACCATGGTGGCCAGCATGAAATAGCGCTGCTGGGTCAGGCTCATCCCCACGGTGTACATGTGGTGCGCCCAGACGACGAAGCCCAGGACTCCGATGCCAACCATGGCATAGACCATCGGCAGATAGCCGAAGATCGGCTTCTTCGAGAAGGTCGAGATGACGTGGCTGATGATGCCGAAGGCCGGGATGACGATGATATAGACTTCCGGGTGGCCGAAGAACCACAGGATGTGCTGGTAGAGGATCGGGTCGCCGCCGCCTTCGGGCTTGAAGAAGGTGGTGTCGAAGTTGCGGTCGGTGATCAGCATGGTGATCGCGCCGGCGAGAACCGGCAGGGCCAGCAGGATCAGCCAGGCGGTGACGAAGATCGACCAGGCGAAGAGCGGCACCTTGTGCATGGTCATGCCCGGTGCGCGCATGTTCAGCATGGTGGTGATCATGTTGATCGCGCCGAGGATCGACGAGGCGCCCGACAGGTGAACGGCGAAGAGCGCGAGGTCGAGCGCATAGCCGCCCTCGTTGTTCGACAGCGGCGGGTACAGGACCCAGCCCACGCCCGCGCCAAGCTGCCCGGCTTCCGACGGCGAGAACACGCTGGCCACGGCCAGCGACGTGCCGGCGACGTAAAGCCAGTAGGAGAGGTTGTTCATGCGCGGGAAGGCCATGTCCGGCGCGCCGATCATCAACGGCATGAAATAGTTGCCGAAACCGCCGAACAGCGCCGGGATGACGACGAAGAACATCATCAGGATGCCGTGGGCGGTGACGGTCACGTTCCAGAGATGGCCGTTGGGGGTGCACTGGTCCACCGCCGCGGCGGTCAGGCGCATGCCTTCCATGCACATGTACTGGACGCCCGGCTCCATCAGCTCCATCCGCATGTAAACGGTGAAGATGACGGAGATCAGGCCGACGAAACCGCCGGTGAAGAGATAAAGGATCCCGATGTCCTTGTGGTTCGTCGACATGAACCAGCGGGTGAAGAATCCCTTCTCCGCGTGGTCATGGCCGTGGATGGCGGCGTCGGCCATAGGCTGCTCCCGTTGCTGTTCCCTCGCCCGGCCCCTTGCAGCGTTGCGCCGCGGAGTCGGATATTCAGGCTTCGTAATATCTTCGCGAGCGCGCAGGGGCAACGCAGGAAATTGATCTGGATCAACGCCAATCGTCGCAGGGGCGGGCGTGCCACGGGCGGGGGCGGTGCATGAGATCGCGCAGCCCAAGGCACGGTCCATTTGTCGGGCGGCGGCTGGCCGACCGGGCGGCCCCGGCGTTGTGCCGGGGGCGGCGGCGCGGTTAGATGGGGAGGAGGCAGAACAAGAAACGGGGCAGACCGATGCAGAAATTCCTTTTTCCCCTGATCGCCGCCGCCGTGTTGGGCGGGGTCGCGACGGGCCTGGCGCCGGGGCCGGTGCAGGCCGAGCAGAGCGGGTGGTATGAGGTCACCGGCGTCGAGGCCGATGACATGCTGAAAATGCGGCTGGGGGCCGGGATCGGGTACAAGGTGCTGGTCGGCCTGCCGAATGGCACGGTGGTCTGGGTGCAGCACTGCACCCGCGAGGGCAAGACGAGCTGGTGCAAGGTCTCGCTCAAGGCGGCGCGGGGGCTGAAGGGCTATGTCTCGGGGGCCTATCTGACCAAGATGTGACGCTGGCGCCTGCCGCGAGGGCAGGGGCCGGGAACCGGGGCGGGCGGCCCTGATCCCGGCCGGGTCGGACCTAGTCTGCCGCCGTCGCCTCGATCTCGATCAGCAGCGGCGGCAGGGCAAGGCGGCTGACTTCGACCAGGGTCATTGCCGGTGTGCAACCCGCCTGCCCGAAACGTATGCCCAGAAGGTCGAAGTTCCGCAGCGCGGCATCGAGGTCGGTCGTATAGACCGCAAGCCGCAGCACATGGCCAAGGTCCATCTCTGCCGCCGCAAGAACCGCCTGAAGATTGTCGAGGGCGAGGCCGATCTGGCCGCGCATGTCGCCCGGATGCTGCGGCGCTCCGCTGGCATCGACGGCGGTCTGGCCGGCGCAGAACAGATGGCGGCGCGCGCCTTCGGTCCTGATGGCCTGACTGTAGCCCAGCTTCAGCGACCAGTCCCAGGGGTTTACGGCGGTGCGGGTCATATTCGATGCTCCTTGTTCGGGGATGAGGTGGCGGGTTAGCCTTATCCGGTGACAGATTCTGGCACCGAAAAACCGCAGGCTCGGGCGCATGGACATTCGAACCCGTCAGGATGCGATCCTGCGCCGGATGCGCCGGGGCGGGATGGACAGCGTGGAGGCGCTGGCCGGTGCGCTGGGCGTGTCGCGGCGCACGGTGCTGCGCGACATCGGGGCGCTGCGCGAACAGGGCTTCGTGATCGACAGCGAGGCGGGGCGCGGCGGCGGGCTTTGGCTGGACCCGGCTTCGGTGCAGGCCACGGCGCGGCTGACCGTGGCCGAGGTCTTTGCCCTGCTGATCAGCGTGGCGGCGATGCGGGCAGCGGGAAGCCTGCCCTTCGGCGCGCTGGCCGATGCCGGGCTGGCCAAGATCGAGCGCAGCCTGCCCTCCGACCGGGTGCGCGACCTGCGGCGGCTTCTGGCCTGTCTGCATGTCGGGCGCCTGTCGCCGCAGCAGGATCTGTCAGATCTGGGGCAGATCGACCCTGCCTTGCTGCCCACGTTCGAGACGGCCTTCCTGGACCGTCGCCTGCTGCGCTTTGACTATCGCGATGCCAAGGGGGTGGAAACCGCCCGTGTGGTCGAGCCGCAGGCCCTGCTGATCCTGCCGCCGCTATGGTATCTGGTCGGCTGGGACCCGGCGCGTGCGGGCTTCCGGCATTTCCGCATGGACCGGATCACCGCGCCCGCGCCGCTGGACGAGACGCGGTTCCAGCGCCGGGCGGTGCCTTTCGCCGCAGATGTCTGCCCCTGGCGCGACCTGCCGAGGTGACGGTGCAAAAGGAAAGGGGCGCCGCGCGATGCGACGCCCCTTTGAGCTGTTTTCGCCGGGCTTACTTGACCGAGGCCAGATAGGCGGCCACGTCCTCGCCGCCCTTGGCGAGCTTGAAGGACATCTTCGATTTCAGCGAGGGATCGCCGGCCTTTTCTTCAAGCCATTTCGACGGATCGGCAACATAGGCCGCGAGCGAGGCCTCGTCCCAGACCGCGCCGGTCGCGGCCACGGCAAGGATGCCGTCGCCATATTTGAAATCGGGGTCCGAGCCGACGGCCCGGCCGATCACGCCATAGAGGTTCGGCCCGGTCTTGCCGCCCTTCTGGAATTCGGTGCCATCGGGCGCGATGACCGAATGGCAGGCCTTGCACTTCTTGAACTCGGCTTCGCCCGCGGCCGGATCGCCTGCAAGGACAGGGGCGGCAAGGGCGGCGAGTGCAAGGGCAGCGGCGAGGGTGGTCTTGATCATCTTGGCCTCATGTCTTGGGTGGGAGCGAGTCGTGCGCCTTGGGTCGAACATGGGATTTGAGGGGCTTGTTATGCAATAGCATCTTCGTCGCAGTCGCCGGGGCGGGTTTGTCAGGCGATAGCAGCAGGGTCAGGCCAGCCCGCAGGTCGCGCCGCGACCGAAGCTGTGCTCGAAGGTCTGGCGCAGCGCGATGTCGAGATCGGCCATGGCGACGGGCAGGCCCAGATCGACAAGGCTGGTGACGCCGTGATCGGCGATGCCGCAGGGGACGATGCCAGAGAAATGCGTCAGGTCCGGTTCGACATTGATCGAAATGCCGTGAAAGCTGATCCAGCGCCGCAGCTTGATGCCGATGGCGGCGATCTTGTCTTCCGCGGGGCTGCCATCGGGCTGGGCCGGGCGGTCGGGGCGGGGGACCCAGACGCCGACGCGGCCGGGCCGGATCTCGCCCTTCACGTTGAATTCGGACAGCGTGTCGATCACCCAGTTTTCCAGCGCGCGGACAAAGCAGCGCACATCGGCCCCGCGCTCTTTGACGTTCAGCATGGTATAGATCACGCGCTGGCCGGGGCCGTGATAGGTGTATTGACCGCCGCGCCCGGTCTGGAAGACGGGAAAGCGATCGGGATCGCGCAGGTCGGCCGGTTTGGCCGAAGTGCCGGCTGTGTAGAGCGGCGGGTGTTCGAGAAGCCAGATCGCCTCGGGCGCGTCGCCCCGCGCTATGGCCTCGGCGCGGGCTTCCATGGCAGCCAGCGTCTCAAGATAGGGCGACAGGCCCGGAAGATGGCTCCATTCGACCAAAACAGCCTCCTTTTGGCGGGTTTTCAGCGGAAGGATGCGGAATTCCCGTCTTTGCAGATGCCCGGCCCGTGCTAGAGTATCGGCATGTTATTGCCGACCCGCGCCTTTGCCCGCGCCCATATTCTGCCCGGAGTGATGCTATGAAGTTCAAGGGAATTGCAACCAGTGCCGTCGTCGCCTCGCTGTCGCTGACCCCCGTCACGCCGATGGTGTCCATGGCCCGCGCCGACAATGGCGATGTGATCGCCGGAATCATCGCCGGGGCCATCGTGGGCGCCGCGATCAACGAAGGCAGCAAGAAAAAGAAGAAATCCACCAAGTCGGCGCCGAAGAAGCCGTCGATCTCGGCCGAACAGAAGGCCGAGAATGTCGAGGTGCAGCAGGCGCTGAACTATTTCGGCTGGAATGTCGGCACGGCGGATGGCGCGCTGGGCGCGAAAAGCCGCGCCGCGATCAAAGAGTATCAGGCCTTCATGGGCTATGGCATGACCGGCGAGTTGACCGAGGAGCAGCGCATCATCCTGACCACGGCGCATAGCCGGGCCGAGGCGGGGGGCGCGGTGATCCAGGAGGTCGTGTCCAGCTCGGTCTATGGCATTCGCGGCGTGCTGCTGGCGCAACGCGACGAGATGTATGCGCCGAAGGGCACCATCGTCGCCAATGGCACGCTGGCGGATCAGGGCGAACCCGCGCCGGGGGCGATCGCGGCCAAGGCGGCGGCGGCGCTGCCCGCGCTGCTTCCGCCGGTCGTGGCCGCGCCTGCGGCCCCGGTCACCGCCTCTCCGGCCCCGGCGCCGATGCCGGTGATCGTGGCGTCCGACCCGGCCCCCGCGCCCGCACCTGCCCCGGTTGTGGCGGCGGCGGAACCGGCGGCGCCCGCGATGCCGTCTTTCATGGACCCGAACGGGGCCAAGGGCGCGCTGGGCGATGCCTGCACAGCGGCGATGCTGAAAGTGTCGACCAAGGGCGGCTATGACACGGCGGCGACGATGACCGATGCCAATGCCGCGCTGACCGAACAGTTCTGCGTGACGCGGGCCTCGGCCATCAGCACCGGACAGGCTCTGGCGGCCAAGGTGGCGGGTTTCACCCCTGACCAGATCGCGGCGCAATGCGCGGGCTTCACGCCCTTGATGAAGGATCATGTCGCGGCGCTGTCGATGAAGCCGGAAGCGGATGTTCTGGCGGGCGTGCAGGACTTCATCGTGAAATCCGGCATGTCGCCCGCGCAGCTTTCGGGCACGGCCAAGGTCTGCCTGGGCGTGGGCTATCAGACCGAGCAGATGGATATGGCCATCGGCTCGGCGCTGCTGCTGACGGCGATGGGCGAAAAGGGCTATGCCGAAATGCTGGGCCACCATCTGAGCCAGGGCTTCGGCGCGGCGGACCGGCCCGACCTTGCCGCGCAATGGTATGACGTGGCGTTGGAAAGCCTGGGGGCGGGGAGCGATATTTTCGCGCCCGCCATGGCCGGACGCGCCGATCTGGTGAAGAAGGCGGCCTATACGGTGGCAGGGCGCACGGCGGAGCTGGCCCCGGCGGTCAAGGTCGAGGAGGCGGCGATGCCAAGCTTCGTCGTCACGCCCGACGCGCCCGCCGCCCCGGCGGCGGCAGCGCCGGTGGCACCGGCCCCCGTCGCGCCTGCCCCCGTCGTGCCTGCCGCCCCGGCCCCGTCGGAAGTGACGGCGGTGGAGCCAGCGCCCGCGCCGCTGCCTGCGCCCCAGCCTGCGCCGGTCGTGGCGGCAGCCGAACCCGCGCCTGCGCCGGTCATGCCGGTCGCGGCCCCCGCACCAGCCGAGGGCGCGAACAGCGAGGTGATGCGCAGCGGAGCCGAGGCGGTTGCGGCGGCGGCCCGGCTGCCGTTCCTGTTCTTCGCAAGCTACTGATCCGGCGTCTTTGCAGGCCTTGCCGCGCCCCTGTCACGATCTGGCATCGGGGGCGCGGATTCCCTCTTTTCTTCCCCGGCGGCTGCGGCTACATACGCCGCACCAAGGGCTAGGTGCCTTGCGGATGTGGCGGAATTGGTAGACGCGCAGCGTTGAGGTCGCTGTTCCTTAACCGGAGTGAAAGTTCGAGTCTTTTCATCCGCACCACCTTGGTCGCTCAAGCCCCGGAACCCCCGGGGCTTTTGCTTTTCTGGGGTCTGCCGGCCCTCCAATTGGCCCACACTTTCCCCTGCTGGGGGACCGTGCTTTCGATGAAGGCCATGACCTCTGCGGCGCTGAGCAGGAATGTGCCGCCGCCCTTGTGACCATGACCCTGCGACAGAGGCCACGAACCGGCGACAATCCCCTCTTCTGGCGTCGGGGGCCCAGGTGCCGGAATGCCGTATGACCGACCTATGACCTGCCGAAAATCCCTTTTTCATCACGGCCTAACGGGCGGAAAACCCTTCACGTCAGGGGGGCGGGGCGATAGGTTGGAACGGTGCCAATGCAAGGAAGATCGCGTCGAGATGCCAGTCAAGAAGACCAGGTCAGAAATGGCGGAAGCGACCCGGCGGCAACTGCTGATGGCCGCGCAGGAGATTTTCGCGGAATCCGGTCTTGAGGGCGCGCGGATCGACGCAATCGCCAAGCGGGCGGGCGTCAACAAGCAGTTGGTCTATCATTACTTCGAAAGCAAGGACGGCCTCTATTCCGCTGTGCTTGAGAAGGTCTATTCCGAAATTCGCAACCGCGAGGCGGACTTGCATCTGGATGCGCTGCCGGCCGAGGAAGCGATGCGCAGGCTGATCGAGTTCTCTTACGATTATCTGCGCGACAACCGTGATTTCGTGCGGCTGCTGGCGGATGAGAACGTGCATGGCGGGCGGCACATGAACGCGTCAGAGACAGTGCAACAGATCAACAATCCGACGATCGAGCTGATCTCGAAGACGCTGGCGCGCGGCGTGGATGAGGGGCTGTTCCGCAAGGGGATAGACCCGCTGCATTTCTACCTGTCCATCGCCGGTATGTCTTTCTTCTACTTCGCCAATATCCATACGATCAGCCGCGCTTTTGCCCGCGCCTTCGACACGGCCGAGGCGCAGGACGAGCGGCGGGCGCATATCGTCGACCTGGCGATGAACGGAATTCGCCTGCGCCCGAACGCCTGAGGCGGTCGACCGGAGGGCCGACACGTTTCGGTGCCCCGCGGGGGCAGAAGGCCCCTGGAAGGGACCAAAGGCGGGACGGCCCGGATCAGTCGTGCGGGACCTCTGCGGTGGCGTCGTCGTCCAGGTTCAGCAGGCGGTAGATGCGCTGGGTATAGGCCCCGAATTCCGGCGTCGCCTTTTGCTTGAGCGCGCGGGGGAAGGGCAGGTCGATGGGGAAAGTGTCCGCCATGCGGGCGGGGCCCGCCGTCAGCACCGCGCAGCGCGAACCCAGGAAGACGGCCTCCTGGATCGAATGGGTGACGAAAAGGATCGTCTTGTTCGAGGCCTCCCAGATGCGCAGGATCTCGAGGTTCATCTTTTCGCGCGTCAGCGCGTCCAGCGCGCCGAAGGGTTCGTCCATCAGCACCAGTTTCGGGTCATGGACCAGGGCGCGCGCGATCGAGGCACGTTGCTGCATTCCGCCCGACAGTTCATAGGGATAGCTGTCCTCATAGCCCGACAGCCCGACCATGTTCAGCAAGTCGCGCGCCCTTTCGCGGGTCTCCTTGATCGGCAGGCCGATGATCTCGGCCGGAAGCATCACATTGTCGATGATCCTGCGCCATTTCAGCAGGAGCGCCTGCTGGAAGACCATGCCGATGTCGCGGCTGGGATCGAGGGGGGCACCGGTCGATCCGATGCGGACGGTGCCGCTGTCATGCGGGTGCAACCCTGCCAGGATCTTGAGCACCGTCGATTTGCCGCAGCCGGACGGGCCGACAAGTGCCACGAAATCGCCATCGGCCACATCCATCGTGACGTCGGACACGGCCAGAATGTCGGTGTCGCGGGTCCGGTAGACCTTGCTGACGCCCTGCATGTGAATGATCGGTTCCGCGGTCATGACAGCCAGGTCTCCAGGTTGGCGGCGACGAAGGCGTCATCGGTCAGATGGGCGTGTTCGCGCGCCACGCGGGTGATTTCTTCGGCCTGACCGGGACCCATCGTCTCATGCGGGCTGAGACACCGGGTATGGGTCAGCAGGCCCTGCCGCCGCAGAACCTCATGGCAGCCGGCGATGGCGCCCTGGAAGCCGTTCGCCACGTCGAACAGCGCCGCGTTGCAATCGGTCACCTCGGCATCCAGCGCCAGCAAATCGCCGGGGATGATGCCTGTATCTTGTGCGGTGCGGCAACGGGCGTGCAGCGCGACGGCGGCCTTGGTCCAGACCGACCAATGGCCCAGAAGGCCGCCCCGGATCGGCAGGGTGATCGGCGCGTCGTCGCGGACGATGGTGAAGGGGGTCACGAGATCGGCGACGATATGGTCATCATTGCCGGTGTAGAGCGTGACGCGATCCTCGGCATGGGCGGCGGCGACGCCGCGCAGCACGTTCAGCGTGTCGTATCTGTTGAAGGGCGCCATCTTGATGCCGATGACGTTTTCGATGGCGGCGAAGCGTTTCCAGAATTCGAAGGGCAGGGGAAGGCCGCCGACCGCCGGTTGCAGGTAGAAGCCGAAGAGCGGAATTTCGCGGGCGACGGCCTCGCAATGGGCGATCAGCTCGTCGATGCTGGAGCCTTTCAGCGCCGCCAGGCTGAGCAGACCCGCGTGATAGCCAAGCGCACGGGCGATCCGCGCCTCGTTGCAGGCCTGTTCGGTGCGGCCGACCAGTCCGGCGATCTGGACCAGGGGGCGGTCGGTCCAGTCGGACGCCGCCTCGGCGCAGGCGGCGAGGACCGTGTCATAAAGCCCGTGTTCGCGGATCTCGAACTGGGTGGTGTGCACCCCGACGGCGAGGCCGCCCACGCCGGCATCGACATAGTAGCGCGTCAGGGCGCGTTGGCGGACCGTGTCCATCGCGCTGCCTTCGCCCAGGGCCAGCGGATGGGCGGGGATGACCGTGCCTGCGCGCAAAAGATCGAGGACCGGCGTGGGGATGTCTGTCCAATGCATGAGGTAACCTTTCTATCCTAGTTCTGGCCCGGCCGCGGCGAACAGGCGGGCGGTATCGGCCCCCCAGGGGGCCTTGCCGCGGACCATCCGCAGAAACGAGCGTTGTTCGGCAAAGCCTCTGGCCCCAAGGGCCTTGGCCAGCGGCTGCTGCGCCATGGCATCCACGAAGACCGGGCCATTCACATGGGCCAGCGCGGCGGCCAGAAGGTCAGCGGCGATTTGGGGCGTCCTGGCGACGATGGGACCGATCTGGGTCGCCAGACGCCCCCGGCGACCCAGAACGAAGCCATCCTGCGTGTCGCGCACCAGGGCAAGCCGCCCGGGCCGCGCGACGAAATCGCGCAACATGAAGCTGCGATCCCCGGCAAAGGCGTCGCGGTCCAGCGCCGCGATCCAGCCCTGGTCTTCCGCCCCGAAAGGCCGAAGGCCCGGATGGGTTGCATGGCCTGCGCCCGTGCCGGTGCCCGCCATCCGCAGCACCTGCGCCACAGGCCGAAAGCCCAGGCGGGCGTAAAGCGGCTGGCCCTCGGCGGTCGCGTCAAGACAGGCGGCGCGTCCCGCACCTTCCAGCCGGTCGATGCAGGCCGCCATCAGGCGCTTGGCATGGCCCTGGCGGCGCAGCGCCCGGGTGACAAGGATCATGCTGATCCAGCCGAAGCCTGCGCCCATCGGCAGGGCGATGCCGCTGGCCTGCGGCGTGCCGGCCTTGTCGCGCAGCGCGAAGCCCGCGCCCGCGGCCAGCATCATCCGCCAATCCGCGGCGATCTGGTTCCACCCCGCCTCGACCGACAGGGCGAGGCAGGGTTCCGCGTCGTCCGGCGCAAGAGGGGAGAGGCCGTCAGTAGCGCCCATCGCGGCTCTCGAATTTCGTGGGCTTGCCCAGCGTCGGCATATCGCGGGCGATCCAGTCGGCCTGCCAGTCGATCAGGCGGGCCAGCGGCACTTCGGGGTAACCGAAGAGGCGGAAGGCCTCGGCCGAATTGCTCAGCCAAAGTTCGGGTTGCGGCGTGCCGGTGAAGGTCACCTCCTTGCCAAGGCGCTTGCCCAGTTCGGTCGCCAGCCAGCGCACCGAGATGGTTTCCGGCCCGCTGACGTTCAGCGCCGAGGCGGGCACCGTCGCCTCGGACAAGGCGCGCAGCGAAAAGCGGTTCACATCGCCCTGCCAAATGACATTGACATGGCCGATGGACAGGTCGACCGGCAGGCCCGCCGCGACCTTCTGCGCGATGTCGCAGATCACGCCGTAGCGCAGGTCGATGGCATAGTTCAGGCGGATGATCCGCCCGGGCGCGCCATTGACGGTCGAAAAGTGTTCGAACATCCGTTCGCGCCCGATGCAGGACTGGGCATATTCGCCCGGCGGGTCCAGCGGGGTGTCTTCATCCGCGCCGATATCGACCAGCGGCACGAAGGAATAGACGCAGCCGGTCGAGAAGACCGCGAAGCGCGCATCGGTGAAGGTCTCGGCGACCAGCCCCGGCAGATAGGTGTTCATCGCCCAGGTCAAGCCCTGGTTCTTGGACGAGCCGAACTTGTGGCCTGCCATGAAGACCACGTTCTTGGCCCGGGGCAGTCGGGCCAGCTCGTCGCGGCTGGTCAGGTCGCACTGGATGGTCTCAATGCCCCAGTCGTCGAGTTGCCGCCGCGCCTCGGGGTCGGAAAAGCGGGAGACGCCGATCACCCGCTTGCCCGGGGCGGCGCGGGCCGCCATGCGCGCCAGGGACGGGCCCACCTTGCCCGCGACCCCCAGGACCAGGATGTCCCCGTCAAGCGCCGCCAGGCTGGCCTCGGTCGCCGCATCGGGACGCGAGAGCATTTCCTCCAGCGTCTCCGTGTCCTGGATGGAATGGGGCAACGGCTGATCGAGCATGGTGCTGTCCTTCTTGTCTTTCAAATGTGATCTGGATCGACAGTCGCCGCAGGGCGGGATGGCGTCGTGTCATTCGGGATGGGGTTGCGTCACTTGGCGGCGTCAAGGCGCGCGTCCTTGACGACAAAGATCTTCTCCAGCGCGGCGACGGCGGCGTAGAGCAGGATTCCCAGGAGGCTGAGCAGGATGACGGCCATGAACATCGCGGCGGTATCCAGCGTCGATTGCACCTGGATCATCACGTAGCCAAGGCCCTCGCTCGAGGCGACGAATTCGCCGACGATGGCGCCCGCAACCGCCAAGATCGCGCCGACCTTCATGGCCGAGAAGATATAGGGCAGGGCGCCCGGCAGTTGGATCTTGATGAAGATCTGCCAGCGCGAACCCTTCAGCGCCCGAACGAGGTCGAGCAGGTCCGGTTCCACTTCCTGCAGGCCGCGGGTGGTGGTGATCAGGATCGGAAAGAAGCTGATGATGAAGGCGAAGAAGATGTTGGTGGCCACGCCATAGCCGAACCAGACGATCAGCAAGGGGCCAAGCGCGACCTTCGGGATCATCGAGATGGTCAGGAACAGCGGCATCAGCATGGCGCGGGCGGTCTGAAGCCAGAGGAACAGCATGGCGACCACCACACCGGCAAGAATGGCCAGCGCATAGCCGAGAAAGATCTCGGTCGCGGTGATCAGGCTGTTATAGGCCCATTGATAGCTGGGATCGAACAGGGTCTGCAGCGTCGCCTGGGGCGAGGGCAGGATGAAGGCCGGGATGCCGCCATAGGTGCTGGCTAGATGCCAGAGCGCCAGGAAGGCAAGGTGACCGGCAACCGCCAGAGCCGCATTCGACCAGCCGTCGGGCAGCATCGCGCGCCTTGGCGGACGGGCTTGGGCTTTGATCGGGTCGGGCATCGGTCGGGCCTCCGGGAATCAACTGTATGGTTGATGAACCTCTACGGATATCAGCGCGACGTCAATCAATTTTGTGGTGTTAGGGGTGCTTTCCGGCGTGATCATGACATTTCGTCAACCGTTTGTTTGATATTTATTGACTCCCCGGAATCCTTGGCCCTAGGCTTGGATCACGATGCGCGCCCGGGCGGCGCGCCAAGATGGACCTGTCCAACAAAACTGGGAGTCACCGAATGAAACTTGTCGCGAAAAGCGCGATTGCCGCCGCGGTCCTGGCAGGCTTGCCGGCTGCGGGTCTTGCAGAGGAATCGGTCAGCCTGATCCTGAACTGGACCGCCGGGGCCGATCACGCGCCGCTGTATTACGCGCTGGATCAGGGCTGGTATGCCGAGGCTGGCATCGCCCTTGATATCCAGCCGGGCAAGGGGTCGGGTCTGGCGGCGCAGAATGTCGGCGTCGGCGCGACCGATATCGGCATCGCCGAGGTCGGCACTGCGCTTCTGGCCAAGTCGAAGGGGGCCGAGCTGACGGCGGTCATGGCGCTGTACGCGAATTCGCCCTTCACGCTTTACTGGAAGAAATCCAGCGGGATCGAAACGGTGAAGGATTTCCCGGGCAAGACGGTTGGCAATCCCGCCGGGGACGCGGCGCGGGTGATGTGGCCTGCCTTCGCCAAGGCGGCGGGCCTACCCGAAGATGCGGTCAGCTTCGTCAATGTCGCGCCGCCCGCCAAGCTGCCGACGCTGGTTTCCGGCCGGGTGGACATCATCAGCGACTTCTACAACGGCCATGACCAGAAGATCAAAGAACTGGGCGACGATCTGGGCTTCATCCGCTGGAGCGAGCTGGGCCTCAACCCCTATGGCAATTCCTTCATCGTCAACAATGCCTTCCTGGCTGAACGCAAGGACACTGTGAAGGCCTTTGTCGAGGTAACCCAGCGTGCCTATGCCGCCTGCGTGGCCACCCCGTCGCCCTGCATGGATTCGCTGCTGGCCCATGCCAGCGGCTTGCAGAAAGCCGATATGGAGGACCAGTGGGGACGTGTGGTGGAACTGATGACGACGGATGACACCGTCGAGAAGGGCCTGGGCTGGTTCGGCGAGGCCCGGGTCAAGGACACTTATGATCTGGTCAACACCTACTTTGAACTTGAGACGCAGTTCGACCCGGCGACGGCCTTCACGAACGAGTTCCTGAACACCGAGGTCAAGATGGTCAGCAAGTAATCCCGGCGCGATCCGGCGGCTGCCCTGCCGGACGCTTCGGCTCTGACCGCCCCGTCATCGGTTGCTGTTGTCGTTCTGACAAACGGCCCGGCCCGGGTCCCGAACAGGGATCCGGGCCTCTCTTTTCCGCCGTCCGGTGATTCCAGAGAATTTTCCTGAAATCCACGACTTAACCGGGATTTAGCCTGTCGGCGGCAAGACTGCCCTGCGATGGCCCGGCATCCTGCCCGGCCCGGCAAGGGGTTCGGCGGATGGCGACCTATTATGGCGGATCGGGCAATGACACCGCCACCGGCACCTCCGACAATGACTCGCTTTCCGGAAATGGCGGCAATGACAGCCTCTACGGCGGCGCGGGCGATGACACGCTGTCGGGCGATGCCGGCTATGACATCCTGTACGGCGATGCGGGCAATGACCTGATCACTGGCGGCGACGATACCTATGATGACGTCTATGGCGGCGACGGCAATGACACGATCTATGCCGGCAATTCCAGCGGCGACTATTCTTTCGGCGGCGCGGGCGACGATCTGATCTATGATGGCGACGGCAGCGATCTGGCGCGCGGCGATCAGGGCAATGACACGATCTACGGCGGACTTGGCAACGACAGCGATGTCGGCGGCACCGGCAATGACCAGGTCTATGGCGGGGCGGGCAGTGATTCCGTCTCGGGCGACGATGGCCGGGATTCGATCTATGGCGGCGCCGAGAATGACACGGTGCAGGGTGGGCAGGGCGGCGACCTTCTGGACGGCGGCGACGGGGCTGACCTGATCCGCGGTGATATCCGCACGTTCGGCCCATCGGCCTATCCGTCGGGGCCCAGCCTGACGCCCACATCCTTCAGCTTCACCAACAGCTCGACCCTGACGGTCAAGCTGTACTGGATCGACTTTTCCGGCACGCCGCAGCTTTACGCCACGCTGGCGCCGGGGCAGGGCTGGTATGGCAACAGCTATGCCGAACATAACTGGATGGTCACTGACGCCGCGACGGGGGATTACCTGTCGGTCTATGGCGGCGGGGTGAACCAGTCGATCAGCTTTACCGAGGATTTCGCCGACACGATCACGGGCGGCGCGGGCGCCGACACGATCTACGGCGATTACGGCCATGATTCCATCGATGCCGGATCCGAGAATGACCTTGTCTATGGCGGATCGGGCAATGATACGGTCGCGGGCGGCACCGGCGACGACACGGTCGATCTGGGCGCGGGCGACGATGCGGTCGGCGACTGGAATGCCAATGCCGGCAATGACCTGATCTATGGCGGCGCGGGCAATGACCTGCTCTATGGCGGCGCGGACAATGACACGCTCTATGGTGGCAGCGGCAATGACACGCTGTCGGGCGGGATCGGCAGCGACACGATCTATGGCGGCAGCGGCAATGATGCGGCGATCCTTACAGAGGACCACCAGTCCGACCTTTTTGACATGGGCGAGGAGACGGGGGACCGCGATGCGCTGTGGTTCGGCAATTACACCCTGACCAACGGTGTCAGCGTTACCTTTTCCGGCACGGATGCGGGCACATACGGCTATGCGGGCGGGGCAAGCGGCGGTTTCATCGGGGTCGAGCAGATTTTTGGCACGGAATATGGCGACACGATCAATGCGGCGGCCGATACGGATGGCGTGACCGTGTCGGGCAATGGCGGCGCGGATTCGATCACTGCCGGGAGTGGATATGACTGGATCTATGCAGGCAGCGGCGATGATACGGTCTTCGGCGGCACCAGCAGCGACACGATCTTCGGAGGGGACGGCAACGACCTGCTGTCGGGTGACGCTGACAATGATCTGATGGTGGGCGAGGCGGGAAATGACACGCTGGCGGGCGGGGCGGGGCAGGACACGCTGTTTGGCGGGGCGGGCCAGGACAGCCTGGATGGCGGGGCAGGCAATGATCTGATTCTGCTGGATGACGCCGACAACGCGAATGACGCGGCCTATGGCGGAGCGGGCAATGACATGTTGGTTGCGCGATCCGACTACAGCGGCGGCAGTGACTCGCTTTACGGAGGGGCCGACCGCGATACCCTGTTCGCCGGAGCGGGCGATTACGTCGCGGGCGGTGAGACCGGCGACGATTTCGACTCGCTCTACCTGTCGGGTGCCCCCTATTTCGGCACCAATGTCATCTTCAGCGCCAGCGGCACGGGCACGGCCCTGGACATGGGCTTCACGCTGAATTTCACCGAGATTGAAGCGATCACGACGACAGAGTTCGACGACAGGGTCGATGCCAGCGCCGACAGTGGCGGGATGCAGATCAATCTGGGCTCGGGCGAGGATTTTGCCCTGGGCGGGTCCGGCAACGACACGATCTATGGCGGGGCGGACAATGACACGCTGGCGGGTGGCGCCGGGGCGGATCTGTTCTATGGCGGCGCAGGTCTGGACGTGCTGGACTATTCCGCCTCGGGCGCGGGCGTCTTGGTCAATCTTGCCGCCGGCGCGATTTCGGGCGGCGATGCCACCGGCGACAGCATCGCCGGCATGGATGGCATCATCGGCTCGGCCTATGACGACACGCTGACCGGCGGCGACGGCCAGTCGACCGCGCCTGCCGACTTCTTCACCACCTGGATCAGTGCCGGTGCCGGAAATGACCTGGTCTATGGCGGCGGCGGCAACGATTCCCTGATGGGCGACGGTGGAAATGACACGCTGTATGGCGGCACGGGCGATGACAGCCTGGTGGGCGGCAGCGGCAATGACACGCTTTCGGGTGGCGCGGGCAATGACACGCTGACCGGCGGCGGCGGCGGCGACGTTTTCGACTTCGACCGCGCCGATGGTGCCGACCGGGTGACCGATTTCGACCTGACCCTGGTCGATGGCCATACGACCGATCGGCTGGATGTCAGCGACCTGCGCAACCCCGATGGCAGCCCGCTGCATTGGGGCGATTTCACCATCGGCGATGACGGGCAGGGCAATACGCTGCTGACCTTCCCCGAAGGGGAGGCGGTGGTTCTGGTGGGGGTTGACCCGGCCGGTCTTGGCAAGTTTGAAGCGCATCGGATGGGGCTGCCCTGTTTCACCGCGGGCACGCTGATCGACACGCCGGGCGGGCGGTGCCGGATCGAGGATCTGCGGGCGGGCGATCTGGTGACCACGCCGGGCGGCGCGGCGGCAATTCTTTGGGCGGGCGGGCGGCATGTCGGGGTCGAGGAACTGGCGGCCCACCCAGCGCTGCGCCCGGTGATGATCCGGCGCGGCGCCCTGGGCAATGACCGGCCGCTGGTCCTGTCGCGCCAACATGCGGCGCTGATCGCCGGGCCGGGCGGCGCGCCCGGGCTGGTCCGGGCCGGGCAATTGGCCCATCTGGGCAGGGGGGCCTTCCGCGTGCAGGAAGGACGGCGCTCTGTCCGCTATCACCATCTGCTTCTTGTGCGGCACGGGTTGGTGCGGGCGAATGGCGCCTGGGTCGAGACGCTATGGCCCGGTCCTGCCGGTCTTGCGGCTTTGGGCAGTGCCGCAGCGAAGGAAATCGCCCTTGCGCTGCCCTGGCTGGGCGCGGCTTTGAATGCGCCCGGACTGGTGCCGCTGCTTTACGGGCCACGTGTCGCCCCGGTGCTGACCGGGCGCATCCTGCGCGCCTTGCCAGAGGTCGCGCCGGTGCCGGGCGAATCCCTGCCCGGGCTGGCGCAACTGCAACCGGCCCAACCTGCGCCGCGCCGGATGAACAAATTTCCCGCAGAACCGCCTAAGACTGCGTCCTTTTCCCGCATCGCACCCTGAACCACATCAGGTGCCACTTGCCCGTTGCATTGCCTTGCGTCATTTGCTTACGTCGAAAGCAACAAGAGCGCAGGAACACCTGCCAGAAGTCAGGGAGACAAGGGTGGCTTCAGCAACCCGCAGCGACGCTTTCGTCGCATTTGAACATGTGCAGAAAAGCTATGACGGCGTCAGCCTGGTGGTGAAGGACCTTAACCTTGCCATTGGCAAGGGCGAGTTTCTGACCATGCTTGGCCCCTCGGGCAGCGGAAAGACAACCTGTCTGATGATGCTGGCCGGGTTCGAGACGGCGACTCATGGCGAGATCACGCTGGATGGCCGCCCGATCAACCAGGTGCCGCCGCACAAGCGCGGCATCGGCATGGTGTTTCAGAATTACGCGCTTTTCCCGCATATGACGGTGGGCGAGAACCTGTCCTTCCCGCTGGAAGTGCGCGGCATGGACAAGTCCGAGCGCGAGGTGAAGATCAAGCGCGCGCTGGACATGGTGCAGATGGGCGCCTTTGCGGCGCGTCGCCCGGCCCAGCTTTCGGGCGGTCAGCAGCAGCGCATTGCCCTGGCCCGCGCGCTGGTCTTCGACCCCAAGCTCGTGCTGATGGACGAACCCCTGGGCGCGCTGGACAAGCAATTGCGCGAGCATATGCAGTTCGAGATCAAGCACCTGCATGAAAGCCTGGGCATCACGGTGGTCTATGTCACCCATGACCAGGGCGAGGCGCTGACCATGTCGGACCGGGTAGCAGTGTTCAACGACGGCCGCATCCAGCAGCTTGCGCCCCCCGCCGACCTGTATGAACGGCCGGAAAACAGCTTTGTCGCGGGCTTCATCGGCGAGAACAACAAGCTGATGGGCGTGATCGAGGACCTGTCGGGCGACAAGGCCACGGTGCGGTTGACCTCTGGCGAGCTGATCGACGCAACCCCCGTCAATGTCAGGGAAAAGGGCCAGAAGACCCTGGTGTCGATCCGGCCCGAGCGGGTGGAGTTCAAGCCCGCGATGATGCCCGACGGCGCGCATACGCTGGACGCGACCGTGACCGAGGTGATCTATATGGGGGATATCCTGCGCGTGGTGCTGCGCGTCGCCGGGCAGGATGGCTTTGTCATGAAGATGCGCAACACGCTGGGGCAGACGAAGCTTGCCCCCGGCGAGGCGATCAAGGTGGGCTGGCATCCGCAGGATGCCCGCGCGCTGGATCCGTAAGAAATCGCCGCGGACCGGGCGCCAAGATCCGGGCGCGGCCAAAATGAGCGTTGAAATGGTTCAACCTGGGAGTGACCTATGAAGAAAGTCCTTATCCTGTCCACCGCGCTGTGCGGCATGGCCTTCGCGGCCAATGCCGACGTGACGGTGATGTCCTGGGGCGGTGCCTATGGCGCGGCCCAGACCGAAGGCCATCTGAAGCCCTTCACCGCCAAGACCGGCATCGCCACCACGATGACCGACAGCGACAACCCCGCCACCCCGATCAAGGCGATGGTTGAGGCGGGCAACGTCACGATCGACGTGGCCTCGGTGGAATATGCCGATGCGATCCGTCTGTGCGACGAGGGCTTGCTCGAGCCGATCGACATCAACAGCCTGCCCGCAGGCGATGACGGCACCCCGGCCGCCGAAGACTTCCTCGCTGGCGCCGTGACGGATTGCGGCGTGTCGACTGACATCTGGGCGAATATCTACGCCTATGACACCACCAAATTCGCTGCCGATGCCGCGCCGAAGACCGTGGCGGATTTCTTTGATCTCGAGAAATTCCCCGGAAAGCGCGGCCTGAAGAAGGGCGCCAAGGCGGTGCTGGAATTCGCGCTGATGGGCGATGGCGTGCCGGCCTCGGAAGTCTATGCCACGCTGGCGACGCCGGAAGGCGTGGACCGTGCCTTTGCCAAGCTCGACACGATCAAGAAAGACGTGGTCTGGTGGGAAGCGGGCGCCCAGCCGCCGCAGCTTCTGGCCGATGGCGAAGTGGTGATGGCGACGGCCTATAACGGCCGGATCTTCAATGCCGCCGTGGCCGAAGGCAAACCCTTCCAGATCGTCTGGGACGGCCAGATCTACGAAAACGAAATGTATGTGGTCCCGAAGGGCGCGCCGAACATGGCCGAGGCGCTGGAATTCGTGAAATATGCAACCTCGACCGAAGGTCTGCGCGCCCAGGCGAAATACATCTCTTACGGTCCGGCCCGGAAGTCGGCGCTGAAGGAAGAGCTGATGTTCAATGACGGCAAGACCGTCATGGGCCCGCATCTGCCGACCGCGCCCGAGAACATGACCAACGCCCTGGAATCGAACTTCGAATTCTGGGTCGACAAGGATGCCGAGCTGAACGAGCGTTTCAACGCCTGGCTCGCGTCGAACTGAGACTGAGCGGGGGCTGGCGGCGAACGCCGGCCCCTTTTTTCTCCTGTACCGCCGGACCGACCCAAGAATGAGCGACGCCGCCGTCTCTGCCCCCCTGACCACTGCCGATGGACGCCCGCTGAAGGCGGCGCTGGCCGCGGCCCAGGCCCGCGCCAAGCGCCGGGCTTTCCTTCTGGTGCTGCCGCTTCTCTTGTTCGTTCTGCTGACCTTTGTCATTCCGATCGGGCAGATGCTGCACCGGTCGGTCTATCACGACGGTTTTTCCGCCAATGCGCCCGCCGTCTCGGCCTGGTTCGCTGCGAACCCGGCAGGTACTGCGCCGGATGAGGCGGCCTTTGCCGCGCTGGCAAGTGATTTCAAGACGATGAAGGCCGACAAGACGGCAGGCGAGGCCGGGACGCGGGTGAATTACACCCTGCCGGAATCGCGGTCACTGTTCACCAAGACGGCGCGGGTGGCCGATGATCTGGCCCCGCCCTACAAGGACGCTTTCCTGGCGGTCGACAAGAAATGGGGCGAGGGGCTGGTCTGGGAGGCGATGCGGTCTTCCTCGAGCGCCTATACCTCGGATTTCTACCTGAGCGGCATGGACCTTGAACGCACCGCCGATGGCGGGATCGAGCGCGTGCCGCCGAAAGAGCGGATCTATGTCTACCTCTATCTCAAGACCTTCGCCCTGTCGGGGCTGATCACGCTGATCTGCCTGTTGCTGGCCTTTCCGGTGGCGCATCTTCTGGCGACCCTGCCGATGGCCAAGGCCAATCTGCTGATGATCCTGGTGCTGCTGCCGTTCTGGACCTCGCTTCTGGTGCGGACGACAAGCTGGATGGTGCTGTTGCAGGGGCAGGGGGTCGTGAACAACGCGCTGGTCGCGATGGGGCTGGTGGGCGACGATGGCCGCCTGTCGATGATGTACAACCAGACCGGCACGATCATCGTGATGACGCATATCCTGCTGCCCTTCATGATCCTGCCGCTCTATTCGGTCATGCGGGTGATCCCGCCCAGCTATGCCCGCGCCGCGCGCAGCCTGGGCGCGACAAGCTGGACCACCTTCCGCCGCATCTACCTGCCGCAGACCCTGCCAGGGATCGGGGCCGGGGCCTTGTTGGTCTTCATCCTGGCGGTCGGCTATTACATCACCCCGGCGCTGGTCGGCGGTGCGGATGGGCAGCTTTTCTCGAACCTGATCCAGTTCCACATGTCGAAATCGAACTGGTCGATGGCGGCCGCGCTTTCGGCGATGCTGCTGGTCGGCATCCTGCTCTTGTACTGGCTGTATGACCGGCTGGTCGGCATCGACAAACTCAAGCTCGGGTGATCTGACATGGCCCTTCCCACCTATGCCGACCCTCTCGAGCGGACCTGGCACTATACTTACATCGCGATCTGCGTGGCGGTTTTCGTCTTCCTGATCTCGCCGATCCTGATCGTCATACCGCTGTCCTTCAACGCCGAGCCCTATTTCACCTTCACCCAGAAGATGCTGACGCTGGACCCGACCGGCTACAGCCTGCGCTGGTATGACGAATTGCTGACCTATGGGATGCAGGCGCCCGAGACCGAACGCGGCGCGTCCTGGTTCGCCGATATGTGGGCCAATGCCGCCTGGGTGAAGGCGGCCAAGAATTCGGTGATCGTCGGCTTCTGGGCGACGATCTTCGCCACCGTGCTGGGCACGCTGGCGGCGCTGGGCCTGTCGCGGCCCGAAATGCCCTATCGCCGGGCGATCATGGCGATCCTGATCTCGCCGATGATCGTGCCGATCATCATCATCGCGACCGGCCTGTTCTTCTTCTACTCGAACCCGTGCAGCATGCTGGGCTTCAGCTGCGGGCGGCTGACCAGCACCTATCTGGGCGTGATCCTGGCCCATACCGCGCTGGGGATTCCCTTCGTGATCATCACGGTGACTGCCACGCTGTCGGGCTTTGACCAAAGCCTGATCCGCGCGTCGGCCAGCCTGGGGGCCAATCCGCGCACCACCTTCTTCAAGATCATCATGCCGCTGATCCTGCCGGGTGTGATTTCGGGCGCGCTGTTCGCCTTTGTCACGTCGTTTGACGAAGTGGTGGCCGTGCTGTTCCTGGCAGGGCCCGAGCAGCAGACCATTCCGCGCCAGATGTGGAATGGCATCCGCGAGCAGATCAGCCCGGCGATCCTTGCGGTGGCCACCATCCTGGTGGTGATCTCGATCGGGCTTCTGGCCTCGGTCGAGCTGTTGCGGCGGCGGTCGGACCGGCTGCGGGGCGTCACCGGGCGCTAAGGCCCGGGCGACGCCTCAGGGCAGGATATGCAGCCAGACCCAGATCGTCAGGATCGAGCTGGCCGTGCCGATCAGCACACTTGAGGCGGCGACACGTTTCGCCACGCCGTAGTTATGGGCGAAAAGATAGGCGTTGACGCCGGGGGCCATGGCGGCGGTCATCACCGCCGAGCGGAGCTGGTCACGGTCGAGCGCAAAGACGCCGCGGGCCAGCCCATAGGTGATGGCGGGGTGGACCAGGATCGACAGGCCGCAGCACATGGCGATGGCCTTCATGTCACCCTCGGGGCGATAACGCAGCAGGACGCCGCCCAGACCGAACAGCGCGGCGGGCACGGCGGCGCGGCTGATCAGGTCCAGAAAGCCCGCCATGGCCTCGGGGATGGGCAGGCCAGAGACATTGTAGGCGGCGCCCGACAGCACGCCTATGACGAGAGGCTGGGTAAAGACGCCGCGCAGGATCTGCCGGATCAGGGCCAGCGGGTCGGCCAGCCTGCCCCGCGAGCGCACCAGTTCCATCATCACGATGCCGAAGATGTAGAAGATCGGCGAATGCAGCGCGATGATGGCGAAGTTTCCCGCCAGCGCGGCCGTGCCATAGGCGCGTTCGGTGATCGGAACACCCAGAAGCAGCGTGTTCGAGAACAGGCAGACAAAGCCGATGGCGACGCAATCCTCAAGCGGGCGGCGGAACAGCAGTCGCGCGCCCAGAAATCCCAGGCCAAAACAGGTGAAGGCGCCGATATAGAAGGAAAGGAACAGCGAGACTTCCGCCTGGGCGCCAAGATCCAGTGTCGAGATGGATTTGAACAGCAGCACCGGGATGGCAAAGCTTTGGGCAAAGCGCATCAGCCCATCCACCGCCGCCTCGCCGAAATTCAGCCAGCGCGCGGCGGCATAGCCGAAACCGATGACCAGGAAGACGGGCAGGATGACATCAAGAAGCGCGCTCACGCGACATTCTCGTAAGTGATCTGCATCCCGTCATAGGCGGCGAAGACATGGGCGGGGGTTTCGGCCTCGACCGCCGTGTGATCCAGGTCGACATGCATATTGGTCAGGACGGCGCGGGCGGGTTTGGCGCGGGCGATCCAGGTGAGGGTCAGCGCCAGATGGGCATGGGTCGGGTGCGACTTGCGGCGCAGGGCATCGACCACCCAGCACTCCAGACCGTCCAGCACGGGCCAGCTTTCCTCGGGGATGGACACGGCATCGGGCAGATAGGCCAAGGGGCCGATGCGGAAACCAAGCGCGTCGGTCGGGCCGTGATTGGCGCTGAAAGGCTGCAGCACGACATCGCCGCCCGCCCCGGAAATGGTGACCGGACCCTTGATCGTGTGCAGGTCGAGAATTGGCGGATAGGGGCTGCCTTCGGGCTGCACGAAGGCATAGCCAAAGCGCGACAGCAGCGCCTCCTGCGTCGGGCCATCGGCCCAGACCGGCAGGCGGCGGCGCAGGTTGAAGGTGATCTGGCGCAGATCGTCGATGCCGTTCATGTGGTCGGCATGGGAATGGGTATAGACCACCGCATCCAGCCGCCCGATCCCGGCATCCAGCAATTGGTCGCG
This sequence comes from Fuscovulum sp., assembly GCA_041916535.1. Classification (GTDB taxonomy): domain Bacteria; phylum Pseudomonadota; class Alphaproteobacteria; order Rhodobacterales; family Rhodobacteraceae; genus Pseudogemmobacter. The sequence goes on along the minus strand of JAYRZG010000006.1, from coordinate 8,537 downwards.
CATGTCGGGCGAGGTGTCGATCAGCACGGCGGTCGTTCCGGCCTCGGTCAGGCGTTCGACCAGAAGCGAGCAGCGGCGGCGGCGGTTCTTGGGGTTGGCCGGGTCGCATTCGCCCCATTCGCCGCCCAGCCTTGGCACGCCGCCTGAAGAGCCGCAGCCCAGGATGGTGAAGCGCAGCGTCGCCATCACGCGGCCTGTGCGGCGCGGGCCGCCTTCTGGAAAAGCCGGTCGAAATTCGCCGTGGTGGCAGCGCGGAACTGTGCTTCGCTCAGGCCAAAGACCTGCGCGCCCGCCCGTGCGGTATGGGCGACATAGGCCGGTTCATTGCGCTTGCCGCGGAAGGGCGGCGGGGCAAGATAGGGGCTGTCGGTTTCCACCAGGATGCGGTCCAGCGGCGCTTTTGCGAAGATCTCGCGCAGGTCCTGGCTCTTCGGAAAGGCGGCGATGCCGGACATCGACAGGTAGAAGCCCATCTCAAGCGCCGCCTCGGCCAGACGCGGGCCGGAGGAAAAGCAATGCATGACGCAAGCATAGGGCTTGCGGCGATAGCCTTCCGCAAGAATAGCCTCCATATCGGCATCGGCATCGCGGGCATGGATGACAAGGGGCAGTCCGGTTTCCTGCGCCGCCTCGATATGCAGGCGCAGTTGCGCCTGCTGGGCGGGCGCGCTGTCGGGCGTGTAGTGATAGTCAAGGCCGGTCTCGCCGATGGCGACCAGCTTGGGGTGGCGCGCCACCTCAAGCAGATGCTCCAGCGTCTCGGGCGCTTCTTCGGTCACGCTCATCGGGTGCAGGCCATAGGCCCAGAACACGCCGTCATGCGCCTCGGCGATGGCGCGGACCTTGGCGATGGACCGCGGCCTTGTGCAGATCGAGACAATGCGCGTGACGCCCGCCGCGCGGGCACGCGCGAGGATGGCCTCAAGCTCGCCGTCGAAATCGGGGAAGTCGAGGTGGCAATGGCTGTCCACCAGGTCGGGCAGCGCGGCGAAGGAAGGGGTGTCGGGTTGCATCAGCCTGCGGTGGCGAGATGACCCGCCGTCTCGTCGATCCGGAAAAGCATATCCATCAGAAGGGCGGCAGGGTCAAGGTTCACCGCCTTGCCGCGCCGCGCCCGTTGCGTCAGGCTTTGCGCGAGATCGGCCCAGATCAGGGCGGCGCGCGTGTCGGGGGCCAGGCGGGCAAACAGCTCGGCCTCGCCCGGCCCGGCCTCGGGCGGGGTCTGGCGGGTGACGGCGGCGCGCGACAGCCGGGCCAGGAACAGGTCGATCAGGGTCAGGGTCAGATCGAACGCCTCGGGGTTGCCGCGCGCGGCCGCCGCCTCGGCCAGCGCGATGACGCGGGGGCGGTCCAGGCGCGGCAGGTCGCGGAACAGCCGCAGAAGTGCGGCATAGGCGGCCAGCCCGTCCAGATTGGTCAGGCGGAACGCCTCGCCCGCCGACCCGCCCGCCAGTTCCGCGAGCGCGATGGTCTGGTCGGGGTTGATCTCGCCCCCCGCCTGGTCCAGCGCCCGGGCCATGTCGTCGGGCGAGAGGGGCGACAGGCGCAATTCGCGGCAGCGCGAGCGGATCGTGGGCAGCAAGCGCGCGGGCTGATGCGAGATCAGCAGGAAGGTCACGCCGGGCGGCGGCTCCTCCAGCACCTTCAGCAGCGCATTGGCGGCAGAAGGGTTCATCTCGTCGATCGAGTCGATGATCGCGACCCGCGCGCCGCCATCGGCGGCGGAAAGCGCGAAGAACTTTTTCAGCGCGCGGACTTCTTCCACCGTGATGACCTGCGACAGCGCGCTGCCGGTCTTGTTTGCCCCCCGGCGCAGCAGGAAGAGCCGGGGTTCGGCAAGCGCCTTCATCCGCCGCGCGACCGGATGTTCGGGGTCGATGTCCAGGCTTTCGGGAGGCGGCGGCGCGCCGAACATGCCGCCGTCCTGCTCGGTCGGCGTGGCAAGAAGGAAGCGCGCGATGCGCCAGGCCAGCGTCGCCTTGCCCAGGCCGCGCGGGCCGGTCAGCATCCAGGCATGGTGCAGGCGGCCGCGCGCATGGGCGGCCAGAAACTCGGCCTCGGCCGCGCCATGGCCATAAAGCCGCGCGGTCTCGCGCGGGTGGGGGGCACCTTCCAGGCGGTCGGGTTCGGGCAGGGGATCGGGGGTGGCGGCCATGGCACAGCAATGCCATGCAGCGGCGCGGGGGGGAAGGGGGAACGCCCCCCGCGACCCCGGCTCCGGCCCCGCCCATCCCGCGCGCCGGAGCGGGGGCGGGCGCGTCAGCCCCGGGGCAGATGCGGCGCGACGGTTTCCAGCACCCGGGCGGCGACCGCCTCGGGCGCGGCATCGCCCGCGATCACGCGGAAGCGCGTCTTGTGGCTGTCGGCCAGCGCCAGGAAACCCGCCCGGGCGCGGTTCTGGAAGGCGAGGCCCATATCCTCGAAGCGCATCTCGCTGCCGCGCCGGGCGACGGCGCGCGACAGGCCGATTTCGGGGTCGATGTCGATCAACAGCGTCAGGTCGGGTTCGGTGCCGATCATCAGGGCGTGCAGCCGGTCGACCGTTTCGGTCAGGTCGCCCCGGGTGATGCCCTGAAAGATCCGGGTGGAATCGGCAAAGCGGTCGCAGATCACCACCGCGCCGCGCGCCAGCGCCGGGCGGATGGTCTTTTCGAGATGGTCGCGGCGGGCGGCGGTGAACAGCAGGATCTCGGTTTCCGCCGACCAGCGATCAGGCTCGCCTTCCAGCACAAGGCGGCGGATCTCTTCGGCGCCGGGGCTGCCGCCCGGCTCGCGCGTCAGGACGACCTCATGGCCGCGCCCGCGCAGGGTCTCGGCCAGCATCCTAGCCTGGGTGGATTTGCCCGAGCCGTCAACACCTTCAAAGGACAAGAAAAAACCTTGCATCCTCTGGGATCACGAGGCCGGGGCCGCGCCGCCGACATAGGTGGACCACAGATAGGTCGCGGCGGTCTTGAGCCGCCCGGTGAAGCCCGCCTTGGCGACATCGGCCTCGGCCACCAGCGCGATGCGGCGGTCGGGCAGGTCGGGGATATGCAGGATCAGCTCGGCCACGCGCGATCCCTTGACCACCGGCGCGATCAGCGGGCCCTTATAGACCACCTCGGCCTCGATCTTGTCCTGCACCAGCGCGGGCACCAGAAGCCGCAGGTCCTTTTCCGGCACCAGGCCCACGCTCTGCGCGGCGCCCATATGCACTTCGGCCTCGGCCACACGGACGCCCTCATGCGCCACGGTCTTTTCGGCGAACTGGCGGAAGGCCCAGCTGACGATGCGTTCGGATTCCTCGGCGCGGGCCGTGTCCGAGGGCAGGCCGGTGATCGCAAAGATCACCCGGCGCTCGCCCTGCTTGGCGCTGCCGACCAGGCCATAGCCCGCTTCGGAAGTATGGCCGGTCTTCAGCCCGTCGGCGCCGACGCCCAGTTTCAACAGCGGGTTGCGGTTGTGGCGGTTGTCGGGGGCGCGGTCCTTGTAGTTGAACTCGGTCTGGGAAAAGATCGGGTAATATTCCGGGAATTCCTCGATCAGCCGCTGGGCCAGGATGCCCAGATCGCGCATCGACATGCGCTGGGTCGGGTCGGGCCATCCGCTGGCATTGGCGAAATGCGACGCGGTCATGCCAAGCGCCTTGGCGCGTTCGGTCATCTGGCGGGCAAAGGCCTCTTCCGTTCCGGCCAGGCCCTCGGCCACCACGACACAGGCGTCATTGCCGGAATTGATGATCATGCCATGGATCAGTTCCTCGACCGTGGGCCGGTCGGTTTCCTGCAGGAACATCGTCGATCCGCCCATGGCCTTGGCCCGGGCCGACACTGCGAACTGGGTCTGCAGGGTCACGCGACCGTCGCGCAGCGCCTCGAACAGCATGTTGATCGTCATCAGTTTCGACATGCTGGCGGGCGGCAGCGGCTGGTCGGCATTCTTGTCCATCAAGACCGTATGCGTGGTCACGTCATAGACCCAGGCGGCGGTGGCCTGGGTTTCAAAAGCGCGCGCGGGCAGGATCGAGGCAGCCAGCAGGGCGGCAGTGACGGCGGCAAGGCGGAGGTGGCGGAACATGGGGCCTCTTATTTCAGCAGATAGGCGTCGGCGAAGCCGGCATCCTTGATCTTTTTCAGCAAGGCGGCATCGCCGCGCGCGACGACCGACCAATAGGTCTTGCCCTGCGAGGTTTCGGCCTTGGCCTGGGCGGTGACGCCTGCCTTGGCCAGCTTGTCGACCGCGCGCTTGGCATTGGCCTCGACCGAGAAGAAGCCGATCTGGATCGGACGGCCCGCACCGCTGGCGGCCGGGGCAGGGGCTGCCGGGGCAGGGGCCGGAGAGGCAGCCGGTGCTGCAGCTGGAGCGGCGGCGTCCAGCGCTGCGCTGGCGATGGCGGCGGTCTCGGCCGCCTTCTTCTTGTCCTTGCCCTTGGCCTTGGCCGGGGCAGTGGCGGGTGCGTCAAGCGGCTGGGTGGCGACGCCGCCCGCATCGATCGCGCCTGCGGCCGCGGCGGGCAGGGGTTCCGCCGTGTCCAGCACCGGGGTCGCCGGGGCCGCTTCGGGCGCTTCCTCGCGGCGCAGCGCGGTGACCGAGATCTTGCCGGGCTGACCCGCCAGAAGCCCCAGCGCCTCGGCCGCGTCGGACGAGATCTGCAACGGCGGGCCGGGATTGTCGCGCTCGCGGCGGAACAGCGCGCCGATCACGAATTTGCCATTGGCCGGATTGCGCATGATCACCCGTTCGGGGTCCTTGACATCGGCCGAGGCGACCCAGACCCCGCCCAGCGAGGGCCGGCCATCCCACAGCGCATCGGCGCTGACCTGATAGACCTGCGGCGCCTCGACATCGCGGTCGACCAGACGGGTCGATTTCTGCGGCTTGGCCTCAGTCGTGACAGCGCCGTCCTTGGGCGCGGCCTTGAACGGATTGGCGCCCGGTTCGCAGGCGGAAAGCGCCAGCGCAGCCGCAAGAAGTGCCGTGGTGTGGAATACTGCCCGTGCCATCTAATGCCCTCGTCCCCTGCACGGTCGTTTGCTGCCGTGCTTATTCTGTTGATTGCCGCCTGCGGGCGGCCCTGCCTCTGGCCCGCTGCTCCGGCTCTGGCCCGGGATCGGCGGGAATTCGCGCGGATCATACCTATCCGCCCTTGCCATGGGAAGGGCAGAGCGGGCGGGGGCCCTTCACGATCGGCGGAAAACATCCCGGCCGTGGTCTTTCAGAATCACCCCGTTCCCCGTAAGCCGCGTCAGGCCGCCGCGCGGGCAAGGACGACCCCTGCCGCGCGAAACCCGCAAGGGCGGATCGGAAGGGTGGCAGAGTGGTCGATTGCTCCGGTCTTGAAAACCGGCGATGCGCAAGCATCCGTGGGTTCGAATCCCACCCCTTCCGCCAACTATTGTAGTTAACTATATGATGTATAACAATAAAAAGGGCGTTAACCATTTGGTCTTCCCCCAATTTAGCCACCAATTCGCGGACGTAAAAAAGCCCCCGACCGAAGCCGGGGGCGACCTCCGCAATTTCTTGCGGAAGTTCAGGCTGCCATGCGGGTCAGCTCGTTCCGCAGGGCGTCGATCTCTTCTGAGAGGTCTTTCACCTTCGCCAGCGTGGCGTCGATCACGCCCAGCAGCCCGTCGCGCTGCACCCGGTCCCAGCGCTCAGGCAGCGAAATCGACGCCACGTCCGTGCTGACCACTTCCAGCGCGGCGCAAAGGTTGTGAAGCTGCGCCAACTTGAAGTCGATGGGTTCCAGCCGCCCAACGTCGATCATGCCCGCCCCCTCGGCTGATGGGTTTCGCAGAGATAGTCCATCTTGCGCGGCACCGGCCCGGCCATTTCCTGTGCCTGCATGGCCTTGTGCGTGATCTGCAGGGCGAGACGCTGGTGCAGGACCGCGTTCATCAGAAACTCGCGGCTGAAGTCCTCGGGCCGGTCGCCCAGGGCGTCCAACGCCAGGGTCAAGAAGTCGTGCAGTTCGTTCCAGCGTTCGGCGGGCAGGACGCCGCGTGTTTGCTTGGGCAAAGCGGGGGTGTTATGGCTGGTGATAGCCATTCGGTGATCCTCCATAGATCAGCGTTTCGGTTAGGGCCGGGGGGAAGCTGCAACTTCCCTTCGGCCTGATTATCTGTTATCAGATACGCATGAGCGAAACAATATCTGATAACAGAAAAAAGCGAGGCCGTCCCAAGGTCGGGTCAACGCTGGTCGGTGTTCGGTTGGAGCCAGACCTTCTGGCGTGGGTTGATGCGGAGCGGGCGAAAATCGAGCCGTCGCCGACCAGGCCGGAATTTATCAGGCAGTTGATCGAAAGGGCAAAGAGGTGACCGAAACAGAAGCGGCAAAGCTCGACGGTCAGCACGAGGCGGGCGACCGCGCCTACGTCGCGCACCAGCACTTCGTTGACTTCGTCCAGCGGCATCCGTTCGTGACAGAACGTCCCGAGTTGGCGAACTTGGCCTCACTGGTCGATGATGCGATGGCTGAACTTTATCAGGCGATTTGGAAAGTATGACCAACATCGCGGAACATCTTACGAGCGATCAAATAATACGAGGTTAAACCATGTCAGGCGAAATTTTTCAGAAGGCTGGAGAGATTTGCGACTCGCTTCTCGATAAGATTTCTGACTTTGGCGATCCCAGCATTGAACATCGAATTGTTGCGCAGGTGAAAGATGCACTACTCCATGAGGGTTGGGAGGCCGACGACTATCACGTTGCCATCTCAGAAGTAGTGGCAAGCAAACTCAAAGCCTGCCGAGGCGGATGATATCCAACATTGCGGCTTCCGGCACTTACCCGGCTAGCCTGTTAAACGCCTTGTCGAACCGGGCGGGGGTGAGCCGCCAACGGTAGGCCCGCCGCGCGACGGGCGGCGCGAACAGGCGGTCGAACCTCTGGGCGCTGATCTTGCGAACAAGATGGGTCATGCGCCCCGCCCGGTATCGGAACGTCGCAGAGCACGATCCTGAGCAGAACCGCGCCCGGGGGTTCTTTGGGGCGAACTCCTTGCCGCAGCAGGCGCATGGTCGCTTGGCATGCTTCCGGGTCGCGCCAGCAGCGCAGCGCGCGTTGCAGTAGCGTTGCGGCGCATAGCTTGAAATAAAATCCTTCCCGCACTGCGCGCACGTTCTGGGTGCCGCCACGGCGCGCTCCCGTATCCGCTGCGCGCGGCTGTTGCATCTGGTCGAGCAGTATCTGGCTTGCGGATATTTGCGGGCAGGCATGGGCGCTTGGCAGATAGGGCAATGCCGGGCCGCATTGAACTCGGCCAGCGCCGCCCTTTCTTCTTGCGTCCTGTCGGCCTGTGCGCATACGGCGTTGCAGAACTTCATTGAACTGCGCTTTCTCGCAGGCAGCACCTTGCCGCAGGCTTCGCACCGATGGGTCAGGTCCAGCGCGCCGCCAGGTCGTAAGCCTTTTCCTCGGTCGCCTCCATCCGGACCTGCATCTTTTTGAAGTGCCCCGACACGCAAAGCTGGCTGCAGAACTTGTGATGCCCCTCGGGCAATGGCTTGTGACAGCGAACGCAGCGGGTCCGCTCGATCAGGGTGTTTGCGGGAATGGTCCATTCGGGTTGCCCCTCGTTATATCTTGGCCGTTCAGCCCGTAGGGACCGCAGCGCCTCGTCCATCAGTTCTTTCGCCATGTCGTCGGCGTCCTTCCACCGCCAGCCTTGCAGGCAGAGGTCGGATCGCATCGCCTGCCGCAGGGGCGCTTCCAGCCCGAACTTGCTCCCGATGGCCCCGGCCTCGAGTGCCAGGCGAATGACGGTCGCCAACTCCTTCACCACATTGCCGAAACGCCCCGGGCCTAGCTTTCCGCGCCGGGCATCCCTTTCGCGCCGCTCTTGCTGGCGCTGTCGCTTTCGCGCTGCCAGTTCATCCCGCATCCATCACCCGAACATCAGATCGAGAAGGGCGGGCGTGAGAGCGTGCTTCGATACGGGGCCAATCATCTGGCCTTGCGGCTTGCCAACTTGCGCCAGCGTTGAGGTAAGCCAGGCCTGATCCATTTCGCGCAGGATGGCGACGTGGCTCGGATCCAAGGGCAGGCGGGTCAGGCGACAGAAAGCCTCGATCTCGGGGAAGGTGATCGGGTTCGGCCCGTGGGCGTGCCACGTTCTTGCCCGTGATAGCTGATTGAAGGCGTTCCACAGAAAGACGCCTGCCTCGGGCGGGCGCTTCTTTCCGCCGTCAAGTTGGTCGCGAAGGGCGGCAAGCAATTGACGGCGCATCAGGAAACCAGCCTCGCATCCACGCGATAGCCCCGCGCGGCGGCTTCGTTCAGTTGAGCAATGAGGGCCTCTGCGGTGTTCCGGGTTTCAAGCGAGCCGCCCGTGAGCACGATATCGACACGCTGCACCGGAAGGGGTGGCGTGGTTGCCGCAGCGCCTGATCCACCCGCGTTGCCGGTGTTGCCTTCACTGGGGCGTTGTTGCAGAACTCTAACTGTTGAGGATTCACAACGTGAATCCGTGGGGTTAGACGGGCTGCATGAGCAAGCCATCCCCCGCCCGCTACCGCACGACGAACTGGTCCAGCTACACGGCTTCGC
>JAYRZG010000005.1:0-279298 GCA_041916535.1 Fuscovulum sp. | reverse complement strand
GGTCCACCGTCGCCAGCGCTTTCGCCAGGCTTTCGGGGTTGATGTCGTTCAGCAACACGTCATAGCCCGCCAGCGCGAAGACATGGGCGATGCCATTGCCCATCTGCCCCGCCCCCACGATGCCCACGCTTTGCACGGTCATGCCCGGCCCTCCTGCCCGGCCCGCACCGCAGCGGCAAGAAGCAGGCCAAGGCGGCGTTGTTCGGGGCCGTCGGCGCGCGAATTCAAGAGCACCGGCACGCGGGCGCCCAGGACGATGCTGGCAGTGCGGGCCTGGCCATGCAGTTTCCAGGCCTTGACCGTGGCATTGCCCGCCTCGATCGACGGAAAAAGGATCAGATCCGCCTGCCCCGCCACCGCCGAGGCGGCAAAGCCCTTTTTGGCCGCCGCCGCAGGCGAGAGGGCGACATCATAGCCGAAGGGGCCATCGACCAGAATCCGGCCGTCGCCCGCCGCCGCCTCGTCGCGCAGGGCGGCGGCGTCGGTGGTGGCCGGCTGTCCCGGATGCTGCTTTTCCGAGGCCGCGATGGCCGCGACGCGCAGGGGCTGCACCCCGAGGCCCCGGAACAGCGGCAGGGCATTGGCCAGGATGGCGCGTTTCTGCGCCAGCGTGGGCAGGACGATGATGCCGTTATCCGTCGCCCCGATCAGGCGCGGCACCGAGGGCATTTCCGCCAGGGTGAGATTCGACAGGACGTCAGAGGCGCGCAGGCCGGTTTCGCGGGCGACCACGGCGCGCAGATAGGCGGCGCTGTCGACGCTGCCCTTGACCAGCACATCGGCCGCGCCCGCGCGGATCGCGGCCACGGCAGAGGCGGCGGCCTCGGCGGCGGTCGCGGCCGGATGCAGGCTGACATGCGGTGCCAGGGCGGGCGGCAGAAGGGCGGCGATCCGGTCGGCATCGCCCGCAAGGATCGCCCCGCGGATCAGGCCCTGCGCCAGCGCTTCGGCCAGGGCCTCAAGCGTGGCGGCATCATCGGCACCGGCCACGGCGGGGCAAAGGGGCGGGCTGGCCTTCAGCGCGGCAGCCAGCGCGGCGAAGCTGCGGATCACCATGGCATCGGTTCCACTTCGGGGGTCACCGGCCAGGACCGGGCGGTCTCCTCGCCGGCCAGAACCCGGGCCGCCCCGGCGGCCAGCGCCTCGCTTTCATGGCTGCCCGCATAGCAATGGACCGGCGCGAAGCCCCCGATCCGGCCGGACAGCGCCCGGGTCAGCCGCGCGGAATGCGCCATGCCGCCGGTCAGGATGATGCCATCGGGCCGGAAATCCAGAACCGCCGCCATGCTGCCGATCGCCTTGCCGATCTGATAGACCATCGCCTCCCAGACCAGCGCGGCCTTGCCATCGCCCGCATCGATCATCGCTTCGACGCGGCGCATGTCCTTGGTGCCAAGATAGGCAAAGACGCCGCCCTGGCCGTAAAGCCGCCGCTTCAGCGCGTCCTTAGCGAAGCGGCCCGAATAGCACAGGTCGATCAGCGGCATCGGCGGCAGGCCCCCGGCGCGCTCGGGCGAGAAGGGCGAGTTTTCCATCCGGTTGGTGCTGTCGACGATGCGGCCCTGGCGGATCGCGGCCACGGAAATGCCCGCGCCCAGATGGGCGACCACGGCGTCAAGCTGGGCAAAGGGCTTGTCCAGATCCGCCGCCAGACGGCGGCCGCAGGCGCGGATGTTCAGGGCATGGACGAAGGAAAAGCGCGGGATGTCGGGGCAACCCGAGACCCGGGCCACGGGCGGCAGTTCATCGACCGAGACCGGATCGACGACGAAGGCCGGGCAGCCCGCCGCCAGGGCAATGCGCTGCGCTAGCGGTGCGCCCAGGTTCGAGGCATGGTGATGGACCGGGCGGTGCAGCGCGAAATCGACCAGCGCGTCATCCACCGCGATCACCCCCGCCGGAACCGGCGACAGCATTCCGCCCCGTCCGGCCACGGCGGCCAGCCGCACCCCGCCGGGAATGGCACCGAGAAAGGCCTGCACCGCCTGCGCGCGGAAAGGCAACTGGCTGGCGATGCTGTCAAAGCCCGCCATGTCCTTTTCGTCATGCTCGATGGTTTCGTCCAGCACCGCAAGCACCCCGGCGCCCCGGGGCTGGAACAGGCCGATCCGTGTCGTCGTGGTGCCGGGATTGATGGTCAGGATCAGCGGCGTCGGCATGGCTTATCCCCCGAAACTGTAGGCGGTCTTGACGGTGGTAAAGAACTCGGCGGCGTGGCGACCCTGTTCGCGCGCGCCCAGCGAGCTGCCTTTGGTGCCGCCAAAAGGCACATGGAAATCGACGCCCGCCGTCGGCAGGTTCACCATGACCATCCCGGCCCGCGCGCCCTCGCGGAAGGCGCGGGCATGTTTCAGAGACCCGGTGCAGATGCCCGCCGACAGGCCGAAAGGCGTGTCATTGGCGATGGCAAGCGCCTCGTCGAAATCGGCGACCTTGATCACCGCGGCGCAGGGGCCGAAGATTTCCTCGCGCGCGACGCGCATGTCGTTGCGCGCGCCCAGGAACAGGGCGGGGCGCTGGAAATAGCCTTCGGTCGGGCCGTTCAGCGCCTCGCCCCCGATGACCGTGCAGCCTTCGGACCGGGCGAGATCGACATAATCCAGATTGCCGCGCAGCTGCGGGGCCGAAGCGACGGGGCCGATCTGGCTGTCTTGCGCCAGGGCAGGGCCGACGCGCAGCGCCAGCATCGCCTCGGTCAGCCGGGCGACGAAAGCATCATGGATGCCCGCCTGCACGATCAGCCGCGACGAGGCGGTGCAGCGTTGTCCGGTTGAGAAGAAGGCCCCGTTCAGGCAGGCCGCGACGGCAAGGTCAAGATCGGCATCGTCCAGCACGACCATGGGGTTCTTGCCCCCCATCTCGAGCTGGAGCTTCTTCATCGTGGCGGCACCGGCAAGCGCGATGGCCCGTCCGGTGGACACCGAGCCGGTGAAGGACAGCCCGGCGATCAGCGGATGGTCCACCATGGCGCGGCCGACGACCGAGCCCGGCCCCATGACCAGATTGAAAATCCCGGCCGGGCAGCCTTCTTCATGGATGATCCGGGCCAGGTGATGCGCCGTGCCGGGCACCAGTTCGGCGGGTTTCAGCAGGACAGCATTGCCATAGGCCAGCGCGGGCGCGACTTTCCAGGCCGGGATCGCCGCCGGAAAGTTCCAGGGCGTGATCAGCCCGACAACGCCCAGCGGCTCTCGGGTGATGGTGACATCGACGCCCGGCCGGACCGAAGCCAGCGCCTCGCCCGCGATGCGCAGCGCCTCGCCGCCGTAAAAGCGGAAGATCTGCGCGGCGCGGCGCACCTCGGCAATGGCTTCGGGCAGGATCTTGCCCTCTTCGCGCGCCAGCATCCGGCCGATGACCTCGGCCTCGGCCTCGACGCGGCGGGCGATCCGGTCCAGCAGCTCGGCCCGGGCCAGGGGGCCCTTGGCCTGCCAGGCGGGCAGCGCCGCAGCGGCGGCGCAGGCGGCGCGGTCCACATCGGCGGCGGTCGCGGCGGCATATTGGCCGATCAGATCCGACAGGTCCGACGGGTTGCGGTTTTCGGTCAGATGATCGCCCGGGACCCAGGCGCCGTCGATCAGGTTCAGATGAACATCGGTCATGGCGGCATTCCTTTGGCCAGCACGGAAGAACCCCCTGCCCGCTGGCGGGCAGGGAAAGGACAGGCGGTCGGGAAGGGGGATCAGGCGGCCTTGCGCATCACCGCCGCCTCGATCGAGGCTTCCAGGATATCCAGCGCCTCGTGCAGCTGCGCCATCGGGATGGTCAGGGGCGGCAAGAGGCGGATGACGTTGTAGCGCGTGCCGCAGGACAGAAGGATCAGGCCCCGCGCCTCGGCCTCGGCCACGACGGCGGCGGTCAGCGCCGCATCCGGCGCATTGTCGGTGCGATCAATGACCAGTTCGAAGGCGTTCATCGCCCCCAACCCGCGCACATCGCCGATGCAATCCATACCCTGCTGCGCAGCGATCTGGGTCAGGCGCGCGCGGATCACCTCGCCGATTTCGGCGGCGCGGGCGCAGAGGTCCTCGTCCTTGATCACGTCCAGCACCGCATGGGCCGCCGCGACGGCCAGCGGATTGCCGGCATAGGTGCCGCCCACGCCGCCCGGGTTCGGCGCATCGACGATCTCGGCGCGGCCGGTCACCGCCGACAGCGGGAAGCCGCCGGCCAGGCCCTTGGCCATGGTCACAAGATCCGGCACCACGCCGGAATGGTCAAAGCCGAACATCCGCCCGGTGCGCGCCATGCCGGCCTGCACCTCATCGGCGATCAGGACGATGCCGTGACGGTCGCAAATCTCGCGCAGGGCGCGCAGGAAACCGGCCGGGGCGATATTGAAGCCGCCCTCGCCCTGCACGGGTTCGATGATGATGGCCGCGATCCGCTCGGGGTCGACGGACGAGGCGAAAAGCCGCTCCAACTGGCCCAGCGCCTCGGCCTCGGTCACGCCATGGAAGGCGTTCGGGAAGGGGGCATGAACGATTTCGGGCGGCATGGCGCCGAAACCCTTCTTGTAGGGCGCGACCTTGCCGGTCAGCGCCATGCCCAGAAGCGTGCGGCCGTGGAAGGCGCCCGAAAAGGCGATGACGCCCGACCGGCCGGTGAAGGCGCGGGCCATCTTGATCGCGTTTTCCACCGCCTCGGCGCCGGTCGTGACGAGCATGGTCTTCTTGTCGAAATCGCCCGGGGTCGCGGTGTTCAGCCGTTCGGCCAGCGCGATGTAGCCTTCATAGGGGGCAACGTGGAAGCAGGTATGGGTGAAGGCCTGGGCCTGGTCGGCGACGGCGGCCATCACGCGCGGGTGGCGGTGGCCGGTGTTGTTCACCGCGATCCCGGCGGCGAAGTCGATGTAGCGGCGGCCTTCGGCATCCCAAAGCTCGGCATTCTCGGCCCGGGTGGCATAGATGCCGCGTGTGGCGACCCCCCGGGCGACGGCGGCGGATTTGCGGGCGGAAAGCCGGGCGGATTCGGTCATGGCGGTGCTCCCTGGATCTTAGGCAGGTCAGCGGTAGCAATGATCAGAATATTGAGCAAGACGTTTTGAATTACTGCGCACAAATCGACAAAAGATTGTGCGCCCTAAGACCAAGCCTTATGGTTTGAAAAAGGGCAGGATGGCGGCCATGGAAAACTTCAATGTCGGCGAAAGACTAAGGCAATTGCGCCAGGGCGCCGGACTTTCGCAGCGGCAACTTGCCGAAGCCTCGGGCGTGCCGCATGGCCAGATCTCGATGATCGAGACCAACAGGTCCAGCCCTTCCGTCGCATCACTGCGCAGAATTCTAGGCGGGCTTTCGGTCACCATGTCAGAATTCTTTGAACCGGACGCCCCGGTCAGCCAGTCGGTCTTCTTCAAGCCGCAAGACCTCCGCGACCTGACGACCCGGCTTTACAGCACGCTCGACGACCCGCGCGGCAAGATGGTGCTGCAACAGGTGGGCGACGCCAAGGCGCACAACCTGCAGATCCTGTACGAACGCTATGAACCCGGAGCCGATACCGGCGCGCAGATGCTGGAACATGTCTCGCATGAGGGCGGCGTTGTCATTGCGGGCGAGATCGAGGTGACGGTGGGCGATCAGTGCAGCGTGCTGAAGGCGGGGGACAGCTATCTGTTCGATTCCACCCAGCCGCACCGCTTCCGCAACATCGGCGACCGCGAGGCGGTGGTCGTCTCGGCCTGCACGCCGCCCTACCTGTAAGGGCAAAGGCGCGGCCCCTGCGGACCGCGCCCAAGCATCACTTGTTCATCAGCACATCCAGCGGGACGGGCGTCGAGATGCGCCATTCGTCCACCCGCGCGGGCTTGCCGTTGGTGATCTCGATGATCTGCATCAACGCGGTGGTCTGGTGGTGCACTTCGGCGCTGAAGCTGCGCGGGCCGAAGGCGGTGGGTTCGTCGCGCATCTTTTCCAGCTCGGCCGTGACAGCGGCGCCATCGACCGTACCCGCCCGTTCGACCGCATTGGCCCAGAGGTCGATCAGCACATAGCCGGGATAGGCATATTGGCTGGCCGGGCGGCTGCCGGTCTTGGCCTCATAGGCCTTGTTGAAAGCCTCGACCTCGGGGCGCGGATCATCGCCGTAGATCGAGCCCTGCACCGGAACGACAAAGCCCGACAGGTCCGGCGTGGCGTCAAGCCAGTAAGAGCCATCGACCGCAGAGCCGTTCAGGATCAGCGAGTTGATCCCCGCCGCGCGCAACTGGCGCACCGCCGCCGCCGCCCCCGGCATGACCGAGCACAGCATGATCACATCGGGCTGTTCGGGCAGGGCCTTGATCCGGGTGATCTGGCTGGCGATCGAGGCATCGTCGTTCTTGAACGTGTCGCTGCCGACGATCTGCGCGCCCTCAAGCTGCGGGAACATCCAGTTGAAGCCGGTGCAGATGCCCTTGTTATATTCGATGAACGTGTCTTCCAGCACATAGGCGCTGCGCGCCTCGCGCTTGGCATGGGCCCATTCGGCCATCGTGGCCCCCTGCACTGCAGCCAGGACCGAGGCGGAGAAGCTGTTCGGGCCGACGCCCTGGATGCCGGCCTTCACGTCTTCGGCGCAGAGGAAGAAGCTGTTCATCCCCTCGCCCTCCGCCACCAGCGCCGCCGGGGCGCCAAAGTCGTAGTCGCAGGAGACGACCATCATCTCGGCGCCCTGATCCAGCACGTCGAGGCCGGCCTTGGCGCTTTCGGCGCGGTCGGTGCGGGTATCGGCCTCGACCACCTTGATCTGGCGGCCCAGCAGGCCACCTGCGGCATTGATCTCGTCGATGCGGATCATCGCTGCGGTGGCGGCGGGGCTGTCATAGGCCTCCATCCAGCCGGATTTCGCGATGGCGAAACCGATGGTCAGATCGTCCTCCGCCAGCACGGGCTGGGCAAGCAGGGTCAGTGCCAGGGCATGGCAGGCTAGTCTTTTCATTTTCTTTCTCTCCTGTTGGTCGGGTCTATCAGGGCGCGTCAGAAGCCCGGCCCGCGACCCAGCGGGCAGGCAGCATGACCTCGCGTCCGGCCATCAGGCCTGCGGGACGGAAGATCAGGATCAGGATCATGGCGACGGCGAGGATGATCTCCTGGCTGCCAAGGGGCAGGGCGAAGGTCGCGGCGCCGATGGAAAAGCCCTTTTCCAGCCGGACCAGCCCCTCGACCGCGATGGACAGGGCCAGCACCCCCACCACCGCGCCCGAAAGCGAGCCGACGCCGCCGATCACCACCATGGCGAGCATGAGGAAGGTCAGGCTCAGGTAGAAGCCGTCCGGGTTGATGACGCCGATGAAATGCCCCATCAGCGCCCCCCCTGCCCCGCAGAAAAAGGCCGAAAGCGTATAGGCCAGCAGCCGGTGGCGATAGCGGTCGATGCCCGAGGCGGCGGCGGCCACCTCATCCTCGCGCGTGGCCCGCAGCGCCAGGCCCGAGGCCGAGGCGGCATGGAAGGCGGCGACCAGAATGGTTGCCACCGCCCAGCCCAGCGCCACCCAGGGCGAGACATAGCGGTCAAGACCGACGACCGAGGAGGTTCCGCCCGTCACCGGCGTCCAGTTCGCCCAGATGGTGTTGACCATCGCAAGAAAGGCGAACGTGGCGATCGAGGCGGCGATGCCCGACAGGCGCAGGATCGCCGCACCGCTGAGCAGGGCGACCAGCGCCGCCACACCGCCCGCCATCAGCGCGGCGGGAAGGACATGCCAGTCGGCGGCGGCAATCACCTCGGGCAGACCGGGCAGAAGCGTGGCTTTCATCGCGGGCTTCAGCGTCAGCCAGGCCGACACATAGGCGCCGATGCAGGCGAAGGCGGCATGGCCAAAGCTGACGACACCCGAATTGCCGACAAAGACCCAGAAGCCCACCACCAGGGTGACGCGGATCAGCGTCTCGGCGGCCATGCGGGCGATGGAACGGTCGCCCAGCGCCAGGGCCAGCAGCACGAAGCCCAGCAGAAGAAGCGACAGGACCACCGGCGTCGTGGCCGACATGCGGCGGCGCAGCGTGTGTTGACTGGTCATGGATCAGACCCTCGGCTTGGCCCCGACGGGGGCGAAAAGGCCCTGCGGCCGAAACAGAAGGACAAGGATGACGCCGCCATAGAGAAACGCGTCGCGGAAGGGCCGGGCCTCGGCGGGCAGACCGGCCTGCAAGATCGCTGATGCCGCGCCGATCCCCAGACCGGCGGCCACCGCGCCCGTAAGGCTGCCCATGCCGCCGACCACCGTGGCGATGAAGGCCACCAGCATGATCTGCCCGCCCATGCGCACATCGGCCACGCCGGTCTGCGCGACCATCACCAGCGCCACCACGGCGGCCAGCGCACCCGACAGGGCGAAGGCGCAGGAAATCACCCGGTTCGACTTGACGCCCAGCATCCGCGCCATGGTGAAATCCTCGGCCGCGGCGCGCATTTCCAGCCCGACCCGCGTCTTGCGCAGGATCACGGCCAACCCGGCCAGGATCGCGGCCACCGCGGCGATGACGATCAGTTGCAAGAGCGGTACCGAAGCGCTGGCCACCTGTACCGGATGGCCCAGTTCGGCCCAGAGGCTGACCGCCTTGGGCCGCCCGCCATAGACCACCAGAAGCAGGTTCTGAAGCGCCACGCCCAGCGCGAAACTGCCGACCATCAGCGCCACGGGCGAGGCGTTGCGCATCGGCCGGAAGACCAGTGCCTCGGCCAGGACCGCCAGTCCCGCGCCGATCAGCAGGATCGCCGGAACCAGCAGCGGCGTGGGCAGGGCGCCCAGTCCCAGCACCGCCAGCGCATCGGTCGAAGGCACGATCAGCGCGAAGACGGCACAGGCGATGAACTGGCCATGCGCGAAATTCACCAGCCGCATGACCCCGAAGATCAGGGCGATGCCTAGCGCGGCGATGGCATAGATGCCCCCCAGCGCCAGCGCGTCGAACAGCAGTTGCAGGCTCATGCCGCACCTCCGAAATAGGTTTCGGTCAACAGGTTTCGGGCGGCGAAGTCCCAGGCATCGCCATCCGCGACGATCTTGCCGCCGCGCATCAGAAGCATCCGTCCGCCGACGCGGGCCGCGCGGGCCGAGGATTGCTCGACGATCACCAGCGTCAGACCGCGCAACTGCTGCAACTGGCACAGCCGGTCATAGACCTCGTCCACCACCTTGGGGGCCAGGCCCAGGGACGGCTCGTCCACCAGCATCAGCTTGGGGTTGGTCATCAGCGCCCGGGCGATGGCCAGCATCTGCTGCTGCCCCCCCGACAGCGCGCCCGCATTCGCCCGCGCCCGTTCGCGCAGGATCGGAAAGGCGGTGAAGACGGTTTCCAGATCATCGTCCACCGCCCCCCGGTCGCGGCGCATTCCGGTGCCGACCAGCAGGTTTTCCAGCACGGTCAGGCCGGGAAAGATCCGCCGTCCTTCCGGCACCATCGACAGGCCGCGCCGGGCGATGGATTCCGGGCCAAGGCCCGACAGGATTTCGCCATCCATCTCGATCCGGCCATGCGCGGCGCGCACGGACCCGGCGATGGCGGAAAGAAGCGAGGATTTCCCCGCCCCGTTCGGCCCCGAGATGAACACCCGCTCGCCCTCGGCCACGGCAAAGGACAGATCGGACAGCGCGGTCAGCTTGCCATAGCGTACGGCAAGGTCGAAGACGCCCAGCTTTGCCATCACGCGGCCTCCGCATGAACGCCAAGATAGGCCTCGCGCACCGCACCAGAGCCCAGGATGGCCGCCCGGTCACCGCGTTCGATGACCCGGCCGCCATCCAGCACCACGACATCCGAACAGACCGACAGGACCAGGCCGACATTATGCTCGATCAGCAGGCAGCCCGTGCCGCGATCGGCGGCGATGCGCCGGATCAGGCCGGCAAGTTCGGCGGCCTCGGCCTCGGACATGCCGGCGGCGGGTTCATCGAGAAGCAGATAGGCGGGCTTGCCCATCAGCGCGCGGGCGATCGCGACCCGCCGTTCATCGGTATAGGGCAGGCCCGCGGTCGGGCGGCTTTCCAGCGCGGCGATGCCCATCCAGTCCAGCAGGGCGCTGGCCTGGTGTTCGGCCTCGGAGCGGCGCAGGCCCAGGCCGACGCCGGTGCAGGCCAGATTGTCCAGCACGTCCAGCCCGGCGAACAGCCGCCCGGCCTGGAAGGTGCGCGCCACGCCGGCGCGGCGCAGGCGGTGGGCGGACAGGGCCGAGACATCACGCCCGTCCAGGACCACCTTCCCGCTGGTCGGGCGCTGGAACCCGGTCAGGACATTGACGCAGGTCGTCTTGCCCGCCCCGTTCGGACCGATCAGCCCGACGATCTGCCCCGGCGCCACGGCGAGCGAGACATCGCTCAGCGCCCGGAAGCCGCCAAAGGCGACCCCCACCTGGTCCAGCGCCAGCGCCATCTCAGGCCACCTCGGTGGCGCGGGCGGCGGGATGGGCGGCTGCTGACTCGGTCACCGGGACCAGGACATAGCAGGCCGACGCGTCCAGCTCGGCCGTCCAGCCCGGCTCGATCACGATCGTGGTGGTCACTTCCTGGATGACCGCCGGTCCGATGATGCGGTCGCCCGCACCCAGCAGCGTGCCGTCATAGACCGGCGTGTCATGCGCCACGCCCTCGCCGTTGAACACCATCTCGCGCGTGCCCTTGAGGGCGGAATGCGCGCCCTTGCCGGGGGCCGAAGCCATGCGGCCGGGCTTGTCCACCGCGCCGGTGATGGCGCTTTCGACATTAACCACCTCAACCGCGCTTTGCGGCTCGGAATAGGTGTAAAGCTCTTCATGGCGGGCGTGGAAGGCGGCCTTCAGCCGCTCCAGCGCGGCTTCGGTGATCTCGAAAGGCTCGATATCCACGGTGCATTCATGCACCTGCCCGACATAGCGCATGTCCAGGCTGCGGCGCACCGCGATGCGGTCTTCGGTAAAGCCGTCGGACATGAGGTCCTTGCGCCCACGCGCCTCAAGCTCGCCGAACAGCTTGTTCAGCCGGGCGGCGGATTCGGCGCCTTCCAGACGGGCGGCGACCGGGGCCATGTAATTGTACTTCACGTCCGACAGGATCTGGCCAAAGGCGCAAAGCCCCGAGGCCAACTTGGAGATCAGCACCTTGCGCGTGCCCATTTCCCGCGCCAGTGCCGTGATATGCGCCGCCGTCGCCCCGCCCGCGCAGTTCAGCACGAAATCGCGCGGATCATAGCCGCGTTCGACCGACACGCGGCGGATGGCGTTGACCATGTTGTTGTTCACGATGGTGAACATGCCATAGGCCGCCTTCTCTACGCTGATCCCCAGCGGATCGGCCAGATGCGTCTTGATCGCGCGGCGGGCCTTTTCGACGTTCAGCGGCAGACGGCCACCGACCAGCCCATCGGGGTTCAGATAGCCCAGCACAAGGTTCGCGTCGGTGGTGGTCGGCTTTTCGCCGCCCTGGTCATAGCAGGCGGGCCCCGGTTCGGACCCGGCCGATTGCGGCCCCATCTGCATCAGGCCCATGCTGTCGATCCAGCCGATCGACCCGCCCCCCGCGCCCAAGGTTTCCACCTGGATCATCGGAATGCCGATGCGGTAGCGCAGGAAGTCGATGTTCTTCGACACATTCGCCCGCCCGTCGCGGGTCAGGGTGATGTCGAAGGAGGTGCCGCCCATGTCGACGGTGATGATGTCCTTCATCCCCCAGGGCTCGCCCAGCCAGAGCGCCGCCTGCGGCGCCGAGGCGGGGCCGGAATTGATGGCGTAGACCGACTGGTCGCTGACCACATGGCCCAGCGCCAGACCGCCGTTCGACTGGAAGTAGCGCACCGGATGCCGCGCGCCCAGCGACTGGAAATAGGCATCCACCGCCTCGACATAACGCTGAAGGATCGGGGCCAGATAGGCGTTCACGATGGCGGTCGAGGTGCGGGTGTATTCGCGGACCTGCGGATAAAGCTGGCTGCCCACGGTCAGCCGGACATGCGGCATCATCTCGCGCACGATCTCGGCGGCGCGGGCCTCGTGTTCGGGGTGCAGGACCGACCAGACGAAGCTGATCGCCACCGATTCCACACCTTCGCGCAGGAAATGGCGGCAGGCCTCGCGCACATCTTCGTCGTTCAGGGGCGTGTGGACCTTGCCGTTGGACAGGACCCGCTCGGCCACGCCCCAGCGCAGGTAGCGCGGCACCAGCATTGTCGCGGGCGGGTATTCCGGATCGTAGCGATAGCC
The DNA here is from genome assembly GCA_041916535.1 of Fuscovulum sp. Lineage (GTDB taxonomy): Bacteria > Pseudomonadota > Alphaproteobacteria > Rhodobacterales > Rhodobacteraceae > Pseudogemmobacter. Next base: position 267,142 of record JAYRZG010000005.1, on the reverse strand, counting down.
GTCTTCCTTGTGGCCCAGCCGGATCTCGATGCTGTCTTCATGGCCGCGCGTGGCGATCAGGCCGGTCTTTGCGCCGTTATGGGTGATCAGCGCGTTCAGCCCGACCGTGGTGCCGTTGATGCACAGATCGGCATTCGAGACGATCGTCTGCGGGCTGAGGCCGGTTTCCTCCTGGATCAGCGCCAGACCGTTGCGGATGGCGGCGGTCGGGTCGTTCGGGGTGGACAGCGCCTTGAAGATGCGCACGCCCCCCTTGCGATCGGCGAGGATGAAATCGGTGAAGGTGCCGCCCGCGTCGATGCCAAGGCGATATTGGTTCTGCATGGGAAAGGTCCTTTGCGGATGGCCGGGATCGGGCAGGGGCCAGCGCCCCCGCAGCCGGATGCCGGGTGAGTCAGTGACGGATGCGGGCGGAAGGGTCAGGCGGCGCGCAGTTTCGCGGTGGCGGCCTGGTCCACGGTCAAGCTGTCGCGGTCGGTGATGACCACGCCGTAATCCAGCCGCGCGCCATCAAGGCTGACCAGACCATTGCGCACATCCTCGACCACCTTCTGCACGTCTCGTTCGAAGGGGTTGCCATAGCCGCCGCCGCCGGGGTTCTTGTTGGCCGCGCGTTCGCCGGGCTGGATCGTCTCGATCACATTGTCGGTGACGATCTGGGTCTGGCCGTTGCGGGTGATCTCAAGCCGCCCCACCTTCTTGTCGACCAAGGCCGATTTCGCGCCAGCCGCGCCCATCGCCGGGATGCGCCGCCCTTCGCCGAAGGTGATCAGCGTCATCGGGCTGTCCAGCGGCTCGACTTCCCAGCAGGTGCCGGAACCGCCGCGGTTCTTGCCCGCACCGCCGCTGTCTTCCATCAGGCCGTAGCGGTGGATGATGATCGGATAGCTGTGTTCCAGCATCTCGATATCGCCGCTGGTCAGCGCGCCGAAGCAGCATTCAGGGCCCACCGCGTGCCAGCCATCGGCCTGCGCCGTCGCCCCTGCCCCCGAAATGATCGAGGCCAGGACCATCGTCACATATTCCTCGTCATGCCGGTTGTCCCAGCCGGCGATGTTGCAGCCATTGGCATGGCCCCAGCTGGCCGAAACCTTGTGCGGTGCCGCCTGTTCGAAGGCCAGGCGCACGGCATCGGTCAGCGTTTCCATTGGCGTCGTGGTGCAGTTCATGTGCGGCGCCGGAGACTTGGCGTTGCACAGGGTGCCCTTCGGTCCCATGTCGGTGCTGACGCAGCGATACAAGCCCTCGTTATAGGGCGGCGGCAGTTGGGCGAACATCATCAGGCCCAGATAGACGCCGGAATGGCTGTTCCCTTCATAGCTGTTGATGAAATAGGGAATCTGCGGCGGCGACTGGATGGCGATGTGGCAACCATCGCCCTTGATCGTGACGGTCGCCGTGATCTCGAAATCGCCATAGCCATGGCCGGCGTCTTCCAGGATCGCGGTGCCGCTATAGGTGCCGTCCGGCACTTCGGAAATCAGCTTGCGCATATGCGCTTCGGCCATGTCCAGAAGCTCGGCGATGCAGTCCTGCACCACGTCCTTGCCGTATTTCTTCATCAGGTTGATCAGGTTGCGCGCGCCGACCTGGCAGGCGCCGATCAGGGCGTTGAAATCGCCCTCCTGGTCGCGGCGGGCGCGCATATTGGTCAGGAGAAGGTTCATCACGTCCTTGCGCGGACGGCCGCGATCCCAGAGCTTGACCGGCGGGATGCGCAGCCCCTCGGCAAAGATCTCGGTGGCATTCGGGTTGTAGCCCGCCGGAACCGGGCCGCCGATATCGGTCAGGTGGCCCTTGCAGACCGTCCAGAACACCAGCTCGCCCTCATAGAAGACCGGCATGTACATGCAGGTGTCGATGATGTGGCTGCCGCCATAGGCCGGATCGTTGTGAAGGATCAGGTCGCCTTCGTGGATCTCGCTCTCGAAATAGCCCGCGACCGATTTCATCGCCGGGATCAGGCTGCCCAGATGGATCGGGATATCCTGCCCCTGCAGGATCATCTCGGGCGTGTGGTTGAACAGCGCCGTCGAATAGTCATGCGCCAGATTGAAGACGGACGACCGCGCCGTCTGTTCTAGCGTCAGCGTCATCTCGCGCTGGGTCGTCTCCAGCACCCCTCTCACCACCGACAATGTGATCGGGTCCACGTTGCGTTTGGTCATGCCTATCCTCCCCGGATAAGAAAACCGCCCGGCGCGCCATCGGGATGACCGTCGTATTCCCCCCTTGTCGCAGCCGGGCTGTTTTCCAGCCTCTCATCATTCAGAAAGACTGGCTGAAATCGCCGCGGGTTTCTTGCAGCCCAGAGCATGATCTTTTGCATCTGGGCGAAGGATGGGCGCCGTATTTGTCTGTCAGCGCATCATGGTTTGACGCTGTGCGCACTGCCGCACCCCGCAGACACGATAAAGCTTGATCCCCTGCGCTTTCGCGCCTACCGATTCCTGATCGGCGCTTTGGGGAGAGGGCGCATGGAGGTTGTTGCACATAGCACGGAGCAGATCCTGCCGAACCAGCGCTCTACGCACTGGAGCCGGGTGATTGCCGATACCTATTTTCCCCTTCAGCTGACCTTTCGCGATCCGTCCGCCTTTGCCGGAACGCTGGAGCGGCGGCAGATGGGCAGCGTGTCGCTGTCGCGCCTGGCGACCGAGCCGCTGCAATATGAACGGCGGCCGACGCATATCTCGCACACGCGCGAGGAAGAATATCTGATCACCGTCCCGCGCCTGAGCCCGGTCGAGTTCAAGCAGATGGAGCGCGAAGTGCGCTGCGACCCGGGCGGCTTCATCCTGGAGCGCGGCGACGAGCCCTACCGCTTTTCGTACGACGCGGCCAACGAGCTGAGCGTGCTGAAGATCAACAAGCGCTCGCTGGCCGAGAAAGTGCGCGATCCCGACCGGCTTTGCGCCCGCACGATCGACGCGCGCAGCGGTCTGCCCGCCCTTTTCACCTCGATGATGCACCAGCTGCATTCGCTGCCGCCCTGCGCGGACCGGGCTTCGGAAGTGCTGGGCCGCCAGATGGTCGAGGTTCTCGCGTTGGCGCTGGATGCGTCGATGGCGGACGATCATCAGGTCCGCACTTCGGTGCGCGCGGGCCACCTGCGGCGCGCCGAGCATGTCATCCGCAAGAACCTGTCCAGCCCTTCGCTGTCGCCCGATTTCGTGGCTGACGCCTGCGGCATATCCAAGCGCTACCTGCACGAGCTGTTCGGCGACACCAACCAGACCGTGTCGCAATTCATCCGGGACGAACGCCTGATCGCGGCGAAAGACCTGATCGCCTCGTCGCCCACGCTGTCGATGGCCGAAATCTCGTATCGCTTCGGGTTTTGCGATCAGGCGCAGTTCTCGCGCCTGTTCAAGGCCAAGTTTGACCAAGCGCCCTCGGAATGGCGCAAGCACGGTTCGGCCGCGAACGCCGCAGCGTGACGGGCAGGCCCCGGCGCTGCGGCAGATCCGGTCATGCGGCCCCCGGCGGCTTGACCGCCAGAACCTCGAGATGCCGCTTTTCGTCGTCGCGCGTGGTCCAAAAGATCGTCGCCCCCGGCGAAAGGCCAAGCAGGGCCACGCCGACCGGGGTAAGCACGGAAATCCGGCCCCGGTCGATATCGGCATCTTCCGGATAGACCAGGGTGACACTGTGCTGGCGATCCATGCCAAGGTCGCGATAGGTGACTTCGCTGCCGATGGTCACGACATCGCCGCGCATCTTGTCCGGCGCGACGAGCCGGGCCCGGGCGATCTCGTCGATCAAGCGCTCTCCGACATCGGGCGAACGGCGCATAACCGAGGCGGCCAGTGCCTCAAGACGGCCGACAAGGCTTTGGTCCAGATGGATCTTCGGCAAGCGGGCCGAAGCGGGATGGGGGGTGGTCATGTTCATTTCTTTCTTGTTTGTCAGGAGAATGGGGGGCATTCCGCCCCCCGGTTTTGAAATGCCGCGGTCAGGCGTAGCGGGTGCCGACGCTGATCAGATGCACACGGCGGCAGGTTCCGTCGGGCTGGAGGAGCGGGCCATGGGTTCCCGCCTTCATGCCGATCAGGGTCGCCCCCAGCAGCGAGCCGACATGGATGCCGCAATCTTCCACGGCGAATTCGTCATAGTGGAACAGTCGGCCCGACTGGGGTTTCTGCTCATCGACGGAATAGCTGACCCGCGAGCCGCCGGCGGCGCATCTGGCATCGATCTTGCCGTCTTCCAGGACCGTGGCATAGAGCAGCTTGAGGCCCAGCACGCGCGCGGCCATCGCAAGCGCGCCGGTGCCAAGCTTCTCGGCCCGCCTGATGTGATCGACCAGGGCATGACGGTCGGTTTTGGTCAGAACGCTGCTGACGGCGTGCTGGCAAAGAAGGGTGAAGCCGATTGAATCGCAGGCAAGGCGCTGCTGTGCGGGCAGAGACATGGATGTTCCTCAGGCGGTGCGGCCGCCACGTTTTCGCGTGGGATCTGGGAGAAGGCGAAAGACCCGGGGCCGCCGCAACGCCGAGGCGTTTTCAGGCGGCCCCGGGCGGGGGGCGGGTCTGCGGATGACCATCGAAAAGGTATGCAGGCGTGGTCACGGCCTCACCCCACAAATCGCCGCCCGAAGACCCGGTTTTCGGCGACCAGCCGGGGCGTCACCCCCGGGGCCGGTTCGGACCTGCTGAATGCAGGGGCCGGAACGCCCTGGCCCGCCCGCGGGGCAGGCGGCTGGTCCGGGCCGCGTCTTGCAGGACCGAACAGGTCGGGGAACAGATCTTCGAAATCGGCGTCGCACAACATCATGGCGGTCATCCTCGGGTCAAATGGGTGGCATCGGGCCGCGCCCGCCTTTGCAGGTCGCGGCACAGGTCTTGAAACCGCGCCTCAGGCGGCCCGGCGCAGGTCCGCCTGAGGCCGTTCCGGGGCGGGCCGGGGCGGCACCGGCGCGACCGGCCTCATCCGCAGCTCGTCGCTGCCAAGACCATCGACAAACGCTTCGATGCCGCCGCGGCACAGGCCGATATCCTGAAGCGTCCGGTCATCCAGACCGGCAAGGGCCGCGATCATCTTGCGCCTTTGCCAGCGCCCGACGACATGGTTCCAGCAGCGCCGGACAAGGCCTGCCCTGGATGCCGTGGCGGATGCGGCGACAGCGTTTTGCCTGGATTTGGGTTTGCGACAGACGGACATTGTTTTCTCCGATACGGAAAATCCCTGAATCCCTCTCGGCGCGCAGATGCGGGTCCGCAAAGGACCCGGCCTCGTTCTGATCACTTTCGAGAGGCGTGACTGGTTGAACCCCGTGGCGTCGACAAGCGCGCAGGCTTGTGTCGCCCGGGGTTACCGGCGATTCAGCAGATTCCCCGCAAAGCGCAGGGCCCTGTTATGGAGGCTGAACAGTGTCATGGCACCTACATGGCCCTTTGCCCCGGCGCTTTCAATCCACCCGCGCGCCAATCTGGCCTTCACTGGGCGCAAAGCCGCTGATGGGGTCGCATCCGCGCAACAGGTGTGTCCGCTGCGCAGCATCCACCGGCAGCGCGGTTGACTTGCCGGTGCCCCCTTCCTAGCCTGCCCGCATGGTATCGCATGAAAACCACTGCCGGTTTCCACTGCTGAACCGCCTGCATCCCCGGGCGGTCTAGGCGCAGCCGCGCCGACTGCACCTCCCGGGGCCTCCTCGCATTCCCGAACACCATGCGACGACACGCCGTCCGAGGAGACGTCATGGCCAGCTTCAGCACCGCCCAAACCAGCACCCTGCCCCCTGCCCCAAGCCCCAGAACACGGCGACGGGCCGGAACCGCCCTGCCCGCAGCGGATTACGCCCTGCTGCTGGAGCATCTGGACCTTTGCGAACGCGCGCGCGAGGGGTCCTGGACCCTGCTGGCCTATGTTCTGCGCAACAAGATCGTCCATAGCGAACCCGCGCCGGGCCTGGTCGAGCGGGACATCGTCGTGGGTGGCAGCCAGGTCTCTTATACGGCAGGCGCTGGCGCTGTCGCGACGGGCCTGCTGCTGCATCGGGCGGGCCCCGCCTTCCGGCAAGCGGGCATCATCCCGGTGCCGTCCCTGCTGGGGGCAACACTGATCGGGATGCGGATCGGACAGCGCGCGCCGCTTCTGTGCGAAGACGGCTCGGTCAAGTCGCTTGTCATCGTCGACACGGTCCCCCCGACCTGAGACCGTGACAGACCCTATGGAACGGACGGGAAGGATAAGCTGTGATGATGGAGTTTCTGGTGCTGATCGCCGCCGCATTCGGCGCGGGTGTGCTGAACACGGTGGCGGGCGGCGGAACCTTCCTGACCTTTCCGGCCCTGGTCTTCACCGGCATGCCGCCGGTGATGGCCAATGCGACCAGCACCGTCGCCGTTTTTCCGGGCTATCTGGGCGGCGCGCTGGGGTTCCGGCAGGAGCTGGCCGGGTTCGACCGGCGGCGGCTGGTCCGGCTGGCAGGCATCACCCTGGCGGGCGGGCTGGTCGGGTCTGGCCTGTTGCTGGTGTCGTCGAACGAGGCTTTCGCTATCGTGGTTCCCTTCCTGCTTCTGGCCGCGACCCTGGCATTTCTCTTCGGCGATAGGGTCCGGCGCTGGGCTGCGGCCCGGACGCGGGACGTGACGCCCGAGGGCGCGCTGGGCCTGTTCGCCGTGGCGCTCTATGGCGGTTATTTCAACGGCGGGCTTGGGATCATTCTTCTGGCGCTGTTCTCGCTGTGGGGCATGTCCGACCTTGACCGCATGAACGCCCTGAAATCGGGACTGAGTTTTCTGCTGTCCGCCATCTCGGTCGCGGTCTTCGCCGCCGCCGGGCTGGTGGCCTGGCCGCAGGCCGTCACCATGATGCTGGCCGCGACGGCGGGCGGCTATGCCGGGGCGCCCCTGGCGCGCGCCCTGCCGATACCCGTCATCCGCGCGGTGATCGCGACGGTCGGTTTCGGGATGAGCGCGATCTTCTTCTGGCGGCTGATCGGTCCGGGCTGATGACAGCGCCGGTCAACATCTCCGCCCTCTTCCCCCTTCTGTGCGGGTTCAGTTCAAACAATGTCTGAGGGTTGCCTGACCGCCAAGGCGGACGGCAACCCCTGCCCCAGATGAACCCCTGACCGCCCCCGCCGCACTGCGCGGGGTCTCTTTCATCACAGGACACGACATGACCACCTGGACCACCCTGGCCCGCGCCGCAACGGCGGCGGGAGACGACATTCTTTTGCGCCAGCGCGGCGATCTGTTCGAGATCCGCTATAACGGCATCGAGCTGATGTCGAACCTGAACCACGAATCCGAAGACCAGCTCGCGCTGCGCTCGCTGCGCCGGATGAACTTTGCGGCGCGGCGCATCCTGATCGGCGGTCTTGGCCTTGGCTTCACGCTGCGCGCCGTGCTTGATCTTGCCGCGCCCGAGGCGGAGGTGACGGTTTGCGAGCTGATCCCGGAAGTCGCGGAATGGAACCGGGGTCCGCTGGCGCATCTGGCCGGTCATGCGCTGGACGATCCCCGCACCAGATTGTTGATCTGCGATGTGCAGGCGCATCTGGCACAGGCCGAAGAGGCGTATGACCTGATCCTGCTGGATACCGACAACGGGCCGGATTTCCTTGTCCGAACCGCAAACACGGCGCTGTATCAGGATTGCGGTCTGGGCAGCGTGGCCAGATCGCTCGGCCCCAAGGGGGTGGCCGCCTTCTGGTCCGCCACAGCGTCGCAGGCCTTCGAGCGCAGACTGTCGGCCCAGCCCTGGTTCTGGCAGAGGGATGACATTGCGCTGATGCCGGGCCGCGTAGATGCGATGCATCACATCTACAGTTGCAGCCACAGCGCGGCGGCCCTTGGGCAGCGCAGGGCCGCCTGAGCCGCCGGCCGATTCTGCCATTCTGTCAGTCCGCGCAAGCGCAGGCCCGAGGGTCAGGCAATACCGCGACCTTCGGGCCTGCCCCAGGGCAGCGAGATGTCACGTCGTCAGGTGACAGGCCGCGAACCGGCCGGGACCGATCTCCTTGAGTTGCGGCACGCTGGCCGCGCATTCCGCCACCGCCCGCGGGCAGCGCGTGCGGAAGACGCAGCCCGAGGGCGGGTTGATCGGGCTGGGAATGTCGCCCGTCAGGATGACCCGCTTGCGCTTGTGCCCGGGCTTGGGGATCGGCACGGCCGACAGAAGCGCCTCGGTATAGGGATGGTTCGGGCTGGAATAGAGATCGGCCGAAGGCGCGATCTCCATGATCCGGCCCAGATACATCACCACCACGCGGTCGCAGATATGTTCGACCACCGCCAGATCGTGGGCGATGAACAGCATGGTCAGGTTGAATCTGTCCTTCAGGTCGTCCAGCAGGTTGATGACCTGCGCCTGGATCGACACGTCCAGCGCCGAGACCGGCTCGTCGGCCACCAGGAAATCCGGGTTCACCGCCAGCGCCCGCGCGATGCCGATCCGCTGGCGCTGCCCGCCGGAAAACTCATGCGGGAAGCGGTCCAGATAATCCGCCGACAGGCCGACCTGTTCCAAGAGTTCGACGCAACGGTCCTCACGCGAGGCCGGATCGCCGATCTGATGCAGGTTCAGCGCGTGGCGCAGGGTCGAGCGGATCTTTTCACGCGGGTTCAGGCTGGCATAGGGGTCCTGAAAGATGATCTGCATCCGCTTGCGCTGACGGCGCATCTCGTCGCGCGACAGGGACATGATGTCGGTGCCGTCGAACCGCACCGCGCCCGAGGTCGCCTCTTCCAGCCGCAACATCAGCCGCCCGACCGTCGTCTTGCCCGAGCCGCTTTCGCCGACCAGACCCAGCACCTCGCCCTTGCGGATGTTGAAAGACACGCCCCCCACCGCCTTGACGTGGTTCACCACCCGGTTCAGCACGCCGCCCCGGATGGGGAAGTGCTTTATCAGGCTCTCGACCTGCACAAGATCCTGCGTCATGCGGGGGTCCTTTCCGCGAAATCAAGTTCGGCCCAGCGCAGGCATCGCACCTCGCGCCCCGGCATCACCGGGTCAAGGCTGGGCATGACCGTGGCGCAATCCGGCAGTGCATGGGCGCAACGGGTTGAAAAACGGCACCCCACCGGAAGCCGCGAAAGCGCGGGCACCTGACCGGGGATCGCCTCAAGCCGGACCTTGTTCAGCGAACTGCCCAGCCGGGGGATCGAGTTCATCAGACCGGCGGTATAGGGCATGCGGGGCCGCTCGAAGATATCCTCGACCGAGCCGGTCTCCACCACCTGCCCGGCATACATCACCACGACCCGGTCGGCGACCTCGGCCACCACGCCAAGGTCATGGGTGATGAAGACGATGGCCATGCCCAGCTTGTCCTGCAACGTCTTCAGCAGATCGAGAATCTGGGCCTGGATCGTCACGTCCAGCGCGGTGGTCGGTTCGTCGGCGATCAGGAGGCTGGGCTGGCAGGCCAGCGCCATGGCTATCATCGCCCGCTGCCGCATTCCGCCCGACATCTGGTGCGGATAGTTGTCGGCGCGGCGGCGCGGTTCGGGGATTCCGACCAGCTGCAAAAGCTCGACCGCCCGTTCATGCGCGGCACGCTTTGACAGACCTTCGTGGCGGACCACCACCTCCGAGATCTGGTGGCCGATCGTATGGACCGGGTTCAGGCTGGTCATCGGCTCCTGGAAGATCATGCCGATGTCCTTGCCCCGCACCGCGCGCATCTCGGCTTCGGACAGTGTGGTCAGCTCGCGCCCGCGCAGACGGATCGACCCGCGCGAGATCTGACCCACGCCCGCGGGCAGGAGCCGCATGATCGACAGGCTGGTGACGGACTTGCCCGATCCGCTTTCGCCCACGATGGCCAAAGTCTCGCCCGCGCCGACCGAGAAGGACACGCCGTCCACGGCCACGACCCGGGTCTTGCGGCCCAGCGAAAAGGTGGTCTGAAGGTCATTCACCTCCAGCAAGGGCGGGGGCCTCTGGTTCATCCTGCGGTCTCCGTCGGGGTAAGGGGGGCCCGGACCCGGGTCCGGGACAAGTTGCGGGGCGAAAGATAGCGCCCGGCTCCGGGCGTGCCGGGAATGGATGTGCCGTCCCAGACCGTCTGGCCGCGCAGCAGGGTGCGGCGAATGGCGCCCCGGAACATGGCGCCATGCGACAGAAGCGCCACGTCGCGCGCGGCTGTCAGCATGGTTTCGGCGGCAAGTCTTGTCTGGCCGGACAGATCGGCCAGCACGATATCAGCATCCGCCCCGGGCGCCAGTCGGCCCTTTTGCGGCAGACCAAAGCGCTCAGCCGCATTGCCCGAGACCAGCGCCACGGCACGGTCCAGCGCGAGCCGGCCCTGTGCGACAGCGTCAAGCAGGGTCGGCAGCAGGACTTCCGTTCCCGGATGGCCCGGCGGCGCGGTCAGGAAGTTGCCGTCATGCGCGGCTTTTTCGGCGGCCGAGAAGGCGGCATGGTCGGTTGTGACATGCTGGATCGTGCCGTCGGCCAGCGCCTGCCACAAAGCCTCGCGGTCGGCCTCGTGCCGGACCGGCGGGTTGATCTTGGCGCAGACCCCGGCCCGGGCCACGTCCTTGGCCGTGTAATGCAGATAATGCGGGCAGGTCTCGGCGCTGAAATCCGACGTGCCGGCAAAGCGGCGCAGCATGTCCACCGTTTCGGCGCTGGTCACATGGGCGATGTGCAGTCGGGCACCCGCCGCCATGTTCAGCGTCAGCAACTGGGCCACGGCCAGCGCTTCGGCCATGGCCGGGCGGGCCGCATTGTGGGTGGCGGCATCGGCCGGGTCCAGCGCGCGGGCACCATCCGCGGCGCGGGCCAGGATCTCGGGGTGTTCTGCATGGACGACCACCAGCAGCCCGGCGCGGGCCGCCAGGTCCAGCACGCGGGCCTGATGGGCGGCATCAGGCCAGGCCAGGCCGGCAAATTCGCGGTCGCGGCCGGGGGGCGAGGGCGTGGTGAAGATCTTGAGCGCCACGACGCCCGCCTCGCGCAGGGCATGGAAGGCGGCTTCGGTCAGCTCGACCGGGGCGGCGTAGAGGCCGAAATCCACCAGCGCGGTCTGGGCAAAGTGATCGCGGCGGATCGCCACCCGTTCGGGCGAGTTGCAGCAGGGATCGGTGATCGGCATCTCGAAAACCGAGGTGATGCCGCCCTTGGCGCAGGCCGCCGTCTCGGACAGGACCGTGCCCCGCTGCGGATAGGCGGGGCTGCGGATATGGCAATGGATGTCGATCGCGCCGGGCAGGACATGCAGGCCGGTCGCGTCAAGCACCTCTCGCGCCTTGGCCGGGGCATCTGGGGGAAGGATCGCGTCGATCCATCCCCCGCGCACCAGAACCGAACCGGGGCGCACGCCTTCGGGCGTGACCAGCGTGCCGCCCCGTATCAGCAGATCGGCGATCATTTCAGGCCCAGCTCCGCAAGGGCCTGCGCCACACCGTCAAGGTGGGTCAGGTGCATCGAGCTGTAATTTGGCGAGAGGACGACGCCATGCCCGCCCGCCCGGTAGCTCGCGTGAACCGACCGATAGGCGATGTCCGTAGTCATCCTGGCCGTATCGGGCCGCGACCGCGGCGCGTCGATGCCGATGCCCATATAGACCTTGGCCTTGCCCTCTACCCCGCGCAGGGCGTCAGCGCATTGGCCATGCACATAGGTATCGGGGTCCATCCCCGCGCCGACGATCTGATCCCAGGGCGCCTCTTGCAGACCGAGGATGCGGAACAGGGCCGACTGCGCCTCGGCCGGCGCGAAATCGCGCAGCACGGTCTTGCGGAAGAAGCCCAGCTCCTTGGCCCAGACTTCGCCGGCCTGATGCTGATAGGTGATCGGCTTGACGAAATCGGCATAGCGGGTCTGTTCGGCCCAGGGCCATTGGGCGCGCCGGATCAGGTTGAAATGATTGCGATTCCAGATATTCAGACCGAAGGGCAGGTTCGGCTTGCACCATTTGACCAGGCCATAGAGTTCCCGGTCCAGATCCTTGTTCCGCTCAAGCCAGAACTTTTCCCAGACCAGCGCCTCGGGGTTTTCCAGCAGCACCCGCAGGAAGGTGATCAGGCTGCCGTCATGGAAGGTCTTTCCCGCCGACGCCTCTTGCATGAAGTCGTATAGCCGCAAGAGCGCCTGGCGGCAGGCTTCGACATTCACGCCGCGTTCGGCCGCCTCGGCCCGGGCGGGGGCCGAGAAATCGCCGGGGCAGCCGCCCTGGATCAGCGTGTCCAGCGGCGAATTGCGTTCGTTGCACCACATGAATCCGTCAAGGTCGTGGTTGCGGACCTGATCCTCGATCATCGAATGGATCCAGCTTCGATAGCCGGGATTCGAGGTGGACGGCTCGCCGCCCAGGCGTCCGAAGATGTCGACATCCATCGCCTGAGGCAGGGTTGGAATCTCGACCGCCGCCGCCGACCCATGGCCGGCATATTTGAAGAAGGGCTCCATCAGCTCGACATAGACCTTCATCCCCCGCGCATGGGCGGCGGGGATGACCATCTTCAGAATGTCCTTGTCGCCGAATTCGGGATCGCGCGAGCGGTAATCGGCCATGAACGTGTCGCGATAATAGCGCGGATCGGGGTCGAAATAGGCGCCGCCACGCATCTGGTAGGGTTCGGGCACGCCATGGTCGGGCCAGCCGTCCAGCGCATGGCTGATCGACCGGCCGGATTTCAGGCCCAGCCAGCTTACCGTGCCCAGCATCAGCACATTGACGCCGACGCGGTTCTGCAACGTGTCCAGAACCGTCTCGACGCCTTCATCCACGAAAGAGATCGGGCTGATCTGGATGCCGACGAACTTGTCCTTCGGATCAGGTCTGGTCATGCCGCAGCCCTCGGCTTTGCGACGAAATCGGCGATGCGGCGCATGGCCTCCTGGATCAGCGGCAAGGGTTGCAGATAGCCGATGCGGATGTAGTTCGGGCTGTCGTCGCCGAACATCGATCCCGGGAAGACCATGACCCCGGTTTCGCGCAGCAGGTTCTCGCAGAAGTCGGGCGCATCCATCCCGGTGTGCGAGATATTGACATAGATGTAGAATGCCCCGCCCGGATGGCCATAGGTAAAGCCCGCCGCGCTGAGCGCGGGCATCAGCCAGTCGCGCCGGGCCTTGTATTCGTCCAGCATGGCCTGGATCGGTTCCTGCGGGCCGGTCAGCGCGGCCAGGGCCGCGTGCTGGCTGACCGTGCAGGTGTTGATCGACAGCGTGTGGCGCGGTTCGGTCAGCTTGGCCACGAAATCGGCCGGGGCCGCCAGATAGCCGATCCGCCAGCCTGTCATCGCATAGGTCTTGGAAAAGCCGTTCAGGGTGATCGTGCGCTCTTTCATCCCCGGCAGGGTGGCGATCGAGAGATGCTCGTTCGGTGCGTAGATCATCTTGGCGTAGATTTCGTCCGCGATGATCAGGATGTCGTGCCTGATCGCCAGTTCGGCGATCTTGCGGATCATCTCGGGCGGGGTGACGGCGCCGGTCGGGTTGTTCGGCGTGACCAGAACGAACATACGGGTCTTCGGCGTGATCCGCTTTTCGATCTCGGCCACATCCAGCGCGAAATCGTCTTTCTCGTGGGTCGGGACCGGGACCGGAACGCCGCCGCACAGATGCACGGCGGTGTCATAGGTGGTGAAGCGGGGCGAGGTGATCAGCACCTCGTCGCCCGGCGCAACAAGGCCCAGCATACAGAGCATGATGGATTCCTGCACCCCGGCGGTCACCACGACTTCGTCGGCGGTATAGTCCAGCCCGTAGCCCGCCTTCAGATCGGCGGCGATGGCGGCGCGCAGCGCGGGCAGGCCGGTCGGCCCGGTATAATGGTGCTGGTTGGCGTCGAGCGCGGCCTTCGCGGCCTCGACGATATGGGCGGGCGTGTGAAAGTCGGGGTCGCCGCGACCCATGGCGATCACATCCTTCATGCCCGCGGCGATGCCCAGCATCTTGGTGCGGAAGCTTCCGTCCTCCTCGACGATCCGGGGGGCGAGACGTTCGACCAGCAAGCTCATCCGTGCATCCTCTTTCCGGCGACAAAGGTCATCCGCACGCGCTCAAGCGCGAACAGGTCATGATCGGGATTGCCATCGACGACGATCAGGTCGGCGGCCTTGCCGGCCTCAAGCGTGCCGATGAGGTGGTCCATCTTCGACACACGCGCGGCACGGATCGTGATCGAGGCCAGCGCATCCATGTTGTCGGGGCAGACGCCAACCTTCACCATATGGGCCAGTTCCGGCGCGATCACGTCATGTTCCACCGCCGGGCTGCCCGCATCGGTGCCGAAAACGATCGGCACGCCGCGTTCCGCCGCCCTCTTCAGGCCCGCATAGCGGCTGGGGTCGGCGACGGCCTTGATGCGCTCTTCGATCTTCCATTCGGGAATGCCGAACTTGCGGGCCACCTCGGGTTGCGACTGCTGAACCAGCGGCGCGAAGGTGGTGACGATCGGCAGTTTCCTGGCCAGCAGGACATCGATGGTTTCATCCGACATTGAGCCGCCATGTTCGATGCAGTCGACGCCGAATTCGGCAACGCGACGGATGCAGGCGTCATAGGTCGCATGGGCGGTCACCGGCAGGCGGTTGCGATGCGCCTCGTCGATCACAGCCTCCAGTTCGGCATCGGTGAATTCCAGCGTGTCGTGGCAGGCCATGATCTTGATCAGATCCGCCCCGCCCTTGACCTGTTCGCGCACGGCCCGGCGCATCTCGTCGGCGCCCGAGGCCTCGCGGCAGACCCAATAGGTATGGCCACCGGTCTGGATGATCGCATTGCCGCAGACTTTCAGGCGCGGACCGGGGAAAATGCCCTGCTCGACCGCCTGCTTGGTAAAGAGGTTCATGTCATGGAACCCCAGGTCGCGCACCAGGGTGACACCGGCGCGAAGGGATTTCAGCATGTTGCCCGCAGCCTTGAAGGCGCTGATCGGTTTGGGGTCATCCATCGACTGCCGGGCAAGATCGTGGATGCCGTCCCAGTTCAGATGCGCGTGGCTGTTGATCAGCCCCGGCATGATCGTGCCGCCGGTTTCGGTCACGGGACCTGCGGGCATCTTGGCGCGGGGACCGACGGCGACGATCTTGCCCCCGGCGATCTGTACGAAACCGTCCTCGATGACGGGGCCTGCCATGGTCAGGACGCGCCCGGCCAGGATACGATCCTCGACCGGCAGGTCGAACATCGGCTTGGTGATCTTCTGATAACGCCAGGCGGCGGGTTCGGGCATCGGGCTCTCCTCAGGCGGGAATGACGCGGGTGTGGATGGGGTGGTCTGACTGGAACCGGCTGGCCGTTTCGGTTGGCCCGTCGGTCACGATCAGGGTTTCGATGGTGCGCCAGCCGTCGAGGTCGGCGCGGTAGATCCCCGGCTCACAGGAAAAGACCATGCCGGGCGCGGCGGGCGTCGGGTCGCCGGGCGAGAGCCAGGGCGCCTCATGCCCCTCGACCCCCATGCCATGGCCGATGCGGTGGCGGATGGCGGCGGCAAAACCCGCCGCACGGATCGGCGCCATCGCCGCTTCGTTCACCGCCTCGCAGGGCAGGCGGGCCGCCAGCGCGGCGCTGGTCGCATCATTCGACGCCTGCATCGCGGTCATGATGCGCTGCTGTTCGGAACTGATCTCGCCATAGACCAGCGTAGCCCCGCTTTCGGCATGGCAGCCGCCCAGCGAACAGCCGATGCCGGCGATGATCGGCTCGCCCTTCTGGGGGCGGCGGGCGATGACAGTGCCATGCGGCAGGGCGGCGCGCGGGCCGGAATGGACCGAGGCGGTGATGCCAAGCTTGGTTCCGGCAAAGGCCGCGCCGTGGTCGCGCATCAGCGCGGCCCGGGCGTGGCCGGTGCAATCGGCCATCAGGTCCAGCTCGGTTCCGCCCTGGGCGATGATGTCGCCGCCAGCAGCCAGCAGCCGCCGCAGCACAAGATCGGCATAGCCCGCGGCGGCGCGGATCAGCGCCAGTTCCTCGGGGTGCTTCAGGCTGCGCTCGGGCAGGCAATGATCGGTCAGGTCCAGCGTGCAGATGTCCTGCGCCGCCGCCAGAAGCCGCGCCTCCAGCCGGTCGACGCCGACCCGCCGCGCCTGACCCGGACGGCCGGTTTGCGCCAGCATCCACAGCTCGGGTGGCACATGGCCGGGGAATTCTTCATAGGTGGCGATGCGAAGGCCGGGAACGGCCAGCGCATTTTCCAGCTCGAGATGCGGGACGAACAATGTCGGCTCGCCATCGGTCGGCAGCCAGAGTCCCATCGGCCTTTCATTGACCGAAAATAGCCAGCCTGAGGCATAGGCGACATTGCCCGGGGCCAGCAGAAGCAGCCCGTCCAATCCGGCAGCCGCGGCCCGGGCGCGCAGGCGCCCCCGGACCATGGCGCGGAAGGCCGGCGTCAGCGGCGCTGGGGTCACAGCGTCGGCTCCTCATAGGGACCGACGGCGACGATCCTGGACGACAGGCCCAGCTCGGCGCCCAGCGCGTTCAGATCGGCAAGCACCTCATTGTCCAGCGGCACGCCCCTGGCCGATTTGCGGGCGGCACGGCGGGCTTCCTGTTCGCCGGGCAGCAGGATTTCCGTGAAGCCGGGACGCAGCGCGCGGGATTTCACCATCTGGGCGAAATCGTCCATCCGGCTGCGGAATTCGGCCAGCGGCATGAACCATTCGATGTCGATGGCGGTCAGGGTATGGCTGACGTTCAACTTGCCCTGATCGGCATAGGGGGTCAGGCCATAGCCACCGCCGCCGATCACGCCCGTCATTACGTCGGTCATGAAGGACAGGCCATAGCCCTTGTACTGGCCGATCCCCAGCAAGGCCCCGGCCATCGCCGCGTTCGGATCGTCTGTTTCCTGCCCGTCGGGGGTCAGCGCCCAGTCGAGCGGCATGGCTTTGCCCTCGCGCGCGTGCCATTGCATCATGCCCTTGCCTGCCGTCGTCAGGGCGATATCCATCACGACCGGGAACCCCAAGCCCGTCGGCGCGGCGATGCCCCAGGGATTGGTGCCGACCGCACCCTGCCGACCGCCCCAGGGCGCCATTTCCGGCCCCGCATTGGTGAAGGAGATGCCGATGCAGCCGGCGGCCTCGGCGGCGCAGGCATGGACCGCGCTGCTGCCGTAATGGGTTGAATTGCGGACGATGACCTGACCGATGCCGCAGACCTTGGCCTTGGCGATGGCCATCTGCATGGCCCGGGCGGCGGCCACGGTGCCGATGCCGTTATGGGCGTCGACCAGCGCAAGGGCCGGGCTTTCCTTGATCACCTCAAGCCGGGTCTTCACATCGACCAGACCGGCGTTGATCCGTTCCTGATAGCGGCGCAACCGCCGCACGCCCTGGCCGTGGCCGGGGTGAAACCGCAGTTCCGAAAAGATCAGCGCCTCGGCAAAGATCGCCGCGTCCTCGGCGGGCAGGCCAAGGGCGCGAAAGCCCTCGACCATGAAGGCTGACAGGCTGTCGCGGGTTACGGATGTCATGGCGATCATGTTCAGGCCTCCAGCGCCAGCAGGTCAGCGATATTGGTGCCGGGCGCGTCGAAACTTCCCAGCTCTCCCGCCGGGGCGGTCATCAGGATGGCGATGCCGGGACCAAAGCCCGCACGCGGCCCGTCAGTGGCGCAAACCACGCCGATCGCCCGCGCCCCGCGCAGATAGCCGTGATTGAACCGGCTGTCGGTGTCGGCCAGCGCCACGATGTCACCCAGACGCAGGGCGTCCAGCCCGTGCCTGGCCAGTTCGGCCCGGTCGGTCGATTGCAGATGCAGGCTGCCGCCCTCGGAGCCCAGGCCAAGGCCCGCGCCCACCAGATGGGCCGGAACCGTCGCCACGACGCCAAAGTCGATGCGCCCATCCTGCGCGCGACGAGGAAGCGCCTCAAGCAGGTTGGGTCCGATGCTCTTCAGCATCACGGCGGGATGGTCGCTCAGCGCCAGCCCCACGCCCTCGGACCGGATCACGATCTGGTCGCCCACGGCCATCCTGCCGCGCGACTCCTTGGGAAAGTGGACGATCACCTGTTCCGAAAACCGGCCCGACTTTCCCGTGACCACGCCCACAGTTCCGGCGGCGGCGCCGGTCATCACCTTGGCGCGGTTGCCCACGCAGGCATAGACGTTCAGGCCCCGGTTGCGGGTATCCTCGGCCTGGCGGATCGAGATGCCGGGATGGATGCAGTCCGC
Organism: Fuscovulum sp.; assembly: GCA_041916535.1. GTDB lineage: Bacteria > Pseudomonadota > Alphaproteobacteria > Rhodobacterales > Rhodobacteraceae > Pseudogemmobacter. The sequence continues at coordinate 249,055 of JAYRZG010000005.1, read as the reverse complement.
CGCCCAGCCGAAGGCGCGGTCGCCCACGCTGACATTATAGACGATGCCGCCATAGGTCGGCAGCAGAAAGGCCGTTCCGTCCGAGGCCAGCCGATAGGGTTCGGCGGGAAGACCGGGAAAGCCGGGATGCACGATGTTGCCCGCAACCGAGACGGCCACCAGATCGGCGGCGTTTGTGGACAGGGGAGAAGTCATGAGGCGCTCCGGATGTTCAGCGTCTGCGCGATGTTCGCGCCGGGTTCGACGGCAAAGCCCAGCTTGTCGGCAGGGCCGGTGATCAGCGTCAGGATGCCCGGCCCGTGGCCGGTCATGATGCTGTCGCCGTGGATGCAAAGGCAGATGGCGACCCAGCCCGCGCGGTAGCTACGGCCAAAGCGGTGATCGACGTCGCGGATCGCGATCAGGTCGCCAAGGCGCATCTGGTCGATCCCCAGATCCGCCATCAGCGCGCGGTCGCCCGACATCAGGTCCTGGTCGACATATTCCGAATTCAGCTCGGCCCCGGACCCCATGATCCGGGCCGGAAGCTCCATCGCCACCGGGCAGATCACCTGCCCGTTTTCAAGCCGCAGATTGTAGGCCCGAGCCAGGTCTGGCGAGGTCTTCTTGAATTCCAGCTCAGGGAAATCGACCAGCCCGATGCCGCGGCCCCGGGCGCGGATCTGCACCGTGTCGCCGATGGTCATGTCTTCCAGCACCTCGGGCGCGAAATCGACCAGCAGGCGGGCATGTTCGCCGGTGACAATCCCCTTCGCGCCCCGTGCCAGGCCCGAGGTCACGATCGCCTCGTTGCCGATGCAGGTCAGATAGTGCAGCGCGAAATCCGATTTCTCGTCGGTATGGGCGATGCTGACGCCCGGCTCGACATGATCGCCCGCCCAGCCGAAGGCGCGGTCGCCCACGCGCGCAGTATAGGTGATGCCCGACATGCCGGGCAGGATGGCAGCCCGTCCGTCGGGCCAGTGAAGATATCCATTCGGTCGCATCGTGGGCTGGCTGACCTGTCCTGTCACGGCCATTTCCACCAGATCGCCGACATTCCAGCGCAGACTTTCCGTCATGCTTTTCTCCGGTTTTCCCTGTGCCCGGGGGCAGGAAAGTTTCCTTGACAACCCCGGACGACTCGAACGATAGTGCCTTTGTCGATTGTCGACAACAGACAATTTACACGATTGTCGGAAGAAACGAAAAGCCGGCCGGCCCATAGGGAGCGACAGCAAGAACAATGACTTACGCGGGACTTCTTGAAAGGACGGGTCAGGTCAACGACCTGCTGAACGCCAAATCGGTGCTGGCGTGGGATTCCCGTGTGATGATGCCTGCGGGGGGTGCCGAGACACGCGCCAAGCAGCTTGCGACCCTGTCCGTGCTGGCGCGCGACCACCTTGTCGCCGACGAAACCCGCCGCCTGCTGGACGCGGCCGAGGCCGAGACGGCCTCATTGCCTGCCGACAGCGTCGAACGCACCATCTGCGCCCAGGTGCGCGAAGCGATCGATTATCACCTCCGCATCCCGGCGGAACTGGTGCGCCGCCGCGCCGAGACCGGCTCGATCGGCCAGGACATCTGGGCCCGCGCCCGGACCGACAACGATTTCGCCGCCTTCGCCCCGGTGCTGGCCGATACAGTCGCGCTGAACCGTGAAATGGCGGAATGCATCGGTTACGACTCCCATCCCTATGACGCGCTGATGTACCGCTTTGAACCGGGCGAGACGGTGGCGACGCTGAAGCCGCTGTTCGCCCGCCTGCGCGACGGCTTGCTGCCGCTCTTGCGCAAGATCGCGGACCGCGATGGTCCGAACGTCGATTTCCTGCGCCGCCCCTTTCCCAAACAGGCGCAACTGGACTTTGGCCTGAAGATGGCGGCCAAGCTGGGCTATGACCTGAACCGGGGCCGACTGGACACGACAGTACACCCGTTCGAGGTCTCGTTCACCCGCAACGATGTGCGCATCACCACCCGGGTCAACGAAAACTGGATGCCGATGAGCCTGTTCGGCTGCCTGCACGAGGCCGGGCATGGGCTCTACGAACAATATGCCGACCCGGCCTATGTGCGCACCCCGCTGGCCACCGATCTGGTCGGGCTTTACGCCGTGTCGGGCGTCAGTTTCGGCGCGCATGAAAGCCAGTCGCGCCTGTTCGAGAACCATGTCGGCCGCAGCCGCGAGTTCTGGGAGCTGAACTTCCCCGAGGCCCGCGCCGCCTATCCCGAGCAATTGGCCGATATCGACGCCGAAACCTTCTGGCGCGCGGTCAACCGGGTCGAACCGGGCTTCATCCGCGTCGAGGCGGACGAGCTGACCTATGACTTCCACATCATGCTGCGGGTCGACATCGAGGCCGCTCTGATCGACGGGTCGCTTCAGGTCGAGGACCTGCCCGAGGCCTGGAATGCCAAGATCAAGGAATATCTGGGCCTTGACGTGCCGAACGACCGGCTGGGCGTGTTGCAGGACGTGCACTGGTCCTCGGGCCAGATCGGCACTTTCTGCAACTACACGATCGGCAATGTCATGGCGGGCCAGCTTTTCGAGGTCGCCCGCAAGGATGCCGCCGTGTCACAGGGCCTGCGCACCGCCGATTATGCCCCGCTGCGCGAATGGATGACGGACCATGTCCACCGCCATGGCCGCCGCTACAGCCGTGACGAGCTTTTGGTGCGGGCGACCGGCCGGACCCTCGACCCCGAGCCCTACATCGCGCACCTCACCGCGAAATACTCTGAAATCTATGGGATCTGAGCGCATGACCGACATGAAGAACCGGCTGGCGGATCGCGTGGTGTTGAAGGACGCACACGTCATCACCCGCATGGCCGACATCGCCGAAGGGCTGACCGACGTGATCCGCCTGGGCCGTGGCGATCCCGACCTTGACACCCCCGCCCATGTGATCGCGGCCGGACAGAAGGCTTTGGCCGAAGGGGCCACGCACTATACTCATCCGCTGGGCATCCCGCCGCTGCGGCAGGCCATCGCCGAGAACATCCGCGCCTTCGGCGGTGCGGATTACGCCCCCGACAACATCGTCGTGACACCGGGCGGCCAGCAGGCGATGTTCGTCATCGCCCTGGGTCTTCTGAACCCGGGCGACGAGATCCTGGTGCCCTGCCCCGGCTACAACCCCTATCATCAAGCCGCGGAAATGGCGGGCGCCAACGTCGTCAACATCAACACGACCATAGCCACCAATTTCTGCGTCACCGCCGAGATGGTGCGGGCAGCGATCACGCCGCGCTCCAAGATCCTTGTGCTGATCAACCCCAACAACCCCACCGGCAGCGTCACCCCTCCGGCCGAGGTCGCCCGCATCGCCGAAGTGGCGCGCGAGCATGACCTGATCGTCATCTCGGACGAAATCTACGCGCGGCTGACCTATGGCAATCATACGGTGCAGCCGGTCGCCGCGCTGCCGGGGATGTTCGAGCGCACCATTACCCTGTCGGGCTTTTCCAAGGCCTATGCGATGACCGGCTGGCGGGTGGGCTATTTCGCGGGGCCGCCCGCGCTGATCCCGGCACTGGCCGAGATCAACCACGCTTTCGCCATCTCGACAGCCGCCGTCAGCCAACACGCCGCGCTGGCCGCCCTGACCGGCCCGCAGGATTGCGTCGAGGAGATGCGCCGCACCTATGACGAACGCCGCAAGGCGCTGTGCGAGGGGCTGGCCAGCCTTGGCATCCCCCATGCCGAGCCGCAGGGCGCCTTCTATGTCTATGCCGATGTCTCGGTGACCGGAATCCCGGCCAGCGCCTTCTGCGAAAGGCTGCTCGCCGAGGGGCGGGTCATGATCTACCCCGGCATCATCTATGGCGACCACACCGACGATTTCGTCCGCATGTCGCTGACCCAGCCGGTTCCGCGCATCCGCGAGGCCATCGCCCGCATGAAAGGCGTCGTCGACGCCATCCGTTCCGAAACCCGCGCCGCCTGAGGAGAGACCCGGTGAAGACTGACAACCCCAATGTGATCGGGATCAAGCACATGGCCTTTGGCGTCAAGGACGCTGAGAAGGCGCTGGCCTCTTATGCCCGCTACCTGCATGTGCCCGCCGATACCGAGATCACCGTGTTCCCCAAGTCACAGAACAAGGTGGCGCTCTTCAATCTGGGCGGCATCGAGTACCAGCTTTGTGAATCGATGGATCCCAATGGCCGCTTTGCCACCTGGATCCGCGAGCGCGGCTCGGAAGGGCTGCACCACATCTGCTACGAAGTGACCGATATCGACGCCGCCCTGGCCCATGCCCAGGCACAGGGCGCGACGCTGCGCATCTGCCAGGCCTGTCAGAAATACGGCTCGCACCCGCATCCCGAGGGCTGGGTTGCCTTCCTCGACGAAGAGGCCGGCGGCATCGAGATCGAGTTCATGCAGGTCTACACAGCCGAGCAACTGAAAGAATACGAAGCCTTCAAGGGCATTTGAGCGATCCGAAGGAGAACCGGCCATGACCGGCAAGACCAAGACTGTAACTGTGGGAACGGCCACCGCCGCACCGGGCCAGGTGGTCCGCGGCGCCATTCCCGTGACCACGCTGGCCGGCGGCACCCCGCTGGAAATTCCAGTGGTGGTGATCAACGGCGCGGGCGAAGGTCCCTGCTTCTGGGTGAACGGCGCGATCCATGGCGACGAACCCGAAGGTCCGCTGGCCTGCCAGATCGCCCTGCGCGAGGTGGACCCGGCCAAGCTGAACGGCACGCTGGTGCTGGTGCCTGTGGTCAACGTCCCCGCCTTCGAGGCGGCGCAGCGCGGCAATCCGCTGGACACGTTCAGCTATGACATGAACCGGATCTATCCGGGCCGGGCCAGCGGTTATCTGTCCGAACGCGTGGCCGCCGCACATGCCGCCGCGATGGGCCCCGTCGCCGATTTCGAGATCTCGATCCACTCGGGCGGCGCGCATTCCTTCCTCGACAAGTCGATCTTCGTCGACGAGCGCCCGGAAAGCGTGGAACTGGCCACCGCCATGGGCCCGGGCTGGGGCTGCATCATGTCGAACTTCAACCCGTCGGGCAGCCCGATGGCCTATCTGAAATCGCTGGGCAAGGTCGGCATCACGGTAGAACTCGGCGGCCGTTCGGGCACCTCGCCCGAAGGCTTTGCCCGCATCGGGCGCGAGCTGGCGAACTCGATCCTGAACATCCTGCGGCATTACAAGATGTATCCCGGCACGGCCGAATATCCCTCGCCGCGCTACAAGGGCCAGCAAGAGGCGCTGCTGGCCCCGGCCTCGGGCATTTTCATCCCCGAACCGGGCGTCAAGTTCCTGACCATGATGACCAAGGGCACCCGCATCGCCCGTGTCGTCAGCATCTTTGGCGACACGCTGGGCGAATTGGTGGCCCCGGCCGATGGCATGTTCTTCGGCCTGCGCGCCCTGCCCAACGTGACCACGGGCGACTGGTGCTGCTTCTTCTGCAAGGTCGAAGGGACGCGGGACTGACGTGATGGATCATGTGCGCGACCTTGTAGGGTATGGCGAAGCAGCGCCCGACATTCACTGGCCCAATGGCGGGCGGGTGGCCGTAAACTTCGTCCTGAACTACGAGGAAGGATCCGAATATTCGATCGGCGACGGCGACGGCCGGTCCGACGCCACCCTGACCGAAGTGTCGGCGGCCCGCGTCCCCGTCGGCCAGCGCGACCTGGCAGCCGAAAGCATGTTCGAATACGGCAGCCGCGTCGGGTTCTGGCGGCTTTATCGCCTGTTCCGCGACCGTGGCCTGCCGCTGACCGTCTTCGCCTCGGCCCTGGCGCTGGAGCGCAATCCCGCGGTCGTAGCCGCCCTGCGCGCCACGGACTGGGACACGGTCTGCCATGGCTGGCGCTGGGTCGAGCACTACCTTCTGGACGAGGCGACCGAGCGCGAACATATCGCGCGTGGCCATGAGGTGCTGACGCGCCTCATGGGCCGCCCGCCCGAGGGGTTCTATTGCCGCTACGGGCCTTCGACCTCGACCCGCAGACTGGTCGCGGAACATGGCGGGTTCACCTATGACAGCGACGCCTATAACGACGACCTGCCCTACTGGACCGAGGTCAACGGCAAGCCGCATCTGGTCGTGCCCTATTCGCTGGTCACCAATGACGCCAAGCTGATGGGCGGGCCGCTGGCCACCGGGCGCGAGTTCGGCGATTTCCTGATCGACAGCTTCAACGGCTTTGCCGCCGAGGCGGAATGTCACCCGCGGATCATGTCGGTCGGGATGCACACCCGCATCCTGGGCCATCCCGGCCGAATGATCGGACTGACACGGTTCATCGACCATGTGATCGGCCAACCGCAGGCCTGGATCTGCCGCCGGTCGGACATCGCCGCCTACTGGCGCGAGAATGTGCGGCCCGCACAGGGGATGGGCGCATGAAGCTGTTGTCCCTCCCCCCGGATGCCGCGGCCTTCGCCCCCTTCGGCGCGCTGATCCAGCCACCGCAGACACCCGGAGATCGCCGGATGTTCAGCGACTGGCTGGTCCCGGTCGAGGGGATGGCCCTTCAATTCCACATCAACCATGTCACGCCCGCGGCCCTGCCCGCGACGCTGGACGAGGTTGAAAGGCACCCCCATGCCGCCCAGGCCTTCGTGCCGCTCGACGTGTCGCGCTATCTGGTGACGGTCATGCCCTCAGATGCGGATGGCCGTCCGATGGAAAGCGCTGCGCTGTGCTTTGTGCTGCCGGGCACGATGGGCGTGATCTACCGCCGCAACACCTGGCACGCGGGGATCATGGTGCTGGACCGCCCCGGCTCATTCGCCGTCAGCATGTGGCGCGGCGCCGAGGATGACGACGTGATGGCGCAGATCGCGCCGCGACAGATCGACCTGCCCCAAGCGGGCCTCACGGGAACCCTGCCATGACCCACACGCCGCGCCTGTTCGTGCCCGCCATCACCCCCTTCGCCGCCGATCTTTCGGTCGACGAAGGCCGTCTTGTGGCCTTTGGCCGCCAGTTGATCGCCGATGGCGCCGATGGGCTGGCGCCCTTCGGCACAACCTCCGAGGCCACCTCGCTCAGCGTCGACGAACGCATCCGCGGACTCGAGGCGCTGGTCACCGGCGGGATCGACCCCGCCCGGCTGATCCCCGGCACCGGCTGCGCCGCGCTGCCCGACACGATCCGCCTGACCGCCCATGCTGCCTCTCTGGGCGTGCGGGGCGTGCTGATGCTGCCGCCCTTCTACTACAAGCCTGTCACAATCGAGGGCCTTTTCGACGCCTATGCAAGGGTGATCGAGGCCGTCGGCCCGGGGCTGGCGATCTACCTTTATCATATCCCCCAGATGACCGGCGTGCCGATCACCATCGACCTGATCGGGCGGCTGGACGAGGCCTTTCCGGGCGTGATCCGCGGGCTCAAGGACAGCTCGGGCAACTGGGACAACACCGCCGCCCAGATCGCTGCCTTCCCGCATCTGGAATTCTACTCGGCCTCCGAATCGCTGCTGCCGCGCAACGTCGCTGCTGGCGGTGCCGGGTGCATCAGCGCCAGCGCGAACGTCAACGCGGGCGGCATCGCCGCGCTGATCCGGGCGCTCGGCACCCCGCAAGAGGCCGCCGCGCTGGAAAAGGTAAGCGTCATCCGCAGCATCTTTGAGAAACTCCCGTTGATCCCGGCCATAAAGGCGACCGTGGGCCTGCGCATGAGCGACACGGCCTATGCCACCGTCCGACCGCCTCTCGTATCCGCGCTTCCGGCGCATGACACGGCGATCCGCGCGGCAGCGGACCTTATTGAAGGAATGATCAATGTCGCCTGATCCGCTATTCCATCTGAACGACCCGGCCCCGTCCGCGACCGATCCCGGCCTGGCCCCCATCGAGCAGACACCGCTCAGGGTGCAGATCGCAGACCGCCTGCGCGTCGCCATCGTGTCAGGGCGGCTGCGTCCCGGCACGGTGCTGGTCGAAACCGCGCTGGCCGACCAGATGAATGTCAGCCGCGCACCGATCCGCGAGGCGATTCAGATCCTCGAAGCCGACGGGCTGGTCGAGACGGTGGCCTATAAGGGCAAGCGGGTCAAACCGCTCTCGGTGCGCGAGGTGACCGAAACCTACGAAATGCGCCAGGTTTACGAAGTGATGGCCGTGCGCCGCATCATCGGGCAGGGCGTCGATGTCGCCCCGCTGTGGGAACCCTGCCGCGAAATGGAAGAGGCCGCCGCCGCCGGAGACCGTGACAGCCTGATAGCCGCCGACGAGCGGTTCCACCGGCTGCTGATCCGTCTGGCCGACCAGAAGTTGCTGCTGGAATCCTGGAACAGCATCTATCTGCGCGTCCATCAGATCATGGCGCTGCGCAACGACCGCCGCGTGCCGCTGTCCGACATCGCCGCCAACCATCCGCCCATCGTCAAGGCCCTTGCCGACCGCAACATTGACCTCGCCGTGGCGCTGATCTCAGAGCACACCCGCTCGCTTGGGGACTTGAACCCCGAAACCATCGTGCAGCCTTCAACATGAGCAGACAGCGCATCCTGGTCACCGGGGCCGGAGGCTTCGTCGGAAGCGCCCTTGCCCTGGGCTTTGCCCAACTTGGCTGGGATGTCTGCGCGCTGGACCGCGCCTTCGACGCGGCGACCCGCGTGCGCCTGGCCCGACTCGATCTGGTGACGGCCGACCTGTCGGCCGCACCGGTTCCGGCCCTGGCCTCGACCCGGGCCGATGTGATCGTTCATGCGGCGGCCTTGACCACCGATCCCCTGGCCCTGGGGATCAGCGCGGCCGATCATGTCGGGCACAACATGCGCCCGCTTCTGGCGACGCTGGACCACGCGGCGGCCACCCTGCCCCGCGCCTTCGTTTTCCTGTCCTCGACCGGCGTCTTCGCGCCGGGCGACGGCACGCCCGATCTGGCCGATGACAGCCTGCCCAGCGCGACCGGCCCCTATGCGGCGGCAAAGCGGGCCGGAGAGCTTTTGGTGCCGGCTGCCCTGCCCCAGCCGACCGCCTGCCACATCCTGCGCCTGGGCCATATCTGCGGTCTGGCCGAAACCGCACGCCTTTCGCGCCAGCGGATTTCGGTCCTGGCGGCGATGGTCGCGGCCGCCCGTTCCGGGCAACCCGTCCCGCTTGCCGAGACCGACCCGCTGCGCGACTGGACCATGGCCGAGGATCTGGCCCCCGCCCTGGCGCGCCTGCTGGACGGGCAGGGCCGGGCGCGCCCGCTGCATTTCGGCAGCCCCCACCGGATGCATGACCGCGCGATCGCCGCGCGCATCGCCACACATCTTCCCGAGCTTCGCCTGGCCCTTCATCTGGCCCCTGCGCCCAAGGCCCCGATGCGCCCAAGCACCCTGCCCGCATTGCACGGCTTCGCCTGGACGCGACCCGAGACGGTGATCGACGCGCTTTGCACAGCCGAGGTCCTGGCATGACCCCGATCCGCGTCATTCTGGTCGGCCTTGGCGCGCGTTCACGCGTTTGGCGCCGCGTGTTGGGCGACGATCCCTCTGCCCGGATCGTCGGGCTGGTCGATCGCAACCCCGATGCCCTGGCCGCGGCCCGGATCAGCTATCCCGACGCCGTGGCCGATACGGCGCTTGACAGGGTTGCCGCGCAGGTCGACGCAGATGCCGTGATCCTGGTCACGCCGCCTGCCGGGCGCGACGAACAGATCGCCGCCGCCTGCGCCGCCCGGCTGGCCATCCTGTGCGAGAAACCGCTGGCCGACAGCCTGGCCGCGGCCGAGGCGCATGTCTTGGCGGCCGAGCAGGCCAAGGTTCCGCTGACGGTTGGCCTGAATTTCCGCTACATGCCGGTGACCCGCGCGCTGCGCGGCCTGATGGCCGACGACAAGCTGGGGCCGGCAGAATTCGGTCGCTTTCTCTATGAACGCTGGCGCGACGGGCGCCAGCCGCACCTGAACCGTTATCCGCTGACCATGCCGCAGCCGATGCTGTGGGAACAGTCGATCCACCATTTCGACCTGATGCGCCATGTCTATGGCCGCGAGCCGGTGTCCGTCGCGGCGCGCACCTGGAATCCCTCTTGGTCGATGTATGCAGGCGACGCCAATGTCGCGGCCCTTTTGACCTTCGAGGGAGGGCTGGAAGTCACCTATCAGGGCACCTGGGCCGGTCATTGGGACCGGCTGGGCTTTGACTGGCGCAGCGACTGCCGTGACGGGATCGCGGTGCAGCGCGACATGTTCGGCGAGCTGAGCTTTGCCCGGCGTGACGACCGCGAGATGACGGCGGTCACCCTGCCGCCTTTCGAGACCTGGATAGACGATGCCGCCGCGCTCTGGGCCGAGTTTGCCGCCCATCTGCGCGGCACGGGGCCTCAGCCCTGCACCGGCTCTGATCACCTTCAATCGCTCCGCATGGTGGAGGCCTGCATCGTCGCGGCCGAAACCAGCCATACAATAAGACTGAATGCCCCGATCGCGGCTGCGGAGCCGGTCGGGACCGACCCTCCAACACCCTGATCCAACAGAGAGAAACAAGCCATGAGATTGTTTAAGTATCTGACCGCAGCGGGGGCTGCGGGCCTGCTGCTCTGCACGACCGCCCTTGCGACCCCCCCCGAGGACACGCTCGTCATTGGCCTCTCGGCCGATGTGACAACCTTCGAACCCGCGAACATCTCGTCGCGCGACAACGCCAACATCGCCCGCCACATATTCGGAACGCTGTATTCGATCGCCGGCGATGGAACCGTCTCGCCCGACCTCGCGGAAAATCTGGAAATCTCGGAAGATGGCCTGAACTACGTCTATACGCTGCGCGAAGGGCTGACCTGCCATGACGGCGAGGCGCTGACCGCCGAGGATGCGGCCTATACCTTCAACCGCGCCAAAGACCCGGCCAATGGCTTTACCGGCAACACGCCCGGCTTCGTCTTCTCGTCCATCGGGTTCCAAAGCGCCGAGGCGCTGGATGACCGCCGGGTGCAGATCACGCTGGCCGCCAAGAATCCGATCGCCTTCGGCCTGATCGCCGAGGTCTATATCCACTGCAAGGACAGCTACGAGAAGATGTCCGCCGACGAGGCCGCGGGCAATCCCGTCGGCTCGGGCCCGTACAAGCTGGCGAGCTGGGAAAAGGGCTCCGAGGTCGTGCTGGAGAAGGTCGGCGAACCGGCCAAGATGCAGCGGATCGTCTGGCGGATCATTCCCGAAGCCTCGACCCGCACCGCCGAACTGATCGCGGGCAATGTGGACATCATCACCAACGTCGCCCCCGACCAGATCGATGCGATCAACGCCAGCGACATCGCCGAGGTGCAGGCTATTCAGGGCACGCGCCGGATGTATGTCGGCTTCAACCTGTCGGATGCGTTCAAGGCCATGCCCGGCGGCGATGCGATCCAGGACCCTGCCGTCCGCCGCGCGCTGCAATACGCGGTCGACGTGCCCACCATCTGCAAGCAGCTTCTGAACTTTGAATGCGAGCGTGCCACCGGCCTGGTCAACACTGTCAACGCCAACAAGGCGCTGACGCCCTATCCCTATGACCCGGATATGGCCGAAAAGCTGCTGGACGAGGCTGGCTGGCCGCGGGCGGAGGACGGCACCCGCTTCACCATCCGCTTCCAGGCGGGTCGCGGGCGCTATCTGAACGACCAGAATGTCGTTCTCGCCATTGCCCAGTATCTGGAAGATGTCGGCCTGAAGGTCGAGGTCGACATGATGGAATGGGCTTCGGTCTATGTGCCGCTGCTGCGTGAGCGCAACGTCGGCCCGCTGTTCTTCCTGGGCTCGGGCGGGGCGCTGTGGTCGCCGCTTTACGACATGACCGATCTGGCCAAGGTCGATGCCGGCACGAACTACACGCATTGGAACGACCCGCGCTGGTTCGACCGCTGGACTGACATCGCGAATGCCAAGACGCCGGAAGAACAGCGCGTCATCATCGATGAGATGCTGAAGGTCTTCTATGAAGACGGGCCCTGGCTGCACCTCTACTTCCAGCCCGACTTCTATGGCGTCAGCAACCGGGTCGATTTCGTCGCGCGTCCCGACGAGAAGGTCTATCTGTTCCAGACCGGCCTGAAATAACCTGACGGCCGCGCCGCGCGGTTGCCTCTCCGCGCGGCGCATCCTCCCTTCCCCTCTAGACCAAGGATCGCCCCGATGTGGACGTTCATCGCCCGACGCTTGCTGCAAAGCATCGTCGTCATCTTCGGCGTAACGCTGATCAGCTTCGTCGCTTTGCAGATCGGAGGCGACCCGACCTACCTGTTCGTGTCCGAACGCGCGACCGAAGAAGAAATCGCGATGGTGCGCGAGGCGCTCGGGTTCGACCGGCCTCTCCACGTCCAGTATCTGACCTACCTCGCCAATGTCGTTCAGGGCGAGTTCGGCAATTCGCTGAGCTACCGGCAACCGGCGATGGAGATCGTTCTGGGCGCCCTGCCTGCCACCATCGAACTGACGATCTTCGCGATGACCTTTGCCATCGCGCTGGCCATTCCGCTGGGGGTCTTTGCCGCGCTGTATCGCGGCACGCCGGTGGATGGCGGGATCATGACCGTTGCGATGTTCGGGCAATCGGTGCCGGGCTTCTGGCTTGGGATCATGATGATCCTGTTCTTCGGCCTGTCTCTGGGATGGTTTCCCATATCAGGCCATGTCCCCTTCCTGAAGCCGCTTCTTGAGGGCGATTTCGCCACTGCCTTCGCAAACCTGCCGAGCACCCTGTATTACCTCGTCATGCCGGGGATCGCGGTCAGCTTCTACTCGCTGTCACGCAATGCCCGCCTGGTGCGCTCGTCGATGCTCGAGGTTCTGGGCCAGGACTATGTGCGCACCGCGCGGTCCAAGGGGCTGAACGAACGCACGGTCGTGGTGCACCATGCCCTGCGCAACGCCTGGCTTCCCGTCGTCACCATGATCGGGCTTGAATTCGGCTTCCTGCTGGGCGGGGTCGTCGTGATCGAGACGGTGTTCAGCTATCCCGGGATCGGGCGGCTTGTCTTCAACGCGATCAACCAGCGCGACATCCCGGTGGTGCAGGCCGCCGTCATCGTGCTGTCGGTGATCTTCATCGCGCTCAACCTGATCGTCGACCTTGTCTATGCGCGCATCGACCCGCGCGTGAAACTGTGAAGGGCCTTGCCATGACCGATGTTCCAAACGACGGGCTGCGGCGCCTTGCAGCCGACAACAGATCGGAATTCAGCCGCGAGCTTCGCCGCGCGGGGCGCAGCATGGTGGCGGCAAAATGGCCGCTTCTCGCGCTGCTGATCCTGTTCGTCGTGGCCTTCGTCGCCATTTTCGGGCCGATGATCTCGCCCATGGACCCCAACCGGCAGAACATCATGCTGCGCCTGGCCGAGCCGCTGGCCGAGGCCCGTCGCGGCGGGACGTTCTGGCTGGGGTCGGATGCCCTGGGTCGGGACGTGCTGTCACGCCTGCTCTATGGCGCGCGGATCTCGCTTCTGGTCGGTGTCTGCACCATTGCGGTGGGCGGCACGATCGGGGTCACTGCCGGCCTGGTCTCGGGCTATTTCGGCGGCTGGATCGACGATGTCATCATGCGCCTGGGCGATATCCAACTTGCCTTCCCCTTCATTCTCTTGGCGATCATGTTTCTGGTCGTCCTGGGGCCCGGGGTGATCAACCTGATCCTGGTGCTGGGCATCGGCCAATGGGTCACCTATGCCCGGATCGTGCGCGGCCAGACCCTGTCCTTGCGCGAGAAGGAATATGTCGAGGCCGCGCGCGCGCTTGGCGACAGCACCGCCTCGATCATCTTCCGCACCATCCTGCCCAACATCGTGGCCCCGCTGACCGTGATCGCCTCGTTCAACGTGGCCTCGGTGATCCTGGCCGAAGCGGCGCTGTCCTTCCTGGGTCTTGGCGTGCCGCCCTCGGTGCCGACCTGGGGGTCGATGCTGGCGGAAAGCCGCGAGCAACTTATCGCGAACAAGTGGTGGCTGGCGATCTTCCCGGGCCTTGCCATCGTGCTGACGGTGCTCAGCTTCAACATCATGGGCGACTGGCTGCGCGATTTCCTGGATCCGCGGCTGAAAGAACGGCGCTGAAAGGACAGAGCATGAAAATCGGAATCATCGGGGCCAGCTTTGCCCGCGACGCCTATCTGCCCGCGATGGCCCATGTACCGGGGGCCGAGGTGGTGGCCATCGCCTCGGGGCGGATGTCCAGCGCCCGCGACTGCGCCGACCGGTTCGGCGTGCCACATGCCTATGACGACTGGCAGCTCATGCTGGACAGCCATGACCTTGACCTGGTCTGCATCGCGACCCCAACGGCCCTGCATGGGCCGCAGACCCTGGCGGCGCTGGCGCGCGGGGCGCATGTCCTGTGCGAAAAGCCCATGGCGATGAACGCGACCGAGGCGCGGGCGATGCTGGAGGCCGCCACCGCCGCCGGACGGCTGCACATGATCGACCACGAACTGCGCTTCAACCCGAACCGCGCCCGCGTGGCCGAGATGATCGCGCAGGGCGACCTGGGCGAGCTGCGCCACATCAATATCGCCAATATCGGCGCAAGCTGGGCCAATCCCGCCAGCCGCCCGAAGGGCGATTGGTGGAGCGACGCCGCGCAGGGCGGCGGCCGCCTGGGCGCGAATGGCAGCCATCAGGTCGACATGCTGCGCTGGTGGATGGGCGAGGTCGCCTGGGTCACCGGCGCCGCGCCCGTGATGGTGCCCGACCGTCTGGACAAGGCAACCGGAGAGCCCTGGACCGCCACAGCGGATGACGTGGCCTGGTTCGGTCTGGAAATGGCCAGCGGCGCGCTGGCGCAGGTCTTCCTGTCTGGCGTCGCGGTGCATAATATGGGCAACCACACCCAGGTCTTCGGCTCCAGGGGCACGATCACCCTGTCGAATGACGACGAAAAACTGTGGTTCGCCAAGGCCGGGCAGAGCTTTGAGGACATCACCCGGACCGACCCGATTGCCAGCCTTCCCGGGCTGAACAAGGGCATCTGGAACGTCTCGGTGGTTTCTGCGCTGCGGGAACTGTGTGGCGCGATCACCGAAGGGCGCGCGCTGCGCCAGGGGGCCACTTTTGCCGACGGGCTGGCCAACCAGCGCGTGCTGGATGCGGTGCGCCTGTCGGGCGCGGAACGCCGCTGGGTGCGACCGGAGGATGTCGATGCCTAGAACCGTTCTGGTGACAGGCGCCGCGCAGGGCCTGGGCGCGGCCATCGCCCGCCATCTCGCAGAGCGCGGCGACAGCCTGGTATTGATGGACCGCGATGCCGCCGGGCTGGCCGCAACCGCCAGCCAGTGCAACGGCGCAGCGCAGGTCGTGGTCGACCTGTCGGACGCCGCGGCCACGGCCCGCGCCGCCGCCGCCCTGCCCGCCATCGACACGCTGATCCACAACGCCGCCATCCTGCGGGTCGAGCCGATTGAAACCGTCTCGCTGGCCAGCTTTCAGGCCACCATGAATGTCGGCATCCAGGCCGCCTTTCAGTTGACCCAGGCCGTCTGGCCCATGATGCGCGCGCGGGGCGGCGGGGCGCTGGTCTTCGTCTCCTCGCGCTCGGGGATCGAAGGCTTCGTCGACGAAACCGCCTATTGCGCCGCCAAACATGCGCTGGAGGGGTTTTCCAAATGTCTGGCGAAGGAAGGCGCGCCGCAGGGCATCGTCAGCTACACGATCACGCCGGGCATGTTCATGCACACGCCGATGTCTGAAACCACCTACGGCGCCGATGCCCGGGCCAGATGGGTCGACCCGATCCGCCTGGCCCCCGCCTTTGCCCATCTGTCCGACGATCGCCCGGCGCATCTGTCGGGCCAACGCCTGAACGCATGGGAATTGTCCCAGGGAGCAGCCGCATGACGATGCAAGCCATCTATGAGTGGATCGACGCCAATGCCGAGGAATGCATCGCCGATCTTCAGGCCTTTGTGCGCCAGCCCTCGGTCAGCGCACAGGATATCGGCCTGCGCGACTGCGCGGAACTGCTGCGCGACATGATGCACCGCGACGGGCTTCCGGCCGAATTTCACGAACTCGACGCCGGTCCGCCGGTGGTCTTCGGCCATCTTCAGGCCAGGAAGCCCGCCAAGACCATCCTGTGCTATGCCCATTACGACGTGCAGCCCCCGGAACCCATCGAAGCCTGGTCGCATGGCGGCCCCTGGTCGGCCGAAATCGTCGATGGCGTCCTTTTCGGGCGCGGGGCGACGGACAACAAGTCGGGTGTGCTGGCCTTTACCAAGGCGGCCAAGGCCTTCCTTCAGGTCCGTGGTGAAGTCCCCGCCAACCTGAAGTTCCTGATCGAAGGCGAGGAAGAGATCGGCTCGCCGAACCTGGCCGCCTGGGCGGCACGCAACGCTGAACTGCTGGAAGCTGACGGGATGCACTGCCTCGACGGTTCGATCGAGACGGGGACGAACGCGCCCGATGTTTCGCTGGGGCTGAAATCGGTGCTGTTTGTCGAATTGGTGGCGCGGGGCGCGAAATCCGACATCCATTCGCTGAACTTCCCGCTGGTCCCTGCCCCGGTCTGGGATCTGGTCTGGGCGCTGAACACCATCCTCGACCGTGACCGCAGGATCCTGGTCGAAGGCTGGAACGAGGGCATCTGGCAGCTTGGCCCCGATGACGAAGAACAGCTTCGCGACAAGGCCGCCCGCGTCGATACCGCCGAGATGAAGCGGGAATGGGGCATCGACCAATTCGCGCTGGGCCGCGACGGGATCGACGCGATCCGCGCCCGGACCTACGAACCCACGGCCAATATCCAGGGCATCATCGCCGGCTATACCGGCCCCGGCACCAAGACCATCGTCCCGAACGAGGCGCGCGTCCGGCTGGATTTCCGCCTGATCCCGAACATGCAGCCCGAGGCCGCCATCGCCAAGCTGAAGGCGCATCTCGTCAAGCACGGTTTCGGCCATATCGAGGTGCGCGCCTTTGACGGGGCCGAGCCGCCCTACAAGATCAGCGTCCGCGAAGACATCAGCCAGGCCATCATCGCCGCCGCGACCGAGGTCTATGGCGAGCTTCCCGTGGTCAACGGCGTTTCGGCCGAAGGGGCCATCCTCAAGCATGTCTGGATTCCCTGCGTGCTGACAGGCTTTGCCAACCCCGGCGCCAATCTTCACGCCCCGGATGAGAACATCCATATCGACAAGTACATCGCCGGCATCAAATATGCCGCCGCGATCATGGAGCATTTCGGACGCTCGTAGCGGCGTCCGCCGCTCTGCCCGCAGCGACGGGCCGCAGGAGAATACAATGTCCGCCCAGACAGATGCCGGGTCGCCGCACGGGCGCACCCGCCATGTCAAACCCGAAGCCCGGGTCGAAGTCATGGCCGCCACCGATACCGGGAGCTGGCTGGCGGGACTGCGCATCATCCTGCGCGTCAGCCGTATGGCGCTGGAGACGCCATGGCAGGCCGGGATCGCCATTGTGGCAACGATCCTGGCTTGCGGCTTGCAGCTTTGGCTGCCGGTTCTGCTGGGGCAGGGCGTCGACCAGATGCAGAATGCGCTGGCCGCCGGGGCTTCGGCCGATGCCGGGGCGGTCCTGTGGCAGACCGCCGCGCTGGTTCTGGGCGTGTCGGTTCTGCGCGGCATCTTCACCACCTTACAGAACTATTTCTCGGAAAGCGTGGGACACTGGACCGGCTATCGCCTGCGCCACGCCTATTACGACAAGATCCAGCATCTCAGCTTCGGCTTCCATGACGGCATTCATTCCGGCGATCTGATCACGCTGGGGATGCTGGACCTGGACGGCGCGCGAATGTTCTTTGCCACCGGCCTCATCCGCATCGTCCTGATGACGATCCTGATCGGGATCGGCGGCGCAATGCTGGTGGCGACCGACCCGCTTCTGGCCGCGCTGGCGCTGTCCTTCGTGCCCTTTGTCGGGTGGAAATCCTCGGTCTCGCAACTGCGGTTGCGCAAGACCTGGCTTGATCTTCAGGAGCGGCTCGCTGTGCTCTCGCGGGTGATGGAGGAAAACCTGGCGGGCATCCGGGTCGTGCGCGCCTTTGCCGCCGCCCCGCATGAAATGGAGCGCTTCCACGCCGCCTCTGGCAGCGCGCTTGACCTGTCGCACGAACGCGTGGACCTGCGGGTTGGATCAACCACGGCGATGACGCTGTCCTATCTGGCGGCGATGACACTGGTCCTGCTGGTGGGCGGGCTGAAGGTCCAGGCAGGCGAGATCAGCCTTGGCACGCTGACCGCCTTTCTGACCTTCATGACGATCCTGCAAATGCCGGTCCGGCAATTGGGAATGCTGGTCAATTCCTTCGCCCGCACCAGCACCTGCGGGGCACGGGTCTTTGCCCTGCTTGACCTTGAACCGGCCGTCCGCGACGCGCCGGACGCACCTGACCTGAACATCACCCAAGGCGAACTGCGGTTCGAAAATGTCAGCTTCGCCTATCCCTCGGACCCGGCCCACAGGGTTCTGAACGGCATCAGCTTTGCCGCCCGCCGGGGCGAGACGATCGGCATCGTCGGGCCGCAGGGCAGCGGCAAGACGACCATCGCCCATCTGATCCCGCGCTTTCACGACGTCTCCGAAGGGCGCATCACCATCGACGGACAGGATCTGCGGTCGGTCAGCCTGGCTTCGCTGCGGCGATCGGTTGCGGTGGTGCAGCAGGATGTGTTCATGTTCACCACCTCGCTGGAAAACAACATCGCCTATGGCGACCCCTGGGCCGGGCCCGTGCGCATCCGGCAGGCTGGCCGGCAAGCCCAGATCGACGACCACATCAGCGCCCTGCCCGACGGCTATGGCACCGTTGTGGCCGAACGCGCCGCCTCGCTTTCGGGCGGGCAGCGGCAACGCCTGTCCATCGCGCGCAGCCTGATCCTGGACCCCGATATCCTGGTCTTCGACGATTCCACCGCCGCCATCGACGCCCGGACCGAGGAACGCATCCTCGAAGAACTGCGTGACGGCGCGCCCGGCCGCGTCACCCTCCTCATCGCCCACCGCCTGAACACGCTGCGCGATGCCGACCGCATCCTTGTGCTGGATCACGGGCGGATCGTGGAACAAGGCAGCCCGGCCGAACTTCTGGCTTTGGGCGGGCAATACGCCGCGCTGCACCGGATGCAGACCCTGGCCAATGGAACCCGGACATGAGCGGCGAGACCGAAGTCGAACGCAACGAAGTGCGTGAGGACGGCCGCCGTCCCCCCCGCGCCGTCGTCGGTTCGCATCGCGTGCAGGAAGAGATGTTCGGCCGCGTCTTCGACCCGCGTGTCCTGTCGCGGATCTGGACCTTTGTCCGCCCGTATCGGCGGCAGGTCTGGGCCTCTGTCGCGGCGGTTCTGGTGTTCACCGGCACGCAGCTGGCCATTCCGCTGATCATCCGCAGCGCCATAGACGACGGCCTGGCGCGGGGCGCGGCCGGTCAGACCGCGCTGATCTGGTCTGTCGTCCTGTTCGTCGCCGTCATCCTTGTCAACGCGGTGGCAAGCTTCTTGCAGGAACGCACCGTTGGCCGCGCGGCGGAGAATGTGCTGTTCGACATCCGCACCGCCATGTTCGCCCATCTTCAGAAGGTCTCGATGGGCTTTATGGACAAGACCGAGGTCGGGCGTCTGATGTCGCGCCTTCAGGGCGACGTGAACGCCATGCAGGAATTCCTGGAAACTTCGGTCATCTCGATCGGCGATCTGGTTCTGCTGATCGGAATCGTGGTCTGCATGCTGTGGCTGGACCCGGTGCTGGGCCTGCTCACGCTGGCGATCCTGCCGGTTCTGGCTGTCGCGCGGGTGGTCTGGCTGCCCCGCGCCCGCGCTGCCTTCATTGCCGCGCATGAGGCGAATTCCGTCGTGAACGGCGCGCTTGCCGAAGGCATCCATGGCGTACGCACGGTGCAGGGCATGACACGGCAGACCGTGAATCTGACGCTGTTCGACGACCGCGCGCGCACGAACCTTATGGCGCAACTGCGCGGCGCGCGGCTGGCGCAGGTGCTGGTGCCGGTGGTCGATTCGTTGACCGGCCTTGCCATGGCGGTGGTGGTGGTGCTGGGCGGCCTGCGGGTGATCGAAGGCACGCTCGACATCGGCGTCATCGTCGCCTTCCTGTTCTTCATTCAGCGCTTCTTCGATCCGATCCGATCGCTGACCATGCAATATTCCGTCATGCAGCGCGCCATGGCCTCGGGCCAGCGCCTGACCGAAGTGCTGGACGTTCCGCTTACAGTTGCCGACGCGCCGGATGCGCCGGACCTGTCCGCCGACGCCGATGGTTCGGTCGAATTCCGCGATGTAACCTTCGGATACCATCCGGACCGCCCGGTGCTGCACGATCTTTCCTTCCGTGTCCGTCCCGGCGAAACCGTGGCGCTGGTCGGGCCCACCGGCTCGGGCAAATCCAGCATCATGTCGCTGGTCCACCGCTTTTACGACGTTCAGCGGGGCGCGGTCCTGGTCGGTGGCCGCGACGTGCGCGAGGTGACACAGGCCAGTCTGGGCCGCCATATCGCGATGGTCTTGCAGGAACCCTTCCTGTTCACCGGCACGGTGATGGAGAACATCCGCTACAACAGCCCCGCCACCGACGACCAGGTTTTCGCCGCTGCCCGCGCCGTGGGCGCCCACGATCTGATCGCCCGGCTTCCCCAGGGCTATGACACGCTTCTGACCGAACGCGGCAGCAATCTGTCGATGGGGCAGCGCCAGCTGATCAGCTTTGCCCGCGCGCTGGTCGCCGATGCCCCGATCCTGGTGCTGGACGAGGCGACGTCGAGCATCGACAGCAGCACCGAGCAACGCATCCAGACCGCGCTGCAGCGCATTCTTCAGGGGCGGACCGGCCTGGTCATCGCGCACCGGCTGGCCACGATCCGCAATGCCGACAGGATCATCGTGCTGACGGGCGGGCGGATCGCGGAAAGCGGCACCCATGACGAGCTGATCGCGGCGGGCGGGCTCTATGCCCGGCTCAACGCCGCCAACCGCATGTCCTTTGACGATCTCTGACACTGCGAGGTATCTGATGACCGACACCGCGATCCGATTGTTCCGCCCGCCCGGCGTTGCGCCGGTGGCCGGCTACCACCATGGTGCCATGGCGGGTGGCTTTCTGTTCATCGCCGGGCAGATTTCCAAGGATGCGGATGGCAACTGGGTCGGCCTTGGTGACCCGGCGGCGCAATGCGCCCAGATCTGGCGCAATATCGGCCTGATCCTCAAGGAAGCCGGTGCCGGGCCGCAGGACGTGGTCAAGGTCACCACCATCATGACCGACCGCAACCAGCGAGAGGCCGTGGGCGCGGCCCGCCGCACCTTCCTGGGCGACCACCGCTCGCCGCATACCGGCTACATCGTCAATGGCCTCGGCTCGCCCGAGGTCCTTCTCGAGATCGAGGTCATCGCCTACCTGGGGCCCTGACGCATTCGGACGGCCCTGGCCGCCCATTCAAGATGGCGCTGA
This sequence comes from Fuscovulum sp., assembly GCA_041916535.1. Lineage (GTDB taxonomy): Bacteria > Pseudomonadota > Alphaproteobacteria > Rhodobacterales > Rhodobacteraceae > Pseudogemmobacter. The sequence continues at coordinate 227,708 of JAYRZG010000005.1, read as the reverse complement.
ATTATCGGATAATTCTCCGGTCAATTTCTTTCGCGAAATTGCAATTCAGATCGTAATTAAAATTACCGATTTTCACATCGATCAATTGACCTGACCGCAATTGAGGCTGATGGTTAATACGCGCGATTCCCCAGCTGGTCTATTTCTGGTCTGCCGCGCCCCTCCAAATGCACATCACTTCTGCCCACAGCACGCAGAATGATCCGAACAGCAACAGGGTAATGAACATGATATGGAAAACACTTGCCTCAACCTGCGCCACCATGGCCTTCTTGGCACCATGGCAGGCCTTTGCGAAAATCCCGGACGATACGCTTGTCATTGCGCAATCCGTCGACATCGAGTCGCTTGAACCGAACATGCTGAACCAGGCGGTGTCGATCAATGTCGTCAGCCATATCTTCGGCACTTTGCTTTCCGTAACGCCGCAAGGTGAAATTGTTCCGCATTTTGCCACTGACTGGGAATGGAATGAGGAAGGCAATGAAATTGCCTTCACAATTCGCGAAGGCCTTACTTGCGAAGACGGCGAGGTCCTGGATGCCGAAGATGTCGCCTATTCCCTGAACCGGGCCGGTGATCCGGCGAACAAGTTCGTCGGCCATTCCTCGGGTTTCGTCTACAACTCCATCGGTTTCCTCGGCGCAAGGGCCGAGGGGCCGAACCGCGCTGTGATGACCCTGCGCGGCTATTCCTCGACCGTACCGGGCATGGCGGCCAAGCTTTTCATCCATTGCAAGGACAGCTACGAAAAGCTGACACTGGACGAGGCGCGCGTCGCGCCGGTGGCCTCGGGTCCCTACCGGCTGGTCGAATGGATCAAGGACGACCGCGTGGTGCTGGAACGGAATCCGTCCTACACGCTGGCCGACCCCGATTTCGACCGTGTCGTCTGGCGGGTGGTGCCCGAAGCCAGCACCCGCGCGGTTGAGTTGGTGGCGGGCAATCTCGACATCGCCGCGAACATCCCGCCGGACCAGTCGGCCGCAATCGATGCCTATGCCAATGCCAAGGTGGTCAGCGTCGCGGGAACCCGGCGCATGTTCGTCGGCTTCAACTTCTCGGGCGCGTTTGACGGCACACCCGGCGGCAAGGCGATCTGGGATGTGCGCGTGCGCCATGCACTGAACATGGCCGTCGACGTGCCAACGATCTGCCGCCAGCTTCTGGGCGTGGACTGCCGACGCGCCAACGGCCCCGCGAATGTCGGCAACCCCGACGTGAAGCCATATCCCTATGATCCCGAAGCCGCCGAGAAGCTGCTGGACGAGGCCGGCTGGCCGCGCGGGGCGGATGGCGTGCGGTTCCGCTTGGTCATGCAGGGCCCGAACGGGCGCTATCTCAACGACGGTCAGGTGCAGCAGGCGGTGGCGCAATATCTGGCCGATGTCGGCGTCGAGACGACGAATGACCTGATGACCTGATGACCATGACGCTGTTTTCGCCGATGGCGCGGGAACACAAGGCCGGGCCGCTGTTCTTCATCGGGCAGGGCGGTGCGACCTGGAGCGCGGTCTATGACATGTCGCTGTTCCCCTCGCGCGATGCGGCTGTGAACAACGGCATGTGGTTCAACGAAGGCTGGCAGACGCGCTGGGACAGCCTGAAATCCATCCGCGACCCAGAGGAAGAGCGCCGCGTCGTGAACGAGATGCTGGCCCTGTTTCACGAGGACGCGCCGTGGATCTTCCTGTATTTTCAGCCAGATTTCTACGGCGTGTCCTCGCGGATCGACTGGCAACCCCGCCGGGACGAGGCGATCGAGGCCTGGACCGCCCGCCGCAAGTAGAGGGCCTGAAACCACAACGCGGCGGGAATGACCCGCCGCGTTCCGCGCCTCGCTTCGGCCGATCAGCCCAGCGGCAGGCTGCGCCGGTGGGTGCCGCCCTTCTCGGAAGCGGCGGTGACCGTGACACTGGCCCCCGCGCCCGTGCTGCGGACCAGCCATTCCACCTTTTTCGTCACCGCCGACCACTGCTGCCCCCAGGGCGACCAGTTGTAGCGCCGCTCGTTGCGCCCCGCGAGGTGGCCCAGCTCGGCCCGGCCCGGGTTCATCACCAGCTCGGCGCCTTCCGTGACGATGCTGATGGTCACGGGCTTGGCCACATCGTTCTGGATGGCGACGTCCGACAGGTTTGTCGGCAGATAGCCGTGGTTCGACACCACCGCCGACACCTTGAACAGATCCGCCCCCAGGGCCTCGACGTTCAGCACGTCCACCACCACACGCGGCGCGGCCGCCGCATGGCGCAGGTTGAACAGGGTGTTGCGGTGGCAGATGTCTTGCAGCAGGTGGCCGGGCGGATTCCGGTAGGACCAGATATAGACCATGCCGCCGATCTCGACCGGGCCGAGCTGCGGGTGCTCATAGGCTTCCCAGTCTCGGAAACCGTGGTCGCCCACATTCTTGAGCACCCATTGGAAGATCCTCTCCTGCGTCTCGGCATCGCGTGGGCCAAGATTGTAGTAGCCGGTCTTCTCGACCCCTGCCGTGCGCTCCAGATCCCACAACTCGGTCGAGAAGCAGATGATTCCCATCTCTTCATAGACCCAGTCCTTCAGCGAGCCATGCCGGGCCTTGCTCTTGTCGGGCGTGAAATCTTCATAGGTCGAGATCGTCGGGTAGCCGGTGATCCTGGTGCCGACCGCGCCCAGATCCTTGTACAGGGCCAGATCGCGCGGGCTCATCTCGGCATCCATCTTCATCATCGACGGGCGCAGGATGATGCCGCCATGGGTGTGATAGGCGCACATGCCGCAAATGTTGGGATGGTTCAGGATCACCTGCCCCATGCCCATCGCCTCGGGTTCCGAGAAGGGATAGAGGCCTGCGCCATATTCCTGCGGCGACCAGTTGATCGGGAAATTGCGGTTCATGTTCCCGTCATTGCCGGGCACGATCTTGACATGCACCCCGTCATAGTCGCGGATCAGGCCTTCAGGATAGACGCGGTAATATTCCCCGCCTTCCTCGCCCGGTTCGCGCTGGACCATCAGACGCGGCTCGGTCGGGCTTTTCTTCCATTCGCCCTTGGGGTCGGGCACCCGCATGTTGACGATATACCCGTCGCCATTGATGTCCTGCGGGATCAAGCCATCGATCCGGTCTTCGCCCGGAAGGAACCGGCCATTGCCGCACCAGGGGTGATAGGGTTCCTTGAGCGAATATTCCGCGCCATCCGGGTTGATGCGGGGAATGACATAGAACACCTGGCTGTCCAGCAGGCGGGTGCATTCCTCATCCGCGCCGTAATTCGTCAGCAAATACCAGATCGCATACAGCGCCGTCGCGCTGGTGGCATGTTCCTCGGCATGGATCTGAGCGTCGATATAGAAGCCGGGCTTCTCATGCGCCGGGCCGGTGGCCGGATTGGTCAGGGTGGCCATCCAGACCTTGCGGCCGCGAAACGACGTCGCGATCGAGGTCAGCTGGCACAGCGCCGGATAGGCGGCCGCCAGCGCCTGAAGATGCGCCGTCATCGCGTCATAGTCGTGATAGCTGTCAAAAGGGATATCGACCTTGGGCACAGGTTCCTCCGGGGTGGGTATCAGATCAGCCGATCAAGGCTGTGGCGGGCGTGAAACTCGGCCATGCGGATCGCGCGGCCGGTCTCTGAACTTTCGATTCCGGCGAAGCACAGGGCCAGCGACCGCAGATGGTCGCGCCCGTCGCAGGGCAAGGGGCCGTGGTCCCGCAGGGCCAGACGGAAAGCCGCAAGCAAAGCGATGCTGTCATCGTAATAGGGTCGCGCTTCCGGCAGCGGAACCTGAGTCAGTTCCGGCTCGCTGCGCCGGGCGACGGCGAGGTCCGAATGCAGCTCGCGCTGGATCACCACGCCCTCGGCGCAATCGGTGCGCCATTCGAAGCCGGGTGTGTTCCAGCCGCCAGACCAAGTGCCGAAATAGTTGACCTCGGCCCCGTCCGACAGACCCAGAAGGCAGTGCACATTGGCATCATGGGCATACATGCTCCAATCCGGGTTCCAGGTCCGGCAGACGATCACTTCGACCTCGGCACCGTGGCAGAATCGGATCAGGTCGAGATGATGGATCGTCTGCTCAAGCATCATCGGATGCCGCATGGTCAGCGGATAGCGGTTGATCCCCGGGCGTCGCCCGTCGCGATTGCGCAAATAGCGGAACTGACCAAAGCCCGGGCGCCCCATGCGATGCCCTGCCAGCCAGTCGCGCAGCGCCATCGACACCGGCAGATAGCGAAAGTTCAGTCCCACCGACAGCGGCACCTCCGCCGCCTCGGCGGCGTCGATGATCGCCACCGCCTCGGCCAGGCTGGTCGCGAGCGGCTTTTCCGCAAGAACCGGCAGCCCGGCTTCGAACAGGCGGCGGCACTGATTCAGATGCCCGTCCGGTGGCGTGACCAAAAGTGCCGCCTCGTAAGGTCCGGCCGCCAAGGCCGCCTCAAGATCGGGAAACCAGGGCGGGCCCGGATGCTCGGCCTTGAACATCGCGCGGGCGGCTGGGTTGGGATCAACCACCGCCGCCACCTCTGCATCAGGGCTCTCCGCCACGACCTGCGCCCACATGCGCCCGCGCGTTCCGGCGCCGATCAGCAGGAACCGCCCTGCCCCGGCAAGCACCGTCTTACTTTGCAAGCTGGACATCCCAGAGGTCGATGGTTTCGTCGCGCCGCGCCGTCCAGTCGACCCGCTGCCCCACGCCATAGAAGTCGGGCTGATAATACATCAGCAGCCAGGGGCCGTCGGCGTAGAACACTTCCAGCATCTCGTTGATGATCGCGCGCTGCCGCCCGGGGTCCTGTTCGGCCATCATCTCGTCCCAGCGGTCGAACCATCGCGGATCGGACCAGTTGGTATAGTTCGGTCCCGAGGTGACGCGCGCCATGATCGCCATGTCATAGACCGCGCTCCACAGCACGCCGCCCGACCCCAGCAGGAACAGCGGTCCGGCGTCGTGGTTGCGGATCAGGGGGGTATAGACCGAGGCCCAGTCCACCGGCTCGACTTCGGTTTCGATGCCGACCTCGGTCAGAAACGCCCCGACCGCCAGCGCCACGTTCACATCGTTCAGATAACGCCCGCGCGGGGTCTGCAGCCTGGTGCGGAACCGCACGCCATCGGCTCCGCGCGGATATCCGGCCTCGTCCAGCAGACGTTCGGCCATCGCCGGATCGTAGGGATAGGGCTCCAGATCCGGGTGGTCGTTCGGCGGGTTGACCATGCCGGTCATCCGGCGACACTCGAAGTTCAGCAATTGCTTGCAGATGCCCGGCACATCCACGGCATATTGCAGCGCCCGGCGTACGTCCGGGTTGCGGAAGGCCGCGCCGTCCACGCCGCCAAAGCTCTCTTTCTGATTGAAGCCGATATACATGCGCCGCAGCCCCTGCACCGCCTGCACCTCGGCCACGCCGCTGGCGTTGATCGCCTCGACCTGGTCAGGCGCGACATTGGTGATGATGTCCACATTGCCCGCCAGCAGCTCGGCCGTCCGGGTCGAGGCCTCGGGGATCACCCGGAAGACGATGGTCTGGAACGTGCCGGGGTCCTGACGCTTTTCCAGCACCAGCTCGGCATCGCGGGTCCAGCTCACCAGCCGATACTCGGCCGAAGACACCGGCCGCGTCGCGATGTCCTCGGGCGACATCTGCTCGAGACTGTCCTTGCAGTGGATCATCACCTGAGAGGTGAAGCCCAGCGCCATCGGGTTGCGCGTGGCGATCCGGATCGCCACCGTCTGATCATCGATCGCCTCGGCACGCTCGAAGCCCATCGATGTATAGACGAAGCCCGGCGTGTTGCCTGCGAACTTCCTGTCAGGATCTGCGGCCCGGTTCCAGGAATAGGCCACATCCTCGGCGGTCAGTGCCTCGCCATCCTCGCAGGTCTGATCGGGCTTCAGGGCGAAGGTCAGCGTGCGGCCGTCCTCGCTCGTCGTCCATGACGTCGCCAGACGCGGCAGGATCGTCCCGTCGTCTCCGATCTGGGTCAGGGTGGTGAACAGGTAATTGGCAATGTTCATGTTGTCGGCCGACCGGATCTCGGCGGTCTCGAACGTGCTGGCATCGGCGCTGAGGCCGACCACGACCGTATCGGCGGGCGGCTCGGCCCAGGCCGCGGGCGCTGCCGCCGCGGTTCCAGCAAGAAAAGCGACAGTCCGGCACAGGCCGGAGCGAGAAGCAGCCGCAGGAACCATGAGGATCTCCATCAAGACTACAGTCAACTGTATATTGTCGACCATATGATTCCGAATCGACGGCTGTAAACACCTTTCCTGGGGTTGTGGAGCGTTCCGGCTGGGTCCACGCGCGCGATATGGCCTGGTCTGGCCAGCAGAGTGAAAAGGCTGGGCCAGGATCTGGGGTCGCAGGGGTTTCCTGCCGACTTCAGCGGAACTGCGGCCCGAGAGAGGCCGGTAGCAGGTGCATCACACTGCGCGCCATGTTGTGAAGAGCGTGGAAATGGCGCTGCCATCCGGCGCCGGGAAGAAGGTGCGCACCACCAGCCGCTTCATCTGCAAGGGACTGGTGGTGCCGGTGAAGGGACTCGAACCCCCGACCCCATCATTACGAATGACGTGCTCTACCAGCTGAGCTACACCGGCATCCTTCCTGACCCGCGCCTTTGGCCCGCAAGGACGGCGGGGCACTGGTCCGGGCAGGCTCTTAGCACCCACCCGGCGGACTGTGTAGCCCTAATTTGCGCGGCGGAGAATCTCGTCCGGCGGCAGGCTTGGCGGGTCCGGTTCGGAGGGCGCGGTCTCTTCCGGTTCTGCCGCCGCCGACGGTTCCTCTGCCGTATCGGCAAGTTCGGCCTCTTCCGCCGGGGACGGCTCGGGTTCGGCCAGAAGCGGTTTCAGCACCGTTTCCGAGGCCGGGCGGGACTGCGCGGGCTGGGGCGGTTCGCGCCAGCTCAGCGTATCGAACCCGTCGCAGACCGGGCAGATCGGTTGCCAGTCTTCCTGCACCGACTGGCATTTGTCGCAGCACCACTGCGCCCCGCGCGAGGCGGCCAGCGCCCGCGTCAGGATGGCGCGGACGCGGGCATCCTCGGCCCCCTGCCCGCGTTCGATGGCGGCCAGAAGCGCCAGCGAGCGCTGCGTGGGGTGATCTTCGGCCAGATTGCCCAGCGCCTTGCGGGCAGCGGGGAAATCATCGGCGGCGATCTGCAGTTCGGCCTCGGTCAGCCGCGATTCCTCGTCCTGGGCGCGGGCGCCGAACAGGGTCTTGAACCGCTTGAGCCGCGCCTGCGGGCTTTCCTCGGGCTCGATCGCGGCAAAGGCGGCGGCAAGATCAGGATGGGGTTGGGCTTCCCAGGCCTTTTTCAGCACCCGCGTCGCCCCCTTGCGGTCGCCTTTGTCGACCAGCGCCCGCGCGGCGATCACGGCGGCGGGGATCAGATCGGGCGACAGCTTGTTGGCCTCGATTGCCGCTTCGCGCGCCTCAAGGCTGCTGCCTTCGTCCAGCACGACCTGCGCCTCTTTCAGCGCCAGAAGCGCGTCGCGGCGGCGATAGACGCTGCGGGGCAATTCGCCGGTGCGCAACTTTTCCGACAGGGTGCTGCGCGCGCCCTTCCAGTCGGAACTGCCGGCCTGAAGCTTGAGCAGGATATCCTGCGTCTCGCCATGGCGGGGTTTCAGCGCAAAGGCGCGTTCGGCCAGTTTCAGCGCGGTGCCCGTATCGCCCTCGGCCAGCTTCTGGCGCAAAAGCCCGCGCACGGCCACAAAGCGCGTGCCTTCATTGGCAAGAAGCGTCTTATAGGCGGCCAGCGCCGTCTTGCCGTCGCCCGCCGCCTCGGCCGCCTGCGCGGTCAGCAGCGTGGTCAGTTCGGGCTTGCCCAAAAGCCGTTCGGCGGTGCGGGCGCGGGCCAGGGCCAGCGTCGCCTCGCCCGAGGCCAGCGCGACCATGCCTTCCGACAGGGCGGCATAGCCGCGGCGTTCGCGGTTGCGGTCGAAATAGCGGCTGATCGCGGTTTCGTCGCCATTCAGAAAGCGGAAGACCGCGAAGGTGAAGGCGATCAGGCGGATCACCAGCCAGATCAGCAGTATCAGCACCAGCCCGGCGATCACACTCTGCAACGGACCCAGCGTGAATTCCATCCCGCCGACCCAGATGCGCAATTGCTGCCCGCTGTCCGAGACGAACGTGGCCAGAACGGCTAGGGCCGCGATGGCGACCAGAAAGAAGACGACCTTTGTCAGCGACCAAAGCAACGTGCTCTCCTTACGGGCTGGCGGCTTGCGACAGCGTGGCGAGCGCGGTCTGGAAAGCGATATGGTCCTTGGCCAGGGCCTGCCAATCGGCAAGTTCGGCCTGGGCCTCGGGCGGCAGGGCGGCGACCTCATCCAGCGCCTTTTGCGCATCGCCCTGCGCCACCGCCGCCTCTGCCCGCGACAGGATGGCATCGGGATCGTCGCCGTCCTGCGGGGTCAGCGACCGCGCGCCGGTCTGGATCTTGAGGAAGGACAGGAAGCGGTCGCCCATGCCCTGCCCGGGTGCCGCGCGCAAAGCGCCTTCAAGCGCGCGGCGGGCACCTTCGGCAAAGCCGGTCTCCAGCGCGGGCAGCCCGGATTCGGCGTATTTCGAGACGATTTGCGGCACATCCGCCCCCAAGGCCGACAGAGCGGGCGCATAGGGCGCGCCGGTGGCCGCGGCCTGGTGCAGCGTTGCCAGCGCGGTGGCGCGGGCGGCGGCGGCCTGGGCGGCCGAGGTTTCGGCCTGCACCTTGTCGGTGGTCGCTTTCTCCCATGCGGCCAGCTCCTCGGCCACGATGGCGCGCACGGCAGGGTCATCGAGACCGGCTTTCAGACCGGAGATCTGGCTGCGCAGGCTTTCCACGCTGGAAGACAGCGCGGCAAGCTGCGCCGGGCTCAACGCGCCATCGGCGGGCAGGCTGGACAGGCCCGCCATTTCGGATTCCAGCTTGGCCAGACGCTCGGTCAGATCGGCCAGCGGGGCCGGATCGCTGGCCGGGGTCTCGGCGATCTGGGCGGCAAGGGTCTGGACTTTGAGGTCGGTATCGCCGGATAGGGTGGACAGATCCTGGGCCAACTTGTCAGCTCGCGCCTCAAGCGCGCGTAGGGCCGAATCGTCGGGGGCCGGGCGAAGGTCCAGCACATCGAAATGTGACAATGCGAAACCCAGCGCCAGCATCAGTGCACCACCAAGCACCGCTCCGGCGAAGCTCCCACCAGTGCGCGGTCGCGCAGGGGAGCGCGGCGGAAGCGGCGCTTCGGGCCGCGTGTCCGCGCCGGACGGTGCAGTATCGGCCGCAACTTCCGTCTGCACCGGCTCGGGCGCCGGGGCTTCGGGAACGGGCGTGCCCGGATCTTGGCCAGGGTCTTTGCTTGGGTCTTTGCTGGTCATTCACATGTTCCGCAGGTCCAGCCCCAACCTAATCCCTTGGGGCGCAAGGCATCAAGGCGCGAGGACGGCGATGGTTCCGGCAATAGCGCGGATCATTGCCATGGCCTCGGGTGCGGCGGCGACAATTCCGCGTGATTTCAGTGACTCCGGCAGCGCAGCCAGCGCCTTGGGGCTGATCGCCACAGGGTAGAGATCGGCGGCGAGATCCGCGGGCAAGGCTGCGGCAAGCAGCCGCGCCGACCGGGGCGAGAAGACCGGCAGGATCAGAGGGCCGGGGCGGGCAAGCGCGGCCAGCGCCTCGGCCGAAAGCGGCAGGGCGCGCTGGCGATAGACCGCTACCCCGTCGCATCGCCGCCCCTTGGCCGCCAGCGCGGTGGGAAAATCGAAGGCGCGGTCTTCGCCATGCAGCCACAGGAAATCGCGTTCGGGGCGGGCCAGGATCAACTCAAGAAGATCCTCGGCGGCACCCTGCGCCGACAGCGGCTCGAACCCGGCTTGCGCCGCCACCCGCGCCGTTCGGTCACCGACACAAAGCGCCCGTTTTGGCAAGGATAGAGACTGTCCGGCAAGCCGCGCCGCCGCCTCGGCCCCGGTTTCCGAGGTCAGGATCAGCGCCTGCCACGGTCCTTGCGGCAGGGTCGCCGACAGGAATTCCACCGCCATCATCGGGGCAAGGATCGCGCGCGCCCGCGGGCAGTCCGCGCCCAGCTGCGCGGCAAAACGGGCGGCCTGCGCGGCGGGTCTTGTGATCAGCACCGGGATCCCGGCGGGATTTGCGCATTGTCCTGACATGGGGGCAATGTTACCTGCGAGGGGAAGCGGGCCACAAGCGGGACCATGGGCAAGACGCTGACCTTCCTTGGCATCGAATCAAGCTGCGACGATACCGCCGCGGCCGTGGTGCGGCTTTCGGAGACGGGGCGGGGCGATGTTCTGGCCTCGGTCGTCGAGGGGCAAGAGGCGCTTCATGCCGGTTTCGGCGGCGTGGTGCCGGAAATTGCCGCCCGCGCCCATGCCGAAAAGCTGGATCTTGCGGTCGAGGCGGCTTTGGCCTCGGCCCAGGTGACGCTGGCCGATCTGGATGGCATCGCCGTGACGGCAGGGCCGGGGCTGATCGGCGGCGTGCTGTCGGGCGTGATGCTGGCAAAGGGCCTGTCGGCGGCGACCGGCCTGCCTCTCGTCGGCGTAAACCATCTGGCGGGTCACGCGCTGACCCCGCGCCTGACCGATGGCATCGCCTATCCCTATCTGATGCTGCTGGTTTCGGGCGGGCATTGCCAGTTCCTTGCCGTCGAGGGGCCGGAAACCTTTCGCCGCCTGGGCAGCACGATCGACGATGCGCCGGGCGAGGCTTTTGACAAGGTGGCCAAGCTTCTGGCGCTGACCCAGCCGGGCGGGCCGCAGGTCGAGGCCGCTGCGCGGGCGGGCGATGCGAAACGCTTCCGCTTTCCCCGGCCCCTCCTCGACCGCGAGGGCTGCGATCTGTCCTTCAGCGGGCTGAAGACGGCGGTGCTGCGGGCGCGGGACGAGGTGATTGCCGAAAAGGGCGGGTTGACCGTGCAGGACCGCGCCGATCTCTGCGCCGGGTTCCAGGCGGCGGTGGCCGATGTTCTGGCGGAAAAGACCCGCCGCGCGCTGGCGCTGTTCGCCGCGCCGGTGCTGGCCGTTGCGGGGGGCGTGGCGGCGAACAGCCTGCTTCGGGCCAGATTAGAGACGGTTGCCGCCGATGGCGGCGCGCAGTTTCTGGCGCCGCCGCTGCGGCTGTGCACCGACAATGGCGCGATGATCGCCTGGGCGGGGATCGAGCGTTTCCTGGCAGGCGGGCAGGACGGGATGGACCTTTCGGCGCGGTCGCGCTGGCCCCTGGATCAGGCGGCGGCGCCGATGCTGGGCAGCGGCAAGCGGGGGGCAAAGGCATGACGGGCGGCGCGATCGGCGTGGCCGGGGCCGGGGCCTTCGGCGTGGCGCTGGCCGTGGCGCTGGCGCGCGATGGCAAGGCGGTGCGGCTCTGGGGGCGCGAGCCCGGGCTTGCGGTGCGGCGCGAAAGCCTGCGCCTGCCGGGGGTGCGGCTGACCGAGACGGTTGACGTGGTGCATAGCGTCTCTGCACTGGCGGAAAGCGGGCCGGTCCTGCTTGCCATGCCGATGCAGGCTTTGCGCGGCTTTCTGGCGGACGAAGGCCGCGTCCTGCTGGCAAGCGATCTGGTCGCCTGTTGCAAGGGGATTGATCTGGAAACCCTGGTCGGGCCGGCCGAGGTGATGCAGGCGGCGGGGGCAACGGGCGCGGTGTCGGTTCTGACCGGGCCAAGTTTTGCCGCCGATATCGCGCGCGGCCTGCCCACGGCGCTGACGCTGGCCTGCGCCGGGCCGCAGGGCAAGGCGTTGCAACATGCGCTGTCAACGGCTGCCTTGCGGCTGTACCGGACCGAGGATGTGATCGGGGCCGAACTGGGCGGCGCGCTGAAGAATGTGATCGCCATCGCGGCGGGCGTGGTGGCGGGGGCAGGTCTGGGCGAAAGCGCCCGGGCGGCGCTGGTGACGCGCGGCTATGCCGAGATGGCGCGGCTGGCCGAGGCGATGGGCGCGCGGCCCGAGACGCTGGCGGGCCTGTCGGGCCTGGGTGATCTGATCCTGACCTGCACCTCGCCGCAATCACGCAACTTTGCCCATGGCGCGGCGCTGGGCGCGGGCAAGGTGCCGGTCGCGGCGACGGTCGAGGGCGTGGCGACGGCGCGGGCGGCGGTGCGGCTGGCGGCACAGAAGGGCATCGAAGTTCCGGTCGCGGCCATGGTGGCGCGGCTGGTGCAGGGTGAAATCGGGGTGGGCGAGGCCGTGACGGCGCTGATGTCCCGCCCCTTGAAACAGGAGTGACGACATGCGCGTGGCGGTGATTTGCAGCGACAAGCCGGGGCATCTTGAGACCCGCAAGGCCAATCGCGAGGCGCATCTGGCCTATCTGGCCGAAACCGGCGTTGTCGAGATGGCGGGGCCGTTCCTTGATGCCGAGGGTGGCATGACCGGCTCGCTTCTGGTGCTGGAGGTGGCCGACCTGAAGGCCGCGCAGGACTGGGCGGCGGGCGATCCCTATGCCAAGGCGGGGCTGTTCCAGAGTGTCGAGATCCGGGCGTGGAAAAAGGTGATCGGATGAGCTTCTGGCTGTTCAAATCGGAACCCGATGTCTGGGGCTGGGATCACCAGGTCGCCAAGGGGGACGAGGGCGAGGAATGGCATGGCGTCCGCAACTATCAGGCCCGCAACAACATGCGGGCCATGAAGATCGGCGACCGGGGCTTCTTTTACCACTCGAATGTGGGCAAGGAGATCGTCGGCATCGTCGAGGTCTGCCGGGAAAGCAGCCCCGACAGCACGACCGACGACCCGCGCTGGGACTGCGTCTGGATCAAGGCGGTCAAGCCCTTTGGCCGGGCGATCACGCTGGACGAATGCAAGGTGACGCCGGGGCTGGAAAAGATGGTCCTGGTCAACAACACCCGCCTGTCGGTGCAGCCGGTCAGCCCCGAGGAATGGGATATCCTTTGCCGTCTGGGCGGGGTGGAACCCTGATGTCCCACGGTGGGACAGGCTGTCCTGCCGTGGTATTTCAATGGCTTGACCCTGCGGCGTTCATGAATTCTTAACGATTCCCCGAAGCCCCGCGCCGGTGCATGATGGCTGTGGTCATCATCTCGCGGAGGGGAATATGGAAATCCTGAACGTTCTGGCGGCGGCGCTGGCGGCCTTTGCCTTTGGCGCGGTGTGGTACATGTCGATGTCGAAGGCCTGGATCGCGGCGGCAGGGATTCCGGTCGATGACCGGGGCCGCCCGCAGGGCAATGGCAGCCCGATGCCCTTTGTGGTGGGCTTTGCCGCCATGGTCATCGTGGCCGGAATGATGCGGCACATCTTTGCCATGGCGGGCATCACCTCGCTGGGCGGCGGGCTGGTGGCCGGGGCGGGGATCGGCGCCTTCCTGATCACGCCCTGGGTGGCGATGAACTATGCCTTCGCCATGCGCAAACCGGCGCTGACCATGATCGACGGGGTCAACAGCGTGGCCGGCTGCGCGGTGATGGGGCTGGTCCTGAGCCTGTTCTAGACGGGCCTTCCGTCAGGCGAAGCGGTCGGTGGCGCGGATCAACTGGTCGCGGATGCCGGGCTCCATGCCGGAATGGCCGGCCCCGTCGATCAGGTGAAAGCTCGCCTCGGGCCAGGCCCTGTGCAGGTCAAAGGCAGTGCGCGCGGGACAGGGCATGTCATAGCGGCCATGGACGATGGCGCCGGGAATGCCACGCAGGCGCGAAGCGTCGCGCAGAAGCTGCCCCGGTTCCAGCCAGCAGTCGTGATAGAAATAATGGTTCTCCAGCCGGGCGAAGGCTTCGGCGAAACGGTCTTGCCCGAACTGTTCGACAAGCTGCGGCTGCGGCAGCAGCGTGATGGTGCTGCCTTCCCAGACCGACCAGGCGCGGGCCGCGGTCTGGCGGGTGGCAGGATCGTCCGAGGTCAGCCGCTTGCGGTAGGCGGCGATCAGGTCGCCGCGTTCGGCGGGCGGGATCGGAGCCAGAAAATCCTCCCAGGCATCGGGGAAGATTTCCGACACGCCGAAGCGGTAATACCAGTCGATCTCGGCCCGGGTGACGGTGTAGATGCCGCGCACGATCAGCGCGCTGACGCGCTGCGGATGGGTTTCGGCATAGGCCAGGGCCAGCGTCGACCCCCAGGACCCGCCGAAGACCAGCCATTTCTCGGCCCCGGCAAGCACGCGCAACCGTTCGATATCGGCCACGAGATGCCAGGTGGTGTTCGCCTCAAGCCCGGCATGGGGGGTGGACCGGCCGCAGCCGCGCTGGTCGAACAGCAGAACATCATAGCGGGCAGGATCGAAGAAGCGGCGGTGGTTCGGCTCGATCCCGCCGCCGGGGCCGCCATGCAGGAAGACCGCGGGGGTGGCGCCGGGCGTGCCGACACGCTCGTAATAGAGGTTATGGCCGTCGCCGACATCAAGCGTGCCAGTCGCATAGGGTTCGGTGAGGGGATAGAGGTCGCGGAGCGTCATGACGGGCCTTTCGCTGTAGACCCGATGCTGCATGAGCCCGCTGCGGCAGGCAAGGGGCGGCCGCGAAGGACAGGGTAAGGGCTGACGAAATGGAGGGCCCCGCACCCCTACGGAACCCTCCATCCACCCCATACGCTCCCCTAGCACCGCGCATGATCTGAAAAGGGTTCCGGGCCGTTCTGCCCTGCCTTGCCATCATCCATAGCCGAAAACGCGCGGTCCGGCAAAACCGAAGCGCCAAGGATTTGAACGGCTTTTGCGGCATGGCGGCAGGCGGGCGCAGATGCCGCAGGGCGGGCGGCTTGACCATGGGCCGCAAAGGGCGCTTTCTTTAAAGGTCAGGGACCGCCCCCGCGCGGACAGGACAGGAGGCGCTTGCAGCCATGTTCGAGACCTTTTCCGCCCTTGATCTGGCCCGGTTCCAATTCGCCTTCACCATCTCAGCCCATATCATCTTTCCGGCCTTCACCATCGGACTGGCCAGCTTTCTGGCCGTGCTGAACGCGCTGTGGCTGTGGAGGGGCGACCCGGTCTATCTGCGGCTGTTCGACTATTGGAAGACGATCTTCGCGGTGGTCTTCGGCATGGGCGTCGTGTCGGGGATCGTGATGTCCTATCAGTTCGGCACCAACTGGTCGGTGTTTTCCGACAAGGCGGGGCCGATCGTTGGGCCGCTGATGGGATACGAGGTTCTGTCGGCCTTTTTCCTTGAGGCCGGGTTCCTGGGGGTGATGCTGTTCGGCCGCCAGCGGGTGGGCGAGCCCGTGCATATGGCGGCCACGGCCATCGTCGCCATCGGCACGCTGTTTTCCGCCTTCTGGATTCTCAGCGTCAACAGCTGGATGCAGACGCCCACGGGCTATGGGGTGAATGCGGCGGGCCAGTTCGTGCCGGAAGACTGGTTGGCAGTGATCTTCAACCCCTCCTTCCCCTATCGGCTGGTGCATATGGTGCTGGCGGCCTATCTGACCACGGCGTTCATGGTGGGCGGCGTCGGGGCCTGGCACCTGATCCGCAGCCCCGACAGCCGGGGCGCGGCGATCATGTTCTCGATGGCGATGTGGATGGCGCTGGCGGTGACGCCCTTGCAGATCGTGGCGGGCGATGCGCATGGGCTGAACACGCTGAAACACCAGCCCGCCAAGATCGCCGCGATGGAGGGGCATTATGAGGGCTTTCCGCAGGGCCGCGCGCCGCTGATCCTGTTCGGCCTGCCGGATGACCAGGCCGAAGTGACGCGCTGGAAGCTGGAGATCCCCTATCTCGGCTCGTTGATCCTGACCCACAGCCTGGATGTGCCGCTGAAGGGGTTGAAGGATTTCCCGCCGGAAGACAGGCCGAAATCGGCGCTGATCTTCTGGACCTTCCGCATCATGGTGGCGGTGGGCTTTGCCATGCTGGGGATCGGGCTTTGGGCGGCCTGGGCACGGTTCCGCAAGCGTCTCTATACCGCGCGCTGGCTGCATCTGGCGGCGGTTGCCATGGCGCCTTCGGGCTTTCTGGCGGTGCTGTGCGGCTGGATCACAACCGAGGTCGGGCGCCAGCCCTTTACCGTCTATGGCCTGCTGCGCACGGTGGACAGCGCCTCGCCCCTGCAGGCGGGGGCGGTGGGGGCGTCGCTGATGGCCTTTGTGCTGGTCTATTTCTTCGTCTTCGGGACGGGCACGCTCTATGTCTTGCGCCTGATGTCGCTTCGCCCGCGCGACCGGATCGAGACCGAGGAGATCGGGCCGACACGGACGGCGGCACCGGGGCCGGTGACCTTGGAGGGGCAGGATGGCTGATCTTGCAGAGATCTGGGCGGCGATCATCGCCTTCGCGGTTCTGGCCTATGTGGTGCTGGACGGGTTCGATCTGGGGATCGGCATCCTGTTTCCCGTGCTGAAGGACCGGCAGGAGCGGCATGTGGCGATGAACACCATCGCCCCGGTCTGGGATGGCAACGAGACCTGGCTTGTGCTGGGCGGCGGCGGGCTGTTCGCCGTGTTTCCGCTGGCCTATGCGGTGGTGATGCCCGCGCTTTATCCGCTGATCATCGCCATGCTGCTGGGGCTGGTCTTTCGCGGCGTGGCCTTTGAGTTCATCCATCGCACCGGGCGGATGAAGGGCTTCTGGGAGGCGGGCTTCTTTGGCGGATCGGTGGTGGCCGCGCTGGCGCAGGGCATGGCGCTGGGGGCACTGGTGCAGGGCATCGCCGTCAAGGACCGGGCCTATGCCGGCGGGGCCTGGGACTGGCTGACGCCCTTTTCCGCGCTGACCGCGCTGGCGCTGCTGGTGGGATATGCGCTTCTGGGTGCGGGCTGGTTGATCTGGAAGACAGGCGGCGACACCCAGGCGCGGGCGCGGCGCGTGGCGCTGCCCCTGGCGGTGGCACTGCTGGCGCTGATCGGGGCGGTCAGCCTGGCCACGCCTTTCCTGCGGCCCGAATACCTGGCGCGCTGGTTCGGCTGGCCCTCGGGCATCTGGAGCGCGGTGGTGCCGCTGCTGATGGCGCTTGCCGCCTGGCATCTGTGGCGCGGCCTGCGCGACCATGACGACCGGCGGCCCTTCCTAGCGACGGTGGCGATCTTCGTGCTGTGTTACCTGGGCCTCGGGATCAGCTTTTACCCGAATATCGTGCCGCCGGGCCTGAGCATCGCCGATGCCGCGGCACCCGAAGCCTCGCTGCGCTTCCTGCTGGTGGGCGCCGCCGTGCTGGTGCCGATGATCCTGGCCTATACGTCCTGGTCCTATTGGGTCTTTCGCGGCAAGATCGGGCCGGAAGACGGCTATCACTGACGGATCAGTGCCGGACCTCGGGCAAGAGGAAGGCGAAAAGGCCCAGCAGCGGCAGGAAAGCGCAGATCTGGTAGACGGTCACGATGCCCCATTGGTCGGCCAGCATCCCCAACCCCGCCGCGCCAAAGGCGGCAAAGCCGAAGGCCAGGCCGAACAGAAGCCCCGCCACCATGCCGGTATGTTGCGGCATCAGATCCTGCGCATAGACGACCATGGCCGGAAAGGCCGAGGCCAGCATCATGCCCGCCACGGCAGCGACGATGACGTTGGGGATCAGCGGCAGCCAGGGCAGGGCGATGGTCAGCGGCAGGATTCCCAGGATCGACCACAGGATCACCCGCCGCCGCCCGATGCGGTCGCCGATCGGGCCGCCGATGATCGTTCCGGCGGCGACAGCGGCCAGGAAGATGAACAGGCAGTTCAGCGCCTGCTGCTCGGTCAGATCAAAGCGCTCGATCAGGTAGAAGGCGTAGTAGTTCGAGAAGCTGACGGAATAGAGGAATTTCGACAGCATCAGGACAATCAGGATGAACATGCCAAAGCGCACCACAGATGCGCCCAGCGTGTTGCCTGCGCGCGCGCGCGACTTGCGCGCCAGTGCGCGACCGGCCCCCGTGGTCACATACCAGCGCCCGACAAAGGTCAGCACGACCATTCCGGCCATGGCCACGCCCGCGAACCATTCGATGGAAATCTGGCCGCGCTCCAGCACGATCCACGCCGCCGCCAGCGGACCCAGGGCCGTGCCTGCATTGCCGCCGACCTGAAACACCGATTGCGCGAAACCGGGGCGCATCCCTGCGGCCAGCCGCGCGATGCGCGAGGCCTCGGGGTGGAAGATCGAGGAACCAAGCCCGATCAGCGCCACTGAGATCAGGATCATCGCCAAAGTCGTGGCATGAGCCAGCAGCACCAGCCCGACCCCGGTCGAGGCCATGCCAGCCGCCAGCGCATAGGGCATGGGGCGACGGTCGGTATACAGCCCGACCAGCGGTTGCAGGATCGAGGCCGTACCCTGAAAGACGAAGGTGATCAGGCCGATCTGGGTGAAGGTCAGCCCCAGGCTGGACTTCAGCAGCGGATAGGAAGCCGGGATCAGCGATTGCATCAGGTCATTCAGGAAATGACCTGTGGCGACCGCAAAGATGATCGGGACGACCGTCGTTTCGACAGCGGTGGCGGGTTGTGGCTGGGCGGTCATGGCATTTCGCAAAGACTGACGGCGCGGACCATGCCGCGCCGCCCCGGAAAGTTCAATCGCCCATTCGCCTTTGCAGGGCGGCTATGGCCGCAGCGCAGGGGTCGCCCCCCGCTGGGACAAGATCAGGCGTAGACCGACTCTTTGCCGAAATGCTTGACGAGCATGTAGTAGAAGGGCGCGCGATACTTGTTGCGTTCGGATTTGCCATAGGTTTCCACGGCGGCCAGGATGCCTTCCATCAGGGCCGGGCCATCCTTGAGGCCAAGCTTCTTGATCAGGAAATTCGCCTTGATGCGCTCCAGCTCGTCCTTGTCGCTGGCGGCAACGGTCTGGGCGTCATTGTCATAGATGGCCGGGCCGCAGCCGATGGTCACCTTGGTCAGAAGCGCCATGTCCGGCACCATGTTGCACTTGGTCTTCAGATCTTCGGCGTATTTCGCGATCAGCTCGTCCCGCTTGCCCATTTTTCCCTCATTCTTGTGATGAATCCTACACCCCCGCACCGCAGGAGACCGGGAAAGTCTAGGCCATCGGACCTGTCAGGCAATGGGGAAAAAATCGAGCGCCGCCGCAGATTTGCTGCGACGGCGCGGAAAGCTGCGGTGAATCGCGGCGATCAGTAGCGGTAATGGTCGGCCTTGAACGGGCCTTCAACGGCGACGCCGATATAGGCGGCCTGCTCGGGCTTCAGCTCGGTCAACTTGACGCCGATCTTCTTCAGATGCAGGCGGGCGACCTTCTCATCCAGCGACTTGGGCAGGATGTAGACGCCGGGCGCATAGTCCTTGCCCTTGGTCCAAAGCTCGATCTGCGCCAGCACCTGATTGGTGAAGGATGCCGACATCACGAAGGACGGGTGGCCGGTGGCATTGCCAAGGTTCAAGAGGCGGCCTTCGGACAGAAGGATGATCTGGTTGCCCGAGGGCATCTCGATCATGTCCACCTGGTCCTTGATGTTGGTCCATTTGTGGTTCTTGAGCGCGGCGACCTGAATTTCATTGTCGAAATGGCCGATATTGCCGACGATCGCCATGTTCTTCATCTCGCGCATATGCTCGAGACGGATCACGTCCTTGTTGCCGGTGGTGGTGATGAAGATGTCGGCGCTGGCGACCTCATCCTCCAGCAGCGTGACCTCATACCCGTCCATCGCGGCCTGCAGCGCGCAGATCGGGTCGACCTCGGTCACCTTCACCCGGGCGCCTGCACCGCGCAGCGAGGCGGCCGAGCCCTTGCCGACATCGCCATAGCCGCAGACCACGGCGACCTTGCCCGCCATCATCGTATCGGTGGCGCGGCGGATGCCGTCGACCAGCGATTCCTTGCAGCCATACTTGTTGTCGAACTTCGACTTGGTGACGCTGTCATTCACATTGATCGCCGGGAAGGGCAGCAGGCCCTTCTTGTGCAGCTCGTACAGGCGATGCACGCCGGTGGTGGTTTCTTCCGATACGCCCTGGATTGCGGCGCGCTGCTTGGTGAACCAGCCCGGGGAGGCGGCGAGACGCTTTTTGATCTGGTTGAAGAGGCAGACCTCTTCGTCGCTGGTCGGCACGGCGATCAGGTCGGTTTCGCCGGCTTCGACGCGGGCACCCAGCAGGATGTAGAGCGTCGCGTCGCCGCCATCGTCGAGGATCATGTTGCAGGTGCCGCCTTCACCGCCGAACTGGAAGATGCGGTCGGTGTATTCCCAATATTCCTCAAGGGTTTCGCCCTTGATCGCGAAGACCGGGGTTCCGGCGGCCGCGATGGCGGCGGCGGCGTGGTCTTGGGTCGAGAAGATGTTGCACGAGGCCCAGCGCACATCGGCGCCCAGGGCCTTGAGCGTTTCGATCAGCACGCCGGTCTGGATCGTCATGTGCAGCGACCCGGCGATGCGCGCGCCTTTCAGCGGCTGTTTCGCGCCGAATTCCTCGCGGCAGGCCATCAGGCCCGGCATCTCGGTCTCGGCGATGGTCAGTTCCTTGCGGCCGAAATCGGCCAGCGCAATGTCTTTGACGATGTGATCGGCCATGGTGCCGCTGCTCCGGGATTGCTGCTTTGGCAGGGCCATAGCATCATAAGATCACGGCGGCAACGCAGGCGGGATTCAACTTCGACGGGTCAGCTTGCAAGGTTGGCCTGCGCCAGAACCTGATCCGGCGTGGCGGTTTCGGTCCAGCCGATGCCCGAAGTGACAACGCAGGAGATGCCGTCATCGCCCTTGTGCACCAGCGTCCAGGTGCCCATCAGGGTCGAGGCGTAAAGCTCCATCACCAGACCATCGGCCTGAAGGCTGGTATCGACCAGCGTCTCGGCGAAGTCGTGGTTCAGCGACGCGATCATGGTGGCGCTGTCCTGGCAGAGCGGGCGGTCATAGGCCGCGTCCGGGGTGGTGCCCGGCATGTCATAGATCGACAGGTTGTCAGTGCCGACATAGGCGGGATAGGCGACGATCTGGGCGGGCTCGGCCGCGACGCGGGCGGTGATATCCGACGAGAAGGCGGCATAGCCGGATGCGATCAGGCCAAGGGCAAGGAAGGGGATCGGGTTCATGGATGCGGACCTCGTATCTCTTGCGGAAGAGGCGCCGGATTGCGCCTTGACGTTCACGTCATCAACGCAAGGGTAGCCGAAAGGTTCCATATCCGGCCCGGACGGTGCGCTTTACAGCGCTGCGGGCCCCGCGCTATCCGCTGAGGAAACGGCGGAAAGGGGCGGATCATGGCGCGGCAGGCGCGGGCGTGGCAACGGATGCTCTCGGGGCGGCGGCTGGACCTTCTGGATCCCACTCCGGTCGATATCGAAGTCGAGGATATCGCCCATGGCCTCGCATTCGTCGCGCGCTGGAACGGCCAGACGCGGGGCGACTGGCCCTATTCGGTGGCCGAACATTCGCTTTTGGTGGAAGAGATCTTCACCCGGGCCAATCCGGGCATCGCGCCGCGCTGGCGGCTGGCCGCCCTGCTGCATGACGCGCCGGAATATGTGATCGGCGACATGATCAGCCCGGTCAAGGCGGCGGTCGGGCCGGGCTATGGCGCGCTGGACGAAAGGCTGACGGCGGCGGTGCATCTGCGCTTTGGCCTGCCCGCCGTGCTGCCGGGCGAGGTCAAGCGGCAGATCAAGGCGGCGGACCGGATCAGCGCCTGGCTGGAAGCGGGGCAGATCGCCGGTTTCTCGGAAGCGGAATCGGACAAGTTTTTCGGTCGGCCCGACACGGCGCTGATGCGCGGTCTGGTCATCCGGTTGCGTCCGCCCGCGACGGTGCGGGCGGAGTTTGTGGCGCGACATGCGGAATTGCTGGCCGCCTGCTAGGGTCGCGCGGGTCTCTCATGCCCGCAACCCGGCAAGCGAGAACCAGCGGCGACGGCGGGCGTGATCTTCCGCCGGGTCCGGCCGGTGACGGCCATGATCGGTGTGGCGCGGCTCGAGCCGAGTGGCAATCAGCAGCGCGTCGGCGAAGATATTCAACATTTTCTTGTTCCTTCTGTCTGGCTTGATGCCGATATTTCTGCCAGAAAACGGCCCTATCTCCGAGTCAGCAATCTTTTCTAACTGTAAGGAAAACTGACAGATGCCCATCGCGTGGAACCGTCTTCCGCCCCTGACCGCGTTGCGCGCCTTTCAGGCCGTGGCCGAGATGCAGGGGTTAAGCGCGGCCGCCCGCGCCCTGAACGTCACCCATGCCGCGGTGGCGCAGCAGGTTCGGGCGCTTGAGGCGCATCTGGGCCTGGCGCTGGTGCACCGCGCCGGGCGCGGCATGGCGCTGACCGCCGAAGGGGCGGCGCTGGCGCGGGCATTGGATGAAGGGTTCGGCGCGATCCAGGCGGGTATCGAGGCCCTGCGCGGCGGGACGGATCGTCCGGTGACGCTGACGCTGACACCGTCCTTCGCGACGCAATGGCTGATGCCGCGGCTTAAGGATTTCTGGGCGCGCCACCCCGAGATCGGCCTGTCGCTGAACCCCGACCCGCGCGTGCTGGACCTGCGCCGCGCCGGGATGGATCTGGCGATCCGCTATGGCAATGGCCAATGGCCCGGCGTCGAGTCAAAATTCCTGACCTCGGCGCGGATGGCGGTGGCGGCAGCCCCGGCGCTTCTGGCCGGACGCAAGACGCTGAGCATTGCCGAAATGCAGGCGGAAGACTGGATCCTGACCAATGACTGGCCCGAGCGCGACAACACGCTGCGCGCCTTGGGTCTGGACCCGGACAGGCTGGAGCGCACCGAGTTTCCCGACGAGGCGCTGTCGCTGGCGGCGGCGCGTCAGGGTCTGGGCATCGTGATGGAAAGCCTTGCCTTGCTGGAAGATGACCTGCGGGCGGGGCGTCTGGTCCTGCTGCATGACAGCCGCGACAGCCTGCCGGCCTATTTCCTGGTCGCGCCGCCCGGCCCGCAAAGATCGGCGGTCCGGGCGTTCGCGAAATGGCTGACGCAGGTGGCGTGAACTCCCCAGTCCGCCACCTGCCGCCAGATCAGATCATCATGTCTTCCGGTGACTTGCCGGATTTCAGCGCATCGGCATACCAGCGCGGCTTGCGGCCCCGGCCGGTCCAGGTGTCGTCGGCATTGGCCGGATTGCGGTATTTCGCCGCCGAGGCCGAGCGTTTGCGGCCCGCTGGCGCAACGCCGGTCAGTTCCGAAAGCGAGAAACCAAGATCGCGCGCCTTTTCCTCAAGCGCGGCCAGGGCTTCTTTCTTCTTGCGGTCTTCAAAGCCCGCAATTGCCTTTGCAACCTGACCGTGAAGGTCTTTCAACTCTTTAAGCGACAAGGGGTTGAGATCAATGTTCATAGCGGTTCCTTTCTGCTTCCCCTGGCTTTTTGGATAGAAGGGTGCCGCTTAGATCGCAATCTGGAAATTTCTATTTCGGGCTGCGCTTGGCCAGAATACGCTGTAGCGTACGTCGATGCATGTTCAAGCGGCGCGCCGTTTCCGAGACATTGCGGTCGCACATCTCATAGACGCGCTGAATATGTTCCCAGCGCACCCGGTCTGCCGACATCGGGTTTTCGGGCGGAGCGGGCATCGCATCGCCCCGCGCGAGAAGCGCATTCATCACGTCATTGGCATCGGCGGGTTTGGAAAGATAATCGATTGCGCCCACCTTTACCGCCGCAACGGCGGTGGCGATGGCGCCATATCCGGTCAGAACAACGATCCGGCAATCGGGCCGCCGGTCGCGCAGGGTTTCCACCACATCCAGCCCATTGCCGTCTTCAAGCCGCAGGTCGACCACGGCATAGGCGGGCGGGCGCTGTTGCGCGATCAGCTTGCCCGCCGCCACGCTTTCGGCGGTCTCGGGCTCGAATCCACGCTTCTCCATCGCCTTTGCCAGACGTTTGACGAAGGGCTCGTCATCATCGACCAGCAGAAGGCTGCGGTCGGGGCCAAGATCGGGCGTCACATCATCGGCCATCTGGCACGCTCCTGTCTTGTGGGTCGGGCAAAGCTAGGGTCATTCCGGCAGGGGGTCAATTTGCCCGCGCCGCCGCGTCAAGAAAGCAACCCGCGCCGCGGGCCACCTCATCTGCCGTTGCGTCATGCTTGTAGAAATCGGCAAAACCGCTGCCGGGCAGCATGAGATAGCTGAAGGCGGAATGATCCATCAGGTAGAAGTTGGGATCGTCGCTTTGCTGCTTCTTGAAGTAGATCCGATAGGCCTTGGCCGCCGCCGCGATCTGGTCGGGGCTGCCCGAAAGGCCGGTGGCGCGCGGGTGGATATTGGCGGCGAATTCGCCGACGACCTGCGGCGTGTCGCGATCGGGGTCGATGGTGATGAACAGCAGATTGACGTCCTGCCCCTGCTCTTCAAGAATATCAGCGGCTTCCGCATTGCGCGACATGTCCATCGGGCAGACATCGGGGCAGAAGGTATAGCCGAAATAGACCAGCGTCGGCTTGGTCAGCACATCCTTGTCGGTGACGGTCTTGCCATCCTTGTCAAGAAGCGTGAAAGGCCCGCCGATATCGGCGCCGCCGGTCTGGCCCTGGCGGCATTGCGCGAAGATATCCGCGGGCGCCTGCGCGGATTTCCACACGATATAGCCCGCCGTGGCCGCAAGACCCAGCGACACGACCGCCGCCGCCGCCGATGCATAGAATTTCAACATGCCCTGCCCCCTGCCTGCGCTGCCCGCTTCCCTTGATCGCCCGGATCGCGGCCCGTAACAATGCCGAAAGCATGAATCTGACGTGGGGGACAATGCGACAAGACGGCAGTCAGGCGCCGGGCCAGGCTTTCTGGGCGGCCGAAGCGGGAGGCGACTGGATGCGCTTGCGCACCTTGATCTTCCTGCGCTGGATGGCCGTTTTCGGCCAGTTGGCTGCGATCACCGTGGGCGAGCGCTGGCTGCATCTGCACCTGCCGATCGGGCTTTGCTATCTTGCCGTCGGCGTGTCGATCATCGCCAATCTGGTCTCGGTTTTCGTCTTCCCCGAGAACCGCCGCCTGACCGAATTCGAGGCGCTGCTGACGCTGCTTTTCGACCTTGCGCAGCTTTCCTTCCTGATCTTCGCCACCGGCGGGCTGACCAATCCCTTCGCGCTCCTCTTGCTGGCGCCGGTCACCATCTCGGCCCTGGCGCTGAGCCTGCGCTCGACCCTGACGATTTCCGCCACCGCCATCGCGCTGGTCAGCGCCTTCACCATCTTCCACATTCCGATCCGCCTGGCGGATGGCAGCGAACTGACCGTGCCGCCGCTGTTCGAATTCGGCTTCTGGCTGGCGATCGTGGTCGGGATCGCCTTCATCGGTCTCTATTCCCGCAGGATCGCCACCGAGATGCGCGCGATGGCCGATGCCCTTCTGGCGACGCAGATGGCCCTGGCGCGCGAGCAGAAGCTGACCGATCTGGGCGGCGTGGTCGCGGCGGCGGCGCATGAGCTGGGCACGCCTCTGGCCACGATCAAGCTGGTCTCGACCGAGCTGATGTCCGAGCTGGAGGACAAGCCGGACCTGCATGACGATGCGAAACTGATCCGCGATCAGGCCGACCGCTGCCGCGACATCCTGCGCGGCATGGGGCGGGCGGGGAAGGACGACCTGCAATTGCGCCAGGCGCCGCTGGGCACGGTGCTGCGCGAGGCGGCCGAGCCGCATATGCAGCGCGGCAAGGCGGTGCTGTTCGATCTTGGCCCCGGTCCGGGCGGCGCGCCACGCGAACCCACCATCCTGCGCAGCCCCGAAGTGATCCATGGCCTGCGCAATCTGGTGCAGAATGCCGTCGATTTCGCCCGCAGCACGGTCTGGATCGACGGGGAATGGACCGACAGCGCCATCACCCTGCGCATCGTCGATGATGGCGAGGGCTATCCGCCCCATGTCATTGGCCGCATCGGCGACCCTTTCGTCCGCTCGCGCCGCCTGGAACAGGATCTGACCCGCCGGCCGGAATATGAAGGCATGGGGCTGGGCCTGTTCATCGCCAAGACGCTTCTGGAGCGCGCCGGGGCGCAGCTCAGCTTTGCCAACGCGGCCGATCCGTTTCTGACCCCCGAAGAGCGGCCCGAACGCTGCGGCGCGGTGGTCGAGGCGGTCTGGCCGCTGGCCCGGCTGATCGCGCCCGAGGGCGCGACCGGCGCGCAGAACGAACGCTTCGAAGTGTGACCGCCGGACAGACGCGCGTCGGCGCCGCCGCGTCTGGGTTAACGTCCTGTTAACCGCTGCCTTCCTTTTCTGCCGACCGGGCGACCCGGGAGGGCGAGATGAACTGGTCTCTGGCGGCTGGGCTTGTTGTCACGGCGGGGTTCGTCGCCTTCGCCTCGCTTCTGGCCCTTTCTCTCATTCCCGAACGTGCGGGCAGGCTGCATGCCTCGCTTTTTGCCGAGGCGACCCCCGCCACCGTGCTGCTCTTTGATGGCGAGATCCTGGTCGATGCCACGCCTTCGGGACGGGCGATGCTGGCGGGCGGCACGGAGGCGGCGGGCGCGGCCTGGATCATGGCCCTCTCCAGGCTTGAGCCGCTTTTTCCCGGCCTGGCCACGCGGATCGAGGGGCTGGAACGCGAAGGGCGCTTTGTCCTGTGTTCGCGCGAGGGTGTGAAACCGCCTTTGGTTCTGCGGGCCGAGCATCTGGGCGGGCTGACCCGGCTGACCCTGGTTGATGGCGAGGGTGAAGCCCAGCTTCCGCAGCTTGACGGTGCAGCCGAATCCGCGATGCGCGACGAGACACGCGCCCTGCGCGACACGCTGGCCCATGCGCCGATGCTGATCTGGCGCGACAGCGCCGAGGGCGAGGTCGTCTGGGCCAATGGCGCCTATCTCCAGACCGCCGCCGCCCTGATCGAGCCTGGGCAGGAACTTTCCTGGCCCTTGCCGACGATCTTTCCCAAGGCCGAGGGCATGGCCGCCGCGACCGGGCGGCGGGTGCTGCGCTTTGACGGCGCCGCACATTGGTATGAGCTGAGCTCTGTTCCGGTTCGCGGCGAGACGCTGCATTACGCCCAGCCCGCCGACCGGCTGGTGCAGGCCGAGGCCAGCCTGCGCGATTTCATGCAGACCCTCGCCAAGACCTTCGCCCATTTGCCGATCGGCCTGGCGATCTTCGATTCCCAGCGGGTGCTGCAATTGTTCAACCCGGCCCTGATCGACCTGACCGGCATGACGGCCGAGTTCCTGACCGCGCGCCCCACCCTGCCAATGTTGCTCGACGCCATGCGCGAAAAGGCGATGATCCCCGAACCAAAGGATTACCGAAGCTGGCGCAAGCAGATTGTCGAGCTGGAGGAGGCGGCGGCCTCGGGCCTGTTCGAGGATACCTGGACGCTGCCCTCGGGCCAGACCTATCGCGTCACCGGCCGCCCGCATCCGAACGGTGCGCTGGCCTTCATGTTCGAGGATATCTCGACCGAGATGATGCGCACCCGCCGGTACCGCGCCGATCTGGAGCTGGGCCAGGCGGTGATCGACGCGATGGAGGATGCCGTCGTCGTCTTCACCCAGGATGGCAGTGTCGCCATGTCGAACCGCGCCGCCGCCGAATTGTGGACGGGCATGGATCAGGTGACGGTTCCGGTGACCGGAGAGACCTCTGCCCTTGCATTGTGGCGCGAGATGGCCGCACCGACGCTGCTGTGGAACGATCTGGCCGAATACATCGGCACGTTCGGTCCGCGCGAGCCCTGGGATGGCGAGCTGCGGCTGAAGGACGGGCGGCTTCTGCGCTGCCGCGTCTCGCCCATGCCGCATGGCGCGACGCTGGTCTCGTTCCGTCTGGCGATTTCGCGCAGCGGGCCTGACCAGGGGCAGGGCGGCGGACAGGCGGTGATGATCGCCTGACCCGGTCGGCGGCTTGCGCTTGGCCGGGGGGGCGCTAGACTCGGCGCCATGCAGGCCGAAACCACATTGATCTTGCCCGACGAATCCGCCGCCAGCGCCTTTGGCGCGCGGCTGGGCCATTGCCTGCATCCGGGCATGGTGATCCTGCTGGAAGGGCCGCTTGGCGCGGGCAAGACCCATCTGGCGCGGGCCGCGATCCGGGCGCTCTGCGGCGCGGATACCGAGGTGCCCTCGCCCAGCTTCACCCTGGTGCAGACCTATGATGGCCCGGATTGCGAGATCTGGCACGCCGATCTGTACCGCCTGAGCCATCTGTCCGAAGTGGACGAGCTTGGTCTTGACGCCGCCATGACCCGCGACATCGTGCTGGTCGAATGGCCCGACCGTTTGGGCCTGCCGCCGCAGGGCGCGGTGACGCTGCGCCTGTCGCCCGAGGGGGACGGGCGGCGACTGGAGATTCTGGGCGCGGCGCCTGGTTTCCTTGCCTGCCTAGGGCTGCAATGACGGATCGCGCCGAAACCCGGGCCGATTTCCTGCGCGGCGCCGGCTGGGCGGGCGCGCGGGCCGCGCCTCTGGCGGGCGACGCTTCGGCCCGCCGCTATGACAGGCTGTGGCAAGGCGCGCAGAGCGCCGTCCTGATGGATACCGCCGGGGCCGAGGCCGAAACGCGCGACTTCCTGAAGATCGCGGCGCATCTGGCCAGCCTGGGCCTGTCGCCGCCGCAGGTACTGGCCGCCGATCCGCAGGCGGGCTTTGTCCTGCTCGAGGATCTGGGCGACGATCTTTACACCAGCGTCATCGCCCGCGACCCGGCGCTGGAAGCGCCGCTCTGCGCAGCGGCGGCCGAGGTTCTGCTGCATCTGCAACGGGCCGCCGCACCGCCCGGCCTGCCCGATCTCTCGGCGGCGGACTGGGCCGATCAGGCCTTGCTGGTGGCGGAATTCTACGCCGGATCCGAAGGCGGCGCGCTGGCCGATGCGCTTGAGGATGCGCTTCTTGCCCTGGCCGACGGCCCGCGTGTCCTGATCCTGCGCGATTTCCATGCCGGGAACCTGCTGTGGCTGCCGCGGCGCCGCGGTCTTGCCCGGGTCGGATTGCTGGATTTCCAGCAGGCCCAGCTTGGCCAGCCCGCCTATGACCTTGTCTCGCTGGTGCAGGATGCCCGGCGCGATGTGCAGCCGAGTTCAGAGGCGGCCGCGCTGGCGGTCTTTGCCCGGGGTCATGGCGTGACAGAAGCCGACCTCGCCCCCGGCCATGCCGCCCTTGGCGCGCTGCGGGCACTGCGGATTCTGGGCATTTTCGCCCGGCTTTGCCTGCGCGATGGCAAGCAGGGCTATCTGATCCATCTGCCAAGGGTCTGGCGGCAGTTGCAGGGCAATCTGGCCCATCCGGCGCTGGCGCGGCTGCGCGCGGTCTGCGACAGGCTGCTGCCCGCGCCGGACGCGGCCATGATCGAAGGACTAAGGGCGCGATGCGGCACGATTCCTTTCCGCTGATGCTGTTCGCCGCCGGCTTCGGCACGCGGATGGGCGCGCTGACCGCGACCCGTCCGAAACCGCTGATCGCGGTGAACGGCGTCGCGTTGCTGGATCGGGCGCTGGCCCTGGCCGAGGCTGCCGGGGCCGCGCCGGTGGTGGTGAACACGCATTACCTGGGCCGGCAGATCGAAACGCATCTGGCCGGGCGCGGCGTGGCGATCAGCGACGAGGCGGAGGAGATTCTGGAAACCGGCGGCGGCCTGCGCAAGGCCCTGCCGCTGCTGGGGCAAGGCCCGGTGATGACGCTGAACCCCGATGCCGTCTGGTCGGGACCGAACCCTTTGCATCTGCTGGCCCAGGGTTGGGACCCCGAACGAATGGACGCCCTGCTGCTGGTCAAGCCCGCCGCGCAGGTGCGCGGGCGCGGGGCCAAGGCTGATTTCACGGTTGACGCAGAAGGCCGTATCCGCCGTGCCGAAGGGGCCGAGGGCGTGCTGTACCTGGGCGCCCAGATCGTGAAGACCGATGCCCTGGCCGATGTTTCCGAACGCGTATTCTCATTGAACCTGATCTGGAACCGGATGATCGCCGCAGGCCGCGCCTATGCCCTGTCCTATCCGGGCGACTGGTGCGATGTCGGCAGCCCGCAGGGCCTGGCCGAGGCCGAAGCGATGCTGGGACCGGCGGCATGATCTTTCCCGAACTCGGCCCCCGCGTCTTTGCCCTGCCCCCCGGCGCCGATTTCCCGGCCCGGCTGGCCACGGGTCTGCGCGCCCGTCTGGCCGGACAGCCGCCCGAGGCCATGGCGGGGGTGACGGTCTTTCTCAACACACAGCGGATGCGTCGGCGGGTTATGGACGCCCTGACCGGGGGCGGCGCGACGATCCTGCCCCGGTTGCGGCTGGTGACGGAACTGGGGGCGGACCCGCTTCTGGGCGGCGGCGCGGCCGTTTCGCCCTTGGCCCGGCGGCTGGAACTTGCGGTGCTGGTCGACCGGCTTTTGGCGGCGGAGCCGGGGCTTGCGCCACGTTCGGCCCTGTTCGACCTGGCCGACAGCCTGGCCGGGCTGATGGATGAAATGCGGGCCGAGGCGGTGGCGCCCGAGCGGGTGATCGGGCTGGATGTCTCCTCCCATGCCGGGCATTGGGCGCGGACCCAGCGTTTCGTGGGGCTGGTGGCGGGCTTTTTCGGCCCCGGCGCCGCGCCCGATGCCGAGGCTCGGCTGCGCGCCGCGACCGAACGCCTGATCGCGCGCTGGCAGGCCTTGCCGCCGCAGGGGCCGGTGATCGTGGCTGGTTCGACCGGATCGCGCGGCACCACGGCGCTGCTGATGCGGGCGGTGGTGCGCTTGCCGCAGGGCGCGTTGCTGCTGCCCGGATTTGATCTGGAACAGCCGGGCGCGGTCTGGGCCGGGATGGAAGATCCGATGGGCCATGAGGATCATCCCCAGTTCCGCTATCGGCGGCTGCTGGACAGTCTGGGCCTTGAGCGAACGGATGTTCTGGAATGGGACCGGATGGCCGCCGCCGATCCGGCGCGCAACCGTCTGGTCTCGCTGGCGCTGCGGCCCGCGCCCGTGACCGACCAGTGGATCGCCGATGGGCCGGGCCTGGGCGATCTGGCGGGGGCGACCGCGAAGCTGACCCTGATCGAGGCTCCGGGGCCACGGCAAGAGGCGCTGGCCATCGCGCTGCGGCTGCGTCAGGCGCTGGAAGAGGGGCAAACCGCCGCGCTTCTGACCCCCGACCGCGAGCTGACCCGGCGGGTCACGGCGGCGCTGGACCGCTGGGGCATCACGCCCGACGATTCCGCCGGTGTGCCGCTGCTGCACGCGCCGCCCGGCCGCCTGTTGCGGATGATCGCGCGCGGGATGGGGCGGCGGCTGGCGGTGGATGAGGTTCTGGCGCTGTTAAAGCATCCGCTGGCCTTTACCGGCGGCGAGCGGGGCAACCATCTGCGCCTGTCGCGCGATCTGGAGCTGCATCTGCGCCGCAATGGCCCGGCCTTCCCGGATGGCGCTTTCCTCTCGGCCTGGCCGAAGAATGAGGACGAAAAGCCCTGGGCAACGGCACTGGCCGCCGTGCTGGACGGTCTGGCCGATACCGGCCCCGCGCCGCTGGCCGATCTGGCCCGCCGCCACCATGCGCTGGCCGAGGCGCTGGCGGGGGGCGAGGTCGGCGGCAGTGGCGGGCTGTGGGACAAGGCGGCCGGGGCCGAGGCGCTGGCGGCGCTGGCGGAACTTGAGGCCGAGGCCCCCGAAGGCTTTGCCCTTTCGCCGCAGGATTATGCCGCCCTGGCCGAAGCGGTGATCGCCCGCCGTCAGGTGCGCGAGCCCCTGGGGCAGGACCTGCGCCTGCAGATCCTTGGTCCGCAAGAGGCGCGGATCCAGGGCGCCGATCTGGTCATTCTGGCCGGGCTGAACGAGGGCGTCTGGCCCGGAAAACCCGCGCCCGACCCCTGGCTGAACCGGCAGATGCGGGCCGAAGCCGGGCTTTTGCTGCCCGAACGCCGCATCGGCCTGTCGGCGCATGACTTCCAGATCGCCGCCGCCGCGCCGCAAGTGGTGCTGAGCCGCGCCCTGCGCGACGCCGAGGCCGAGACGGTCGCCTCGCGCTGGCTGAACCGGCTGACCAATCTGCTGGCGGGCCTGCCCGGGACGGGCGGGCCGGGCGCGCTCAGGGCGATGAAGGCCCGAGGGGCAGAGCTGCTGGCGCAGGCTGAGGGGCTGGATGCACCGCTGGCCATGCCGCCCGCCAAACGCCCTGCCCCGCGCCCGCCGCTGGATCTGCGGCCGAACCGGCTTTCGCTGACCGAGGTGGAAAAGCTGATCCGCGACCCCTACGCGATCTATGCCCGCCATGTCCTGCGCCTGCAGCCGCTGTCGCCCCTGCGCGCCCTGGCAGATGCGCGGTTGCGCGGCGAGGTGCTGCATCGCGTACCGGAGGCCTTTCTCAAGGCCGGCCTGCCGGATGATCCCGATCGGGCGGTGCAGCTTTTGTTGCAGATCACCGACCGGGTTCTGACCGAGGACGTGCCCTGGCCCGGCATGCGCGCGGTCTGGCGCGCGCGGATGGCCGAGATCGCCCGGCCCTTCGTCGAACGGCTTCTGGCCGAGGGCGCGACGCCCGTGGTGCTGGAACGCAAGTATCAGGTGGAAATCCCGGGCCTTGGCTTCACCCTGGTCGGCAAGCCCGACCGCATCGACCGCGATGCCGAAGGCCGGGTCACCATTGTCGATTACAAGACCGGCGCGCCGCCCAGCCTGCCGCAGCAGGACAAATTCGCCAAGCAGCTGGACCTTGCCGCCGGGATGGCCGCGCTGGGGGCCTTCCCCGAACTCGGTCCGGTGACCGAGGCGCGCACCACCTATCTGGGGCTGAAGCCCGGCCTCAAGGAGGTGACGCGCCATCGCAGCGAAGAAGACATCGCGCGGATTCTGCAGGAATTCACCGCCCTCGTCCTGGCCTATCGCGACCCGGATCAGGGCTATACTGCCCGCCGCGCCGTGTTCGACCTGCGCTCGGGCGGGGATTATGACGATCTGGCGCGCTATGGCGAATGGGACATGACGGAAGAACCCGCGCCGGAGGGGCTGCTATGACCTCGCTTGCCACCGAACACCAGAACGCGGCGGCGAACCCCGACAGCAATGTATGGCTGGTGGCCAATGCGGGATCGGGCAAGACCAAGGTGCTGACCGACCGGGTGGCGCGGCTTTTGCTGCGCGGGGTGGACCCGCAGAACATCCTGTGCCTGACCTATACCAAGGCGGCGGCGGCCGAGATGCAGAACCGTCTGTTCCAGCGGCTGGGGCAATGGGCGATGGCTCCAGAGGCGGTGC
This sequence comes from Fuscovulum sp., assembly GCA_041916535.1. GTDB lineage: Bacteria > Pseudomonadota > Alphaproteobacteria > Rhodobacterales > Rhodobacteraceae > Pseudogemmobacter. The sequence continues at coordinate 194,755 of JAYRZG010000005.1, read as the reverse complement.
TGCTGGACAATCTGGCAGCGCTTGGCGAAGGCGCGGCCCTGCCGCCCGAACGTCTGGCCCGGGCGCGGCAATTGTTCGCCCGCGCGATCGAGGCGCCGGGCGGCATCCGCATCCAGACCATCCACTCCTTCTGCGCCAGCCTGTTGCGGCGCTTTCCGCTGGAAGCCGGGGTCAGCCCGGCCTTTACCGAGATCGACGACCGCAGCGCCGCCCTGCTGCGGGCGGAAATCTTTGACCAGATGGCCGAGGAGGCGGAAGCGGGCCTGCTGAATGCCGTTCTGCCCGATGCGGGGGAAGAGACGGAAAGGCTGATCGACCAGATCATCGCCAACCGGGGCGCGCTGGCCACGATGCCTTCGGATTCCGTTCTGCGCGACACTTTCGGGCTGGCACCTGGCTTTGAGGAAGAGGCCTTGCTGTCGGGGGTGTTTCTGGGTGGCGAAAGCGCGCTGGTCGCGACGATCTTGCCCGTCTTGCGGGCCGGAAAATCCACCGATGCCAAGGCGGCCGAAAAGCTTTCGGGTCTGGGCGAGAACCTGACCTCGCTGGCGGTTCTGGAAGATGTGCTTCTGACCGGATCGGGCGCGAAAGAGCCGTTTTCCGCCAAGATAGGGACGTTTCCCACCAAGGACACCCGCGCCGCGCTGGCCGCGCAGATGCCACAGCTCGAGGCGCTGATGCTGCGGGTCGAGGCGGCGCGGCCCCTGCGGCTGGGCCTTGCGGCGCTGCGCGCCTCGGAACGGTTGCACCGCTTCGCCAGCGCCTATCTCGCGCGGTATGAGGCCGCCAAGGCCGCGCGCGGATGGCTGGATTTCGACGATCTGATCGTGCGGGCCACTGCGCTTTTGACCGATCCTGGCATCGCGCCCTGGGTTCTGTATCGGCTCGACGGGGCGATCGACCATGTGCTGGTGGACGAGGCGCAGGACACAAGCCCGGCGCAATGGCGCATCATCTCGGCGCTGACGGCGGAGTTCACCGCCGGCGAAGGCGCGCGGCGGGTGGCGCGGTCCTTGTTCGTGGTGGGCGACAAGAAGCAGTCGATCTATTCCTTCCAGGGCGCCGATGTGGCGGGCTTCGACACGGTGAAGGGCGATTTCAAGGCCCGGTTCGAAGGCGCCGAACAGGCGCTGGTCGAACGGCCGCTGGTCTATTCCTTCCGCTCCTCCGAGGCCGTGCTGCAGCTGGTCGACCGCGCCTTTCCCGGGTCGATGAATGCCGCTCTGGGCGGGCTGTTCGAGCATAAGCCGTTCCACGAAACCATGCCGGGCCGGGTGGACCTGTGGCCGCCGGTGCCCAAGTCCGAAAAGCCGGAACCGAAAGACTGGTTCGACCCGGTGGACCTGCCCTCGGACGAGGATGCGCCGGTGGTGCTGGCGCGGCGCATCGCCCATGAGATCGCCGGGATGCTGGAGCGCGGCGAGCAGATCTATGACCACCAGAAAAAGGCGTTCCGCCCGCTGCGCGCGGGCGATGTGCTGGTGCTGGTGCAGCGCCGGAAAGAGCTGTTCCATGAGATCATCCGGGCCTGCAAGGCGCATGGCCTGCCGATTGCCGGGGCCGACCGGCTGAAACTGGCCGAAGAACTGGCGGTGCGCGACCTGCTGGCGCTTCTCGCCTTTGTCAACACGCCCGAAGATGATCTGTCGCTGGCCACCGCCCTGCGGTCGCCCCTGTTCGGCTGGAGCGAGCAGCAGCTTTTCACCCTGGCGCAGGGCCGCAAGGGATACTTGTGGGAAAGGCTGCGCGAGACGGGGGATGACACGACGTTGGCGATGATCGGCGATTTGCTGAAAAACGCCGAATATGTGCGGCCCTACGAACTTCTCGACCGCATCCTGACCCGCCATGGCGGCCGGGCGCGCCTTTTGGGCCGCCTGGGCGAGGAGGCGGCGGATGCGATTGACGAGCTGGTCAGCCAGGCCCTGGCCTATGAACGCGCCGAAGTGCCCAGCCTGACCGGCTTTCTGGTCTGGATGCAGGCCGGCGATGTCGAGGCCAAGCGCCAGGCCGAGGGCGAAGGCGCGATGATCAGGGTGATGACGGTGCATGGCTCGAAAGGGCTTGAGGCGCCCCTGGTGATCCTGCCGGAAACCCAGGACCGCGACCTGAAGGAACAGGACCGGCTGATCCCGCTGCAAGGCGGCGTGGTGGCCTGGAATGGCCGGGCCGAGGAGAATCCCTCCAGGCTGGCAGCGGAAAAATCGGCACGCAAAGCGGCACGCGAGGCCGAGAATCTGCGGCTTCTCTATGTCGCGCTGACGCGGGCGCGCTGCTGGCTGATCGTGGCCGGGGCGGGCGATTGCGGCCCGTCTTCCTGGCATGGCATCGTGGCGGCGGCGCTGGCGGGGTTGCCGACCGCCCCCCTGCCGGGCGGGGCGCTGCGCTATCAGTTCGGGGCCTGGCCCGAGGCCGAAACTGCGGCCACCGAGACAAAATCCGCGCCAGACCCCCTGCCCGACTGGATCGCACATCCTCCGCGCCCCGCCCCTGCCCCGCGCCGGATCTTCAGCCCCTCGCGCCTGGGTGGCGACAAGCTGGTGGCGCGATCCGAGCCGGTCGCGATGCTGGACATCTCGCCCGAAGAAGACCGGCTGGAACGCGGCAGCCTGCTGCATCTGTTGCTGGAGCATCTGCCCGACAGCCCGCCGCAGGGCTGGCCCGCCCTGGCCGAAGCCCTGGCGGCCGGGCCGCAGGTTCTGGCCGAAGCCAGGGCGATCCTGACCGACCCGGCGCTGGCCTGGATCTTCGCGCCCGGCACGCTGGCCGAGGTGCCGCTTTCGACGCCGTGGAACGGCGATCTTCTGCTTGGCGCGGCGGACCGGCTGATTGTCACCCCAGAGGTGGTGACGGTGGTCGATTTCAAGTCGAACGCCAGCCTGCCCGCCGGGCCGGACGCCATCCCGGAGGCCTATCTGCGCCAGCTGGGCGCCTATGCCCTGGCGCTGGAGGGCATCTACCCGGGTCGCCGGATCGACACCGCGATCCTGTGGACAGGCGGGCCGCAACTGATGGCGGTCGGTGCCGATATCGTGAGGGAGGCCCTGGCCCGCGCCACCAACCCTTGACCCGGACGGGGGGCGACCCTAGGTTCTAAGGCCGACAGATTCCCTCAGGAGAGACGCCATGGGCGCTGCTACCGTTGCCGTCACCGATGCCACTTTCGACAGCGAAGTCCGCAAGTCGGACATTCCGGTCGTGGTCGATTTCTGGGCCGAATGGTGCGGCCCCTGCCGGCAGATCGGCCCGGCGCTGGAAGAGCTTGCCACCGAATATGCCGGCAAGGTGAAGATCGTGAAGGTGAACGTGGACGAGAACCCCGACAGCCCGGCGCAACTGGGCGTGCGCGGCATTCCGGCGCTGTTCATGTTCAAGGATGGCGAGGTCGTCTCGAACAAGGTCGGCGCGGCCCCCAAGGCGGCGCTGGCCAACTGGATCGCCTCGGCGATCTGAACCGGGCAGGTCTGGAATTTCAGAGGGGCGGTCCTGCCGGGCCGCCCTTTCGTTTTGCGCCGCCCCCGGCCATATAGGGGTGGAAAGACGGAGGCGAGCATGGCCGAAGACAAATTCCCCGGCTGGCATGGCACGACGATCCTGGGCGTGCGGCGCGGCGGCGAGGTCGTGGTGGCGGGCGACGGGCAGGTCAGCCTGGGCCAGACCGTGATCAAGGGCACGGCGCGCAAGGTGCGCCGCCTCTCGCCCGGCGGGCGCGATGTGGTTTGCGGCTTTGCGGGCAGCACCGCGGATGCCTTCACCCTGCTGGAGCGGCTGGAAAAGAAGCTTGAGGCCAGCCCCGGCCAACTGGCGCGGGCCTGTGTCGATCTGGCCAAGGACTGGCGGATGGACAAGTATCTGCGCAACCTCGAGGCCATGCTGATCGTTACCGACGGGGCGGATCTGTTCGTGATCACCGGCGCGGGCGATGTGCTGGAGCCGGAGCATGACGTGGCGGCGATCGGATCGGGCGGGAATTTCGCGCTGGCGGCGGCGCGCGGGCTGATGGAAGGCGATCTGGACGCCGAAGCGATTGCCCGCAAGGCCATGGCGATCGCCGCCGAGATCTGCGTCTATACCAACGGCAATCTGACGGTCGAGAAGATCCGCAAGGGTTAGGCCCGGTGGCTGCGCCCCGGCATATTTGAACCAAGATGAATGGCTGGAGAGATTTCGATGACGCCTGAGGATCTGCGGGCCGCCGTGGCGGCGGGAATTCTGGACGAGGCGGCGGCGGCGCGGCTCAAGGCCTTGGTGGATGAGCGGACGGGCAAGCGCAGCGCCATGCCGGCCGAGGATGAGCCTTTCGAGTTCTTCCGGGGCTTTTCCGAAATCTTCATCTCGATCGGCCTGGTGATCCTTCTGTCGGGCGTGGCGGCGATGCTCGCCTGGTTCGGCGGCTTTGGCCTTCTGGTCGCGGTGCCGCTGATAACCTCGGCCATCGCCTGGTGGTGGGCGGGGTATTTCACCCTCAAGCGGCGGATGACGCTGCCCTCGATGGTCCTGGCCACGGCCTATGGCGCGGGGGTGCTGATCTTTGCCTTCACGCTGCTGGTGCAGGGCAATCTGGATGACCGGATGGTGGCGGTGCTGGCCTTCGCTCTGGGCGCGGTTGCCATGGTGCTGTGGTATCGCCGCTTCCGCCTGCCCTTCTCGGCCTTCCTGACCGGGGGCATGGTGCTGGGCGCGATCTATGCCATGACCGCCTCGGCCGCCAATCTGACCGGGCTGATGATGGGCGGCGGCGGGTATAACGCCATCTTCGACCTGCATGAAAGCCCCGCCTTTGCCAGCGCCACGCTGATCTTCGGCATCGGCATGTTCCTGGTCGGCATGTGGTTCGACACCCGCGATCCGCACCGGCTGGGCCGCCATGCCGCGACCGCCTTCTGGTGTCATCTGATGGCGGCGCCCGCGCTGGTGAACACCGTGGCGGTGACGCTGTTGAACAGCAATGGCGGCGTGGGGCTTCTGGCCGTGGCGCTGCTGGCGATCACCCTTCTGGCACTTGTGATCGACCGCAGGTCTTTCCTGACCGCCGCGATCGCGTATATCGCGCTGGTGATTTCCTGGGTGATGGGCGGGGGCGACGGGACGCAGTGGATCTTCATTCTCATCCTGCTTGGCGCGCTGATCACCGCCATCGGCACCTGGTGGGTGCAGCTGCGCGCCGCCGTCATGCGGGCGTTGCCGAACTTTCCCGGCAAAGCAAGGCTGCCGCCCTGGTGAGCAGGCGGCAGCCCGCAGGATCAGGTCAGACGGACCGAGGCGACATGGTCGCGATAGCTTTGCTTGGGGTCGATGCCGAGCAGCATCTTGACGCCCGCCAGCAGGCTGGAACCATCATGCCAGATCTGCGCCTCTTCGGCGTCAAAGCGCAAAAGGGCCAGTTTCGGGTCGTTTTTCCCCTCGTACCAAGCTGCGATGAAGGGGTTCCACAGCCGTTCGATCACGGCGCGGTCAGTGTCGCGCGACAGGCGGCCATGGACGCAGGCAAAAAGATTGTGGCCCTTGTCGGCAAAGGTCGCCACGGCGCGGCTGTCGACTTTGACCTCGCGCACGATTTCCGTGTCGCTGGACGAGAAGAACCAGATCGGGCCATGGGTCGGGCCGCCCGTGCCGTCATCGTCCAGCAGCGCCGTCATCGGGCGGGTATGCGCCTCGTCGACATGGGCAAGGCCCAGCATCATCGTGCGGTCGGATTTGACCGCTTTCCAGAATTTTTCCTTCAGCTCTTCGGGGGTGGACATGACTGTCGCTCCTTGGATGGATATGGGGGAACAACCGGCGGCGCGCGGCCCGGTTCCTGCGCGCCGGCCCAAGGGAGACGTGAATGACCGACCTGACCCCCCGCGAGATCGTGAGCGAGCTGGACCGTTTCATCATCGGCCAGCGCGAGGCCAAGCGCGCCGTCGCGGTGGCGCTGCGCAACCGCTGGCGGCGCAAGCGCCTGTCCGATGACCTGCGCGACGAGGTTTATCCCAAGAATATCCTGATGATCGGGCCGACCGGGGTGGGCAAGACGGAAATCTCGCGCCGTCTGGCGCGGCTGGCCAAGGCGCCCTTCCTGAAGGTCGAGGCGACCAAGTTCACCGAGGTCGGCTATGTCGGCCGCGATGTCGACAGCATCATCCGCGACCTGATCGATGTGGCCATCGTCGACACCCGCGCAAGGATGCGCGAGGAGGTGCGCGAAAAGGCCCGCCGCGCCGCCGAGGAACGCGTGATCGAGGCGATTGCCGGGAAGGACGCGCGCGAGCAGACCCGGGAGATGTTCCGCCGCAAGCTGCGGGCGGGCGAGCTGGACGATACGATGATCGAGATCGAAGTGGCCGAATCCGGGCCGCAATTCCCGATGATGATGGGCGGCGGGATGCCGGGGATGGAAAGCCAGATGCAGGGGTTGCAGGACCTGTTCGGCAAGGCTTTTCAACGGCATACGAAAAAGCGCGTCACCGTTGCCGACAGCTATGAGCTGCTTCTGGGGCAGGAGGCGGACAAGCTTCTGGATGATGAGGCGGTCAAGGCCGAGGCTTTGGTGGCGGTGCAGGAAAACGGCATCGTCTTTCTGGACGAGATCGACAAGATCTGCGCCCGGGCCGAGGCGCGCGGCGCCGATGTCAGCCGTGAAGGCGTGCAGCGCGACCTGCTGCCACTGATTGAGGGCACCACGGTTTCCACCAAATACGGGCCCGTGAAGACCGACCATATCCTGTTTATTGCCAGTGGCGCCTTCCATATCGCCAAGCCTTCCGACCTTCTGCCGGAGTTGCAGGGGCGGCTGCCGATCCGCGTGGAATTGCAACCGCTTAGCGAAGAGGATTTCGTCCGCATCCTGACCGAGACCGACAACGCGCTGACGCGGCAATATGCCGGGCTGATGGGCACGGAACAGGTGAAGGTCAGCTTTACCGAGGACGGAATCGCCGCGCTGGCGCGGATCGCTGCCGAGGTGAATCGCAGCGTCGAGAATATCGGGGCGCGGCGGCTTTATACGGTGATGGAGCGGGTGTTCGAGGAACTGTCCTTTACCGCGCCGGACCGCGGCGGCGAGGCGGTGGTGGTGGACGAAGACTTTGTCGAGGCGAATGTCGGCAAGCTGGCGCGGTCGGCCGACATCTCGCGCTACGTGCTGTAGAAGGCTGAACCGGGCGTCTGCCGAAGGTCTGGCAAATGTCTGGCTAGGGTCTGGCAAACAAGCCGGGTCCGGCCTGCGGGGGCGGCGGCGCCGAGGGCGCCGCCGCGGCCATTTCAGAAGCCTTCCAGCACGATCTTGCCGCGCGCCGTGCCGGTTTCGATCAGGCCATGCGCCCGGCGCAGGTTGGCGGCAGTGATGGGGCCGTAGCTTTCGGTCAGGGTGCTGCGCAGTTTGCCGCCATCGACCAGTGCGGCGACCTGCGCCAGAAGCCTGCCCTGTTCGGCCATGTCGGGCGTGGCGAAAAGCGGGCGGGTGAACATCAGCTCCCAATGGACCGAGATGGATTTGCGCTTGAAGGGGCGGATGTCCAGCTCGGTCGGGTCGTCGATCAGGCCGAAACGGCCCTGCGGGGCGATCAGCTCGACGATGCCGGCAAGGTGGTCTTGCGTCTGGGTGGTCGAGAAGACATGGCCCGGCGCGCCAAGGCCCAGCGCGGCCACCTGCGGGGCCAGAGGCTGGCGGTGGTCGATCACATGATGTGCGCCCAGGTCACGCACCCAGGCCTGCGTTTCGGGGCGCGAGGCAGTGGCGATCACGGTCAGATCGGTGCGGGCACGCAGAAGCTGGATCGCCATCGACCCGACTCCACCCGCCCCGCCTATGATCAGCACGGCAGGGGCCGCGCCGGGCACCGGACGGGTCACCTCAAGCCGGTCGAACAGCATTTCCCAAGCGGTGATCGCGGTCAGCGGCAGGGCGGCGGCCTGGGCGAAGGACAGGCTGGCGGGCTTCGGCCCCGTGATGCGGGAATCGACCAGATGGTATTCGGCATTGGTGCCGGACCGCGCGATGGAACCGGCATACCAGACCTCATCGCCCGGCTTGAACCCGGTCACATCGGGGCCGATGGCGACGACGGTTCCGGCGGCGTCATAGCCCAGAACCTTCCATTCCCCGGCGGCGGGGGCGGCGGATTTGCGCACCTTTGTATCGACCGGGTTCACCGAGACCGCCCGCACCTGCACCAGCAGATCATGGCCCTGCGCCACCGGCACGGGCAGGTCGATATCGACAAGGGCATCGGCGCGGTCGATCGGGCCGGGGGCTTGATAGGCGACGGCTTTCATCTGGCTCTCCATTGTTCCAGGCCAAAGAATAAGGTATCCACGTTCAAGGCCAATACGCACAAAACTCGCCAGTAGTATCAAAAAGGATACCATGATGGGCAAGCTGCCCCATTCGCGATTCACCTGCAGCCCGGGCTGCGCGGTCGAGGCGGCGGTCAGCCTGATCGACGGCAAATGGAAATGCGTGGTGCTGTGGCACCTGCTGAACGAAGGAACGCTGCGCTTTGGCGATCTGAGGCGGCGCGCGCCGGGCGTGACGCAACGGATGCTGACCAACCAGTTGCGCGAGCTGGAGGCGGATGGGCTGATCCACCGCAAGGTCTATGCCCAGGTGCCGCCGCGGGTTGACTATTCGCTGACCGAAATGGGCCGTGGGCTCGAGCCGATCCTGCGGGCGTTGAAGGGCTGGGGCGAGGAACATATGTCTCTGTTCCAGCCAAAACCGGCCTCGGCCGCCTGAGGTGGGGGGCCGCGGCCAGGGCAAACCCGGCCGCCGCCCAAGCAGGCTTAGTCCTGCACGCAGAGCTGCCTTTGCGTGCCCAGACCTTCGATCCCCAGTTCCACCACTTCGCCCGCCTTGAGATAGCGCGGCGGCTTCATCCCCAGGCCGACGCCGGGCGGCGTGCCGGTCGAGATGATGTCGCCGGGATGCAGGGTGAAGAACTGCGACAGGTAGGCGATCAGGAAATTGACGCCATAGACCATGGTCTTGGTCGAACCGTTCTGCATGGTCTGGCCATCGACCGTCAGCCACATCTTGAGGTCCTGCGGATCGGCCACCTCGTCCGGCGTCACCAGCCAGGGGCCGGTCTGGCCGAAATTGTCGCAGCTCTTGCCCTTGGTCCATTGGCCCGAGCGTTCAGTCTGGAAGGCGCGTTCCGAGACATCGTTGATCACGCAGAAACCGGCGATATGGGCGGGGGCTTGGGCTTCGGTCACATATTTCGCGGGCTTGCCGATGACGACGCCCAGCTCGACCTCCCAATCGGTCTTGACGCTGCCGCGCGGGATCAGGATCGGGTCATCCGGGCCACAGATGGCGGACGTGGCCTTCATGAAGATGATCGGCTCGGGCGGGACCTTGGAGCCGGTTTCCGCGGCATGGTCGGAATAGTTGAGGCCGATGCAGATGAACTTGCCGGTGCCCGCGACGCAGGGGCCGAGACGGGGCTTGCCCGCGACGACCGGCAGGCTGTCGGGGTCGGGCAGGCCGGACAGGCGGGTCAGCACCTCACCCGCGAGATCCGGGATCACCCCGGAAAGGTCGCGGATCGTGCCGTCCCTGTGCAGAAGGCCGGGCTTTTCCCGGCCGATATCGCCGTAGCGGAGAAATTTCATCGCGGTTCCCTTGTGCTGGTCGCTGACATGCTAGCGGGGTGCCGGGGTCAGGCCAAGGGCGGAAGACCGGCGGCGGCGCGCAGATCGGGATCGCGGATGTCCAGCTCCTGGCCGATCAGCGGATCGGCGGCCGGGGTGCAGAGCCAGGCAAGGGCCTGGCCGGGTTGGTCTGCGGGCGCGAGAGAGGCGCGCGGCAGTTGCGAGACCGGGTTGATCCCCGAGGCGCGGATGACGCCCTGCATTGCGGTATCGACCACGCCGGGGGCGAGGCCAAAGGCGCGGATGCCCTGATCGCCATATTCCAGGTGCAGCGAGCGGGTCAGCATGGCCAGCCCCGCCTTGCCCGCGCAATAGGCCGACCAGCCCTCTTGCGGGCGATGGGCGGCACCGGAGGAGACATTGACCACCGTGCCGCGCCCGCGCGCCAGCATGGCGGGCAGGCAGAGGCGGATCGCGTTGAACTGGGCGGTCAGATTCGTCTCTATGCTGGCGGAAAACGCCTCGACCGTCAGGTCGGTGATGCGGCCGATGGGTTCGACCGTGGCGGCATTGTTGATCAGGATGTCAAAGCCCTGTCCGGCCAGCGCCGCCAGCGCCGCCCGGTCGGTGATGTCGCAAAGCACGCCGGTGGCGATGCCCGCCAGGTCGGTCTGCGCAGAAGCAAGGCTGGCGGCGCTGCGGGCGGTGAAGGTGACGCGCGCGCCCAGCGCGGCCAGCGCGCGGCAGGTGGCCAGGCCAATGCCGCCCGCGCCGCCGGTGACAAGGGCGCTTTGGCCGCCAAGGGGTTGGGTCATCTGGGTCTCCTTTTCCGGGTCATGGCCGTGACAGGAGAGTGATATGTGTCCGGGACGTGTAGGTCACGGCGAAAACGCGCCATCCGGCGCTCTGTCATGGCTTGACCGCGCGCTGCGCCGCCGCATTGATGTGCGGATGATGCGCCATCTACTTGCCCCCCTGCTGATCCTGCTGCTGATCGCCTGTTCGCCCCGCGGCGAGTTCGTGATGGTTGACCAGATGCCACCGGAAAAGGCGGCTGCCGCCGCCGCAACCGGCGTGCGCGAAGTGGTTTTCGTGGGCACCTCGCGGAAGCGGGACGAGGGCGCGGCCGGATTCGGCTATGGCCGCTCGGACGCCGCGACCTTCCTGCGCGTCGATGTACGCGTGCCGCCCGACCGCAAGGTGGGCGAGGTGAACTGGCCGTCAAACGCCCGCCGCGCCGACCCGGACAAGGAATTCCTGACTTACGCCGAAACGGTGTATGCGCGGCCCGAGGATTTCCGCAAGGCGCTGCGCGGGGCGATGGATATCCGCAAACAGCGCGACGTGGTGGTCTATGTCCATGGCTTCAACAACACCATGGCCGAAAGCGTCTATCGCGTGGCGCAGATGCATACCGACCTCAAGGTGCCGGGCGTGGCGGTGCATTATTCCTGGCCCAGCCGCGGCTCGGCCCTGGGTTATGTCTATGACCGCGATTCCGCGCTCTTCGCCCGCGACGGGCTGGAAGACCTGCTGAACCAGGTGGCGATGGCGGGGGCCAACCGGATCATCATCGTCGCGCATTCGATGGGCGGCGCGCTGACCATGGAATCGCTGCGACAGGTCTATCTGTCCAAAGACCATCAGGTGATCCGGCATCTCGGCGGCGTGGTGCTGCTGTCGCCCGATCTGGATGTGGATCTGTTCCGCGCCCAGGCCCGCGCCATCGGCAAGCTGCCCGATCCCTTCATCATCTTCGGCAACACGCGCGACACGGTTCTGAACATCTCGTCCAAGCTGTCGGGCGCGCCGGACCGGCTGGGCAATCTCAAGAACCTGACGCCGATTGCCGATCTGAACGTGACCTATCTGGACACGTCGGCCTTCAGCGTCGATGGCGGGCATTTCAACCTGGGCAATTCCCCGGCGCTGATCCAGCTTCTTGGCGGCATCGCCAATATCGACGCGGCCTTCCGGGCCGAAGCGGCGGCGCGGGTCGGGCTGTTGCCGGGGGTGGTGCTGACGGTGCGCAATGCGACCGGCATCATCCTGGCCCCGGTCGAGGGGCTGGCGACGCAGAACTAGGCCCTAACGGCGCCGCAGGTAGACATAGAAGGCGCCGCTGCCGCCATGTTTCAGATGCGCCTCGGCGACCTGCTGGACCGAAAGCGCCAGGGGCGGCAGGCGCAGCCAGTGCGGCACCTGATGGCGCAGCGCGCCGATGGGGCGCGGCACCGGATCGGCCACACCCTTGCCCTTGCCGGTGATCACCAGCACCAGCCGCAACCCGTCGCTTTGGGCATTGAGAATAAAGCGGATCAGCTCGGGATGCGCCTCGGCGAGCGTCATGCCATGCAGGTCGATCCGCGCTTCAGGCGCAAGTTTGCCGCGCGTCATCTTCTGATGGGTGCGGGCATCCATGCGCAGGGCATCGGGCGCGGGCGCGGCGGGGGGCGGGGCGGCTTTTTCGCCCAGCCGGAAGGCCGGAATGCGGCTCTGTGCAGGCTGTTTCACCGGCTCGGCAGCAGGTTTCACTGGTTCGAGCGGTTCGGACAGCGGCAGGTGGCGGTTGTGCATCGGCGTGATGCTGCGCGCGACCGCATTCCAGAGATCGGCCTCGTCCGAAGTCAGGCGGCGGCGACGCATCGGGACTAAAGGTCCGAGGTCATGGCATAGGCGCGGTCGATGGGCATCAGGATGACCATCCGCCCGCCATCCTTGACATCGCCGGCCGCATCCCCCGCCGCATCGCCGAAGCCATAGAAGATGTCGGCCCGCTGCGCGCCCTTGATCGCGCCGCCGGTATCCTGCGCCACCATCAGCCGGTTCATCGGCACCCGGCCCTCTTTCTCGATCCAGACCGGCGCGCCAAGGGGTGTGAAGGCGGGGTCGACCGCCAGCGAGCGCAGCGGCGTGATCGAGCGGCCCATGGCCCCGATCGGCCCCTTGTCGGCGGGCAGGTCGGCCAGCTTGCGGAAGAAGACATAAGAGGGGTTGGCGTTCAGCAGATCCTCGCCCAGGCCGGGATTGCGCCGCACCCAGGCGCGGATCGCCCCGGCCGAGACCTCATGCACAGACATGAGGCCGCGCCGGACCAGTTCCTGCCCGACCGAGCGGTAGGGATGGCCATTCTTGCCCGCATAGCCCACGCGGATCACGCGACCATCGGTCATGCGGACGCGGCCCGAGCCCTGGATATGCAGAAAGAAGACCTCGACCGGGTCGTCTATCCAGGCGATCTCCAGGCCCCGACCTTGCAGGATGCCGCCATCGATCACCGCGCGGGAATGCCAGACCGCGCCATCCTGCAATTCGGGCGGGCGACGATAGATCGGCCAAGCATAGCGCGCGGTGCGGACCGGAGAGCCGTTCAGTTCAGGCTCGTAATAGCCGGTGAACAGCGCGGGCGGCGTGCCGACGATGACGGGCTTGAAGAAGATCTCGAAAAAGGCGCGGGCCGAGGCGTCATCCTGCGGCACATCGGCGGCAAGCGCGCAAAGCGGCGCCCATTCCGGGGCCTGCAACTGGTCGCAGGTGACAAGAAAGGCCGCCAATGCGGCGGCCTGACCATCCTCGCGCCACCCGGCGAGCTGTTCGAAATCGACGACCTGCGCCCGGGCCATTGGCGCCGCCATCAGCGCCAGAAACAGGGCAAGGCGGCGAAGGGGCAGGCCCATGGCAAGGCGTCAGTCGCCCGTCGCCACAAGCTGCCAGTTCGGATCGTCGACCCCCATCCGGCGGGCGAAAGTCCAGACGTCGCGCTGGCGCTTGATCGACTTGGTGTCGCCCTCGACCACCTCGCCCGCCTTGTTGCGGACGACCTGGGTCAGCTCGCCCACGAAGCGCACGGTGATTTCGGCAAAGCCGGAATTGCGGTCGAAGGTCGCCTCTTGCAGCGCCATTTCCTTGAGGCCGACGAAATTCGCCTCGATGCTCAGACCGTCGCGGGCGCGCTGTTCGATGACTTCGGTAAAGCTCGCCTCGACCTCATCGGCAAGGAAGGGGCGGACCGGGTCGATATCGCCGCGCTCGAAGGCCATGAGGATCATCTCATAGGCCTGGCGCGCACCGGCCAGGAAGGGGCTGACGCTGAACGAGGGTTCGGCCAGTTTCATCGCGGCCAAAGCCTTGGCCGAGGAGGAGCCGTCGGGGACATGATCGGTGATGTCGCGGTCGGGGCCGCCCTCGATCACCTCGAAATCGCGCTTGACCTGGGGGCGCACATCCTCAAGCGGGATGGGGGGCTTTTCAAAGCCGTCGCGCGTGCCCAGAACCGAGCGGAGTTTCAGGATCAGGAAGACCGCGATCCCGGCCAGAACAAGAAGTTGGATCAGCGAGGAATTCACGGGCAAACTCCGAAGGAATAGGAAGGCCCGGCTTGAGGCCGGGGGGTTGGTCCCTATGTAGGGGCGGGGCGGGGTCAAGTAAACCTTGGGGCCCATCTTGCAGGCAAAGGATAAGTGAAATGTGGTTGATCCTGGCGTTTCTGGCCTGGCCGCTGGTGGAAATCGCGCTTTTCGTCGCGATTGGCGGCCAGATCGGGGTCTGGGCCACGCTGGCCTGGGTGCTTTTGAGCGGGGTTCTGGGCGTTCTGGTGATGCGGCTGACTGCCGCACGCGGCGCCATGAAGCTGCGTCAGGGCCTGTCGGCGCTGCGCCAGCCCGGGGCCGAGCTTGCGGGCGGCGCCTTTGGGATGCTGGCGGGGGTGCTGCTGATCCTGCCCGGGTTCCTGACCGATGCCCTGGGCCTGCTGCTGCTGCTGCCGCCGGTGCAGCGCGTCCTGGCCCGCGCGCTTCTGGCCCGTGCCGTGGTGGTGGCGCGGGGCGCCGGCACGGCCCGGCCGGGCGGCCAAGGCGATGTGATCGACGGCGACTGGCAGGAAGTGCCGCCGGAAACCCCGCGCGGCATCGGGCGGCCCCAGGGCACCTCGGGCTGGACCCGGGACGAGGGTCATCGGCATTAAAACCCCTATGGCATTGAGCGCGCCCGGCCCCTCTGCTAGGCAACCCTCAGGTCATTCGGGCCGCACAGGCCCCCGAGGAGGTATCATGACGGAAGACGTCGCCGCGCCGAACGGCGCCCCATCGCCCGCCGCGCCGCAGGTTAGGATGCAGGTCCTGGCGCAATATGTCCGCGACATGAGCTTTGAGAACATGGTCGCCCGCAAGGGTCTGGCCGGGGGCGACGTGCAGCCCGATATCGAAGTCGCGGTCAGCCTGGATGCGCGCAAGCGCGCGGCCGAGCACCAGTATGACATCGTGATGAAGTTCAAGGTCACCTCGAAGAACAAGGTGAACAGCGAGATCTTGTTCCTGCTGGAGCTGGAATATGGCGGGACCTTCCATGTCGAGGGCATCCCGGAAGCGCAGCTTCACCCCTTCCTGCTGATTGAATGCCCGCGCATCCTGTTCCCCTTCGTGCGCCGCATCATCAGCGATGTGACCCGCGACGGCGGCTTCCCGCCGCTGAATGTGGACCAGGTGGATTTCATGGCGCTGTACCGCCAGGAAATGACCCGCCGCGCCCAGGCGCAGGCCGCGGCCACCCCGGCCCCCGCCACGCCGAACTGAGGCCTCAGAGCAGCCTTTCCCCGCCGCGCCAGACGCCGCGCAGGGAAAGGTCTGGCCCCAGATGCACGAAATCCGCCCGGGCGCCCGGGCGGAGATGGCCCAGATCGTCGCGGCCCAGCAGGGCCGCAGGGCGCGCGGTCGCCATGGCGAAGGCGGTCTCGGGCGCCACGCCGCAAAGCCGAACCAGATTGGCGATGGCCTGCGGCAGGGTCAGGTCGGCCCCGGCCAGCGTGCCATCGGCCAGGGTCAGCCGCCCGTCGCGCCGCAGGATGCGCCGCCCGCCCAGCATGAATTCGGTGATCGCGCTGCCCGCCGGGGCCATGGCATCGGACACCAGATAGATCCTGTCGCTGGCGGCCAGCGCGATCCGCATCGCCGCCGGATGGACATGCAGCCCGTCGGCGATCAGCCCGCATTGCACCTTTTGCGTCATCGCGGCCCCGGCCAGACCCGGCTCGCGGTTGCCAAGCTGGCTCATGGCGTTGAACAGATGCGTCACCGCCCGCGCGCCGGCGGCGAAGGCGGCGGCGGCCTCGTCATGGCTGCAATCGCTGTGGCCCAGCGCGACGATCACCCCCGCCGCCGCCAGACGCGATATCTGTTCGGGCGTGACCGAGGCCGGGGCGACCGTGATCAACAGCGCGGGCAGGCGTTTTCGGGCAGCGCAGAGCCTGTCCAGATCGTCTTCGTCCATCGGGCGGATCAGCGCGGGATCATGCGCGCCCTTGCGCCGCGGGTCGAGATGCGGACCTTCCAGATGCAGGCCCAGAAAGCCGGGATGGCGGCAGGCCGCCCCTGCCTCAATCAGCGCGGCGGTGGCCTGCGCCGTATCGGTGATCAGCGTCGGCAAGACGCCGGTCGCGCCCAGCCTTGCATGGATGTCGCAGAAGCCGTTCAGATCCTGCGCCGTCGTGGCGCCCGAGATCATCCAGCCGCCCGCGCCATTCACCTGCAAGTCGAGAAGGCCGGGCAGAAGATAGCCGCCGCCCAGCGGAATCGTCTCTGTTCCTGCGGAATCGATGATCGTTCCGGCCTCGACCGTCAACCCGCCCGGCCGCAGCGCCGTGCCGTCAAAGACCTGCGCCCCGGCATAGGTGACGGCCATCAGACGGTCTCCGTGACCTTGCGCAGATGCGGCGGCGTGTCGGGGTCAAAGCCACGGCGGCGCGACAGGCCTTCGGCGAAGGCATAGAACGAGACGCTGGCGACCAGCGGCGCGACCAGCGGATGCAGATCGGTGACCGAGGGCAGGGTCACCGCCCCCTTGGCGCTGCCGCCGGTCAGGAAGACATCGGCCCCCTGCCCCGCCAGACGTTCCGCCGTGGCGACGACATGGGGCAGGGCCGCATCCTGCACGCCCAGCGCGAAGACCGGGAAATGCGCCTGGACGATAGCAGCAGGGCCATGCAGGACCTCGGCCGCCGAAAAGGGTTCGGCATGAAGGCCGCAAACCTCTTTCAGCTTGAGCGCCGCCTCGCTGGCGATGGCGAAGGCCGGGCCGCGGCCCAGAACATAGGCCTGACCGGCGCGCGACAGCCGGTCGGACAGGGGCGACCAGTCAAGGCGCAGCGCCTGTTCAAAGGCGCGGGGCAGGTCTTGCAGGGCGGCGGTCAGGGCCTTGTCCTGCTGCCAGGCGGCAAGAAGGGCCAGGCCCGCCAGAACCGAGGTCACGAAAGTCTTGGTCGCGGCGACGCTTTGTTCGGTCCCCGCGCGCAGCGGCAGGCAATGGGCGCTGGCCTGCGCCATCGGGCTGTCGGCGAAGTTGGTGATCGCCACCGTCGCCGCGCCACCCGCCCCTGCCGCGCGCATCATCTCGACAATGTCGGGGCTGCGGCCGGATTGCGAAATGCCCAGGCAGGCCGCGCCCTGAAGGCGCAGTGGACGGCCATAGACCGAGGCGACCGAGGGGCCGACCGAGGCGACAGGAATGCCGGCCAGCAGTTCGACCGCATATTTCAGATAGGTCGCGGCATGGTCGGACGAGCCGCGCGCCACTGTCACGACCAGCGCAGGATCAAGATTCCGCAGTGTCAGAGCCGCTTTTTCGACATCGGCAGCACTGTCGCGCAGAAAGCGCGCCGCCGCTTCGGGAATTTCTGCCACTTCACGTTGCATATGCGAGGTCATGCCGGGCCTCCTTCGGGGGCAAGTTTCAGTTCGACGGCGAAGTCATAGGCATCGCCGCGATAAAGCGAACGGGTGTATTCGACGACACGGCCATCGGGCAGATAGCCGATCCGCTCGATCCGCAGACCGGCGGCGCCCGAGGCGACGCCCAGATGTTCGGCGTCGCGCGGCGAAAGATTGGCGGCCGAGATGCGCTGGACCGCCCGGACCGGGCGGTGGCCGTTGCGCTGAAGCACGTCATAGAGACTGGTTTCCACCGCTTTGGGGTCGGGCAGGGCCGACAGCGGCAGGGCCGCGCGCTCGATCGCCAGGGGCACGCCATCGGACCGGCGCACCCGTTCCAGCCGCGCCACCCGCGCGCCGGGGCCAAGGCCCAGCGCCATGCTTTCCTCGGGTACGGGCGCGTCGATCTGGCGCGAAAGCCAGATCGAATCGACCGTGCGGCCGCGCCGGGCCATGTCTTCGGTGAAAGAGGTCAGAAGCGAGAGCGCCTGTTCCAGCCGTTCAACCCGCGGGGCGACGAAGGTGCCGGAGCCGCGCCGCTGCACCAGCTGTCCGGCAGAAACCAAGGCCTGAATCGCCTTGCGCACGGTGACGCGCGACAGGCCGGTCATGGCGGCAAGATCACGTTCGGGCGGCAGGCTGTCACCGGGCGCAAGCCGCGCGGCCTGGATGCTGTCGGCGATCCGGCGCTGAAGTTGCAGGTAAAGCGGGCCCGCGCCGGGATCTGCGAAATCGCCGGGATCGAAAGGCAGGGTCATGCTGCCCGCCCCGCCCGAAAGCGGGCAGACCCATCCGTCCCGCCAAAGAAAGCCACCATGCCGCACCCCCGCGCCGATCTGGCCATGGAAGATACCATGATAATACCAATTTGGAAGTGGTATTGCCAATTCCGTGCGAATCTAGCCGGATTCGGCGTTTCTGCACAAGAGGCTTTACAGGTGGTATTATTTTGGCATTATCTGACCACAAGGGGGAATCACATGGCCGAACGCTCTACCGAAGCGCGTCATCCGTCTGCGGACGGGCTGCACCGGGTTCCGGCTGCCGAGGCTTTGTCGCGGCTGCTGGCGGCGCAGACGGCGTCTTTGGCCTGCCTTTTGCCCGCCCTTCCGGCCCTGGAACGCGCCGCTGCGGCAGCGACCGAGGCGCTGCGCGGGGGCGGCAAGCTGGCCTATGCAGGGGCGGGGTCTTCGGGGGTGATGGCCCTGTCGGATTGCCTGGAACTGGCCGGGACCTTCGGCATCCCGCCCGAGCGAACCCCGATGCTGTTCGCGGGAGGCGCCGCTGCCCTTTTGCACATGCAAGGCGCGGTCGAGGATGACCCCGCCCTGGCTGCGGCGGATTTCGCCCGGGCCGGACTGGGCCGGGGCGACGCGGTGATCTGCGTCTCGGCCTCGGGCGGGACGCCCTATACGGTCGAAGTGGCGCGGCTGGCCCGGGCGGCGGGGACCACGGTGATCGGCATCGCCAATGTCGCCGGTTCGGCGCTGCTGAAAGATGCCGATGTCGCCGTGCTGCTGGAAACCGGGGCCGAAGTGGTGGCCGGATCGACGCGGCTGGGCGCCGCCACGGCGCAGAAAGTGGCGCTGAACCTGATTTCGGTGCTGCTGGGTCTGGGCCTGGGCCATGTGCATGACGGGTTCATGGTCAATCTTGTGGCCGACAATGCCAAGCTTCGCGACCGCGCGGCGGCCATCGTGCAGGCGCTGTCGGGCCGCGATTTCGGCCATGCCAGAGCCGCTTTGGAAGCGACCCAGGGCGCGGTGAAACCCGCCATCCTGGTCGCGCGCGGGCGCAGCGCCGCAGAGGCGGCAGAAGATTTGCGACGGACGGCGGGGCATCTTGCCCCGCTGATGGACTGAAGACCCAACCGGGCCGGGAACAGGCCCAGACAGCAGGGAGTTGACGATGACGAAACCGATCCGCTTGGCGCTTTTGACCAGCACGCTTCTGGCCGGCCCGGCGCTGGCCGAAACCACGCTGACCATTGAAAGCTGGCGCAATGACGACCTGGCCATCTGGCAGGACACGATCATTCCGGCCTTCGAGGCGCAGCATCCCGACATCAAGGTGGTCTTCGCCCCCTCGGCGCCGACCGAATACAATGCCTCGCTGAACTCCAAGCTCGAAGCCGGTTCGGCGGGCGACCTGATCACCTGCCGCCCCTTCGACGCCTCGCTTGACCTGTACAAGAAGGGCTATCTGGCCGATCTGACCAGCCTTGAATCGATGAAGAATTTCTCGTCGGTGGCGAAATCGGCCTGGCAGACCGATGATGGCGCGGCCACGTTCTGCGTGCCGATGGCCAGCGTGATCCACGGTTTCATCTACAACAAGGATGCCTTCGACGCGCTGGGCCTGACCCCGCCCGCGACGATGGATGAATTCTACGCCGTGCTCGACAAGATCAAGGCGGATGGCACCTATATCCCGATGGCCATGGGCACGAATGACCAGTGGGAAGCCGCCACGATGGCCTATCAGAACATCGGGCCGAACTACTGGAAAGGTGAAGAGGGCCGTCTGGCGCTGATCGCGGGCACGCAGAAGCTGACCGATGACGCCTGGGTCCAGCCTTACCGCGAACTGGCCAAGTGGAAGGATTATCTGGGCGACGGGTTCGAGGCGCAGACCTACCCGGACAGCCAGAACCTGTTCACCCTGGGCCGCGCGGCGATCTATCCCGCCGGGTCGTGGGAAATCGCGGGCTTCAACACCCAGGCCGGGTTCAAGATGGGCGCCTTTGCCCCGCCGGTGCCCGCCGCGGGCGACACCTGCTATATCTCTGACCATACCGACATCGCCATCGGCATGAACGCGGCCTCGCCCAATGCCGAAGCGGCCAAGACCTTCCTGGAATGGGTGGGCAGCCCCGAGTTTGCCACCATGTATGCCAATGCGCTGCCGGGCTTTTTCAGCCTGAACTCGACCCCGGTGAAGATGGAAGATCCGCTGGCGCAGGAATTCGTGTCCTGGCGCGAGAAGTGCCAGCCGACGATCCGCTCGACCTATCAGATCCTGTCGCGCGGCACGCCGAACCTGGAAAACGAGACCTGGAATGCCAGCGCCAATGTGATCAAGGGCACCGAGACGCCCGAAGATGCGGGCAAGCGGCTGCAGGAAGGCCTGGCAAGCTGGTACGATCCGCAGAAATAAGCGCGGGCTGAAAGCACGGGCCGGGGGGCGTCGGGCCCCCCGGACCCCCTGCGGGATTTTTGAGAACAAGAGAAGGGGGCGAAGGGATGGCGCAGGGTCGGCCGGTGCGCTGGCATATCGCGGTGTTTCTGGCACCTGCCGTTGCGGTCTATACCGCGCTGATGATCCTGCCCCTGTTCGGGACGCTGGCGCAGAGCCTGTTCAACGAGGATGCGGCCGGAACGCGGGTCTTTGTCGGGCTTGCGAATTTCACCCGGCTGTTCGGTGAGGCCCTGTGGTCGGACGCCTTCTGGAACGCCCTGGGCAACAATTTCTGGTTCTTCGTGATCCATATGATCGTGCAGAACCCTATCGGCATCGCGCTGGCCGCCTTGCTGTCTTCGCCCAAGCTGCGGATGGCGGCGTTTTACCGGACGGCGATCTTCATTCCCACCATCCTGAGCTTCGTCATCGTCGGCTTCGTCTGGAAGCTGATCCTGTCGCCGATCTGGGGCATCGCACCGGGAATGCTGGATGCGGTGGGGCTGAAGTTCCTGTTCGCGCCCTGGCTGGGCAAAGAGGAATATGCCCTGACCGCGCTGGCGCTGGTGTCGGTCTGGCAGTTCGTCGGCATTCCGATGATGCTGATCTATGCCGCCCTGCTGAGCATTCCCGATGAGGTGCTGGAAGCGGCCGAGATGGACGGGGTCACCGGCTGGTCGCAATTCTGGAAGATCAAGCTGCCGCTGATCCTGCCCGCCATCGGCATCATCTCGATCCTGACCTTTGTCGGCAATTTCAACGCCTTCGACCTGATCTACGTCGCCCAGGGCGCGCTGGCGGGACCGGATTTCTCGACCGATATCCTGGGGACGTTCCTGTACCGCACCTTCTTTGGCTTCCAGTTGCAGATCGGCGATCCCTATATGGGCTCGGCCATTGCGGGGGCCATGTTCGGCATCATTCTGGTCGGCGTGTGCCTGTATCTGTTCGGCATCCAGACCCGGCTTCGGAGGTATCAGTTCTGATGGCCCGCGCCCGTTCCCATCTTGGCCGCAGCATCGCCGCCCATGCCGTGCTGATCGCCTATACACTGATCGCGCTGTTCCCGGTCTTCGTGATCGTCATCAACAGCTTCAAAAGCCGCAAGGCGATTTTCGCCGATCCGCTGGCGCTGCCGGGGCCGGAAAGTTTCGATCTGATCGGCTATCAGACGGTGATGAAGCAGGGCGATTTCCTGCTGTATTTCCAGAACTCGATGGTGGTGACCTGCGCCAGCCTGTTCTGCGTTCTGCTGTTCGGCGCCATGGCGGCCTTTGCCCTGTCGGAATACCGCTTTCGCGGCAACAGCCTGATGGGGCTTTACCTGGCGCTGGGCATCATGATCCCGATCCGGCTGGGCACGGTGGCCATCCTGCAGATCATGGTGACGGGCGGGCTGGTGAACACGCTGACCGCGCTGATCCTGGTCTACACCGCCCAGGGCCTGCCGCTGTCGATCTTCATCCTGTCCGAATTCATGAAGGGCGTCTCGGATGACCTTAAGAATGCCGGGCGGATCGACGGGCTTTCCGAATATGCCATCTTCTTCCGGCTGGTGCTGCCGCTGGTGCGCCCGGCCATGGCGACCGTGGCCGTCTTCACCATGATCCCGATCTGGAACGACCTGTGGTTCCCGCTGATCCTGGCCCCGGCCGAACATACCAAGACTGTCACGCTGGGGGCGCAGGTCTTCATCGGGCAATTCGTGACCAACTGGAATGCGGTTCTGGCGGCGCTGTCGCTGGCGATCCTTCCGGTGCTGGTTCTGTATCTGATCTTCTCGCGGCAATTGATCCGCGGCATCACCGCAGGAGCCGTAAAATGATACGTACCCTTGTTGCCGGGCTTGGCAATATGGGCCGCAGCCATGCACTGGCCTATCACCGCGACCCCAGCTTTGACTTGCTGGGCCTGGTGAACCGTTCGACACCGCGGCTGGACCCGGCGCTTGCGGGCTATGCCATCACGCCGGACTATCACGAGGCTCTGAACCGGCTGAAACCCGACCTGGTCTGCGTCGCGACCTATACGGATTCTCATGCCGATTATGCCGTGGCGGCGCTTGAGGCGGGGGCGCATGTCTTTGTCGAAAAGCCGCTGGCGATGAGCGTGGCCGAGGCGCGGCGGGTGGTCGATTGCGCCAAGGCCAATGGCCGCAAGCTGGTGGTCGGCTATATCCTGCGCCACCATCCCAGCTGGATGCGCCTGATTGCCGAGGCGCGCGCCTTGGGCGGGCCCTATGTCTTTCGCCTGAACCTGAACCAGCAATCTTCCGGCCCGACCTGGGAGACGCACAAGCAGTTGATGCAGACGACATCGCCCATCGTCGATTGCGGCGTGCATTATGTCGACGTGATGTGCCAGATCACCGATGCCGCCCCGGTCGAGGTGCGCGGCATGGGGTTGCGGCTGTCGGACGAGATCCCGCCGGACATGTACAATTACGGCCATTTCCAGGTGGTTTTCGCCGATGGCTCGGTCGGCTGGTATGAGGCGGGCTGGGGGCCGATGATGTCGGACACGGCGTTTTTCGTGAAGGATGTGGTGTCGCCGAAGGGGGCCGTCTCGATCCGGATGCCGGAAAACGCGCGGTCGGACGATCACGACACCCATACCAAGACCTCGCTGCTGCGGGTTCACCGGGTCGGTCAGCCGGATGAGGATCTGAACATGACCGACGAGCCGGGCCATCAGGAGCTGTGCGAGCGCGAGCAGGCCTATATGGCCCGCGCGATCAATGAAGACATCGACCTCACGCGGCATATGGAAGATGCCGTGCGGTCGCTTGCGGTCTGCCTTGCGGCGGACGAATCGGTCCGTTCGGGCCATCCGGTCAGACTGTGAGGGACAGATGGGCGCACTGGAACTGAAAGGCATCACCAAGCGCTTTGGCGTGACCGAGGTGATCAAGGGCGTCGACCTGCGGGTCGAAGACGGCGAATTCTGCGTCTTTGTCGGGCCTTCGGGCTGCGGAAAATCGACGCTTCTGCGCATCATCGCCGGGCTTGAGGATGCCTCGGACGGCGACATCCTGCTGGATGGTGCGCGGGTCAACGAGGTGGCGCCCGCAAAGCGCGAACTGGCGATGGTGTTCCAGAGCTATGCGCTCTACCCGCATCTGACCGTGCGCGACAACATGGGCCTGGCGCTGAAACAGGCCGGGGTCGCCAAGGCCGAGATCCGCGCCGCGACCGACCGCGCGGCGGGGATGCTGGCGCTGGCAAAGCTGATGGACCGGCGGCCGGCGGAATTGTCGGGCGGGCAAAGGCAACGGGTGGCGATCGGCCGGGCCATCGTGCGGACCCCGAAGCTGTTCCTGTTCGACGAGCCCTTGTCCAATCTGGACGCCGCGCTGCGGGTGGCGACGCGGATCGAGATTGCAAAGCTGCATCGCGATCTGGGCGCGACGATGATCTATGTGACGCATGACCAGGTCGAGGCGATGACGCTGGCCGACAAGATCGTCGTGCTGCGGGCCGGACAGGTGGAACAGGTCGGGCGGCCGATGGATCTGTACAACGATCCGGCCAACGTCTTTGTCGCTGGCTTCATCGGCAGCCCGCAGATGAATTTCCTGAAAGGTGCGGCCCTGGGCGACGGCGCCGAGACCCTTGGCATCAGGCCCGAGCACCTGACCGTCACGCCCGAGGGGCCGATCGCGGGCGAGGTCAGCCATGTGGAAAAGCTGGGCGGCGAGACGTTGGTCTATCTGCGCAGCGAACCGCATGGCCTGGTGACGCTGCGCCTGTTCGGCGAGCGCGATTTCGCCTTTGGCCAGGCGCTGCGGCTGACCCCTGATCCGGCGCGGATCTTCCGCTTCGACGCCGAGGGCAAAAGGCTGCGCTAGGGCCTATTGCGTATAGCTGCGCACCAGGGCCGAGGCCAGCAGGCTCCACCCGTCGGCCACGACGAAGAAGGCCAGCTTGAAGGGCAGCGAGACCACGGCGGGCGGCACCATCATCATGCCCATCGACATCAGGATGGCCGAGACCACGAGGTCGATGATCAGGAAGGGCAGGAACACGAGAAAGCCGATCTCGAAGGCGCGCTGGATTTCCGACAGAAGGAAAGACGGCACCAGCAGCGACAAGGGCGCGTCGACCATGGCCGATGGTGCGCGCGGGCGCAGCGCGTCGAGATTGGCGAACGTGTCCGGGTCGATCCGCGCCGCCATGAATTGGCGAAAGGGCTGTGCCGCCTCAAGGAAGGCCTGGGTGATGGTCAGCCGGTTTTCGGTAAAGGGCTGAATGCCCTTGACCCAGGCTTCGGTGAAGACCGGGTCCATGACATACCAGGTCAGGAACAGGGCAAGGCTGATGATCAGCATATTGGGCGGCGCCTGTTGCAGACCGATGCCCTGACGCAGGATCGACAGGACAGTGACGATGAAGGGAAAGCAGGTCACCATGACCGCCAGCCCCGGCACCACCGACAGGACGGTGATCAGCGCCAGAAGCTGCACCGAGCGCGCGGCCAGGCTGTCGCCTTGGCCCAGATCCAGCGTCACCTCCTGCGCAGCGGCGGGATGGGCCAGGATCACGGCCAGGAATGCGGCGAGGATCAGGGTCCTGCGCAAGACCGCCCCCTAAAGCCCGCCCTTGAGATTGGCGACCTCGGTCAGCCGCACGCCAAGCTGGCCCGGCGTGTCGCCCTCGATCTCGGTCAGTTCGCCCCGCGCAATCAGCCGGTCGCCGACATACAGCTCAACCGGGTCGTCCACCCGCCGGTCCAATGGCAGGATCGCGTCGCGCGACAGGCGCAGCAGGTCTTTCACCAAAGGCCGGGCGCGGCCGACCGAGATGGTGATCTCGATCGGAACCTGGGCGAAGGGGCTTTTCTCGGTCAGGTCATCCATGGGGCGGCCCCTCCTGGGCCAGACTGAAGAAATCGCGCACGGCGGCGGAAACCTCTTGCGTGACGCGGGTCAGGTCGACCTTGGCCTCGGCCCCGCCCATGCGCAGATAGACCTGGCCTTCGGGCAGGCTGGGTTCCTCCTCCAGGGTCAGCGGCAGGCCGGTCGCCTGGGCGACCAACCCCTCGACCGGGCCGCGCACCGCCGGGTTCAGGACAAGCGTCACCGGATGGTCGGCCAGATCCTCGGCCATGGGCATGACCTGCTCCAGCACCAGCGGCGCCAGCGTCTCGCGCGCCATGTCGGGCAGAAGACGGTTCACCATCTCGGTCAGAAGCGGCTCCAGCGCCTTGAGGATATGGGCCCGTGCTTCCTGATAGGTGAAGGACAAGGCCTGAAGACTATGGGCCAGATCGGCGCCGATGCGGGTCTGATCGTCGGATTGCGCCGAGGCCGCGTCGTCCCAGCCGGCCTTGTAGCCCTGTTCATAGGCGGCAAGCTTGGCCTCTTCGATGGCGCCGATCTCGGTCGTGACCAGGATCGAGTTCTGCTTGCGTCGGCCATCGGGTTCAAAGACCTCGAGCTTGGGCATCGGCATCAGGCGCGCTCCTCTTCGGGCTCCAGCCAGCCGCGCAGGATCTCGATCGTCTCGGCCTGGCGCTCCTCGATCAGGCGGCGCAGGCGGGTGGCGGGATCTTCCTGCTCTCCGCCGCCGTCAGCATCAGCGGCCATGAAATCGACCATCGGCAGGTCGGGCAGGGCAAAGCCGGTGTCGATCTCTCCGGTCAGCGCCTCGCCCGCAGCACCCGCCGCGACCGCGCCGGGCAGGGCAAGCGGCGCGCCCGCGGGCGGCAGCGCGGCAGCGCCCCCGGCCCGGGCCGACGCGAAGATCGGGCGCAGCACGAAAAGACCCAGGATCAGCGCCACCAGGGCCAGCGCAGCGATCTGGATCACCGCCATCACGTCGATCGGGCCGATCGCCGGGATCAGGCTTGAGGCCGCCTCGGTTCCTTCGACCGGCAGGGGCGAGAATTCCAGCGATTTCAGCGTCAGCACATCGCCGCGGCTTTCATCAAAGCCCACTGCGGCGGCGACCAGATCATGCAGGTCGGTCAGCTCGGCCGCGCTGCGCGGCGCCCAGCTCTGGCTCCCATCGGTCGCGATGGTCACCGTGCCATCGACCAGAACCGCAACGGTCAGGCGTTTCACCCCGCCCGGTGCGCGGGTCAGCGCACGCTGGGTTTCCGACACGTCGAAATTCACCCGCTCGCGCGTATCATTCGCCTGCGACTGGCCGCCCGCCCCCGCCCCGGTATTCCCCTGCGGCAGGTTCGAAGCCACGGTCACATCGGGCGAAGGCTGGGTCGCCTGTTTGCTCGACTCCTCGGTCTCGGAGGAAATCGCCACCCGCCCCTGCGGATCAAGCTTGCGCTCGGTGATCTGTTCGGTCTCGGTCACCAGATCGACCGAGACCTCGACCACCGCCTTGTTGGCGCCGACCCGCGCGGCCAGAAGCCGTTCGACCCGGTGGCGGATCTCTTCGGCGCGCTGGGCCGCCTCGCCGCCCATGGCCATGGGACCGGCCTCTTCCTCGGCGGCGATCAGCCCGCCCACCGTGTCGATGACCTGCACATCCTGCGGCTTCATCCCCGACACGGCCGAGGCGACCAGGTGTTTCAGCGCGCGGGCCTGATCTTCCGCCAAAGTGCCATTGGCCGTGGTGACGGTGACCGAAGCGGTCGGCGTCTCGCCGCGGCGGAACGGGTCTTCGGGACCTTGCGAGATATGGACCCGCGCCGCCCGCACCCCAGGCATGGCCAGGATGGTCCGGGCCAGTTCACCCTCTTTCGCGCGCCAATAGGCGGCGTCGAACATCTGGCTCGTGGTGCCGAAACCCGAGAGGGTATCAAGCAGTTCATAGCCCGCGCCGCCCGCGCTGGGCAGCCCCTCGCCGGCCAGCGCCATGCGCAGCGCGTCGCGCTGGTTCACATCGACATAGATCGAATCGCCGCGCACCGAATAATCGACCCCGCGCGTGTCCAAGGCGGCCACCACCTCGCCCGCGGCGCGGCCATCGAGCCCGGCGTAAAGCAGCACCATCTGCGGCCCGCCCGCCATGCGCGCCAGCGCCAGCACGGCCAGAAAGACCGCAAGCGTGGCACCCAGCACGAAAAGGCGGCGGCCCATGCCCAGCCCGGCCCATATCGACATCAGATTCTGCACAGGCAGCGTCTCCGGCGGAACTCCTTCCCGCTGGCTCGCAGGATTGAAGGGTCTCGCTTAACAATCGGTTAGTGACATCCGTTCTATTTTCACCCCAGCGCCGGAACGGAGGGCGATGTGACGGATGCCGCTGTCGTGCCCGAAGAGGCACCCAAGAAGAAGAGGTCGAAACTGCCGCTGCTGATCGGCCTTGCGCTGATGCTGCTGCTGGGCGGGGCGAGTTTTTATGCGACATGGTCGGGCATGATCCTGGGCGGCGGTGATGAGGCCGAGCACGCCGAAAAGACCCCCGATCCGCTGCCCGACATCGCCTTCGTCCCGGTTGAGCCGGTGATGGTGTCGCTGGGGCCGAAATCCAGCGCGAAATTCCTGAAACTGACTTCCCAGCTTGAGGTGACCAAGGCCTATGCCGATGAGGTGGCCACGCTGATGCCGCGCATCCTGGATGTCTTGAACAGCTATCTGCGGGCGGTCGCGGTCGAAGATCTTGAGGATCCCGCCGCCATGGTGCGGCTTCGGGCACAGATGCTGCGCCGGGTGCAGATCGTCACCGGAGAGGGCCGCGTGCGCGACCTTCTGGTGACCGAGTTCATCGTGAATTAGGGGGCGCGGATGGAGCTGATCGCCGATTCGCTTCTGCTGGCCGCGACGGTTGGGGCCGCGATCTATTGCTATGTGCTGGCCGCCCGGCTGCGCCGCTTCACCACGCTGGAAAGCGGCATGGGCGGGGCGATCGCCGTTCTGTCGGCCCAGGTCGACGACATGACCAGGGCGCTGGAAAAGGCGCAGGGCGTGGCGGGCGCCTCGGAACGGCGGCTGGAGGATCTGACCGCAAGGGCCGATGTGCTGGCCAAGCGGCTGGAACTGATGGTCGCCGCGCTGCATGACCTTCCCGACCCCCCGCCCCGCCGCGCCGAGACCGAACCGCCCGAAGAGGAGGAGGAGCATCGCCGCCTGCGCTTTGTCCGCCGCCGCTCTCCGCGCGAACCGGTTGAGGCTGCGGAATGAAACGCCGGGCGGGCCGTGGCGCCCTGATCCTCATCGCGCTGATGTTCGCCACCTCGGGCGCCTTGCGGCTGGGCGACGGGTTGGGCGTCTCGCTGGCCCGCGCCGCCGAAGGGGCGTTGAGCGGCACGCCGCCGCCCGCCGCCGACCCCGCGACCTGCCCGCTGCCGCCCGCCGAACTGGCCGCCGCCCTGTCAGAGCGCGAGGCGCGGCTGGCGGCGCAGGAGGCGGCGGTGAATGACAAGACTGCCGCGCTGGCCCTGGCAGAAGAGGCGATCAAGGGCCGGCTCGAGGCGTTGAAACAGGCCGAGGACGACCTGAAGGCGACGCTGGCCATCGCCAATGGCGCGGCCGAAACCGACCTTGCCCAGTTGACAACCGTCTATGAGACAATGAAGCCCAAGGATGCCGCCAAGGTTTTCGAGGCGATGGAATCGAACTTCGCGGCGGGCTTTCTGGGCCGGATGCGCCCCGACGCTGCCGCCGCCATCATGGCGGGACTTACCCCCGAAAAAGCCTATGAAATCAGCGCCATATTGGCCGGCCGCAATGCGCTTGCCCCGAAAGAGTGAATTGGCAGCTTCTTAACCCGGCTGCGTCAGGATCGCCGGAGGCGGGTGCAGGCCCGGCGCAACGAGGGAAAGCGGATGTTCGGCTTCATTGGCATTGGCGTCATCCTGGCGATGGTCTTTGGCGGTTACGTCATCCATGGCGGCAACCTTGCCCCGATCATCGAAGCGCTGCCTTTCGAGATGATCATGATCGGCGGCGCGGCCGTGGGCGCCTTTCTGATCTCGAACGATCTTGCCGCGGTCAAGCACACGCTCAAGGACGTGGGCAAGGTGTTCAAGGGCAACAAGTGGAAACCCTCGGATTACCGCGACCTTCTCTGCCTGCTGTTCGAGCTGGTGCGGCTGGCCCGCGCCAATCCGGTCGGTCTGGAGGAGCATGTCGAAAACCCCGACAATTCGACGATCTTCGGCAAATACCCGAAGATCCAGCACGATCATGACGCGGTCGAACTGATCTGCGACACGCTGCGCGCCGCCTCGATGAATTATGATGATCCCCATCAGGTCGAAGAGGTGCTGGACAAGCGGATGGAGCAGCAGCTTCACCATGCGATGCATTCCAGTCATGCCCTGCAGACCATGGCCGACGGCCTGCCCGCCCTGGGCATCGTGGCGGCCGTGCTGGGCGTGATCAAGACCATGGGCTCGATCGACCAGCCGCCCGAAGTGCTGGGCGCCATGATCGGCTCGGCCCTGGTGGGCACGTTTCTGGGCGTGTTCCTTGCCTATGGCCTGATGGGCCCTTTCGCCGCGCGGGTGAAGCAGGTGGTCGAGGATGACTCGCATTTTTATCAGCTTATCCGCGAGGTTCTGGTGGCAAACCTGCATCGGCATCCGGCCAATATCTGCATCGAGGTCGGCCGCCAGAACACCCCCCACGCGGTGCGCCCCGGCTTCAGCGATCTGGAAGAGGCGCTGCGGGCGCTGAAACAGGATGCGGCATGATCCGGCGTATCGCCCGCCTTGTCTCTCTTGTCCTGGCACCGTTGGCGGGCGTGCCCGCCCTGGCCGAGGTCGCGCTGGTGCGCGGCGGCGAACATCCGGACTTCACCCGAATCGTGGTCGAGACGGCGCAGACCGGCGGCTGGCGGCTGGGCCGCACCGACGATGGCTATGCCCTGCAACTCGGCGATGCCGTCACCGGCTTTGATCTGACCCAGGCCTTTGCCCGCATCCCGCGCGACAAGGTTTCGGCGCTGTGGCGCGACCCGGAAAGCGGTCAGTTGCGCTTTTCACTTTCGTGCCCCTGCTATGCGGCGGCGTTCGAGTTTCGCCCGGGCATCGTTGTGATCGACATCAAGCCCGGCCAGCCCCCGGCCGGTTCCGCCTTTGAAGAGCCGCTTTCCCCGCCAGAACCGCCGCCGCCCGTCCCGGCGCCCGCCATCGCCGGCGACACCGATCCGATGGTCGATCCGACCGTTCCATCCGCCCCCGCCCCGGCGACAGATCCGACCCCGGCCTATGACTGGCTTGCCATCTCACGCGACACCGCCGAGCACGCAGACCCGCTGCCGCTGCCCTTCGCGGTCGAGGACCCGCGGCTTGACCCGCTGCGCGCTGCCCTGCTGGCGCAGATCAGCCGGGGGGCGGCAGCGGGCGTGGTCGAGATGGCCGAACATCCGGCCATGCCCGATCCGGCCCGGACGGGCACAAGCGATGGCGTCGGGATGCGCATCGCCGATGGCGAATTGCCCGGCCTGTCCAGCAAGACCGTGCGCGATCCAGCGCCCAATCTCAGCGCGGATGGCGGGCCCTGCCTTGCGGATGCGGATCTGGCGGTGGGTGGCTGGATGCTTCCGGGGCCGGTCGCCGAACAGCTTGGTCCCGGCCGCGCCGGGCTGCTGGGCGAATTCGACGCGCCGGATGCCGATGCGATCCACCGCGCGGCGCGGCTTTACATCGCGCTGGGCTTTGGCGCCGAAGCCCGGCAGTTCCTTGACATGCTTGGCCCGGGCGACGAGAGCGAAGACACCACCCTTCGGGCGATGAGCCATGTCACCGATCAGGAACCGGGCGGCGAGGCGGTGTTCGGCCCGATGGCCGGTTGCGATACGGCGGCGGCGCTGTGGTCGGCCCTGGTGCTGACCGCCGCAGGCGGGGCCGAACCGTCGCAGATCAAGGCGCTGAATGAAGCGGCGGTGGCACGCGGCTTCTCGGCCCTGCCCCTGCATCTGCGCCGCTATTTCGGCCCGCCGCTGGTCGATCTGTTCCTGGGCGCGGGGCAGGACGAGACGGCCCGCCAGATCAGAGACGCCATCCTGCGGGCCCCGGGCGATGCCGGGGCAGAGGTGGCGCTGATGGATGCGCGTTTCGATCTGGCGACCGGCGATGGCCAGGAAGCGGGCAAGATCGCGCAGGATGTCGCGAAAGAGGCTGGACCGCAAAGCTCCGAAGCGCTGGTGACCCTGGTCGAGGCGGCACTGAAAAGCGGCGCGGCGCTGCCCGACAGCCTGCCCGCCACACTGCGCGCCTTTCTGGGCGATGCGCAGGGCACCACGCTTGAGACGCCCCTGCACCGCGCCATCCTGCTTGTCTCGGCCTTGCAGGGCGATTTCGCCGGGGCTTTCGCCGAACTGCCCGCCTCGCCCGAAAGCGCCGCCGATCTCTGGGCCCTGGCGGCGACCGGCGCGGATGACAATCTTTTCCTGGCCCAATCCGTATCGGCGGCGGCCAAGGGCGTGCCGGTCGTGTCGCGCGACACCGGATTTGCCGTGGCCCAGCGCCTGCAAGGCCTGGGCTTTCCCAAGCAGGCTTTGGCCTGGCTGGGGGTGGTCGGGCCGGAAGAGGATGGGCCGACCCGACTTCTGGCAGCGCAGGCGGCAATGGCGCTGGGCGATGCGCGGGCGGCGGGCGCGCTGGTCGCGGGTCTTGACGATCCCGAGGCGCAGAAAACCCGCGCCGCCGCCGTGCTGCAACTGGGCGATGCCGCCGCCGCGGCCGAGGCGCTGGACAAGGCGGGCGATACGGCGGGGCGCGACCGCGCCCTGACCTGGACGCAGGATTGGCCGAAACTGGCGCAGGCCGGTGCCGATCCGTGGAAATCCGCCGCCGCGCTGACCGATGCCGCGACGGCGGCGGCGGCCGGCCCGGCGGGCGATGGCACGCTTGCGCCCGGACAGGCCCCGGATACGGCCCGGGCCGATGCCACCACCCCCCTGGCGCGCGGCAATGCCCTTGTCGCCGACAGCGAGGCGGCGCGGGCGGCGGTGGATGCGCTTCTGGCCGGCGTCGGCACCCCCGCCAGCCCGTAACCACTTGGCAACCTTGCCGCCGTTAGACTGGCCGGGTCGGGCATAACGCCCGCCGGACCCCGGCCTGTTCAGAATGAACCCTCGCTGCCTCTTTCTGGTCCTTCTGCCGCTGCTGGCCCTGCCCGGCGGCAGGGCGGTGGCACGCGGCGATGCGGGCCCGCCCGCCCTCTGCGCGCAGGGCGCGGCGGCGGCGGCGGATCGCACCGGCGTTCCCCTGCGCGTCCTGATGGCGATCGCCCTGACCGAAACTGGCCATCGCGCCGAAGACGGCACTTTCGCACCCTGGCCCTGGGCGCTGAACCAGGGCGGCGACAGCGCCTTTTTCGCCAGCCGGGAAGAGGCGCTGGACCATCTGTCCGCCGTGCTCAACCAGGGGGTGACCAATGTCGATGTGGGCTGTTTCCAGTTGAACTGGCGCTGGCATGGCCAGGCCTTCGCCTCGCTGGACGAGATGATTGATCCCGATCTGAACGCGCTTTACGCCGCCCAGTTTCTGGCCCGGCTGTATCAGGACAGCGGCGACTGGTCGGTCGCGGCCGGGGCCTATCATTCGGCCACGCCAGACCATGCCAGCCGCTATTCCGCCCGGTTCGACAGGATCTATGCCGCCCTGGGCGATGGCACCCGGCTTGCTTTGGCCGATGCCCCCGCCCCTGGGGCCGAAGATGCCCGCACCAACGGCTTTCCGCTGTTGCAGGCCGGGGCGACGGGCGCGGCGGGGGGGATGGGCTCGCTCGTGCCGCTGGACCAGGCCGCCCGACCGCCTTTCGGGGGCTAGACCATGCCGAAACTAAAAGTGCAGGGCGTGATCCAGCCGTCAGTGCTGCTGGCGCTGGCGCTGATGGCCGTGATCGGGATGATGATCTTGCCCGTCCCGGCGGCCCTGCTGGATGTCGGTCTGGCGCTTTCCTTCGCGCTGGCGATCCTGATGCTGACGGTCACGCTGTTCATCGAAAGGCCGCTGGATTTCTCGGCCTTTCCGACCATCCTTCTGTCCAGCCTGATGCTGCGCCTGGCGCTGAACGTGTCCTCGACCAAGCTGATCATCGGCCAGGGCCATACCGGCACCGATGCGGCGGGTCATGTCATCCAGGGCTTTGCCGAATTCATCATGGGCGGCAACCTGATCCTGGGGCTGGTGATCTTTGTCGTCCTGCTGATCGTCAATTTCATCGTCATCACCAAGGGCGCGGGCCGCATGGCCGAGGTGGGCGCCCGCTTCGCGCTGGACGGAATGCCGGGCAAGCAGCTTGCCATCGATGCCGACATGTCGGCCGGCGCGATCACCCATGACGAGGCCAAGAGGCGGCGCGAGACGGAACTGGCGGAAACCACCTTCTTCGGCTCGCTGGACGGCGCTTCGAAATTCGTCAAGGGCGATGCGGTGGCCGGGTTGCTGATCACCGCGCTGAACCTGATCGTCGGGCTGATCATGGGCATCGTGGTGCATGGCATGCCCGCCGCCCATGCTTTTGAGACCTATTCTATCCTGACCGTGGGCGACGGGCTGGTCAGCCAGATCCCCGCCGTCATCATCTCGGTCGCCGCCGCGCTGCTGCTGGCAAGGGGCGGCTTAAAGGGCGCGGCGGATGTGTCCTTCTTTGAACAGCTTGGCCGTTATCCGGCGGCGCTGGCCACGGTGGCCGGGCTGATGGCGCTTTTCGCGGTGGTGCCGGGAATGCCTTTCCTGCCCTTCCTTGCCGCGGCGGCGGCGCTGGCCGCGGCGGCCTGGTTCGGCCTGCGGCGCACCCCGGCCGCAACTGCGGCAGAGGCGGGTCCGCCCGCCCCGGCAAAGCGGCCCATCGGCGATGTTCTGGATTTCGACGAGATCCACATCGAATTCGCCCCGAACCTGGTCGGCATGGCGCTGGACCCGGCGACGGGCCTGGATGGCCGCATCGCCAATATGCGCAACCACATCGCCGCCAGTTTCGGGCTAATCCTGCCCGAGATCCGCCTCACGGATGAGGCCGCCCTGCCCCCCGGGGCCTATCGCATCCGTATCCAGGGGGTCGAGCGGGTGGCAAACCGCCTGCTGCCCGACCGCGCCCTGGTCTTGATGAGCGACGGTATCCCCGCGCCCGAGGGCGCGGATGTGAAAGAGCCGGTCTATGGCGCGCCGGCGCGCTGGATCCGGCCCGATCTGCAGGAAGATGCCGTGCTTGCGGGCCTGACCGTGGTGTCCGCCGCCGAGGTTCTGGCAACCCATCTGCTTGAGGTGCTGAAAGGCAATCTCGCCCGGCTTCTGTCGCTGCGCGGGCTGCGGCGGCTGCTGGATGAATTCGTCAATGTCTCGGACCCCGCCCGGGCCGAGGCCAACCGCAAGCTGCTGGACGATCTGGTGCCCGACAAGGTGCCGCTTGACCTGTTGCATTCGGTGCTGCGGCTTTTGCTGGAAGAACGGGTCTCGATCCGCAACCTGCCCCTGATCCTTGAGGCCGCGGCCGAGGCGCGCGGTTTGGGCGCACCCGAGGCTGTCTGTGAACATGTCCGCCAGCGGCTGGGGTTCCAGATCGTCGCCGAATTCAAGCGCCCCGACGGCACCATCCCGCTGATCCAGCTTGCCCCGGATTGGGAGCGCAATTTCCAGAGCCACCAGATCGACGGGCCCGGCCCCAATCGCGACGTCGC
Organism: Fuscovulum sp.; assembly: GCA_041916535.1. Classification (GTDB taxonomy): domain Bacteria; phylum Pseudomonadota; class Alphaproteobacteria; order Rhodobacterales; family Rhodobacteraceae; genus Pseudogemmobacter. The sequence goes on along the minus strand of JAYRZG010000005.1, from coordinate 159,768 downwards.
CCTGCCGCCCGAGATGTTCGCGAAACTGGCCAATGGCATTGCCGACCGGCTGAACCATGCGGCCGAACAGGGCGCGCTGGCGGCGCTGATCACCTCGGCCACGCGGCGGCGGTTCCTGCGCACTGTGGTGCAGGCCAAGGGATTGCAGACCCCGGTCCTGTCCTATGAGGAGCTTGGCATGGAGGTGCGTCCCGCCCTGCTGGGTCAGGTGGCGGCATGAATGATCTGGTGGCGCAACTGGCGCAGGTTTTCGGTCTGGCGCAGGCGGCGATCTGGCAGGCGGGGCTGGTCTTTCTGCGTGTCGGCGCGGCAGTGTCGCTGTTGCCCGCGCTGGGCGAACAGTCGGTGCCGCGGCGGGTGAAGCTGGCCGCCGCGCTGGCGATCACCCTGATCGTCCTGCCATCGGCGCCCGAAGCCACCTTCACCATGGCCGCCGTCGCAGCCGAGGTGATTGCGGGCCTGGCCCTGGGCATGGGACTGCGCCTGTTGATCCTGGGGCTTCAGACGGCGGGCACCTTGGCGGCGCAGTCGGTATCGCTGACGCAGATGTTCGGCGCGGTCGGGCCGGAACCGCAGCCCATCGTCGCCAATGTGCTGACGCTTGGGGCGCTGGTGCTGTTCCTGACCATGGGCGGGCTTTCGCGCGCGGTCGAGCTTTTGGCCCTGTCCTATCAGGTGGTGCCGACCGGCCAGCCGCCCGACCCTTCGGTGCTGGTCGAATGGGGGCTGAAGCGGGCGGTCTGGGTCTTTGGCCTGGCCTTCTCGCTGGCCGCGCCCTTCGTGCTGGCCTCACTGCTGTACAATCTGGCGCTGGGCGCGATCAACCGCGCCATGCCCGCGATGATGGTCAGCTTCATCGGCGCGCCGGCCCTGACGCTGGGGGGGCTGGCCCTGCTGGCGCTGGCCGCGCCCGTGATGCTTGAGGTCTGGCGCGGCGCGATGCAGCAGGCGCTGGCCGCGCCCTTCGGCGTGCCGTGATGGCCGGGCCCGAGGACGAGGGCGAAAAGGAATTCGAGCCGACCCAGCGGCGGCTGGATCAGGCGCGGGCCGAGGGCGATGTGATCCGATCCGAGGATATCCAGGCCGCTTTGGGCCTGGCCGGGCTGCTTCTGGCCACGGCTCTCCTGGGCGGCTGGGCGATCCATCTGGCGGGCGGCGCAGCCATGGCGCTGTTGCAGGGGGCGGGGCGGCTGAGCGGGCCGGGCAGCGGCGCGGGGCCGGAAATCGCCGGGGCGGCGCTGCGCATGGCCGGGCCGCCGCTGCTGGTTCTGGCGGGGCCGGGCCTGCTGGTTCTAGCCTGGCTGGTGGCGTCGAGGGGCCTTGTCCTGGCGCCCGCGAAACTGGCGATGAAGGGCAGCCGCGTCTCGATCCTGGCCAATGCGCAGCAGAAGTTCGGGCGCGGCGGGCTGGTCGATTTCGCCAAGCGCGGCACCAAGATGCTGGCCTTTGGCGCGGCGCTGGCCTGGTATCTGAAGGGCAGCGCCGGGGCGCTGCTTCTGGCGGCGGGGCTGGCGCCCGGTCAGGTCGTCCTGCTGATGGTCAAGCAGGTTCTGGGCCTGATGCTGCTGTTCCTGGTGCTGCTGGCGGGGTTTGGCCTGGCCGACTACCTGTGGCAAAGGGCCGAATTCTTGCGCCGCCTTCGCATGACGCGAAAGGAACTGCTGGACGAGATGAAGGACAGCGAGGGCGACCCGCATATGAAGGCCGACCGGCGGCGGCGCGCGCAGGAGATCGCCACCCGCAAGATGCTGGTCGAGGTGCCGAAGGCCGATGTCGTTCTGGTCAACCCGACCCATTATGCCGTGGCGCTGAAATGGCACCGCGCCCGGGGCCGCGCGCCGGTCTGCGTGGCCAAGGGGGTGGATGAGATCGCGCTGCGCATAAGGGCGCTGGCGCAGGAATCGGGCGTGCCGGTGCGCAGCGACCCGGCCACAGCCCGCGCCCTTCACGCCAGCCTTGAGATCGGCGACGAGGTCCGGCCCGAACATTACGCCGCCGTCGCCGCCGCCATCCGTTTCGCCGACGAGCTGCGCAAACGCGCCCGGCGCAGCGTGCTGCGATGAAGGACCCGCGCCTGATCCGCCTGGCGCAGATCGCCCGACTGGTCGAAGAGGCCGGAACGGCCAGCCTGCGCCGCGCGGTCGCGGCGCGCGAGGCGGTGCGGGCCCAGATCGACGCCCTGGACGCGACGCGGGCGAAATCCGCCCCGCAGAACGCCGCCGAAGCGCGCATCGCCTATGCCTATGAGACTTGGGCCAGCCGCCGCCGCGCCGCGCTGAACCTTGACCTTGCCCGGCATGAAGCGGAATGCCTGTCGCTTCTGGACGCGGCCCGCCAGGCCTTTGGCCGCGCCCGGGTGATCGACGCGCTGATCGCCCGGCAGAAGCCGCGCTAGATCAGGAATTCGGCCAGCGCCTCGTCATGGGTGATGTCGCGATAGGCGAATTCCGCCGCATCCATCCGCCCGGTGAACAATGCAAAGTTTTCCGCCTTCTTCGTCTCGATTCCGATCAGGACCGAACCGAAATTCCGCGCCGATTTCTTGAGATATTCAAAGCGCGAGATATCGTCTTCCGGCCCCAGCATCGACAGGAATTCACGCAAGGCGCCGGGTCGCTGCGGCATGCGCAGGATGAAGTATTTCTTCAGCCCCGCATGACGCTGGGCGCGCTCTTTCACTTCGGGCAGGCGCTCGAAATCGAAATTCCCGCCGGATGTCACGCAGACAACCGTCTTGCCGCGAATTTCCCCGGCCAGGTCCGGCAACACGTCCACCGACAGCGCCCCCGCCGGTTCCAGAACGATGCCTTCGACATTCAGCATCTCAAGCATGGTGATGCAGATGCGGTCTTCCGGCGCCAGATGCACCTGCGACGTCTGGACCCAGTCAAGATGCTGCCAGGTCAGATCGCCCAGCCTGGCCACCGCCGCGCCATCGACAAAGGAATTGACCTTGTTCAGCTTGACCGGCCCGCCATGGTCCAGCGCCGCCTTCAGGCTGGCCCCGCCCAGCGGCTCGACAAAGCGGAACTGCGTCTCGGGCGCCTCCTCGCGCAAAAGCCGCGTCACGCCAGATGCCAGCCCGCCCCCGCCGACCGGAAGAACCACCATGTCCGGTGCGCGGCCAAGCTGGTCCAGGATCTCGGCGGCGACGCTGGCCTGACCCTCGATCACATCGGGGTCGTCGAACGGGGCCAGGAAATGCGCCCCCTCGGCCCGGCAAAAGGCCTGGGCGGCGGCCAGGGTCTGGTCGAAGTAATCGCCGGTCAGCTCGATCGTCACCGAGGTGCCGCCAAACGTTCGGGTCTTGTCGATCTTCTGTTGCGGCGTGGTCACCGGCATGAAGATCGTGCCGCGCACCCCGAAATGGCGGCAGGCATAGGCCATGCCCTGCGCATGATTGCCAGCGCTGGCACAGACGAAATGCTGCTGGCCGGGGTCGCGCACACGGACCTTGCGCATCGCGTTGAACGCCCCGCGCAGCTTGTAGCTGCGCACCGGGGTCAGGTCTTCGCGCTTGAGCCAGATCTCGGCCTGGAACTTTTCCGACAGATGCGGATTCCATTGCAACGGCGTTGCCGGAAAAAGACTGCGCAGCTCTTCGGTCGTGTCGCGAACGGCTTTGGCGAAGTCTTGCATCTGCGGCTCTCCTTCTGGGGATGGCCCTCTTAACCACGGCCCGCCGCGGGCGACAATGCCGGGCAAGGGGTGAGTCTTACCCGCCCTGCGAACCATCCCCGTCTCCCTGGAAGCCCCGCCACCACGGGGCATCGGCAAGGGCCTGCCGTCATCGCCTGCGCGATTTGCAGGAATCTGCCGCCCATAAAAAGGGCATCTGCCATCGCCTTCTCAATTCGGCCACAGTTGCGCCCGATGCGCGTCAGGATTTGGTTACCATCTGTCGCGAGCCACTTTCCTGAAGGGAATCCGCCATGACCCGCGCCGCAAAAATCGCTCTTCTGCTTGGCATCAGTTGCTTTGCACTGGCCCCCGCCCTGCCCAATCTTGACCCATCTTTCTCGGGCGCCGCCTTTGCTGGCGGCAAGGACGACAAGGGGGACAAAGGCGACAAGGGGGATAAGGGCGACAAAGGCGATAAGGGGAACAAGGGCGACAAGGGCAAGAGCGCCGAGAAGGGCAAGAGCGGGAACAAGGGCGGCAATGCCGCGAAGAAAGCTGTCGTCCAGACCGCAACCGCCGAGACGCTGTCGCCCTCGCAACTGGGCAAGATGAACGGCGCGATGAACGCCAATATCAACGCCGTGCTTGCGCATATCCGCAACGGCCAGACCACCAACGGCCCGGTCGGCCTTCTGGCGGGCCTTGCCGCCGCCGATGCACTGGCCGGCGAAAGCACCGGCGCCCTCGCCGATCTGGAAGCCAAGGCCGAGGCGCATACCGCGCTGGAACTGGGCCTGACCGACAGCGGCTATGCCACGCTTGACGACTATCTGGCCGCCAAGGAAGCTGGCACCGTGACCGAAGAAGACCTGGCCAAGATCGACGGGCTGATCGACGGTGCGGGCGGGCTGACCGAAGACGGCACCGCCCTGGCCGAAGCCGCGCCCACGGCCGAAGAACTTGCCGCCGCCGAAGAAGCCGCCGCTGCGGCCGGAGAAGGCGTGACTGCCGCCGAAGACGCGCTTGTCGCGGCCTGGAACAAGGATGGCGATGCGGAGACGCTGCTTGATATGGCCCGCGACAAGCTGGAGCCCTATCAGGAAGAAATCGCCGCCACGGTCGAGGCCAAGGCCGCGGGCACGGACCCGGTGACCGAGGAAGAGGCGACCGACGACGATCTGGCGGAAACTCCCGGTGACGCGCTGCCCGAAGATGGCGTCGTCGTCGAGACGCCGCTGCTGCTGCCTGCGGAAACCACGGGCGGCTAAGACGCGGGCCGTCACACTGCGGCAATCCTTGCCCTTGGCGCTCTTTCCCGGTAATCGCCTGCGAAACCGGGACGGAGCCTTCCATGCAGAAGCCGAAGAAAGTGGTGCTGGCCTATTCGGGCGGCCTTGATACCTCGATCATCCTGAAATGGTTGCAGACCGAATATGGCTGCGAGGTGGTGACCTTCACCGCCGATCTGGGCCAAGGCGAAGAGCTGGAGCCCGCCCGCCAGAAGGCGGTGCTGCTGGGCATCAAGGAAGAGAACATCCATATCGTCGACGTGCGCGAGGAATTCGTGCGCGACTTCGTCTTCCCGATGTTCCGCGCCAATGCGGTCTATGAAGGGCTTTACCTTCTGGGCACCTCGATCGCGCGGCCGCTGATCGCCAAGCACCTTGTGGAAATCGCCCAGAAATCGGGCGCCGACGCGGTGGCCCATGGCGCGACCGGCAAGGGCAATGACCAGGTTCGCTTCGAACTGGGCGTCGCGGCGCTGGACCCTTCGATCCGCGTCATCGCGCCGTGGCGGGAATGGGATCTGTCCAGCCGCACCAAGCTGATCGAATTCGCCGAGAAGAACCAGATTCCGATCGCCAAGAACAAGCGCGGCGAGGCGCCCTTCTCGGTCGATGCGAACCTGCTGCACACGTCCTCCGAGGGCACCGTGCTGGAAAACCCGGCCGAAGAGGCGCCGGATTACGTGGCCAGCCGCATCGTCGCGGTGGAAGACGCCCCGAACACGCCGGAATTCATCGAGATCAGCTTCGAGAAGGGCGATGCCGTCGCGATCAATGGCGAGGCGATGTCGCCCGCCACGATCCTGACCCGCCTGAACGAGCTGGGCGGCAAGCATGGCATCGGCATCCTGGATTTCGTGGAAAACCGCTTCGTCGGCATGAAATCGCGCGGCCTGTATGAAACCCCCGGCGGCACGATCCTGCTCGAGGCGCATCGCGGCATCGAGCAGATCACGCTTGATTCCGGCGCGGGCCATCTGAAGGATTCGATCATGCCGCGTTATGCGGAACTGATCTATAACGGCTTCTGGTTCAGCCCCGAGCGCGAGGCGCTGCAGGCACTGATCGACAAGACCCAGGAACATGTGACCGGCACAGTGAAGCTCAAGCTTTACAAGGGCATGGCTCGCACCGTCGCGCGTTGGTCGGACCATTCGCTGTATAGCGAAAAGCATGTGACCTTCGAAGAAGACGCCGGCGCCTATGACCAGAAGGATGCCGCGGGCTTCATCCGGCTGAACGCCCTGCGCCTGCGCCTGATCGCCACGCGCAATGCGCGGGTGGCGAAGAAGGGCTAAGTCTCTTGGGCGGCGGGTCTTCCCGCCGCCTCATGCAGCGCTTCCTCTGCCCGCACCACCTCGCCCGCCAGCCGCAGGGGGACATCCAGCTCTCCGGTTGCGGTGCGGATATCGGCCATCAGCTCCTCATGGGTCGAGAAGACGCCGCCGATGCGGAACATCTCGCGTTTGTGGCGCAGCGCGACATAGATGAAATGGCCGGTGCAGGCGACCGAATAGAGCGACGAGCCTGATCCCAGCGATCCGCCCAGGTTCAGCATCCGGTCCATCAGCGCCTCCATCACTTTGCGCTCTGCCGGTTGCTGCGACGGCGACCAGAGGCCGTATTCCTCACCCGTGCCGCCCGTCGCACTGTGCCAGCGCGCCTGATTCTCGACATCGACATTGCCCTTGAAGAACCAGAAGCCCTTGGTCTGCTTGACTGGCGCAATCAGGAATTCCGGCAGCATTTCCCGGGCCTTGACCTCGACCACCACGCCGTCGAACAGCGTGCTCGAATTCTTGCCCCCAGTCTCGGTCTTCACTTCGGCAAAGCAGAAGGGGCGGCCGGCGATTTGGCCGCTCATCAGGTCGTCGCAGGTCTGCTTACCGCCGCGCGGGATGAAGTTTTGCGGAATCTGGGTGATGAAATGCTTGGCGGATTTCTGATGCGACAGGTTCAGGGTCGCGGCAAGGATCGGCATGATCGCCGCCTCATGGCTTTTCTTGACCCAGCCGGCGAGCGCGATCATCCCGAAGACACCCGCAAAGCCCACGATGATGGCCCAGCTTTGCGCATCCTTGCCGGCGTTCAGCAGGATTATGCCCAGAAAGACCGTGGCCGCCAGCAAGGCGGCCAGTCCCGCAAGACCTTGAAGCCTAAGGCTTCTCAACTGCGGAAGCGCATCGGAGAGCGCGGTTTCCAGCGGATCGCGGGCGGGGGGAACGGGGTCGGACATGGCGGGCGTCCTTGTGGGAAAATGGATCAGCTAAAGGGAATCAATCTTTCATAATAGGGAAGCGCCTGATCCACCAAGCGCTGATAGTCCGGGGGAAGGGCGGGCAACGGCCCTTCGGGCTTGTCAAAGCCGGTGCTGGAATGAACGGCATTGTACCAATGCGGGGCCCAGGCGCCGTCATAGGGTTTGGGGCCTGCGGGCCAGGACAGCATCTTTTCGGTGAAGGGAATCGCCAGGCGGGTGCAAAGATTTTGCAGCGATTCCCGAGGGTTGGCGCGGATGGTTGCGGAATCGATCACCGGGGGCGCGGTGCCGGTTTGCTGGGCGACCTGATCGAACAATTCGGCCTGCTGGACGAAGCCGATATCCATCAGCGTGGGTGCCTCGCGTTTTTTCGAATAGCTGGCCACCACATGGGCCGGATGGCGGATCAGGAAGACATTGGTCAGCCCGCGCAGGAAGCCCCGGTCAAACGCGGGGATCATGTGGAGCGTCATGTGTTTCTGGTAAAACAGGCTCTGTGCCTGCGGAATCGGCCCCAAACAGGCCTGCGCGACGCGCGCCGGATCAACCTCGCCCGCCGCGATCACCGCATCCGCCATCGGGTGATCAATGCCTGTTGCAGACAGATAGGCGGCATAGAATGGCTCGTCCCAGACGGCGCAATCGCCCCGCGCGGCGAAGCTGTACATCATCGCGGTCGAAAGGTTGCGCGGGCCGCTCCACATGGCAATTCGCATCGTCATTTCCCCATCTTCCAAGCGTCTTTCTTCCGTCTTGCTTTCGTCTTCCTCCGTCCGCCCGGGTCAGCCGCCCACCAGCGCCTTGTAAAGCCCTCGGATGCGCTCCGTCATCGGCCCCATTCGGCCGCTGCCGATCACCCGCCCGTCGATCTTGCCCACCGGGGTCTGCGCCCCGAAAGTGCCGGTCAGGAAGGCCTCGTCCGCCGAATAGGTTTCCACCAGCGAAAAGTTCTTTTCCCGCGCCACGATGCCGTTGGCGCGGCACAGGTCGAGCACTTTCTGGCGCGTGATCCCGTTCATGCAATAGTCGCCGGTCGAGGTCCAAACCTCGCCCTTCCGCACGATGAAGAAGTTGCAGGCATTTGTGGTGTTCACGAAGCCATGCACATCCAGCATCAGCGCCTCGTCCGCGCCGGCCTTTTCGGCGGCGATGCAGGCGAGGATGCAGTTCAGCTTGGAATGGCTGTTCAGCTTGGGGTCCTGGGTCATTGGCAGGCCGCGCAGATGCGGCACCGTGGCCAGGTTGATCGGGCGCGGCAGCTTCTGGCGCGAATGTTCCATGATGATCACCATGGTCGGCCCGCGCTGCGACAGTTTCGGATGCTGGAAGGGCCGCGTCTTGACCCCGCGCGTGACCATCAGCCGGGCATGGGCATCGGTGACCATCTGATTGGCCCTTTGCGTCTCGATGACGGCGGAAATCACCTGATCCCGGGTCAGGCCGATATCAAGGTCGATGGCTTTGGCGGCCTCGAAAAGCCGGTCGATATGCTCGTCCAGAAAGGTCCAGCGACCGTTATACAGGCGGATGCCTTCCCAGACGCCATCGCCCAGCATGAAGCCGGAATCATAGACCGAGACCACGGCTTCGGCCTTGGGCTTCAGCGTGCCGTTCACCCAGATCAGCAGATCCTCGTTGCGGGCATCATCCTCGGCCTGATGGGTCGAGACACCAGAGTGTTCGGGGTCGGTCATCGCGCGCTCTCCTGTTCGTGACGTAACGCTAGGCTGCGCCCGTGCGAAGGGAAAGGGGTGGCAAGCAGGGGGAATGCAGGATGCGGGCGATGATGATGGCGGCGGCGCTGATATTGGCGGCGGGCGCGGCGCAGGCGGAAAAGGCCGTGCTGGCCGGCGGCTGCTTCTGGTGCATGGAAGCGAATTTCGAAACCGTGAAGGGGGTGCGCGGCGTGGTGTCGGGCTATACCGGCGGCAAGGCGCAGAACCCGAGCTATGACGACCATGACGGGTTCGTGGAGGCGGTCGAGATCACCTTTGATCCCAAGGTCATCAGCTATGACCAGATCCTGACCCTGTTCCTGCATTCGGTCGATGTCACCGATGCGGGCGGGCAGTTCTGCGACCGGGGGCCAAGCTATGCCACGGCAATTTTCGTCTCTGGTGCCGCACAAAAGGCCAGCGCCGAGGCGGCCGTGGCGGCGGCGGGAAAGGAACTGGGGCGAAAGATCGTGACGCCGATCCGCAAGGCCGGAAAGTTCTGGCCGGCCGAGGAATACCATCAGGACTATTGGCGCAAGAGCGACATCATCCTGACCCGCGCCGGGCCGAAATCGAAGAAGAACGCCTATGCCTATTACCGCAAGGCCTGTGGCCGCGATGCGCGGGTGCGCGAGCTGTGGGGCAGCGCCGCCGCCTTCCTGCATTGACGGCGGCGCGGGGCGACGGGATCAGGCGGCGGCGACCGGCGCCTGCCCGGGCTTGTCGGCGGCTTCGGGCGCGTCCTTGGCAAGCTCGTCCTTGCCAAGGGGCGCGCCATCGCCCGGCGTCGGGGCATCGGGCGCAGGTTCCGGCTCCGGTTCGGCATCGACCGGCGGTCCGGGCAGGATGCGGTCCAGCATCTTGAACACGAAGGGGTTGAGCACGATCGAGACCAGCGCACCCGCCACGACAAGATCGCGCGCCTCGGGCGGGACGATATCCAGATTCACCCCCATCACGATCAGGATGAAGGAAAATTCGCCGATCTGCGCCAGCGCGGCGGCGATGGTCAGCGCGGTCGCGCGGTCGCGGCCGAACAGACGCACGATCCAATAGGCGGCGGCGGACTTGACCCCCATGATGATCAGGATCGTCACCAGAACCGAGAAGGGCTGTTCGATCAGGATGTCGGGATTGAACAGCATCCCGACCGAGACGAAGAACAGCACGGCAAAGGCATCGCGGAAGGGCAGCACATCCTTGGTGGCCTGGGCCGACAGGGTGGATCCGGCCATGACCATGCCGGCGAAGAAGGCGCCCAGCGCGAAGGAGACGCCGAAGATCGAAGCCGCCGCGAAGGCCACGCCCAGCGCGATGGCCAGGACGGAAAGACGGAACAACTCACGCTGGCCGGTGCGCGCCACCAATTCCAGCGCAAGCGGAATGACCCGGCGGCCGACGATCAGCATGACGGCGACGAAGGCGGTGACCTTGATCAGCGTGATCAGGAGGACGGCGCCGACCGTGCCGAAGCCAAGCTGGGCGATTTCCGCCGTTTCGCCCTCGACCGGCTGGGCGACGCCGCCCAGAAGACCCGAGATTGCCGGGATGATCACCAGCGCGATGACCATGGCCAGATCCTCGACGATCAGCCAGCCAATCGCGATGCGGCCCTGGCCGCTCTGCTCGATCCCCCGATCCTGAAGCGCGCGCAGCAGCACCACGGTCGAGGCGACCGACAGGGCAAGGCCGAAGATGATGCCCGCGCCCCAACCCCAGCCCAGCACCAGCGCCAGAATCGTGCCGGTGCCAGTGGCGACGGCGATCTGGGCCAGCGCGCCCGGAATGGCGATCGCTCGGACCGACATGAGATCCTTGAACGAGAAATGCAGACCGACGCCGAACATCAGCAGGATCACACCCATTTCCGCCAGCTCGGTCGCGATCTCCTGATTGGCGACATAGCCGGGGGTGAACGGCCCGATCAGCACGCCCGCCGCCAGATAACCGGCGATCAGCGGCAATTTGAGCCGATGCGCCAGAAGTCCCAACAGGCAAGCCAGCCCAAGGCCGACGGAAATGGTGGTGATCAGCGGAATTTCATGCGTCATCGGCTCATGTTCAAGGAAAAGGATGTTTCAGGGAGGCGCGACCCGGATGGGCCGCGTTCCTCACTTATACACACCCTGCCCCGGATCAAGTCACGAGGGGCTGAATCACGATCACGGAAATCGGCTTTTTGTTACCGTATCTTGCAGCCGCGCACGGGATCAGCCGATCCGGCAGGCCGCCATCGCCGCCATGTTGAGGATATCGTTCACCGTCGCGCTGGTCGAGCAGATCTGGATCGGCTTTTTCACCCCGGTCAAGATCGGCCCGATCACCGTGGCCCCGGCCATTTCCTGCATGAGCTTGACCGAGATGCTGGCGGAATGCCGCGCGGGCACCACGAGGATATTGGCCGGGCCGGACAGGCGGCAGAACGGGTAATGCTTCATCTGTTCGGGGTTGAGCGCGACATCGACGGCCATCTCGCCTTCATATTCGAAATCCACCTTCATCGCGTCCAGCACGGCGGGGGCGCGGTGCATCTTGGTGGCGCGTTCGGAAACCGGATAGCCGAAGGTCGAGAAGGAGACGAAGGCAACGCGCGGCTCAAGCCCCAGGCTGCGGGCGACCCCGGCCGAGCGGATGGCGATGGTGGCCAGGTCTTCGGGTTCGGGCCATTCATGCACCAGGGTGTCCGAGATCAGGACGATCCGGCCCTTGTGCAGCAGGGCGGTCACCCCCACGGCGCCATCAGTGGCCTTGGCGTCGAAGACGGTGTTGATCAGCGACAGGACATGGGCCGATTTGCGGGTGGCGCCGGTGATCAGCCCGTCGCCATGGCCGTGCTGCAGCATCAGCGCCGCAAAGACATGGCGGTCGCGGGCGGCAAGGCGGTGGATGTCCTGGCGGTCATGGCCCTGGCGTTGCAGGCGCTGATAGAGGAAATCCTTGTAGGTCTCGAGATGCCGCGTGTTGGCGGCATTGACGATTTCCAGCTCGCGCACCGCATCGGCCAGACCGGCGGCTTCCAGTTTTTCCTTCACTTCGGCCTCGCGCCCGACGACCAGCGCCTTGCCATAGCCGCCGCGCTGATAGGCCACGGCAGCGCGCAGCACACGCGGCTCGTCGCCCTCGGCAAAGATCATCCGCGCCTGGGCCTGGCGCGCCCGGGCGTGAACGCCCTGCAACATGCTGGCGGTCGGGTCCATGCGCGAACGCAAACTGGCCTCATAGGCCTTCATGTCGATGATGGGGCGGCGGGCGACACCGGTATCCATCCCGGCCCGGGCCACGGCGGGGGGCACGACATAGATCAGCCGCGGGTCGAAAGGCGTGGGGATGATGTAATCGCGCCCGAAAGACAGCTTGCGGCCATAGGCCATTGCCACTTCGTCCGGCACATCCTCGCGCGCAAGGGCCGCAAGGGCGCGGGCGCAGGCCAGCTTCATCTCGTCATTGATGGCGCGGGCATGAATGTCGAGCGCGCCACGGAACAGATAGGGAAAGCCCAGGACGTTGTTGACCTGGTTCGGATAGTCGCTGCGCCCGGTCGCGACGATGGCGTCGGCGCGCACGGCATGGGCCTCTTCCGGGGTGATTTCCGGGTCGGGATTGGCCATGGCGAAGATCACCGGATTGTCGGCCATGCTGGCGACCATGGCGGGCGTCACCGCCCCCTTGGCGCTGACGCCCAGAAACACGTCGGCCCCGACCATCGCCTCTTCCAGGGTGCGCGCATCGGTCTTCACCGCATGGGCGGATTTCCACTGGTTCATGCCCTCGGTCCGGCCCTGCCAGATCACGCCCTTGGTGTCGCACATGATGCAATTGTCATGCCGCGCGCCCATGGTCTTCAGCAGTTCCAGACAGGCGATCCCCGCCGCGCCCGCGCCATTCAGCACGATCCGCACGTCCTGAATCTTCTTGCCCGAGATTTCCAGCGCGTTGATCAGGCCGGCGGCGCAGATCACCGCCGTGCCGTGCTGGTCATCGTGAAACACCGGAATGTCGCAGATTTCCTTGAGCCGCTGCTCGATGATGAAACATTCCGGGGCCTTGATATCCTCAAGATTGATGCCGCCGAAGGTGGGCGACATCAGCTTGACCGCCTGGATGATCTCGTCCGCGTCTTCGGTGTCCAGCTCGATGTCGATGGCGTTCACATCGGCGAAGCGCTTGAACAGAACCGCCTTGCCTTCCATCACCGGCTTCGATGCCAGCGCGCCCAGATTGCCCAGACCCAGAATGGCGGTGCCGTTCGAGATGACGGCGACCATGTTGCCCTTGACCGTATAGTCATAGGCGGTTTCGGGCCGCGCGGCGATGGCCTCGACCGGCACGGCCACGCCCGGCGAATAGGCCAGCGACAGGTCGCGCTGCGTGGCCATGGGCGTCGAGGGCACCACATCATATTTCCCCGGATAGGGATCAAGGTGATAGGCAAGCGCCTCTTCGGGGGTGATCTTCGCGCGGGTCATCGGGGTCCTCCTGCCGCTTTGGGGTTTAGCGGCTGGCAAAGCCTGTGCCTAGCCGTCACTCACGACCTTTTCGTCGCAACGCAGGACGGTTAGGGTCGGCCCCGCCAAAGGGGGACGCATGACCGACGACGCCGTGACGCCGATGATGGCGCAATATCTGGAAATCAAGGCGCAGAATTCAGGCGCCCTGCTGTTCTACCGGATGGGCGACTTCTACGAGATGTTCTTTGACGATGCGCTGGCGGCGGCCGAGGCGCTGGACATCGCGCTGACCAAGCGCGGCTTTCATCAGGGCGAGCCGATCCCGATGTGCGGCGTGCCGGTCCATGCCGCCGAGGGTTATCTTCTGACGCTGATCCGCAAAGGGTTTCGCGTCGCCATTGCCGAACAGCTGGAAGACCCGGCCGAGGCGAAGAAGCGCGGCTCGAAATCGGTGGTCAAGCGCGATGTGGTGCGGCTGGTGACGCCCGGCACGCTGACCGAGGAATCGCTTCTGGAGGCGCGGCGGCACAATTACCTGGCCGCCTATGCCGAGGTGCGCGAGGCCGGGGCGCTGGCCTGGGCCGATATCTCGACCGGGGCCTTTCACGTCATGGCCTGCCCCCTGCCCCGGCTGGCACCGGAACTGGCGCGGCTGGCCCCGCGCGAATTGCTGGTCTCCGAGGCGCAGGATGGCGCGCTGCGCGATCTGGCGGCCGAGGCCGGGGCGGCGCTGACGCCGCTGGCGCGGTCAAGCTTCGATTCCACCGGGGCGGAAAAGCGGCTGTGCAGCCTGTTCAATGTGGGATCGCTGGAAGGGTTCGGGGCATTTGAGCGCGCCGAACTGGCGGCGATGGGGGCGCTGGTCGATTATCTGGACCTGACGCAGCGCGGGCGGCTGCCCCTTTTGCGCCCGCCGGTCAAGGAAAGCCCCGGCGGCGCGATGCAGATCGACGCGGCGACCCGGCGCAATCTGGAGATCACCGCGGCTTTGGGCGGCGGGCGTGAAGGATCACTTCTGGCGGCGGTGGACCGGACGGTGACGGCGGCGGGGGCGCGGCTGTTGGAGCGGCGGCTTTCGGCACCGTCGCGCGATCTGGCGGTGATCCATGCGCGGCAGGCGGCCTTGCGGGCGCTGGTGGACGACAGCGGGCTGCGCCATGACCTGCGCGAGTTGCTGCGCCGGGTGCCGGATATCGACCGGGCGCTGTCGCGGCTGGCGCTGGACCGGGCCGGGCCGCGCGATCTGACCGCGATCCGTGCCGGGCTGTCCCAGGCCGGGGCGCTGGCGCCCTTGCTGGCGGGGCTGCCGGATCTGCTGACGCAGGCGGCAGCGGGGCTGACCGGGCATGAGACATTGGTCGGTCTGCTCGACCGGGCGCTGGTGGCGGAGCCGCCCCTGCTGGCCCGGGATGGCGGCTTCATCGCCACCGGCTTTGACGCCGAGCTGGACGAGACCCGGCAGTTGCGCGACGAGGGGCGCGGCGTGATCGGCCGGATGCAGGCCGATTACGTCGAGCGCACCGGGGTGCAGGGGCTTAAGATCAAGCACAACAATGTGCTGGGCTATTTCATCGAGGTCACCACGACCCATGAGGACCGGCTGCGGTCGATGCCCGATCTGTTCATCCACCGGCAAAGTACAGCGGGACAGGTGCGCTTCACCACGCTGGCGCTGAACGAGATCGAAAGCCGCATCCTGAACGCGGCGAACCATGCGCTTGAGATCGAAAAGCGTCACTATGAAAGCCTGAAACGCGCCGTGCTGGACCTTGCGGCGCAGATCGGCGGTGCGGCACGGGCCCTGGCCGAGATCGACCTTGCCGCCGCCTTCGCCGATCTTTCCGTGGCCGAAGACTGGTGCGAACCCCGCGTCGATGCCTCGCGCGCCTTCGCGGTGGCGGGCGGGCGGCATCCGGTGGTTGAACGCGCGCTGCGCCGGGCCGGGCAAAGTTTCGTCGCCAATGACTGCGCCCTGACCGAGGCCGAAACCCCGGCGATCTGGCTGTTGACCGGACCGAACATGGCGGGGAAATCGACCTTCCTGCGCCAGAACGCGTTGATCGCGCTGCTGGCGCAGGCGGGCAGCCATGTTCCGGCCCGTGCGGCGCATGTCGGGCTGGTGTCGCAACTATTCAGCCGGGTCGGCGCGTCGGACGATCTGGCGCGCGGCCGCTCGACCTTCATGGTTGAGATGGTCGAGACGGCGGCGATCCTCAACCAGGCCGATGACCGGGCGCTGGTGATCCTGGACGAGATCGGGCGCGGCACCGCCACCTATGACGGGCTGTCGATCGCCTGGGCGGTCTTGGAACATCTGCACGAGGCCAACCGCTGCCGCGCGTTGTTCGCCACGCATTACCATGAAATGACCGCGCTGGCGGGCAAGCTGGCGGGGGTTGAGAACGCCACGGTCAGCGTCAAGGAATGGGAAGGCGAGGTGATCTTCCTGCATGAGGTGCAGAAGGGCGCCGCCGACCGCAGTTATGGCGTGCAGGTGGCGCGGCTGGCGGGGCTGCCGCCCACGGTGATCGAGCGGGCGAAGCTGGTGCTGGAAAAGCTGGAACAGGGCGACCGCGACGGCGGCAAGCAATCGACGCTGATCGACGACCTGCCCCTTTTCCGCGCCGCCCCGGCTGCGGCGCCAAGGCCCGCGCCGCAAATGACCTCGGTGGTCGAAGACCGCCTGAAGGCGATCCACCCCGATGAGCTGACGCCGATCGAGGCGCTCAAGCTGATCTATGATCTGAAAAGCCTGACCTGATCGCCATCTTGGCCAGGATACTCGGGGCGTCCGGGGGCAGTGCCCCCGGGGCATAAGGCTTCAGCCCGGATTGGACGACACGCCCACCTGCGCCGGGCGCAGCAGCCGGTCATAGAGCATGAAGCCGACGGTCATCACCTGGATGATCTGCCCGGCCTTGGTGCCCGGCATCGGCGCCTCGAACATCGCCTGATGCTGCTGGGGATCGAAAATCTCGCCCACTTCCGGGGTGATCGCCTTGACCCCGTGCTTGTCCATCACGTTGGTCAGCTCGCGCAGGGTCAGCTCCACCCCTTCGATCAGTGCGGCCGAAGCGGCACGGCTTTCCTCGGGGATCGCGGCCAGAGCGCGCTGCAGGTTGTCATAGACCGGCAACAGGTCGCGGGCGAGGCGGGTCGAGCCATATTGCTCGGCCTCGCGCCGGTCGCGGTCGGCCCGCTTGCGCGAGTTTTCGGCATCGGCCAGCGCGCGCATGAACTTGTCGCGGAAGGCATCCCGCTCGGCCTTGAGCGCCTCGACCTCGCCATCGGCCATGAATTCTTCCAGATCGGGCAGATCGCCTTCGATCCCCTCGCCCGAATTTTCCTGCGCCATTTCGTCCTTACTCCAGTCTCAGCCGCGCCCGCGTTGCTGGACCATCCGTCCCACAAGCTGCGCGGTATAATCCACGATCGGAACGACCCGTCCGTAATTCAGCCGCGTGGGCCCGATCACGCCGACCGCTCCGATGATCTTTCGCTCGGCGTTCATATAGGGAGAAACAACCAGACTGGAACCCGAAAGTGAGAAAAGCTTGTTCTCCGAGCCGATAAAGATGCGCACCCCGTCGCCCGTCTCGGCCAGTTCCAGAAACTCGGCGATGTCGCGCTTGCGTTCCAGGTCATCAAACAGGCTGCGGACGCGGTCGACATCTTCCTGACCGGGGTCAAGAAGGTTCGCCCTGCCCCGCACGATCAGCCGTTCCGAGGTCTGTCCGGCGTTTTCCCAGACCGCAAGGCCGCTTTCCACCAGATCGCGGGCCAGCGAATCGATCTCTTGCCGCCGCCGGGCGATTTCGGCCCGCATGTGGCGCATCAGATCGGGCAGGCTGCGGCCTTCGGCCATGGCGTTCAGGAAATTCGCCGCTTCGCGCATCGAACTGGGCGTCTGGCCCGGTGGCGGGCGGAACAGGCGATTTTCCACCTGTCCATCGGCAAAGACCAGCACCACCAGCGCCCGGTCGGCACCCAGGCTGACGAATTCGATATGGCGGATCGGCGCGGCCTCGGCCTTGGGCGACAGCACGATGCTGGCCCCGCGCGTCACTGCGGAAAGCGCGGCACCGACCTGATCCAGAACGGTGCCGACATCGGTGTCATTGCCGGTCAGCGTCGCATCGATCCGCTCGCGATCCGCCACATCCACATGGCCCATCTCAAGAAAACCGTCGACGAACAGCCGCAGCCCCTGCTGGGTCGGCACCCGGCCCGCCGATGTGTGCGGGCTGCCGAGAAGGCCAAGATATTCGAGATCCTGCATGACATTGCGGATCGTCGCGGCGGAAATCTGTTCGGTCAGGCTGCGGGTCAGCGTGCGCGATCCGACCGGCTCGCCGGTTGCCAGATAGGATTCGACCACCCGCCGGAACACCTCGCGCGAGCGGTCTGTCATTTCCGAAAGAAGCGGCGATCCGTTTGACATGGTCCTTCAGCCTTCCCCTGGAATAAAGGCCCTGCCGGGCGCGCCGTCAATCGCTGGCGTCAATCGGGGTTGCGCCACAGGCCCGCCGGGGCGTATCACGCCGCGGCAAAAGCGAAAGGAATGATCATGCGCCCCTCGGGACGAGCCCTGGATGAACTCCGCTCTGTCAGCATCGAAACGGGCGTGACGCGCCATGCCGAAGGATCCTGCCTGATCAAATGCGGCGGAACGCATGTCATCTGCACGGCGACGGTGGAAGACAAGCCGCCGCCCTTCCTGCGCAACACCGGCATGGGCTGGGTGACGGCGGAATACGGAATGCTGCCGCGATCGACCCACACCCGTTCGCGGCGCGAGGCGGCTGCGGGCAAGCAAAGCGGAAGAACACAGGAAATTCAAAGGCTTATCGGTCGCAGCCTGCGCGCCGTGGTGGACCGTCAGGCCCTGGGCGAACGCCAGATCACCGTCGATTGCGATGTGATCCAGGCCGATGGCGGCACGCGCTGCGCCTCGATCACCGGCGGGTTTGTCGCTCTGCGTCTGGCGGTGAATGTGCTGCTGGAAAAGAAGCTGATCCTCAGCGACCCGATCCTCGACCACGTGGCGGCCGTGTCCTGTGGCATCTATGCCGGCCAGCCGGTGCTGGACCTGGATTATGATGAAGATTCCGTGGCCGGCACCGATGGCAATTTCGTGCTGACCGGCAAGGGCAAGATGGTGGAAGTCCAGGCTTCGGCGGAAGGCGCGCCCTTCTCCTCGGACGATCTGACCACCCTTCTCGGTCTGGCCCAGACTGGCATCGCGGCTTTGGTGGCCGCTCAGGCCGCAGCGCTGAAATGACCCGCCGCTTCCAGGGGGACAAGCTGGTGATTGCCAGCCACAATCGCGGCAAGCTGGAAGAGTTTTCCAGCCTGCTCGCGCCCCTGGGAGTCACTTGCGTTTCGGCGGGCGATCTGGGCCTGCCGGAACCCGCCGAAACCGAGGACACGTTTCTGGGCAATGCGCGGATCAAGGCCCATGCCGCTGCGCAAGCCTCTGGCCTGCCCGCCCTGTCCGATGATTCCGGCCTGACAGTCGATGCGCTGGACGGCGCGCCGGGGGTTTACACCGCCGATTGGGCGGAAACGCCAAATGGCCGCGACTTCAGGATGGCGATGGCAAAGACCTGGTCGCATCTCGAATTCCTGAAAGCCCCCTATCCCCGCCGCGCGCAATTCCGCTGCACGCTCGTGCTGGCTTGGCCCGACGGGCAGGATGAATGGGTCGAAGGCCAGGCCGAAGGTCAGCTTGTCTGGCCCGGTCGCGGCGCGGAAGGCCATGGCTATGACCCGATCTTCCAGCCCGACGGCTATGACCGGACTTTCGCCGAACTGTCAGCTGCGGAAAAGAACGGCATCAGCCACCGCGCCAAAGCCGTCACGGCCCTGCTGCGAAAGTGTTTCACGTGAAACAGCCCGAGGACTGGCAGGAAGGCGGCTTCGCGCTCTACATGCACTGGCCCTTCTGCAAGGCGAAATGCCCCTATTGCGATTTCAACAGCCATGTCCGCAGCTCGGTGAACCAAAGCGACTGGCAATCCGCCTACCTGGCTGAAATCGACCGTGCGGCTGAAGAAACCCCGGGCCGGATCTTGCGATCGGTGTTTTTCGGCGGAGGAACGCCGTCGCTGATGGAGGGCCAGTTGGTTGCCGCGATCCTTGAGCGGATCGGCAAGCACTGGCGCTCCGCCAATGACATCGAAATCACGCTCGAAGCCAATCCGACCTCGGTCGAAGCCGGGCGGTTCCGTGACTACCGCGCTGCAGGGGTGAACCGCGTGTCGCTGGGCTTGCAGGCCCTGAACGATGCCGATCTGCGCCGCCTTGGCCGCCAGCATTCCGCGGATGAGGCCTTGGCGGCCTTTGCTCTGGCCCGCGATGTGTTTCCGCGCGTCTCCGGCGATCTGATCTATGCAAGGCAGGACCAGAGTTTGGTGGCCTGGCAAGAGGAACTGCAGCAGCTGATCGCGCTGGGGCCGGACCATCTGTCGCTCTATCAGCTAACCATCGAGGACAGCACTGCCTTTGGCGCCCTGGCCCGCGCGGGCAAGCTGAAAGGCCTGCCGGATGAGGATCTGGCCGCCGACATGTATGCCGCGACCACGGAACTGACCGCGAAAGCCGGGTTGGCGGCCTATGAAGTGTCCAATTATGCCGCGTCGGGCGCGGAATCGCGGCACAATCTGGTTTATTGGCGCATGGGCGACTATCTGGGCATCGGCCCGGGCGCGCATGGGCGGCTGACGCTGGATGGCAAGCGCTACGCCATCGACACGCAGCGCAATCCCGAGGCATGGCTGGCCGCTGTTCGCAACGGATCGGGGGAAAAGCCCCGCGAACTCGTCGATCCGGCCGCGCAGGGCACCGAATATCTTCTGATGGCGCTGCGCTTGACCGAGGGCGCATCTCTGCGGCGGTTTGCGCGAATGACAGGGCAGAAAATTGCCCCGGACCGGCTGAAATCCTTGGTCGAAGGTGGCTTTCTGACCGTAGACGGCGAAATCATCGCCGCGACCGAGACGGGGCGGTTGCTGCTGAACCGCCTCGTCCTGGAACTGATGCCCGGTTAACCCTCGGCCATCCGTCTGCCGCCCGCAGACAGAAGCGAACACAGCTCGTCCAGCGCTTCGAAACTGTCATAGCGGATCGTCAGCGTTCCACCCTGGCCCTGATGGTCGATGCTGACTTTCATGCCAAGCTGCGCCGAAAGATCGCCCTCCAGCGCGCGGGTATCTGCATCTTTCTCGGCGCTTTTCGGCGCCCGGGCCGGGCGATCACGCGCTTCCGACGATTCGCGCACCAGTTTCTCGGTTTCCCGCACCGAAAGCCCGCGCAGCGCGACCGAACGGGCCAGCGACACAGCGTCAGGCGCGCCGATCATCGCCCTGGCATGGCCGGCCGACAGCGCGCCTTCGCGCACCATCAACTGAACTTCGTCGGGAAGATTCAGCAAACGCAACAGGTTGGCCACATGGCTGCGGCTTTTCGACAGCGCTTCGGCCACTTTCTCCTGGGTATGGCCAAAGCGGTCGATCAGCGCCTTCAGGCCAAGCGCTTCTTCAATCGCGTTCAGATCCTCGCGCTGGATGTTCTCGATGATCGCGACTTCCAGAACTTCGGTATCGTCCAGATCGCGGATCACCACTGGCACGTCATGCAGTTGCGCCAGTTGCGCCGCACGCCAGCGCCGCTCGCCCGCGACGATTTCATAGGCATCGCCCTGCGGCCGCACCACCAGGGGCTGGATAACCCCCTTCTGCCGCAGCGATTCCGCCAGCGCCTGCAGCGCGTCGGCGTCAAAATCCTTGCGCGGCTGGTGTGGATTGGGCCGCAGCTTCTCCACCGGCAGGCGCGTATCGGCGCGGCGCGGCCCTTCGCTTTCGGGACGCAAATTCACATCCGACATCAAGGCCGAAAGCCCCCGGCCCAAGCCCTTGCGTTCCATTGCTGCCCCTCTCGATTCGTCTCTGTTCTTGCCCAATCAGCGCTTCAACCGCGCGCCAATCTCATTCGCCAGCGCGCGATAGGCCTCGGCCCCTTTTGACGCCGTATCATATTCCGTCACAGGCAGCGCATGCGACGGCGCTTCGGACAGGCGCACATTGCGCGGAATGACGGTGTGGAACACCATATCGCCCAGGTTTTCGCGCGCATCGGCCTCGACCTGCTGGGCAAGGTTGTTGCGGCCATCATACATGGTCAGCAAGACCCCCTCGATCCGCAGATCCGGGTTCGCGCTGCGCCGCACGTCGCGCACTGTCAAAAGAAGCTGCGACAGGCCTTCCAGCGCGAAAAATTCCGCCTGCAAGGGCACCAGCACGGCATGAGAGGCGACGAGCGCATTGACCGTGAGCAGGCTGAGCGAGGGCGGGCAGTCGATCAGCACCACATCAAAGGCGCGGGCGTCGAAATCGGGGTGGCGCAGCGCATCATGCAGCAGGAAGCTGCGCTTCTCATTGGCGACAAGGTCGATATCCGCCGAGGCAAGATCAGAATTTGCCGGACAAATCCAAAGGTTAGCCACCGAAGTCGGCCGGATGATCGCATCGGGCTGACCATCCGACAGGATCAGGTCATAGGTGGTCAGCTGCCGTTCCGCGGGCGCGACTCCCAGCCCGGTCGAGGCATTGCCCTGCGGATCAAGGTCGATCAGCAGCACGCGAAAGCCCTGTTCGGCCAGGGCCGCCGCCAGGTTGATGGCGGTCGTGGTCTTGCCGACGCCGCCCTTCTGATTGGCCACGGCGATGACATGCGCCGGGCGCGGCGCGGGTTCGGACTTCAGCAGGGGCTCAGTCGCCGGCACGGGAGAGGTTCCTGATCACAAGAAGGGCTGCCCCCTTATGCCCCGGATCTTCGCGCGCCTCCAGTTCGAAGCGCCAGATTTTGCGGGCGGCGCTGCATTCTGCCAGATGATTTTCGCCCTTGGGGAAAAGCGCATAACCGCCGGGCAAAAGGTGGCGATGGGCAAAGCCGCAAAGCACCTCCAGCGGCGCCAGCGCCCTTGCAGAGACGATTCCGGCGCCCAAAGGCGGCAGGACTTCCGCCCTTTCGCTGCGCACTTCGACAGCAAGGCCCAACTGGCGCGCGGCTTCGCGCAGGAACGTGGCCTTGCGCTGATCCGATTCGACCAGGACCATCCGTGTCGCCGCGCCGCGATCCGCCAGAATCACCGCGATGACCAGGCCGGGAAAGCCGCCCCCCGCCCCCAGATCGGCCCAAAGCGCGGGCGGCGCATCAACGGCCCGCATCAGCCGGGCCGAATCTTCGATATGGCGCGTCCAAAGCTCGGGCAAAGTCGATTTCGCGACCAGATTGATACGCTGGGTCCACTTCTCGACCAGCGCCGCGAAAAAGCGCAGCCTTTCAATGCCTTCGGGCGTTGTGCCCAGGCTGTTCCACAGATCCTGATCCACCTAGATCGCCCGCTGAACCGGCGCGCGCCTGAGGCTGGCGATCAAAAGCAGGATCGCGGCGGGCGTCATTCCCTCGATCTGGCGGGCCTGATGCAGGTTTTCCGGGCGGCGGCGTTCCAGTTTCGCGGTCAGCTCGGCCGACAGGCCCGACAGCGCGCGGTAATCGAAGCCGGGCGGGATCGCCATGGCCTCATGCTTGCGCAGATCTTCGGCATCGGCGGCCTGACGCTGGGCATATTGGGCGTAAAGCGCCTCGATTTCGGCCTGTTGCAGCGTTTCCGGCGCGGCCTCGGCCATTTCCGGCACCAGCGAGGCCAAGGTTCCGCGGGCGTAATCCGGCATCGCCATCAGGTCAAAGACCGGGCGGCGCAACCCGTCCTGGCTGACGGCAATCCCGTGGGCCGCAAGCTCTTTTGGCGTGAAGCTGCGGGATTTAAGCGCCCCGATCAGCCCCTCCAGCGCGGCAAGCTTTTCGCCAAAGGCGCGGGCGCGGGTCTCCTTGACCAGCCCGACTTCGATTCCCATCGGCGTCAGCCGCTGATCGGCGTTGTCGGCGCGCAAGGACAGCCGGTATTCCGCGCGCGAGGTGAACATCCGGTAAGGTTCGGTCACGCCGCGCGTGGTCAGATCGTCGATCATCACCCCCAGATAGCTGTCGCTGCGCGAGAAGACCCGCCCCTCCTGCCCCCGCGCCAGCAAGGCGGCGTTCATTCCGGCGACAAGACCCTGGGCGGCGGCCTCTTCATAGCCGGTCGTGCCGTTGATCTGGCCTGCCAGGAACAGGCCGGACAGCGCCTTCAGCTCCAGCGTGGCCTTCAGCCCGCGCGGATCAAGGTAATCATATTCGATCGCATAGCCCGGCTGGGTGATCACCGCCCGTTCCAGCCCCGCGATGGTGCGGACATAGGCCTCCTGCACTTCGGCGGGCAGCGAGGTGGAAATGCCGTTCGGATAGACCGTATCGTCATCAAGCCCTTCTGGCTCAAGGAAAACCTGATGGCTGTCCTTGTCGGCGAATCGCACGACCTTATCCTCGATCGAGGGGCAGTAGCGCGGCCCGACGCCTTCGATATGGCCGCCATACATAGCCGAGCGACCCAGATTGTCGCGGATGATCTGATGGGTCGCTTCGGACGTATGGGTGATGCCGCAGGAAATCTGCTGCGCTATCGGCTTGCGATTCAGGAAGGACAGCAGGACCGGATCGTCATCGGCGGGCTGCATTTCCAGCCGCGCCCAATCGATCGTCTTGCCGTCCAGCCGGGGCGGCGTTCCGGTCTTCAGGCGCCCCGTCGTCAGGCCAAGGCTGCGGATCTGTTCGGCCAGGGCGACCGAGGGCTTGTCGCCCACCCGCCCGCCGGGCCGTTTCTGGTCGCCGACATGGATCAAGCCGTTCAGGAATGTGCCCGTGGTCAGGACAACCGCCCCCGCCCGCAATTCCGACCCATCGGCCAGGCGCAAGCCGCAGACCCTATCGCCGTCCAGAATCAGCTCGGCCGCTTCGCCTTCCACGATTTCAAGGCCGTCTTGCGCCGCCAGCAGGCCCTGCACGGCTTGACGATACAGCTTGCGGTCCGCCTGCGTGCGCGGGCCTTGCACAGCAGGGCCTTTGCGGCGGTTCAGCAACCGATACTGGATGCCCGCCATATCGCCCGCGCGGCCCATGATGCCATCCAGCGCGTCGATTTCACGCACAAGATGGCCCTTGCCCAGACCACCAATGGCCGGGTTGCAGGACATCACGCCAATCGTGTCGGCCCGCATGGTGACCAGCGCCGTAGCCGCGCCCATCCGGGCTGCAGCAGCAGCCGCATCGGCGCCGGCATGGCCGCCGCCCACGACGATGACGTCAAAATGTTTCACGTGAAACACCCTCACTTCCCGATGCAGAAACTGGCGAAGATCTCGCCCAGCAATTCATCCACGTCCACGCGCCCGACCAAAGCGTCCAAAGCCCGGATCGCGCGGCGCAATTCCTCGGCAGCGATTTCCGGCAAGGCTTTGCCAAGCCCCGCAAGAACAACGCGAATCGCCGCAGCGCCTTGATGCAGCGCGATGCGGTGCCGTTCGCGCACCATGATACCAGCCCCGGCAACTTTATCCGAGAGGCAGCGAGAGATTTCCGCCAGAAGCGCATCGACCCCCGCCCCGGTCTTGCCCGATACGGCCAGCCCTTCCCCGCCGCCCAGATCCGCCTTGGCGGCCACGATCAGATCGCCATCGCGCGGCGCGACAAGGCCGGGGTTGGGGCCCAGGAAGATCCGCAGATCGGCGGCTTCGGCGCGGTTGACAGCGCGGCGGATGCCTTCCCGCTCGACCGGATCGTCGCTGTCGCGCAGGCCTGCCGTGTCCAAGAGCGTCACGGCCAATCCGTCCAGGTCCATCCGCACTTCGATCACATCGCGCGTGGTTCCGGCGATTTCCGAAGTGATCGCGGCGTCCCGCCCCGCCAAACGATTGAGAAGCGTGGATTTTCCGGCATTCGGTTCGCCCAGGATCGCCACTTCGAATCCATCGCGAATCCGTTCGGCCTGGGCCACTGCGGCGGCTTCGCGGTCGATCTCGGCCAGAAGCCCGGTCAGAAGATCGCGCACTTCCGGCGTCACATCCACCGGCACATCTTCGTCGGCAAAGTCGATGGTCGCTTCGATCAGCGCGGCCGCCCGCACCAGACGCCCGCGCCAGTTCGCCACGCGGTCGCCGATCTGGCCCGACAGCACCCGCAACGCCTGTTTGCGCTGCGCTTCGGTCTCGGCATCGATCAGGTCGGCCAGACCTTCGACTTGCGTCAGGTCAAGCACGCCATTGTCCAGCGCCCGCCGGGTGAACTCTCCCGCCTGGGCCAGCCGTGACAGCCCGCTTTCTGCCAGCGCCCGCAACAGGGCCTGGGAGACGGCCGGGCCGCCATGGATGTGGAACTCGGCCACATCCTCGCCGGTAAAGCTGGCACCTTGCGTGAAGAAAACCACTAAGGCTTGGTCTATCGCCTCACTCTGCCACGATATGTTGCGCAGCGTGGCGCGCCGCGCTGGGGGCACGGCACCGCACAAAGCCATGCAGACCGCGCCCGCCTGCGGACCGGAAACCCTTACGACCGCAAGGCCCGCGCGGCCCCGCGCCGTAGCAAGCGCATGGATCGTGTCCGACATGGCAAGGCGTAGCCCCTAAGCTGCCGTCACCCTCAGGTGTTCATCGATTCGAAGAATTCGGCGTTCGACTTGGTCTGCTTCAGCTTGCCGATCAGGAATTCGATGGCGTCTGTGGTGCCCATCGGGTTCAGGATGCGGCGCAGCACATAGGTCTTTTGCAGATCGGTCTTGTCGACCAGCAGGTCTTCCTTCCGGGTGCCAGACTTGAGGATATCCATCGCCGGGAAGGTGCGCTTGTCGGCGACCTTGCGGTCGAGCACGATTTCCGAATTGCCGGTGCCCTTGAACTCTTCGAAGATCACTTCGTCCATCCGGCTGCCCGTATCGATCAGCGCGGTTGCGATGATGGTCAAGGAGCCGCCCTCTTCGATGTTCCGCGCCGCGCCGAAAAAGCGCTTGGGGCGCTGCAATGCGTTGGCGTCGACACCGCCGGTCAGCACCTTGCCCGAGGACGGCACGACCGTGTTGAACGCGCGGCCCAGACGGGTGATGGAATCGAGCAGGATCACCACGTCCCGCTTGTGTTCGACCAGGCGCTTTGCCTTCTCGATCACCATCTCGGCCACGGCGACGTGGCGGGTGGCAGGCTCGTCAAAGGTCGAGGACACGACCTCGCCCTTCACCGACCGCTGCATGTCGGTAACTTCCTCGGGCCGCTCGTCGATCAGCAGAACGATCAGATAGCATTCCGGGTGGTTGGTCGCGATGGAATGGGCGATGTTCTGCAACAGCACCGTCTTGCCGGTGCGCGGCGGCGCGACGATCAGCCCGCGCTGGCCCTTGCCGATCGGCGCCACCAGATCGATGATCCGGGCCGAACGGTCGCGGATCGTCGGATCCTCGACTTCCATCTTCAGGCGCTCATCGGGGTAAAGCGGCGTCAGGTTGTCGAAATGGACCTTGTGCTTGGCCTTTTCGGGATCGTCGAAATTGATCTTCGTCGCCTTGACCAGGCTGAAATAGCGCTCGGTTTCCAGCGGCGCCTTGATCACGCCTTCGATGGAATCGCCGGTGCGCAGGCTGAACTGGCGGATCATCTCGGGGCTGACATAGATGTCGTCGGGGCCGGGCAGATAGTTGGCCTCGGGGCTGCGCAGGAAGCCGAAGCCGTCCTGCAGCACTTCCAGAACGCCATCGCCGCCGATCTCATAGCCTTCCTCGGCATGTTCCTTGAGGATCGAGAACATCATCTCACCCTTGCGCATCGAGGGGGCGTTCTCGATCTCCCATTCCTCGGCCATGGCCAGAAGGTCGGCAGGCGTCTTGGCCTTGAGGTCGGAGAGGTTCAAGCGTTCGGTCATGGAAAGTCCCTGGGGCCCGGCCACTGGCCACGGGCAGACAAGATGGGGATGGGAGGCGCATGGATCGGACGACCCTGCTGAGGGGCGGAGATAAGCGGGGCCAAAGCGAAAGTCAAGATTGCCCTTCCGTGGCCCCGGCGCGGGGTTCGGGCCCCCTCTCCTTCTTCTTCTTAAAAGAAAGAAAGAGTCTTTATGATGATTATGTAGGGGCCGGGGATAAGGGGATTGGCCCAGGCCCCCCAAGCCTTGTCCCCGGCGCGGCGGGGCGGTGGATAAGCCGGGGATAAGGTTGGAAAAATGCAAACGGGCATGGGTTTTCCTTATAATATCAATGATATGCCGCTGTCACACCTGGGGAATTAATCTTGCGCCCGCGCCGGAAAAGCCCGGGCCATGCGGCCTTGTCCACAGTGACGGGAAAACCCGGCGCACAGGCGGATAACTGGCGCGGGGCTTGACACTTCTCCCCAGCCTGCCGCCTTCTGCCCCGCGCCGGGCGGCTTACCCAGACCCTGCCCCCAAGGCGCATCGCAAGAACAAAGCCGGATTTTCCACAGGCCCTTCCCCATGAATCTTCCGCCGCTCCTTCTCGCCTCGGCCTCGCAGACGCGCATCGACATGCTGCGCGCGGCAGGGGTTGAAATCCGCGCCGAAGCTGCGCGGATCGACGAGGATCAGGTCCGCCGCGCGCTTGAGGCCGAAGGCGCGCATAGCCGCGACGTGGCCGATGCCCTGGCCGAGATGAAGGCCGCGAAACTTTCAGACCGCTACCCCGAAGCTTTCGTTCTGGGCGCGGATCAGGTGCTGGACCTCAAGGGCCGCATCTATGCCAAGCCGGAAACCCCGGACGAGGCGCGCGATCAGCTGCGCGCCCTGCGTGGCCAGACCCACAGGCTTCTGTCAGCGGCGGTGCTGTATCAGGGCGGACAGCCGCAATGGCGCCATGTCGGCGAGGCGCGGCTGTCCATGCGCGATTTCTCGGATGCCTATCTTGAGGACTATCTGGATCGGAACTGGGACCGCATCCGTCATTCGGTCGGCGGATACCGGCTGGAAGAGGAAGGGGTGCGGCTGTTCTCCTCGATTTCGGGCGACCATTTCACCATCCTCGGCCTGCCGCTTCTGCCCCTCTTGTCCTATCTTGCCCAGCGAGGGATCATCGCCGCATGACCGACCATCCCCGCATCCCGCTTGCCGGCGTTCTTGGCCACCCCATCGCCCATAGCCGCAGCCCGGCGCTGCATGGCTATTGGCTGCGGCGCTATGGGTTGAAGGGGTTCTACATCCCAATGGACATCGCGCCGCTGGATCTGGCCGATGCGGTGCGGATGCTGCCGATGCTGGGCTTTGTCGGGGTCAATGTGACGATCCCGCATAAGGAGGCGATCCTTCAGATCGCCGATATCGTCACCGACCGGGCGGCGCTGATCGGGGCGGCCAACACGCTGATCTTCCGCAAGGATGGCAAGATCCACGCCGACAACACCGATGGCATGGGCTTCATCGCCAACCTGCGCCAGCACGCGCCGAACTGGCATCCGCCAGCCGGGCCTGCCGCCGTTCTGGGCGCGGGCGGCGCGGCGCGGGCCGTGGTGGCCGCGCTGCTCGAGGCTGGCGTGCCCGAGATCCGCTTGTCCAACCGCACGAGGCCGCGGGCCGAGGCGCTGCGGTCGGATTTCGGCGCCAAGGTCGTTGTGCAGGATTGGGTGCAATCGGGTGCGATGATGGAAGATTGCGCGACCGTGGTGAACACCACCTCGCTTGGCATGGCGGGCAAGCCGCCGCTGCATGTGCCGATGGACGCGCTGGCCCCCGGCACGCTGGTGACGGACATCGTCTATACGCCGTTGCAGACCCAGTTCCTGATAGAGGCGCAGGCGCGCGGCTGTGTCACGGTCGATGGTCTGGGCATGTTGCTGCATCAGGCCGCGCCGGGCTTTGAACGCTGGTTCGGCCAGCGCCCGGATGTGGATGAGGCCACCCGTCAGGCCGTTCTCTCGGCATGAGCGTCTTTCGCCTTGGCCTGACCGGCAGCATCGGCATGGGGAAATCCACCACCGCCGCATTTTTTGCCGCGCGCGGCGTGCCGGTCTGGGATGCCGATGCCGCCGTTCACCGTCTTTACGCGGCGGGCGGGGCGGCGGCCCCTGCCCTGGCACCGCATTTTCCCGAAGCGGTGTCAGGTGGGGCGGTGGATCGCGCCGCACTCAAGGCGGCTTTGGCGGCGGATGCGGGAAAGCTGGCGCTTCTGGAACAGATCGTGCATCCGCTGGTGGCGCAGGACCGAGCCGAATTTCTGGTGCGGGCGCAGGACGATCTGGTCGTGCTGGACATTCCGCTTCTCTTCGAGAAGGGAACCGAGGCGGAATGTGACGCCACGCTGCTGGTGACGGCCCCGGCCGCCCTCCAGCGCGCCCGCGTTCTCGCCCGGCCTGGCATGTCCGAGGCGCAATTCGCGCTGATCCTGTCGCGCCAGATGCCCGATGCTGAAAAGCGGTTTCGCGCGACCCATGTGGTGGAAACCCTGTCGCTCGACAGCACGGCGGCCTATGTTGACGCCCTGATCAGCCATATCCGGGCAGGGCTTCATGCGTGAAATCGTTCTCGACACTGAAACCACCGGCTTCGATCCGGATCAGGGCGACCGCATCGTCGAAATTGGCGGGGTCGAGCTGCTGAACCACCTTCCGACCGGGCGCACCTATCACCAATACATCAACCCCGAACGCGACATGCCGCAGTCGGCCTTCGAGGTGCATGGCCTGTCGACCGAGTTCCTGCGCGACAAGCCGGTCTTTGCCGCCGTGGGCCGGGCGTTTCTGGATTTCGTCGGCAATGCCAAGCTGGTCATTCACAACGCCAGCTTCGACATGAAATTCCTGAACTGGGAGCTGAAGACCATGGGCCTGCGTGAGCTGCCCTGGGAACAGGCCATCGACACGCTGGCGATTGCGCGGCGGCGGTTTCCCGGTTCCCCGGCCTCGCTGGACGCTTTGTGCCGCCGGTTCGGCATCGACAATTCGCGGCGCGAGAAACACGGGGCGCTGCTCGATTCCGAAATTCTGGCCGAGGTTTATCTGGAACTGGTGGGCGGGCGGCAGCCCGACCTGGTTCTTGCGCCTTCGGGCGGCCAGAAATCGGCCTCTGCCGGGGATGGCATGGCGGGCGGCGACTGGCGGCCCCGACCGCGTCCGGCGCCCCTGCCGCCACGGATCACAGACGCGGAACTTGCCGCCCATGAGGCCTTTGTCGCCAAACTGGGCGAGGCCGCGATCTGGCGCAAGCGGCTCGGCAATTCTTGACAAATGGTTAATTCGCCTGACCCAAGCTATTGAAATTACTTGGATCAGGCTCTTGTCCCCGCGTGGGACAGTCAGGCGAAACTGATCTCGTGCCGCATCGGCAGGCGGCGGATGCGCTGGCCCTTCAGGGCAAAGATCGCATTGGCCAGGGCGGGCGCGGCGGGCGGCGTGCCCGGTTCGCCCACGCCCCGGATCTTGCCGCCTTCGGCCAGGACCCGCACCGTGATGGGCGGGCATTGCGCCAGGCGCAAGGGTTCGTAGTCCCAGAAATTCTGCTCGACCACCGCGCCGTCCTTGAAGGTGATCTCGCCATTGATCGCCGCCGACAGGCCATAGACCATGCCGCCCGACAATTGCGCCTCGATGTTGCGGGGGTTCAGCGCGATGCCCACGTCGGCGGCGATCCAGGCCCCGGTCAGGCGGATGCCCTGCGCCGTCTCCTCGACCTCGATCACTTCCGCCACCGGCACCCCGAAAGACAGGCTGAAGGCGACGCCCTTGGCCCGGCCCGGCGCGCTGCCGCCCCAGCCCGACATCTCGGCCACCGCCTCCATCACCTTGATCGAGGGCGCGTGGTCCATCTGCCGCATCCGGAAGACCATCGGGTCCACCCCGGCCTGATGCGCCATCTCATCCAGGGCGGTGTCCAGGAAAAAGGCGTTCTGCGACGCCCCGACCGACCGCCAGAAGCCGATCGGAACCCCGTCGGGCGCGCGATAGCCCCGGGTGCGGAAATTCGGCACCGCATAGGGCTGTTCCCAGGCGCCCTGCAGGATCGTGGAATCCGGCCCCATCGCAGGCATGCCGATCCGGCCGAAGAAAGAGGTGGTCAGCGATCCCGACGCAGTCTGGACATCCAGGGCGTCGATCATCCCGTCTTTCATCCTGGCCCTGATCCGCGCCGCCGCCATCGGGCGCAGCATGTCATGGGTCATATCTTCTTCGCGCGACCAGGTGAGAAGGACCGGAACGCCCGGCATTTCTCTGGCAATCGCCGCGACCTGACGGATCACGTCGATCTCGCCCCGCCGTCCGAAGGCGCCACCCATCGACAGGGTGTGGATCTCGACCACGGCTTCCTCAACCCCAGCCACTTCGGCGGCATGGCTGCGCGCCATGGTGGGGAATTGCGTCCCGGCCCAGACCGACAGCTTGCCGTCCTCGAGCAGCGCCGCCGCCCCCTGCGGCTCCATCGGCGCATGGGCAAGGTAGGGGACGACATACTCGGCCTCGAAATCCGCGCTGGCCGCCAGAGCCGTTTCCGCATCACCATCGTCGCGGGGGGTAGATTCCAGCCTATCCTGGCTGAAAGAGGCGAGAAGCTGTTTCTCCATCTCCTCCGACGTCAGCGCATGAACCGCCGGGCCCCATTGCGGCACCACCGCATCGGCGCCCTGAAAGGCGGCCCAGGTCGTTTCGGCCACCACGGCAAAGGCGCCGGGCAGGGAAATGACCTTGATCACACCGGGCAGTTTCTCGGCGGCGGCGGAATCGAGCGAGAGAAGCGCCCCATTGGGGGCCGGATTGGCGCGGACCGTGGCGAACTTCATGCCGGGCAGGCGCATGTCGATGGCATAGGTCTCGGTCCCGGTCGATTTGGCGACCATGTCGAGGCGCGGCAGGTCGCGGCCCAGGAGTTTCCATTCGCTCTGCGGGCGCAGCGCGGGCGCATCGGACAGGTCCAGCGCCGCCGCCTCGACAGCAAGTTCCGGATAGGGAATCCGGGTGCCATCCGCCGTGACCACGGCGCCGCCTTCGGTTTTCAGCGTATCGGCCGCGACCCCCAGCCGTTTCGCCGCCGCCTGCACCAGCGCCTGCCGGGCCAGCGCGCCCGCCGCCCGCATCCTGTCGAAATGATCGGGGGTCGAGGAAGAGCCGCCGGTCAACTGCATTCCCAGGAACTTGGCCGGAATGTCCATCGCGCCGCGCAGGGTTTCGGCCAGCCAGGATTCGTCGGTCGGGCGGAAAGGCACGCCTTCGGCCACAGCCGCGCCATTGTAATAGGCCTTGCCGGGCGGGCCGTGCTGGATGCGGACCTGATCCCAGACCAGATCCATTTCTTCGGCCACCAGGGCGGCAAGGGTGGACTGCACACCCTGCCCCATCTCGGCGCGCGGGGTGATCACAGTCACGCCATCCTGGTCGATCAGCACATAGGGGTTGAGCGCGGCCAGCCCCTCGCCCGCGATTGGGTTGGGGTGCGGCTTGCGGTATTGATACCAGCCGAAGGCGACACCCCCGGCGATGGCGGCAGAGCCGATCAGAAAGCTGCGGCGGGCGATGGTGCCAAGGCGCGACATGGATCAGACCTCCTTCAGCTTCTGGGCGGCAAGATGGACGGCGGCACGGATGCGCGGATAGGTGCCGCAGCGGCAAAGATTGCCATTCATCGCCTCGTCGATCTGGGCATCCGAGGGCGCGGGCGTTTCGGCCAGCAGCGCCGCCGCCTGCATGATCTGGCCCGACTGGCAATAGCCGCACTGCGCGACCTGCAACTCGACCCAAGCCGCCTGCACCGCATGAAGCGCCTGTGGCGTGCCCAGCCCTTCGATCGTGGTGACCCGCGCCCCCGCCACATCGCCCAGCGCCGTCTGGCAGGACCGCACGGCCTGCCCGTCAACCATCACCGTGCAGGCCCCGCAGGCGGCAACCCCGCAGCCATATTTCGTGCCGGTGAGGTTCAGCCCGTCGCGCAGCGCCCAGAGCAGCGGCATGTCATCGGGCAGGTTCAGGCTTTCGGGCTTGCCATTCACGGTCAGCTGGATGGGCATCGTTGCCTCCTTTACGATCCTGACACTATGTTCATAAAACGTCAGGTCGTCAATTGACAAAATCGACGGAATTCGTCAGAACCACACTATGTCCACGGACCCGCCCCCGAATGACCGGATCGCGACGATCCTTGCCGCCGCCTTCCGCGCCTTTGCCGCCTATGGATATCGCCGCACCACCATGGACGATATCGCAACGGCGGCGGGCCTGTCGCGCACCGCGCTGTATCAGAACTTCCGCAACAAAGAGGACATCTTCCTTCAGCTTACCCGGGACTACATGTCTGCCGCCCTGGCCGACATGCGCGCGGTCTTTCGCCGCGAGGGGCCGCCTGCGGAGGTGCTGGAGGCGGCTTTCGCAGCCAAGGCCGGCAAGTTCATGGCGATCATTCTGGACACGCCGCATGGCCGCGAGCTGATGGAGGCGGGTTTCGCCGTTGCGGGCGATCTGGCGCAAGAGGCCGAGGCCGGGATGCAGGCGCTTGTGCAGGATTGGCTGCAAGGCTTCGAGATCGACCCGGCGCTGGGCACGGCGGCCGATCTGGCGGCGACGGCGCAGGCCGGGCTGAAGGGGCTGAAGCTCACGGCGCGATCGCTGCCGGAATACGAGACCGGGCAGAGGACTCTGGCCCGGCTGGTCGCGGCGGGGCTTGGGCCGCGCAAATCGGGCAAAGCTGTGAAAGACGCCTAAAAGCCAATCGGTTAAGCGCCCCTTCATTCCCGCGCCCTATCCCTGATCCCGGGTGTGAGAACGGGTGGTGGGATGGCAGGGCAGACAAATGCCGCGCCGGTCATCATCAAGCGGAAGAAGGTTGTCGGCGGCGGCGGTCACCACGGCGGGGCGTGGAAGGTTGCCTATGCCGATTTCGTGACGGCGATGATGGCCTTCTTCCTCTTGATGTGGCTGTTGAACGCGACGACGGAAAAACAGCGCAAGGGGCTGTCGGATTACTTCAATCCCTCCATCCCGGTGAACCGGGTTTCGGGCGGCGGCGATGGCACCCTGGGCGGCGAGACGCTGTTCACCCAGGAAACCAAGGTGCATAACGGCACGGGGGGCACTTCGGCGGACGAAGGCTCGTCGGACGGCCAGGCATCGGACACGCTGCGCGACGAGGGCGAGGACAAGAAGCTTCAGGCGGTGGAAAAGGCGCTCTTCGACCGTGGCGGCGAAAGCCGGACGATGGAGCAACTTTTGCAGCATGTGGTGACGCGCGTGACCGACGAGGGGCTGGTGATCGAGCTTTTCGATCTGCCCGACGCGCCGCTGTTCAAGGACAGCACCGCCTCACCCGAGCCGATCACCGTGGCGCTGGCCGCGATGCTGATCGAGGTGATGAACCTTACCGCGAATGGCGTGGCGGTGAATGGCCATGTCCATACCTATCCGGTGACGCTGGCCAACAACCCGGTCTGGGACCTGTCGGCGGCGCGGGCGCAATCGATGCGGATGCTCCTGGAAGGCGCGGGCTTGCAGGCGGCGCGCCTTGAGCGCATCGGCGGCTTTGCCGACCGCAAGCCCGCCGTGGCCGACCCCGCCGCGATCCGCAACAACCGCATCGAGATCGTTCTTCTGCGCCGCGACAGGTGAAGTCTGAAAAATCCAACCCGTTAGGAGGTTCTTAGGGCATCGGCCCCAGTCTGCGGCAAGGGTCGCAGCAGCAGAAAGGTGCGCAGGATGACCATTTCCTCGGCGCTCAGTGCGGGCGTTGCCGGGTTGAACGCGAACGCCACCCGGCTCGCCACGATATCGGACAATATCGCCAATTCAGGCACCTATGGCTACAAGCGCGCCATGGCCGATTTCTCGAGCATGGTCATCACCAATGCGCGGGGATCGGGCACCTATTCCGCCGGCGGGGTGCGCGCCACGGCGGGCCGCCTGATCGAGGAACATGGCGCGCTGGTCGGCACTTCGCATCCGCTGGACATCGCGGTCTCGGGGCGCGGGATGCTGCCGGTCTTTCCAGAGGTGGCACTGGGCAATTCGATCTCGGACACGCCCTTGCGGATGACGACGACCGGATCGTTCCGCACCGATTCCAATGGCGTCCTGAAAACCGATACCGGCCTTGTGCTGCTGGGCTGGCCCGCCACCTCGGACGGGGTAATCCCGGTTCTGCCGCGCGACACCATCGCCGGGCTGGTGCCGGTGGTGATCAACACCAACCAGACGGCGGGCGACCCGACCACCACGATGAACCTTGGCGTCAACCTGCCCGCGACCGAGACCGAGGCCGGGGCCGATGGCACGGCGCTGCCGCTCTCGGTCGAGTACTTCGGCAATCTCGGCACATCCGAGGCGCTGGACATCACCTTCACGCCCACGGTGCCGGGCACGGGCGCGTCAAACGAATGGACGATGCAGATCTACGATTCCGCCAGCGGCGGCGCGCTGATCGGCGAATATGTCCTGACCTTTGATGACAGTCGCAGCGCGGGCGGCACGCTCGCCTCGGTCACGGAAATCTCGGGCGGCAGCTATGATCCGGTGACAGGCACGCTGGACCTGACCGTCTATGGCGGCCCCTTGAGCGTGGCGATCGGCAAGCTGGGCGATCCCAACGGGCTGACCCAGCTGTCCGACAGTTTCGCCCCGGTCTCGATCACCAAGAACGGCTCGCCGGTCGGCAACCTCACCACGGTCGAGGTCGACGAGAACGGGCTGATCACCGCGACCTATGACACCGGCTTTACCCGCGTCCTCTATCAGATCCCGCTGGTCGATGTGCCGAACCCGAACGGGCTTCTGTCGCTGAATGACCAGACCTATCAGGTGTCGCCGCAATCGGGGTCGTTCTTCCTGTGGGATGCGGGCTCGGGCCCGACCGGCTCGATCGAGGGCTATGCGCGCGAAGGCTCGACCACCGATGTCGCGGCGGAACTGACCTCACTGATCCAGACCCAGCGGGCCTATTCCTCGAACGCCAAGGTGATTCAGACCGTGGATGAGATGTTGCAGGAAACCACCAACATCAAACGCTAGGGGTAAGGGATGAGCGTCACTTCCGCCCTGCATTCCGCGCTGTCGGGCATCACCGCGACCTCGCGTCAGGCCGAGGCGCTGTCGTCGAACGTCGCCAATGCCACGACGCCCGGCTATGCGCGGCGGGCGGTCTCGCTTTCGGCCCAGTCGGTCGGCGGCACCGGCCAGGGCGTGACGGTGAACGGCATCACCCGCGACGTCGATCTTTTCCTGCTCAACGACCGCCGCGCCGCCGAAGCCAATGCCGCCGATCGTGGCGTTAGGTCGGATTTTCTGACCCGGCTTGAGGATATTCTGGGCGATCCGCAGGATCAGGGCTCGCTGGGCGCCCGGCTGAACCTGCTGGACGAGACGCTGCTTGAAGGCGCAAGTCACCCCGAATCCGAAGCGCGCCTTGCGGCTGTCGCCAATGCGGCGCGGGCGCTGGCCCAGGGGCTGAACCAGGCCAGCGACGCCATCCAGATCGAACGGCAGAATGCCGACCGCGACATTGCCGCAGCAGTCGGCGCGCTGAACACCACCCTGCGCCAGGTGCGCGAGCTGAACAGTCAGATCCGCAGCTTTTCCGGCGCTGGAAATGACATTTCCGCGCTGCTTGACCAGCGGCAGCAATTGGTCGACCGCATCGCCGAAATCGTGCCGGTGCGGGAATTGCCGCGTGATCACAACCAGGTGGCCCTGATCACCACCGGCGGCGCGGTGTTGCTGGACGGCAATGAAGCCGAATTCGGCTTTACCCCGGTCAGCACCATCGTGCCCGAGATGACGCTGGCCAGCGGCGGCCTTTCGGGTCTGACGATCAATGGCAGGCCCATGGCCACGGCGGGAACGGCCAGCCTGATCCAGGGCGGATCGCTGGCTGCGCTGTTTGCGGTGCGCGACGAGCTGGCGGTCGATGGCCAGGCCCGGCTGGATGCGATGGCGCTGGATCTGTATCAGCGCTTTGCCGATGCCGGCGTCGACCCGACGCTGACCGCCGGCAATCCCGGCCTGTTCACCGATGGCGGCGGCCCCTATCTCGGGCCGGATGAGGTGGGGCTTTCGGGCCGCCTGCAACTGAACGCGCTGGTCGATCCGCGACAGGGCGGTTCGGTCCTGCGGCTGCGCGACGGGCTGGAATCCGTGACCGTCGGCCCCACCGGCAATGCCGCGATCCTGCTGGCCATGACCCGGGCGCTGAACGACCCGCGCCTGCCCGCCTCGCCCGCAGTCACCGCCACGGCGCGGTCTGCGGCGGGCCTGGCTTCGGATGTACTCTCCACCGTCTCGACCGCGCGGCTGGCCGCCGATGCCGAGACGGCCTTCACCCGGGCGCGGCATCTGGCCCTGACCGATCTTGAGGCTGCGAATGGCGTGGATATCGATGCCGAGATGCAAAGCCTGCTGGTGATCGAAAAGAACTATGCCGCCAATGCCAAGGTGATCCAGACGGTCGACGAGATGATCTCGACCCTGCTGGGGCTGTGAGCCATGGATGGAATTCTCTCTTCCGCGACCTTCCTCACCGCCGCCCTTGCCCGTCAGGGCGCCGGGTTGCGCGCCGAATTGCAGCGCGCCTCGACCGAGATGATGACGGGCCAGAAGGCCGATGCCGGGGCGGCGCTGCGCGGCGATTTCTATGGGCTCAGCGCGATCGACCATTCGCTGGCCCGGCTGCGTGGCTACAAGGCGACGACGTCGGAAACCGCGCTTCTGGCCGACACGATGCAGACCGCGCTGGGCGTGATTGCCGATGGCGCGAACACGATCGGCGCCGATCTTCTGCGCAACACCGGACTGAACCTGCCCGCGCAGCTTGGCGCCATCGTCGGCGACGGGCGACGGCAATTCGATACGGCGATCGCGGCCCTGAACACGCGTTTTGCCGAACGGGCGGTCTTTGGCGGCGTGGTGGCGGAAACCTCGCCCCTGCCCGATGCCGAAACCATCCTGACCGCGCTGGACACGGCAACCGCGGGCGCGGTGACGGTGCAGGATGTGGTGACCGCGATTTCCGGCTGGTTCGACGATCCGGCCGGCTATGGCGCGCTATATGCCGGCGGTGCCGCGCGCAGCCCGCTGCCCATCGCAGCGGGCGAGGAGGTGGCGCTGGACGCGACCGCGATGGACCCGGCCCTCCGCGACACGCTGAAAGGCCTTGCCATTGTCGCCATGCTGGATCGCGGCATTCTGGGCGGTCAGCATCAGGCCCGGGGCGATCTGGCCAAGGCGGCGGGGGAACAGCTGCTGACCTCGGGCGAGGCGCGGGCCACGCTGATGGCGCGCATCGGCACGGCGCAGAGCCAGATTCAGGATGCCACCGCGCATAACGGGGCCGAGGAAACGGCGCTGGGCATCGCGCGGGCGGATATGCTGGCGGCAGACCCCTATGAAACGGCGGCCAGGCTGAAGAACATCGAGGACCGTCTCAATTCGCTCTACGTCCTGACCGCGCGGCTTTCCGGCCTGTCGCTGACCGGATATCTGCGATGATCAGGCTGATCAGGCTGATCAGGCTGATCAGGCTGATCCTGCTGTTCCTTTGCCTGGCGCTTCCGGCATTGGCCGAGCCGATCCGGCTGAAGGATCTCGTCGAGGTCGATGGCGTGCGCGGCAATGATCTGGTGGGTTACGGCCTGGTCGTGGGGCTGAACGGCACCGGCGACGGGTTGCGCAACGCGCCCTTCACCGAAGAGATCATGACCAACATGCTGGAACGCCTGGGGGTCAACATCACGGGCGAGGATTACCGGCCCAAGAACGTTGCCGCCGTTTTCGTGACCGCGACGCTGCCGCCGTTTTCCCGCGCCGGATCGCGGATCGATATCACCGTCTCGGCCATCGGCGATGCAACCAGCCTGCTGGGCGGCACGCTGGTGATGACGCCGCTGAACGGGGCGGATGGGCAGATCTATGCCGTCGCGCAGGGCACGATCATCGCGGGCGGTATCTCGGCCCAGGGGCAGGCGGCGCGGGTGGTGCAGGGCGTGCCGACGGCGGGCACCATCCCTTCGGGCGCGCGCGTGGAACGCGAGGTGCCTTTCGATTTCAGCGGCGTCTCCACCCTGCGGCTGGCGCTGAAGACCGCCGATTTCACCACCGCCGCGCGGATCGAGGGGGTGATCAACGGCGAATTCGGCGCCCGCGTCGCGGCGATGGAAGATGCGGGAACCGTGACGCTGACCCTGGGCCGCACCGGGCTGAACCCGGCCCATGCCATCGCCAGGATCGAGAATCTTCTGGTCGAGCCGGAAACCAAGGCGACGGTTGTCGTCGACCAGCGTTCGGGCACGATCGTGATGGGTGCCGATGTGCGGATCAGCCGGGTCGCCGTGGCCCAGGGCAACCTGACCCTGCGGGTGGAAGAGGCGCCTCTGGTGGTGCAGCCCAATCCCTTTGCCGAAGGCGACACCGTTGTTGTGCCGCGCAGTTCGGCCTCGATCAGCAAGGATGGCACGGGCCTCGCGGTGGTGCCGGGCGGCACCAATCTGTCCGAAGTCGTGGCGGGGCTGAACGCGCTGGGCGTGGCACCGAACGACATGATCGACATCCTGAAAAGCATCAATGCCGCCGGGGCCCTGCACGCGGAATTCGTGATCCAGTAACCGCGCCGGGCCCGCTGCAAGAGGTTCCAACCCCGCGCGGAACCCGCTAGACCTGCGTTCGGGCGCCACGACCGGCCCCGGATGCCAGGAGTTGCGCGATGACCGGGATGCCGCTGTCGCAGGCCTTCCGCGAGGCCTTTCGCTGCCACCCCGCCGGGGTTGCGGTGATCACCGCCGATGCCGGTTCGGGCCCGGTGGCGATGACCGTGTCCTCGCTGATCTCGGTCAGCGCCGATCCGCCCATGGTGGCCTTTTCGCTCTCGGCCCGGTCCAGCTCGACCTCGGCGGTTCTGGCGGCAGAGACCATCGTGATCCATCTGCTGCGCTACGCCGATCTGCCCCTGGCGCGGCTGGGCGCCACCTCGGGCGCGGATCGCTTTGGTCCCGAAATCGCCTGGGAACGGCTGCCCGGCGGGGCGCCGCGCTATACCAGCGTCGCGACCTGGTTTCTGGCCCGGGTGGCCGGCACGTTGATCGTTCCGGGGGCAACGGTGGTGACGGCGGAACTGCTCGACGGCACGGCCGCAACGCTGGCCGGCGCGCCGGAACTGGAATCGCTGATCTATCTGGACCGGCGCTGGCACCGGCTGCGCGAAGCGGCCGATGGCACCACCAGCCTGACGCCGATGGATGCCGAGAACCGCGACGTGTTTCGCTGAAACACTCTTTCAGAGGCCGACCATGACGACAGAGATCGACGCCATCGACCGCCGCATCCTGGCCGAATTGCAGCGCGAGGGGCGGCTGACCCATCAGGAACTGAGCGAGCGGGTCGGCCTGTCGCCCACGCCCTGCGCCCGCCGCCTGCGCAACCTTGAGGAGAAGGGCTATATCAGTGGCTATGCCGCGCTGATCGACGAGGCGCGGATGGGGTTCGGCTTTACCGTCTTTGTCTCGGTCCAGCTGGATCGCCAGGTCGATGACCGGCTGGTCAGCTTTGAAGCCGCCATCGCGCAATTCCCCGAAGTGGTGGATTGCTGGCTGATGACCGGCAACCGCGATTACATGCTGCGTATCGCCGTGTCGGGTCTGGCGGAATATGAGCAGTTCCTGACCGGGCGGCTGACCAAGGTGCCGGGCGTGGCATCCCTGGAAAGCTCGATCCCGATCCGCCGCGTCAAGGGGCGACAGTCACGGCTGATCTAGGCCCGGCTGATCTAGGCGCGCACGGCGCCCATCCGCCGCCCGGCCGTCAGCGCCAGCGCCCGTTCGGTGATGGCGCGGCGGTCGATGCCGAAATGGCGGTAGAGATCGCCGATCGTGCCGGTCTGGCCGAAATGCTCGACCCCCAGCGGCAAGGTGCGGTGGCCCGCGACGCCGCCCAGCCAGGACAGGGTGGCGGGATGCCCGTCGATCACCGTGACCAGATGGCAATCGCGCGGCAGGGGTTGCAACAGCCGCTCGACCTGCGACAGCGCGGAAAGGTTGCCGCGCGCCCGCGCCCGCTGGGCGGCATTCCAGCCGGCATGGAGCCGGTCGGCCGAGGTCACGGCCAGAACGCCGACATCGCGGCGGCCTTCGGCGATGCTGCCTGCGGCGGCGATGGCCTCGGGCGCGACAACGCCTTGATAGGCGATCACTACATCGCAATTCGGCCCCGGCGGGCGCAGCCAATAAGCCCCGTCGATGGCGCCGCGCCGGAAGGCATCGTCATGGCGGCGGCCCGGCTGCTCCAACGGGTTGGTCGACAGGCGCAGATAGACCGAACCGCCTGTCTCGTCGCGCAGCCAGGTGCGTTCGTCCGGGTCGCCCTCGCCATCGCGTTGCAGGTAATCGAATGCCCATTCCATGATGACGGCAAGCTCGTCGACGAAGCCTGGCTCAAAGGCGGCAAGTCCGTCTTGCGCCATGCCGATCAGCGGGGTCGAGATTGACTGA
This sequence comes from Fuscovulum sp., assembly GCA_041916535.1. Taxonomy (GTDB): domain Bacteria; phylum Pseudomonadota; class Alphaproteobacteria; order Rhodobacterales; family Rhodobacteraceae; genus Pseudogemmobacter. Next base: position 118,075 of record JAYRZG010000005.1, on the reverse strand, counting down.
TGCGCCCCGCCTTCGGGCGCCAGCGTCACCCCCGAAGGTGTACCCGCGATCAGGAAACGCGCATCCTGGTAACAGGCATAGTTCAGTGCATCGAGGCCGCGACAGACGAAGGGATCATAAACCGTTCCAACCGGGATCAGCCTTTTGCCGAACAGCGAATGCGACAGGCCCGCCGCGCCAAGCAGCAGGAACAGATTCATCTCGGCGATGCCCAGTTCGATATGCTGGCCGGAGGGCGCGGCATCCCATTTCGCGGTCGAGGCGATCTTTCTTTCGCGGAAGGTGTCGCTGCGGGCGGCCCGGGCGAACAGGCCCCGGCGGTTGACCCAGGGGCCAAGCCCGGTGGTCCCGGTGACATCGGGCGAGGTGGTGACGATGCGTTGGGCCAGCGCGGTGTCGCCCCGGGCCAGATCGTCAAGGATCTTGCCAAAGGCCATCTGGGTGGAAATCTCGCGGTCCGAGGAGATGGCGATGGCGGGCACGGGCAGGGCGTCGTCCTGCAGGCGGCGGGGGCCTGCGGCGAAGAAGGGCACATTGCGCAGAAAATCCTGAAGCGCCCTAGGATCCTGCACGGCGGCGAAAGGCTCCCATTCCTCGCCTTCGGCCACGCCCATCCGCGCCTGCCAATCGGCCATCTGCGCCTTGGTCATCAGCCCGCCATGGTTGTCCTTGTGTCCGGCGATCGGCGTGCCCCAGCCCTTGACGGTATAGGCAAGAAAACAGGTCGGGCGGTCATGGTCGATCTTGGCGAAAGCACCGGCCAGGGTTTCCACGCAATTGCCGCCCAGATTTTCCATCAGCGCGGCCAATTCGTCATCGCTGCGCCGCTCGATCAGGGCCGAAACCGCGCCCTGATCGCCCAGATCCTCGGTCAGCCGGGCGCGCCAGACGGCGCCGCCCTGAAAGGTCAGCGCCGAATACAGCTCGTTCGGGCAGGTGTCGATCCAGCTCCGCAGCGCCTCGCCCCCTGGCTCGGCAAAGGCGGCGCGCTGCAAGACGCCGTGCTTGAGGCGCACCACATCCCAGCCGAAGGCGGTGAACAGGCCCTCGATCCGGCTCCACAACCCTTCCTGCACCACGCCATCCAGCGACTGGCGATTGTAATCCACCACCCACCAGCAATTGCGCAGATCGTGCTTCCAGCCTTCCTGCAGGCATTCGTGGATATTGCCCTCGTCCAGTTCGGCATCGCCCATCAGCGCGATCATCCGGCCCTGCGGTGCGTCACGGCCCCAGTCTTTCGCGCGGACATAATCCTGGATCAGGCTGGCGAATGCGGTAACGGCGACGCCCAGCCCGACCGAGCCGGTCGAGAAATCGACATCGTCCACATCCTTGGTGCGCGAGGGATAGCTCTGCACCCCGCCATAGCCGCGAAAATTCTGCATCTTCTCGCGGCTGACATTGCCGTAAAGGTAATGCATGGCATGGAAGACCGGCGAGGCATGCGGCTTGACCGCCACCCGGTCCTCGGGGCGCAGGGCCGAGAAATACAGCGCCGTCAGGATCGAGACCATCGACGCAGAGGAGGCCTGATGCCCGCCGATCTTGATCCCGTCCACCTTGGGCCGGATGTGATTGGCATTGTGGATCATCCAATGTGACAGCCACAGAAGCCGCTGCTCGACGATCTTGAGTTGCGCCGCCTGATCCGCTGGTATCGCTGCCATTCCGTCCTCCTGACTCGCGGAAAGACTAGCAGAACAAGCGCAAGGGTTTCGGGCAAAGATCGGCGTCATTGGCTGCTTCATTGAAGGAATCCGTCAAGAAATTGTAATCATGCGCGTGATCCATCCAGGCATCGGCAGATCGTCGTCAGATGGCGCTGCTGAGATCAGACCGTCCTAGGCGGCGGTGCCCTGCGCCAAGGCCCCAAGGAAGGTGGATTTCGAACTGTGATACAGCGCCACCAGCCGGTCGAGGTCGACCGGGTCGGGCAGGCCGGCGGCGGCGCGTTTCTCGCCCTCCTGGCACAGGTCGGCAAAGGCGGTCAGCCCAAGGTTTAGCGCTGACCCTTTCAGGAAATGCAGGCGGGATTCCATCTGATCCGCCCCGAGGCCGCGAATTCCGGCTATGACCTCATCGGTTTCGTCCAGGAAGACCGAGACCACATCGGCCAGGTCTTCAGGCCCAATTTCATCGCGCAGCTCGTTGAGCCGTTCCCAGTCGATCATCACACCCTCCGCCTTGCGGCATCGCACCCGCGGCCAATTTTTCACCGCCGCCTTAACATTCGGTAAGCCCGCCCCGGTCCACCCCGGCCAATTTTACGCTTCACCTCGCTTTAAGGCGGCTGGTGCATTGATCTTGCAGGTTGAAACAGGTGACGGGCTGTGCAGGGCGCTGCGAGAGTGAAACATTCCACCGAAACCCAGGGCATCTCGGCCCAGGCCGCCCGTGTTCTGGTCGTCGATGACAGCCGCGCCCAGCGCCAGCTTCTGGCGGTCTATCTGCGCCGCTGGGGCTATGAGGTGCTGGAAAGCGGCTCGGGCGAAGAGGCGCTGATCCTTTGCGCCCGCGAACCGGTGGATATCATCCTCAGCGACTGGATGATGACCGGCATGACCGGCGTCGAGTTCTGCAAGAACTTCCGCGCCTTGCCCCGGCAGGTCTATGGCTATTTCATCCTGCTGACGTCGAAATCCGAAAAGGCCGAAATCGCCGACGGGCTGGAAGCCGGGGCCGACGATTTCGTGCCAAAGCCGGTCAGCAGCGATGAATTGCGGGCAAGGCTGCGGGCGGGGATGCGGATCATCTCGATGCAGGCCGAACTGGTCGAAAAGAACCGCGTCGTCGCGCAGACGCTGGACGAATTGCAAAGGCTGTACGATTCGCTTGACCGCGACCTGATCGAGGCGCGCAAATTGCAGCAGACGCTCGTGCGGGAACGCCATCGCAGCTATGGCCGCGCCGATGTTTCCCTGATGATTCGGGCTTCTGGCCATGTCGGCGGCGATCTGGTCGGCAGCTTCCAGATCGACGCGCATCGGATGGCGGTCTATTCCGTCGATGTCTCGGGCCATGGCGTTGCCTCGGCGATGATGACGGCGCGGCTGGCCAGCTATCTGTCCGGCGCGTCGCCTGACCAGAACATGGCATTCAAGCTTATGCCCGATGGCAGCCGGGCGGTGCGCAGCCCGGCCGAACTGATGGCCGCCTTCAACCGCCTGATGCTTGAGGAAATTCAGGTCGAGCAATATTTTACCATGGCCTATGCCGAGGTCGATCTGCGCGATGGCGCGGTCCGGCTGGCCCAGGCCGGGCATCCCCATCCGGTCATCCTGCGCCGCGATGGCGGGCTTGAACGCGCCGGTTGCGGCGGCCTGCCGGTCGGGCTGATCCCCGGCGCGGAATATGAGGATTCCACCCTGAAGCTCCGCCCCGGCGACCGGCTGTTCCTGATGTCGGACGGTGTCACCGAATGCCCCGGCGAAGGCGGGTTCGATCTTGGCGAAGACGGGCTTGCCCGGATGCTGGCCCGCCTGCGCGATCTTGACAGCGGCGCCCTGCTTGAGGCGCTGGTTTGGGATCTTGCCGATTTCGCGGGCAATGACCGCTTTCCCGACGATGTCTCGGGAATCCTGCTGGATTATCGCGGCTGAAGCGCCTGCATCAGCATGGCGCGGTCGCCGTCATTTCCCAGAAGGTCCAGCGCCGTTTCGGCCTGCAACCACAGCGCGGTATGGCCCGGCTCGGTCGGCGGGCCAAGACGGCGCACCGGGCGGGCCAGATAGACCGTGCACAGCTTTTCGGCCCAGAGGTCGTATTCAGGCATATAGGTGAACCGCCGGAACGCGCCCAGGCGGCGGTCGATCGCCACCCGCCAGCCGGTCTCTTCATAGACCTCGCGATGCAGCGCCGCGATCGGGTGTTCGCCCTTGTCGATGCCGCCGCCAGGCAACTGGAATTCGGGCACCGGCGCCATCTGATGGGTGGCCAGGATGCTGTCGCCCTGCAGGATGACAGCATAGACACCGGGGCGGTGGCGATAGCGCTGTCCGGGTCGAACGGCATCGCCGAAACGGCGGATCATGGGTCGCCTCTTGGTCAGGGCGCGGGATGCGCCTATATAGGCCCCCAATTGCCAGACACGGCACCGCTAGGAAACCCCCTCATGGCCATCGGAACCCAACTCGCCTGGGACGACACCGTCCTGCCCTTTCAGCTTGACGCCTCGGGCATCCGGGGCCGCATCGCACGGCTGGACGGGGTGCTTGACCAGGTGCTCAAGCAACATGCCTACCCGCCCGCGATAGAGGCGCTGGTGGCCGAGACGGCGTTGCTGACCGCGCTGATCGGTCAGACGATCAAGCTGCGCTGGAAGCTGTCGCTGCAGATCCGCGGCAATGGCCCGGCGCGCCTCATCGCGACCGATTACTACGGCCCGCAGGCCGAAGGCGAACCCGCGCGCATCCGCGCCTATGCCAGTTTCGATGCCGAGCGGCTGGATGCCGACACGACCGATCCCTTCAGCCAGATTGGCCAGGGCTATTTCGCCGTAATGCTGGATCAGGGCGAAGGGATGCAGCCTTACCAAGGCTTCACGCCCATCGCCGGGGGCAGCCTTTCCGCCTGCGCAGAGACGTATTTCGCCCAGTCGGAACAGTTGCCAACGCGCTTTTCGCTGGCCTATGGCCGCTCGACCGAACCGGGCCGCCCGGAACATTGGCGTGCGGGCGGCATCATGCTGCAACACATGCCCCAGCATGGTGGCGTCGCGGCCGAAGGGGGCAGCGGCGATGGCGGGCTTCTGACCCATGCCGACATCCTGTCGGGCGCGGCCTCGGATGACTGGAACCGCGTCAATCTGCTGCTGGATACGGTGGAAGAGATCGAGATGATCGGGCCCTCGGTCGCGCCGACCGAATTGCTGGTCCGTCTGTTCCATGAGGACGAGCCGCGGGTGTTCGAGGCCCAGCCGGTGCGCTTTGGCTGTTCTTGTTCGGAAGACAAGGTGCGCAGCACCATGTCGATCTACAGCCAAAAGGACATCGCGACGATGACGACGCCGCAGGGCATCGTGACCGCCGACTGCCAGTTCTGCGGCGCGCATTACGAGATGGACCCAGCGACCCTGGGCTTCGAGGCCAAGAATGGTTGAACTTGCCCTGTTGCGAAGCGCATGTGCGCTCGCTTCGGGCGATTCGTCGGATTTCGACCTGAATCCGGCGATCCAATTGCCGCCGGGCCGCAAGCTGCGCCCGGCGGCTGTTCTTCTGGCCTATGAGCCGGGCAAGGGTGTCTGGCTGACCAAGCGGTCCTCGCATCTGAAGCATCACCCCGGCCAGATTGCCTTCCCGGGCGGCAAGCTGGACCCGACGGATGCCAGCCTCGCGGCCGCCGCCCTGCGCGAGGCGCAGGAAGAGATCGGCCTGCCGCCCGAGAATGTGCATATCCTTGGCACATTGCCCGCGCATGAAACGGTGACCGGCTTTCTGGTGACGCCCTTTGTCGGCCACATCCACCGGCCTTTCACCGCGCGCCCCGAGGCGGGCGAAGTGGAGGAGGTCTTCGCTGTGCCGCTGTCGCACCTGATCGACCCGGCGCATTTCACCATCCAGTCGCGGCGCTGGCAGGGGCAGATGCGGCGCTACTATACCGTGCCCTGGGGGCCCTATTACATCTGGGGCGCGACGGCCCGCATCCTTTATGGCCTTGCAGCAAAGGCGCCGGTGCCATGAGGGTCACCGGCGACTGGATCGGCCAGACCGGCAGTCAGGCGCTGTGCGGCCTGCTGGAAGGCGCGGGGCATCAGGCGCTGTTCGTCGGTGGCTGCGTGCGCAATGCGCTTTTGGGTGCGCCGGTCGCCGATGTCGATATCGCCACCGATGCATGGCCGAAAACCGTCTCTGATCTGGCCGGGAAGGCGGGTTTCAAGGTCATTCCCACCGGCATAGACCATGGCACGGTGACGGTCGTGGCCCATGGCCATCCCTATGAGGTCACCACCTTCCGCCGCGATGTCGAAACCGACGGGCGGCGCGCGATCGTGGCCTTTTCCGACCGGATCGAGGAAGACGCCGCCCGACGCGATTTCACCATGAACGCGCTGTATGCCCGCGCCGACGGCACGGTGATCGACCCGCTGGGCGGCCTGCCCGATCTGCTGGCCCGCCGCCTGCGCTTTGTCGGCGATCCCAGGGCCCGCATCCGCGAAGATTACCTGCGCATCCTGCGCTTTTTCCGCTTTCACGCCTGGTATGGCGACCCGCAGGAAGGGCTTGACGCGGAAGGTCTGGCCGCCTGTGCCGAACTGTCCGCCGGGATCGAGACGCTGTCGCGCGAAAGGATCGGGGCCGAGATGCGCAAGCTTCTGGCAGCCCCCGACCCCGCGCCCGCCGTGGCGGCCATGGTGGCTGCGGGCGTTTTGGCGCAGATCCTGCCGGGGGCCGATGCGCGCGCCTTGCCGATCCTGGTCCATCTGGAAGATGGGCTTGCACCCGATGCGATGCGCCGCCTTGCCGTTCTGGGCGGCGAACATGCCGCCGATCGCCTGCGCCTGTCGAATGCCGAGGTGCGCGACCTGGCTGCCCTGCGCGACAGCCTTGGCCAGGATGATTCGCCCGCCGCACTGGCCTGGCGGCTGGGCGCGTCGCGCGGCGGCGATGCCCTGCTTCTGCGCGCGGCCCTGACCGGCACGCCGCCCGCCCCCGGTTGGCAGAACGAACTTGTCCGCGGGGCTGCTGCGTCATTTCCGGTCTCAGCCGCCGACCTTATGCCAGCCCTGCAAGGCCCGGCTCTGGGCGCGCGGCTTCGGGCGCTTGAGGCCGAGTGGCTGCGCAGCGGCCTGCGCAAGGGCAAGACAGAATTGCTGAAAAATTCTGGGGCGTGACAAGCCGCCGCAGATCGGCTAGGTAAGTCGAACATCGAAGGAGAAGCGCAGCATGGAAATCAGGATCCCGCCCCGTCAAATTTGACCGGACCGATCCTGTTGGCGGTTCGCTCTGACCCGCCCCTTCCCAAAATCGCTGTCGTTTTAGCTCGTCTGGAGCCCTCTGATGTTCCGCTTCTTCGAAAATCTCGTCGATCCCTACATGGCCTATCCGCGCACGGATGCCCCTCCGCGCAAGATGTGGCCCTTCCTGCGCGACTATGTGCAACCGTTCCGCAAGGTCTTTGTCGCCACCGGCGCCTTTTCCATCACCAATGGCGTGCTGGATGTTGGCCTGATCTGGTATCTGGGCCGGTTGATCGACCAGATGGCGGGCACGACGCCGCAGCAATTCCTGTCGGATCATGCGGTCGAACTGGCCGTAGTGGCATTTGTCATCCTGGCCGTGCGGCCCCTGGTGGCGGGCGGCGCGGTGGCGCTGCTGCACAACACGATTCTGACCAATTTCGGCACGATGATGCGCTGGCGCGCGCACAGCCATGTGCTGCGCCAGCCTGTCGGCTGGTTCGAATCCGATTTTGCCGGGCGCATCGCCAACCGAATCATGCAGGCTCCGCCCGCAGCGGGCGAAGCGGTGTTCCAGGTCTTCGACATGGCGGTCTTCGCCGCCACCACCTTCCTAGGCGCGGCGATGATGCTGGCCGGGGCCGATGCCCGTCTGCTGATTCCGCTTTTCGCTTGGCTGTTCGGCTATCTGGCACTGATGCGCTGGACGATCCGCCGCGCTGGCCCTGCGGCGACGGCCAGTTCCGATGCGCGGTCGGTTGTGACGGGCCGCGTGGTCGACAGCTATACGAACATTCATTCGGTCAAGCTGTTCGCCCATCAGGATCAGGAACTTGCCTATGCGCGCGAGGCGATCGAGGCGTCGCGCCAGACCTTCCAGCAGGAAATGCGCATCGTCACGGTGATGGACATGGTCCTGACCGCGATCAACGGGCTGATGATCCTGGGCGTCTCGGGCTGGGCGCTGATCCTGTGGTATCAGGGCACGGCCAGCGTGGGCGTCGTGGCGACGGCGGTGGCGCTGGTGCTGCGGCTGAACAGCATGACCTACTGGATCATGTGGGCCTCGACCAATCTGGTGCAGAACCTTGGCACCCTGGCCGAGGGGATGGAGACGATCACCCAGCCGATCTCGCTGACCGACAGCGCGGCCGCACAGCCGCTGCGCCTGACCGATGGCCGGATCGAATTGCAGAAGGTCAGCCACCATTACGGTCGCGGCTTTGGCGGCCTGCAGGATGTCAGCCTGACCGTGCGGCCGGGCGAGAAGATCGGTGTCGTCGGTCGCTCGGGCGCGGGCAAATCCACGCTCGTCAAGCTGATGCTGCGCTTCTACGATTGCGAAGACGGCCATATCCTGATCGACGGTCAGGATATTGCCCAGGTCACCCAGAACAGCCTGCGGGCGCAGATCGGCATGGTGCAGCAGGACAGCTCGCTTCTGCACCGCTCGGTCCGCGACAACCTGCTTTATGGCCGCCCCGACGCGACCGAGGATGAGATGATCGCGGCGGCGAAACGGGCCGAGGCGCATGATTTCATCCTGACGCTTGAAGACCCGCAGGGCCGCAAGGGCTATGACGCCCATGTCGGCGAACGCGGCGTGAAACTCTCGGGCGGGCAGCGGCAGCGGGTGGCAATCGCGCGGGTGATCCTGAAGGATGCGCCTATCCTGATCCTGGACGAGGCCACAAGCGCCCTCGACAGCGAGGCGGAAGCGGCGATTCAGCAGGCTCTCTATGGCGTGATGCAAGGCAAGACGGTGATTGCCATCGCTCACCGCCTGTCTACGATTGCCGCCATGGACCGGATCGTCGTTCTTGAGGATGGCCGCGTGGCCGAAGATGGCCCGCATGCCGAACTTCTGGCTAGGGGTGGCCTTTATGCCCGCTTCTGGGCGCGGCAATCGGGCGGCTTCATCGGTCTGGACGACGAGCTTGAGGGGGAGGCGGCCGAGTGAGCCTGGTCCAGCGTCTGGGCGACACGATCGACGCTTTCCGTCCTGCCGACGGTCCGCCGCCGCAGAAGCTGGGCGCCTTCATGCGCTGGTGCCTGCGCGGCTCCTGGCCGATGCTGGGGGTCGCGGGGGCGCTGTCGGCCCTGGCTGGCGCGACCGAGGTGATCTCGGCCCTGATCCTGGGCTGGGTGGTCGATGCGGCGGTCAGCGGCCCGACCACCGGCTTTTTCGCCGCACATTGGGACCTGATCCTGTGGTTTCTTGTCTTCTACATGGTGCTGCGGCCGCTGTCCTTTGGCCTGTCCTCGGCCTCGAACAGCATCATCGTCGGCCCCAACGTCATGCCGCTGGTCCTGTCGCGGCTGCATCGCTGGACGCTGGGCCAGGCGGTCACCTTCTTTGACAATGATTTCGCGGGCCGCATCGCGCAGAAACAGATGCAGGCGGCCCGCGCCGTCACCGACACCGCGACCGAAGTCATCAACACGGTGTTTTTCGCCCTCGCTTCGGTCATCGGCTCGGTCATCTTCCTGATCGCGGTCGACATGCGCATCGCGCTGGCGCTGATGGTCTGGCTGGTTGCCTATATCCTGCTGATCCGCTTCTTCATGCCGCGCATCCGGGTAAATTCGGCCGCCCGCGCCGCCAGCCGCGCCATGGTCTCGGGCCAGGTCGTCGACACGATCACCAATATCAAGACGGTCAAGCTGTTCGCCCATGCCGCCTTTGAGGATCGTGTCGCCCTGCAGGCGATGGAGGTTTTCCGCGAGACCTCGCTGGAATTCGGCGTGATCTCGACCTGGTTCCGCCTGGCGCTGATGACCTTGGCGGGGGTTTTGCCGGTGCTGCTGATCGGCGGCGCGCTGATGATGTGGCAGCAGGGCGCCGCCACCGCAGGCGACATTGCCGCCGCCGGGGCGGTAGCTTTGCGCATCGCGCAGATGTCGGGCTGGGTCAGCTTCACCCTGATGGGCATCTACACTTCGGTTGGCGAGGTCGAGGACGGGATGCGCACGCTCTCGATCCCCCATGCCCTGGCTGACGCGCCCGACGCGCGGGACCTGCCCCGCATCAAGGGCGAGATCCGCTTTGACCATGTGACCTTCGCCTATGGCCGCCAGCGCGGCGGCGTGCAGGATATCGACCTGACCATCGCGGCGGGGGAAAAGATCGGCATCGTCGGCGCGTCGGGGGCGGGGAAATCGACCTTGGTCGCGCTGTTACTGCGGCTTTACGATCCCGAAGAAGGCCGGGTTCTGGTCGAAGGCCATGATCTTCGCAAGCTGACCCAGGAAAGCCTGCGCCGCCAGATCGGCATGGTCACGCAGGAAACAGCGATGTTCAACCGCTCGGCGCGGGACAACATCGCCTATGGCCGCCCCGACGCGACCGAAGCCGAGATCCTGGCCGCGACCGAGGCCGCCGAGGCGCTGGGCTTCGTCCATGACCTGATCGACCACAAGGGCCGCAAGGGATTCGAGGCGTTTCTGGGTGAACGTGGTGTCAAGCTTTCGGGTGGCCAGCGGCAGCGCGTGGCCCTGGCCCGTGCCTTCCTGAAGGATGCGCCGATCCTTGTGCTGGACGAGGCGACCTCGGCGCTGGATTCCGAGGTCGAGGCCAGCATCCAGGCGGCGCTTGAGCGGGTGATGGTTGGCAAGACCGTGCTGGCCATCGCGCACCGCCTGTCCACCATCGCCGCCATGGACCGGATCGTGGTCATGGATCAGGGCCGCATTGTCGAGCAGGGCTCGCATGAGCAGCTTCTGGCGAAAAATGGTCTCTATGCCCGCTATTGGCACCGGCAATCCGGCGGCTTCCTGGGCACCGATGACGAAGAAACCGAGGCCGCCGAGTGAAAGTGACTGTCGAAAGACTGGGCCATCTGGGCGATGGCATCGCGCGGGGCGAGGATGGGCCGATCTATGCCCCCGGTCTTCTGCCCGGCGAAGAGGCCGAAGGGCGGCTGGACGGCGACACGCTGGCCGATATGCGCATCCTGACCCCCAGCCCCAGCCGGGTGCGCCCGTCCTGCCCCCATGCGAAAACCTGCGGCGGCTGCCAGTTGCAGCACGCGGCCGATCCATTCGTGGCCGAATTCAAGCAGGGCGTCGTGCGGCAGGCACTGGCGCAACAGGGCCTTGAGGTGCCCTTCCTGGGTCCGGTCGTCACGTCGCCACCCAGGTCGCGCCGCCGTGCCACCCTGTCGGGCCGCAAGACCAAGGGCGGCGCCCTGCTGGGTTTCCACGCCTGCGGGCGCGACATGATTGTCGCAGTGCCGAATTGCCAGCTTCTGCATCCCGACCTGATGGCCACCCTGCCCGCGCTTGAGGCGCTGGTGGTTTTTGGTGGCTCGCGCAGCACCGAACAGGCGCTGACCGTGACCCGCAGCCTGACCGGCCCGGATGTGGCGGTCACCGGCGGCAAGCCGCTGGACGCGATGCAGAAGATGGAGCTGGCGCGGCTTGCCGACCAGCATGGGCTGGCGCGGCTTAGCTGGGAGGGCGAGGTTGTCGCCCAAAGCGCCGAGCCGCTGGTCGCGCTTGGCCCGGCCCGCGCCGGGCTTCCGCCGGGCGCCTTCCTTCAGGCGACCGAAGCGGGCGAGGCGGCGCTGGTTTCCCTGGTGAAACAGGCTCTCGGCCCGCAGAAACGGCTGGCCGACCTGTTCTGCGGCCTTGGCACGTTCAGCCTGCCGCTGGCCGCAGAGGCCGAAGTTCTGGCCTGCGAAGGCGATGCCGCCCTGACCGGCGCGCTGGACCGTGCCGCGCGCGCCACGCCCGGCCTGCGCCGGATCACGGTCGAGACCCGCGATCTTTTCCGCCGCCCGCTTGAGGCCGAAGAGCTGAAGGGTCTGACCGGCGTCGCCATCGATCCGCCCCGCGCCGGGGCCGAAGCCCAGGTGGAACGGCTGGCCGTCAGTGCCGTGCCGGTGATCGCCATGGTCAGCTGCAACCCCGTCACCTTCGCCCGCGACGCGCGGATCCTGGTGGCGGGCGGCTACCGGCTGGATTGGGTGCAGGTCGTCGACCAGTTCCGCTGGTCGGTCCATGTCGAGCTGGTCGCCCGTTTCACGAAGCCGTGAGACGGCGGCGGGCACCCGCCGCTGGTGAGACAATACAAAATCCGCTAAGGCAGTTTCAAAAGACGACAGGCAATTCTGCGGGCGGGCCGGACATGCGGGCGATACGGATTATTCTTTTGTTGTTTGCGGTTGTGGGTCTTTCGGCCTGCAACTCCAAGTTCCGCAGCTATAACGGCCCCGCCGTCACCGCGATCCAGGTCCAGAAGGCCAATCGCAAGATGTACCTGCTGCACAATGACACGGTGCTGAAGGATTACGACATCGCCCTGGGCTTTGCCCCTGTCGGCCACAAGGAATTCGAGGGCGACGGCAAGACGCCCGAGGGCAGCTACAAGATCGGCTACAAGAACCCGAACTCGCGCTACCACCTGTCGCTGAACATCGACTACCCCAACGAAACCGACACGGCCTATGCCTCGTCCATGGGCAAGACACCGGGCGGCGATATCATGATCCATGGCGGCCCGAACACCAAGATCCGACAGCGCGACTGGACGGCCGGCTGCATCTCGGTGACCGACAAGCAGATGGAAGTGATCTATTCCATGGTCAAGCCGGGCACGCCGATCCTGATCCTGCCCTGAACCGGGGAAACCGGCGCCTCAGGCGCCGGTGACGGCCGTCCACCAGATCTTGCCGCTGGGTTCCTGATACCAGGCCAGGCCCAGTTGCCGCGCCGATGGGTCCATGATGATTCCGCGCGTGTCGTCCTGCGCCATCCAGGCCGACAAGGTCTCAAGCTCGGTCTGGTAGGTTTCCGAAATCAGCTCGCCCACCAGTTTGCCGGTAAAGCCCACGCGCTGCACCCGTGTCAGCGGCGACGACCCGTCCGAGCCGAAATGCCAGGGCCGGTTCTGCACCGACATGTCGCGCGAATGGGTCTCGGCGGCAGCGGTGAGCTGGGCATTGAAGGTCAAGGGGGTCAGCGCCTTGGCGCCGCGCAAGGCGTTGACGGAATCAAGGAAGCGATAGGGAATTTCCTGCGCCACGGCAGGGGTGATCTTGTAGACCTGCGGCAGCGGCTGGCCGTCGGGGCCGACCAGCGCCGTGTTGCCGCCCGATACGCAGCCGGCCAGGCCCAGGGCGGGCACAAGGATAAGGAACTTGCGTCTGTTCATGCGTCTCACCGGTTTCTTGGGCCCGGATGCGGGCCATTCCGCCCTCCTTTACCCAATGCAGGCAGCGCAGGCAAACCCCCGGGCACATCGCGTCTGCGTGATCCTGCGCAAGCACAGCCGGGTGATTTGCGGTTTGCTGCAGAAAGGCGTAGGTTGCCGCCGAAAAATGCCCCTTTTCCACATTTGCCCCTTCCGAGCAGGAGACTGAAATGACCGCCGACCGGCCTTCCCGCCGCGTTATTCTTGGTTCTGCCGCCGCCGCGCTGGCGGCCTCGGCCCTTCCCGCCGTGGCGCAAGAGGCCATTCCGGTTGCGACATCGCCCATCCGCAACAACATCTCCAGCTTCCGGATGCTGGATTGGCAGGGCTATTTCGATACGACCCGCAATGGCGCGATCCTGGTCGACACGGTCTCGCGCGCTCTGCATTTCTGGTCCGAGGACCAGTCGGTCTACCGGCTTTACCCGACCTCGGTGCCGCTGTCCGAGGAACTGACCCGCCGGGGCCGCACCGAAGTGGTGCAGAAAGTGGTGAACCCGCCCTGGCGCCCGACGCCGTCGATGAAGGAACGCAATCCCGAATGGCCCGACGTGGTCGAAGGCGGGGCGCCGGACAATCCGCTTGGAACCCGCGCATTGTATCTGAGCTGGACCTATTACCGCATCCACGGCACGCATGACACGCGCAAGATCGGCCGAAAATCCTCCAACGGATGTATCGGCTTGTACAATGAGCACATCGAAGAACTCTTTGGCATGGCCAAAGTTGGCACGCAGGTGTTGCTAATTTGACGACAGGCTTGCCTTGCTGCAGCTAAGGGCGTGGCCGCAATTGCATTTCGGCGGGCGTGCTGCTTAAGACTGGACTCACGAGGAACAGATCGATGCGTGCTGTCGCCTCTGCAACCCAGACAGGACGCAATAACTGGAGGTTATCATGAAGAAACTCGCGCTCGCTGCCGCGCTCTCGGTCGCCGCTTCCACCGCTTTCGCTGGTGGCATGGCCGAGCCGGTGATGGAACCGGAAGTCGTCAAGGCTGCGACCTCGTCGTCGTCGGCCGGCATCCTGGTGCCGCTGCTGCTGCTCGTGATCGTTGCCGCCGTGGCTTCGAACTAAGTTCGAGTAGAACTTCGGAAAGGGCGGCAACTTCGGTTGCCGTCCTTTTCATTTTCCGGGTCCGGCCTCGCCGTCAGCGTAGCCAGCCCGCCAGATTTTCCTCGATCACCGCCACCAGCGCCGCCACATGGGCAGGCGTGTCGTTCAGGCAGGGAATATAGGTGAACTCTTCGCCCCCGGCATGGGTGAAGCTTTCGCGGATCTCGCCGTTGATCTCCTCCAGCGTCTCGATGCAATCGGCCGAAAACGCCGGGGCGATCACCGCAATCCGCTTGCGGCCCTGCCTGGCCAGTTCGGCCACATGCTCGACCGTATAGGGCCGCAGCCATTCCTCGGGCCCGAAGACCGACTGGAAGGTCGTGTCGATCATCTCGGGCGCCCAGCCCAGCCTTTCGCGCAGCAGCCGCGTCGTCTTCTGGCACTGGCAATGATAGGGATCGCCCTGCATCAGATAGCGCTTGGGCATGCCGTGATAGCTGGCGATCAGCTTTTCGGGCTTCACTTCGGCCGCCGCCCAGGCCTGTTCCACCGATTGCGCCAGCGCCTCGATATACAGCGGGTGGTCGAAATATTCCGGCACCGTGCGCGTGGCGGGCTGGCGCTTTTCCTCCATCAGCGCGCGGAAGAACTGGTCATTCGCCGTGGCCGAAGTTGCGCCCGCATAGTGCGGATACAGGGGAAAGAAGACGATCTTCTCGCAGCCCGCCGCGACCATCGCCTTCACCTTGCTGGCGGTCGAAGGGTTGCCGTAGCGCATGCAGAAATCGACCATCAGCGCCTCGCCATGGCGCGCCTTCAGCGCCGCCGCGATGGCCGCCGTCTGCGCCTTGGTGATCGTCATCAAGGGGCTTTCATTCGCCGCCTCGTTCCAGATCAGCCTGTAATTGGCGCCTGATGTGAAGGGCCGCTTGGCCAGAATCACCGTCTGCAACAGCGGCTGCCATTTCCAGGACGGATAGTCGATCACCCGCTTGTCCGACAGAAACTCGGACAGATAGCGCCGCATCGACCAGTAATCATGGCCGTCGGGTGTGCCCAGATTGGCCAGCAGAACGCCGATCTTCGCCCGCTTGACGGGCGGATGGTCTGCCGGGGCATGGGCCAGGCGTCCGACCCCGGGCATGTCGCTGTCGCTCATCGCGTCTCTCCTTGCTCTTGCCCCAGATAGACTTCCGTCGCGCGGGGTCAACCGCCCGCCGAACTGTCGGGCAGGCGGCGTTCCGTCACATTCAGCGCGTCGGCCAGCCGTTGTGCGGCCGAGCCGGGGCGCAGCGGCTTCTGCTGGCCTTCATGCGGGGCCCATCCGGTCAGGCAGATCGTCTCGAATGTCGCGGAAACGCGGCCCTGTTCCGCGGGGAAATGCGCTGCGTAGATCTGGGCTGCGCGCAGAAAAAGCCCGCGAGGCACCGGGCGGCGCAGCCGCGAATCCAGGGCATTGCCCTCGCCCATGGCCCGCAGATCGGCCATCAGGTGAAAGGCGTCGCGATAGCTGACCCGCCGGGTGTCGCTGTCGGCCACTGGCAGGGCAAAGCCCGCGCGATGCAGCAACGCGCCCGCTTCGCGGATCTCGGCCATCGGCAGGACGCGGGGCGACAGGCCGCCCAGCACCTCGGCCTCGGCCTCTGCCAGCGCAGCGCGCAGCTCTTGCAGGGTCTGGCCACCGAAGAACAGGCACAGCAGCAGCCCGTCTGGCCGCAGCGCGCGGCGGCATTGCACCAGTTGCCCGACCGGATCATCGGCCCAATGCAGGCACATGGCATGGATCACCAGATCCTGCGACGCTTCCTTCAGATCCAGCACCGCCGTATCGGCGATCACCCGCGCCTGTGGAAAGGCTGCCCGCCACAGATCGGGAAAACCGCTCACCACGGCCAGATCCGTAAAGGTTCTGTTAACCGCGCCGAGTCTTTCCTGAACATCGTCGATCGCCGCTTCCTGAAGGAACAGCGCAGGGTCGGGCAGGGCCAGGGCGCGGGCGCGCTGGGCATCCAGCGCCTTGCGGTCGGTCAGAAGTGGGGCAGGGGGGGCGGGCGGGATCATGGCGGCGGACGATAGGCATGCGGGGCGCGGATGCAATCCCTGATCCGGGCGATCTACCCGCCGCACTGCATAAGCTGCGAGGCTTTGGTGGCCTCAGACTTCGGCCTTTGCGCCGAATGCTGGCGCGACACGCCCTTCATCACCGGCCTGACCTGCCACAAATGCGGCACGGCCCTGCCCGGCGTGCCGGACGAGGGCGAGGTTCTGTGCGACGATTGCCTGCGCATCGCGCGGCCCTGGCAGGCCGGCCGGGCGGCGATGCTGTATGATGGAAACGCCCGCCGCCTTGTCCTGGCCCTGAAACATGGCGACCGGATGGATCTGGCCCGGCCCGCCGGACAATGGCTGCACCGTGCCGCGCGGCCCATGCTTCTGCCCGACATGGTGGTCGTGCCGATCCCGCTGCATTGGTGGCGCATGATCCGGCGGCGCTACAATCAGGCCGCGCTTCTTTCCGCCGCGCTGGCGCGCGAGGCGGCGCTGGCCCATTGCCCCGACGCGCTGATACGGGCCCGCAACACCGGCAGCCAGGAAGGCCGCGACCGCGACAGCCGATTCGCCAACATGCAGAACGCCTTTCGCTTGCACCCAAGACGCCGCGCCGCGCTGGCGGGCAGGCCGGTGCTTCTGGTCGATGACGTGATGACCTCGGGCGCCACTTTCGCCGCCGCCGCCGAGACCTGCCTTGCCGCCGGTGCAAGCTCGGTCTGCGTCGTTGCCCTTACCCGCGTTGCGAAGGATGCCTAAATCCCTATAGTTCGCGCCGAACGCGGGGATGATGCCATGCCGAAAGTCGAAATCTACACCACGCCCTGGTGCCCCTACTGCCTGGCGGCCAAACGGTTGCTGACCAAGAAGGGCGTCTCCTTTGACGAGATCGATGTCAGCCAAGACCCTGACCTGCGTCAGGCGATGATGGCCCGTGCCCATGGCCGCCACACCGTTCCGCAGATCTTCATCGGCGGCCAGCATGTCGGCGGCAGCGACGATCTGCACGCGCTCGAGGCCCGGGGCAAGCTTGACCCGATGCTGGCCGCCTGATGCGCGCCGCCCTGATCCAGCTGACTGTCACCGACGACCCCAGCGCCAATCTGGCGGCCACGCTGGGACATGTGAAAACCGCCGTCGCGGGCGGGGCGGGCTTTGTCCTCACGCCCGAGATGACCAATGGCCTGTCCTCGTCGCGTGAGCATCAGCGCGCTGTGTTCCGCCCCGAAGCGCGGGATGAAACCCTTGCTGCCCTGCGCGCGGTGGCGGCAGAGGCGGGGATCTGGCTTCTGATCGGCTCGCTGGGCCTGACCACGACCGATGCGGATGGCCGCTTTGCCAACCGCTCTTTCCTGATCGCGCCGGATGGCACCGTGGCCGCCCGCTATGACAAGATCCACATGTTCGACGTGAACGTCTCGGAAACCGAGATCTATCGCGAAAGCGCGGGCTACCGGCCCGGCTCTGCCGCCGTGCTGGCCCGGACCCCCTTCGCCGCGATCGGCATGACGGTCTGCTACGACCTGCGTTTCGCCTATCTCTATCGCCGTCTGGCGCAGGCGGGGGCGCAGATCCTGACCGTTCCCGCTGCCTTCAACCACATAACCGGCGCGGCCCATTGGGAGCCGCTTCTGCGCGCCCGCGCCATCGAGACCGGCTGTTTCGTCCTGGCCCCCGCCCAGACCGGCTTTCACGCCGAGACCCAGGGCAAGGGCCGCCGAACCCATGGCCATTCGCTGGCGGTCGCGCCCTGGGGCGAGATCCTGCTGGATGCGGGCAGCGAACCGGGCGTCTTCTTCGTTGATCTCGACCTTGCCCGGGTCGATCAGGCCCGCGCCCGCGTGCCTTCGCTGACCCATGACCGAAAGATCACCGGGCCATGAGCGGCGAGCGCAATGACGAACTTGCTGTTGCCCTGTTCGGCGAATTGTTCATGGCCGATCAGATCGCCCGCAACCGCATTTCCAAGGCCTTGCCCAAGGGTATGGAAATCTCGCACTTCTCGGTGCTGAACCATCTGGCCCGCGTCGCGGAAGAGCGCACCCCGGCGCAACTGGCCCGCGCCTTTCATGTGACGCGCGGCGCGATGACCAACACGCTGGCGCGGCTGGAATGGGCGGGCCATGTCCATATCCGCCCTGATTGGGATGATGCGCGCCAGAAATTCGTGGCGATCAGCCCGGCGGGCCGCGCCGCCCGCGATGCCGCCGTGCAATCGGTCGCGCCGCTGATCGCCGATGTGGTCGAAAAGCTGGGCGCCGACCGTGTTCGGGCCGTCCTGCCTGTGCTGCGCGAATTGCGCGCCCGGCTTGAGGGCGAAGGCTAAGCGACCGGTCTATTGCTCGGTGATCAGCTGTGTCGTACGGCCGATTCCGACCACGCCGCTGACGATCCCCAGAACCGAAGCCGTCGCCGCCACCGGGCTTTCCGCCACCACGACCACATCCTTGTTCTGGATGTAGAATTCACCCGCGCTGAACAGCCCGTCGGCCGAGGTCAGGTCGATCACGAAGACCACGCGGTCCTTTTGCGGCCCGCTGCCATCGCTGCGCAGGGCGCTGTCGGGATAGTCGCGCAGGATCAGGATGCCCTTGGCATCGGCGCGGCTGTCATTCAGCCCCCCGGTCAGCGACAGCGCCTCAAGCGCCGTCACCCGGTCGCGCGGGAAGGGCACCGGCGCCTCGCGGCCCGACGCGCCCAGCGCCAGAAAGTAGCGCTCGTCCTCTTCGACATAGACCTTGTCGCCACCGCGCAAGGTGGTGTCGAGCTTCGGATCTTTGAGCAGCTTCTCGGCCGAAATGCCGTATAGCTTGCCGTCGCGTTGCAGGCGCACCTGCGGGTTCTCGGCCCCCGGGGGAATGCCGCCGCCCAGCGACAACAGGCCCAGAACGGTAAAGTCACGGTCGGGCAGGGGGTAGGTTCCGGGTTTTGCCACGCCGCTGACCAGATCGACCGTCGATTTGCGCCCGGGCGTATGGGCGATCATCACCTGTGCCGAGGGTACGATCGGATCAAGCTTGTCCTGAACCGCCTTGCGCGCTTCGTCAGGCGTCATGTTCGCGACATAGACTTGGTCCGCATAGGGCAGGAAAACCGTGCCATCGGGCGAGACCGTCACCCCTGGCAGGGCGACGATCTTCTGCCCGGGTACGGAGAGAAGTGAACTTTCCCCAGCTTCCCAGATCGTCAGATCCAGCCGGTCGCCTGGAGCGATCAGATTGCTGGCCGGGCCACGCGACCGGCTGATCCAGCCGGAAACACCCGAGGAATCGCCGTTTCCGGGCCATTTTGCGATCCCGCTCGCGGTTTCGCGCGTGATATGGACCACCGCGAAATCCGCGGCCACATCCTCGGCACCCTTGAGAATCTGGCTTGCCTGTCCGGCACCTTTCGGCGGGTTGCATCCCGCCGCGACGAGGCACAAGGAAAGGGCGGCGGTCAGGCCGATCAAGGGGCGTGTCGTCATTCCGGTCTCCGGGCCGCAGCAGCCCCAGCGCCTGTGGACAAGGCAGGCCCCGCGACCATAATCAGCGGACACACGGGGTCAATCGCTGGCCCGCTGATTTTTGGGGGTAACTCTGGACGGGATCGACCTGGTCATCACCGGTGCGGGCGGAAGGCTGGGGCGGCTCTTGCTGGCGGCGGGCCGCGCCGCGCCTGTGCCGGGCCTGCGGCTTCACGCGGTCGGGCGCAACCAGAACGCGCATATTCAATGGGATATTCTGACGGACCCTGCGCCCGACTGGCCTTTGGGTGCGGTCGTCCTGCACCTGGCCGGTGTGGTCCGCGGCGATGAGCGATCCCTTGCCGCCAACGAAGCCCTTGTTGCGCCTTTGACGCAGGCCTGCCGAAGAAATCGCGCCTGCGGCCTTTTGTTCGTGTCGACGGCAGCGGTCTATGCGCCGCATTCCGAAGCGGCGTCAGAGACCACGCCGCCCGCGCCGCAAAGCCCCTATGGTCGCGCCAAGCTTGCCGCCGAAGCCGCCCTCACGCGGCATGATCCCGGTTGCCCCGCCTGCATCCTTCGCCTGGGCAATGTTGTCGGTGCCGACGCCCTGCTTGGCCCACGCCCGGCGGCCGAGGTGATCACGCTCGATCCTGTTCCGGGCCAGCCGGGCGGGCCCCTGCGATCCTGGATCGGACCGCGCAGCCTCTGGACGGTGCTGGTCCGGCTGGCCTGCGCCATGACACGGGGCGCAGACCTTCCCGGCATCCTGAACGTCGCAGCCTCTCCGCCGCTGCCGATGGCCGATCTGCTGGAGGCCTCGGGCCGCGCCTGGCATTTCGGGCCGCCCAATCCGGCGGTCGTGCCGGTGGCGGTGATGGAGACGGCACGGCTTCAGGCGCTGTGCGCCCTGCCTCCCGCGACGTCGGCGTCGCTGATCGCCGAGCGGGCGGCGCTGTTGCCATGACCCTGTCCAAACGCCTTTTCGACATCGCGCTGGCGCTGGTTCTTGCGCTGCTGTTGCTGGTGCCGACGCTGGTCCTGTCGCTTTGGCTCCTGCTTCGCCAGGGCCGCCCGCTTCTGTACCGCAGCGAAAGAATGAAGACCGCCACCACCCCGTTCCGGCTTTGGAAATTCCGCACGATGACCGCTGCCGCCCCGGGCGAAAGCGGTGTGTCGGGCGGCGACAAGGCGGCGCGGATCACCCCTCAGGGCCGTTTTCTGCGCCGCACCCGGCTGGATGAAATTCCGCAGCTCTGGAACATCCTCAGGGGAGACATGAGCTTTGTCGGCCCCCGTCCGCCGCTGCGCCAGTATGTCGAGGCCGATCCCGCGCTTTATGCCCGCGTCCTGCACAGCCGCCCCGGCCTGACCGGCCTTGCGACGCTGCATTTCCGGCGCCACGAGGAACGCCTTCTGGCCGCCTGCGCAACCCCCGCCGAAACCGATGCCGTCTATACGCGCCGCTGCGTGCCCCGCAAGGCACGGCTCGACCTGATCTACCAGCAGAACCGCAGCACCTGCGGCGACGCGGCGCTGATCCTTGCAACCATGAGGCAAGTCGTTCTGCGCAAATAACCGCCGAAAGCTGTGCAGCAATGCCACGCCGGCCCGCGCAGTGCCCTGCGGATATTGCCGCAACCGCAGCTTCACGGCATTGTCGGATCAAGAAGAATTGAAATGAGTGTCGAATGGCTGGGTTCCGGTCCGCTCTGTTCCGCTATTCGCATTTGCTGTCGCGGTCGCAGAAGCAATTCCTGATCTGGATGATCGACGTGCTTGTCGCGCCGGCCGCCTTTTATCTTGCCGTGGCCTTCGTCTATTCCTCGGCCTGGCCATCGGACCAGATCCAGCGACTTTCGGTTCTGTTCCCCAGCCTTGCCTTGGCCGGTGGCATTGTCTCGCTTTCGCTGGGCCTGCCGCGGATCAAGCTCAAGACCTATGAGAATTTCGTCACGGTCGGGACTTTTCCCTATGCCGTCATGATGGGGACAGCGGCGCTTTTACTGACAAGCCTTCCCGGCCTGTCCTTTCCGGTGGTCGGCACGCTTTCGTTCACCCTGATCCTGTTTCTCATGGCCATCGGCGCGCGCAGCGGCATGTTGCGTCTTTTCGTCTGGGTCTTGCGCGCGGGCCGGGCTCAGGTTCGCGTGCTGATCTACGGCGCGGGCAGCACCGGGGCGCAGCTTGCCTCGGCCCTGAAATCGCATGAGACGGTGCTGGTCGTGGGGTTTCTGGACGATGATGCCGCGCTGCACCGTCAGAAGCTTGCCGGTCTGCGGATTCACGCCCCCGACCGGATTGAGGACGTCGTGCGCAATTACGATATCACGCGCGTCATCCTGGCCATGCCCAGCCTGTCTATGCCCAAGCAGCAGCGCATGGGGCGTCAGTTGCAGCGCCTTGGGCTGGATGTTCAGGTCGTGCCGTCTTTTGCCCAGCTTGTCGGCGCCGAGCGGCTGGTCGACACGCTGACCCCGCTGTCGGCCGGGCAATTCCTTGGCCGCGACCATCTTGACCAGACGCTGCCCGATTGCAGCGCGGGTTATCACGGTATGGTGGTCATGGTCTCCGGGGCAGGGGGGTCGGTCGGGTCCGAACTGTGCCGCCAGCTTCTGCCCTGCCAGCCGCGCCGCCTTGTCCTGTTCGAATCCTCGGAACTGGCGCTGTACAACATCGACCGTGAACTGCGCGAACTGGCGGGCGCGGTCGAGATCGTGCCGGTTCTGGGTTCGGTAACCGATGCCCGCGCCGTGCGTCAGGCGCTTGTCGGCAATGCGGTCGAGGTCGTGCTTCACGCCGCCGCCTACAAGCATGTGCCGCTGGTCGAGACCAATCCGATCGCGGGGCTTCTGAACAATGTCATGGGCACCCGCACCCTGGCCGATCTCTGCGCGGCCGAGCGGGTGCGCCGCTTCCTGCTTGTTTCGACAGACAAGGCGGTGCGGCCGACCAATGTCATGGGCGCGACCAAGCGGCTGGCGGAACTGGCTGTGCAGGACCTTGCCCGGCGCGCGCAGCATACACATTATTCGATCGTTCGTTTCGGCAATGTGCTGGGGTCTTCCGGGTCGGTCATTCCGCTGTTCAAGGAACAGATCGCGCGTGGCGGCCCCGTCACGCTGACCCATGACGATGTCACGCGCTATTTCATGACCATCACCGAGGCCGCCCGGCTCGTGCTTCTTGCGGGGGCTTTCAGCGACGAGTCCCGCGCTGGCCGGGCCGATGTCTTCGTGCTCGACATGGGCAAGCCGGTCCGCATCCGCCAGCTTGCCGAGCAACTGATCCATGCCGCGGGCTATACGGTGCGCGACGACCGGAACCCGACCGGCGATATTGACATCAAGATGATCGGCCTGCGCCCCGGCGAAAAGCTGCATGAAGAGCTGCTGTTGGGTCGCGGCCTGCTCAAGACCCCCCATGCCAAGATCCTGCGCGCCAGCGAAGAGGGTCTGGGCCGGATCTCGATGCCGGTTGCCCTGCAACAGCTTGGCTCGCTTGCAGCCGAGGGCGATGCCGAGGGCACGCGGCGGCTGATCCTGGATCTTGTCAAAGGCAGCGATGCGCCGGATGCGCAGGAAACTGCGGCAGCCGGGGCATGATCGGGCAGGAAGATGCGGGGTGCGGTGTTGCGAAGGCTTGCCCGATGCGCAAAGCCCCCGCATAGAGGGAACAACGGAGGAATGACCTTGTCCCGAACGCGCCTGCGCCTGACCCTTTCATCCGCTGTTCTTGCGCTTGCGGCGGCACTGCCCGCCCATTGGGTTCTGGCTGAAATGCGCCCGACGCCCAATATCAACGGTGCGCCCGGCCTGATCGACATGCCGACGGGCGAGGCGATGCCCGACGGCACATTCTCCCTGTCGGTCGGCAATTTCGGCCCGGTCACGCGCAGCACGCTGAGCTTCCAGATCACGCCCTGGCTCGCCGCCAGCTATCGGGTGCAATATATCCGCAACTGGAATGCCGACGGATTCGACACCTATGACGACCGCAGCTTCGATCTGCGCCTGCGTCTGCTGGAAGAAACCGATTACCTGCCCGCGCTAAGCCTTGGCCTGCAGGACCTTGCCGGCACCGGGCTGTTCTCCTCGGAATACATCGCCGCGACAAAGACCTTTGGCGACCGGCTGAAGGTTACCGGCGGCATCGGCTGGGGGCGGCTCGGCAGCTACAATTCCTTCGGCTCGCCCTTTGGCGAACGCCCCCCGGTCGATATCGGCCAGGGGGCGGAACCGCGGCCCGGCACCTGGTTCAAGGGCCCCGCCGCAGCTTTCGGCGGGCTGGAATACCGCATCAACGACAACTGGACGGTAAAGGCCGAATATTCCTCGGACAATTACGACCTTGAGGACGGAAGCCGCGGCACGTTCGAACGGTCCAGCCCGTTCAATTTCGGCATCGAGTATCAGAAGGGCCAGAACCTGCGCTTCGGCGCCTATTCGCTTTACGGGTCGGAATATGGCATCGGGTTCCACCTGATCCTTGATCCCAAGCAGCGGATGGCGGTGGGGTTTGTGGGCGACGCGCCCGAGCCGGTAAAGCCGCGCCC
Organism: Fuscovulum sp.; assembly: GCA_041916535.1. GTDB lineage: Bacteria > Pseudomonadota > Alphaproteobacteria > Rhodobacterales > Rhodobacteraceae > Pseudogemmobacter. Next base: position 93,879 of record JAYRZG010000005.1, on the reverse strand, counting down.
CTCGCGCGCGGCGGACCCGGACAGCTATGACCAGGGCTGGGTCACCCAGCCCGATGCGGTCGATGTGCTGCGCAAGAACCTGGCCCGCCGTCTGGCCATCGACGGCATGGTGATCGAGGATTTCTCCTATACCGCCACTTCGGTCGATCTTCGGGTGCGCAACACCAAGATCGATTCCAGCGCCCAGGCCATCGGCCGCGCCGCGCGTGCGCTGACGCATATCATGCCCGCCTCGGTCGAGACCTTCCACATCGTCCCCGTCGTCTATGGCATGGGCGCCTCTAAGGTGACGGTGCGCCGGTCCGATATCGAGGCGCTGGAGCACGTCGCCGGCAATGACGCCGCCCTGCGCGACCGCGTGCAGGTGACCGATGCCTGGCCTGCCCCTGCCAATGGCAGCGGCCCGGATGAAAAGCTCTATCCCCGGCTAAGCTGGAGCGTGACTCCCGCCTTCCACCTGACCGATCCGCTGGAAGGCGATGTCGGCCTGCGCTTCTCGGCCAGCTATGAAATGCGGCCCGGCCTGGTTCTGTCGGGGCAGGTCTATCAACGCCTTGCCGAGAATTTCGACAATCTCACCATGGGCGGCAGCAACCTTCCTCCGGTGCGCAGCGATGCCGAGGAATATCTGCTGGACGGCGACACGGCGATGGAGCGGCTGACGCTGGCCTATTACGCCCATCCGGCCGAGAACATCTATACCCGCCTGACCGTGGGCTATCTGGAACGGATGCACGCCGGGGTTTCGGGCGAAGTGCTTTGGCAGCGCCCGAACAGCCCGCTCGCTCTGGGTGTCGAAGTGAACTATTCGGCCCAGCGCGACACCGATGGCGGTTTCGGCTTCTCGCAATATGACTATCGCGTCGCCACCGGCCATGTCTCGGCCTATTACGATTTCGGCAACGGCTTCCTGGGCCAGGTCGATGTCGGGCGCTATCTGGCGGGCGATTATGGCGCCACCTTCAGCGTCGACCGCGAATTCGGCAACGGCTTCAAGGTCGGCGCCTTTGCCAGCTTCACCTCGGCCAGTTTCGAGGATTATGGCGAAGGCTCTTTCTCTAAGGGCTTCCGGGTCTCGATTCCGATCAGTTGGGTTCTGGGCCAGCCGACGCGTCAGGAAATGGGCAAGGTGATATCGCCGCTGACACGCGATGGCGGGGCGCGGCTTGACGTCGACGGACGGCTTTATGACACGATCCGCGACGATTACCTGAACCAGCTTGACGACGAATGGGGGCGCGTATGGCGCTAGGAATGCGGGCCTGCGGGCGTCTGGCGCTGGTTCTTGCCGCGCTGGCCCTGGCCGGATGCAGCAGCAAGTCGGACGGGCAGATCTCGCTCGGGGCTTTGGCCAAGGCGACATTGCAGGGGCGCAAGGCCGGCAAGACCGCGCCAAGCCCCGATCAGGTCAGCCGGGCCGATCTTGCCGCCCAGGGCGGACCGGTCATGCGGATGAAGGTCGCCTCGCGCGGGATCGACACCTTCCTGGTGCGCTACCAGCAATCCGGCCCCATCTCGGTCTGGACCGATGGCGGCGGCACCACCTTCACCTTCCGCAACGGCGTGCTGATCGAATCCCGCGGCGCGGGGGGCGACCTGATGTCCTCGGCCGCGCCCTCGCCTGGCCAGCTTTCCGGCGGCGGCACCCATCCGCGGACCTATTTCGTTGCGTCCGACGAAGACCGCAACGAACGCCGCGACTATAGCTGCACCGCAGTCGTCACCGGCGCCGAGACGCTGGTCGTTCAGGGCCAAAGCCACGCCACCCGCCATGTGACCGAAACCTGCAGCCGCACCATCGGCCGCTTCACCAATGAATACTGGTTCGAAGGTGGCACGATTCGCAAATCAAAGGAATGGCTTAGCCCAAGCGTGGGCTATGTCGTCTTCGAGCGGATCATCGACTGATTTTCGGGCGCGGCCCGGGGCCAGGTCGGCTCGTCGGCCCTGAAAGCGGTGCGCAGCTACAACAGCCTCGCGCCGATCTACAGCAAACCGAAGATCGGCCTTGAACCGTGTCGTGGCGATGCTAGCGTGTCCGTGATTATATTTTTTTGGAGGTCTCTCATGAAGAAACTGCTCACCGCAGCCGCCACCATCTCGATGGTCTCGACCGCTTCCTTCGCCGGTGGCCCGGTTGTGATCGCTGACGAAGGCGAGCCCGCCGTCGTCACCAAGCCCAGCTCGGGTGGCTGGCTGCCGCTTCTGGCCGGTGTTGTCATCATCTGCGCCTTGGCTTGCGGCGGTGGCGACAACAACAGCAACACCGTTGTGCCGGAATAAGCTTTACGGATTGCAGATCGACCAAAGAACCGGCCCGACCAGGCCGGTTCTTTTGTTTTTGGACTCGCAGCACACGTCCGCATCGTTTCAAGCCCCGTCGTTCTTCCCTCTAACCAGATGAGATTGTCATGAAATCCTTGATCACCGCCACTGCCCTTGCCGCCCTGGTTTCTTCTGCCGCCTTCGCTGGCGGCCCCGTCGTCATCGCCGATGAGGGCGAGCCCGCCGTTGTGACCAAGCCCAGCTCGGGCGGCTGGTTGCCGCTTGTGGCTGGGGTTGTCATCATCTGCGCCCTGGCTTGCGGCGGCGGCGACAACAACACCACGACCACGCCGGAAGGCTGACACATCCTCATGCCGCCTGCCAAAACGGGCCAGCCCAACCAGGGCTGGCCCGTTTTCAGTCTTGCGGCACCGCTCAGTAATCCTTTTCCAGGAAGACGCCGATCCCGCTTTCGCCATCGGAATCGACCCGTCCCTTCACCGTCATGCCCTTGCGCACATCCAGGTTCAGGTTGATCCGCGACGTGCCGTCCTGACCCAGGCTGAATTCGGTATAAAGGTTCTTCGAGATATACTTGCCGGCCTTCACCGCAGCCGAACCGCTTGCATCGGTCGACACATCCAGATCGTCAAAGCCGAACCCCTTGCGCAGCCTGCCGACCACGCCTTCTCCGCCCTTGCCCGCCAGCACCGCCACCGCATTGGCAAGCTGCGCCGCCTGGAAGGCCGAAATCGTATCCAGCCCGCGCCCGAACAGCAGATGCGACAGCACCTCTTCCTGCGGCAGATCGGGGACAGAGCTGAAATTGACCTGCGGCGCATCCGCAGGGCCGTCGATCACCACGTAGCTTGTCACCCCGTCATTCTCGCTCGAGGCCGAGACGGTGACATAGGGGATCAGGCTGCCCTGCAACACGATCCCGGCCGAGGCCAGCACCAGCCGCTTGCCCAGAATGTCCAGCCGCCCGCGGATCAGGTCCAGCCCGCCAGAAGGGACCACATTCGACAGGCTGCCGCCCAGAAACACCGTGCCGCCCAGTTCCGCATCCAGCCCGCGCCCGCGCAGGAAGACGCGGTTCGGCGCGACAATGGTCACGTCCAGCCCCCAGTCCGGCAGGCTGGACCCGCTCCGGGTGCCCCCGGATTCGGCCTGCCCGACACCCGCCCGCGCCCGGGTCGCCCGCACATCGGCGCCGTCATTCAGATGCCGCACCGCCTCAAGATCCGCCGCCGTGGCAAATCCGGTCGAGGGGATGCGCAACTCGGTCTCGCCGATATTGATCCGCCCCGACAGTTGCGCCCGGCCCAGAAGCGGCCCGTCCAGCCGCAGCGTACTGGTCAGCCGCGTTTCGAACAGGTCCGGGTCGCGCAGGCTTAGCCCGTCGATACCGATGTCCAGCCCTGCGGAATAAGGCGCAGTCAGCCCGACCGTGCCGCCCACACGCAGCCGCCCGCCGCGCCGCGCCTCGGCCGAGGCGCTGATCCGCGCCGTGCCGCCCGCCAGATCGGCCGAGGCCGCCACCCGATCCAGCGCCAGCCCGCGCGCCGGGATCGCCACGCTGCCGCCCGACAGCGTCGCCCGGCCCGACAGGTTGGGCAGGGCCCAGCCGCCGCGCAGTGCTAGGTCATAGCCCAGCGAACCGGCAAGGTTGACCGGCCCGGTAAAGGCATTGGCGATCCCCGCCTGTGCCGTGCCCCTGACCGTCAGGTCCGGTGCCTTTGCCGCGATACGGCCCGCAATGGTCGCGTCGATCCCGGCCGGGCCGCTGACCCGCAGGTCCGACACCAGCACCTCGCCCTCCGGCCGCACCCGGCCCGACAGGCTGACCGGCCCCGGAAATTCCGGCGCGATCAGCGCCAGATTGGCCAGCCGCCCGGTCACGTTCAGCGCCCCACCGCCCGCATCGGTCACATCCGCGCTGACCTGCGGCGTCTTCAGCCTCAGCCCGGCCAGCCGCGCCGCGCCATCGGCAATCGCCACTTCGGCAAAAAGCTCCGACGCCCCGGCAAGCAGCCGGTCGACCTCGGCCTGCCCGATCCGCAGGTTCTGGCCGGTGCCCTCGACTTCGGCCCGGCCATTTTCGGGCGTGCCGGCAAAACTGACCTGCGCCGACAGCGCGCCGCCATAGGCCCCGCCCAGATCCGACAGGTCACCCCAGTTCAGCTTGCCGTCAAACGTGCTTCCGCCCGAGGTCATCTTGCCCTCGCCCGACAGGCGCAGGCTGGCCACGCTGACGGCAAGCCCGCTCAGGCTCAGCCCGGTCTCGTCTCGCACCGCCTGGGCCAGCAGGGTGGAAGGGCCGGTCAGCAGCAGGTCGGCCTGCGCGATCCCGGTCACCAGCCGCTCGGCCTCGACCCCCAGATCCAGATCGAACCCTCCGCCCAGCAGCGCATAGCTGCCGCTGGCCCGCACAATCGCCTTGCCGCCCAGGGGTCGCCCCGCCAGCGCCGAAAAGCGCGACAGGTCATCCGCCGCCAGCGCCACCCGCCCGCGTGTCGTCAGCCCGCTGTTCAGCCCTTCCAGCCGCAGCCCGCCGGTCAGCCCATAGCCATTGCCGGTCAGCGCAAGGTTCTGAAGGCTCAGCGCATCCTCGCCCTGCCGCCAATGCAGCACCACCCGCCCGGTCAGGATGCTGCCCAAAGCCGTCGCCAGCGCCGCATCGGCAGGGGTCAGGCCTTCGGCGATGAACTGGAACGTGCCGCCCAGGCTGTTCTGCCCCGCGACCCGCCCGATCCGCCCCGACCCGCTGATCTCGGCCCGCGAGGCGCCGAAATCGCTGCGGTCCAACCCCTCGGCCACCAGACTGCCGGTCCAGCCATCGCCTTTGGTCGCGTCATAGGTCAGTGCCAGATTGGCAAGGTTCAGCCGCGTCGGCACATCGCCCGTCAGCGGCAGCAGAACCGGCGTGCCATCGGGGCTGGCGATCCGCGCCACCAGATCAAAATCCGTCGGCAAACCGTCCGCCGCAAGGCCCAGTGTGCCCGACAGGCTCAGGCTCGCCGCGTCCAGCTCCAGCTTGTCCAGCCGCAGGCTGCCCTCGGGCCAGACCTTCCCTGCCAGATCGAAACGCAGCTTGTCACCCAGAAACGCGGCATAGTCCGGCAGGAACAGCGGTGCCGGATTGCCCGCGAGTTTCGCGGTAAAGCTGCGCGCACCCTTATCGTCAGTCGCCACCGTGATCGGTCCGGCCAGACGGGCCTCGCCATCGGTCGCCAGCCGCAGATCGGCGGCGAAATCGCTCAGCGGCCCGGTGCCTTTCAGGGTCACCTCCACGCTGGGTGCCCCCGGCAGCCGCATCAGCCGCGCTGCGATCCCGCCCGCGCCTTCCCGTGCATCCAGGTTCAGGTCCAGCCGCCCTGTCGCATTGGAATAGCTTGCATCCAGCACGACCTGGCCTTCCGGCCCGCCATCGGTCCGGCGCAGGTCCAGCGCGGCCTTGCCCTCGCCCCCCGCCAGCGAAAGCGAGGCTTTCAGCACCGCCTCGACCGGTTCGCCTAGAACCGGCGCGCCAAGGACGATCCGTCCCGCCGAAATCTCGCCGATCTCGATGGAAACCGGCAGGTCGGGCAGGGCAAAGGGCGTAACCTCGGGCGTGGTCTCGGCGGGCCCGGCATCGGGTATCCGGTCCAGCGTGATCGTCTGGGCGGTCAGTTCATTGACCACCACCTCGCCCGACAATAGCGATGACCTGCTCCAGTCCAGCACCACCCCGTCCAGCGTGATCCAGACGCCGCTGTCATCGGCGATCTGCAACCGCTCGATGCTTGCGCGCGAAGACAGCGCCCCTTCAAAGCCGGTGATGGTGATCTTGCGCCCCGCCCCCGACAGGTTGTCCTCCAGAAAGGCGGTCAGATAATCCCGGTCATCCTCTTGCGCCCGCGCCGCCGGGGCCAGCCCCGTGACCAAACCCAGACCAAGCACGGCGGCGGTGGCGATCCTGCGCATCAGAAGCTCTGCCCCAGACCGATGTAAAGTTGCACGCCCTCACCCGTTTCGCCGCCCACAGGGGCCGCCACGTCGAACCGGATCGGGCCGAAACCCGTCTCATAGCGCAGGCCCAGACCCGCGCCGGAATGCCAGTTGCCGTAATCGCTGAAGAACCCGTCCACATCGACCCGCCCGATGTCGAAGAACCCGACAACACCGATGCTTTTCGTCACCCGTGTCCGCAGTTCGACCGAAGCCGCCAGCATATGCGTGCCGCCGATCAGGAATTCCGGCCCCATGCCGCGCGTCACCGGAACGCCCAGCGACCGATAGGGCTGGCCCCGCACCGTCCCGCCGCCGCCCGAGAAGAACAGGTCGTCGCGCGGCGTTTCCAGCAATTCGCTGCCCAGAACCGCGCCGCCCTGGAACCGCGCGGCCAAGGTCACACCCTTTTCCGCGCCAAAACTGCGATAGGCGCGGGTGTCGAAGGTCAGCCTTGCACCCGATCCGGTGGTGCCCAGACCCAGGAACGGCTTGGCCGTGGCATCGATGTAGAAGCCCTTTGTCGCGTCGGTCGTGCTGTCGCGCCGGTCCCAGGTCGCGCCCAGTGGCAGGGCAAAGTTGCGATAGCGGAAATCGCCGCCCGGATCGCTGCCTTCGGAATAGCTGTAGCTGATCCCGGCGCGCAGGGTCAGCGTGTCCGAGAAATAGTTCACGAAATTCAGCCCGAACTCGGCCGTATCGGCGGCATAGTCGATCTCGTCCTCATGGCCGATATCGAAACTCAGGCTGGCCGTCGTATCGGCCGACAGCGTCGCGGGCCGGTCAAGGCTGACGCCGAAGGAATAATCCATCCCGCTGGTCGCCGCCCCGATATTGGTGACAGCGCCTTTCAGCGTCAGCCGCTCGGCCCCGCCAAAAAGGTTGCGGTGAATCCACGATCCGGTCAGCGACAGGCCGTCATCGCTCGCCACTTCGGCCCCCACCGAATAGCGGCGCGGTTTCTGTTCGGCCACGGTGATCTCGATCGGCAGCAGCCCGCCATTCTGGATCGTCTCGCCCTCGGCCAGGGTGACGCTGGAAAACACGCCCGTCCGCCGCAACCGCGTGGCGGCCCGGTCCAGCTCGCTCTGGCTGAAGCGTTCGCCGGTCTTCAGCCCCGCGATCTTCACGATCCGCCGCACTTCCATCCGCTCGGCGCCCTGCACCGTGACGCCGCCGAATTTCAGCTCCGGCCCCGGCGCCATGACGATCTCGGCGGCAAGGGTCGTGGCGCGGTGATCGGCAACGATGTCATCCCGCGCCACCGCCGCCTTGGCATGGCCGCGCTCGCGCCAGCCCAGGATTGCCGCATCCGCCGCCTCTTCGATCACCCCGGACCTGGCCGTCTCGCCCGCCTTGAACCCGTCGGGCAGGGCCGTCCCCCGCGCCAGTGGCGCGATCTCGGCCTTGGAAAAGGTGAACTTCTTGCCCGGGTCGATGCTGACCGCGATCACCCCGATCCGCTGCGGCGCGTTCAGCGGGGCGATCCCCGCCGCCTCACGCCCGTCGATGGTGATATGGATCACCGCATCGTAATGCCCCTCGGCATACAGCGCGCCCAGAAGCCGCGCGTAATCGGCCCGCGCGGCGGCGAACAGATCCTGCGGATCGGTCAGTTTCTCGTTGCGCTGGGCGATCAGCAGCGAGGATTGCCGCAGAAGCTTGGCCAGATCGTCATCGCCGCCCGCCACCTGAAAATCGATGCGGTCCAGCGCCGCCAGCGGCGCCGCCGGCAATACCAGCGCAAGCGCCAGAACCGCGGCCCCAACCTGCCGCCCCAGCCGTCCAGCGCTGCTCATCCGCCTGCCCGTCACCCTGCACCCCACCGCTCTTGGCCCCAGTATCGGCAAAGGCCCGGCCAAGGGCAACACACGGCAGCGACAGAAGTTCCCCAGCCTGCACACCGGCGGCTTTCCGCCGTCATCCGCCTGTCACCTCGCCGTGCCCTTATGCCGCCGACCCCTCACGGAGACCCCCGATGTCGCTCGACGGATACGATCTTGAAGAAGCCTATGAAATCAACGGTCCCGACGAGGCCCGCCGCATGTATGGCGCCTGGGCCGAGACCTATGACGAAAGCTTCGGGCGCGCCTGGGGCTATATCGCCCCGCGCGAGATCGCCGCGATCCTGACCTCGGAAATCGCGACCTCTGCCGAAATCCTCGACATCGGCGCCGGAACCGGCCTTGTGGCCGAACATCTGCGCGGCCGCGTGGTCGACGCCATCGACATCACGCCCGAAATGCTCGACGTCTCGCGCGAGAAGGGCCTCTACCGCCATCTCATGCTGGGCGACCTGACCCAGACGCTCGACATCCCCGATGCCAGCTATGACGCCGTGGTCTCTTGCGGCACTTTCACCCATGGCCATGTCGGCCCGGAATGTTTCCCCGAACTCCTCCGCATCACCCGCCCGGGCGCCGTCTTCGCCTGTGGCACCATCGGCCCGGTCCTTGACGGCGCGGGCTTCGGATCGGCCCTGGCCCGGCTGACCGCGGCCGACAAGATCACCCCCATCGCCTGGCGCGACATCCCGATCTACGAAGGCGCGGAACACCCGCACAAGGACGACCGCGGGTTGGTGATGGTGTTCCGCAAGCTCTGACGGTTGTCATCGCCTGACGGGCGGGCCTAGATGGGCGCGCGGCCCCGGACAGGGCGGCGCGCTTTTTCTTTGGACTGACCATGATCGACCTTTCCACCTTCTTCGGCCTTGCCGCACTTGACCTTGGCCCGCTCGCCCCCAAACCCACCAGCATCGAGGGCGACCAGCGCGAAGCGGCCCTGACGCTGTGCAGCCATGACGGTGGCCGGGTCGAGATCGGCATCTGGGAATGCACCCCCGGCCGCTTCACCGCCGACCGGACGACAACCGCCGAATTCTGCCATTTCATCTCGGGCCTTGTCGAAATGACCCATGCTGATGGCCGCAAGGAAACCCTTGGTCCCGGCGATGCCATCAACCTGCCGCTGGGCTGGACGGGCGAATGGCGCGTGATCGAACATGTCCGCAAGCTTTATGTGATCACCGCCGCCTAGGTCTGCCCTGCGGCCCCCGCTTTGGGCTTGCAGACTCAGCCCCCGATGCGTATATCCCCGCTCAACAGCGGTTTCGGGGTCCACACCCGAAGCTACCGAAAGTCACAGGCGGGCCGCTCGGGCCCGCTTTTTTGTTTTGGAACCTGCATGAACGAGCTGATCGCAAAGACCGCCATCGACCGCCGCCTGGCCGAGATCGTCGGCCCGGTGATCGAGGGCCTGGGCTTCGAACTGATCCGCCTGCGCCTGATGGGCGGCCATGGCAAGGTTCAGAAGACCCTCCAGATCATGGCCGACAAGCCCGAGGGCGGCATCGGCGTGGAAGATTGCGGTGCGATTTCCACCGCCGTTTCGGCCGTCCTCGACGTCGAGGACCCGATCGAGGACATGTATACGCTCGAGGTCTCCTCGCCCGGCATTGACCGTCCGCTGACCCGCCTCAAGGATTTCGAGACCTGGAAAGGCTGGGAAGCCCGCATCGAGACGACCGAGCTGATCGACGGCCGCCGCCGCTTCAAGGGCGGGCTGATGGGCATCGAGGGTGACGAGGTGCTGATCGAGATCGAAGAAGGCGGACAGGACGTCACCATCGGCCTGCGCTTTGACTGGCTGTCGGATGCCAAGCTGATCCTCACCGACGAGCTGATCGCCGAGATGCTGCGCCAGAAGAAAGTGGCGCTGCCGGAAGACGGCGGCTTCGACGAGACCCATGAAATTTCCGAGGGCGACGAGGACAGCGACGCCCCCGAGACGAAACACTGAAAAGCGGGAGAGAGACCCATGGCGATTACATCGGCCAACCAGCTGGAGCTTCTGCAGACCGCCGAGGCGGTGGCGCGGGAAAAGATGATCGACCCGGATCTGGTGATCCAGGCGATGGAAGACAGCCTCGCCCGCGCCGCCAAGTCGCGCTACGGCGCCGAGATGGACATCCGCGTCAAGATCGACCGCAAGACCGGCCGTGCCAGCTTTGCCCGCATCCGCACCGTGGTCGAGGATGATCTGGTCGAAAACCACCACGCCCAGCTGACCGTCAAGCAGGCCAAGAACTATCTCGCCGACCCGCAGATCGGCGACGAGATCGTCGACGAGGTTCCGCCCGTCGATCTGGGCCGGATCGCCGCGCAATCGGCCAAGCAGGTCATCCTGCAAAAGGTACGCGAGGCCGAGCGTGACCGCCAGTATGACGAATTCAAGGACCGCAAGGGCAGCATCATCAACGGTGTCGTCAAGCGCGAGGAATATGGCAACGTCATCGTCGATATCGGCCGGGGCGAAGGCATCCTGCGCCGCAACGAAAAGATCGGCCGCGAGGCCTATCGCATCGGCGACCGGGTGCGCTGCTACATCAAGGACGTGCGCCGCGAAGTGCGTGGCCCGCAGGTCTTCCTGTCGCGCACCGACCCGATGTTCATGGCCGAGCTGTTCAAGATGGAAGTGCCGGAAATCTACGACGGCATCATCGAGATCAAGGCCGTCGCCCGCGACCCCGGTTCGCGCGCCAAGATCGCCGTCATCTCCTATGACAATTCGATCGACCCGGTCGGCGCCTGCGTCGGTATGCGCGGCTCGCGCGTGCAGGCCGTGGTGAATGAACTCCAGGGCGAGAAGATCGACATCATCCCGTGGAACCAGGACCAGGCGACCTTCCTTGTGAACGCGCTGCAACCGGCCCAGGTCTCCAAGGTCGTGGTCGATGAAGACGCCGGCAAGATCGAGGTCGTCGTCCCGGACGAGCAGCTTTCGCTTGCCATCGGCCGCCGCGGCCAGAACGTCCGCCTCGCCTCGCAGCTGACCGGTCTCGACATCGACATCCTGACCGAAGCCGAGGAATCGCAGCGCCGCCAGGCCGAATTCGCCGAACGCACCAAGCTGTTCATGGACACGCTGGACGTTGACGAGATGATGGCCCAGCTTCTGGTCTCGGAAGGCTTCACCAATCTGGAAGAAGTGGCCTACGTCGATCTCGACGAGTTGCTGTCGATCGACGGCTTCGACGAAGGCACCGCCGACGAATTGCAGGCCCGCGCCCGCGACTTCCTGGAAGAGCAGGCCAAGAAGGCGCTTGAGGCGGCCCGCGCCATGGGTGTCGAGGAAAGCCTTATTGAATTCGAAGGCCTCACTCCCCAGATGCTTGAGGCGCTGGGCAAGGAAGGCATCAAGACGCTCGAGGACTTTGCCACCTGCGCCGACTGGGAACTGGCCGGCGGCTGGACGACCGAAAACGGTCAGCGCAAGAAGGATGAAGGCATTCTCGAACCCTTCGACATGAGCCTGGAAGAGGCGCAGACCCTGGTCATGACCGCGCGTGTCATGCTGGGCTGGGTCGACCCGACCGAAATGGCCGCCGCCGCCGAGGAAGAAGGCGACGAGGCCGAAGCCGACGAGGAGACCGGGGCCTGATCTCAGGCCTCGGGAACGCGCCATGACGCGCGGCGGCCGGGAAAAATTGCGGGACGAGCCAGAGCGCAAATGCATTGCCTCTGGCGAGGTCAGCCCCAAGGCAGGGCTGATCCGTTTCGTCATTGGGCCAGAGGCCCAGGTGGTGCCCGATGTGGCGGCCAAGCTGCCGGGGCGCGGGCTTTACGTCTCGGCCGACCGGGCGCTGATCGCCCGCGCGGCGGCCAAGGGCCTGTTCGCCCGCGCCGCGCGCCAGCCGGTCAAGGCCCCGCCGGACCTCGCCGATATGGTCGAGGCGCTGGTCACGCGAAGGGTGCTGGACCTTCTGTCCATGGCCCGCAAGGCTGGCGACGCGGTCACCGGCTATGAGAAGGTGAAGGAATGGCTTGAGAAGGGCCAGGCAAGGGTTCTGATTCAGGCGGCAGACGGCTCCGAGCGCGGCAAGACCAAGCTTCGGGCCCCGGAAGGCGAAAACACCCTGATTTCCTGCCTTACGGCGGGGGAAATCGGTTTGGCATTCGGCCGGGAACGTGCCATACACGCCGCGCTTGCGGCTGGTGGACTCACGACCCGTGTTGTAGAGGAAGCGGCAAGGCTGGCCGGGCTGCGCGAAAGCGCAAGCGAAACCGGGCAGCGGGACGGCGGAAATTCCGCCGGGAAGGATACGAAGGACGCATGAGCGATACTGACGGCAAGAAACCCCTCGGGTTGGGTGGCACCCCCCGTTCCGGCCAGGTGAAGCAAAGCTTCTCGCATGGCCGCACCCATGCGGTGGTCGTCGAGACCAAGCGCAAGCGGGTTGTCGTGCCGACGCCCGCCAAGCCTGGCCCCAGCGGGGCGGCGGGCGGCGGGTCCGCGCCCGGTGCCTTCAGCGATCCGGCCAAGCGGCCGGCCGGCATTTCCGAAGCCGAGATGCAGCGCCGTCTCGACGCGCTGCGTCTGGCCAAGGCGCGCGAGCAGGAAGATGCCGCCCGCCGCGCCGCCGAGGAAAAGGAACGCGAGGAAGAGCGCCAGCGCCGCCGCGAAGAGATCGAGGCGAAAGAGCGCGAGGATCGCCAGCGCGAAGCCGCGCTCCGCGCCAAGGCCGAGGAAGAGGAACGCGCCAAGCGCGAAGCCGCAGCCGAGGCAGAGGCCCGTGCCGCGCAGCGCAAGGCCGATGTGCTGGGCACCCAGCGCCGCCAGCCGGTCGCCCCGCAGGCGGCTTCGGCCAATGGTCCGGCCCCGGCCGAAGCCACGCCCACCGACCGCTCCACCGGCCAGGCGCGTCCGCGCCCGACCGGCGACGATGGGAACAGGCCCAGCTCGACCCCGCGCAAGACCGACCGCGAGCGCGAAAACCGTGACACCGACCGCGGTGCCAAGCGCGGCGACGAAGGCCGCCGGGCGGGCAAGCTGACCCTGGCCGATGCGACGGGCGACGAAAGCGGCCGCCAGCGCAGCCTTGCCGCGATCAAGCGCAAGCAGGAAAAGGCCCGGGCCAAGGCCCTGGGTCTGGGCCACAAGGCCGAAAAGCAGGTGCGCGACGTGCAGCTGCCCGAAACCATCGTCGTAAGCGAACTTGCCAACCGGATGGCCGAACGGGCCGCCGATGTGGTCAAGAGCCTGATGAAGATGGGCATGATGGTCACCATGAACCAGGCCATCGACGCCGACACGGCGGAACTGGTGATCGAGGAATTCGGCCACCGCGCCGTCCGCGTCACCGATGCCGATGTGGAACAGGCGATCGACACAGTCGTCGACAAGGCCGAGAACCTGCTGACCCGCCCGCCGATCGTCACGATCATGGGCCATGTCGATCACGGCAAGACCTCGCTTCTCGATGCGCTGCGCAAGACCAATGTCGTCTCGGGCGAAGCCGGCGGCATCACCCAGCACATCGGTGCCTATCAGGTGACGGCGCCGAACGGCCAGTTGATCACCTTCCTCGACACGCCCGGCCACGCCGCCTTCACCTCGATGCGGGCGCGCGGCGCGAATGTGACCGATATCGTCGTGCTGGTGGTGGCGGCGGATGACGCCGTGATGCCCCAGACGGTCGAGGCGATCAACCACGCCAAGGCCGCCAAGGTGCCGATGATCGTGGCGATCAACAAGATCGACAAGTATGAGGCCGATCCGCAAAAGGTGCGGACCGATCTTCTGCAACACGAAGTCATCGTCGAAGCCATGTCGGGCGACGTGCAGGATGTCGAGGTTTCGGCGAAGACCGGCAAAGGTCTCGATGCGCTGCTTGAGGCGATCAGCCTTCAGGCCGAACTTCTCGACCTCAAGGCCAACCCGAACCGCGCCGCGCGCGGGGCGGTGATCGAGGCCAAGCTCGATGTCGGCCGCGGCCCGGTCGCCACTGTCCTCGTGCAGAACGGCACGCTCAAGAAGGGCGATATCTTCGTCGTCGGCGAGAAATGGGGCAAGGTCCGCGCTCTGGTCAACGACAAGGGCGAGACCATCACCGAAGCCGGACCCTCGGTCCCGGTCGAGGTTCTGGGTCTCGACGGCACGCCTTCCGCCGGCGACACGCTGGACGTGGTGAAATCCGAAGCCGAAGCGCGCGAGATCGCCGATTACCGCGAGAAAGCCGCCAAGGACAAACGCGCCGCCGCCGGTGCCGCGACCACGCTGGAACAGCTTATGGCCAAGGCCAAGGCTGACAAGGATGTGGCCGAGCTGGCGGTCATCGTGAAGGCCGACGTGCAGGGCTCTGCCGAAGCCATCGTCCAGGCGCTGGAAAAAGTGGGCAATGACGAGGTCCGCGTCCGCGTTCTGCACTACGGCGTCGGCGCGATCACCGACAGCGATGTCAACCTGGCCGAAGCCTCCAGCGTGCCGATCATCGGCTTCAACGTCCGGGCCAATGCCACGGCGCGCTCGTCCGCCTCGCAGAAGGGTGTCGAGATCCGCTATTACTCGATCATCTACGACCTGATCGACGACATCAAGAAAGCCGCCTCGGGCCTGCTCAAGGCCGAAATGCGCGAGCATTTCATCGGCTATGCCCAGATCAAGGAAGTCTTCCGCATCACCGGCGTCGGCAATGTGGCGGGCTGTATCGTCACCGAAGGCGTGGCCCGACGGTCGGCGGGCGTGCGGCTTCTGCGCGACAACGTGGTCATCCACGAAGGCACGCTCAAGACGCTCAAGCGCCACAAGGACGAGGTCAAGGAAGTCCAGTCCGGCACCGAATGCGGCATGGCCTTCGAACGCTACGAAGACATTCGTGCGGGCGATGTGATCGAAATCTTCGAGCGCGAAGAGGTTCAGCGCACGCTGGCCTGATCGCGCCGCGATCCTGAAAATGAAAAGGGCCGGGCATTGCCCGGCCTTTGCTTTGGCACCGGCCTTCGCCTTGCCGCAGGCGCGCCGATCAGGCGGCGCGCACCGTGTTCACCGGAAAGCCCGTAAAGACCTTGTCCCCGACCTTGATCATCACCCGGCCATCTGCGGTATTGCCCACAAGCAGACCTTGAACCGAAACATGTTCACCAATGGCGATAGTGCGCAGCATAGTTTCCCCCCCCAAGGATTGTGCGTCCCCAGACGATAACCACTCTGACTGTTTCCACAAAGCGGAATTATCGCGCAAATCGTGGCGGACCTGCCACATTCACAGCCAATCGCGCAGGATCGGGATCAAGGGCAGGTCTGCGGGCGGCATCGGATAGTCACGCAGTCTTGACGGTGCCACCCAGGCCAGGGTCTGCCCTTCGCGCGCCTCGGCGATTCCCTCCCAGCGCCGGCAGACGAACAGCGGCATCAGCAGGTGGAAATCTTCATAGGTATGGCTGGCAAAGGTCAGCGGCGCCAGGCACGACGCCCAGGTGTCGATGCCGATCTCTTCCTTCAGCTCGCGGATCAGGCAGGCCTCGGGCGTCTCGCCCGGCTCGACCTTTCCGCCCGGAAATTCCCACAGCCCGGCCAGCGATTTTCCCGGCGGGCGCTGGGCCAGCAACACGCGGCCATCGGCATCGACCAGGGCGACGGCAGAGACGAGCAGGGTTTTCATGACTGGCCTTCGCGCTGTCGGATGGCCCGGAGGTTTCCCACCCCCGGGCCCCCGTGGGACATTTTCGCCAGGATGAAGATCACGAGCGGTAATCGGCGTTGATATCGATGTAGCGGGCGGTCAGGTCGCAGGTCCAGACCCGGCGCTTGGCGCGGCCCAGACCCAGATCGACCGCGATCACCAGCTCCGGCTGCTTCATATAGGCGGCCCCGGCCTCTTCGCTGTAGCCCGGCGCTTTCCAGCCCTTCTCGGCCACCAGAATATCGCCAAAGCGGATCGACAGCCGGTCGCGGTCGGCCGCGGCGCCCGATTTGCCGATGGCGGCGACGATGCGGCCCCAATTCGGGTCCTCGCCCGCCACCGCCGTCTTCACCAGGGGCGAATTGGCGATGGCGAAGGCCAGTTTCGCGGCATCCTCGTCGTTGGCCGCGCCGCTGACGCGCACTTCGACCAGCTTGGTCGCGCCCTCGCCATCGCGCACCACCTGAAGCGCCAGATCCTGCATCACCCCGGCCAGCGCCGTCTCAAAGGCCTTGGCGACCGTGCCTTTCAGCGGCGCCGCCGCGGATTGCCCCGTCGCCGCCACCAGAAGCGTGTCCGAGGTCGAGGTGTCGCTGTCGACGGTGATCGAGTTGAACGTCGCACCGACATTGCGGTCGACCATCTTCTGCAGGGTCGCCGGGGTCACCTTGGCATCGGTGAAGATATAGACCAGCATCGTCGCCATATCCGGCGCGATCATGCCCGAGCCCTTGGCGATCCCCGCGATATGGATCGTGCCGCCCTCGCCCTGCACGGTCGCCGCCGCGCCTTTCGGGAAAGTGTCGGTGGTCATGATCGCCTCGGCGGCCATCTGGATGCCCGCTTCCGACAGATCGGCCGACAGCGCCGGAACCACGGCGGTGATCTTTTCATGCGGCAGGGGTTCGCCGATCACCCCGGTCGAGGACGAGAAGACGCGGCTCGAGGGCATGTCCAGCGCCTTGGCCACGGCCCCCGTCACCGCCGCCACCGCCGCATCGCCGACCTTGCCGGTGAAGGCGTTGGAATTGCCCGAATTCACCACGATCGCCGCACCCGCGCCCGCAGGAACCGTGGCGGCCAGCTTGGCCTGGCAATCGCGCACGCAGCCCGACCGCGTGGTCGACCTGGTGAAGGCCCCGGCCATCACCGTGCCCGGCGCCAGCCGCACCAGCATCACATCGCGGCGGTTCTGATACTTGACCCCCGCGCCTATGGCGGCGAATTCCGCCCCCTTGATCAGCGGCAGCACCGGAAAGCTGGCCGGAGCCAGCGGCGAGACGGGTTTCACCGCCTTCTTCGCCGCCGCCACCACTTCGCCCGCCATCTCGGCGACCTTTTCCTGCACCGCTTCGGCCACCGGGGCCACGGTCTCGCTGACCGTGTCCTTCAGGGCCTTCAGCTTCTTCTTCAGCGCCTTCGCCTCGGCTTTCCAGTCGGTCTTGGCCATGATCCGGTCTCCTAATTGCCCGAGGGTCAGTCGATCAGCTTGGCGTCCTTGAGCACGGCCGGATCAATCCCCTCGCCGGGTTTCTCGATCTTGGCCGCCTCGGTCAGGGTCTTCAGGTGATCTTCGATCGCCTTGTTCTCGATCTCCTGCGCCAGTTCCTCGCGCAGATCGTCAAGCGAGGGCTTGGCGGCATTGCGGGTCTCGGACACCAGGATCAGGTGCCAGCCGAAATCCGATTGCACCGGATCGGTCACCTTGCCGATCGTCGCCGCCACCACCGCATCCTCAAAGGGCTTGACCATCACGCCCTTGCCGAACCAGCCCAGATCGCCGCCCTGCGCGCCCGATCCGGTGTCGATCGAATTGGCCTTGGCCAGTTCGGCAAAGATCGCCCCGCCATCCAGATCGGCCTTCAGCTTCTTCGCCTCTTCCTCGGTTTTCACCAGGATATGCGCCGCGTGATATTCCTTCTGCGGCTCGGCATCCTTGAAACGGTCGTCATAGGCCTTTTGCAGCGCCTCATCCGTCACCGCCGCCTTGGCCACGCCCGCGATCACCACGCCCGACAGATAGCCCCGCTTGTCATTGGCGATATTGGCCTCGTCGCGCTGGGTCAGCGCCGTCACCGATTGCGCCAGAACCTCTTGCTGCACCAGCTGGTCCAGGATGCCCTTGAACAGCACGTCATCGGGTAGGGTGGAATATTGCTGCGGCAGGTTTTCCTTCAGCGCGATCATCTGGCCCAGCGTGATCTCGGTGCCGTTGACCGTCGCCACCACCGTCTCCGCCGTCTCGCCCTCGGCGTAAACCGGGGCCGCGATCAGCGCCGAAAGCGCCAGCACCGCCGAAAGCCGCAGATGTTTCAGCATTTCACACCCTCCTGAGCGGACGGCCGAAAGGCCGTGTAAAACCCGCGCCACGTTGACTATGCCCGGTCAACCCCTTACATCGCGACAGTCGCGTGATCCGGGGCCTGCCGGTCCTCATGGCCCTTCTATGGAAGGCGATGCAACCCGGCAAGCCCGAGGTCCCACACGAAATCGTATTCGGCCGCCTTACGGAGAAGTCATGCTTGGTCTCACTTCCCTTGCGCGCAAGGTCTTTGGTTCGCCCAATGACCGCAAGGTAAAGGCGGCGCGTCCGCTCGTCGCGCAAGTCAACGCCCTCGAGCCGGAATATGCCGCGCTCAGCGACGAAGGCATCATCGCCAAGACGCGCGAATTGCAAAAGCGCGTGCAGGAAGGTGGCGAGACGCTGGATGCGATCCTGCCCGAAGCCTTCGCCAATTGCCGCGAGGGCGCCCGCCGCGCCCTTGGCCTGCGCGCCTTTGACGTGCAGCTCATGGGTGGCATCTTCATGCATCAGGGCAATATCGCCGAGATGCGCACCGGCGAGGGCAAGACCCTTGTCGCCACCTTCCCGGCCTATCTCAACGCCCTGACGGGCCGCGGCGTCCATGTCGTCACGGTGAACGATTATCTCGCCCGGCGCGACTCGGAATGGATGGGCAAGGTCTATGCCCAACTTGGCATGACCTGCGGCGTCGTCGTGCCCTTCCAGCCCGAGGCCGAGAAGCGCGCGGCCTATCGCTGCGACATCACCTATGCCACCAACAACGAGCTGGGCTTCGACTATCTGCGCGATAACATGAAGGGCAGCGTCGAAGAGATGGCCCAGCGCGGCCATTACTTCGCCATCGTCGACGAGGTAGACAGTATCCTGATCGACGAGGCCCGCACCCCGCTGATCATCTCGGGCCCGGCGCAGGACCGGTCTGAACTTTACACCCAGATCGACAAGCTGATCCCCAGCCTGACCGAGGCGCATTTCAAGCTTGACGAGAAACAGCGCAGCGTCACCTTCACCGACGAAGGCAATGACGCGATGGAGGTTCTGCTGCGCGACGCGGGCATCCTGCCCGAGGGTCAGCACATGTTCGACCCGGAATCCACCACCATCGTCCACCACATGAACCAGGGCCTGCGCGCGCATAAGCTGTTCTTCAAGGACCAGCACTACATCGTGCGCGACAACGAGGTCGTGCTGATCGACGAATTCACCGGCCGCATGATGAAGGGCCGCCGCCTCTCGGACGGTTTGCACCAGGCCATCGAGGCCAAGGAAGGCACCAAGATCCAGGCCGAGAACGTCACCCTCGCCAGCGTGACCTTCCAGAACTACTTCCGCCTCTACCAAAAGCTTGCCGGCATGACCGGCACCGCCGCGACCGAGGCCGAGGAATTCATGCAGATCTACGGCCTGGGCGTCGTGGAAGTGCCGACGAACCGTCCCGTCCAGCGCAAGGACGAACATGACAAGGTCTATCGCACCGCCAAGGAAAAATACGACGGCGTGATCGAATCGATCAGAGAGGCGCATGACCGGGGTCAGCCGATCCTGGTCGGCACCACCTCGATCGAGAAATCAGAAGCGCTCTCGGACCTGCTGATGAAGGCAGGCATCCCGCATAATGTTCTGAACGCCCGCCAGCATGAACAGGAAGCCCAGATCGTCGCCGATGCCGGGCGCTTTGGCGCGGTGACCATCGCCACCAACATGGCCGGTCGCGGCACCGACATCCAGCTTGGCGGCAATGTCGAGATGAAGGTGCTCGAGGCGATCACCGCCGACCCCCATCTTCACCCCGACGAGGTGCGCGCCCGCATCGAGGCCGAACATGCCGATGAAAAGGCCCGTGTGCTTGCCGCCGGCGGCCTGTTCGTCCTGGGCACCGAACGCCATGAAAGCCGCCGCATCGACAACCAGCTCCGCGGCCGCTCGGGCCGTCAGGGCGATCCGGGCCGGTCGGAATTCTTCCTCTCGCTCGATGACGATCTGATGCGCATCTTCGGCTCGGAACGTCTCGACAAGGTGCTCTCGACCCTGGGCATGAAGGAAGGCGAGGCCATCGTTCACCCCTGGGTCAACAAATCGCTCGAAAAGGCCCAGGCCAAGGTCGAAGGCCGCAACTTCGACATCCGCAAGCAGTTGCTCCGTTTCGACGATGTGATGAACGACCAGCGCAAGGCGATCTTCGGCCAGCGCATGGAGATCATGCAGGCCGATGACATTTCGGAAATCGCCACCGACATGCGCCATCAGGTCATCGACGATCTGGTCGACCAGTATCTGCCGCCCAAGACCTATCATGACGACTGGGATCTTGACGGGCTGAAACAGGCCGGGCGCGAGAAGCTGAACATGGACATGCCCGTGGCCGACTGGGCCGCGGAAGAAGGCGTGGATCAGGCGGCCCTGTCCGAGCGGATTATCCAGAATTCCGACACCTACATGGCCGAGAAGACCGCCGCCTTTGGCCGCGAGACCATGGACCAGATCGAGAAGCAGGTTCTGCTTCAGGCGATCGACGGCAAATGGCGCGAGCATCTTCTGATGCTGGAACATCTGCGTTCGGTCATCGGTTTCCGCTCTTACGCCCAGCGCGATCCGCTGAACGAATACAAGACCGAGGCGTTCCAGCTTTTCGAATCCATGCTCGAAGGTCTGCGCGTCCAGGTCACCGAACAGCTGTCCCGCATCCGTCCGCTGACCAAGGAAGAGCAGGAACAGATGATGGCGCAGATGCTGGCCGCCCAGCAGCAACGCGGTGCCGCCGTCCCCGTGGCCGCGACCACCCCCGCCGGGGCCCCGCGCGAAGCCGAACCGGCTGGCGCAGCCCCCGCTGCGGCGGCTGCCGCCTCGGGTCTGACCGCGATGGCGGGCGCGCGTCTGGAAGGCTTTGACGAGGCTGATCCCAGCACCTGGGGCAATCCGGGCCGCAACGACGCCTGCCCCTGCGGCTCGGGCGAGAAGTTCAAGCATTGCCACGGCAAGCTGGCCTGATCCGGTCGGCTTTTTCCGGCGAATTGTGGCGGGATCGGGGCGGCTCCGGCCGCCCCGGCGCATTTTGACGGTTCTCGGCGCGGAAACATTCCGCGAAGTTGCCACGGCTTTGCCCCCATCCTTAACGACGATCGGCCTGTGAAAGGGTCGGGATCGATTCCATGGACATGAAACGCAGCCTCCTGCGCGCCGGGGCCGTCCTTTTCGTGGCGCTTGCCGCGGGCCATCTGGCGCAGAACCTCGCCGCCAGCCGCCATGAAAAGGCCCAGGCCGCTGCCGCCGCGCCGAAGAAGATCGAAAAAGTCTCAGCCGGGCCGCAAACCGCCCCCGCCCCAACCGCAGCGCAGGTCGAACTTGCCGCCCTCACGGTCGAGATGCCCAAGCTTCCACCGCTGACGCGACTGCCCGGCCTGCCGACGCTGACCCAGCCAGCCACGCCCGATTGCACCCCGCATCTTGCGCTGACCGCCGCCCCGCGCGGCATGATCGGCCTCACCCTTGGCGCGGCCTGCGCCGCAGGCCAGCGCGTCGTCCTGCGCCATGCGGGCCTGGCCGTGGCCGAAAGCCTGGATGCCGGCGGCCAGCTTGCGCTGGACCTGCCCGCCCTTGACGCGGCGGGCGAGGTCTCTGTCCTGTTCGCCGATGCCAGCAGCACCACGGCCCGCGCCGCCCTGCCCGACACGCCGCTGCCGCGCCGCTTTGCCGTGCAATGGATGGCGGAAGACAGCTTCCAGCTCCGCGCGGTCGAGGGCGGCCAAAGCTATGGCGACCCCGCCAATGTCTCGACCGAGGCCCCGGTCTCGGCCCATGGCGGCTATCTTGTCACCCTTGGCGACCCGACGCTTGATCTTCCCATGCTGGCCCAGATTTACACCTGGCCCGCCGACCCCGCCCTGACCGCCGATCCGGTCATCGAGGCCGTGGTGACACCGGCCACCTGCGGCCGCACGCTTTTGGGCGAGACCATCCAGTCGCAGGCCGGCATGGCCACCGTCACCGACCTGACCGTCGCCATGCCCGGCTGTGACGCCCTGGGTGATATCTTGGTCTTGAACAATCTCGTCGGGAACGTGACACTCGCCGCCCAGAACTAGGGGGCACGGGGTTCCATGCGTTTCAGGGCCGGATGCGCGGCAGCTTTCGCCGCGCTGCTCCTTTGCGGCACCACGCCCGCAAGCGCGCAGGATGTCACCCTGACGTCACGCGAAGGAAACATCACCCTGACCGGCACCTTGCAGGGCTTTGATGGCGAATTCTACCGCATCGCTTCGGCCTATGGTCCGCTGACCGTCGATGCCCAGGGCGTGATCTGCGAAGGCCCGGCCTGCCCCGACCTGATCGCCCCCCGCGCCACGATTCGCCTGACCGGCGCCGCCGATCCCGGCACCCGCCTGCTGCCCGGCCTGCTGCGCGCCTTCGCCGCCACCCGTGGCCTGGTCTGGCAGGACCAGACCCCCGCGCCCGGCCAGGCCTGGGCCGCCACCCTGCGCGATCCTGCGGGCGACAGGACCCTGGCCGATCTGTCCTTCATCCCCGCCGATCCCGACAGCGCCACCGCCGCCCTGGCCGATGGCGGCGCGGAACTGGCCCTCTCGCTCTTGGAGGACCCCCGCTTCACCGCCCGTCCTCTGGCGCTTGACGCGCTGGTGCCGGTCATGGCGCCCGACAACCCCACCCCCCGTGTCTCGACCGTCAATCTTGCAAAGGCCCTGTCGGGCGAGGTCACCAACTGGGCGCAACTGGGCGGCCCCGACATGCCGCTCGTGTTGCATGGCCTTGCCCCGGAAACCGACATGGCCCGCGCGCTGGCGGCGCGTCTGGGCATGGACCCGGCAATCACCGTCACCCATCCCGACCTTGCCAGCCTTGACGCCGCCGTCGCCCGCGACCCCTGGGCGCTGGCGATCACCGGCCGGTCGGAAACCGCCGCCGCCCGCCCGGTGCCGCTGACCGACAGTTGCGGCTTCCCGCTTCTGCCCACGCCCATCGCGGTCAAGGCGCAGGACTACCCCCTCGCCCTGCCGCTCTACCTGCTCACCCCGCCGCGCCGCCTGCCGCTTCTGGCCCGCGAATTCCTGGAATTCCTTGCCACCCCGGCGGCCGAGGCTGTGGTGGCCGGGTCGGGCTATATCGACCGCGCCGTCTCCCGCGCGCCGATGACCCAGGACGGGTTGCGCCTACTGAACGCCATCCGGGGCGCGGGCGCGGATGTGACCCTGACCGATCTCAAGGCGCTGGCGGCGGTGATGGACGGCGCCGACCGCCTGTCGCTGACCTTCCGGTTCGAGGAGGGCACTTCCACCCTCGACGCCGCCTCGCAGGAAAACCTTGCTCAGCTTGCCCGGCTGATCGCCTCGGGCAGCTATCCCGCCCAGGCGCTGATCCTGGCGGGCTTTTCCGATGGCACCGGCGATGCCAGCGCCAACCGCGCCCTGTCGCTGGAACGCGCCGCCCGCGTGGCCCAGGATCTTGCCGCCCTCGCCCCCGACCTGCGCCCCGACCAGCTTCCCCGCGTCGAGGGGTTTGGCGAGGCCCTGCCCATGGCCTGCGACGAAACCGCCATTGGCCGCCGCCTGAACCGCCGCATCGAACTGTGGGTCGTGCCCGATTTCACCCCGGATCCCAGCCCCTAGGGTGCCTGCCCCGATGCACCTTCCCGGCGGCTCCGGCGCGCGCCGCCCGAAAAACCCGCCGCCCGCGATCCCCCGCATGATGCGTGCAAGCACATATCTTGCCAGGCCAACCGCCCCTCCCGTCCTTCGGTTGCGCCCGCCGCCCGGACCACCGCACCGCGCATTGGATTGCCCGACGACGTTTCGCGCCCGCCGTAGGGTGCGTGCTCGCACGCACCTTCCCCCGGGCAACCCGTCGCCGCGTTCCAAAAGAACCTGCCGCCTTAACCCTCGCCTGAACCTTTGTCGCGGGTCCGTCGGCTGCATCCCCCATGCCCGACCCGCCTAAAGATAGCCCTCCGACCGGAAACTCAACTCGCGCGACTTGCCGATGATCAGGTGATCATGCAGCACGATCCCCAGAACCCGGGCCGCATCCTGCACCTGCAGGGTCATCGAGATATCCGAATCCGACGGGGTCGGGTCGCCCGACGGGTGGTTGTGCACCAGGATCAGCGCGCTGGCGTTCAGCTCCAGCGCCCGTTTCACCACCTCGCGCGGATAGACCGGCACATGGTCCACCGTGCCGCGCCCCTGTTCCTCATCGGCGATCAGCACATTCTTGCGGTCCAGATACAGCAGGCGGAACTGTTCGGTCTCGCGATGCGCCATCGCGGCGTGGCAATAGTCCAGCAGCGCATCCCAGGAAGACAGGACGGGGCGGTTCATCACCCGCGCCCGCATCATGCGCTGGGCCGAGGCTTCGACGATCTTCAGCTCCTGCACCACCGCCTCGCCCACGCCCCTGACCATCATCAGCCGGGGAATGGCGGCGGTCACCACCCGGTTGAAGTCGCCGAACGTGTCCAGCAGCAGCCGCGCCAGCGGTTTGACATCCTGCCGGGGAATGGCGCGGAACAGCACCAGTTCCAAAAGCTCGTAATCCGGCATGGCCGCCGCGCCACCCTCAAGGAACCGGCTGCGCAGGCGTTTGCGGTGATCGGCGATATAGCTGGGCAGGCGCTGGGGCAGGGCGGAAAACGCCACAACCTCATCCTCGTCCCCTTCTGGGTCGAACAGGGGCAGCGACGCTTCTGAGAAACCCTTTGCCATGCGCGCAAGCCTCGCATGGCGATGGTGAAGGAAGGATTAACGAAATCCCAATCCGGCGGGCGCAGCCTCATACAGCAGGGTGCGTGATCGCACGCACCCTCCGCCTCAGCCCTTCATCCCGTCCCAGAACCCCTTCACCTTCGAGAAAAAGCTCTTGCCCTCGGGGTTGTTCTCTTCGGACAGTTTCTCGAATTCGTGCAGCAGCTCTTTCTGCTTGGCCGTCAGGTTCACCGGGGTTTCCACCGCCAGCTCGATCACCATGTCGCCGGTGCCCGCGCCGCGCAGCGCCGGCATGCCCTTGCCGCGCAGCCGCATCTGCTTGCCCGATTGCGCCCCGGCCGGCACCTTGACCCGCGCCCGCCCGCCATCGATCACCGGCACTTCCACCTCGCCGCCCAAGGCGGCATTGGGCATCGAGATCGGCACCCTGCAGAACAGATGCACGCCGTCGCGCTGGAAGATCGCGTGTTCCTTCACCTCGATGAAGATGTAAAGGTCGCCCTGCGGCCCGCCGCGCAGCCCCGCCTCGCCCTCGCCGGCCAGCCGGATCCGCGTTCCGGTTTCCACCCCCGGCGGGATATTCACCGAAAGCGACCGCTCACGTTCAACCCGTCCCGCGCCATGGCAGGTCTTGCAGGGGTTCTTGATGGTCTGGCCCATGCCGTTGCAGGTCGGGCAGGTGCGCTCGACCGTGAAAAAGCCCTGCTGGGCTCGGACCTTGCCCATGCCCGAACAGGTCGGGCAGGTCACCGGCTCGGCGCCGCCTTCCGCGCCGGTGCCCCGGCACGTGTCACAGGCGACCGAGGTCGGCACGTTGATCGTCTTCTGGACGCCCTTCCAGGCTTCCTCCAGGCTGATGCGCAGATTGTAGCGCAGGTCCGACCCGCGCTGGGCCCGCGCCCGCCCGCCGCCACCGCCGCCGCGGCCGCCCATGAAATCACCGAACAGATCCTCGAACACGTCGGAAAACGCGCTGGCGAAATCGCCCTGCTGGAACCCGCCCTGCGGCCCGCCGCGCCCGCCGCCCATGCCGTTTTCAAAGGCCGCATGGCCAAAGCGGTCATAGGCCGCCTTCTTCTGCTCGTCCTTCAGAACGTCATAGGCCTCGTTCACTTCCTTGAACTGGGCCTCAGCCTGCGGATTGTCGGCATTGCGGTCGGGATGCAGCTCTTTCGCCTTCTGGCGATAGGCCTTCTTCAACTCTTCCGCAGTAGCGCCCTTCGAGGCCCCGAGAATCTCGTAATAGTCGCGTTTTGCCATGCGCAAAACCCCCTTCCCGGAACCGGCGAGGGGCGGCCCCTTGCCCGGGCCGCCCCTCTTTCCGGTTCAAGCGGCGTTACTTCCGCTTGTTGTTGCCCAGATCCTCGAAGTCGGCATCGACGATGTCATCGTCATCCACCGAGCGCGGGCCATCCTCGTCGCCCTCGCCGCCTTCGGCCTGGCTCGACTTGTAGATCGCCTCGCCCAGCTTCATCGCCGCTTCGGTCAGGTTCTGGATCGCCGAGCGGATCTTGCCGGCATCCTCGCCCTTGAGCGCGTCTTCCAGGGGGCCCATCGCCAGCTCGATCGCCTCGACGGTCGAGGGATCGACCTTGTCGGAATGTTCCGACAGCGACTTCTTGGTCGAATGCAGCAGGCTTTCGCCATGGTTGCGGGTCTCGACAAGCTCCTTGCGGCTCTTGTCGGCCTCGGCATTCGCCTCGGCATCCTTCACCATCTTCTCGATCTCGTCATCCGACAGGCCACCCGAGGCCTGGATGGTGATCTGCTGCGCCCGGCCGGTGCCCTTGTCCTTGGCGTTCACCGACACGATGCCGTTGGCGTCGATGTCGAAGGTCACCTCGATCTGCGGCACGCCGCGCGGGGCCGGCGGGATCTGTTCCAGGTTGAACTGGCCCAGCATCTTGTTGTCCGCCGCCATCTCGCGCTCGCCCTGGAACACACGGATCGTCACCGCGTTCTGGTTGTCCTCGGCGGTCGAGAAGACCTGGCTCTTCTTGGTCGGGATCGTGGTGTTGCGGTCGATCAGCCGGGTGAAAACGCCACCCAGGGTTTCGATGCCCAGCGACAGCGGCGTCACGTCCAGCAGGACCACGTCCTTGACGTCGCCTTGCAGCACGCCGGCCTGGATGGCCGCGCCCAGCGCCACGACCTCATCGGGGTTCACGCCCTTGTGGGGCTCTTTCCCGAAGAACTTGGTCACTTCTTCCACGACGCGCGGCATCCGGGTCATCCCGCCCACCAGCACGACCTCGTCGATCTCGTCCTTCGAGACGCCCGCATCCTTGAGCGCCGCCTGGCAGGGCTTGATCGACTTCTTGATCAGATCCTCGACCAGGCCTTCCAGCTTGGCGCGGGTCAGCTTCATCACCAGGTGCAGGGGCTGCCCGGTGTTCTTGTCCATGCTGATGAACGGCTGGTTGATCTCGGTCTGCGACGAGGACGAAAGCTCGATCTTCGCCTTTTCCGCCGCTTCCTTCAGACGCTGCAACGCCATCTTGTCCAAGGACAGGTCGACGCCATGCTCTTTCTTGAACTCGTCGGCCAGGTAGCTGACGATGCGCATGTCGAAATCTTCGCCACCCAGGAAGGTGTCGCCATTGGTCGACTTGACCTCGAACAACCCGTCGTCGATTTCCAGAATGGTGATGTCGAAGGTGCCGCCGCCAAGGTCATAGACCGCGATCGTCTTCGATTCCTTCTTGTCCAGCCCATAGGCCAGCGCCGCCGCCGTGGGTTCGTTGATGATGCGCAGCACTTCCAGACCGGCGATCTTGCCCGCATCCTTGGTGGCCTGACGCTGGGCGTCGTTGAAATAGGCCGGAACGGTGATCACCGCCTGGGTGACGGTTTCACCCAGATAGGATTCCGCCGTTTCCTTCATCTTTTGCAGGATGAAGGCGCTGATCTGGCTGGGCGAATACTTCTCGCCGCGCACCTGGACCCAGGCGTCGCCATTGCCGGAATCGACAATGTTGTAAGGAACCAGCTTGCGGTCCTTCTCGACTTCCGCATCACCGACGCGGCGGCCGATCAGGCGCTTGACGGCAAAGACCGTGTTGACCGCATTGGTCACGGCCTGCCGCTTGGCGGGCTGGCCGACCAGGCGTTCGCTTTCGGTGAAGCCCACGATCGAGGGCGTGGTGCGCGCGCCTTCCGAGTTTTCGATGACGCGCGGGGCGGAGCCATCCATGATGGCGACGCAAGAGTTGGTGGTGCCGAGGTCGATACCGATGACTTTGGCCATGTGCATATCCCTTTCATACAGGCGATCGCCGCCTCGGGGCCCGGATCCTTCGGCACCCTTCGGCGGGTTTACATGACGGCCGGGCAGGTGCCCTGTGCCGGACTTGGCGTATATAGGCAGGTGGAATTGCGCCTGCAACGGGCGTGGCGCAGAGTCTGGGGCGAATTTTCGGCGCTTGTGTTAGGGCTGGCCATGGAAAGCGCATATGAGATCAAGGGCGTCCGCCTCTGGCCCGGCTGGCTTGACCGTGCGGCGCAAGAGGCGATGGTCGCCGATATCCGCGATGTGGTCGCCGCCGCGCCGCTGACAGCCCCGGTCACGCCCGGCGGGCGGCCCATGTCGGTGCGGATGACCGCCGCCGGGCGGCTGGGCTGGATCACCGACCGCAGGGGCTATCGCTACGCGCCGCAGCACCCGCAAGGCATGGACTGGCCGCCGATCCCGGCCTCGGTCCTCGTGGTCTGGCGCGCGCTGACCGGCCTCGCGCGCGATCCCGATTGCTGTCTGGTGAACTTCTACGGCGAAGGCGCCCGCATGGGCCTGCATCAGGACCGCGACGAGGGCGATTTCTCCTTTCCCGTCCTGTCGATCAGCCTGGGCGACGAGGCGCTCTTTCGCATCGGCGGGGTGGAGCGGTCACAGCCCACCCAAAGCGTCTGGCTGCGCTCGGGCGATGTCCTGCTGATGGGCGGCCCGGCGCGTCTGGCCTGGCATGGCATCGACCGGCTGCGCCCCGGCTCCTCGACACTGCTGCCCAAGGGCGGGCGGCTGAACCTGACCCTGCGCGTCGTGGCCTGACCGCGCCCCCGGCGCGCTGATTCTCAGCCGCGCCCCGAACAGGGTTAACGCCCGCCGCGTCCGCCCATGGACCAGACCTTTGCCAGACCATTGCCAGACCTTCACCAGACCATCGGCAGCGGGGCGAACCCCCCGCCCAGACCCGGATTAACGCAGCGATTCCAGGCCCCTTGCCGCCACAACGCCCGCCAGGCGCCCGCCTGGCGCGATGGGGTGCTAGGCTACCGCGCAGCACGGGCCCGACGTCGCAGGGCGGGGCTCACCCCGCCATCTCTCACCGATGGTCCAGCGTGCAGCACCCCGACAGCAGCGCATTGCCATCCGGGCTTTCGATGAACAGCTTGGCCGCGAAACCGAACTGCCGGTCCGACATCCCGTCGCTGCACCATTCCCGGCTGATCGTCAGGTTATACACCCGCTCCGGCCCTTCCTCGGCCCGGATGTGAAAGCCCTGCGGCGCCACCGCCTCGGTCACCTCGCCCAGATCCGCGCGCGGCGTGTCGGGCGTCGACCATTCCGCCCCCTGCTCGAACAGGCCCAGCGACCAGAAGGGCTCCGTCCCCAGACAGGTCATCGGCCGCGGCGCCAGCGCCGGGTCCAGCACCGGCTGGCGCTCCAGATAGGCCAGCGACACCCAGCCATTGCCTTCACCGCCCGCCGCCACCTTGCCCCATTTGCCGTCCGCCGAAATCTCGATCACCTCGACATTCAGCGCTTGGGGCGCGATCGTGCCCAGCACTGCCGCCCCTGCGCTGGGCTCGGCCCGGATGTTCAGCACGTCGTTTGCGGCCACGCCCTTGACCATGAAGGCGGCGGGCAGCGTTTCCGCCCATGCCTGAACCGCGCCGCCCGCCAGGGCCAGCCCCAGCAGAAACCCCGCGCCAAAACGCATCAAACGCGTTGATTTCAATGCCGTTTCCCCCAACTGAGTGAAGCATAGCGCGAGGTGAAGAACTGCCCCATCAGCCCGATCATGATACAGGCCAGCGCGCAATAGACCGGATAGTCGATCGATGTGTAACGCGGGTGATAGTTCAGAAACGTATAGCCCCGGCCCTGGTCGATGGTGTGGAACAGCGGGTTCCATTCGAACCAGCTGCGCAGGCTGGGCGATGCCATGTTCGCCACCACCATCTTGCCGCTGGCGATCATGTTGGCCCTTGCATAGATCGTCGACAGGATGCCCACGACCTCCGGCTGCCACGGCTTTGCCGCATAGAAGATCAGCCCGATCGAGGCGCCGGAAAACCACGACAGCACGAACATCCCCACCATGCCGACCGGGTCGTGAAAGGTCAGCGGCGCGATCAGCGTGTGGTAGAACAGCATGATCACCGCCGCAGAAAAGGTCTGCTGATACAGCGAGGCCAGCGCCGCCGCCGAGACGGCGACAATCGGGTTCATCGGCGCATGCATCATCATCGGTGAAGCGGGCGCATCGGCCCCGGATACAGCGCCCAGCGCCTTGGTATGGGTCAGGAACATGAAGACGCCCGACATCACATACAGGATGAAATCGCCGCGGATGGCGATGCGCTTCAGCCCGAGGATGTGGAACATCACCACGAAGATGAGCAGGACCATCGCCGACTGGATGACATTCATCACCATGCCGTAGACGGCATTGCCATGCGACTTGCGCAGGTTGCGCACCGTGACATGGTAGATCAGTTCGAGAAGCTCGAACCCGGTCCGCAACCTCGTGGGTCGTGCTGCCTGTGCCCGGAACATCCGGCCCTCCGCCCGCCTCTATCCCTGCCATCATCAACGGGAAATCTTGCCGTTCCCTTGCGCGCAGAGGATAAGGGCCAAGGCAGGCCAAAAGCAACAGCCGCGCCGGGCCGCGAGAAAGAAGGAGAGACCGATGGATTTCGACCGCCTCATCCCCGTCCTGCGCCGCCTGGCGCTCGAGGCCGGCGACCGGATCATGGAGGTCTATAACGGCCCCGATTTCGAGGTGAAGGCCAAGGGCGATTCCAGCCCCGTGACCGAGGCCGACGAGGCGGCGGATGCCCTGATCTCGGCCGGGCTGCGTGCGGAATTCCCCGATGTCACCCTGATCACCGAAGAACAGGCCGACAGCCACGCCCTGTCGGCCGCGACCTTCCTGATCGTCGATCCCCTTGACGGCACAAAGGAATTCGTCAAACGCCGCGGCGATTTCACCGTGAACATCGCCTATGTCCAGGACGGCGTGCCCCTGCGCGGCGTCGTCTATGCCCCGGCCCAGGGCCGCCTCTTCTACACCCTGCCCGATGGCGCAGCGGTCGAGGAAACCGGCGCGCTGGACAAGGCGACCCCCGGCCCGCTGAAGCCGATCGGCGTCTCCACCCCCGACAACCGCGCGCTGATGGTCGTGGCCTCCAAATCGCATCGCGACCAGGCGACCGACGATTACATCGCCCGCTACGCCGTGGCCGACATGAAATCCGCGGGCTCCAGCCTGAAATTCTGCTTGGTCGCCACCGGCGAGGCCGACCTGTACCCCCGGCTTGGCCGCACGATGGAGTGGGACACCGCCGCCGGCGACGCCGTGCTGCGCGGCGCGGGCGGGCAGGTGGTGCGCTTTGATGACCACGAGCCGCTCGCCTATGGCAAATCCGGTTGGGACAACCCCTTCTTCATCGCCTACGCGCCCGGGGTGCTGCTCAAGTGAAAACCCTGATCGCCATCCCGGCCCGCTATGCCTCGACCCGCTACCCGGGCAAGCCGCTGGTCAGCCTGCGTGGCCCCGATGGCGACAAGACCCTGATCCGGCGCAGCTGGGAAGCCGCCTGCCAGGCGCGCGGCATCGACCGCGTCGTGGTGGCGACCGACGATGCCCGCATCGCCGACCATGCCGCGGGCTTTGGCGCCGAGGTGGTGATGACCTCCTCCGATGCCGCCAACGGCACCGAACGCTGCGCCGAGGTTGCCGCCGCGCTGCCCGGCTATGACATCGTCGTCAACCTTCAGGGCGACGCGCCGCTGACGCCGCCCTGGTTCGTCGAGGATCTGGTCGCGGGCCTTGCCGCCGATCCCGAGGCCTGGATCGCCACCCCCGTCCTGCGTTGCGACGGCGCTGCCCTTGCCAGCCTTTTGGCCGACCGCCGTGCAGGCCGTGTCGGCGGCACCACCGCCGTCTTCGGCGCGGGGATGCGGGCGCTTTACTTCTCGAAAGAGGTCATTCCCTTCACCGCCCGCAGCTATGCCGCCGCCGAAGACAGCCCGGTCTTCCACCATGTCGGCGTCTATGCCTATCGCCCGGCGGCGCTTGCGGCCTATCCGGCCTGGCCAACCGGCCCGCTGGAGACGCTGGAGGGGCTGGAACAGCTGCGTTTTCTGGAGCAGGGCCGCCCCGTGCTTTGCGTCGAGGTCAAGGCAAAGGGCCGCCGTTTCTGGGAACTGAACAACCCTTCCGATGTTTCCATCATCGAAACCATTCTTTCCGAGACCGCCTAGCCGCAACAGATACGATCCAACCGCCCTATCCACGCAAGGGGTAGACCCTATCCGAAATTCCCCCACCGTCGGCGGAATTTCCCATATATGCCAAAGATCCGACACTTTAGACTGGAATGTAGACTATCAAGCGGTAGCTTTGCCGCAGCCGGCACAACCCAAGAGCCAGAGCATGAAAACCAAGAAAGTCACCAAGGCCGTGTTCCCTGTTGCAGGCCTCGGCACGCGTTTCCTTCCTGCCACCAAGTCGGTCCCGAAAGAGATCATGACCCTGGTGGACCGCCCCCTGATCCAATACGCCATCGACGAGGCGCGCGCCGCCGGGATCAAGGAATTCATCTTCGTCACCGCCCGCGGCAAGTCGGCGCTGGAAGATTACTTCGACACCGCGCCCGAGCTTGAGGCCGAGCTGAAGAAGAAGGGCAAGACCGACCTTCTTGAGATCCTCAAGGACACTAACATGGATTCCGGCGCCATCGCCTATGTGCGCCAGACCCGTGCGCTGGGCCTGGGCCATGCCGTGTGGTGCGCCCGCCGCCTGATCGGCGACGAACCCTTCGCCGTCCTTCTGCCAGATGACGTGATCGCCGCCGAAAAGCCCTGCCTTCAGCAGATGGTCGAGGCCTATGCCCAGACCGGCGGCTGCATGGTCGCCGCGATGGAGGTGCCCCCGGCCAAGGCATCGTCCTACGGCGTTCTCGACATTGCCGAGGATATGGGCGGCATCGTCAAGGCCAAGGGCATGGTCGAAAAGCCCAAGGCCGAGGATGCGCCCTCGAACCTGGCCGTGATCGGCCGCTACATCCTGACGCCCGAGGTTCTGAACAACCTCAACCGCATGAAACAGGGCGCCGGCGGCGAGATCCAGCTGACCGATGCCATCGCTGATGAGGTTGGCACCAAGGCTGGCGTCTACGGCTTCCGTTTCCGCGGCTTGCGCTATGATTGCGGGTCCAAGGCGGGCTTCCTTCAGGCCACCGTCGCCTTCGGCCTGTCGCGCCCCGACCTGCGCGACGAGTTCTCGGCCTATCTCAACGACATGATGGCCCAGCTCAAGGCGGCGCAATAGGCCCATGGGCAGGGCGCGCATATCGGAAGGGCCGCAGGCCTTTCCGATCCTTGCCCTGCCTGCCCCCGAACGCAGCCTGTCGCGGCTCTGGCAGGACCTTCGCCTGCGCCTCAAGCGGCAGTCCCTTCTGGCCCGGGCGCTGCGCAAGCGGCGCGAGCTGCGCCCCGTCGCCATCCGCACCGCCGCGATCCGCAAGGGCGATATCCTCTGCGTCCTGACCCTGCGCAACGAGGCGCAGCGCCTGCCGCATTTCCTGGCCCATCACCGCCGCCTTGGCGTCGACCACTTTCTGGTCATCGACAATGCCAGCAGCGATGGCAGCGCCGATCTGCTGCGCGACCAGCCCGATGTCTCGCTCTGGTCCACCCCGGCCAGCTATCGCGCCAGCCGCTTCGGCCTTGATTGGCAGAACTGGCTTTTGCTGCGCTACGGGCGGCGGCATTGGTGCCTGACGCTCGATGCCGACGAACTGCTGGTCTATCCCTATTGGGAAACCCGCCCCTTGCCTGCACTGGTGCGCTGGCTGGAAGGGCAGGGCGCCGACAGCTTTGGCGCGCTGATGCTGGACCTTTATCCCGACACGCCGCTTTCCGCGCAGGACCCCGTGCCGGGCGGCGATCCGCTGCGCCACCTGCGCTGGTTCGACAGCGGCAATTACGGGCTTCAGGTCCAGCCCCGGATGCGCAATCTCTGGATTCAGGGCGGGCCGCGCGCCCGCGCCTTCTTTGCCGACGATCCGCGCCGCGCCCCCACGCTGAACAAGATCCCGCTGGTCAAATGGCACTGGCGCTATGCTTATCTGAACTCCACCCATTCCGCCCTGCCGCCGCGGCTGAACGCCGTCTTCGACGAGACGGGCGGAGAGCGCACCTCGGGCATCCTGCTGCACACCAAATTCCTGCCCGAAGTGATCGCGAAGTCGGCGGAGGAGAAAGACCGCCGCCAGCATTTCGCCGATCCCGCCCGCTTTGGCGGCTATTACGACGGGCTGATCGCCGACCCGAACCTGCATTGCGCCGCCTCGCGCGAATATACCGGCTGGCGGCAGCTCGAGGCGCTGGGCCTGATGTCGCGCGGCGGCTGGGTGTAAATGCCGCAATTCCCGGTGAAATCGGGGCAGATTGTTTACTTCTCGCCGGTAAGTCTCTAGATTCTGGGCAACAATAGCGGGACCGGGTGTCAATGGCGGTCGATGGGGCAGGGCGCAACGGTTCTTCTGGCCCTGAAGGCATGGCATCCCACCCGCAATACCGTCAGGGCGGGTGGTCGCGTTGGGTGTGATCGAGTCATACAGGCTGCGGTGGCGCCGCAAGCGCCTTCTCGCCCGCGCGCTCTGGCGCCGGCGCGAGCTGCGGCCTTTGTCGAACCGCACCGCCGCCATCGGCACCGAACCGATCCTCCTGTTCGCCACGCTGCGCAACGAACGCGTCCGCCTGCCCTATTTCCTGAAATATTACCGCGACCTCGGGGTGGAACACTTCCTCATGGTCGACAATGGCAGCACCGATGGCAGCGCCGAATACCTGGCCCAACAGCCCGATGTCTCGGTCTGGTCCACCCAGGCCAGCTACAAGCGCAGTCGTTTCGGCATGGACTGGATCATGGCCCTGCTGCGCCGCTATGGCCATGGCCATTGGTGCGTGGTGGTCGATGTCGATGAATTCCTGATCTACCCCTTCTGCGAAACCCGCCCCCTGCGCGCCCTGACCGACTGGCTGGATGCCAGCCAGATCCGCGCCTTTTCGGCCATGCTGCTGGACATGTATCCCAAGGGCCCTGCCGAGGATCAGCCCTATCGCGAAGGCCAGAACCCGTTCGAGATCGCCCAGTGGTTCGACAGCGGCAATTACGCCATCAGCCGCAACTGGGCCTATGGCAATCTCTGGATCCAGGGCGGGCCGCGCACCCGCGCCTTCTTCCCCGACCGGCCCAAGGCCGCGCCCGCGCTGAACAAGGTGCCGCTGATCCGCTGGCACCGCTCCTACGCCTATGTCAGCTCGACCCATATGCTTCTGCCGCGCGGGCTGAACCTCGTCTTCGACGAATGGGGGGGCGAGAAGGCCTCGGGCTGCCTCTTGCACGCCAAGTTCCTGGATACATTCGCCGCCAAGGCCTCGGAAGAAATGGCCCGTGGCCAGCACTATGCCGAAAGCCGCGAATACAAGGCCTATCTCGACGGGCTGCGCGACCAGCCCGATTTCTGGTGCAAATGGAGCGAGAAATACATCAACTGGCGCCAGCTTGAGATTCTGGGGCTGATGTCCAAGGGGAACTGGGCATGAGCCTCGGGTTCGTCATGCTGTGCCACACCGCGCTGGACCGTGCCGCCCAGATCGCGCGCTATTGGGCCACGCGCGATTGCCCGGTGGTGATCCATGTCGACAAGCGCACCCCAGGCGCGCAGGTCGACCAGCTTCGCAAGGATCTGGCCGATCTCGACAATATCCGCTTCTCGCCGCGCCATGCCTGCGAATGGGGCACCTGGGGCATCGTCGCCGCCACGCAGGAGGCCGCCCAGCTTCTCCTGCGCGACTTCGCCCAGGTCCGCCATGTCTTCCTCGCCTCCGGCTCCTGCCTGCCGCTGCGCCCGGTCGAGGAATTGCGCGCCTATCTCGATGCGCGCCCGCGCACCGATTTCATCGAAAGCGTCACCACCTCCGATGTCGGTTGGACGATCGGCGGGCTGAACACCGAACGCTTCACGCTGCGCTTCCCCTTTTCCTGGCGCAAGCATCGCGGGTTGTTCGACACCTATGTCGCCCTGCAACGCCGCCTGGGCGTGCGCCGCAAGCTGCCCACCGGCCTTGTGCCCCACCTTGGCAGCCAATGGTGGTGCCTGACGCGTCAAACCCTGACCGCCATCCTGGAGGGTCCCGACCGCGAAGAGCAGGACCGCTTCTTCCGAAAGGTCTGGATCCCCGACGAAAGCTATTTCCAGTCGCTGGTCCGCATGGTCTCGACCAATGTGGAAAGCCGTTCCCTGACGCTGTCGAAGTTCGACTATCAGGGCAAGCCGCACGTCTTTTATGACGACCATCTTCAGCTTCTGCGCCGGTCCGACTGTTTCGTTGCCCGCAAGATCTGGCCGCGTGCCGAAAAGCTCTATGCATCCTTCCTTTCCCCCGATGCCGCCAGCCAGCCGCGGGCCGAACCGAACCCCGGCAAGATCGACCGACTTTTCGCCAAGGCGATCGAACGCCGCACCGCAGGCCGGGCCGGGCTTTACATGCAGTCGCGCTTCCCGAACCGCGACTGGGAACAGGGCCGCACCGCCGCGCCCTATTCGGTCTTCGAAGGTTTCGCCGAACTGTTCGAGAATTTCGACACCTGGCTGACCAAGGTTGCCGGAACCCGCGTCCATGGCCATCTTTTCGCGCCCGACCGGGTGCATTTCGCGGGCGGGGCCGATGTCTATAATGGCGCCCTGTCCGACAGCGCCGCGATGCGCGATTACAACCCGCGCAGCTTCCTGACCAACCTGATCTGGAACACGCGTGGCGAACGCCAATGCTTCCAGTTCGGCCCCGGCGACAATCAGAAGCTGGTCGAATTCATCGCGGGCGACCCGAATGCGCAAATCTCGATCATCACCGGCGCCTTCGCCATTCCGCTGTTCCAGTCCAACCGCAATTTCAGCGAGATCCGGGCCGAGGCCGCGCGGCTGCAAAAGATCGAATCCGATTTCCTTCACACCCTGCGGTCAAGCTGGGTCAAGGCGCGCGTTCGGGTGTGGAACCTGGCCGAATTCGTCGAAAGCCCGATGGAACCCTTGCAGACCATCGTCGATGAGATCAGCCCCCGAAGCCTGCGCCGCCTGACCGAAGTGCCGCGCCTGGCCGATCTGACCGGCTTCGGCCAGTTCCTGCAAAACCTGCGCAATCAGGGGATGCAGCCGGTGCTGATGGGCGATTTCCCCGCCGGTCAGGACCTGCCCACCCAGGGCGGCCGCCGGTCGCGGCCCTATCTGGTGCAATAGCCCGTGCCGGGATTCACCTCTTTCGTGCTTCTGGCCGGAATGCGCACCGGCTCGAACTATCTTGAGGCCAATCTCAACGCCCTGCCCGGCGTCGCCTGTCTGGGCGAGGTCTTCAATCCGCATTTCATCGGCAAGAAAGACCAGACCGAGGCTTTTGGCGTCGATCTGGACCTGCGCGAACAGGACCCGCATCTTTTGTTGCGCCGCCTGCGCGACCAGACGCCCGGCCTTGCCGGGTTCCGCTATTTCCACGATCACGACCCGCGCATCCTGCCGACCCTGCTGGACGATCCCGCCTGTGCCAAGATCGTACTGACGCGCAATCCGGTGGACAGCTATGTCAGCCTCAAGATCGCCCAGGCCACCGGCCAGTGGAAACTGACCAATGCGAAGAACCTGAAATCCGCCCAAGCGCGGTTCGAGGCTGACGAATTCGAGGCCCATCTGAACGCCGCCCAGGCCTTTCAGGTCCAGGTCCTGCACGCCTTGCAGATCACCGGCCAGACCGCCTTCTACATCGACTATGACGACATCCAGGATCTTGCCGTCCTCAACGGCCTGGCTGCCTGGCTGGGCATTGACGGACGGCTCGAGGCGCCGGACGAGACGCTGAAAAAGCAGAACCCCGAAGACATCGCCGACAAGGTCGCTAATCTTGACCAGATGGAACAGGCCCTGTCCCGGCTGGACAGGTTCAACCTGTCGCGCACGCCGAATTTCGAACCGCGCCGCCCGCCCGCGATTCCGTCCTTTGTGGCGCTTGGGGATGCGGGGCTTCTGTACATGCCGTTGCGCGGCGGGCCGGAAGCGCAGGTCAAGGCCTGGATGCTGCGGCTGGGCCGGGGCGGGCTGCGCGGCGATTTCGTCCAGAAAACCCTGCGCCAGTGGAAACGTGCCAATCCCGGCCATCGCAGCTTTACCGTGCTGCGCCACCCGCTTCTGCGCGCCCATCAGGCCTTCCTGTCCATGATCGTCACGGGCCGGCTGGCCGATCAGCGCCAAAGCCTGATCCGCAGCCAGAAGGCCGACCTGCCACCGCCCGGCCAGCCCTTCCTTGATCCCGCCCAGCACCGCGAAGGCTTTGCCGCCTTCCTGCGCTTTGCCAAATTGTCAGTGGCGGGCCAGACCGGACAGAAGGTCGATCCGCATTGGGCCAGCCAAAGCGCCGTCCTGCAGGGCTTCGCGGGCTTTCAAGGCCCCGATCATGTGCTGCGCGAGGATCAGATGGCCACCGGCCTTGCCCATCTGGCGGCCGAACTGGGTCTGGGTCAGGTGCCGCCCGTCACCGCCGACCACGCGGCGGAAGAGGCGCTGGCCGCAATCTGGGACCCCGCGCTGGAAGAGGCCGCGGCGGAGGCCTGGGCACGCGACTACATGGCCTTCGGCTTTGGCCGCTGGCGCGTCTGATCGCTCAACTGTCCGGGGAGCCTGAGCGCCAGCCGTTGGTATCGCTTGCGCTCTCTATTGGCCCGCCTTGGGGCCTTGCCCTCAGGCCGCTTGCGGTGCTTTCGATTCGGTCAGGATCGCATGCAGCTTGGCCGGGTCGGTATTGGCCCGCAGCTTCGTCACCACCGAAGGGTCGCGCATGGTGCGGCTGACCAGCGCCAGCGCCTTGAGGTGATCCACGCCCGAATCCTTGGGCGCCAGCAGCGCAAAGACCAGATCGACCGGCTGGCGGTCGACGCTGTCATAATCCAGCGGCTTTTCCAGCCGGATGAACAGGCCCGCGATCCGGGTCAGATCCTCGATCCGGGCATGGGGCAGGGCGATGCCATGCCCCACGCCGGTCGGCCCCAAGGTCTCGCGTTCTTGCAGCCCGTCGACGGCGCCGGCCGATTGCAGCCCGTAGGATTGCTGGGCGATCTCGCCCAGCTCCTGAAACAGACGTTTCTTCGAGGTGAACTGGCCGACCACGCGAACGGCGGCGGGTACGAGTAGGCTGGAAAGGTCCATGCGTCCGGTCTGTCCTGTCGTGCCCGCGCGCCCGGCGCTGGCCTATCTGCTGTTGCGGGGGTCGATCCACCCGATGTTGCCGTCATCGCGACGGTACACCACATTCACGCCCCCATGCCC
Source organism: Fuscovulum sp. (assembly GCA_041916535.1). GTDB lineage: Bacteria > Pseudomonadota > Alphaproteobacteria > Rhodobacterales > Rhodobacteraceae > Pseudogemmobacter. The sequence continues at coordinate 54,539 of JAYRZG010000005.1, read as the reverse complement.
TTCGTTGCGGAACACGAGCATCCTGTGCCCGGCCAGTTCCAACTGCATCACGGCCTCACCGACCGTGATCGAAGGGATCTTCGTCTCCATCTCTGCGATGACGACGGGGGCGAGCGTGTCTGGCTCGGCCTCATCTGCCTCATCTGATCCGGCGAGGATATACTGGGCTGCGCCGTCGAATTCAACCGGCCCCTTGCGGTCGCTGTGATGGCTGCGGATCCGGCGCTTGTAGCGGCGAAGCTGCTTGTCCAGCCGCTCGCGCGCGGCTTCGAAAGCCGCATAGATCTCGTTTGCCGATCCCTTGGCCTGGGCATTCAGCCCGGTCGACAGGTGAATGACCGCTTCGCAGACAAATTCATGGGCGGCCTTGGAAAAAACGACGATGCACTCGGTCGGCCGCTGGGCGTATTTCTCGACCACTTCGCCCATTTCGGCTTTCACATGCGTTTGCAGCGCCTCGCCGATATCGATCTGTTTGCCGCTGATCTGGTAGCGCATGGTCTCTCCTCTTCATGCTTGCCCGCCGGACCGTGACGCCGCGTCACGCCAGCAAGGCCTTCCAATTCCGGGGGTTGGGGCAGGGCGTGACGGCGGGCCGAACGGTCGGCAAGACGGCGGGCAGGCGGGGCGCTGGAAGGGCCGCGGCGGTCACGGTGCGAGGGGCGATAATCGCTGTCATTCACATCATTTGGTGACAGCATCCCCGTGCTGTCAACAGAATCGCGATGACGTTTCAGATGATGCGGAAATTCTCGCCCAGGTAGACACGGCGCACCATCTCGTCGCGCACGACCTCGTCAGTCGTTCCGCTCATCAGGACCTTGCCATCATGCAGGATATAGGCCCGATCGACGATCTCCAGCGTCTCGCGCACGTTGTGATCGGTGATCAGCACGCCGATGCCCCGGCTTTTCAGATCCGAGACGAGGTGGCGGATTTCCGCGACCGCGATCGGATCGACCCCCGCGAAGGGTTCGTCCAGCAGCAGGTATTTCGGATCGGCCGCCAGACAGCGGGCGATTTCCACCCGCCGCCGCTCGCCGCCCGACAGCGCCAGGGCGGGGGTCTGGCGCAGATGGGTGATCGAGAACTCGCTCAGCAGCTCTTCCAGCCGCTCGCGCCGCTTGTGCCGGTCGTCATGGGTGATCTCCAGCACGGCCAGGATATTGTCCTCGACCGACAGGCCGCGAAAGATCGAAACTTCCTGCGGCAGATAGCCGATGCCCAGCCGGGCACGGCGGTACATCGGCAGCGCGGTCACATCCTTGCCGTCGATCAGCACCTGGCCGCCTTCCGGCGTCACCAGCCCGGCGATGGTGTAGAAGCATGTCGTCTTGCCCGAACCGTTCGGCCCCAGCAGCGCCACCACCTCGCCCCGATGCAGATCCATCGAAACTTCGCGGATGACCGGGCGCTTCTTGTAGCTTTTCCGAAGGTTGCGGATCGACAGGCCCTGCCCGCCCGAGGTCAGCGTCAATTCCGGCCGTGCCGCCTGCGCCGCCATCAGTTGCCCCCCGGCACGAAGGTCGTCGAGACGCGCCCCTCCATCACGCCGGTGCCGTCCTTGAGGTGGACCGTCAGCTTCTGCCCGGCCAGCGTGCTGGCGCCCTGGGTCAAAAGCACATTCCCGGTCATCACCACCGTGCCGCTGTCGATCGTGTAAACCGCCTCCTGCGCCTCGGCCGCCTCCTGCGCGTTCGACAGCGTGACGCCGCCCGTGGCGTGCAGCTTCGAGATGCCCTTGCCATTGGCGCCGTATTCCACCCGCACTTCGGCGGCCGACATCTTCATTTCGCCCTGGGCCACGGCGACATTGCCGGTGAAGACCGCGGTCCCGTCAGCATTGTTCACGGTGAAATGGTCAGCCTCGACATTGACCGGCAGGGTCGTGTCCTGCTTAAGCCCGCCGAAATCGACCTTGGCCTGTTGCGCCAGGGCGGGGAAGGCCAGAAGGGCGGCAAGAACGAAAGGGGCCAATCTGCGCGACATGCAATCTGCTTGTTTCAAGGGGCGGGTGCGGCCGGATCTGGCGCGCCGCCGGGTTGATATACCAGTTTAACGCGGCCGGTGAAAACCAGAAGATAGGAATCCCCGCCCCCGGCCGCCGCCGCCTCCTGCCGGTTCAGCCGGAACCCCGAGGCCGTCAGCCGGCCCGCCGGGCCTTCGGCCTGCACCGGCGCGTCGCTGACCGCGCCCGAACGGTCCAGGTTCGCCACCATCGCCTCGGTCGCCAGCGTATAGCCGGACGAGGCTTTCAGCGTCACCCCGCCCGACAGCCGCATCTCGCCCTTGGCATCGTCGATCTCGGCATCGGCCGCCGCGATCTCGGTCGCGCTGCCATCGGGCATGTCCATCCTGGCCGTCACGCCCAGGGCGGCGGCGGTGCGGTTGTCGCTGGCGGGCCGGGCCTGTTCGGCGGTGACGGTGATCGCCGTGCCATCCGCCGTTGTCCCCGCATAGGCCGGCGCGGTCATCCGCGGGTCGCGGGCCAGATCCTCGACATCGACCTCGGCATAGGGAATCGCGGCATCCGGGTCGATCCGGTCCGACAGCAGGAACAGGGTCGACAACAGCACCAGCGCCGCCAGCGGCAGGCCGACCTTCAGCCAGCCCACGACGCGCGTATGGCGGTCAGACCGGGGCACGCGCTCAGGCCACGCCCGCGCGCAGGCAATCGTGGATATGCAGGATGCCGCTGGCCTGGGCGCCATCGGCGCTGACGATCAGGCAGGTGATCTTCTTGTCATTCATCAGCGCCAGCGCCTCGACCGCCAAAGCATCGGGGGCGATGGTGCGCGGATTGCGCGTCATCACATGTCCCGCCGTCAGCGTCAGCAACCCGTCCATATGGCGGCGCAGGTCGCCATCGGTGACGATGCCGCGAAGATGGCCCTTCGCATCGGTCACGCCAACCACGCCAAAGCCCGCGCGCGACATCGTGATCAGCGTCTCGCCCATCGGCGTCGTTTCCGTGACCAGGGGCACCTCGCCATGCATCAGGTCATGCACCCGCAACAGCCGCGCGCCCAGCTTGCCGCCGGGGTGGAAGATGCGGAAATGGTCCGGCGTGAAGGCGCGTTGTTCCATCAGCGCGATGGCCAGCGCATCACCCAGCGCCAGCGTCATCGTGGTCGATGTCGTTGGCACGATGCCCTGTTCGCAGGCCTCCGGCGCTTCGGGCAGGACGATGGCGATATCCGCCTCGCGCAGAAGCGTACTGTCGGCGCGGCTGGCCACCCCGATCAGCGGAATGCCAAAGCGCCGCGAATGCGCCACCACATCGGCCAGCTCCGGCGTCTCGCCCGAGTTCGACAGGACCAGAAGCACATCCGACTGGGTGATCATGCCCAGATCGCCATGGCTCGCCTCGGCCGGGTGGACGAATTGCGCCGGCGTTCCGGTCGAGGCCAGCGTCGCCGCCACCTTGCGCGCGATATGGCCCGATTTGCCCATGCCCGACACGATTACCCGGCCCTGGCATTTCAGGATCAGCTCGAAGGCTTCGGCAAAGCCCGGCCCCACCGCTTCGGCCAGGATGCCCAGCGCCTCGGCCTCGCGCAGGATCACCCGGCGCGCGACGGCCAGCGGGTCAAAGCCCTTAATGGGTGTAGATGTCATGCGCGTCATCCCAGCCCAGCAGGTCCATCTCGGCGCGGGTCGGCAGGAAGGCGAACAGGCGCTGGGCCAGCTCCAGCCGGTCCTCGCGCGCCAGCCGCTCTTCCAGCGCCGCCTTCAGCGCGTGCAGATACAGCACGTCCGATGCGGCATAGTCTTTCTGCGCCTCGCTCAGCACCTCGGCACCCCAGTCACTGGTCTGCTGCTGCTTCGACACATCTACCCCCACCAGATCGGCCAGAAGATATTTCAGCCCGTGCCGGTCGGTGAAGGTGCGGATCAGCTTCGAGGCGATCTTGGTGCACCAGACCGGCGCGGTGGTCACGCCGAAGGCGCGTTTCATCACCGCAATGTCGAAACGCCCGAAATGGAACAGTTTCAGCACCGCCGGATCGGCCAGAAGCCGTTCCAGATTCGGCGCGGTCGTTTGGCCCCGGGCGATCTGCACCAGATGGGCATCGCCATCGCCCGAAGAAAGCTGCACCACGCAAAGCCGGTCGCGGCGCGGGTCAAGACCCATCGTCTCGGTGTCGATGGCGACGACGGGGCCAAGGTCCAGCCCGTCGGGCAGGTCGTTCTGGTGCAGGAAAATGGCCAAGGGCTGCCCTTACATCGCGATTGAGGTTCGCGACGGGATTAGCCCCCTGGCCCGATGCGGTCAACTGCGGGGCGGCCCGCCGGCCCGGCACCGGCGGCAAACGCGCGTAACGCGGTTACAGGCTGTCGCGCCGCAGCGGTGTGGTGCTGCAATGCAGGCCGCCGCCGTTCTTGTGCACCGCCGCATAGGGCACCGTGATCCAGCTTACCCCCGCCGCCGCCAGCCGGTCGAGCGTGCGGTTGGTCGCCCCTTCCGGCATCAGCACCTTGCCCGGCGCCAGCGCGATGGAATTGACGATCCAGGGATCGTCGCCGGGATCGGTCTCGATATAGCGGATGCCCCGGCGGCCCAGCTCCTCGAGGAAGGAATAGGGCAGTCCCATCGGGTTCAGCAAAGCCAGATCGCGGTCGATCATCAGGAAGCTCACATCCAGATGGATGTCATAGCCGGTCAGCTCCACCACCAGCAGCTCCACCCCCTGCCGGGCCAGAACCTCTCCCACCTGCGCCGCACCCTCGCGGTTCACCCGCACCCCCACGCCGATGGCGCAGGTCTTCTCGTTCAGCCAGCCAAAGCTGCCGCCCTCCATGATGCCGGTGCCGTTGACCGTGCGCAGGATCGGGATGCCCAGATTGGCCAGGGTCCGCGTCACCGCCAGTTCCTCGCCGCGCCGGATGCGCGCACCCATGCGGCAGACGATGGCGCCGCCCTTCACCATGATTAACGGATCGCGGGTATAGACCTGCTTCAGCCGGTTGCCTGCCTCGCCCTGCATGAAATGGACATTCACGCCCTCGGCCCGCAGCGCCGCGACATAGCCGTCATGCTGGGCCTGCATAAGCGGAATGTCGGGCGGCGTGTCCGACTGGAAATACCAGCCCACCGCCGGATCGCCGTAAGATCCGATCTCGGGCAGGCGCTTTGCCGGATCGACCACCGCCATTTCCGGCCCCGGCCGGTGCATCAGGATATCGCGGATGCGGCCCACATCATTGTCGATGCCCCAGACCCGGCCCCAGCTTGCCGTCAGCTCGCCCTCATCCTCAAAGGGCGGTTCGGCCCCGGCGGCAAAGGTCTTGATCGTCTGCGTGTAAATCCAGTGCGGGTTGGTCATGCTGCCCTCGGGATTGCGGCCTGAAGCCACCTTCCGCCAGCGGCGCGCAAGGCGCAAGCCCGCCCGGTTGGCCGGGGCGCAGCCGCTGCTGCACCCCGCCCGCAATCCGTCCCGGCCTCAGGCCAGTTCGGTCACCACCTCGATATTGCCCTTGGTCGCATTGGAATAGGGGCAGATGAAATGGCCGCGTTCCACGATCTTTTCCGCCACGGTGCGGTCCAGCCCGGGCAGGCTGACCACCAGCTTCACCTTCAGCCCGAAACCGCCATCCGAACGCGGGCCGATGCCGACATGGGCATTCACCGTCGCAGTGTCGGGCACGGTTCCCAGCTTCTCGCTTTGCGCGGCAAAGCGCATCGCCCCCAGATAGCAGGCGGCATAGCCCGTCGCGAACAGCTCTTCCGGATTGTGGCCCAGGCCCGAGCCGCCCAGTTCCTTGGGGCTGGCCATGGTCACCGTCAACTGGCCATTGACCAGACCCGACGTGCCATTGCGCCCGCCGCCGGTCGCCTTGGCCTCGGTCCAGTATTTCGCATCCACCGACATGTCATGCTCCTATCGCTTGCGATTCAATCGTGCACGATTTTACTGGCGCAGAATCGTGCATCCTGTCAACCCCGGATGCATCGCTTGCGTTCCAATCGTGCGCGATTTATATTTCGCCCATGACCCTCGCCCCGCCCGACATGCTCTGCTTCGCGCTGCATTCCGCCGCCCATGCCATGCATGCCGCCTATGTGCCCTTGCTGGACCCGCTGGGCCTGACCTATCCGCAATATCTCGCGCTTTCTGCGCTTGCAGCACAGGACGGGCAGACCGTGGGCGAAATCGGCGCGGCGCTGCGGCTGGAATCGAACACACTGACGCCGCTTCTCAAGCGGATGGAGCAGCAGGGTTGGCTGACCCGCAGGCGCGACGAGGTCGATGAACGCCAGGTCCGCATCGCGCTCACCGATGCAGGCCGCGCCCTTGCCGTGCAGGCCGCAGCCGTGCCGCGCGCCTTTGCCGAAAAGACCGGGCTGGACCTCGCCTCGATCGCGGATCTGCGCGAGGTTCTCTCTGATCTGCGCGACCGGCTCAAACCGGCCAAGTCTTGACAATTCGTTAAAACGACTCGGTCAAGCCTTTGATTTTACTGAAGTCGTGACCTGTCCCACCGTGGGACAAGCCACCACTGCCCTCAGGCCTCGCGGCCCCGCGCGATGCGCAGGAACTGGGCCAGGCGGCTCGATCCCGCCTTGGCCTCGCTGCGATGCCAGGTCTCTCGGGTCTCACGCGCGATGCGCAGGAAATGCTTCACCCGCCCCCCGGTCGAGGTCTTGCGCTTGTCCGCCAGATGCTTGGCCATGGCTTTCCTCCTTCGCTTGCGAGGCGCGAGTCTAGCACGGATCGCCCTTTCGCCCCACCCCCCGGTCCTGCAGCTGCGAAATCCGCCCCAGCGCCCAGTCCGCCGCTTCGGCCACGACCGGGTCGTCGTCGCCCCGCAACTCCGCCGCCACCGGCGCCAGCGCGGGCAGGCCGGAATTGCCGATCGCGTACAGGACATTGCGCACGAACCGCCCCCGCCCGATCCGCTTGATCGGCGATCCCGAAAACCGCGCGCGGAACCCGGCATCGTCCAGCCCCGCCAGTTCTGCCAGTTCTGGCAGCCCGACGCGCGGCTGATAGCCGATCTCCCGCGCCGCCACGGCGAATTTGTTCCAGGGACAGGCGGCCAGGCAATCGTCGCAGCCATAGATCCGGTTGCCCATCAGCGCCCGCAACTCCGGCGCGACCGGCCCGGCATGTTCGATGGTCAGATAGGAAATGCAGCGCCGCGCATCCAGCTGATAGGGCGCGGGAAAGGCCCCTGTCGGGCAGGCGTCCAGACAGGCGGTGCAAGACCCGCAATGCGACACCTCGGCCGCATCCGGCTCCAGTTCCAGCGTGGTGAAGATCGCGCCCAGAAACACCCAGCTTCCCAGATTGCGGCCCAGAAGATTGGTGTGCTTGCCCTGCCAGCCCAGCCCCGCCGCCTGCGCCAGCGGTTTCTCCATCACCGGCGCGGTGTCGACAAAGACCTTGACCTCTGTCCCCGGCGCCTGCGCCACCAGCCAGCGCGCCAGCCGCTTCAGCCGCTTCTTCACAAGGTCATGGTAATCCTTGCCCTGGGCATAGCAGCTCACCACCCCGCGGTCCTTTTGCGCCAGCCCCGCCCTCGGGTCGCCCTCGGGCGTATAGGCCTCGGCCAGCATGACGACCGACCGCGCCGCGGGCCACAGCGCCGCCGCCGATCCGCGCCAGCCCTCGCGCTCGGCCATCCAGCCCATCTGGCCATGCCGCCCGGCCGCCAGAAACGCCCGCAGCCGCCCCGCCGCTTCGGGCACGGCATCGGGGCGGCACACCCCCATGGCCGAAAACCCCTCGGCCAAAGCCTGCGCGTGCAAGGCCTGCTTCATCTTGGCGAAAATACTCCGGGGGTCCGGGGGCAGCGCCCCCGGGGCTTCAGTCAGAAATCCAGATCGGCATAATGGGCCGGCGGCAGGAAGCCCGGCACCTGATCGGCCAGAAGCGTGCGGAAACTGGGCCGCGACTTGATCTTCGCATACCAGTCCTTGACCACCGCATGGCGGTTCCAGTCCACATCCGAGATGTAGTCCAGGCTCGACAGATGCGCCGCGGCGGTGAAATCGGCCAGCGTCATGTCATTGCCCGCCAGCCAGCGCCGCTGGTCCAGAAGCCAGGCCAGATAATCGAGGTGATACTTGATCCGGCTGGCGCCGTATTTCACATTCTTCGAATCCGGATAGCCCGCCCCGGTGACCTTCTTGTTCACCCGCTCGTACAAGAGCTTCGACGTCACCTCATTGTGGAACTTGTCGTCGAACCAGGCGCAAAGGCGGCGCACCTCATAGCGCCCATCGGCATCGCGCGGCATCAGGGCGGGGCTTGGCACCGTCTCGTCCAGATATTCACAGATTGCCTGGCTTTCGCTCAGGACCCGGCTGTCCATCCGCAAGACCGGCACCTTGCCCGCCGGGTTGCGGCGCAGGAAATCGGGGCTCGGCTCCCAATAGCGTTCCTCGACCAGCTCCACCTCGATCCGCTTCTCGGCCAGGGTCAGGCGCACCTTGCGGCAGAAGGGCGACAGCGGAACGTGGTAGAGACGGTTCATGGGCGGGGGATCCTGTGCTTGCTCCCTTCCTAGCCGCTTGCCCCGCGCGCGTGCAATCCCCGCCCGCGCCTAGCCCTCGAAACAGGCGGATCGACCGTCAGCCTTGATGGTTTCGGCCCCCGCCATGATCTGCCGGGTGCGCTTCCTCACGAAAGACGACGGGTTCGCCGCATCGCGCCCTTTGGGATCGGGCAGCACCGCCGCAAGCCGGGCCGCCTGCAACGCCGACAGATCCTTGGCATCGACGTCAAAGTAATGCCGCGCCGCCGCCTGCACGCCGAAGACGCCCTCGTCGAATTCCGCGACATTCAGATAGACCAGCAGGATCCGCCGCTTCGTCCAGACCAGTTCCACCGCCGGCGTCAGCATCGCCTCCATCGCCTTGCGCGGCCAGCTTCGCCCCTGCCAGAGGAACACGTTCTTCGCGACCTGCTGGGTGATGGTCGAAGCGCCGCGATTGCTGCCCTCTTCGATGGCCAGCCGGATCGCCGCCATGTCAAAGCCCCAGTGCTCGCAGAAATTCGCGTCTTCCGCCGCCACGGCGGACCGGCCCATCACCGGGGCGATCTCGTCCCAGCCGACCCAGTCCTTCTCGATCCCGCCCAGCCGCCAGGCCTCGGACATCTGGTACAGGTTGATCGGTGGCGGCACCAAGGCGAAGACCAGGATCAGCGCCAGAAACAGCGCCGCCAGCCCGGCAATCCCACGCCCGACCCAGCGCAGCACCCTACGCACCGGCGCACGGCGCGGCGCGGGTTTCGCCTTGCGGCTGCGGGTCTTTCTTTCGGCGGTTTCGGCCATATGCCCATAGGCCCGATGGCCGCCCCGCGGTCAAGACCGCTGCGGCCCCCACGCAGCCGCCCGCGGCCTGCGCTGCCTGGGCGGCAGGCCAAAAGCAAAGGGCCCCCGCAGGGGCCCTTTTTATTCCGCCGGAACCTTTACCGGTTCGTCCGACAGGGGATGCGCCAGATGCGGCAGCATCTCTTTCGGGCAGACCTGCAGGAAATTCGCCCGCTCTTCCGCCCAGTCGTTCAGGATCCGCGCCGCGACCTTCGATCCGGTCTCGGCCAGATGCCGCTCGATCAGGCCCTTGAGCTGCGCCTCCCAATGCGGATGCGACACGGCACAGGTCACCAGGCTTTCCAGATTCATGAAATCTTCGGCCGTGCCCGCCGGATCATACAGATAGGCCATGCCCCCGGTCATCCCGGCGCCAAAGTTTGCGCCGATCCGGCCCAGAATCACCGCCACGCCGCCGGTCATGTATTCGCAGCCGTTCGACCCGCAGCCCTCGACCACCACCTTGGCGCCCGAGTTGCGCACCGCGAACCGCTCACCGGCCCGGCCGGACGCGAACAGGAACCCATCCGTCGCGCCGTAAAGCACCGTATTGCCGATGATCGTGTTCTCGGCCGCCGTCAAAGGCGAGGCCATTTGCGGCCTGACCGTGATCGTGCCGCCCGACAGGCCCTTGCCGACATAGTCATTGGCATCGCCCATGACCTCGATCTTCAGCCCGTTCACCGAAAACGCCCCCAGCGACTGGCCGCAGGACCCGGTCAGCTTCACCGTCAGATGGTCGGGCTGCAAGCCGTTGCGCATGCCGAATTTCTTCACGATATGGCTCGATGCCCGCGTCCCGATGGTGCGCAGCGTGTTGCGCACCGCATAGGACAGCTGCATCTTCTCGCCATCCTCGAAGAAGCGGCTGCCGTCGCGGATGATTTCCGCGTCCAGCGTATCCGGCACCGCATTGCGCGGCTTCGAGCGGTCATAGGTGATCCGGTGCGTGCCATCGACGCTGATCAGAAGCGGGTTCAGGTCCAGATCGTCCAGATCGGCATGGCCGCGCGACACCTGGGTCAGAAGGTCGGCCCGGCCGATGATCTCGTCCATCGACCGCGCGCCGATCTGGGCCAGGATCTCGCGCACTTCCTGCGCGTAGAAGGTGATCAGGTTCACCACCTTGTCGGCGCTGCCGGTGAACTTGTCGCGCAGCTTCTGGTCCTGGGTGCAGACGCCCACCGGGCAGGTGTTCGACTGGCACTGGCGCACCATGATGCAGCCCATCGCGATCAGCGCCGCGGTACCGATGCCGTATTCCTCGGCCCCGAACATGGCCGCCATCACGATATCGCGCCCCGTGCGCAGCCCGCCATCGGTGCGCAGCGTCACCCGCTCGCGCAGGTTGTTCATTGCCAGAACCTGATGCGCTTCGGTCAGGCCCATCTCCCACGGCAGCCCCGCATATTTGATGCTGGTCGCGGGCGAAGCCCCGGTGCCGCCATTATGGCCTGACACCAGGATGATATCGGCCTTGGCCTTGGCCACGCCCGCGGCAATCGTGCCGACGCCGGACGAAGACACCAGCTTGACCGTCACCTTGGCGCGCGGGTTGATCTGCTTCAGGTCGTAGATCAGCTGCGCCAGGTCTTCGATACTGTAGATGTCGTGATGCGGCGGGGGCGAGATCAGCGTCACCCCTTTGGTCGAATGGCGCAGCCGCGCGATCAGCTCGGTCACCTTCATGCCGGGCAATTGCCCGCCCTCGCCGGGCTTGGCGCCCTGCGCGACCTTGATTTCCAGTTCCTCGCAGGCGTTCAGATATTCCGCCGTCACGCCGAACCGGCCCGAGGCCACCTGCTTGATCTTGGCGCTGGGGTTGTCGCCATTCGGTTCCGGCAGGAAATGCGCCGGGTCCTCGCCGCCCTCGCCACTGTCCGACTTCGCCCCGATGCGGTTCATCGCGACATTCAGCGTCTTATGCGCTTCGGGCGACAGCGCGCCCAGCGACATGCCCGGCGTCACGAACCGCTTGCGGATGCTGGTGATCGATTCGACCTCCTCGATCGGCACCGGCTTGCCCAGAGCCTTGATGTCCAGAAGGTCGCGCAGATGGATCGGCGGATTGGCCCGCATCGCGGCGCTGTACTGCTTCCACAGATCATAGCTCGCCTTGTCGCAGGCGGCCTGCAGCATATGCATGGTCTGGGCTTCCCAGGCGTGCTTCTCGCCGCTGCGCCGCGCCTTGTAGAAGCCGCCGATCGGCAGCACGTCGCTGCCGCCACGCCAGCCCTTGGCATGGATTTCCTCGACCTTGTGCTCGATCCCGTGCAGGCCGATGCCCGAGATGCGGCTGTGCATGCCGGGGAAATATTCGGCCACCATGGCGCGCGACAGGCCCACCGCTTCAAAGTTCAGGCCGCCGCGATAGGAGGAGATGACCGAGATCCCCATCTTGGACATGATCTTCAGAAGACCCGCGTCGATGGCGTCGCGATAGCGCCGCATCGCATCGGTCAGGCTGCCCTCGATCAGGCCGCGCTCGATGCGGTCGGCGATGCTGTCCTGCGCCAGATAGGCGTTCACCGTGGTCGCGCCACAGCCGATCAGCACCGCGAAATAATGCGGGTCGATACATTCCGCCGACCGCACGTTGATCGAACAGAAGGTCCGCAGCCCTTTGCGCGTCAGCCAGCTATGCACCGCGCTGGTCGCCAGGATCATCGGCATCCCAACCTTTTCCGGCCCCTGATGCTCATCCGTCAGCACCAATTGCCCGGCGCCCGACCGCACCGCATCCTCGGCTTCCGACCGGATCCGCTCCAGACCCTGGCGCAGATCGTCCAGCGACGGGCCGACCGGGAAGGTGCAGTCGATATGCGCCACCTGTTCGCCAAAGCGGTCGACCAGCACCTTGAACTCGGCATTGGCGACGAAGGGGCTTTCCAGCACCAGGATCTCGGTCTGGCCCGAGTTTTCGTCCAGCACGTTCTTCAGGTTTCCGAAGCGCGTCTTCAGGCTCATCACCCGTCCCTCGCGCAGCGAATCGATGGGCGGGTTGGTCACCTGGCTGAAGTTCTGGCGGAAATAATGCGACAGCGGCCGGTAGACCTTGGACAGAACCGCGGGCGGCGTGTCATCGCCCATCGAGGCGACCATTTCCTTGCCGTCCTCGGCCATCGGCGCCAGAACCTGTTCCATCTCCTCGACCGTATAGCCCGCCGCGATCTGGCGGCGGCGCAGGTCGGCGCCCGTGTGATCGGCGCGTTCCGGCACGTCGCGCAGCAGCGCGTTCAGATCGACGATCTTCTCGATCCAGTCGCCATAGGGCTGGTTGTTCGCCAGCCGGTCCTTGATCTGGGTGTCGTGGTACAGCTTGCCCTCGGCCATATCGACCGCGATCATCTGCCCCGGCCCCAGCGCGCCCTTCTCGCGCACCGTCGTCTCCTCGACCGGCACCATCCCGGCCTCGGACCCGGCGATCAGCAGCCCGTCGCCCGTCACCACATAGCGCATCGGCCGAAGGCCGTTGCGGTCCAGCCCGCCGCAGACCCAGCGCCCGTCGGTCATCGCCAACGCCGCCGGCCCGTCCCAGGGCTCGATGACCGAGTTGCAATAGGAATACATGTCGGCCCAGGCCTTGGGCATGTTCACGGTCTGCTTCGACCAGGCTTCCGGCACCAGCATGGTCTTGGCCATCGGCGCCGACCGGCCCGACCGCACCAGAACCTCGAACACCGCATCCAGCGCGCCCGAATCCGACGCGCCCGAGGGGATGATCGGCTTGATGTCTTCCGCCGCCTCGCCGAACGTGCCCGAGGCCATGCGGATCTCATGGCTGCGCATCCAGTTGACGTTGCCCTTCAGCGTGTTGATCTCGCCGTTATGGGCCAGCATGCGGAAGGGCTGGGCCAGCCACCATTGCGGGAAGGTATTGGTCGAATAGCGCTGGTGATAGATCGCGAAGGCGCTTTCGAACCGTTCGTCCTGCAAGTCGGGATAGAAGGTCGAGACCTGCTCGGCCAGCATCATCCCCTTATAGATGATCGACCGGCAGGACAGCGAGCAGAGATACAGCCCCTGGATCGCCGCCGCCACCGCCGCCTTCTCGATCCGGCGCCGGATGATGTACAGCTCACGCTCGAACTGCTCGTGGTCGATGTCCTTTTCGCAGCGGATCAGGATCTGCTCGATCTCCGGCCGCGTCGCATTGGCCTTCTCGCCCAGGACCGAGATATCGACCGGCACATGCCGCCAGCCATAGATGTAATGGCCCATCCGCAGCACTTCGGCCTCGACGATGGTCCGGCAGCGTTCCTGCGCGCCGAAATCGGTGCGCGGCAGGAAGACCTGGCCCACGGCGATCAGCTTGTTGCCATCCGGCTCATGCCCCGTGCGGCGCACCACATCGTAGAAGAACTTGACCGGGATCTGCACATGGATGCCCGCCCCGTCGCCGGTCTTGCCATCGGCATCCACGGCACCCCGGTGCCAGATCGCCTTCAGCGCGGCGATGCCGTTCTCCACCACCTTTCGGCTGGGCTTGCCCGAGATCGACACGACCAGACCCACCCCGCAGGAGGAATGCTCATCCTCGTCGCGGTACAGCGAATGTTCGTTCATATAGGCGCGCTTGGCCTCTTCCGCGCGGACCCAGGCGTCATCAAAGCTGGTCATGGTTGGCCTCCATCAGGTCAGGGGAAGTCTGCATCGGCGCCATCGACATGATGGCGTCGCAGTCATAGATCGGCTGGGTGGACCCAAAGCCCTTGTCGCCGGGAAAGGCGAAATCGACCGGGCTGCCGTCGATGGGCAGCCATTGGCCATCGCCCAGATCGGTCTCGCCCGGCCCAGCAAAGAAATTGCGGCGCTCGCGGCTGATATATTCATGGCCATGGGCGCGCCGCACGACGTAGCCGCTGTCGTCGGTCTCGGTATATTCGAACTCGGTCTCTTCCAGCGCCACGCCGTCGATGGTGACGGTTCGTCCGGTCAGCCGGTCATAGCCCGAAACATTGGAATGCGTGCCATCCTCGCGGGTCAGGCTGAAGACATAGGTGTCGATCCCCGCCGACAACAGCTCGCTGAACGAGGCCGGGTCTTCCGCGCCCGGGTCCAGCGTCTGGCGCACCGTCGGGTTGACGTCGAAGCTTTCCACCCATTCCGCTTCGCGGTTGATCCGCGAATAGAAATAGACGCCTTCCTGATCGAAATCCGCCCGCCACTGGTCGCCCGGCGGGTCGGCCTTGCAGGTGTAATGGTTCGACACCCGGCACCCCTTGGACTGCACGGTCATATTAATCTCGCAGCCCTCGGGCGCAGTCCAGGTTCCGGCCAGGGCGGGGGCGTCCGGCAGGGCAAGCAGGGACGCAAGGGCAAGGATCTTTCGCATCACGGCACACCTTTGATCAGGTCACAGATCCTGACGTTTAACTTTTTCCTGCCTCTTCCGCGCGTAGAGACGGAAGGAAGACGCAGGCAAGACGGGTTCAAGACTCTATTCCGCGGCCACCGTGGCGGGCTGCGCCAGGTAGGACAGGATCGCATCGGCGGCCTCACGGCCGTCGCGGATCGCCCAGACAACCAGGCTTGCGCCGCGCACGATATCGCCCGCCGCATAAACGCCCGGCAGGCTGGTGGCATGGCTGCGGAAGTCGGCCTTGATCGTGCCCCAGCGGGTGACGCCAAGTTCCTTGACGCCCCAGAGACCCGGCAGGTCTTCGGGTTCAAAGCCCAGCGCCTGCACCACCAGATCGGCCTCTTCGACGTAATCCGCCCCATCGATGATCTCGGGGCTTTGGCGACCCGTCGCATCCGGCGCGCCAAGGCGCATCTTCTGGACCATCACGCCCTCGACTTCGGTGCCGCCGGTGAAGCCCTTGGGCGCCGACAGCCAGACGAATTCCACGCCCTCTTCCTCGGCATTCTGCACTTCGCGCTGGCTGCCCGGCATGTTGGCCTTGTCGCGGCGATAAAGGCATTTCACCGATTGCGCGCCCTGGCGGATGGCGGTGCGCACGCAGTCCATCGCCGTATCGCCGCCGCCGATCACCACCACGCGCTTGCCCTTGGCGTCCAGCATGCCCGAATCAAACTCGGCAACCTCGTCCCCGAAGGATTTCCGGTTTGAAGCGGTCAGATAATCCAGCGCCTTGACGATGCCCTTGGCGCCGACGCCGGGGGCCTCGATCTCGCGGATCTTGTAGACGCCCGTCGCGATCAACACCGCATCATGCTGGCCCCGAATGGCGTCGAACGACAGGTCCACACCTACATCGCAGTTCAGAACGAAATTCACCCCGCCCAGCCGAAGCTGTTCGTTGCGGCGCATCACCACGTCCTTCTCCAGCTTGAAGCCGGGGATGCCATAGGTCAGCAGCCCCCCCGCGCGGTCATAGCGGTCATAGACCGTGACCTGCACGCCCGCCCGGCGCAGCACATCGGCGGCGGCAAGGCCGCCCGGACCGGCGCCGATGATGCCGACCGATTCCGGCCGCTCCATCGCGGGCTTGATCGGCTTGACCCAGCCTTCTTCCCAGGCGGTGTCGGTGATGTATTTCTCGACCGAGCCGATGGTGACCGTGCCATGGCCCGACTGTTCGATCACGCAATTGCCTTCGCACAGCCGGTCCTGCGGGCAGATGCGGCCGCAGATTTCCGGAAAGGTGTTGGTGGCCTGGCTGATCTCATAGGCTTCCTGAAGGCGGCCCTCTGCGGTCAGGCGCAGCCAGTCGGGGATGTTGTTGTGCAAGGGGCAATGCGACTGGCAATAGGGTACGCCGCATTGGCTGCAGCGGCTGGCCTGCTCGGCCGCCTTTTCGGCGGCGAACTCGGCATAGATCTCGCTGAAATCCTTGGCGCGCGAGGATGCATCGCGCTTGGCCGGCATCTCGCGACCGACGTTGACGAATTTCAGCATCTTCTGCGTGGCCATGGCTGCGCGTCCCCGTGATTTCCCTCAGGCACGCCTTCCTACATGGCCGCGATCCAGAATAAAAGTCAATCAAGCTGACCTAATTTGCAGTTTTTGGCCCGCAAGGGCAGCAGCATTGACGTTTTTTTGGGAAATTAGGTCAGCACAAGTTCCAAATCGCCTCAGTACCCGGCAAAAAGCGCCGCCAGCGCCACCGAACCGACGATGATTCGCCACCAGCCAAAGATCGAATAGCCGTGCTTTCCCACAAAGTTCAGCACCCAGCGGACCACCAGAACAGCGGTCAGGAAGGCCACGCCGAACCCGACGGCAATTTCCCACATCGCACCGAAATCCAGCGAATCGCGGTTCTTGAACAGGTCATAGGCCACCGCCGCGCCCATTGTCGGCAGCGACAGAAGAAAGGAAAACTCGGCCGCCGCCCGCTTCTCGACCCCCAGGAAAAGTGCCCCCACGATTGTCGCACCCGACCGCGAGACGCCGGGGATCATCGCAAGACATTGGCAGAAACCGATCACCAGCGACTTGCCGAAAGGCAGCTGCAAGGCGTCGAAATGCACCGGCCTGGGCGCGATCCGGTCAATGACCAGCAAAACGAATCCGCCCAAAATCAGCATGATGCAGATCAGCTTGGGCGTTTCGAACAGCACGTTCTTGATGAAGTCATGCGCCAGAAGCCCCACGATCACCGCCGGGAAAAACGCCAGCAGAACCGACACGATCGACCGCCGCGCCGCGTCCTCCGTCCGCGCCGCCAGGAACAGCCCGGTCAGTTTGGCCGCATAGACCGAAAACAGTGCCAGGACCGCGCCAAGCTGGATCACGACCTCAAAGGTCTTGCCCGTCGCCTCGAAGCCCAGGAAATGGCCGGCCAGCAGCAGATGGCCGGTCGACGACACCGGAATGAACTCGGTCAGCCCTTCCAGCAGGCCCAGCAGGGCCGCAGTCAGCGTCTCGCCCACGTCAGGCCTTGGTCAGGTTCTTGGCCGAGGCCTTGATCGCCGCAAACTGGCCCGAGGGCCGGAAGGGCCACAGATATTCCGGCACCACCGCCTCGAATGCCACGGGCGTGATGCCCAGATCGGCCAGCCCCTTGGCGCCCGGCGCCACGACATTGTCCTGGCCCAGGCTGGCAAGCTGGTCGCGCGTCAGCACCTTGTTGCGGATCAACCCGCCCGTCAGGACCGAGCCGATGTCGAGGGCGCCCGCCAGGATGCCCATCAGGAAGGTCGGCATGTTCAGCACCAGACGGCGGCGCTGGATCACCTTCAGCATCTTGCCGATCAACGCGCGGAAGCTCTCCACATCCGGCCCGCCCAGCTCATAGATGCCTGGCGCGGCCTCGCCGGTGATGCCCTTGACCGCGGCCTGCGCCACGTCATCGACAAAGACCGGCTGGAACTTCGTCTCGGCCTTGACCAGCGGCAGCACCGGGCCAAGCCGGGCCATCGAGGCGAATTTGTTGAAGAATCCATCCTCATTGCCGAAGATCACCGAGGGCCGCAGGATCACCGCGCCGGGGAAGGCGGCCAGAACCGCCGCCTCGCCCGCCGCTTTCGACTGGCCGTAAAGCGAGGGCGCGTCCGCCGCGGCACCGATGGCCGAGATATGGACAAGCCGCGCCACGCCTTCTTCCGCCGCGATCCGCGCCACGCGGCCCGCGCCATCGGCCTGCACCGCCTGGAAATTGTTCTTGCCGCCGCGATCAAAGGTGCCGACGCAGTTCACCACCGCATCCGCCCCGCGCATCACCGCGCGCACGCTCGCATCGTCGCGGATGTTGCAGAGAACCGGCTCGACCTGGCCGGGCACGCCATAGGGCTTGACGAACAGCGCCTCGTTCGGGCGGCGCACGGCGACGCGGACGCGCCAGCCCTCTTTCGCCATCCGCCGCGCGATGTAGCGGCCGACAAAGCCCGAACCGCCGTAGATCGTGACCAGCTTGCTCATGCGTGCCATCCTTGCCAGAGGCCGAAAATCCTGCGCCCTGAATAGCCCCGGCCTTGCTGCAGCCGCAAGACAAAAGCCGATGCGAAAGCCATGTGACGATTTTCGCTGATACAGGCTTTGGCCCCTGTTGACACTGCCGATGCCCCCGGATACATCGCCGCCAGTGCCCAGATGGCGGAATTGGTAGACGCACTGGTTTCAGGTACCAGCGCCGCAAGGCGTGGAGGTTCGAGTCCTCTTCTGGGCACCACTACAATCAAAAGCCGCGCATTCCCAACGGATTGCGCGGCTTTTGCTTTCTCGGCACGGAATTTGTCCGCGCGCCCGGGTGCGACGCACCATTGGCCGGGCAGCGCCCGGCGCGCGGATCCAAGTTATCGACTTCGGGGATGGGGTGCGCTTAACGCCTTTGCCACAGTCCGGCCTTCGGATGGCCGCTTGGTCCGACACCGGGCCTGGCTGGCCTCCTGCCAGGTCGCCACGATGCGCCTGGCAGAAGACAGTCTTGATTGTGATCAGCGGCGAACGAGCTTTTCGTATTCCGTCGCGACGCGCTTGGTCAGCTCGCCCACTTCGAAATTGTAGTCGCCGATCTGGCCGACCGGGGTGACCTCGGCGGCGGTGCCGGTCAGCCAGCACTGTTCAAAGCCTTCCAGCTCTTCGGGCATGATATGGCGCTCATGCACCTTGATCTGCATGTCCTTCATCATGCCGATCACGGTCTGCCGGGTGATTCCGTTCAGGAAGCAATCGGCCTTGGGCGTATGCACCTCGCCATCCTTGACGAAGAAGATGTTCGCCCCGGTCGCCTCGGCCACATAGCCGCGATAGTCGAACATCATCGCATCACTGCAGCCCTTGGCCATGGCCGCGTGCTTGGACATGGTGCAGATCATGTACAGACCGGCGGCCTTGGCCTCGGACGGGATGGTCTCGGGCGAGGGCCGCTTCCATTTCGAGATGTCCAGCTTGGCGCCCTTGAACTTGGCGTCGCCGTAATAGGCGCCCCAGGTCCAGCAGGCGATGCCCAGGCGGACGGGGTTGCCCAGGCTGGCCACGCCCATCTCTTCCCCCGCGCCGCGGAAGGCGATGGCACGGACATAGGCATCGGTCAGCCCGTTGGCCTTGAGCACGGCATCCTTGGCGGCGTCGATCTGGTCGGCGGTCCAGGGGATCTCCATGTCAAGCAGCTTGCCGGAATGGATCAGGCGTTCCGAATGCTCATGGCTCTTGAAGATCTTGCCGTTATAGCAACGCTCGCCCTCGAATACGGCCGAGGCATAGTGGAGCGCGTGTGACAGCAGGTGGACCTGCGCCCCCCGCCATTCCACCATCTTGCCATCCATCCAGATGAACCCGTCGCGATCGTCATATGCCGCCATCTCGGCCTCCTGATTTTCGATTCTTGCGCAACATGGGTCCGAAACGGGCATGAAGTTGCGTCAAGGCGGGGCATCGCTACGCTTTATGACTTGGAAAGTCAACAAGGCTGACGTAAATTCCGCTGAAAAAGGAGGCGGGATCGACATGGCGGAACCGGCAGGGGGCGAGAGCCTTCTTTTTCTGACCGACGAGCAATTGCGCAAGGGCATCGAGGCGATGTTCTTCGCCTATCGCGGTTTCACCGCCGACCCGGACAGGATTCTGGAAGGGATGGATTACGGGCGCGCCCATCACCGGGCGGTGCATTTCATCCATCGCAGCCCCGGCACCACCGTGTCGAACCTGCTGTCGATCCTGGGCGTGACCAAACAGTCGCTGAACCGGGTGTTGCGCACGCTGATCGACGATGGCCATGTGAAAAGCGAGAAGGGCAAGGTCGATGCCCGCGAACGCCACCTGTTCCTGACCGACAAGGGGGCAGAGCTGGAGCGCGCCCTGTCGGATGCGCAGCGTTCGCGGATGCGCACGGCCTATCGGGCGGCGGGTCCGACGGCCGTGGCCGGCTTCCGGCAGGTGCTGGAAGCGATGATGGACCCGGAGATGCGGACCGCCTACAACCGTTTGCGCGACGGAAGCTGAGAAAGAGGGACCGCATGTCGGCAGTGACAGGAAACGAGCCGCATCTTCTGGTCGTCGACGATGACGAGCGCATCCGGGGGCTGTTGCAGAAATTCCTGATCCGCAACGGGTTCCTGGTCTCGGTCGCGCGCGATGCCGCCCAGGCGCGGCGCGTGCTGGCGGGGCTGGAGTTTGACATGATCGTGCTGGACGTGATGATGCCGGGCGAGGATGGCATCAGCCTGACCCGCGATCTGCGCAAACGCACGACCGTGCCGATCCTGCTGTTGACCGCCAAGGGCGAGACGGCGAACCGGATCGAGGGGCTGGAGGCCGGGGCGGATGACTATCTGGTCAAGCCCTTCGAGCCGAAAGAGCTGCTGCTGCGCATCAACGCCATCCTGCGCCGCGTGCCGCAGCCCCGCGCGGCCGAGCCGGCGCCGAAGATGCTGCATCTGGGCGCGGTGCGCTATGACTTGGACCGCGGCGAATTGTGGCGCGGCGAGGCGCCGATCAGGCTGACCGCGACCGAGGCGGCGCTGATGCGCCTGTTCGCCGCCGCGCCGGGCGCGGCGATGAGCCGCGAGCGGCTGGTCGCCGATCTCGGCCGCGAGGATGCCGCGCAGGAACGTGCCGTCGATGTGCAGATCACAAGGCTGCGCCGCAAGATCGAGGAAGACCCCAAGGCACCGCGCTATCTGCAAACGGTGCGGGGTGAAGGCTATATGCTGGCGCCGGATTGAGGGGGATATCCCGGAGGCTCTGCCCCCGGACCCCAAGAGTATCTGCGCCAAGAGGAAGGGGCCAGGATGCTGGTTTTCTCGCATTCCGACTGTCTGGGCCATGTGACGCCGCCGGGGCACCCCGAGCGGGTGGAGCGGCTGGCCGCGGTGGAGGCCGGGCTGGAAGGTCTGGCGCTGGAGCGGCGGGATTGCCCTCTGGCGGAAGAGGCAGAGGTCTTGCGCTGTCATCCCGCCGCCTATCTGGCGCGGGTGGCGGGCGCGGTGCCGGAAACGGGTTGGGCGCAGCTGGATGGCGATACTTTCCTGGCGCCGGGGTCGTTGAAGGCCGCCTTGCGCGGGGTGGGCGGCGTCTGTGCGGCGGTCGATGCCGTGCTGGCGGGCGAGGCGGGGGCGGCATTCGTCGCCGCGCGGCCGCCGGGTCACCATGCCGAGACGGCGCGGGCCATGGGTTTCTGCCTGTTCGGGTCGGTCGCCATCGCGGCAAAGCGGGCGCTGGACCATCACGGGCTGGCGCGCGTGGCCGTGGTGGATTTCGACGTGCATCACGGCAATGGCACGCAGGATCTGCTTTGGGATGAGGCGCGGTGCCTGTTCGCCTCATCCCACCAGATGCCGCTTTATCCCGGCACAGGCGCGGCGGATGAGCGTGGCGCGCATGGCCAGGTTTTGAATGTGCCTTTGCGCGCGGGCAGCGGCGGGGCGGCCATGCGGGCGGCCTATGAGCGGATCATCCTTCCGGCCGTGGCCGCGGCTAAGCCCGACCTGCTGATCGTTTCGGCCGGTTTCGATGCCCATGCCTCTGATCCGCTGGCGCAGCTTGAGTGGAAGGCCGAGGACTTCCGCTGGCTGGCAGCGCGGCTGTGGGAAGTGTCCGGGGGCCGGGTGGTCTCGGCGCTGGAAGGCGGCTATGATCTGGGGGCGCTGGCAGAAAGTGCCGGGGCCTATGTGGGCGAGATGGCGAGGCTTGAGGGATGAGCGAGAAAACCGTGGCGGAGATGAGTTTCGAAGAGGCGCTCTCCGCGCTGGAGCAGGTGGTGGGGCAGCTTGAGCGTGGCGATGTGGCGCTTGAGCAGTCGATCGCGCTCTATGAACGCGGGGCTGCGCTCAAGGCGCATTGCGCGGCGCGGCTGAAAGAGGCCGAAGAGAAGGTGGAAAAGATCCGTCTGGCCGAGGGCCGCGCCGTCGGCACCGAGCCGGTGGAGGGGATGTGAGCTTTCCCGAACGGCTGGCCGAGGACGCCCAGCGCATCGCGCTGCGGTTGGACGAGGCGCTGGCGGATTACCCGGATCAGCCGGTGATCCATGCCATGCGCTACGCCCTGCGCGGCGGCAAGCGGCTGCGCGGCTTTCTGGTGCTGGAATCTGCACGGATGCTGGGCGTCCCGGGCGAACGGGCCGTTTCGGCGGCGGCGGCGGTGGAATGTCTGCACGCCTATTCGCTGGTCCATGACGACCTGCCCTGCATGGATGATGACGACCTGCGCCGGGGCCAGCCCACGGTGCATGTGAAATGGGATCAGGCGACGGCGGTTCTGGCGGGCGATGCCCTGCAGACGCTGGCCTTTGAGCTGTTGACCGATCCGGCGCTGGGCGGGGCCGATGCGCGGATCGCGCTGGTCGCCGGGCTGGCCCGCGCCAGCGGCGCGCAGGGCATGGTGCTGGGGCAGGCGCTGGACATTGCCGCCGAAACGGCTGGCCGCGCGCTGACTTTGGAAGAGATCACCGCCATGCAGGCCGGAAAGACCGGGGCGTTGATTCGTTTCTCCGCCGAGGCCGGGGCAATCCTGGCCGGTGCCGACCGCGCGCCCCTGCGCGCCTATGCCGAGGCGCTGGGTCTGGCCTTCCAGATCGCCGATGACATTCTGGATGTGACCGGCAGCGCCGAGGCGGCGGGCAAGCGCGTGGGCAAGGACGCGGCGGCGGGCAAGGCCACCTTTGTCTCTCTGTTGGGGCTGGAAGGGGCGCGGGCGCAGGCGGCGGCGCTGGTCGAACAGGCGGAAAGCCTGCTGGAACCCTACGGCGAAGCTGCACGTTACTTGATCGCGGCGGCGCGTTTCTCTATCTCGCGCGACAGCTAAGAAGGAGGCCCGAATGGCCGACCGCCCCGCAACGCCGATCCTTGACCGCGTCCATTTTCCGGGCGACCTGAAGGCGCTGTCCGACCGCGAGCTGCACCAGCTTGCCGATGAGCTGCGGGCCGAGACGATTTCGGCGGTTTCGGTGACGGGCGGCCATCTGGGCGCGGGTCTGGGCGTGGTCGAGCTGACCGTGGCGCTGCACGCGGTCTTCGACACGCCGCGCGACAAGATCATCTGGGATGTCGGCCACCAGTGCTATCCGCACAAGATCCTGACCGGGCGGCGCGACCGTATCCGCACCCTGCGGATGGAGGGCGGCCTGTCGGGCTTCACCAAGCGCAGTGAAAGCCCCTATGACCCGTTCGGGGCGGCGCACAGCTCGACCTCGATCTCGGCGGCGCTGGGCTTCAAGGTGGCGGCGGATCTGGGTGGCGATCCGGGCGATGCGGTGGCGGTGATCGGCGATGGCGCGATGTCGGCGGGCATGGCCTTCGAGGCGATGAACAATGCCGGCCATCTGGGCAAGCGGCTGTTCGTGATCCTGAACGACAATGAGATGTCGATCGCCCCACCGGTCGGCGCGCTGTCCTCCTATCTCAGCAGGCTTTACGCCGAAGCGCCGATGCATGACTTGAAACAGGTCGCCAAGGGCTTTGTCGGCCTGTTGCCGGGGCCGTTGCAGGAAGGCGCGCGGCGGGCCAAGGACATGCTCAAGGGCATGGCCATCGGCGGCACGCTGTTCGAAGCCCTGGGCTTTTCCTATGTCGGCCCGATTGACGGCCATGATCTGGACCAGTTGCTGCCGGTTCTGCGCACGGTGCATGACCGAGCGACCGGGCCGATGCTGATCCATGTCCTGACCAAGAAGGGCAAGGGCTATGCCCCGGCCGAGATGGCGGCGGACAAGGGCCATGCGCGGGCCAAGTTCGACGTGGTGACGGGCGAGCAGAAGAAGACCCCGTCTAACGCGCCCTCTTACACCAAGGTCTTCGCCGAAAGCCTGATCCTTGAGGCCGAGCGCGATGAAAAGATCGTGGCGGTCACGGCTGCGATGCCGGATGGCACCGGGCTTGATCTTTTCGCCAAGCGCTTCCCGCGCCGGATGTTCGACGTGGGCATTGCCGAGCAACATGCCGTCACCTTCGCGGCGGGCATGGCGGCGGGCGGACTGAAGCCCTTCTGCGCGCTCTATTCCACCTTCCTGCAGCGCGGTTACGATCAGGTCGTGCATGACGTGGCGATCCAGCGCCTGCCGGTGCGTTTCGCCATCGACCGGGCTGGGCTAGTGGGGGCCGATGGCGCCACCCATGCCGGGGCTTTTGACGTGGCCTTCCTGTCGAACCTGCCCGGCATGGTGGTGATGGCGGCGGCGGACGAGGCCGAGCTGCGCCATATGGTGGCGACGGCGGTGGCGCATGACGAGGGGCCGATCGCCTTTCGCTTTCCGCGCGGCGAGGGCTGCGGGGTCGAGATGCCGCCGCGCGGCGTGCCGCTGGAGATCGGCCGCGGCCGGGTGATCCGCGAAGGCGCGCGGGTGGCGGTGCTGTCCTTTGGCACGCGGCTGGCCGAGGTGCTGAAGGCGGCGGAATCGCTGGCCGCGCGCGGCCTGGCGCCCACAGTGGCGGATGCGCGCTTCGCCAAGCCGCTGGACCGCGAGTTGATCCTGCGGCTGGTCGCGGAACATGAGGCGCTGATCTGCATCGAGGAAGGCGCGGTGGGCGGCTTCGGCAGCCAGGTCGCGCAGCTTCTGGCGGATGCGGGGATCTTTGACCGCGGCTACAAGTTCCGCAGCATGGTTCTGCCCGATATCTTCATCGATCAGGCCAGCCCCGAAGCGATGTATCGCGTGGCGGGCATGGATGCGCCGCAGATCGAGGCCAAGGTGCTGGAAGTTCTGGGCATTGCCACGCTGGAACGCCGGGCCTGAGCCCGGCGGCTAAAGGCCCAGCCGCGTCAGCATCGCGTCGAGCGGCGACCAGTCGTCCAATTCAAGCCGCACCACCAGCGCCAGGACCTTGGGCCGGAAGGATGCGGGCAGGCGGGCGGCGTCCTTTTCGGTGGTGACAAGCTGCGCCCCGGCCTGTGCGGCGTCATGCTCCAGTCGTCGCAGCAGGGCGTCGGAGAAGGGCTGGTGGTCGTCCAATGCGACGCTGCGCACCAGATGCGCGCCTTCGGCCCGCAGGGTGGCGAAGAACTTTTCCGGATGGCCGATGCCCGCGAAGGCGATGACGCGCTCACCCCGCCAATCCATGCCCATCTGCAAGGGGCGCAAAGCGCCGGTCAGGTGGGGAATGTGAATAGCCTTGCCCCAGCGAGCGGCAAAGTCGGCCTGCGCGTCGGACGGGCCGATCGACAGCACGGCATCGGCGCGGGCCAGGCCGGTTGCCACCGGCTCGCGAAGGGGGCCGGCGGGCAGGCAGAGCCCGTTGCCAAAGCCGCGCTCGGCATCGACCACGATTAGCGACAGATCCTTGGCGACAGCAGGATTCTGGAAACCGTCATCCAGCAAGATGACGCTGGCGCCAGAGCCTTCTGCGGCGCGCGCGCCCGCCGCGCGGTCGCGGGCGATGAAAGTCGGGGCGAAGGCCGACAGAAGCAGGGGCTCGTCGCCGACCTCGGCTGCGGAGTGACGGGCCGGGTCGACCTGCACCGGGCCTTCCAGACTGCCGCCATGGCCGCGCGACACCAGTGCGACGCGCTGGCCACGGGCCTGAAGGCGCTGGGTCAGCGCGATGGCCGTGGGGGTCTTGCCTGTGCCGCCCGCATTCAGATTGCCGATGCAGATCACCGGCACCCCGGCGCGATAGCCTGCGCCCCGCGCCAACCGGCTTGCGGTCGCGGCGGCATAAAGCGCGCCAAGGGGCGACAGCAGCCGGGGCAGCAGGCCGGGCCTTTCGGGGGGGGTGAACCAGAAGGCGGGCGGGCGCATCACTCGGCCCCGGTCAGTGCGCGCAGCCGGTCAAGCACGGCCTCGGTCGCCTCGGCCCCGTCGGAGGCGACGATCCAGGCCGCCTGCGCCAGCCGCGCCGCGCGGTCGGGGGCCAGAAGATCGCCCAAAGCCTCGGCCAGATCGGGGGCGGCGGCCACGGCCCGCGCCGCCCGCGCCGCGCCCAACCGGCCCAGAAGCGCACCATAGGCCCCGGCACGGGGGCCGTGCAGGATGGCGGACCCCAGCGCCGCCGGCTCCATAGGGCTGCGCGCTGCGCCGTTGCCGGACAGGCTGCTGCCCAGGAAGGTGATCGGCGCAAGGCGATACCACAGGCCCAGCTCGGCGGGTGTGTCGACCACGAAAACCTCGGTTTCCGGTTCGGGGTCTTCCTCGGCGCTGCGCAGGGCGACGGTCCAGCCCTCTGCCTCCAGTTTCTCGGCCAGCGGCTGGGCGCGGGCGGGATCGGCGGGCAGAAGGATCAGCAACAGCCGGTGGCTTTGTCCCAGAACGCGGCGATGGGCGGCCAGGACGGCGGTCTCTTCGGCTTCGGGCAGGCTGGCGGCGAACCAGACCGGGCGCGAGGCGAACAGTTTGGCCAGCGCCGCGCGTTCGGCTTCCAGGCAGGGCAGGACGGCAGACCGTTCCTCCATCCGCCCGGTGATCGCCAGGATCTGCGGCGGGGCGCCGGCCTTGCGAAAGGCTGCGGCTGCGGCTTCGTCCACGGTGGCGATATAGGTCAGGGCGGTCAGGCTTTTGCGCAGCGTGCCGGAAAACCAGCCCGCGCTGCCCGGCATCAGGCGTGGCGTGCGGGCATCGGTCAGCAGAACGGGCAGGCCGCGCGACCGCGCCGCTGCGATCAGGACCGGGCGCAGCCCGCCATCCGACAGGACCAGCGCCTCTGGGCGCCAATGGTCAAGAAAGGCCCGCACCTCGGCGGTGCTGTCCTCGGGCGGGTCCTGATGCAGCGCCTCGGCCAGCGCGCCCGAGGCCGGGCCGGTCAGAAGGACCGAGACATCCTCCTCTTCGGCCAGACGCCGCATCAGCTCTTCCGCTGCGGGCGCGGGATCGCTGCCGCTGACATGCAGCCACACGAGCCGGCCTTCTGGACGCGGCGGGCGCGCCGCCGTCAGCGCCGAGGATGCGCGCGGCCGGAACGCGGCCAGCGATAGCCCAAGCGGCGCCATGGGATCAGCCAAGTTCCTCGGTCGAGGAAGCAGCCGTTTCCTCGTCGCGCAGACGGTGAATATGCGCGATGAAATAGCGCATATGGGCATTGTCGACGGTGCGCTGCGCTTCGGCCTTCCAGGCGGCATGGGCGCTGGCATAATCGGGGAACATGCCGACGATATGGATCTGCGACGGATCGCGGAAGGTGGTCTTGTCGGGGCTGACGAGCTCGCCGCCAAAGACGAGGTGCAGGCGTTGGGGCATTCTGGGCCTTCCGGGAGGAGGGGTTTCTTGGACGCGCGCAGGATAACCGCTGCGCCCTGTCAGCGAAAGGTGGGCAGCGCAAGGCCTGCCGCGCAAAGCAAGGCGCGCCAGGGGGCGGCGATTCCGGCCCTTGCCGGATGGGGGCTCTGAGGTCACATTATGGGGGACCCGGCCGGGCGCTGCCGGTGCGTATTCGACACGGAGGAATTTCATGCAGCTGACCGACCTTCTAGGCTGGAACGCGGTGTTTCTGGCCATCGCTCTGTTCATTATTCTGTGCATTTTTCTGGGCGTGCGGATCGTTCCGCAAAGTGAAAAGCATGTGGTCGAGCGTTTCGGGCGGCTGAAATGGGTCCTGGGGCCGGGCATCAACTTTGTCGTGCCCTTCCTGGACCGCATCGCCCACAAGGTCTCGGTTCTGGAACGCCAGCTTCCGAATGCCAGCCAGGATGCGATCACGGCGGACAACGTGTTGGTGAAGGTCGAGACCTCGGTCTTCTATCGCGTGACCGAGCCGGAAAAGACCGTCTACCGGATTCGCGACATCGACGCCGCCATCGCCACGACTGTGGCCGGGATCGTGCGTTCGGAAATCGGCAAGCTGGAACTGGACCAGGTTCAGTCGAACCGCGCCTCGCTGATCGAACGGGTGCGCGAGCAGGTGGCGGCCATGGTCGATGACTGGGGTGTCGAGGTGACTCGGGCCGAGATCCTGGACGTCAATCTGGACGAGGCGACCCGCGCGGCAATGCTGCAACAGCTCAATGCCGAACGCGCCCGCCGCGCCCAGGTGATGGAGGCCGAGGGCCGCAAGCGCAGCGTCGAGTTGGCGGCGGATGCCGAACTCTATGCGGCCGAGCAGGCGGCCAAGGCCAAGCGCGTGACCGCCGAGGCCGAGGCTTTCGCGACCAGCGTGATTGCAGTGGCGATCAAGGAAAACGGGCTTGAAGCGGCGCAGTATCAGGTGGCGCTGAAACAGGTCGAGGCCTTGCAGGCCGTTGCGACCGGGCAGGGCAAGCAGACGATCCTGGTTCCGGCCAATGCGCTTGAGGCCTTTGGCGACGCCTTCCGCATGTTCAACCGGAGGGGAAGCTGATGCCGGATCAGATCTGGACGATCTGGTGGGCCTGGGTCGTTCTGGGTTTTGCGCTGGGCGTGCTGGAAATCCTCGCGCCCGGGTATATCTTCCTGGGCTTCGCCATCGGCGCGGCGCTGACCGGGGTGCTGGTGGGCATGGGGCTGGCGCCCGGCCTGCCCGCGCTGATCCTGATCTTCGCGGTTCTGTCCCTTGTGGCCTGGCTGGGCCTGCGCACCTTCCTGGGCAAGCGGGCCGGTCAGGTGAAGACCTGGGACCGCGATATCAATGACAATCCCTGAGGGGCAGGGCCCGGGCCGCGACGGGCCCGTGCCTGACTTCATCGGGGCAAAGGCCGCGTTCTTTCTGGGGACGCGGCTTTTATGCTATCTCAGAGACGATTTTCCCGGCCTGATCTGGCGCAATCACTGGGATCTTCCCGGCGGCGGCCGCGAAGGCGGCGAGACGCCAGAAGCCTGCCTTCTGCGCGAATTGCACGAGGAATTCGGCCTGACCTTGCCCGCAGCGCGGCTGGAGCGGCGACTGGTTCTGCCCTCGACCGATTTTCCGGGCCGCGTCTCGATCTTCTATGCCGGGCGGATCAGCGCGGCCGAAGTGGCGGCTTTGCGCTTTGGCAACGAGGGCCAGCGTTGGGAGATGATGGAGGTGGCCGAATTTCTGGCGCGGGGCGATGCGGTGCCCTGGCTGCAGGATCGCGTCAGGCTGGTCTGGCCAGGATTTCAGCCCGCGAACCAGCCCGCGCGGTAGACTTCACGCCCCTGAAACAGGGTCAGCAGAACCTTCGTGTCGGAAATCTTCCAGGGCGGGCAGGCGAAGATATCCTGGTCCAGGATGATGGCATCGCCCGAAAACCCCGGCTTCAGCCGCCCGGTATAGTCGCCCCGCCAGCAGGCGGCGGCGGCCTGCACGGTATAGCCCAGCACGCAGTCTTCCACGGTCAGCCTTTCCTGCGGTTGGAACGGGTCTTTCGGGCCATCGGCCAGCCTGGCCTGCCGGGTGACCGCAGTTTCGATGATCTCGAACGGGTTCAGGGTCGAGACCGGCCAGTCCGACGACAGGCAGGTGGCGGTGCCCATGTCCAGCAGGCTGCGGAATGGATAGGTCAGCGGCTGGCGCTCCGCCCCGATCATGTCAAGCGCGATGTCGGGCACCACCGGGTCAAAGCGCGCCCAGAGCGGCTGGATATTCGCCATCGCGCCAAGGGCCGACAGGCGGGGCGCATCGGCGGGATCAACCAGTTGCAGATGGGCTAGCTGGTGCAGACCCGGCCACGCGCCATTGGCGGCGCGGGCGGCCTCGAACCCGTCAAGCGACCGGCGCAGGGCGGCATCGCCGATGACATGGACATGGATCTGGAAGCGCGCGGCGTCGAGCGCCGTCATCAGGGCCAGGGTCTGCGCCTGCCCGAACATGCAGGGCGCATTGCCGCCCGCCGTGTCGGCATAGGGGGCCAGCAGCGCGGCGGTGCGATTCTCGAACACACCGTCCATGAAGAATTTGGCCGAATGGATGTGGAACATCGGCCCCGGCGCGGCGGCCCGCATCGCCAGAAGGCGCGGCAGGGCAGATTCCACGCCGTCCGATTCCCGCACCAGCGCGGCGCCGGCCACACGGATCGTCAGCAGGTTCTCGGCCAGGGCACGGCTGTAGATCCGGCTTTCCAATTCCTCGACGCGCGGGTCCAGGACGCCGGTCAGGCCATGGGCATGGCCATGCGCCTGCGCGGCCATAAGTCCGGCCATGTAATCCGCGTCTGAAAGCTGCGGCAGACGGTCCAGCGCCCATTTGATCGCGTCTTCATGCAGCATGCCCGTCGCCGCGCCTGAAGCGTTCCGGACGAAATGGCCATTGGGCGGATCGGGCGTGTCGTCCCCGATCCCGGCCAGGCGCAGGGCGGCGGAATTCAGGCAGGCATTGTGAAAGCTGGAATCATAGAGCACGGCGGGGCGGTCGCCGGTCGCGGCGTCGATCGCCGCGGCAGTCAGGTTGTGATCGCCGAAAAGCCCCGGTTGCCACCCGGCGCCGATCACCAGTGGCAGGGCCGGATGCCGGGCCGCATGGGCGGCCATGGTGATGGCCAGCTCGGGCAGGGTCTTCACCTCGTAAAGTGGGGCCGAAGTGGCAAGGTCGGTGCCGCCGGACAGGAAATGGACATGCGCGTCCTGAAAGCCCGGCAGGACCAGCCGCCCGCCCGCTTCGATCACATGGGCCTGGGCGCTGGCCATCCGGCGGAGTTTTGCGCTGGGGCCAAGCGCCACGATGCTGCCATTGCGGATCAGCATGGCGGCGGCCATGGGCTGGGCTGGGTCCATCGTGCGAATGCGGCCATGGACGATCAGGGTTTCGGCCATCATGAAACAGGCTCGAACATGGCCCAATCCGGGGCTGGGATCACATGCGCCGGGGCGGCCACATTCGCAGTCCAGGCGAATAGGGCAAGAAACGGCATGGCGCCGGTCAGCGTCGCATGGGGTTGCAGCGGCGGGTTCCAGACCGGGGCGAAGGCGGGCTTCTCATGAAAGGGCGCGCCGGGGGCAAACCGCCAGCGATGCGGGCCGGTGAGCGGCAGGTAAAGCTCGGGTGCGGGATGGGCGTGGTCGCGGTACAGCGTGCCCGGCGCGATCAGAAACAGGCCAAGGTCGTAATCGCGCGCCGCGAAGGGGGCGTCCTCTCCCACCAGGCTGGCAAAGGCATGGGCGCGCGGGAAATGCCGCCCGATCTGCGCCGGGTCATAGGCGTCATAGGTGACCCAGCGCAGATGCGGGGCGGCGGCGGCGATGATCTGGGCAAGGGCAGGATCGCCGGGGGCCAGGGCGGCCAGCGCGGCGGGCAGATGGGCGGCGATCACCGGATTGGGCGGGAACAGAGACGGTTTCGCGTTTTGACCAAGGGCCGGGGCCAGGCCCGCCCGCACTTCGGCAATCCCCTCGCCGCCGGTGCAGGACAGCAGGCGGTCAAGCTCGGCTAGCAGAAGCCCAAGGATTTCGGCCGGCCCTGGCGCGGGCAGGTCGGGCGCGGCAAGGCCCCGGTCGGCCAGGACCTGCGCCGGGTCCTGCGCGTCAAGGGCCGAAGCCTCGCGATAGGCCTCAAGCTGGGCGTCGGACAGAAGGCCTTCGCCATGCAGCGCCATCGCCGCGCCATAGCGGGCGCGGGCCGAACCAGGCGTTCCGGGCGGCGCGGTCAGAAGATGGCGCTGAAGGGCCGTGCTCATTTATTGGTCCGATAGGCAAGCCGTTCATCGGCCAGACGGCGCTTTTCGGCCCGGTTCATCACGATTCCCGCCATGGCGACACAGATCCCGACAGTCAGCACGATAAGCGTTGCCAGGGCGTTGATATCCGGCGTTACACCTAGCTTCACCTTGGACCAGATCAGCAGGGGCAGGGTCGTCGCGCCGGGGCCGGTGGTAAAAGAGGTGATCACCACATCGTCCAGCGAGATGGTGAAGGCCAGCAGCCAGCCCGACATGAGCGCGGGCGAGATCACCGGCAGGGTCACGTCGCGCATCACCTGCCAGGGGCGCGAGCCGAGATCCATCGCCGCCTCTTCGATGGCGCGGTCCATCTGCAACATGCGCGAATGCACCACGGTCGAGACGAAGACCATGGAAAAGGTGATATGCGCCAGGGTGATCGTGGTGAAACCGCGTTGGCCGGGCCAGCCGATCCATTCCGCCAGCATGATGAAGAACATAAGCGACGAGATGCCGGTGATCACCTCGGGCATGATCAGCGGCGCGGTGACCATGCCGGAAAACAGGGTGCGGCCGCGAAACCGGCGAAAGCGGGCCAGGGTGATCCCGGCCATGGCGCCAAGGATCGTGGCGACGGTGGCGGAAATCAGCGCGATCTGCACCGACAGAAGCAGTGCCGCGCCGACCTGCCGGTTGGAGAACAGCGAGACATACCATTTGGTCGAGAACCCGCCCCAGACCGTCGCCAGCCGCGAGCCGTTGAAGGAATAGACCACCATCGACAGGATCGGGATGTAGAAGAAGGCAAAGCCGAAGCAGAGAACGGTGATCAGAAAGACCGGACGGCGGTTCATGGCTGGCCATCCTTTTCGGCCGCGCCCTCGGCCTTGGCCTGATAGCGGGTATAGATCATCGTCGGCCCGACCATCAGCACCAGAAGCGCCACCGCCACGGTCGAGGCCATCGGCCAGTCGCGCGCCTGGGCAAACTCGTCGCTGATGATGCGGCCGATCATCGGGGCGGCGGCGTCGCCGACCAGGGTCGGGATGACCAGCTCGCCCGCGGCCGGGATGAAGACCAGCAGCCCCCCGGCGATGATGCCGGGCAGGGATTGCGGCAGGGTCACGTCGCGGAACACCTGCCATGGCCGCGAGCCAAGATCCATCGCCGCCTCGTCAAGCTGGGGATCAAGGCGTTCCAGATTGGCGTAAAGCGGCAGGATCATGAAGGGCAGGTAGGTGTAGACCATCACCAGCACGACGGCGAAATTGGTGTTCATCATCGGCACGGATTGCAGCGCCCAGGCCTGCGGTGTGACCAGGTTCCAGGCATCGGTCAAAAGCCCGTTGAACCAGGAATTTCGGCCCATCAGCCCCATCCAGGCGTAAACCCGCAACAGGAACGAGGTCCAGAACGGCAGGATCACCAGCATCAGCAGGATCGAGCGCCAGCTTCTGGACACCCGCGTCAGGCCCAGCGCCATGGGATAGCCGATCAGCAGGCACAGCGCGGTGGCGAAGGCCGCGTTGACGATCGAGGTGACGAAGGCGCGGATATAGAGACTGTCTGTGAACAGCCGTTCATAACCATGCAGGTTCAGCACCGGGTTCTCGCCGCCATAGCCAAAGGGCGGCGCGGTGGGGGTGCGGGTTGCCAAGCTCATCGCGACGACGATCAGGAAGGGCAGCAGGAAGAAGACAAGAAGCCAGAGATAGGGCACGGCGATGGTCAGATCGCGCCCGCCGCGGCGGTGGAACCATTGGGCCAGCGCGGTCATGGCTGCACCCACCGGAGCCCCGGGATATTCGAGCCAAGATGAAGGCTGGAAGCGCGGGTCATCGTCAATCCGTCAGCAGGATGGCTGAACTGGGTTCGAACGAGAGCCAGACCCTGTCATCCCAATCGGCGGCATGTTCCCCGTCATGGGCGCGGCGGGCATTGACGGCGTGGACGGACAGAAGCTCTCCGCCCGGCAAGGTGACGCGATAGAGACTGTCCTTGCCGAAATAGGCCAGGTCCTTGACCTGACCTTCCAAGACATTGATGCCGTCGGGACGGGTTTTCGAGATGGTGATCTTCTCGGGTCGCAGCGCCAGGGTGACGGCCTGACCCACGACCAGACCGGCCTGGGCGCGGGCGGTGAAGGCGCCCTTCATGGCGGGAATCTCCAGCTCGGCCGTGTCGCCCGACAGGCGGAGAACCCGGGCGGGGAAGGTCGAGATCGCACCGATGAAGCCCGCGACGAAGCGGGAATTGGGGTATTCGTAGATCTCGGTCGGAGAGCCGACCTGACGCACCTCGCCCCTGTCCATCACGGCGATGCGGTCGGCCAGCGTCATCGCCTCTTCCTGGTCATGGGTGACGACGATGAAGGTGACGCCGGTGCGCTGCTGGATGCTCATCAGCTCGAACTGGGTATGTTCGCGCAGCTTCTTGTCGAGCGCCGCGAGAGGTTCGTCGAGCAGAAGAAGTTTCGGCTGCCGGGCCAGCGCCCGGGCCAGGGCGACGCGCTGGCGCTGGCCGCCGGAAATCTGATGCGGCTTGCGCTGGGCAAAGGGCGTGAGCTGCACCAGATCCAGCATCTCGGCCACGCGGGCAGCGCGCTGGGCCGTGGTCATCTTCTCATGCTTCAACCCGTAGGCGACGTTCTTTTCCACGCTCATATGTGGAAAGATCGCGTAGCTCTGGAACATCATGTGGACCGGGCGTTCCCAGGGGGGAACGCCCGTCATATCCTGCCCGTCGATGAAGATGCGGCCCGCTGTGGGGTCTTCGAACCCTGCCAGCATCCGCAACAGCGTGGTCTTGCCACAGCCCGATCCGCCGAGCAGGGCAAAGATCTCGCCCTTGCCGATGGTCAGGCTGACATCCTTGACCGCCTGGAACGTGCCGAAGCGTTTCGACACGCCCTCGATGCGGATGAAGGGGCCTGCAAGCGAGGCCGCAGGGGCGGCAGCGGGCGCGGGGGGCGCGGCTTGCATCACGGATCAGCCGCCGGTCTTGATCGCCTGCCAGGCGCGGTTGAGGTCGCGATCCTGTTCCTCGGTCTGCGGCAACGGGGTATAGAGCCGCGACAGCGTGGTCTCGTCGGGATAGACGGCGGGGTCGGTGCGGATCGCCTCGTCCACCAGGGGCGTCGCGGCCTTGTTGGCATTGGCATAGCCGGTGAAATTGGTGCAGGCGGCGATGACTTCGGGCCGCAGCAGATAATCGATGAACTTGTAGGCATTCTCGACATTGGGCGCGTCCGAGGGCATGGCCCACAGATCGAACCAGGCGGGTGCGCCGGTCTTTGGGACATAATAGGCAAGGTTCAACTCGATCCCGGCTTCGGCGGCGCGGGTCTTGGCCACGCCATAATCGCCCGACCAGGTATTCGCGACGCACAGTTCCTTGTTGGGCAGCGTGGTCAGGTAATTCGCATTGTCGAAGGTGGCGATGTAAGGCCGGATCTTCGCCATGGCCTCGGCCATCTTCTCATATTCGGCGGGACCGGCGGTGTCGGTGTTCAGCCCCAGCCATCTCATCACCATGAAGCCGGAATCGGTCGGGCTATCGAGGACCGAGATGCCGCAATCGGCCAGCTTGGCGGCATTCTCGGGCAGCATCAGCGTATCCAGGCTTTCCAGATCGGCGTCGGGCAGGCGCTCTTTCACCATGTCGAGATTGTAGGTCATCCCGACCGAACCCCACATATAGGGCACGCCATAGTCGTTGCCAGGATCGTAGCCTTCGACGATCTTGAGGATTTCGGGGTCGAGATTGGCCCAGCCGGTCAGCTTGGCCCGGTCGAGTTTCTGGAACACCCCGGCTTTCACGAATTGCGGCATCGACATGCCGGCGTGAAGCACGACGTCATAGCCCGTGCCGCCGACCAGCATTTTGGCCTGGGCCTCTTCGGCGCTGGCGTAAAGGTCGTAGACCACCGAGATGCCGGTCTCCGCCTCGAAATCGGCCAGCGTGGTCTCGCCGATGTAATCGGACCAGTTGTAGACATTGACCGTGCCGCCCTGGGCCCAGGAGGGGCGAACGAAGGGCGCGGCCAAGGGGGCGATCAGACCGCTGGATAGGGCAGTCAGCGTGCGACGGCGTGTCAGCTTCATCGGTGGTCTCCCTGTTTTTTTGGTCGTCTTCTTGTCTTTCAGGTTAGGCCCGTCATTTTGACTGGCAAATCAATTCGTCATTCAGGCGGGCCATTTCACCTTCCGGTGGTGCCAGGTCCTTCCGCATCACCGGCAAAAGGCGGCGCAGCTGGTCATGGTGGCGGCGCAGGCCCCATTCGAGGTCCGAGAGGTGAAACCCTTCGAATCCCTCGGACCGCATCGATTCGTTCGACCAGATCGACAGTTGCTGATCCTCGGCCGATGTCTCGCGGTCGATCCGCGCGGCCAGGTAACGAGCGAGGCGCATCTGGCGGCTTTCGTTCGGATAACGATACTGCCGTCCGGTCAGTTTGGTGCAGCCCGGGTCGACCGGCAGGTCGTGGTAATATTGCGCCCCTTCGGGCGTGAAGGCGAAGACCGTGTTGGGAAACAGGCCATAATAGGCCCAGGTCTTGCGCAGATGGGGCGGCAGATGCGGCTGTTCGGGCGCGTGTTTCACATAGCGCTGCACCGACCAGCGCCGCCCCGGCCTGTCGCCGAAGTAGCCATAGCTGACATGCAGCCCGTCGGGCAGGTAGATGTCGCGATAATCGCGGCCATACAGGTCTTGCAGCGCGGGATGGGCCAGCGGGACGTGATAGCCTTCGTTATCGACATCGCGCACCGATTTCCAGTTCACCGGCAGGTTGGTCGTCCAGCCGGCCATTTGAACGGGAAGCAGGCTTTCCGCCTTGTTCGAGACGAAATCCTCGGCATAGGGCGCAAGAAGCGTTGCGATATCGGGCTGCGGGCCGGGGCGAAAGCGCAGGAAAAGAAAGCCGCCGAAAAGCTGCAGCTCGACGGGTTTCAGTCCGAACTTTGCCTTGTCGAAGCCTGGGCCGAAAGTCTCGGGCCGGGCGGCCCCGCGCAAAGAGCCGTCAAGGTTGTAGACCCAGCCATGAAAGGGGCAGACCAAAGCGCCCCGGCACGATCCCGCATCGCCATCGACCACGCGGGCCCCGCGATGGCGGCACAGGTTCATGAAGGCACGGGGCAGGCCATCCTGCCCGCGCACCACCAGCGCGCGTTCGCCCAGAAGGTCGAAGCTGATCCAGTCGCCTGGGTTCGGGATGTCGCTGACATGGCCCGCGACCTGCCAGTGCGTCAGGAAAATCTGCTCGCGTTCCAGCGCGAACAGCGCCGCCGAGTGATAGGTCCAGGCGGGCAGGCCACGGCGGTCCCAGGTGGCGGGGACAGGTTCGGAACGGTCCATCAGGCTCATGGCGCGGCCTCCATTTCTTTCAGCAGCCATTGGTGGAAGCGGTGGATCTCGTATTCCTCGGGCATCAGCCGGCCGGTTTGGTAGCCGGGGCTGGCAATGCCGCGCTGGTTCATCTCGGACGCAGCACTGTCCTGCTCCATCACCAGCTTTGCAAAGGCGGCGACTTGGCCCGCGTCAAAACCGGGCTGGGCCAGGGTTTCGGCCGGGAAATACCATTCGGCGACAAGGCGGGTGGTCATGGGCGTCAGCGGCTCCAGCCGGACGCAGCGGACATAGTCGAGATGGGCCACGACATAGGTCGAAGGCCAGAGCGTGACGAATGTATGGCCCGCCGCCTGTTCCTGCGCGGTCAGGCCGGGAAAGACCGGGCCGCAGGGCGCGCCGGTCATGGTCCAGGTTGCGGCCCCGGGCTTCAGGTTCGCGGGTCTGGGGTCCTGGGGCGTCCAGCCCGGTGCCTCGTTTGCTGCCATCAGCCCGCTGCCATAGACCGGCACCATGTCGCACAGTTCGGGATGGATGCCAGGGCAATGCAGGCATTCCGAGTAATTTTCCCAGAAGGCTTTCCAGTTGCAGGCGATGACCGTTTCCCAGCGATGGCCGGTGTGAAGCCCGTCCATCGGCCAGTTGTCCAGCGTGGATAGCGGGACATCGGCGGTCAGCGGCGGCGGCGGGGCGGACAGGTTGAGGAACAGGAACCCGGCCCAGATGCGGCTCTGCACAGGCAGAAGCGCGTGGTCCTCCTTGCGGAAATCCTGCGTTGGGCGGGCATGGGCGGTCGAAACAAGGCGGCCCGTCGCCGCCTCATAGGCCCAGGCGTGATAGGGGCAGGTCAGCAGCCGCGCGATCTGGCGGATCTGGCCCGGCGCGCAAAGTTCCGAGCCGCGATGGCGGCAGGAATTGTGGAAGGCGGCGAGCTTGCCTCCGCCATCGCGCAGAACGACGACCGGCGCGCGGCCGACAGTCACGCTGCGCGCCGTGCCGGGCGCGAAATCCGCCAGCCGCCCGACATTGACCCAGCGCCTTGCGAAGACCGTGGCCATCTCGCGGTCGAACCAGTCCTGCGCCAGATAGGCCTCTTGCGGCAGGCCGGGCGGGCAATGGTCAAGCCGGGGGCTGTCGGGGTGCTGCATCAGAAGGCCTGCGCTGGGGTAAGGCGGCGGCGCTCGGGCGCGAAGAAGGGCCGCGGGGTCAGTGTCACCTGCAGCATCAGCTTGGCATATTGCAACTCGCGCAGCGCATAGATTTCGACCCAGAGATCGCGGCATTCGGCATGGGCGGCCTGGACATGAGCAAGCGCGATGTTGCGTTTCAGGGTGGGCGACCAGCAGGCGGCGGTGACGAAGCCGACCTCATGTTTCTTGCGGTGATAGAGAATGCTGCCTTCGGCGCTGACATTGCCCGGCACGTCCAGACCGACCAGCGCCCAACGCTGCGTCTTGCCCTCGCGCTGCGCTACCAGCGCACGCCGCCCGGTGAAATGGCCCTTGTTCCAATCGACCATCCAGCCCAGGCCCAGTTCCAGCGGGCTGCGCGTGCGGTCTTCGCGCAGGGCCTGATGGGCGGGGATGAAGTCGAGGTTGGTGGTCAGAAACCCCGCCTCGGTACGGGCCAGCATGACCGCGTCGGTGCCGACCGGCATCAGGCCGTAAGGCGCACCCATTGCCATGAGGTGATCCCAAAGCGGAAGGGCAAGCGACGGGTCGACCCACAGCTCATAGCCCAGATCGCCGGTGAATCCGGTGCGCGAGATCATGACTTCCCCGCCCGCAAAGGGCAGGCGCACAAGGCGAAAGGGCTTCAGGCCGTCAATGGCAAAGCCGCAGGCGCGCAGCACCGAAGCGGCAGTCGGTCCTTGCAACGCCAGAGCGGCAAGGGATTCGGTCTCGTCCCGGATCGTGACATCGAACCCCCAGGCGCTGTCCAACAGCCAGGGCAGATGGCGTTCCTGCGCGCAGAGGCGAAAGTCTTCCGCCCCCAGCCGGAAGAGGGTGCCGTCATCCAGCATCTGCCCGGCATCGTCGGTCCAGCCGGTGTAGTGGATCGCGCTTTCAGCCAGTTTAGAGACGTTTCGCAGCGTCAGCCGATTCAGATAGGCCTCGGCCCCGGCGCCGGAGATGCGGTATTTCATCATCGGCGAAATGTCGTAAAGCGAGGCCGCATTGCGGATTGCGCTATGCTCCATGCTGGTGTCGCCATAGCAAAGCGGGGTGCGATACCCCGCCCAGGCGCCCCAATTGTGCAGCCGGTTCAACGGCGCGGTGCGGGCGTGAAACGGGGTTTCGCGCAAAGGCGCGGTGAAATGCGCGGTCATGCCCTGGCCCTTTCAATCGCTTCGGCGGCGTTCCACCCGGCCGCGCCCGACAATCCGCCCGGATGGGTGCCCGCCCCTGTCAGCCACAGGCCCGCGATCGGCGTGGCATAGCGCGACAATTCTGGCAGCGGGCGCAGGAACAGCATCTGTTCGACCGACAGATCGCCATGGTGCCAGCTGCCGCCCGCCATGCCGTACCGCGCCTCGATGTCTCGCGGCATGAGGAAATCATGCGCGATGACCTGCGCGCCGATTCCCGGCGCGGCGCGTTCCAACTGTGCCATTGCCGCGGCGAACAGGGAACCTTTGGCCTGTTCAGGGTCTTTCGGCGCATGGGGCGCAAATTGCACATGGGCCGAAAGAAGGTGCTGGCCTTCGGGCGCATGGCCCGGCTCGAAGGCCGAGGGGAGCAGCACTTCCATCACCGGCGCATCGGGCGTTTCGCCGTATTTCACCGGGTTGAAGGCCAGGTCCACCGCCTGTGCATCCGCAGCGATCACCAGCCGTGCGCGCAGGTCGCAGCCGAAATCCGGCGCGTCCGACAGCGCAAGGACAAGCCGCGCCGTCGCGCCGCGCGCCTTTTGCTGGCGCAGGCGGGTCGCCATTCCTGCGTCCAGATGCGCCGGGCCGACAAGCGACAGAAGCGTCGTTTTCGGGCCGATCGCCGAGACCACCGTTCGGGCTGACAGCATCTCGCCCGTCGCAAGCGTCACGCCATCGGCGCGGTCGGCGGCCATGTCGATCCGGGTTACCCTTGCACCACAGCGCAGGGTCACTCCGGCCGCCTGCGCCGCCTGCGCCATCGCCCGGGACAGCCCGGCCATGCCACCTTTCGGCAGGCACAGGGCCTGTTTCTGCCCCATCACCTGCCCGGCCAGCCGGTCAAGCCACAGGATCAGCGTGTTCGGATTGCGCGGCCCGGCCCAGGCGCCCAGCGTGGCGTCAAAGCACAGCAGCGCCCGCAGGCGGGGATCGGTCAGTTCATCGGTCGCGACGTCATGGGCGTTGATCAGAAGAAGCCGCAGCAGCTCGCGGAAATCGGCGGTGCCCAGCATGCGTAGCCCCAGGGCGTGTCGGGCCAGCGACAGCCAGTCATTTCCCGCGCCCAGACGCGGCGGGGCCATCTGGCGGAACGGTTCCAGGCGTTCGACCATGCGCGAAAGGCGGGAATAGAGCCTGCTCCACGCCTCGGCATCGGGTCCGCTGGTCCGGCCGCGCGTGACGCTCAGGGCGCCATGGGGTGACAGGACCGTGGTGGGCAGGTCGCGTGCTGTCCATGACAGGCCGTTCTGGGTCAATTGCATTCCCGCTTCGACGCGCGGGTCGAGATGCCATAGAAGATGGGCCAGCGCCGGGGCGTTAAAGCCCGGGGCTGGGCCGGGCACAGACCTCAACCCGCCGCCGGGGGTGGCCTCGGCCTCGACCAACGTGACCTTGCGGCCAGTCTTCGCCAGCCGCGTGGCGCAGGCCAGCCCGTTCGGCCCGCCGCCGATGACGATCACATCACAGGACGACATAGGCATCGCTCATGTCTTTCGGGCTGCGGTTCATGTCGCGCAGGATCTCGGCGGCGGCATTGCGGCCCGGCGCGCCCATGACGCCGCCGCCCGGATGGGTGGAGGAACCGCATATCCACAGATCGCGGATCGGCGTGCGGTATTGCGCATAGCCGGGTACGGGGCGGTTGAAGAGCAACTGGTCGAAGGTCAGCTCGCCCTGGAAGATATTGCCCTCCGTCAGGCCGACCTCGGCCTCCAGCTCGCGCGGGGTGCGGACCTCGACATGGATCACACGGTCCTTGAAGCCGGGAGAACAGCGTTCGATCTGGTCAAGACAGGTCTGGCCGAAGGCATCGCGGTCGGCATCGGTCCAGTCGCCGCCTGCGAGCTTGGGCGGGGCATATTGCACGAAGCAGGACATGAAATGCTTGCCCGGCGGCGTCATGGTCGGGTCGATCATCGTGGGGATCATCACGTCCTGGAACGGGTCGGCGCTGAAATGTCCGGCCTTCCAGTCGTCATAGGCGCGTTCCATCCGTTCGATGGAATCGGTGAAGTGCAAGTCGCCCTTCAGCGCCGGGGACCCTTCGGGGAGCGCCGGGAATGCCGGGGCCGAATCGAGCGCGATGTTCAGCTTGCCCGACGATCCACGCGTCTTGAACTTGCGGACCGCGGCGACGTAATCGGCCGGCAGATCGACTTCGGCCACATGGGTCAACATGGTGCGCTTGACGTCCATGTTCGAGATGACGCGCCTGGCCCGCAGCTCGTCGCCATTGGCCAGCGCCACGCCGACGGCCTGTCCGTTCTGCACCAGAATCGTCTCTACAGCGGCTGAGACGCGGATTTCACCACCAGCAGCCACCAGCGAAGAGGACAGTGCCTTGGTGATGGACCCCATACCGCCGCGGGCAAAGCCCCAGGCCCCGATATTACCGTCAACGTCGCCCATGTAATGGTGAAGCAGCACATAGGCCGACCCTGGCGACATCGGGCCAAGCGCGGTGCCGATGATGGCGGAAACCGCCAGATAGGCCTTGATCACCGGGCTTTCGAAATAATGGTCGAGATAGTCCGAGATCGACATGGTCCAGAAGCGGATCATATCGGCGATCTGGCGTTCGGACTGCCCGGACAGTTGTTTGCCCAGCCAGGCCATCTCGGCCAGATCGCGCGGGCGGAAACGGGCCGGATCGGGGGGCGTGCGCAGAAGCATCGGCCGGATGAAGCGGCAATGGCGCAGCACATCGCGGGCATAGATGTCATAGGCTTCGGCATCGCGCGGCGAATGGCGGGCGAATTCGCGGCGGTTGGCGTCATGGTCGCGGAACATGCCCAGCGTGTCGCCGTTTTCCATGAAAACCGCGCCGCCTTCATAGGGCAGGATCTGCAACCCGTGTTTCGGCAGTTCGAGGTCGCGCATGATCTCGGGCCGGAACAGCGACGAGACATAGGAGCAGTTGGAATAGGTGAAGCCGGGCGTCAGCTCGCGGCTGACCGCCGCACCACCGACCCAGTCGTTCTTTTCCACCACACAGACCTTTAGCCCGGCGCGGGCCAGGTAGCAGGCGGTGACAAGACCATTGTGCCCGGCCCCCAGGATCAGCGCGTCATAGGTCATTCTGCGGCGTCTTCCATGTCTTGCAGGGTCAGATCCACCGCCTTTTCGACCGCGCGCAGCGTGTCGGTCAGGCAGGTCTCGTCCAAGCCATGCGCCTCGCATATGAACCAGGGCTCGCGGCTGTCGGGTTCGACGATGATGTTCAGATCGTGCAGGTAATGCGCCATCCGGTCGTAGAAACTGTAATCGCTGGTCTTCCAGGCCCGGTAATTGTCCGGCGGCTCCGGCGCGAAAAACAGGCCGAACATGCTGTCATGCCCGGCATAGGAATGGGGAATGCCGCGGGCGTTCAATAAGTCCGAAATGCCTTGTTTGAGACGATTGCCATAGGTCGCGACCGTTTCCAGCGCCGGGGTTTCATCCAGGATGCGCAGGCATTCCTCGGCGGCAGCAAGGCTCACGGAATGGGCGGTATAGGTGCCGCCATGGCTGGCCCCGCCATAGCGGAATTGGCGCATCACGTCCTCGCGCCCCGCCACCAGCGAGATCGGATAGCCATTCGCCACCGCCTTGGCGAAGGTGGTCAGGTCGGGCTTGACCCCCAACAGACCCTGCACCCCGCCCTTGCCGACCCGGAAGCCGGTCTTCACTTCGTCGATGATCAGCAACACGCCGTATCGGTCGCAGAGTTTGCGGGCCAGGTGCACATAATCGGCCCGGGCCGAAATGCCGCAGCAATTGCCCTGGATCGGCTCGATCAGCAGGGCGGCCAGCGTGTCGCCATGGCGGCGGAACGTGTCTTCCAGCCGCTGCATGTCGTTCATCGGCACCAGATGCGCCAGTTTTCGGACGGTTTCGGGGATGCCCTTGCCATAGGGGACGATGGCGGGATCGCGGTTCGATCCGGCATCCCAGCCGTCCATATCGGCCATCCACATCGCGGCGTCGAAAAGTCCGTGATAGCCGCCCTCGACCAGAAGATAGCTTTCGCGCCCGGTATGGGCGCGGGCCAGCCGCAGGGCCGCCATCACCGCCTCGGTGCCGGAGTTCGAGAATCGCACCAGTTCGGCGGCAGGCACCATCCTGGCCACGCGCTCGGCCACGGCCAATTCGCGTTCGGTCGACAGGGCGAAGACCCCGCCCACCTCCATCCCACGGCGCGCGGCCGCATCCACGCGCTCATCGGCATAGCCCAGGATCGCCGGGCCGTAGCCCAGCCGGTAATCGACATATCCGTTGCCGTCGATATCCCAGGTGCGGCCGCCTTTGCCGTGATGGACATAGATCGTCCGGTCATCGCCCCAGTAGCGGAAGGTCGAGGCAACCCCGAGCGGCAGGCGTTTCACCGCCTTCTG
The DNA here is from genome assembly GCA_041916535.1 of Fuscovulum sp. Lineage (GTDB taxonomy): Bacteria > Pseudomonadota > Alphaproteobacteria > Rhodobacterales > Rhodobacteraceae > Pseudogemmobacter. The sequence continues at coordinate 10,831 of JAYRZG010000005.1, read as the reverse complement.
GAAATGGGCGTTGGATCTGGCAAGCGGGCGGTGCGGTACGGGGATCATCGGCAAGACCACGGATTGTTGCACAGGATCGAGCCTCGCATTATTCTGACTGAACTGTCAATCAGAATGGAAGACTGGTCTGCGCGGGCGATTCGTGTATGCAGAAGCCTTGCCGGGAAGGAGCGCCGATGGCCGCCGTTGAAACTGGAAAGCCTGCCGAGAAGCCGAACGAAGCGCCGCCGCGCAAGCTGCCGCGCGATGCCCGGCGCTTGCAGTTGATCGAGGCGACGATCGAGACGATCGGCCGGTTCGGCTATTCGCGCACCACCCTGTCCGAAGTGGCGCGGACGGCGGGCCTGTCACATGGCCTTGTGAATTTCCATTTCGAGACCAAGGACAAGCTTCTGGTCGAGACGCTTTTGTATCTGGCCGAGGAGTACCGGCTGAACTGGACCCAGGCGATCGAGGCGGCCGGGCCAACGGCATCCGAGCAGCTTTATGCCATGCTTGCCGCCGATTTCCGGCCAGAGCTTTGCACACCGGACCGGTTGTCAGCCTGGTGCGCCTTTTGGGGCGAGGCGCAGGGAAGGCCGCTGTATCAAGAGAAATGCGGCTCTAACGACGCGGAATACAACCGGATGCTCGAAGCGCTTTGCGCGCGCATGAATGCCGAGCATGGCTATGCGGCCGATCCTGTGCGGGCCGCGCGCGTGCTGCGGGTGACGACCGAAGGGGTCTGGCTGGATATGATGACGCTGCAATCGCCCTATCCGGCGGATGAAGCGCTGGCGACGCTGATGACCTGTGCGGCGGCGTTCTTCCCGCGCCATTTCACCGCCGAGGGGCTTTTGCGGGCGTAGACCCTACCAGCGCAACAGGCGCGGGCCAAGCAGCGCCGAAACGGCGGTGACGGCCAAGATCGCCACCCCATACCAGGTGACATAGAACAGCGGGCTCGATTCGGTGCAGTGAATGGCGTAGACCGCCGCCCCTGCGCCTCCGCCTGCAAGTCCGATCACTGCGCCCGACAGGGTGGGTCTGGTCGTCGCCCCCCCGCGCAGCGCCGCAAACAGCGCGGCGGTCGGCAGGGCCGACAGGCACGGGATTGCGATCAGGCAGATGTTGTTGGTCTTGCCCATCAGCGCCATCATCCGTGCCTCGGGCGGCGTGGTCAGATAGGCCCAGAGAAACAGCGCCAGCGCGGCGGCGGCGATCAGGGCAAGCGGCCAAAGTGCCGCCCGGCCTTCGGGCCGGGTCAGGTGCAGGGCGGCAGCCAGGGCGGCGGCAAAGACCGCCAGCGACAGGATATGGCGCATCACGGGCACGAAGCTGACCATCGCCTGCGGCAGGTCGGGGCGCGCGCCCAGAACGGTTAGGACCGCCACGACCGAGACGAGAATCGCCGGAAGGAACAGCGGCAGCACCCGGCGCGCCGGGGCGGGGGCGGGCGCGGCATCTGCGGCCAGCGCGCGGATCAGATCGTCGGTCTTCATTCCACATGCCTTTCGCGCAGGTGCGCCAGCGCGCGGAACGCCCGGTGCAGCGCCACACGCACCGCGCCTTCGGTCATCTTCAGCTTCTCGCCTGCCTCTGCCGCCGTCGCGCCATCAAGCCCGATCATCCGCACCAGTTCGGCGGCCCGCGGTTCCAGCATTCCGATGATCTTCTCCATATCGCCGCGCTCGGTCGGGTCGGGTCCGGCATCGGCAGGCAGGATCTCGGCGAAATCCTCGATCGGCACATCGACCGCACTGCCGCGCGCGCGGAAGGCGTCGACCACCTTGTGGCGGGTGATCGCATAGATCCAAGGCCGGACCGGCATGTCCTGCCGCCAGGTCTGCCTTTTGGTATGGATCGCCAGCAGCACGTCCTGCACCACATCCTCGCAGCGGGCCTCGCCCAGTCCATAGCCACGGGAGCGGACGATGCCGCGCACCACCGGGGTCACGGCAGACAGAAAGCTGCGGTAGGCCCGGCCGTCCCCGGCCAGGGCCGCGCGCAGCAGGGCTGCCCACTCGTCATCCGTTCCCGTCATACAAGGGGCCTTTTCGCCGGGGATAGGCCAAGTGTTACACCCGGCCCGTCAGAAGCGCGAGGGGTTCAGGCCGCGCGCAGTGGCGGCGGCAGTTCGGCCACGATGGCGCGGGCGGCGGCGGCCGGGTCGGTGGCGGCCCAGACCGGGCGGCCGACGACGATATGGTCGACGCCCGCGGCAATCGCCTGGGCGGGCGTGGCGATACGTTTCTGGTCGCCCGCCGCGCTGCCCAGGGGGCGGACGCCCGGCGTCACGATCAGACGGCCCGCCGCCTGCGGCAGGGCGCGGATCGCCGCCGCCTCGTGCGGGCTGGTGATGATGCCATCGGCCCCGGCCTCGAACGCGCGGGCGGCGCGTTCGACTGTGATCTCCGACAGATCGCCCGGACGGATCATGTTCTGGTCCAGATCGCCGCGATCAAGCGAGGTCAGAACCGTGACGGCAAGGATCTTGGTCTTCTTGCCACGCTTGCCCTCCATCGCGGCGCGCACCACCTGGGGGTCGCCCTGTACGGTCAGGAAATCTAATTCATATTCCGCGATGCCGCGCACCGCCGCCTCGACCGTTGCGCCGATGTCAAAGAATTTCATGTCCAGGAACACCCGCTTGCCCTGTTCGTGCTTCAGCTCATTGGCCAGGGCAAGTCCGCCGCCGGTCAGCATTCCAAGTCCGATCTTGTAGAAGCTGACGGCATCGCCCAGGCGGCGGGTCAGCTCCAGCCCCTGCACCACATTCGGCACGTCCAGCGCAACGATCAGGCGGTCATCCATCGGCGGCTTTCCTGTTCTGTCGGGATTTGCGGCGTCATAGGCCCGCACCTGGGGCCTGTCCAGCGCCCAGAAAGCATGGGGCTTTGACATGGGCGAGGCTTTGCGATGGATTGGGGCGCAAAGGGAGACAGCATGATCCTTGCATTCGACATCGGCGGCAGCCGGATCAAGGCCGGGCACTATGACGGCAACCGTCTGGTGCCACTGGGCGAAACACCCACGCCTGCGCGCGACGAAGCGGGTTTTGTCAACGCCATCGCGGGCTTTGCGGCGGGGCGCAAGCTGCGGGGCGTGGCGATTTCGATCGCGGGCGTGGTCGATCCGGCCAGCGGCCGTGGCAAGGTGGCGAATATCCCGGCAATCGACGGGATGTCGCTGGCCGAAATCCTGAGCCCCAAGCTGGGCGTGCCGGTGCTGGTGCTGAATGATGCCGATTGCTTTGCCCTGGCCGAGGCGCGGCAAGGGGCGGGCCAGGGGTTTGACAGCGTCTTTGGCGTGATTCTGGGCACCGGTGTCGGGGGCGGGCTGGTGATTGGCGGCAAGCTTGTGCTGGGCGCGGGCGGCTATGCCGGCGAATGGGGCCATGGTCCGGTGCTGCGCGGGCGCCATGCGCTGGCCTGCGGCTGCGGACAGGTGGGATGCGTCGACATGGTGGGCGGCGCGCGCGGGCTGGAACGGCTGCATCTGGCTGAAACCGGTACGGCGTTGACCAGCGAGGCGATCATCGCGGGCTGGCAGGCGGGCGAGGTCGCCGCCACGGCGTCGGTCAGCCTGTGGCGCGACCTGATCTCGGGCCCGCTGGCCATGGTTCTGAACGTGGTCGGCGCGGGCGTCGTGCCGGTGGGCGGCGGGCTGGCCAATGCGACGGGCCTCGTCGGCTACCTGGATGCCGCCGTCCGCCGTCAGGTGCTGCGCGTGACCGAGGCGCCGCTGCTGGTGCCCGCGCAATGCGGCCCCGATGCCGGTATGATCGGTGCCGCCGAGGCGGGCTGGGCGGCATGGGCCTGATCCTTGAGGTCTGCGTCGACAGCGCGGAAGGCTTGGCGCAGGCCGTGGCGGGAGGGGCGGACCGGATCGAACTGTGTTCGGCGCTGGCGCTGGGCGGGCTGACGCCATCGGTGGGGCTCATGGTGCAGGCGGCGGCCTGCGGCCTGCCGGTCATGGCGATGATCCGGCCGCGCGCCGGGGATTTCCGCTTTGCCGAACCCGAAGCGCGGGTGATGGAGCGTGACATCGCGGCGGCGCGGGACGCGGGTCTTGCCGGGGTGGTTCTGGGTGCGAGCCTGGCCGACGGTCGGCTCGACATTCAGATTCTGACCCGGCTTGTCGCGGCGGCACGCGGCATGGACCTGACCCTGCATCGCTGTTTCGATCTCTGCCCGGACCGGGCGCAGGCTCTGGAACAGGCCGTCGCGCTGGGCTTTCGCCGCATCCTGACCTCGGGCGGGAGGGTCACGGCGGCCGAAGGGCAGGCCGAACTTGCTGGGCTGCACCGTCAGGCGGCAGGGCGGATCGCAATCATGCCGGGCGCGGGGGTTGGGCCTGACAACGCTCCGGCGCTGGCCGCATTGGGGTTTGTCGAATTGCACGGCTCCTGCGCCGAAGACGCGCCGCAGTCTGGCCCCGCGGTTGAGCTGGGCTTCGCACCCGCCATGGCGCGGCGCACCAGCGCGGCCCGCATTCGCGCCCTGCGGGCCGCGCTTGATTGACAGACCAGCCCGCCCCGGCGATTCTGCCCGAAAATCGGCAGGCGGGGCAGCATGGACATCAACCTAACCTATGAGCGGCCCGAGGATGGGCCGGATTCCGGGCCGCTTCTTGTCGGCTGGTTCCGCTCGACCGACAAGAATGCCGTCCTTTACGACCCGCCCGAACGCGTCAGCTTTCGCCAGACCAACCGGGCGCATGCAAAATCGGCGGCGCGCTGTCCCAGCGTGATCCAGCTTGAAAGCCGGTATTTCATGGTGAAATGCCCCTTCGACCTGCAGATCGGCTTTGCCCGCGACGACAAGGGGCGCGCGGTGCTGGTCAATCGGGCCGGGGCGGCCAGTCCGATCCGGTCGAACAAGATCAACGAGATCCTGACCTTGGTGAATGAAAGCGAGTGGCGCTATCCCGACCGGCCCACCGTGCAGATGATCCTGCCCTACTGCTTTGTCGCCGACGAGATGGTCTATGTGACCCAGCTTTCGGCCTTCATGCATTACCGCAAGGACCCGCTGCCGGGCACGATCTTTGGCGGCCGCTTCCCGGTCTCGCTTTGGCCTCGCCCCTTGATGTGGGCCTTTGAATGGCATGAGCCGGAAAAGGACCTGATCCTGCGCCGGGGCGAGCCGCTGTTCTATTGCCAGTTCGAGGGGGTGGACCCCTCGCGCCCGGTGCAACTGGTTGAGGCGGAGCGCACCGCCGAGCTGAACGCCTATATGGAGGCGGTGGGGGGCGCGGTGAACTATGTCAGCCAGACCTTCGGCCTGTTCAAGGCTGCCGAGGCGATGCGGCCGAAAAAGCTGCTGTCGGTCAAAACCCGCGATTGATCTAGCGCGCCCGGCGGGCTGCCTTGGGCGATGGCAGGATCTCGGGGATCTCCAGCGCCTCTGCCGCGATATGGGGCGGTGGCTCAAGCTCCAGCACTTCCGGCGGAAGGAAGGCGTCGGGCATGTTGAGATAGGGTGTCAGAAGTCGCGGATCGCCCCAGACAGAAATCTCGATCATCGGATGGCCCGCGCCCGCCAGATGTTCGGGCGTAAGCTGGACGATGCGCAGCCGCAGCGGATTGCCCGCCAGAAGCGCCGGGGTCACGATCTGGGCCGCGACCGGGCCAAGATAGCCCAAAAGGCCCGGTTTGCGCTGCGGGATAAGGCCAAGCAAGCGCCGCCGCACAAGCGCATAGATCGCCACCCGCCCATCTGGCATCAGCCGCGCCTGCGCCGGATCGCCCATCGACAGGCCGGCACGGGCGATATGGACCGCGATCCCCTCGACGGGGACTTGCGGCAGGATCGGTTCCAGGATGTCGTGCATCTTGCCTCGCTGGCTTTTTCTTCTGCCATCGTCTGCGCCGGGCGCAGTGGCAAGGCGGCCGTTGCGGCAACTGCGCCCCAGCGCCGGAAACCCGCCGGGCCGCAGGTGCGGTTTCGGCGGAAATCCGGTCGCTCGCGGGCGACGCGCGGCTTGCGATGAATTTTCCCTTGTGCTGGCCGCAATCTGCTTGAAGCCCTGCAATGCGGCCCCCATCTGGAAATCGAGGCCGGGACCGGCGTGCCTTTTCAGGGCGTCAGTCCGGCGGTGCTTATGAAAAGGAGTGACCCGATGAACATGGAAAAGTTCACGGAACGGTCGCGCGGTTTTCTTCAGGCCGCACAGACCATTGCGATGCGCGAAAGCCACCAGCGCGTGCTGCCCGACCACTTGCTGAAAGCCCTGATGGATGATGATCAGGGGCTTGCTGCCAATCTGATCCGCAAGGCAGGTGGCTCGCCCGAGCGGGTGAACGAGGCGGTCAATGCCGCAATCGCCAAGCTGCCCAAGGTGTCGGGCGGCGATGGCCAGACCTATATCGACCCGCAACTTGTCCGCGTGCTGGACGAGGCCGAGCAGGTTGCCAAGAAGGCGGGCGACAGTTTCGTTCCCGTCGAACGGCTGCTGACCGCGCTGGCGCTGGTGAACACCCGCGCCAAGGATGCGCTGGTGGCCGGTGCCGTGACCGCGCAGGGCCTGAATGGCGCGATCAATGACATCCGCAAGGGCCGCACGGCGGATTCCGCTTCCTCGGAAGACACGATGGAGGCCTTGAAGAAATATGCCCGCGACCTGACCGAGGCGGCGCGGGACGGCAAGATTGACCCCATCATCGGCCGCGACGAAGAGATTCGCCGCGCCATGCAGGTCCTGTCGCGCCGCACCAAGAACAACCCCGTCCTGATTGGTGAGCCCGGCGTCGGTAAAACGGCGATTGCCGAAGGCCTTGCCCTGCGCATCATCGATGGCGACGTGCCGGAAAGCCTGCGCAACAAGAAGCTGATGGCGCTGGACATGGGCGCGCTGATCGCAGGCGCGAAATATCGCGGCGAATTTGAGGAGCGCCTGAAGGCGATCCTGAAAGAGATCGAGAGCGCGGCGGGCGAGATCATTCTCTTCATCGACGAGCTGCATGTGCTGGTCGGTGCGGGCAAGACTGATGGCGCGATGGATGCCGCCAACCTGATCAAGCCTGCGCTTGCCCGGGGCGAGCTGCATTGTGTCGGCGCCACCACGCTGGACGAATACCGCAAGTATATCGAGAAGGACGCGGCTTTGGCCCGGCGCTTCCAGCCCGTTCTGGTGCAGGAGCCGACGGTCGAGGACACGATCAGCATCCTGCGCGGCATCAAGGAGAAGTACGAGCTTCATCATGGGGTGAAGATCAGCGACTCGGCCCTGGTCGCGGCGGCCACGCTGTCGCATCGCTACATCACCGACCGTTTCCTGCCCGACAAGGCCATCGACCTTGTCGACGAAGCTGCCAGCCGGTTGCGGATGGAGGTGGATTCCAAGCCCGAGGAATTGGATGCGCTGGACCGCCAGATCCTTCAGATGCAGATCGAATCCGAGGCGCTGAAGAAAGAGGATGACGCGGCCTCGAAGGACCGGCTCGAGAAGATCGAGAAGGAACTGGCCGATCTCAAGGAACGCTCGGCCGAGATGACGGCGCGCTGGCAGGCGGAACGCGACAGCCTTGAAGTGGCCCGCGAGCTGAAGGAACAGCTTGAGAAGGCCCGGGCCGAACTGGACCAGGCCAAGCGCGAGGGTAATTTCGCCAAGGCGGGCGAGCTGCAATACGGACGCATCCCCGAGCTTGAGAAAAAGCTGGGCGAGGCCGAGGGTCGTGAAGGCCAGATGGTCTCGGAAGCGGTGCGCCCCGAGCAGATCGCCGAAGTGGTGGAACGCTGGACCGGCATTCCGACGACCAAGATGCTGGAAGGCGAGAAGGACAAGCTTCTTCGCATGGAGGATGAGCTTGGCCGCCGCGTCATCGGTCAGAAACAGGCGGTCGAGGCGGTCAGCCGCGCCGTCCGCCGGTCGCGGGCGGGCCTTTCGGACGAGAACAAGCCACTGGGCAGCTTCCTGTTCCTTGGCCCGACCGGCGTCGGCAAGACCGAACTGACCAAGGCCTTGGCCGAATACCTGTTTGACGACGATCAGGCGATGGTCCGCATCGACATGAGCGAGTTCATGGAGAAGCACTCGGTCGCCCGTCTGATCGGCGCGCCGCCCGGCTATGTCGGCTATGACGAAGGTGGCGTGCTGACTGAGGCGGTGCGGCGGCGGCCCTATCAGGTCGTGTTGTTCGACGAGGTGGAAAAGGCGCATCCGGATGTGTTCAACGTCCTGCTGCAGGTTCTGGACGATGGCCGTCTGACCGACGGTCAGGGCCGGGTCGTGGATTTCAAGCAGACGCTGATCATCCTGACCTCCAACCTTGGCGCAAGGGCGCTTTCGGAACTGCCGGATGGCGCCGATGCCACCGCGGCCAAGCGCGAGGTGATGGAAGCGGTGCGGTCCCATTTCCGCCCCGAATTCCTGAACCGTCTGGACGAGCAGATCATCTTCGACCGGCTGAACCGGGCGGATATGTCGGGCATCGTCGAGATCCAGCTTCGCCGTCTGGAACAGCGCCTTGCCAGCCGCAAGATCACGCTGTCGCTGGATGCGGCCGCGAAGACCTGGCTGGCCGATGAAGGCTATGATCCGGTCTTCGGCGCGCGGCCGCTGAAGCGGGTGATCCAGCGCCAGTTGCAGGACCCGCTGGCCGAGATGATCCTGGCGGGCGACATCCTCGACGGCTCCGAGGTGGCTGTGACGGCCGGGCCGGAGGGCCTGATCGTCGGCGACCGGGTGATCGCGAGCCGTCGCGAACGGCCGGAACATTCGGTGGTGCATTGAGGGAAAGGGGGCCGGAAGGCCCCCTTTTCATTTCAGGGTACAAGAAAAAGCGCACAGATGCGTGAGCCGGTGCAACGAAACCGCCTGCCGCCTCGTAGTATCGTAGGATGCCACATGCCAAGCGAGGCCCCGCGATGCCCAAAGCCTTCAAGTCTGACCTGCGCTGGTCTGATGTCACCCCGCGCGCCGCTTTCCTGAATCGCCGCCAGATATTCGCCGCCGGGGCGGCCCTGGCCGCTGGCGCCTTGGCCCGCCCGGCCCTGGCCAAGATCGAGGCCGCGCCCAGCAAGTTCTCGACAGAAGAAGCGCCGGACACCTTCGAGACCATCACCGGCTACAACAACTATTATGAATTCGGCACCGGCAAAGGCGACCCTGCCGCCAATGCCGGATCGCTGACCACCGATCCCTGGTCGGTCAAGGTCGACGGGCTGGTCGACCGGCCCGGAACCTATGACCTGGCCGATCTGGTCAAGGGCCGGCCGCTGGAGGAGCGCATCTACCGCTTCCGCTGCGTCGAGGCCTGGTCGATGGTGATTCCCTGGATCGGCTTCGAACTGGCAGGCCTGTTGAACACCATCGGCGTGCAGCCCTCGGCGAAATACGTCGCCTTCGAAACCCTGCTGCGCCCCGAAGAGATGCCCGGCCAGACCTCGGGCTGGATCGACTGGCCCTATCGCGAGGGGCTGCGCCTGGACGAGGCGATGAATCCTCTGACGATTCTGGCGACCGGTCTTTATGGCGATCCGATGCCCAAACAGAATGGCGCGCCGATCCGGCTGGTCGTGCCGTGGAAATACGGCTTCAAGTCGATCAAGTCGATTGTCCGCATCTCGCTGGTGGCCGAGATGCCGCAAACCACCTGGAACATGCTGCAGCCCGGCGAATACGGATTCTATGCCAATGTGAACCCCGAAGTGGATCACCCGCGCTGGAGCCAGGCCTCGGAACGGCGCGTCGGCGCGGGGCTGTTCGGCGGGCGCGTCGATACGGTCAAGTTCAACGGCTATGGCGATCAGGTCGCCAGCCTTTATGCTGGCCAGGATCTGGCGAAGGACTATTGATGGAGCGGTTGAATGCATGGGGTCGCCGCCTGCCGGAAGCGGCGGTCTGGGCCCTGGGCGCGATTCCCCTGGCCCTTCTGGTCTGGGGAACATTGGCTAACGGTCTTGGCCCCGACCCGGTCAAGGCCATCGAGCATGACCTTGGCCTCTGGGCCCTGCGATTCCTTCTGGCCTCGCTGGCGATCACACCCCTGCGCTGGATCGGGCTGAACCTGATCAAGCACCGCCGCCCCCTTGGACTGCTGTCCTTCTGCTATGCCGTGCTGCATCTGGTGGCCTGGCTTTGGCTGGATATGGGGCTGCGCTTCGGCCAGGCCGCCGAGGATCTGGTGAAGCGTCCCTATATAATAGCCGGGATGCTGGGCCTGCTGGCACTTTTGCCGCTGGCGCTCACCTCCACCCGGGCGGCGATCCGACGGATGGGGCGGAATTGGCAGCGGCTGCACCGGCTGGCCTATGCCGCGCTGGCCCTGGCAGTCCTGCATTTCGCCCTCCTGCTCAAGGTCTGGACGGGCGAGGTTCTGATCTACATCGCGCTTGCCGGCTTGCTTCTGGGGCTGCGCCTGGCCCGGAACCTGCGCCGTCGCGGCCAGCTTGCGCCGCAATCCCCCCGAGTCGTCGGCTAAGGCGGCCAGGGGCGAAACTTTCTTGCCCCGAAAGCGGCCCAGACCTTCAGTAGATTACGCCAACCTCTCGTTTTCATGAAGGTTTCCGACTTTTTGGAAAAAAATCGCACCCCCGTGCTTTTTTCCTCTTGCGGGTCCCGGACGTCCTCCGTAAATACCGCCTCACCGAAGCGGAACGGCGACGGTGACGGAAGGAAGCGGCGGCGAATGCAGCCAGGACTGACTGGAAAATCTGAAGACAAGGCAAGCGTGGATACGCTGGGTAACCGGCGGATCAACAATTTTTTGTCTGAAAGATCGCTCTTTGACATTGATGATGAAGAAGGGATATGCGGGCGGTTTGGTCGTTTCGGCGACGATCGTTTTGCATATCGGCTCACTAGGGTTTCGGTCCGATGATGTGAGTGTCAGCTTCACTGTTTGTGG
>JAYRZG010000004.1:0-308005 GCA_041916535.1 Fuscovulum sp. | reverse complement strand
GCGAAGCCGTGTAGCTGGACCAGTTCGTCGTGCGGTAGCGGGCGGGGGATGGCTTGCTCATGCAGCCCGTCTAACCCCACGGATTCACGTTGTGAATCCTCAACAGTTAGAGTTCTGCAACAACGCCGATCTGGGAGGTGGAGCGTCTCCGTCCAAGAACAGCACGCCTAACCCCCGGAAACACGGGAGAATATCGGCGGAAACCGAAAAATCATCTAATATCAATATGTTATGGCGGAGTGGAAGGGATTCGAACCCTCGAGACGGTTCCCCGCCTGCACCCTTAGCAGGGGTGTGCCTTCGACCACTCGGCCACCACTCCGCCTGCCCGTTTATTGGGGAAGCGACGGGGGGGCAAGGGGAAAACTCTGCGCAGCTCGCCGCCGTTGCGCGGCGCGGTCAGCGCAGCCCGATCTCGGCCAGGGCCTGGGCCAGTTCCGGGGGCAGCGCGTCATCGGCGGCGCGGCCTTTCGGCAGGTCGCGCGGGCTGTCTTCCGGGTTGAGGTAGCGCCAGCCCTGGAAGGGGCGGCGTGGCGCGGCTTCGGTGCGGATCACCTCGGCATCGAGCACCAGCCCGCAGCGCAATATGCCATCATCGCCGCGCATTTCCTCAAGCCCCATCAGGCGCTGGCGGCACAGGACAACCCCCTTGATCACCCAGTAAAGCGAGCCGCCGCCCAGAACCTCGGCCTCGCGTTTGGGCCACATCCGGGTGACATGCATGGCCCTTCCCGCGGGCCAGCGGCCGCGCTGGCTTTCCTGCCAGTCGGTCAGATCCTCGACCGAATCGGCCCCGACGCACAGCTTCAGAAGGTTGACGAATCCCATGGCGCCAAGCATAGGCCCTGCCACCGCCGCAGCAAGACCGGCTTGATTGACCCGGTCGCGCCCGGGATATATCCTGCGGCTTCCGCCTCAGCGCCCACCAGATCAAGGAAAAATCGCCCCATGTCGCGATTCCATGCCCCCATCGCCGAATCCATCTGGGACATGAAGTATCGCTTCAGGCAGGCGGACGGCACGCCGATCGACGCCACGGTCGAGGACAGCTGGCGCCGCATCGCCCGCGCACTGGCGGCAACCGAGGCCGAACCCGCGAAATGGGAAGGCGAATTCTACGCCGCCCTTGAGGATTTCAAGTTCCTGCCCGCAGGCCGCATCACCGCAGGTGCGGGCACGGGGCGCTCGGTCACGCTGTTCAACTGCTTCGTGATGGGCACGATCCCCGACACGATGCCCGGCATTTTCGACGCGCTGAAAGAGGCCGCGCTGACCATGCAGCAGGGCGGCGGCATCGGTTACGACTTTTCGACCATCCGCCCGCGCGGGGCCGAGGTGAAGGGGGTGGCCGCCGATGCCTCGGGGCCCTTGTCCTTCATGGATGTCTGGGATGCCATGTGCCGCACCATCATGTCGGCCGGATCGCGCCGGGGCGCGATGATGGCGACGATGCGCTGCGACCACCCCGATGTCGAAGCCTTCATCGAGGCCAAGAAAGACCCGGCCCGGCTGCGCATGTTCAACCTTTCGGTGCTGGTAACCGATGCCTTCATGGCCGCCGTCAAGGCCGATGGCCCGTGGGAGCTGCAATTCGACGGCAAGGTCTACAAGACGCTGAACGCGCGTGATCTTTGGAACCGGATCATGCGCTCGACCTATGATTTCGCCGAGCCCGGCGTGATCTTCATCGACCGGATCAACGCCGCCAACAACCTGGGCTATGCCGAGACGATCGCCGCCACCAATCCCTGCGGCGAACAGCCCCTGCCGCCCTATGGCGCCTGCCTTCTGGGTTCGATCAACCTGCCGACGCTGGTCACCGGCGCCTTCACCGCCAAGGCGCAGATGGATGCGGCGGCGCTCGACCGTCTGGTCCGCATCGCGGTGCGGATGATGGACAATGTCGTCGATGCCAGCCGCTTCCCCCTGCCCCAGCAGGCGCAGGAGGCGGCGGCCAAGCGGCGGATCGGGCTGGGCGTCACCGGACTTGCCGATGCGCTTTTGATGCTGGGCGCGCGCTATGGCAGCGACGAGGCCGTGGCCCTGACCGACCAGTGGATGCACGCCATTGCGCGCTCGGCCTATCTTGCCAGTGTCGATCTGGCGCGCGAGAAGGGGGCTTTCCCGCTGTTCGAGGCCGAAGGTTTTCTTGCCAGCGGTAACATGCAGCGGATGGATGCCGATGTCCGCGCCGCCATCGCGCAGCATGGCATCCGCAACGCGCTGCTGACTTCGGTCGCGCCGACCGGGACGATCTCGCTTTACGCGGGCAATGTTTCCAGCGGAATCGAGCCGGTCTTCGCCTATGCCTATACCCGCAAGGTCCTGCAAAAGGATGGCAGCCGCACCGAAGAGGAAGTGGTCGATTACGCCGTCCGCCTGTGGCGCGAGACGAAAGGAGACGCGCCCCTGCCGGACTATTTCGTCAACGCCCAGACCCTGCCGCCGCTTGACCATGTCAAGATGCAGGCCGCCGCGCAGAAATGGGTCGACAGCTCGATCTCCAAGACCATCAACTGCCCCGCCGACATCAGCTTTGACGATTTCAAGGAGGTCTACATGGCCGCCTGGGATCAGGGCTGCAAGGGCTGCACCACCTATCGACCGAATGACGTGACCGGCTCGGTCCTGACCGTGGCCGAAGCGTCCGACAAGACCCCGGCCGAAGCCCCCGCCACCGTCCGCCAGACCAGCGACGGGGCCGAGGTGGTCTATCTGTCGGACCCGCTGGACAGACCCGCCGCGCTGGAAGGCCAGACCTACAAGATCAAATGGCCGGGCAGCGAACACGCGCTTTACATCACCATCAATGACATCGTCATTGCGGGCCACCGCCGCCCCTTCGAGGTCTTCATCAATTCGAAGAACATGGAGCATTTCGCCTGGACGGTGGCGCTGACCCGGATGATTTCCGCGGTCTTCCGGCGCGGCGGCGACATCTCCTTCGTCGTCGAGGAGCTGAAGGCCGTCTTCGATCCGCGCGGCGGCGCCTGGATGCAGGGCAAATACGTGCCTTCGATCCTTGCCGCCATCGGCGGGGTGATCGAACGCCACCTGATCGACATCGGCTTCATCGCGGGCGAGGGGCTGGGTCTGAAATCCGATCCCAAGGCCGCCGTCATGGCGGTGGGAGAGTCCCCGCGCGGCCCCGCCTGCCCGAATTGCGGCGCCTATGCGATGGTGATGAAGGAAGGCTGCATGACCTGCACTGATTGCGGCCATTCCAAATGCGGCTGAACGAATTAATTGACTTTCCAGCCGAAAAAGTCGCATGGGATAGGGGCGACACCACTCGATCATCGAAATCCTGTCTCCTTGCGGCTTCAGTTCTCGATCTTTCTCGTGACGAAGCCGGGCCATCGCATTCCGCGGGTGGTGAAAGACAGGAGTAGACACGATGGCCAATGGCACCGTGAAATGGTTCAACAGCACCAAGGGTTTCGGCTTCATCGCGCCGGAAGGCAGCTCGAAGGATGTCTTCGTGCATATCTCGGCGATGGAACGCTCGGGCATCCGTGAACTGGCCGATGGCCAGAAGGTGACCTTCGAGGTCGAGCGTGGCCGCGATGGCCGCGAATCGGCGATCAATCTGCAGCTGGCCTAAGCCCGCCGCATCTGCCGGATAAGGAAAGGCCCCGCCAATGCGGGGCCTTTTGCGTTCAGTGATCCGCCGAAGCCGCCGCGGCTGTGATCGCCGCCCGGTCCTCGGCCGCGCCGTTGAAGAAGGCGTTCAGAGCGACCGCCGTGATCGAGGCCAGCAGGATGCCCGACTCGATCAGCGGGTGGATGTCGTGCCAGATCCACTGCTTGAAGTTCGGTGCGATCAGCGGGATCATCCCCATCCCCAAGGACACCGCGACGATGAACAGGTTGTTGCGGTTGGTGGCGAAGTTGACACCGGAAAGAATTCGAATGCCGGTCGCGGCCACCATGCCGAACATCACCAGCCCCGCCCCACCCAGAACCATGGTCGGGATCGATTCCACCAATGCGCCGATCTTGGGCACCAGCCCCAGCACGATCAGGATCGCGCCACCCGCCACGCAGACGAAGCGGCTTTTGATCCCGGTCACGCCGACCAGCCCGACATTCTGGCTGAAGGACGTATAGGGAAAAGTGTTGAATATGCCGCCGATCAGCGTGCCGATGCCATCGGTGCGCAGCCCCGCCGACAACATCGGCTGATCCACCTTCCGGCCCGTCATCTCGCCCAGCGCCAGGAACATGCCGGTCGATTCGATCATCACCACGATCATCACAAGAACCATGGTGATCACCGGCACCAGCGCAAAGGTCGGCGTGCCGAAATGGAAGGGCGTGATCAGCCCGAACCAGGCCGCATCCGCCACCTTGCCGAAGGTCATCGTGCCCATGGCGATGGCAATCAGCGCGCCGATCACGATGCCCAGGAGGACCGAGATATTGGCGACGAAGCCGCGCCCGAACTTGGCGATGGCCAGAATGGAACACAGCACGATGGCCGAGACCAGGATATTGCCCAGGGGCGCATAGGCCGGGTTCGGCACCGAGGCGGCGATGGCCAGCTTTTCGGGCACCGGCGGCAGGCCAGTCAAGGTTCCGGCGGCCACCCCGTCATTCACCGCCTTCAGCCATTCGGTATATGCAGGATCGACAATCGAGGGCGCGGTCGGACCGACGGGATTGCCGAAGATCCAGTTGATCCCGATCCGCATCAGGCTGACCCCGATCACAAGGATGATCGTGCCGGTCACCACCGGCGGGAAGAAGCGCAGCATCCGGCTGACCAAGGGCGCGATCAGGATCGAGATCACCCCCGCGGCGATGATCGCGCCAAAGATCGCCCTTGCGCCTTCCGGCCCGGGGTTCGCGCCCGCCATCGCCAGCATCGGCCCCACGGCGGCGAAGGTCACGCCCATCATCACCGGCAGCTTGATCCCGAACCATTGCGTCACGCCCAGCGACTGGATCAGCGTCGCGATGCCGCAGACGAACAGGTCGGCCGAGATCAGAAAGGCCACATCGGCCGGGTCCAGCTTCAGCGCCCGCCCGATGATCAGGGGCACGGCCACCGCGCCCGCATACATCACCAGCACATGCTGAAGGCCCAGCGTGAACAGTTTCGGCGGCGCGAGTACCTCGTCCACCGGATGCACATCCGTTGTCATATCCATCCCTTTCCCGGGGGCGTTCTTGTTCAATGCCGGATGCGGGGCCGCCCCCGGGCGCGCTCCGGTCTTCTTGTCCGGGCGTCAGCCCCGGATCACCCGCCAGGCTTCCGCGTAGCGGTGTTCTTCCAGATTGGGCGTGGCGCCGATGCGGTCCACCACCGCAAACAGGCCGGGCGCGGCAAGGGGCGTCAAGACGCCATGCCAGGTGCCGCGGGCCAGATTGATGCCCTGGGCGCCGTTTGTAAGGAAGGCGCGCGGGTCGGTCTGCGGGTCCGCAGCGACGATGACAAGGAAGGGCGCGTCCCCCATCGGGATGAACGCCTGCGAGCCTTCGGGATGGCGCTCGATCAGGTCGAACTCATAGGGCAGCGCGCGCGCTTCGGCCTTGAAGATCGAAATCCCGGCCCGGCCTTCCGGCCCGAAATCCAGCACGGCGCGGTCATGGTGGCGCCGGCACAGACCCGCATTGATCAGGCGGAAGTCGCCCGTCCCCTCAAGCACCTGCCCGAAGGGGGCAAAGGCCTCGGCCGTCAGCGGCTCGGTTCGGATCAGGCGCATCTCGCCGCTACCGCCCCAGCCACGGCCCGCGCAGCCGGGCATGGCGGTTCACATCCTTGTAAAGCAGATAGCGGAACCGCCCCGGACCGGCGGCATAGCAGGCCTGGGGGCAATAGGCGCGCAGCCACATGAAATCGCCCGCCTCGACCTCGACCCAATCCTTGTTCAGCTTGTAGACCGCCTTGCCCTCAAGCACATACAACCCGTGCTCCATGACATGCGTCTCCTCGAACGGGATCACGCCGCCAGGCTGGAAGGTGACGATGTTCACATGGGCGTCGTGGCGGACATCCTCGGGGTCGACAAAGCGCGTCGTGCCCCAGCGTTCTGCGGTATCGGGCATGAAACGGACCGCCACATCGCGTTCGTTCACCGTGAAATGTTCCGGCATCGCCACGCCCGGGGCGGGTTCATACAGTTTGCGCAGCCAATGAAAGCGCGCCGGGCCATTGCCCTCGGCCCAAAGCGTCCAATGCGCGCCTGGCGGGATATAGGCGTATGACCCCGCCTCCATCTCGGTGCCCTGCCCGTCCACCGTCAGCGTGGCCAGACCGCCGGTGAAGAACAGCCAGTGTTCCGCCCCGGCATCCGCGTCCGGCGCGTCCGACCCGCCGCCCGGCTGCACTTCCATGACATATTGGCTGAAGGTTTCGGAAAAGCCGCTCATCGGCCTTGCGATCAGCCAGAGGCGGGTGCGCGACCAGCCCGGCAGGCAGCTTGTCACGATGTCCGAAAAACAGCCCTTGGGGATGAAGGCATAGGCCTCGGTAAAGACGGCGCGGCCGGTCATCAGGCTGGTCTGCGGCGGCAGACCACCCGGAACCTGGTGGTAGGAGGTCATGGCAATTGATCCTTCAGGCGCAGAAGCGCGATCCGTTCCACCTGCGCGCAGGCAGTGGCAAACTCTGTCTCGGTGTCATTGGCGATCCGCGCCGCGAAGGCGGCCAGGATCGTGTCCTTGGTGTTGTCGCGAACGGCGATGATGAAGGGGAAACCGTGCTTGGCGACATAGTCGGCATTCAGCCCCTCGAACCGGGCGCGTTCGGCATCGGTCAGCACGTCCAGCGCCGCGCTGGCCTGTTCCGCCGTCGAATCCGCCGTCAGCCGCTTGGCCTGCGCCAGTTTGCCCGCCAGATCGGGATGGGCCGTCAGAACGCCCAGCCGCGCCTCGGGGCTGGCGCTGCGGAAGACCCGCGCCAGCGCATTGTGCAAGCCGACCGCGCTGTCATGCGCCGGGCCCAGCTCCAGCTCCCAGGCGCCCTCGGCGATCCAGGGGGAATGTTCGAAGATGCCACCGAAGCGTTCGACAAACCGCTCCTGCGTCATCTGGCTGGGCCGTTCGATCCGGTGGTGCGGATGCGTCGCGGCCCAGTGGCGGGCAATGTCGATCCGCCGCGCGAACCACACGCCGTCGTGGTCCAGCGCATAGTCCAGGAACCGCCGCAGCCCCGCCACCTTGCCGGGCCGCCCGATCAGCCGGTTGTGCAAGCCGACCGAGAACATCTTGGCCCGGCCCGCCTGCCCCTCGGCATAAAGCGTGTCGAACGTGTCCTTCAGATAGGTAAAGAACTGCTCGCCCTCGATATAGCCCGGCGCGGTGGCGAAGCGCATGTCATTGGCTTCGAGCGTATAGGGAATGACAAGCTGGTCATGATCGCCCGCCTCCAGCCAATAGGGCAGGTCGTCGTCATAAGTGTCGGAAATCCAGGCCAACCTTTGCGTCTCGGCGGTCAGCCGCACCGTGTTCATCGAACAGCGCCCGGTGTACCAGCCCTGCGGCGGCGTGCCGACCACTTCCTCATGCAGACGGAAGCTCTCCATGATCTGCCGGGCCTCTTCCTCGACCGGCATGTCGCGGTGATCGACCCATTTCAGCCCATGGCTGGCGATTTCCCAGCCCGCCTCCCTCATCGCCGCCACCTGTTCGGGGTTGCGCGCCAAGGCCGTGGTCACGCCATAGATGGTGACTGGCACACCCTTTTCGGCGAACAGCCGGTGCAGCCGCCAGAACCCGGCCCGCGCGCCATAGTCGTAGATCGACTCCATGTTCCAGTGCCGCATCCCCGGCCAGGGTGCCGCCCCCGCGATGTCCGACAGGAAGGCTTCCGACTGACCATCGCCATGCAGGATATTGTTCTCGCCGCCCTCTTCGTAATTCAGCACCAGCGAGATCGCGATCTTCGCGCCGCCCGGCCAGCGCGCATCGGGCGGGTTCGGGCCATGGCCGCGGAAGTCGCGGGGATAACGGTTCATGCCTTGGGCACTCCTTTGTATCATCTTCACCTTAGGGCCGAAAATCGCGGCGCGTTTTCAAAATATGACTGAAAGACCTGTCGCGGCGCGGCAGAATGGCACTGGCGTGAAAATCATGGTCAGATGGCTGCAAAACGACGGGAGATTGCAATGGCTGGCGGCAGGCTGACGACCCATGTTCTGGATACCGCGCGGGGGAAGCCTGCGGCGGGGGTGAAGATCATGCTCTACCGGATCTCCGGGCAAAGCCACCGCAAGATCGCCGAGGCGGTGACCAATGGCGATGGCCGCACCGATGCGCCAATGCTGTCGGGCGAGACGCTG
Source organism: Fuscovulum sp. (assembly GCA_041916535.1). Taxonomy (GTDB): domain Bacteria; phylum Pseudomonadota; class Alphaproteobacteria; order Rhodobacterales; family Rhodobacteraceae; genus Pseudogemmobacter. The sequence goes on along the minus strand of JAYRZG010000004.1, from coordinate 299,720 downwards.
ACCGAAGGCAGCTATGAGCTGGTCTTCTGCGCCGGGGCCTATCTGCGCGGCTCTGGCCAATCCCCTGCCGAGGGCACGCTGTTTCTGGACGAGATCCCGATCCGTTTCGGCATTCCCGATGCCGGGCAGCATTATCATGTGCCGCTGCTGATCTCGCCCTTCGCCTATTCCACCTATCGCGGGTCCTGATCGCGCCACAGCCTGTCGCGCCGGGTGCCCCCGGCCGCAGCCGCGATGCGCAACAGGCGCCGCCGGTCGCCCGCCAGCGCCGCCTCGATCAGCCCGCCCAGCGCGCCGCGCGTTTTCAGATGCGGGCAAAGGCCGGAATGGTCCTGATCGGGGAACAGCAGGTGATCCACGCCCTTGCGCTGTGCAAAGCCGCGCGCCTGGGCCGTGTCATCCCGCAGCCCGTGGAACAGCGTGACGGCGATGCCTTCGGGCAGCGCCACCCTTTCGTCCTGCAAGCGCCCCGCCCAGGGCTGCCAGCGCCCCTCGCCCGGCGGCGCCAAAGCGCCAAGACCGCTTTGCGGACCAAAGGCCAGAACGGCATCGGCCCCCACCAGCGCCGCCGCTTTCAGCGCCATCACCGCCCCCATCGACTGGCCCAGCACCAGAACCCGGCCCAGCGGCCCCGACCGCCGCACTTCGGCCATGGCCGTTGGCAGCGCCCCGGCCAGACCTGGCGCCTGCCCCCAACTTCGGCTTTCATCGGTGATGAAGATCGCCCGCCTTCCCCCCGCCATGGCGTGACGCAGGAATTCCGGCACGGGCGGCCGGGTCGGATCATGGCCGATCGAGGCGCAGGCGATCACCAGATCCGCCGGACCGCCAGACCCCCGCGCCCCCAGCGTCACGCGCCAGGGCCAGGGCGCTGGCAGTTCAATCAACTCTTGACTATCCCTCTGCTCTACAAGCGCTTTTCCGCTCATCACTTTTCCTTGCGCTGCAAGTTTCTCACGCTCTGCTCCGCCGACAGTGATGAATCCCCTGCTTGCGGTTGCAGCACAAACAGGCTTTGTTATCCGGCGAAAATCAAAAGACCGCCAGGAGACGGACCCATGTTTCGATTCACGCATTTTACGGCTGCGCCTGCCCTTGTCCTGCTGTTGTCCGGTACCGCCCATGCCGCATTGACCGCCGATCAGGTCTGGCAATCTTGGAAGGATGGCGCGGGGCTTGTCGGCCTTCAGGTTTCCGCTGCCACTGAATCCAATTCCGGCGGCGTTCTCACGCTGAACGGCGTCTCGATCGCGCCCCCCGGCGAACAGAACGCCATCAAGATCTCGGACATGACGCTGGCCGAACAGGCCGATGGCTCGGTCGTGATCACCCCCGGCGCGGCCATCGGCCTTGACGGATCGGCCGACGGCGGTGGCAAGTTCGATCTTGTCCATGAAGGGCTTGTGATCACCGCGCATGAGGGCGAGGGCGGCGCGCTGGTCTATGACTACAGTGCCGACAGCCTGAAAGCCACCATCGACGCCAGCTTCGAAGGCTACAGCTTCGATCCCAACACCCCGGCCCAGCGGGTGACGAGCCTGATCGACGCAAGCTTCGAGGGGCTGAACGGCAGCTATTCCGACACGCCCGGCACCAACCGCGCTTTCGACCTGGTGCTGAACGCGACCAAGTTCGGCTATGACATCACTTCGGACGATCCGAACCTGAAGCAGAAGCAGGTCCAGAAAAGCGAGACCACGGATATCGCGCTTTCGGGCACACTGACCCTTCCGGCCACGATGGCCCTGACCGCGATCCAGGGCCCGGGCGATTTCGCCAAGGCGCTGGCCGATGGTCTTGCCCTCAAGCTGACGACCAAGCAGGGCGGATCGACTGGCTCGGTCACCCAGGAAGACGAATTCTTCCCGATGCAGTTCGACATGACCGCCCAGGGCGGCACGGCGGCGCTGTCCTTTGACAATACCGCCTTCTCGATCGTCAGTGATGCGCCCGGCATGACGATGAACATCACCAGCAGCGCGATCCCGGCCCCGGTCGAGGTGAACATCGGGCCGGTGGTGATGGATTTCCTTCTGCCCGTCGTGGCGGCCACGCCCGCGGACTACCATCTCAAGCTGAGCCTGTCGCAATTCACCCTGAACGAAGCTGTCTGGGGCATGTTCGACCCCGGCGCCGCGCTGAAGCGTGAACCGCTGGACCTGGCCATCGACGTTTCGGGCAAGACCGCCATCGATCTGCCCGCCCTGATGGCCGCCGAGGAAACCGGCCAGACCCCGCCGATGCCGGCGCCGGACAACCTGGACATCACCACCATCGCGCTGAAAGTCGCGGGGGCGGCGCTGAACGCCAATGGCGCCTTCACCTTCGACAATTCGATGGGAATGCCGATGCCGCTGGGCAAGGCCGACGTCGCTGTGACCGGCGCGAATGCGCTGATCGACGGGCTGATCAAGACCGGCCTTCTGACCGAGGATGACGCGATGGGCGCGCGGATGATGATGGGCGCCTTCATGAAGCCGGGCGCCGAACCCGACAGCCTGACCACCACGATCGAGGCCAAGGAAGGCTTCCAGATCTTCGTGAACGGCCAGCAGATCCAGTAAGCGCCGCAAACGGTGCAACAGAGGGCGCGGGGGCCAGAGGGCGCCCGCGCCCTTTCCTTTTCTGGTTGCCACCTGCCGCATGGCGCTCTGGCCCGTGCTTCAGGACGCGCAGAAGCAGGCCCGCCCCGCCGCGCCCCGGGCGGGCAGAGGTGGCCATGGCGGCCTTGGCCCATACCGGCTTTGGGCCCTTCTGCCCCGGCTAGGTCTTTTCGGTCTTCGCGGTGGGCGGGCCAAAGCGTTCCAGCATGCGGCTGCGGATCTGGTCGCGCGCCTGGCGATAGGCGGCGAGCTTGGCCTCGCGCGTCTCGCCCAGCCCGGTCGGGTCGAGGATCGGCCAGTATTCGACTTCAAGATGGTGGAAGCGCGTCAGTTCCAGCGCCTGGCGCTGGCTGGCGGGTGACAGCGCGATGATCAGGTCGAACTGGCCCAGATCGTCGCCCCATTCCTGCATCTCTTCGAAAGAGCGCGAACGGTGGCGCGAGATTTCCAGCCCGATCTCGCGGCAGACGGCGACTGAAAAACCGTCCACCTCCATGTCATTCTTCACCCCGGCCGACTGAACATAGACGGAATGGCCGTAGAAGCTTTTCATCAATGCCTCGGCCATGGGCGAGCGCACGGCGTTATGATCGCAACAGAAGAGAACGGATTGCGGGAAGGACCCCAATCTTACCCCCAGTGCAACACGCAGATGAGGGTAAACAGTCGGCGTGCCGTGTCGGTATCGACCTCGGCCTTGCCCTCCAGCCGTTCCTGCAACACCCTTGCCCCTTCGTTGTGGATGCCGCGCCGCGCCATGTCGATCGCCTCGATCTGGCTGGGCGGCAGGCGTTTCACGGCCTCGAAATAGCTTTCGCAGATCTGGAAGTAATCCTTCACCACCTGGCGGAACGGCCCGAGGCTGAGGTGGAATTCCCCGACCGGATTTTCATCCTCGGCCGCGATGCTGAAGACCAGCCGGTTTTCGCGGATCGCCAGATGCAGCCGGTAAGGCCCGGGTGGCACCGGGCGTTCAGGGCGATGCGGCAGGCCGAAGCTGTTCTCTTCAAGAAGATCAAAGATCGCCACGCGGCGTTCCTGTTCGATCTCGGGCGTCGGACGCACCAGCCCCTTCTCGTCGATCTCGATATGGCAGATGCGGTTGGTCATGGGGGCCTTCGTTCGTCACGCGCCCTGCCCTCTTGCCCGACAGTGGCCCGTCGATCAAGGAGGATGACGCAAGCCCCGCCGATGGAAGCGCGGCTAGAGGTTCAGCCGATCCAGCCTTGCGCGGACCGAAAGGCCATGCGCCTGCAAGCCTTCGGACTTGGCCAGGGTCTCGGCGGCGGGGCCGATGGCCTTGAGCGCCTCGGGCGTCATCCGCGCCATTGTGGTGCGCTTCATGAAATCCAGCACGTTGAGACCCGAGGAAAACCGCGCCGAACGTGCCGTGGGCAGAACATGGTTCGGCCCGCCAACATAATCGCCGATGGCTTCCGGCGTGAAGGCGCCCAGGAAGATCGCACCGGCATGGCTGCATTTCGCCGCCACCGCTTCGGGATCGGGCGTCAGGATTTCCAGATGTTCCGGCGCGATGCGGTTCGACAGCACCGCCGCCTCGTCCAGATCGCGCACGGTGATCACGGCGCCGTTCTGCGCCCAGCTTGCCGCCGCGATGGCGCGGCGCGGCAGGTCGGCCAGCCGCTTTTCGACCGCCGTCGCGACGGCGGCGCCAAAGGCGGCATCGGGCGTGATCAGGATCGACTGCGCGCTTTCGTCATGCTCGGCCTGGCTCAGCAGGTCCAGCGCCACCCAATCCGGGTCCTGATCGCCGGTGGCGATGACAAGGATCTCTGACGGCCCCGCGATCATGTCGATGCCCACACGGCCAAAAACCCGGCGCTTCGCGGCGGCGACAAAGGCATTGCCCGGCCCGGTGATCTTGTCGACCGGCGCGATGGTCTGGGTGCCATAGGCCAGCGCGGCAATCGCCTGCGCCCCACCGATGCGGTAAATCACATCAACGCCCGCCAATTGCGCCGCCAGCAGAACCAGCGGATTGACCGCCCCACCCGGCGTCGGGCAGGCGATGACCAGCCGCCCGACCCCGGCGACCTTGGCCGGAATGGCGTTCATCAGCACCGAAGACGGATAGGACGCCGTGCCACCGGGCACGTAAAGCCCTGCCGCGGAAACCGGTGTCCAACGCCAGCCCAGCGTCGCGCCTGCGGCATCGGTCCAGCTTTCGTCCTGCGGCTTCTGGCGGCTGTGATAGGCGCGGATGCGATCCGCGGCCAATTCCAGCGCGGCGCGTTCCGCCGTCGGCACCTTGGCTACTTCGGCGGCGATTTCCGCAGGCGAGAAGGCAAGTGTTTCGGGTGTCAGCTCCAGCCGGTCGAAACGCGCGGTCAGGTCAATCACCGCCGCATCGCCGCGCGCCCGGACATCGGCGATGATCGCGGCCACGGCGGCATCGACATCCTCGGCCTCTTCGCGCTTCATCCCCAGCAGGGCGGTGAAATCGGCTTCGAAACTGGAATCGCGTGTGGACAGGACATGTGGCATCGCGGGTCTTCCCTTCCTGGACCGCGCCCCGATAGCGCGGCGACGCGGCGGGGTAAAGCGGCGGCAATGCGGCAGGGCGCCGGCTTGACGGCCGCCCCCGCCCTGTCAGACACCGTGATCGGGAACGTGGCGCGAGGGTGCGAGATAGGGTTTGGACACGTCTTCCAGCGCGATCTCCAGCGCCTCTACTTCCAGCGCCACGGCGCCATCGCCCGCCAGAACCAGCGTCAGGATGCCCGCGCCTTCGGCCCCCTCTGCCCAGTCCAGCGCGAGGATCGACAGGATCTGGTCCTTGTCACTGCGGTCGATGCCCTGGCTTTTCACCGCCATCACGCCCGAGATCGACAGAAGGCTGCGGACGCGCTCGAAGGGCCGGCCCTGTTTCCGGGCCTGATCGCGGTCTTCCCAGCGGAAGCGGTTGACCAGGGCGGCGAAACGGCGGCCCTTCGGCTCCCAGCGCATCTCGGTGGCGGGCAGGACCGCATCCTGCAACAAAGCCGAGAGCACGGGCAGATCGCCCGCCTCCTGCGCCATCAGCCGCAGCGGGCCTTCATCGCCATCCTCGTAGCGCGCATCCGCCATCAGGCCGAAATCCTTTCAATCTTCGCCCCGCAGGCCGAAAGTTTCTCTTCGACCCGCTCATAGCCGCGATCCAGATGATAGACCCGGCTGACCACCGTCTCGCCCTCGGCCGCAAGCCCCGCCAGGATCAGCGACACCGAAGCCCGCAAATCGGTCGCCATCACCGGCGCGCCGCGCAGCTTTTCGACGCCCGTGACCGTGGCATGGCCGCCATGCACGTCGATCTTGGCCCCCATGCGCATCAGTTCGGGCGCGTGCATGAAGCGATTCTCGAAGATCTTCTCTTCCAGCACCGATGTGCCATCGGCGGTGCAGAGCAGCGCCATCATCTGGGCCTGAAGGTCGGTCGGGAAGCCGGGGAAGGGTTCGGTCACGACATCGACCGCTTTCACCCGCCCGTTCTTGCGCGACACTTTCAGCCCGCGTTCCGTCTCGGAAACGGAGACCCCCGCCTGATCCAGCTTTTCGGCAAAGGCCCCGACCAGTTCCATCCTGCCACCCAGGCATTCGACCTCGCCGCCCGCGATGGCGGGGACCAGCATATAGGTGCCCAGCTCGATCCGGTCGGTCACGACGGGATGGGTCGCGCCATGCAGGCGGTCGACGCCCTGGATGGTGATCGTGTCCGTCCCCTCGCCCTCGATCTGCGCGCCCATCTTGCGCAGGCAGCGGGCCAGGTCGACGATCTCGGGCTCGCGCGCGGCGGTTTTCAGCACCGTGGTGCCCCTGGCCAGGGTGGCGGCCAGCAAGGCGTTTTCCGTGGCCCCGACCGAGACGAAGGGAAATTCGAAGACCGCGCCCTTCAGCCGCCCGCCCGGCGCCTTGGCATGGACATAGCCATCGCGCAGGTCCAGCTCGGCCCCCATCGCCTCGAGCGCCCTGAGATGCAGGTCGACCGGACGCGCGCCGATGGCGCAGCCGCCGGGCAGCGAGACGACGGCATGGCCATCGCGCGCCAGCATCGGGCCAAGGACCAGGATCGAGGCGCGCATCTTGCGGACGATGTCGTAATCGGCCTTGTGATTGGCGATGTCATGGCTGGACAGCGCCAGGACCAGACCGTCCTGCAGGCTGGCGACCTCGGCCCCCAGGGATTGCAGAAGCTGGGTCATGGTGCGGATGTCCGACAGCCGTGGCGCATTGGTCAGCGTCAGCGGCTCTTCCGACAAAAGCGTCGCCGGCATCAGCGTCAGGCAGGCGTTCTTCGCCCCCGCGATCGGGATCGTGCCCTTGAGCGGCCCATTGCCCTTGACCAGAATCGAATCCATCTGCCCGCCTCACTCGTCCGCGCCGGTTCCGGCGTCGTTTTGCTGTTTCATATCCCCGGACGCGCCGGCGTCGTCCTGCGCCGTCCGCGCCCGGGCCTGCGCCTTGCGCCGCGCCATATTGGCCTTGAGCGCCGCCTTCAGCCGGTCGTCGCGCAGCCCTTTGGCACCGGACTTCCCGGGTGTGTTCCCTGGTGCCTGTGAGCCTGGACCGCGCATCGCCCGATCCTTAGCGCAAGGGGCGGGACGGGTCCAGTGCGGCCCCGATCCCCATTGCCAACGAGGACCAGATTTCCGCGCAAAGGGGGTTGCGGACCTTGGACTTTGCGTCTATCTCCGCCGCCACCAACGGCGCTGCAGTAGCTCAGTGGTAGAGCACTCCCTTGGTAAGGGAGAGGTCGAGAGTTCAATCCTCTCTTGCAGCACCATTTTTCTCCGAGATCAGTCTGTGGCGAAGCGCCCTCGGGGCGGCGCCAAAGCGAGCTGAATGCATCTTGCCAGTGGCGCAAGGCCGCCCGACCGACTTCCCGACGGCGTCGCGCGTCCCGAAGAGGTCCGCATGAAACTGACGACGCCCCCGGTACCGCTTCCCCTTTGCCTTCCTGCGCGCGGGTGCTATGCCCCGCCGCAACCGAATCCGCTGCCATCGGAGCCCCCCATGCCCGCCATCACCGAACCGAAGCTGATTTCCGGCAACGCGAACCTGCCTCTGGCAAAGTCGATCGCCCGCCGGATGTCGATGCATCGCGGCATGTCGATCAGCCTGGTCGATGCGCGGGTCGAGCGGTTCAACGATCAGGAGATCTTCGTCGAGGTGTTCGAGAATGTCCGCGGCGAGGACATGTACATCATCCAGCCGACCTCGAACCCGGCCAATGACAACCTGATGGAACTTCTGATCATGGTCGATGCCCTGCGCCGCTCGTCGGCCAGCCGCATCACCGCCGTGATCCCCTATTTCGGCTATGCCCGCCAGGACCGCCGCGCCAAGGCACGCACGCCGATCAGCGCCAAGCTGGTGGCGAACCTGATCTCGGAAGCCGGTGTGGACCGCGTGCTGACGCTGGACCTGCACGCCGCCCAGATCCAGGGCTTCTTCGACATGCCGGTCGACAACCTTTATGCCGCACCGGTGTTCAGCCTGGACATTCGCCACCATTTCAAGGGCCGGCTGGACGAGCTGATGATCGTGTCGCCGGATGTGGGCGGTGTGGCCCGCGCGCGGGAACTGGCCAAGCGGATCAATGCCCCGCTGTCCATCGTCGACAAGCGCCGCGAGAAGGCCGGTGAAGTGGCCGAGATGACCGTCATCGGCAATGTGACGGGCAAGACCTGCATCATCGTCGACGATATCTGCGACACGGCAGGGACACTGTGCAAGGCGGCCGAAGTGCTGATGGAGCAGGGCGCCAAGGAAGTGCATTCCTATATCACCCATGGCGTGCTGTCGGGCCCGGCAGTCGAGCGGGTCACGAATTCGGTGATGAAATCGCTGGTGATCACCGATTCCATCCAGCAGAGCGACAAGGTTCTGGCCGCGCCCAATATCCGCGTCGTGCCGACCGCGCCGATGTTCGCCCAGGCCATCCTGAACATCTGGGGTGGCATGTCGGTCTCGTCGCTGTTCGAGGACGAGACGCTGGGTCCGATCTACGAAGGCATGTATTCCGGGGTGTGACCGGGCCAGCGCGGGTTTCCGGTGCGATGTCCCACGGTGGGACACCCCTTCCGCGCCAGCAGAATCAATCACTTGACTGGCGACCGTTAACCCTTTGGTAACGGTTGCGCGCGCCAACCGTCTGCCGTGTCATGCGATTTCCCAGTCGTCCTCGTCGCGCACCGGGCCGATGGCCGTCCAGTCGGCGCGGACGCGGGCGATGCGGCTGTCGCCCCAGGTCCGGAAGACGATGTGAAAACCCTTGGCGGTGATCTTCTCGGCCTGAAGATCAACGCGGGAATTGGTCTTGTGATCGATGTCCCACATCGACAGACCCAGCGTCACCACCGGCGGAGCGGTGAAAGCCTCGCGGAAGCTGACCAGGAAGCGGCTTCCGCGTTCCCCCTGCCCCGTCCACATCTGCCCGCCATCGGCGAAATCCGAGAACAGCACGCGCGAGCCCTGCAGGACACCGATGGATGATCCGAACCGCCGCATGTTTCGAAGACTCCGCTTTTCAACGGTAGTATCGCGCGAAAAAGACAACTCTGGGACGAAAAAGTGCAAAGGCCCCGCCGACTGGCAGGGCCTTTGCAAAAGCGTTTCTCGCGAAGGATCAGGCCGCGACAGCGGCCTTCATCGCCAGAAGGTCGGCCATAGTCTTGTCGGCGGCATCCTTGTCCAACGCCACTGCCGTCGCCTCGGAGGCATCGGCGATCAGCTGGTCCAGCAGCGCCGGGGTAAGTTCCTCGACCGGCACCGCGCGTTCGGCCAGGACCGAGACGCTGGAGGCGCTGATCTCGGCGAAACCGCCGGTGACGACAAAGGCCTTGGAGCCCTCTGCCGAGATGACCTTGAGCACACCAGGACGCAGGGTGGTGATGGTGGGGGCATGCCCCTCCATCGCCGTCAGGTCGCCCGCAGCCCCGGGGATCTGCACCTCGGTCGCCTGGGCGGAGGCCAGCCTCCGTTCGGGGCTGACCAGATCGAATTGCAGATTTCCTGCCATTTAAGCCTCCTTACGCCGCAGCCGCGGCGAGCTTGGCAGCCTTGGCTTTCACTTCTTCGATGTCGCCGACCATGTAGAAGGCGGCTTCCGGCAGATGGTCATATTCACCGGCAACCACGGCCTTGAACGAGGCGATGGTCTTTTCCAGCGGGACCTGCACACCGTCCGAACCGGTGAAGACCTTGGCCACGTCGAAGGGCTGCGACAGGAAGCGCTGGATCTTGCGGGCGCGGGCCACCGTCAGCTTGTCCTCTTCCGACAGTTCGTCCATGCCAAGGATGGCGATGATGTCCTGAAGCGACTTGTAGCGCTGCAGGATGCCCTGCACCGAACGGGCGACCGCGTAATGCTCTTCGCCGACAATCTGCGGGTCCATCAGACGCGAGGTCGAGTCGAGCGGGTCAACTGCCGGATAGATGCCCAGTTCCGAGATGGCGCGCGACAGGGTGGTCGTGGCGTCAAGGTGGGCGAAGGAGGTGGCGGGTGCAGGGTCGGTAAGGTCGTCGGCCGGAACGTAGATGGCCTGCACCGAGGTGATCGAGCCCTTCTTGGTCGAGGTGATGCGTTCCTGCAGAGCGCCCATGTCGGTCGCCAGCGTCGGCTGGTAACCCACGGCCGAAGGAATACGGCCCAGCAGAGCCGACACTTCCGAACCTGCCTGGGTGAAGCGGAAGATGTTGTCGACGAAGAACAGAACGTCGGTCCCCGACATGTCGCGGAACTGCTCGGCCAGGGTCAGGCCGGTCAGCGCCACGCGGGCACGCGCCCCCGGAGGCTCGTTCATCTGGCCATAGACAAGGGCCACTTTGGACGAGGCGAGGTCATCGATCTTGATAACGCCCGACTCGATCATTTCGTGGTACAGGTCGTTGCCCTCGCGGGTCCGTTCGCCCACGCCGGCGAAGACCGAGTAGCCCGAGTGCACCTTGGCGATGTTGTTGATCAGTTCCATGATCAGAACCGTCTTGCCCACGCCGGCGCCGCCGAAGAGGCCGATCTTGCCGCCCTTGGAGTAGGGGGCCAGCAGGTCGATGACCTTGATGCCGGTGACGAGGATCTGCGATTCCGTCGCCTGCTCGGAGAAGTCGGGGGCAGGCTGGTGGATGGCGCGGGTTTCCTTGGCGCTGACCGGACCCTTTTCGTCCACCGGCTCGCCGATGACGTTCAGGATGCGGCCCAGGGTCGCGTCGCCCACCGGAACCGAGATCGGCGCGCCGAGGTCGGTACAGGCGGTGCCGCGGACCAGACCTTCGGTCGCGTCCATGGCGATGCAGCGGACGGTGTTCTCGCCCAGGTGCTGCGCCACTTCCATGACCAGGCGCTTGCCGTTGTTGGTGGTTTCCAGCGCGTTCAGAATCGCCGGCAGCGCGCCGTCGAACTGCACGTCGACGACGGCGCCGATGACCTGGGTGATCTTGCCCGCGCCAGCGGCGGCAGCGGCGGAAGCTTTCGGGGCTCTTGCCATGTGTCTCTACTCCGGGTTCGTCAGAGCGCCTCGGCGCCCGAAATGATTTCGATGAGTTCCTTGGTGATCGAAGCCTGACGCGACCGGTTGTACTGGATCGTCAGCTTGTTGATCATCTCGCCGGCGTTGCGGGTCGCGTTGTCCATGGCGGACATGCGCGAGCCTTGTTCCGAAGCGCCGTTTTCAAGGAGGGCCGTGAAGATCTGGGTGGCCACGCCCCGCGGCAGGAGATCGGCAAGGATCGCCTCTTCCGAGGGTTCGTAGTCGTAAAGCGCGTTGGTCTCGGCTGCGTCGAACTTGGCCGGGATGATCTGCTGCGCGGTCGGGATCTGGCTGATCACCGACTGGAAGCGGTTGTAGAAGATCGTGACCACATCGGCTTCGCCGGCTTCGAAAGCCGCCATGACCTCACGCGCGATGCCTTGCGCGTTGGAATAGCCGACGCGCTTGACCTCGCTCATGTCGACATGGCCGGTGAAGTGCTGCGACCAGTCACGCTTGAGCTGCTCGCGGCCCTTCTTGCCGACGGTCAGGATCTTGACCGTCTTGCCCTGGGCGATCAGCTCGTTGGCCTTGGCGCGGGCAAGCCGCACGATGGTCGAGTTGAAGCCGCCGCAGAGGCCGCGTTCCGAGGTCATCACCACCAGAAGATGGGTCTGGTCGCGGCCATTGCCGGCCAGAAGGCGCGGAGCGCCCTCTCCCTGACCCGCCGCAAGCGAGGCGATCACCGCCCCCATGCGCTCGGCATAGGGACGGGCGGCCTCGGCGGCATCCTGGGCGCGGCGCAGTTTTGCCGCGGCCACCATCTGCATGGCCTTGGTGATCTTCCGCGTGTTCTTCACGCTTCCGATACGGTTTTTTAGGTCCTTAAGGCTGGGCATGTGCCTTCTCCTTCAGGGCCGGGGTCAAGCGAAGTCTTTGGCGAATTCGGCGATCGCGTCCTTCAGCTTCTGCTCGTCCGCGCCCTTGATCTTGGGGTCGGCGGTGGCAATCCAGTCGAGGATGTCCTTGCGCTTGCCGCGCAGGAAGGCCAGGAGGCCCGTCTCGAACCGGCCGACATCCTTGACCGCCACCTTGTCGAGGAAGCCCGCAGTGCCCGCATAGATCACGCAGACGATTTCCGCGTTGGTCAGGGGCGAGTATTGCGATTGCTTCATCAGCTCGGTCAGGCGCGCGCCGCGGGCCAGAAGCTGCTGGGTCGAGGCGTCAAGGTCGGAACCGAACTGAGCGAAGGCCGCCATCTCGCGATACTGGGCGAGCGACAGTTTCACCGGACCGGCGACGGTCTTCATCGCGTTGGTCTGGGCCGAGGAGCCGACGCGCGACACCGACAGACCGGTGTTCACGGCGGGGCGGATGCCCTGGTAGAACAGTTCGCTTTCCAGGAAGATCTGGCCGTCGGTGATCGAGATCACGTTGGTCGGGATATAGGCCGAGATGTCGCCGGCCTGAGTTTCGATGATCGGCAGCGCGGTCAGCGAGCCCGAACCGTAATCGGCATTCAGCTTGGCCGAACGCTCCAGCAGGCGCGAGTGCAGGTAGAACACGTCGCCCGGATAGGCTTCGCGGCCCGGCGGGCGGCGCAGCAGCAGCGACATCTGGCGATAGGCGACGGCCTGCTTGGACAGGTCATCGTAGATCATCAGGGCGTGGCGGCCGTTGTCGCGGAAGAATTCGCCGATCGCGGTGCCCGAGAAGGGCGCCAGGAACTGCATGGGCGCCGGGTCCGAAGCGGTGGCGGCGACGACGACCGTATAGGCCATGGCGCCGGTTTCCTCGAGCTTCTTCACCAGCTGGGCAACGGTCGAACGCTTCTGGCCGATGGCGACATAGACGCAGTACAGCTTCTTCGACTCGTCCGAACCGGCGGCGTCGTTATAGGCCTTCTGGTTCAGGATGGTGTCGAGCGCCACGGCGGTCTTGCCGGTCTGACGGTCGCCGATGATCAGTTCGCGCTGGCCGCGGCCGATCGGGATCATGGCGTCGACGGCCTTGAGGCCGGTGGCCATGGGCTCATGCACCGACTGGCGCGGAATGATGCCCGGCGCCTTGACGTCGGCGATGCGGCGCTCGGTCGCGACGATCGGGCCCTTGCCGTCGATCGGGTTGCCCAGCGCGTCGACGACGCGGCCCAGCAGGCCGTTGCCGGCAGGCACGTCCACGATGGACTTGGTGCGCTTGACGGTGTCGCCTTCCTTGATGTCCTTGTCGGAGCCGAAGATCACGACGCCGACGTTGTCGACTTCGAGGTTCAGAACCATGCCGCGGATGCCGCCGGGGAATTCGACCATCTCGCCGGCCTGGACATTGTCCAGCCCGTGCACGCGGGCGATACCGTCGCCGACCGACAGCACGCGGCCCACTTCGGCCACTTCGGCTTCCTGGCCAAAGTTCTTGATCTGCTCTTTCAGGATCGCAGAGATCTCAGCAGCCTGGATTCCCATCACCCAACCTCTTTCATAGCATTCTGCAGGGAAGCGAGCTTCGCCTTGACCGACGTGTCGATCATGGTCGAGCCCAGCTTGACGACAAGTCCGCCGATGAGGCTTTCATCAACGGTGGTGTTCAGCTTGACGGTCTTGCCGCCGACGCTGGCTTTCAGCGTCTCGGCCAGTTTCTTGGCCTGGGCGGCGGTCAGCTTGGTGGCCGAAGCCACTTCGGCGGTCACTTCGCCCTTTTCTTCGCCGATCAGGGCGGCCAGCGCGCGCAGCAATTGCGGCAGCACGAAAAGGCGGCGCTTTTCGGCCATAAGCGCCAGAGTATTGGCGACAAGCGGCGACAGGCCGATCTTGGCGCCGATGGCGGACATGGCGGCCCCCTGCTCGCTGCGCGAGACGACCGGCGAGGCGATCATCGCGCCCAGCTCGGGCGAGACGGCAAGCGCATCGCCAAGCGCGGCGGTGTCGGCTTCAAGGGCCGGCAGGCTGCCCGCCTCCTTAGCCAGTTCGAAAAGTGCTGTCGCATAGCGTGCGGCAATGCCCTGAGAGATCGAAGCTGGTTCGGCCACGGCCTTCCTTCCCCTTTTTTCGGGCCTCACTCCACCCTGCCCCGGCGCACGCACCCGCGCGACCGCGACATCTGGAAGCCCTTTGTTCACCCGATTTCGCGGGCGTCCTTAGCAGAGGCTTCCGCCCCTAGCAACGGGGTTGGTCGCGCTTTCGTGAGGCGACGATACAGGTTTTCATGCCTGTCAGCGCCAAGATCTGGCCCCTGCGACGCTTTGGCACCGGGCCGCAACGGCCCAATCCTGGAAATTCGCCCGGTTCCACGAAGATTCGGCAGTGCAGCATTTCGGCCGGACGGAGCGGCGGGTCCCTCGCGATGCCCTTTTGAGGGCCGGCTCACAGCCAGGTCACGATGGCGTCAGACCGGCGGCGGCAGGGCCGCGCGTGGTTGACTTTGGCCGGGGGTGAAGATCCATATGAAAAACAGAATATATCGTCGCAAGACCCGCGGCCCCGGCCCTTCCTTGCCCCTTCTCTCCCCTGCCCCGCCGCCCCGGCGCGCGGGCCCAAGAAAGGCTTTGCCATGTCAGACCATCCTGCCCCACACCGTCTTTCGCGCCGGAGCGCAGTCATCGCCGGGCTTGGTGCGGCTGCGGGCAGCCTGATCGGCCTGCGGGCGCAGGCGCAGGAGGCCCCGGCCCTTGCCGCGCCGATCATCCGCAACAACGCGTCCAGCTTTCGGATGCAGCACTGGCAGGATCATTTCGATACGCTGGGCAAAGGCACGATCGTGGCCGACACCGTGTCGCGCGCGCTGCATTTCTGGAGCGGCGATGGCAGCGATTACCGGATCTTCCCAACCTCGGTGCCGATCTCGGACGAGTTGACCAAGCGCGGCTATACGGAGATTGTGCGCAAGAAGGTGGGGCCAAGCTGGACGCCGACCGCCAGCCAGCGCGAACGCTATCCCGACTGGAAGCCGGTCCCGCCCGGACCGGAGAATCCGCTGGGAACCCATGCGATGTATCTGTCCTGGCCCGCCTATATCATCCACGGTACCCATGACACGCGGAAGATCGGCCGCAAATCCTCGGACGGCTGCATCGGGCTGTACAACGAGATGATCGCAGAACTGTTCCCGCTGTGCCCGGTCGGCACCCAGGTGCGGGTTCTTTAGCGCCCCGCCCTGTGATTGCGCCCCAGCGCCGGTTCCGGCGCGGGGCTGCCGCCGCGGACGCCCTCCAGCACCTTGAGCGGCGTCTTCACCACCGCCCCCAGCCCGCCCCTTGTGGGCGCATAGACCTGCTTGGTCGCCTCGACCATCAGCACGCCGCCCGAAAGCCAGGGCAGCCGGTGACCCAGCCTTTCCCAGAAATCCGCCGTGCGCAGCCAGAAGGGCGCGCGGCTGGGCGGGGCGTGCAGCACGGTCAGGCTGCGTTCGGGGGTAAAGCCATGGCGGCGAAGCTGCGCCTCAAGCTGCGAGCCGGAATAGGGCCGGCCAAAGCCGAAGGGCGTGGCATCGCGCCGCGACCACAGGCCCGAGCGGTTCGGCACCACGAACAGCGCCCGCCCGCCGGGGCCAAGGACGCGCTGCGCCTCGTCCAGCACGCCCGACGGATGTTCGCTGGTCTCAAGCCCGTGCATCAAGACCAGCCGGTCGACCAGGCCGGTGGGCAGCGGCCAGGCGGTTTCCTCGCACAGCGCGCTGACATTCGGCATCCCGACCGGCCAGGGCATCACACCCTGCGGGCCGGGCATTAGCCCGACTACCCGGCGCGCCTGGGAGAGATAGGGCCGCAGCAGGGGCACGGCAAAGCCGAAGCCCGCCACGGTCCAGCCGGGGCTGGGCGCCCAGAGCCGCAGCATCTGATCGCGGATCGCGCGCTGCGCCACGCGCCCCAGCGCGGTGCGATAGTAGAAGTCGCGCAGATCCTGCACATCAAGGTGCATTGCGGCCGTCCCCTTTCCCGGGCGATGCTGGGCGCCATCTTAGACGCGGAATGAGGAATGACCATGGCTCTTGAACTGGTGACCGTGCCCTGCCTGAAGGACAATTTCGCCTTCCTTCTGCGCGATGCCGCCTCGGGCGAGGTGGCGCTGGTCGATGCTCCGGAAGCCGCGCCGATCCTTGCCGCCCTGAAAGCGCGCGGCTGGCAGCTGTCGCGCATCCTGATCACCCATCATCATGACGACCATATCCAGGGCGTCGACGAGATTCGCGCGGCGACCGGCGCCGAGGTTCTGGGCGCTGCCGCCGATGCCCATCGCCTGCCCCGGCTGGACCGGGCGCTGCGCGAGGGCGATGCCGTGGCCGTGGGGGCGGAACAGGGCGTGGTGATCGACGTGCCGGGCCATACGCGCGGCCATATCGCCTTTCACTTTCCGCAAAGCCGGATGGCCTTTACTGCCGACAGCCTGATGGCGGCGGGCTGCGGCCGCCTGTTCGAGGGAACGGCGCAGGAGATGTGGGACAGCCTGTCGAAATTCGCCGCGATGCCGGGCGAGACGCTGATCGGGTCGGGCCATGATTATCTGGATGGCAACCTGCGTTTCGCCCGCTCTCTTGAACCCGGCAATACAGCGCTTATCTTGCGCATCGAACGTCTGGGAGCGCTGCGCCGCGAAGGCCGCCTTCCCATGCCGTCGACCCTTGCCGAAGAACGGGAGACGAACCCCTTTCTCCGCGCGGGCTTGCCGCAGATGAAGGCGGCTCTGGGCATGGAAGATGCGCCGGATGCTGCCGTTTTTGCCGAAATCCGCCAGAGAAAAGACAGGTTCTGAAGCGTCTGCATCACATTTGCCGTGATGCAAGATCGCTTTTGCGGCAGGGGCGCAGTTTGGGCTTGCAGTGCGCTGCGGAACACCGAACTTTAACAGTATGAGGCCACGGTTGGTTTGGGCCCTGTCGACGGCCCGACCTGACCCCCGAGGAACAGGAGCACGCTAAAGTGCCGTCATTTTCGTCCACGCTTGAACAGGCCATTCACGGCGCCCTGGCGCTTGCCAATGCCCGCCGCCACGAACTCGCCACGCTGGAACATCTCCTGCTGGCCCTGATCGACGAACCCGATGCCGCCCGCGTGATGAAGGCCTGCTCGGTTGATCTGGACGAGCTGAAGAAGACCCTGACCGATTTCATCGACGATGATCTGTCCACGCTGGTCACCAGCGTCGAAGGGTCGGAAGCCGTGCCGACCGCCGCCTTCCAGCGCGTGATCCAGCGCGCGGCGATCCATGTGCAATCCTCGGGCCGGACCGAAGTGACGGGCGCGAATGTGCTGGTCGCTATCTTTGCCGAGCGCGAGTCGAATGCCGCCTATTTCCTGCAGGAACAGGATATGACGCGCTATGACGCGGTGAATTTCATCGCGCATGGCGTGGCGAAAAACCCGTCTTTCGGCGAAAGCCGCCCGGTGCAGGGCGCGGACGAGCCGCAGGAGACGCCGAAGGCCGAGGCAGGTGAGGCCAAGGAATCGGCCCTGTCGAAATATTGCGTCGACCTGAACGTGAAATCCCGCAAGGGCGAGGTTGACCCCCTGATCGGGCGCGAGGCCGAAGTAGAGCGCGCGATCCAGGTTCTCTGCCGCCGCCGCAAGAACAACCCCCTTCTGGTGGGCGACCCAGGCGTGGGCAAGACCGCCATCGCCGAAGGCCTGGCCTGGAAGATCGTGAAGAAGGAAGTGCCGGATGTGCTGTCCGGGGCCACCATCTTTTCGCTCGACATGGGCGCGCTTCTGGCCGGCACGCGCTATCGCGGCGATTTCGAGGAACGGCTGAAAGCCGTGGTCAAGGAGATGGAGGATCACCCCGACGCGATCCTGTTCATCGACGAGATCCATACCGTGATCGGCGCCGGCGCGACCTCGGGCGGGGCGATGGATGCCTCGAACCTGCTGAAGCCCGCGCTTCAGGGCGGCAAGCTGCGCTGCATGGGGTCGACCACCTACAAGGAATTCCGCCAGCATTTCGAAAAAGACCGCGCCCTGTCGCGCCGGTTCCAGAAGATTGACGTTAACGAACCTTCGGTACCGGATGCGATCAAGATCCTTATGGGACTGAAACCGCATTTCGAAAGCCATCACGACCTGCGCTACACCGCCGATGCCATCAAGTCGGCGGTGGAACTGGCCAGCCGCTATATCAATGACCGCAAGCTGCCCGACAGCGCCATCGACGTGATCGACGAGGCGGGGGCGGCGCAGCATCTGGTCAGTGACAGCAAGCGCAAGAAGGTGATCGGCACCAAGGAAATCGAGGCGGTGGTGGCCAAGATCGCCCGCATCCCGCCGAAGAACGTCTCGAAAGACGATGCCGAAGTGCTGCGCGATCTGGAAAAGACGCTGAAGCGGCTGGTCTTTGGTCAGGACAAGGCGATCGAGGCGCTGTCTTCGTCGATCAAGCTGGCCCGGGCCGGGCTGCGCGAGCCGGAGAAGCCGATCGGCAATTACCTGTTCACCGGCCCCACCGGCGTCGGCAAGACCGAGGTGGCGAAGCAGCTGTCGAACACGCTGGGCGTGGAACTGCTGCGCTTCGACATGTCGGAATATATGGAGAAGCACGCGGTTTCGCGCCTGATCGGCGCGCCGCCCGGCTATGTCGGCTTTGATCAGGGCGGCATGCTGACCGATGGCGTCGACCAGCACCCGCATTGCGTGCTGCTCTTGGACGAGATCGAGAAGGCGCATCCGGATGTGTTCAACATCCTGCTGCAGGTGATGGATCACGGCAAGCTGACCGACCATAACGGCCGGGCGGTGGATTTCCGCAACGTGATCCTGATCATGACCTCGAATGCCGGGGCGGCCGATATGCAGAAGGCGGCGATCGGCTTCGGCCGCGACAAGCGCGAGGGCGAGGATACGGCGGCGGTGGAACGCACCTTCACGCCGGAATTCCGCAACCGCCTGGATGCGGTGATCAGCTTTGCCCCCCTGGGCCGCGAGATCATTCTGCAAGTGGTCGAAAAGTTCGTGTTGCAGCTTGAAGCGCAACTTATCGACCGCGGCGTCCATATCGAGCTGACGCCCGAAGCCGCCGCCTGGCTGGGCGATAAGGGCTATGACGACAAGATGGGCGCGCGGCCCCTTGGCCGTGTGATCCAGGAGCATATCAAGAAGCCCTTGGCCGAAGAACTTCTGTTCGGGCGGTTGACCAAGGGCGGCGTCGTGCGCGTGACCGTCAAGGACGACGCGATCGAGTTGCAGGTGCAAGAGCCGCAGAAGCCGCGCCTGACCGGGCAGAAACCGCCGCTTCTGACCGCCGAGTGAGACAAGAACCCCCGCTTCGGCGGGGGTTTTTCTTTGCCTTCCGGTCTCTTGCCCGCTTGCCCCCGGCTCCCTCCGCCCCTAGCCTGACCGGGCGGGACGACCCGCCATGTTCGAGCAATCCGGGACGGCCCGGCCTTCACAATGGGGTTGGTTCATGCCTTGGATCTATCTGGTTCTTGCCGGTCTGCTTGAGGTCGTCTGGGCCTTTGCGATGAAGAAATCGCAAGGCTTCACCGTGTTCTGGCCCAGCGTCGTGACGCTGGTCGCCATGGCCGCCAGTTTCGGGCTGTTGGCGCTGGCCATGCGCAGCCTGCCGCTTGGCACCGCCTATACGATCTGGACCGGGATCGGCGCGCTCGGGGCCTTTGTCCTGGGCATCGTGCTTCTGGGCGAGGCCGCAACGGCGGGTCGTCTGGTCGCGGGCGGGCTGATCCTGTCGGGGCTGGTGCTGATGAAACTGTCGACGCCCTAGCGTTCGGTCAATTTCAGCTCGATCCGGCGGTTCTGGGCGCGGGCCTCTTCGCTGTCACCCTGCGCCACGGGCCGGTATTCACCAAAGCCGGTGGCAGCCAGCCGGTCGGGCGGGAAGCCCAGCTCGTTCTGCATGTAACGCACCACGGCCAGGGCGCGGGCCTGCGACAATTCCCAATTGTCGCGGAACTGGCCAAGGCCCGACAGGGGCACGTTGTCGGTATGGCCGTCGACCCGGATGATCCAGTCGATGCCGGGCGGAATCTCGGCCCGGATCTCGTTCAGGATCTGCACGACACTGGCGATCTGCGCCTGGCCCTCGGGGGCAAGATCGGCGGAGCCGGGGTTGAACAGGACCTCGCTGGAAAAGACGAAACGGTCGCCCACCACACGCACGCCCTCGCGCCCTGACAAGAGGGTGGAAAGCTGGCCGAAGAATTCCGAGCGGAATTTGGCGAGATCGGCATTTTCCGCCTCGAGCCTTTTGCGTTCGGCCTCTTCCAGCTCAGCCCGCGCCTTCTGTTCCGCCGCCACCTGCGCCAGGGCCGCGTTCAGGTCGCGGCCAAGCGATTCCATCTGCACTTCGGCGGCCACGCGCTTGGCCTGGGCGTCGTCAAGGACGCCCTGAAGCGCGCCAAGCTGGTCGCGCAGCGCGGCGATCTGCTGGTTCAGAAGTTCGACCTCGCGGGCGGCGGCCAGCGCCTTTTCCTGCTCGGCGCTGAGCTGGCGTTCCGCCTCGGCCAGCGCGGCCTCGCGGTCGGTGGCGGTCTTTGCGCCGCTGGCTTCCGCCGCACGCGCCGCCGCCAGAAGGGTCAGGGTCTCTTCGGCCTTCTTGCGCTGCTCTTCCAGCGCAAGGGTCATCGCGGTCAATTCGGTGTCGGCGCCTTCCAGACGCTTGCGCAGCGCCTCGAGTGCCGCGGCATCGGCCAGCTTCTGTTTCTCGGCCTCGCTCAGGCCCTTTTGCGCCGCATCCAGCGCGGCCTTGTCGCTTGCCCCCGTGCTGCGCAGATCCTTGACCAGCGCCTCAAGCGCATCGGCCCGCGCGGCGGCGAGACGCGCCTCTTCGGTCTGGGCATCGGCCTCCTCGCGCAGCTTGGCCAGCGCGAGTTGCAGCGCCTCTTGCTCGGTGATCAGCCGTGCCTTGGCCGCTTCCAGATCCGCCACCGAAGTGGCCAGGCCCGCCGCCCTTTCGGTCTGGGTGTCGCGGTCGGCCGTGACAGTGGCAAGATCGGTCGCCAGCTTGTCGCGGTCGGCGACCAGGGCCACCACCTGCGCCTCGAAGCTGGTGATCCGGGTCTTGGCAGCGGCAAGATCGGCCTGCCGTGCGGCAAGATCGTCTTGCAGCCCAGCGATCACGCCTTCCTGCGCGCGGCCACTGGCCAGTGCGCTGGCAAGCGAGGCCTGCAATTCGCCGACCTGGCCTTCCAGCCCCTCGGTCTTGCGCCGCTCCAGCCCCAGGGCCTGCGACAGGGCCGCGACCTGTTCGTTCAGCACCGAAAGCTCGGTGGTCTTGGCGTCCAGCTCGTTGGACTGGCTGGTGATCTGGTCGCGCAGTACCGATTGCATGACGGTGAAGATGGTCAGCACGAACATCAGCACCATCAGAAGCGTCGTCACCGCATCGACAAAACCCGGCCAGATCATGTGGGAATCGCGGCGGCGGGACAGGGCCATGGCCTAGCCCCGCCCCACGGTCGAGCGCGACAATTGCCGGATCGCGGCGGTCAAAGCTGCGATATCAGTGCGCAGATCGGCGACAGATTCCTGACGGCCAGCGCTGATTTCCTCAAGAATGCGCAGCAGTTGCACGTCGATCGAGCGCAGGCGCATCCGGCTTTCGGCATCGACGCTGCCCGCTTCCTCGCGGCCCTCAAGGGCGGCGGTCAGCGCGGCGGTCTGCGCCGCCTGCCCCTCGGCGATGCGGGACAAAAGCGCGGTTCCCCCGGCTTCCTCGCCCAGCCGCCCGGCCAGCCGGTCGACCGCCTGGGCCAGATCGTTCATCCGGTCTTCCATGACCGACCGCGCGACATCGGCCTGGGTGTACAGCGTCTGCAGGCTTTCCATCTGCCCGGCCATATGGTCCAGCACCTGCACGATGGCCGATTGGTCGGCACTGCCGCCCTCGCCCTCGCTCAGCCCGATCCTTGTGATCGAGGACAGCCATTCCTCAAGTTCGCGGTAGAACCGGTTCTGGCCATGGCCCGCGAACAGTTCCAGCAGCCCCACGACCAGCGACCCGGCAAGGCCCAGCAGCGAAGAGGAAAAGGCCGTCCCCATGCCGCCAAGCTGGCTTTCCAGCCCGCCCATCAGCTTGCCAAAGACATCAAGCCCGCTTTCCCCCGGCTGGGGGGCCAGGCCGCGGATCGTCTGCACCACGGCGGGAACGGTGGTGGCAAGGCCCCAGAACGTGCCCAGAAGCCCCAGAAAAACCAGAAGGTTGATCAGGTAACGGGTGATGTCGCGCGCCTCGTCCACCCGCTGCGCGACGGAATCGAGGATCGAGCGGCCCGAGGAGGCCGAAATCGTCATCGCCCGCCCGCTGCGCCCGCGCAACAGCGCGGCCAGCGGCGCCAGCAGCCGCGGCGCGCTGGACTGGTCGGCCTGCGGGTCATGGCGCAGGAAGGCCTCGATCCAGCTGACCGATTGCGCCAGGATCAGCACCTGCCAGAAGCAGGTCAGCACGCCCAGCAGGAAGACAAAGCCGATCAAGCCGTTCAGCAGCGGATTGGACAGCAGGATATCGCGGACCTGGCCATGGATCGCCCAGGCACCCGCCGCGACAAGCACGCAGACAACCAGCATGGTGGTGATGGCGCGGATCGGCTGGCTGAAGGTCGTGCCCGTCGCCTGATCGGGTCTTTGCATGAAACCGGCCTGCCCCTGTTCGCTCTTGCCGCGACCTTAGCAGCTTGGCCGCGCGGTCAAAAGCAAATTGGCGTCAGGCGGAAAGGCTGCGCACCCGGGTGGCCAGCCATTCCAACTCCTCATCGGCGATGCCCAGCTCGGCCAGATGGGCGGCGGTGGACCACAGGTAATCGCGGTTCGGCCCGCGCCCGCCCGATGCCTGGGCGATGATCTGCGCCTGCTCTTCCAGCGCCAGCCCACCGCAATATTGCACGTGATGCGGATCGATCACGAAACCCAGCGCAGTCAGCGGCCCTTTGTCGGTGGAAAGATCCAGCGTCACCTCAAGATAGGCCGAAGAGATCAGTTCCCGCTCGCGCAGTGTCGCCAGGGTCTCGGCCTCGGCCCCGGGGGTCACGCGGAAGGCGACACCGTCGCAATGTGCGTCAGGCGCGGCATCCAGCGCCAGCACCAACCCGGGCGCGGCGACGGACCCGCGATGGTGGATCGAGCGCATACAGAAGCTGCGCCGCCAGCCGGGCGCGCGGGCTATGCGCTGTTCGGCCACGGGAAATTCGGGGTTCCAGATCAGCGATCCATAGCCGAAAACCCACATTTCCGTATCGCTCACTGGCCCCTGCCCCTTTGCCCCTGTATCGTCCGGCCCTGTAAACACCCGATTTGCGGGCAGGAAAAGGGGGCGCGGATGCGCTGGCTTCTGGGCATCGTGATTGCTGTCACCCTTCTGTGGTTCGGCTACTGGTTCGCCGCGACCACGGCGATCCGCAACGGGGTGAATGGCTTTCTGGCCGATCAGCAGGCAGGCGGCGTGCAGATCGAGACGCGCGATGTCTCGGTGCAGGGTTTCCCCTATCGCTTCGACCTGACGCTGGATGGGCTGAAGCTGCAAGATCCGGTTTCGGGCGCGGGGTATGAGGGCGAAAAGCTTCAGGTCGTGGCGATGGCCTGGAAGCCCTGGCATATCCTTGTGGCCCTGCCGCCTGATCAGTTCGTGACCGTGGCGGGACAAGAGATCGAGCTGACAGGGACCGAGATGATGGCCAGCCTGCGGGCGCGCCCGGCCATGGATCTGCCGCTTGAGGAAGCCCGGCTGGGCGGGCAGGAGATCGGGGTGCGTTCAAGCCAAGGCTGGCAAAGCGGGGCGCGCAATCTGCTGTTGGCGCTGCGCCAGGCCGAAACGGGCCCCGCCGATTACGCGCTGGCGCTGACGGCCGAGGGCGTGCGGATCGACCCGGCCTTTGGCGCGCGGCTGGCGGCGGTAGCCCTGCCCGACCAGCCGCCGCCCGAGATGCCCGACGAGGCCGGGCCGCTGCGCGCCAATATCCTGTTGCATTTCACCGCGCAGCTTGACCGAAACTATGCGACGGTGCAGCCGCGTTTCACCGGGCTGGACATTGGCGAGCTGCATCTGGAATGGGGCGCGCTGATCGTCGAGGCGACCGGCAAGCTGGCGGCAGATGCCCAGGGCTATGCGGCGGGCGAGATCAAGCTGACCGTGACCAACTGGGACCGGCTGCCGCCGGTTCTGGTGGCGCTGGGTCTGGTGAAGCCCGAAGTCGCGCCCACCATCGGCAATATGATGAAGGCGCTGGCCGGGCAGACCGGCGATCCGGCGCTTTTGCAACTGCCGCTGAAACTTGCCGATGGCCAGATGAGCCTTGGCCCCTTCCCGCTGGGTCCGGCGCCCCTGCTGATGCCGCGCAGCTAGGCGCGGACCCTCCGTGTCACCCCCCTGATTTTCGCAGGAAATCAGCCGCTAGCGGCAATAGGGGCCGGTCCGGTAGGGCGCGGTGTCGAGGTGCAGGTGGTCCTCGTGATAGCCATCCGATCCGGGGCCGAGCGTGGTGCCGAAAATGCCGCAGGCGCCCTTGTGCACGCCGCGCAGCGCCTTGTAATTCTGCGCCACGCTCAGCACCTTGCCATTGGCAAGAACCAGCGCCGCAATGTCGACGGCCTTGCCGCGGCCATGTTCGCTGACCTTGGCGCCCTTCACGTTGTTGCGCGACCGGCAGATGTAATGCGCCGCCACTTTCAACTCGACCACCTGGTCGCGGAAGGCGGGCTGGACCACCTGTTCGACCCAGGTGTTCAGCGCCTTTGCCGTGGCGCAATCGATCGTCGCGCCCTGCGACAGGGCGACGCCCGAAACGCTGGTGACGCGGACCCCGTCCTTCAGCCCGCAGCCTTTCACCTTTGACTTGATGGGCGCGATCTTCTCGCCCTTGATCGCGTTCACCCCGCAGACCGACCCCTTGCGCGACCCTGTCTCGCGGTTCTTCTTCTTCGATTTGGGGGCCGGTTCGGCCAGGGCAAGCTCTGCGTCATCCGGCCTGGGCGCGGGGCGCGTGGCCAGCAGGTCCGGCCCGGCCGCCTTGACGGCGCTGGCCTCGCGCACGGCTGCGACCTTGCCGGTGATCGCGACGGGGCGGGGTTGCGGGCGCGGCGAGGACAGAAGCGCCGCATCGGTGGCGGCGGGCGCGGCTTCGGGCGCGGCTGCGGCAGAAGCCGGCAAGGCCGGCCTGGCGGGCGGCACGGGCGAGCGGTCGAGTTGCTGCGCGGCAAGAGGCAAGGCAAGGGGCGCGGCGGCGGCTAGCGCCAGCAGAAGGCTCAGGCCGCGCCGCATGGGCCTAATCCCCGGCGGGTTTGGCACCACGGCCAAAATCGGGGGCCGCCGTATCCTGCCCGGCCTCGATGATGCCCCGGCGGATGGCGCGGGTGCGCGTGAAATAGGCGTGCAGCGCATCGCCATCGCCCATGCGGATCTGGCGTTGCAGCATGAACAATTCCTCGGTGAAACGCCCAAGGATATCCAGAACCGCATCCTTGTTCGTCAGGAAGACGTCGCGCCACATGGTCGGATCGCTGGCGGCAATCCGGGTAAAGTCGCGAAACCCGGCGGCGGAATATTTGATGATCTCGGATTGCGAGACGCGGCGCATGTGATCGGCCACGCCGACCATCGTATAGGCGATCAGATGGGGCGCGTGGCTGACCACGGCGACGACCAGATCGTGATGCGCCACATCCATCGCATCGACCTGCGCGCCCATGGCCCTGAGCAGCCCCTCCAGCCGCGACAGCGCGGCGGGATCGGTGCCTTCCAGCGGGGTCAGCAGCCACCAGCGGTTCTGGAACAGCGTCGCAAAACCCGAGCGCGGCCCGGAATATTCCGTTCCCGCCATCGGGTGGCCGGGAATGAAATGCACGCCCGCAGGCATATGCGGCGCCACCGCCTGCACGACCGCAGCCTTGACCGAGCCGACATCGGTGACCGTGCAGCCGGGTTTCAGATGCGGCGCGATCTCGGCGGCGATGGCCGCCATCGCGCCCACCGGCACGGCCAGAACCACAAGATCGGCGCCCTGCACCGCCTCGGCCGCCGTGTCGCAGACCCTGTCGCAGAACAGGTCGCGGGCGACGGCGCGGGTCTCGGCCGATTTGGCATGGCCCACGATCTCGTCAGCCAGACCGCTTGCGCGCATGGCATGGGCCATGGACGAGGCGATCAGCCCCAGCCCGATCAGGGCGACGCGGGGATAGGGCGCGCTCACTCGGCCACGTCTTCTGATGCGCGGGCGGCGGGCGCCGCACTTGCCGCCTTGAACTGCGCCACTGCATGGGCGACCCGGCGGCAAGAGGCCTCGTCCCCGATGGTGATGCGCAGGCAATGCGGCAGGCCATAGCCCGCAACGCGGCGCACGATCAGACCCTGTTTCTGAAGATGGGCGTCGCAGGCCTCGGCCTCGGCCACATTGGCAAAGCGGGCCAGGATGAAATTGGCCGAAGAGACATCGGACGGCACGCCATGTTCGGCCAGCGCATTGGCCAGCCAGCCGCGCATCCGGGCGTTTTCCGACCGGCATTTGGCCACCCAGTCCTGATCCAGGACCGCCGCTTCCGCCGCGTCAAGCTGCGCCGTGGACAGGTTGAAGGGCTGCCGGATGCGGTTCAGCACTTCGATGATGTGTTTCGGCCCGTAGCCCCAGCCGATCCGCAATCCGCCCAGGCCATAGATCTTCGAGAAGGTCCGCGTCATCACCACGTTCTGCCGCGCCTCGACCAGCGCCAGACCGGCATCGAAGCCCTCGACATATTCGGCATAGGCGCCATCCAGCACCAGAATGGCCTGTCGCGGCAGGCTTTCGGCCAGACGCTGCACTTCGGCGGGCGAGATCATCGTGCCGGTCGGGTTGTTCGGATTGGCGATGAAGACCAGCTTGGTGCGGGTGTTGCAGGCGGTAAGGATCGCGTCCACGTCGATCACCCGCTCGCGCTCGGGCACCTGCACCGGGGTCGCCCCCACCGCAAGCGCCAGCAAACGGTACATCTGGAAGCCGTGTTCGGTATAGACCACCTCGTCGCGCGGGCCGGCATAGGCCTGGGCCAGCCATTGCAGCACCTCGTCGCTGCCGACGCCGCAGATGACGCGGGCGGCATCCATGCCATGCACTTCGGCGATCGCGCCGCGCAGCGCGGCATGGTCGGTCGTGGGATAGCGGTGCAGGCTGTGGACCGCGCGCTGATAGGCTTCCTTGACCCGGTCGGAACAGCCGAAGGGATTTTCGTTCGACGACAGCTTGGTCACATTCGACACACCGGGCACCGTCGCCTTGCCGCCTTCATAGAGGGCGATATCAAGGATACCGGGCTGTGGGCGGATCGCGTCAGACATTTGGGCCTCCTGCTGTCGCCATGGGTATTACCGGCAGGCCGGTGGCAAGGCCAGAGGCCGCGACGCGGCGACGCATCGAATTCTGGGGATGCTTACTTCTTGCTGGTATAGGACTTGGCCTGAAGCCAGTCCATCAGCGCCATCAGCACGCCCGAGATGACGAAGGTCAGATGGATGATGACCAGCCATTTCAACTCGGTCTCGCCAAAGGCCTTGGCCGTCTCGATATCGTTGATCTCCATGAACCGCTTCAGCAGATGAATCCCCGAGATCGCGACGATCGAGGCGATGAGCTTCATCTTCAGGCCGCCGAAATCGACCTTGCCCATCCAGCCGGGCCGATCCTCATGCTCGCCCAGATCGAATTTGGACACGAAGCTTTCATAGCCCGAGAACATGACGATCAGCAGAAGGTTCGCCGCCAGCGTCAGGTCGATCAGCGTCAGCGCGACGAGGATCATCTTCTCGGCACTCATCGACAGGACCTGGGGCAGGTAATAGGCCATCTCCTTGAGGAAGATCACCGTCAGCATGCCCAGCGAGACGGCAAGGCCCAGATACATCGGCGCCATTAGCCAGCGGCTGGCGAAAAGCGTGCGCTCGTAGGTGTGTTCCACCTTGCGAACTGCTGACTTGCCCGATGTGTCGCTCATGCCGCGGCCCCTGCTTTCTGACTGTTCCCCGAGATAGCCGCAGCGCGCCGAAAGGCAAGCCCCGCCGTAGCGGCCAAAGCAAAAGGCCGCACCCGGGGGCGCGGCCTTGCAGAAGACGGGTCCGGCCCGCAGGCCGGGACCGATCAGTTCTTCGCGTAATATTCGACGACCAGGTTCGGTTCCATCTTCACGGCATAGGGCACATCGCCCAGGCCGGGCTGGCGCACGAATTTGGCGGTCAGCTTGTTGGTGTCGACTTCCAGATAGTCCGGCACGTCCCGCTCGGTCAGCGCGATGGCTTCGAGGATGATCGCCAGTTGCTTCGACTTCTGGCGCACTTCCACCACGTCGCCTTCCTTGACGCGGTAGGAGGCGATGTTCACGGCCTTGCCGTTCACCAGGACGTGGCCATGGTTCACGAACTGACGCGCGGCGAAGATGGTCGCGACGAATTTGGCGCGGTAGACGACGGCGTCGAGGCGACGCTCGAGCAGGCCCACCAGATTTTCGCCGGTGTCACCGCTGACGCGGGCCGCTTCGGCGTAGATCTTCTTGAACTGCTTTTCGGTCAGGTCGCCGTAATAGCCCTTGAGCTTCTGCTTGGCGCGCAGCTGGGTGCCGAAGTCCGACAGCTTGTTCTTGCGGCGCTGGCCGTGCTGGCCCGGGCCGTATTCACGCTTGTTGACCGGCGACTTGGCGCGGCCCCAGATGTTCTCGCCCATGCGGCGGTCGATTTTGTACTTGGCAGAGGTGCGTTTGGTCACCGCTGATCTCCTTCATCGCGTTTTTGAAGGGCGTTGTCCTTTCCGGGTTGCCCCGGCGACAGGCATCCGCTTGCGCGGGCCACCAACACCAATGAAAAGCCCCGGAATCGCTTCCGGGACCGTGGCGGGGCTTATAAGGGGCGCGACGGCAGTGTCAACCGCAGGCGTCACAGACCCGAAACCGTGTCAGGCCGCGCGGCCCGTGCCCGCCTCATGCCGCAGGATCGCCGCTTCCGCGGAAGACAGGCTGCGGCGCGCGAAATCGCCATAGCCCATCGGATTGACGTCGATCCCCGGCACCAGCGCCAGAAGACGGGCGCGGTCATGGGCATCGATTGTATCAAGCGCGGTCGCGGCGGGGTGGAAGCTTTCGGTCTCAAGCCCGTTGGCGAACAGGATGTCGTGCCGTTCCAACAAAAGGTGGTGGTAGGTCACCTCGCGCAGCACCGTGTCGACCAGGACCGTGCTGTCATTGACCAGATCCTCGGCGGCGACCAGCACTTCCTCGGCGTTGAACAATGCGCGCGCCGCCGGGCCGCGCACCAGCATCCGGTGCTGGGGCGAGACCAGAAGATCGGCATCGGGCCGCCCGGTGCCGAAGGCCTCGGCCCGGATGCGGATCGGGCGCAGATGCGGCATGGCGTAAAGCCGCGCCCCGGTCATGCGGCGGCTGCCCGACCACAGCACGGGCTGGGCGCCATTGTCGCGGGTCTGCACCAGATCACCCTCGCGCAGCGTCTCGATCAGACGCAGGCCATCGGGGGTCAGAACCCTTGTGCCGGGGGCAAAGCAGATCACCCCGCCCGAGGCCCGGCTGCCCGCCGCGCCGCCCGAACGGTCGATCTCGGCCCGTACGATCCACAGATCGCGGTCTGCGGGCGGCACTTCGCCCAGGAACATCAAGAGCCGCGCGCCGCTGTCGGGCACCGGCAGGATCGTGGCGATATGCGAGCGCAGCCCGTCGGTGACGACAAAGCTCTGCTGCGGCGTCTCGGCATCGGTCTCGGGCGAAGGCGCGCCATTGCCCGCGCGCCCTACCGCCGCGCCGATCAGCCGCTCGACCATGCGCGCCGCGCGTCTGCGAATATCCGCCCCGCCTTCCGCCGCTTCCAGAAGCAGCACATCGCCGGGCGCATCGATGCGGACCGCCGTGCCGGAAAAGCGCCAGGTGGCGCCGACCGTCACGGAATCCAGCGATGCGGCGCGAAGCCCGTCTACTTCCGTCTGCGACCAGGAGATGACGAACGTGGCTCTCAAGCCCGTTCCCATATGCCTGTATGCCTGCTCGTTTTGTTTTTATTGACCGAAATGTTAACAGGCGGGATTCCGCCGCGCTAGGACCGGAAAGCCACAGTCGCGGCGAAAGCGACGGGTTTTGTGCGCAAATGCGGGGTCAGAAGCGAAGATTGATGGTCAATGCACCCAGAAGTTGTCCCTCTCCCTGGGTTTCGAACTCTTCCGACAGCCATGTCAGGCCGTAGAAGGCCGAGACCCCGCCCGCGCTTTGCCAGGCCAGCCCAGCGCGCAGGCGTTCGCGCGTGTCCTTCATTTCTGCCGCCCCGCCTTCGGGCAGCAGCGCGCTGTCCCAGACATGGGCGATGTCGCCGCCCAGGGTGAAGGTCAGGCCCGGCACATGATCGCCGGAAACCGCGCGGTAGCGCTGACCGGTCGTCGCCTCGCGCAGCATCAGCGCATTCTGGCCAAAGCGGCCCAGCGTCAGGTCCGCACCCAGCCGCGCCCAGGTCTCGACCCCCGCCTGCGCCGCCACGAACGGACGCAAGGTGAACGCATCGGCCAAAGGCAGGCTGCGCCCGGCCTCGAACACAAGCGTCGGGTAAACCGCATCGCCGATCTGGTCCGCCAGCACCTGCGGCTGCGCCACACCCAGAAGATCGTGCAGCCGGTCCTGCAAGCGGCCAAGCCCGGTCTGCGGCCCGGTGACGGCAAGGTCGAGGCCGAGGCTGGTTTCAACACCCCCGCTCGCGAAATGGCTGTGCATCCCAAGCGTCAGCACCCCGGCATAGCGGCGATCGCCGGGCGGCGGGTTCGACAGGGTCGAAGGCGAAATGATCTCGGCCCGCGCCCGGAATTCCAGGATCTCGCCGAAAGTGGCGGGGAGGCTGCCCGACCAGGACGGCCCGCGCAACCGGCTGACCGTATAAGCTCCGGTGCGCCAGCGGTCATGGCCGTCGCCCATGCCGTCATTGGTGAACATGCGGCCCCAGCCCAGCGTCACCCGCTCTTGCGCCTGCGCCGCTCCCGCGGTCAGCGCCAAGGCCAGCGCCAGCCCGCGCGCGATCCAACCCGTTGTCATCCGTTATGCCCCACCGATTCCGCCCGGGCCTTTCCCCACTGCGCCTGCCCCCTGTCAGGAGAAAAAGTGGCGGTTTTGCGGAACGCGCGCGGCCCGGCCGGACGAGCCGCGGTTCAGGCGCGGCCGGCCGTATGCGACAGGGAGATCGGATCAATCCCAAGCGCCTTGAGCGCAAGACCCCATTTCTCGGCATCGGGCGCCGAGAACACGATCTCGGGCAGCGCATCGGCGATCAGCCAGTCGTTGCGCAGGATCTCTCCTTCCAGCTGGCCCGGCCCCCAGCCGGAATAGCCCAGCGCCAGAAGCGCCCGTTCCGGCCCTGCACCGCGCGCCAGCGCCTCAAGCACATCCAGCGTCGCGGTCAGGCGGAACCCGCCCGGCACCCGCATTGTCGCCGCCTCGCCATCCCAATCGGCAGAATGCAGCACAAATCCCCGGCCGCGTTCGACCGGCCCGCCGTAATGGACGCGGATTTCGCGGCCCTCCGGCGCGCGGGCGATCTTAAGGTGATCAAGCAGATTGGCGAAGCTCAGATCGGGCGCGGGCTTGTTGACGATCAGCCCCATGGCGCTGTCGCCGTCATGGGCGCACATCAGGATCACGCTATGCGCAAAGCGCGTATCGCCCATGCCGGGCATGGCGATCAGGATCTTGCCGGCAAGGTCCATCGACTCAAGGCCCCCCTTTCACTTGCCCTGAACATGGGCCGCCTCTGCGGCAGTCACAAGCCCGGCCTGCGGCGCAGGCGACACATCACGCGCCGTCTCGCCCTTAAGTGATTTCCCTCTGGCAGGGCTCTGCCTATCTTGGCGGCATGTTCATGCGCCCTGCCCTGACCCGCCTTTGCACCCTGTCCGCCATCGCCATGGCTTTTGCCGCGGGCGACGCGCGCGCCACGACGCAGGACGACGTGCTTCAGGCCAGCGTCCTGACCGGCTGGCAGACCGGGGCGGGGCAGCAGATGGTGGCGCTGCGGCTGGATCTGGCGCCGGGCTGGAAGACCTATTGGCGCAGCCCCGGCGATGCGGGCATCCCGCCGGAATTCGACTGGTCGCAATCGCGCAACCTGGCCTCGGTGACCTTCCACTGGCCAGCCCCGTCCGTGTTCGAGACGGCGGGTTTCACCACGATCGGCTATCATGATCTTCTGGTGCTGCCGGTCGAGATTCGCGCCAAGGACCCGTCAAAGCCTGTCGATCTGGCGGTGACGATGGAGATGGGCATCTGCCGCGACATCTGCCTGCCCGCCTCGGTCGCGCTGTCGGCGCGGATCGAAGGGCCGGGTGCGCCCGATCCCGCGATCAAGACGGCGCTGGCGGCCCAGCCGGTCGCGGCAAGGACGGCGGGGCTCTCGGGCATTTCCTGCGCGGTCGAGCCGATCAAGGACGGGCTGCGCCTGACTGCCACTCTGGCCTTGCCCGCGCAGGGCAAGGAAGAAACCGTCGCCATCGAAACCGCCGACCGCCGGGTCTGGGTGTCCGAGGCCGGGGCAAGCCGCAAGGGCGACACGCTGGTCGCCGTTGCCGATCTGGTGCCGCCCGAAGCCGCGCCCTTTGCGCTGGACCGCTCGGGCGTCAAGGTGACGGTGATTTCCGAACGCGGCGCGGTCGAAGTCACCGGCTGCCCGGCCCCCTGATCCAAAGGCGCCCTACTTGCGGCGCTTGTGTTCCTCAAGCCGGGGCATGATTTCCACGAAATTGCAGGGCCGGTGGCGATAGTCGAGCTGCCAGAGCAGGATTTCGTCCCAGGCGTCGCGGCAGGCGCCGGGGCTGCCGGGCAGCGCGAAGAGGTAGGTCCCGCCCGCCACGCCGCCGCAGGCGCGCGATTGCACGGCAGAGGTGCCGATCTTCTGCATCGAGACCATGGTGAAAACCGTGCCGAACGCCTCGATCTCTTTCTCATAGACATCGCGATGGGCCTCGACCGTGACATCGCGCCCGGTCAGGCCGGTGCCGCCTGTCGTGAGGATCACATCCACCGCCGGATCGGCGATCCAGGCGCGCAACTGGGCCGCGATGCGGGCGCGGTCATCGGTCACGATGGCCCGGCCGGCAAGGCGATGGCCCGCCGTGGCCAGCCGGTCGACCAGCGTGTCGCCCGAGCGGTCCTCGGCCAGGGTTCGCGTGTCCGACACGGTCAGGACAGCGATATTGACCGGGATGAACTCTTTCGTCTCGTCGATGCGTCCCATCGCTATCCCCTTTGCATCATGGCCAGCCGCAGGGCGAGCGCGGCGAAGATCGCCGCCGTGGCCCGCGACAGCCAGCGCGCCAGCACCTGCGACCGCGCCAGCCGCCCGCCGATCGTGCCGGCAAAGCCGCCGACCAGCCCGTTGACCAGAAGACCGCCCAGACAGAAGACCGCGCCCAGAGCCAGGAATTGCGGCAGGACGGGCCGGGCGGGATCAACGAATTGCGGCAGGAAGGCCAGGATAAACAGAATGACCTTGGGGTTCAGGAGATTTACCAGCAGGGCCTCGCGGAAGACCCGCCCCATCGGCATCGCCCTGACCTGCGCCGCCTGCGGCCCGGCGGCGCGCAGGGATTTCACCGCCAGCCACAGCAGATAGGCGACCCCCGCCCAGCGGATCGCCTCGAAGGCGAAGGGATGCGCCGCGACCAACGCACCAAGGCCAAAGCCCGCCAGCAGCACCTGCACCATGCCCCCGGCGGCGATGCCCAGATTGGCCGCCATCCCGGCGCGCGGCCCGCCCTTCAGCCCCTGTCCCAGGCAGAACATCATGTCGGCCCCGGGCGTCAGGTTCAGCGCCAGGGCGGCGGGGGCGAAGGCAAGAAGCGTCAGTGCATCGACCGGCAGCAGGCTCATCCCCGCAGCCTTTTTTGCAGGGCCAGAAGATCGGCCCAGGCTTCGCGCTTGGCGATCGGGTTGCGCAGAAGATAGGCGGGATGGGTCATCGGCAGCATCGGCCGGCCCAGCGCCGTGGTCCAGGTGCCGCGCGCCCGCAGGATGCCGCGCTGGCCGGTCAGGGCGACCAAGGGCGTGTTGCCCATCACCACGACGACCTGCGGATCGACCAGTTCGATATGGCGTTCGACAAAGGGCCGCATCATGGCGATTTCCGCCGCGTCCGGGTCGCGGTTGCCGGGCGGACGCCAGGCCATGACATTGGTGACGTAGAGCGCGCCCTCGGCATCGGGGCTGCCGCGCGACAGGTCGATGGCGGCGAACATGCGGTCCAGCAACTGCCCGGCTTCGCCCACGAAGGGCCGACCCTCGATATCCTCATCCCGGCCCGGCGCCTCGCCCAGGACCAGCACCCGCGCCGCCGGGTTGCCATCGGCGAAAACCGTGTTGCGCGCGCCCTTTTTCAGCTCGCACAGATCAAAGCGCAGCAGCGCCTCGCGCAGATCGTCCAGCGTCCGGGCCGCCGCCGCCATCTCGCGCGCCACAGCCACGGCATCGACCTCGACCGGGGCCACGGGCTGCGGGGCGGCTGCGGCGGCGCGCAGGGGCGGGGCCGCGCGCACCGGGGCGGCATCGGGCAGGCCATAGCGGTTGACCGGGGCCTCGGCCAGAACCTCGTCCACGCCGCAATCCACCTGCCAGGCCAGCGCCGCCAGCGCGGCGTGCCAATCCTGCGTGACGCTGTCGGTGAAGTCTTCGGCGATTCCCATGGCCCGCAGAGTAGGAGGGCGGCGGCGGGGCAGCAAGGCGCGGCATCACCCGTGGGCGCTTGCCCCCTGCCCTGCCCTTTGCCATAAGCGGGCAAATCCGAAGGGAACCGCCCATGGCCTTCCGCGCCCGCCACCTTCTGGGGATCGAGCAGCTTACCCCGCTTGAGATCACCACCGTCCTTGATCTGGCCGACCGCTATGTCGATCTGAACCGCCGCACGGTGAAACAGTCCGACGTGCTGGCGGGGATGACGCAGATCAACCTGTTCTTCGAAAACTCCACCCGCACCCAATCCAGCTTCGAGCTGGCGGGAAAGCGGCTGGGCGCCGATGTGATGAACATGTCCGTGGCCAATTCCAGCGTGAAGAAGGGCGAGACGCTGATCGACACGGCGATGACGCTGAATGCGATGCATCCCGACCTTCTGGTGGTGCGGCACGCGGCCTCCGGGGCGGTGAACCTTCTGGCGCAGAAAGTGGATTGCGCGGTGCTGAACGCGGGCGACGGGCGGCATGAACACCCGACCCAGGCGCTCTTGGACGCGCTGACCATCCGCCGCGCCAAGGGCCGCATCCAGCGCCTGACCGTCGCCATCTGCGGCGACATCGCCCACAGCCGGGTGGCGCGGTCGAACCTGATCCTTCTGGGCAAGATGGAGAACCGGCTGCGCCTGATCGGTCCGCCGACCCTGATGCCGCCCGGCGTGGCCGATCTGGGCTGCGAGGTCTATGACGACATGCGTCAGGGTCTGGAAGGCGCGGATGTGGTGATGATGCTGCGGCTTCAGAAGGAACGGATGGACGGCGGCTTCATCCCTTCGGAACGCGAATATTACCACCGCTACGGGCTGGATGCCGAAAAGCTGTCGCACGCGAAGCCCGATGCCATCGTCATGCATCCCGGCCCGATGAACCGGGGGGTCGAGATCGACGGCGATCTGGCCGATGACATCAACCGCTCGGTCATCCAGGACCAGGTCGAGATGGGCGTCGCCGTCCGCATGGCCTGCATGGACCTTCTGGCCCGCAACCTGCGCGCCGAACGCGGCCGCAAGCTGGTGGGGACGATGGTATGACCGGCCCGGCCCGCAGCGGACCCGATCCCGACCGCAAGCCTTCCAAATCCGAGGCGCGGATGGGCGGGATGGTCGCGACGGCCGTGCTGGTGTTTCTGGCCGTGCTGACCGTGCTTTTCGTCTGGATGGGATAGCGATGGCGCGGATCGACCCCGAAAGGATGCATCCGCAACCGGCCCCGCTGGAGCCGGGCGAGGTGTTGCTGGCCGAATGGCGGGCCGATCCCGGCGTCTATTGGAAGAACCACCTGATCCTGTCGGTCGTCCTCGGCTTCGCCGCCGGACTGGTGCTGGTGGCGATGGGCAACCCGCATCCCTGGACCGGGCCGGTCGCCGCCGTGCTGGCGGTCTTTGCCCGCGCCTTCTATCTGCGGTCCGAGGCGCTGGGCGACACGTGGCGGCTCACGCCGCGCCGCCTGCTTGGCCCCGGCGGGCGCATCGTGCCGCTGTCCTCCATCGAAACGGTCCGCCCCTTCCTCAGCGATGTGCTGGTCATCACCCGTGCGGGCGACAAGCATCTGATGAAATATCTGGCCGATGCCCCGGCGGTGATCGCCCGCATCAGGGAGACGGGGCGATGACCGAACTGGCCGAACCCGTGCCGCCGCCGCCCCCGCCCGCGCCGGTGCCTGCGGGCTGGGAGGGCATCCTGGCACCGGGCGAGCGCATCCTCTGGCAAGGCCGCGCCGAACCGGGGATCGACTGGCCTGCCCTGATCGACAAGCAGACGCCTTTTGGCCTCGTCTTCGCGGGTTTCGCGTGTTTCTGGATGTGGCAGGCGGTGCGCATGGGCGCGCCGGGGCCGTTTCCCCTGTTCGGCCTGCCCTTCCTGCTGGTCGGTCTGCATATGGCCTTCGGGCGGGTGTTCTGGGATGCGGTCACCCGCCGGTCCACCCATTACACGCTGACCGACCGCACCGCCTTCATCGCCACCGCCCCGTTCGGCAAGCGCAAGCTGGAACGCTGGGCGCTGCGGCCGGGCATGGCGCTGATCCTGGATGATGGCGATCCCGGCGCGGTCTGGTTCGACCAGATCACCACGCCCTATAACAGCAGCATCGGCCCCGGCCGCAGCCGCCGCTATTATGGCCCGCGCAATGCCAGCCGCCGCATCGGCTTTGACCGCATCTCCGACGCAAGACAGGTCTATGGCCTGATGCGGCAGGCGATCGCCGCCCTTGCTGACCGCCCGCAGACTGATCCGCAGAACGGAAGCCCATGATCCTGCATTTCACCCATGCCCGCCTGATCGACCCCGAGGCCGGAACCGATGCCCTTGGCAGCCTGACGGTCAAGGACGGCACCATCCTTGCGCTTGACGCTGCCAAGCCGCCCAAGGGGGCCATGACCGTCGATTGCGGCGGCAAATGCCTGGCCCCGGGCATCGTCGACTGGGGTGTGAAGATCGGCGAGCCGGGCGAGCGGCACCGCGAATCCTTCCGGTCGGCCGGACTTGCGGCGGCGGCGGGGGGCGTCACCACGATCATCGCACGGTCCGATACCACCCCCGCGATCGACACGCCCGAAGTGCTGGAATTCGTCACCCGCCGCGCGGCCGAGGCCAGCCCGGTGCGCATCCGCCACATGGCCGCGCTGACCAAGGGCCGCGCGGGCCAGGAAATGACCGAGATCGGCTTTCTGCTGGATGCGGGCGCGCTGGCCTTTGGCGACGGCTTTGCCGTGACCACCCAGACCAAGGCGCTGGGCCGGGCCTTGACCTATGCCCGCAGCCTGGGCGCGCTGGTCATGGGGCATCCGCAGGAGCCGGGCCTGTCGGCGGGCGGGGCCGCCACCTCGGGCAAGTTCGCCTCGCTGCGCGGCCTGCCGCATGTGTCACCCATGGCCGAGCGCATGGGGCTGGAGCGCGACCTGGCGCTGGCCGAGATGACGGGCGTGCGCTACCACGCCGATCAGGTGACGACCGCCCAGTCGCTGCCCGCACTGCGCCGCGCAAAGGCCGCAGGTCTGGATGTCACCGCCGGGACCTCGATCCATCACCTGACCCTGAACGAATTCGATGTCGGCGAGTATCGCACCTTCTTCAAGCTGACCCCGCCCCTGCGGTCGGAAGACGACCGGCAGGCGGTGATCGCGGCCCTGGCCGAGGGGCTGATCGACGTGGTGGCCAGTTTCCACACCCCGGCCGACGAGGAATCGAAGCGCTTGCCCTTCGAGGATGCCGCGCCGGGCGCGGTCGGGCTGGAAACCTTCCTGCCCGCCGCGATGCGGCTGTATCACGGCGGCCATCTGACCCTGCCCGAGTTGTTCCGCGCCATGGCGCTGAACCCGGCCAAGAGGTTGGGCCTGCCGCAAGGCCGCCTCTCGCCCGGTGCGCCTGCCGATCTGGTGCTGTTCGACCCGGACGCACCCTTCCAGATGGACCGCTTCAAGCTGCGCTCGAAATCCAAGAACACGCCGTTTGACGGCGCGCGGATGGAGGGTAAGGTTCTGGCGACATGGGTGGGCGGAACGGAAGTGTTCCGCGCAAGGGAATAGACGATGCCGGAACTGCTGACCGACAGCTCGACGCTGATCCTGACCGCGATCCTGTCTTATCTGCTGGGCTCGGTGCCCTTTGGTGTGGTGATCACGCGGGTCATGGGGCTGGGCGATCTGCGCAGCATCGGTTCGGGCAATATCGGCGCGACCAATGTCTTGCGCACCGGCAACAAGGGCGCGGCGCTGGGAACGCTTCTGCTGGACGGGGCCAAGGGCGCGGTGGCGGTGCTGCTGGCCCGCGCGCTGGTCGGGCATGAGGATGCGGCGCAGCTGGCGGGGCTAGCCGCCTTTATCGGCCATCTTTTCCCGGTCTGGCTGGGCTTCAAGGGCGGCAAGGGCGTGGCCACCTTCCTTGGCACGATGATCGCGCTGGCCTGGCCCGTGGGTCTGGCCTGCTGCGCCATGTGGCTGGTCGGGCTGGCGCTGACCCGGATCTCCTCGGTCGCGGCGCTTTTGTCGGCGGGCACCTCGGTCATCTGGCTGGTGGTCTTCGATGAGGGGCGGATGCTGCTGCTGACCGGGATCCTGACGATCCTGATCTATGTGCGCCACGGCGCGAATCTGGCGCGGCTGAAGGCCGGGACCGAACCGAAGGTCGGGCGGAAGAAGGCCTGAGGCCCATGTCCGACGCGATGCTGCTGGGCATTTTCGCAGCCCTGCTGGTCCTTGACCTGCGCCGCAGCCTGCGGGCGCTGGTGGCGTGAGGCGATGTCCCACGGTGGGACATTGAGAAAATATAATGAAATCAATGTGTCTGATTTTGAATTTAGGGGTTCTTTAACCATTGCAGCGCCAAGCGCCCTCTGCCCCGCTTATAAACTCGCGGCGGGATAGATCGGGTCCAGCGATCCGGCCCAGTCGCCGTGATACAGGTTCAGCCAGCGGTCGGCTTGGACCTCGCCCCTGGTCACGTTCTGAACCAGCGGAGCGAGCAGGCGTTCTTCGCCCATGCCCCGCGCGGCAAGACCTGCCTGCGACAAAGCCACGGCGGCGCGGGCAAGGTCGATCAGTTTGACGCCATTCGCCTCGCCCTGCAGGGCCGAGACCGAGGCCGCGACGCGCAGCTCTTCGCGCGTGGAGGCATCGAAGCCCCTGACCAGATCCCAGGCGGCATCCAGAGCGGTCTGGTCATACATCAGCCCGGTCCAGAAGGCGGGCAGCGCCAGAAGATGCGCCCGGTCCCCGGCATCGGCACCGCGCATCTCGATGTATTTCTTGACCCGCGCCTCGGGGAAGACCGTGGTCATGTGGTCGGCCCAGTCCGACAGGGTGGGCTTTTCGCCCGGCAGGGCGGGCAGTTCGCCCTTCAGGAAGGCGCGGAAGGATTGCCCCAGGGCGTTGATGTATTTGCCGTCGCGATAGACGAAATACATCGGCACATCGAGAACCCAGTCGACATAGCGCTGGAAGCCCATGCCGTCCTCGAAGGCGAAGGGCAACATGCCGGTGCGGCTGTCATCCAGCCCCCGCCAGATGCGCGAACGCCAGGATTTGTGGCCATTGGGCTTGCCGTCGAAGAACGGCGACGATGCGAACAGCGCTGTCGCCACCGGCTGCAGGGCCAGCGCGACGCGCAGCTTCTGCACCATGTCGGCTTCGGAGCCGTAGTCGAGATTCACCTGCACGGTGGAGGTGCGATACATCATCTGCGTGCCATGGGTGCCGACGCGGCCCATGTAATCGGTCATCAGCCGGTAGCGGCCCTTGGGCATGACCGGCATTTCGCCATGCGACCATTCCGGCGCGGCACCGATGCCCATGAAGCGGATGCCCAGCGGTTCGGCGATCTGCGACAGTTCCGAAAGGTGATTGTCCAGTTCGGCCTCAGTCTCGACCGCACTGAGAAGCGGCGCACCGGAGAGTTCGAACTGGCCGCCCGGTTCCAGGCTGATATTCGCGCCCCGGCGGGTCAGGCCGATGACATTCTCGCCCTCGCGCACCGGGGTCCAGCCGAAGCGGGTTTCAAGCCCGTGGAACAGCGCGGAAATCGACTGCTCGCCCGCATAGGGAAGCGGTTTGCGGCTGTCGGTCAGCCAGCCGAATTTTTCATGCTCGGTGCCGATGCGCCAGTCCGAGGCGGGCTTGCAGCCGCTTTCCATCAGGCCCGCGAGCTGGTCGAAATTTTCGATCGGCCCACCGCCGGATTGAGGGATCGACATGGAAGGGCCTCGTGCTGGTCGTGTATCGTCTGGTCCGGGATGGCCCGCGCGGGGCCGTCCATCAGGTGAAGCGGCCGGGCGTCAGTGTCAAGCCCGGCCCCGTCATCCATCACGAAAGGTCATACTTTGGGGTGAGGGCGGGTCAGACCGTCGTCAGGCCGCGGCCCTTGCGCCGCCAGACCAGCCTTTCGGTCTGGCCGTTGCGGGCGGGCAGCGTCGTGCGGGGGCCGTCCGGGCTGTCGGGGGACAGGGCCGCGACCAGATCGGCCGAGGTCAGGCCCGGCAGGGTGGCGAAGGCGTCGAACAGGCCCTCGGCCCCGGCGGCATCGACAGGGACAAGCATCCCCCTGCCGCCGGCTTCGCGCAGACGCCAGACCCTGCGGCCGCGCAACGACAGAAGCTTGATCTCGGCCAGATCGGGCAGGCTGACCTCGCCCGGCATGGTCGGGTGCAGGTAACGGATGCGGCCCTCGTCAAATTCAACGATGCCGGGCGAGGCGATCCCGGCGGCAAAGCGCATCCGCCGCAGCGCGATCAGGGCGAAGCCCGCGCCCAGGGCGGCCAGCGGCAGGCCAAGGACGGGCAGCAGCCAGCCGCCCCTTGTGGCGACCCAAAGGCCAAGCGCGGCAAGGCCAAGCCCCAGCAGGGGTTCGGCCCAGCGCCGCGCCAGGCGGGCCACTTCGGGGCGCAGGAAAGGCGTGGTCATGGCTGCCCCCCCGGCGTGACGGGCCGGGCCAGAAAGACGATGCGGTAGCTGCCGATGCGGGTGAAGCCAAGGCCTTCATAGGCGCGGGCGGCGGCGAGATTGTTGGCGAAAAGGACGGCCTCGGCGGCCCCGTTCTGCCGGGCTTCGGCCAGAAGGGCGCGGGTGACGGCGCGGCCCAACCCCTGCCCGCGCGCCGCGCAAGGAACATAGACGCCGCCGACCTGCACCATGGTCGCGACGCGGGCATTCAGCCCGGCCATGGCGACGGGTTGGCCGTCGATCTCAAGCAGGCGGCAGTGCGACGCGCCCGAGATCGCGGCAGCGGTGCGGCTGTGCAGGTTCGCGTCTTCCTGCGCCGGGTCGGGCGAGGCAAAGCCGATGTCGCGGAAATACTGGCGGAACCAGGCCGCGAGCAGCGGACGGTCCGCCTCGCGCGGGGGGCGCAGCGCAGCCGGGCCGGCAGGCGGCAGATCGGCCAGGGCAAGGTGATAGAGCGGTTCGGTCGAATCGGCGCGAAGGGCGGCGGCGGGCAGGCCCAGCGCCTGAAGAAGGACGGCGATCTGGGCGGCATCGCCGGTCATGCCGGTGATTTCCCGGCCCGCAAGACCGGCGGTCAGCGCCCGGATATCGGCGGCAGACGCCCCCGGCGCCTGCACCAGCGCGACCCCGGCATTGGTCAGGCCCAGAACCGCGCGGATCGAGCCGTCGGCGGGCAGGCACCAGTAGCGCGTGGCATTGGGGTGGTCGCTTTTGCCAAGCCCGAACCGGGCCAGATTGCCGCGCAGGAACATCGACGTGGCGGCATGGGGCGCAAGGAAGGCGTCAAGCGCCGCCGCGTCGCCCGGGCCGCAGGCGCGGATCATCGCCAGTCCCCGCCGCTGGCCTGATACAGCGCCAGCGCGGCCAGGGCGGCAGTCTCGGCGCGCAGGATCCGCGGACCAAGGGCGAAGGCGGTGACGAAGGGCAGGCGCTGCAGGCGGGAGCGCTCCTCGGCGGAAAAGCCGCCCTCGGGGCCGATCAGGATCGCCGCAGGGCCTGGCTGCGCGACCAGAAGCCCCGCCCGTCCGGCCTCGCCCTCATCGGCCCAGTACAGGCGGCGGCCTTCGGGCCAGGCGGCCAGAAGGCGGTCAAGCGGTTGCAGTTCGGCCACGTCGGGCACCCAGGTCGCGCCGCATTGTTCGGCCGCCTCGACGGCGTGCAGCTGGTGGCGGTCGGCGCGGAAGCGTTCGGAATTCATGTGGCGGGTGGCGACGGGCAGGAGGCGCGCGACCCCCATCTCGACCGCCTTCTCGACGACAAAACTGGTGCGGTCCTTCTTGATCGGCGAGAAGAGCAGCCAGAGGTCCGGCGGCGCGCCCTGCGGGGCCGTCGCCTCGGCGCAGAGGGCTATGCCACGGCGCTTGCCCGCCTCGGCCACTTCGGCGCGCCATTCGCCGTCGCGGCCGTTGAACAGATGGACATCGGCCCCGACCCCCAGCCGCATCACGGCAAAGAGATAGTTTGCCCGCGCCTCGTCCAGGGCAACGGCTTGCCCCGGCCCAAGCGGCTGATCTACATACACCCTGATCTTCGGCCCTGCCATGAGGCGACCCTATGAGCGATGCGCCCGGAACGCCAGATGCCGCAAGCCCTTCCGGGCAGGTGGCGGATGCGACGCGCGACAATTGGGTGGACCGCTGGGCCCCGGCCCCGGCGCGCCCCTATCTGCGCCTGTCACGGGCCGACCGCGCCATCGGCACCTGGCTTTTGCTGGTGCCCTGTTTCTGGGGCCTGGCGCTGGCCGCGAATGACGGCCATGGCTTCCGCCTTTGGGACATCTGGATCGCGGCAAGCTGCGCCATCGGCGCCTTCCTGATGCGCGGCGCGGGCTGCACCTGGAATGACATCACCGACCGCGATTTCGACGCCCAGGTCGCGCGGACAAGGTCGCGCCCCCTGCCCTCGGGCCAGGTCACGACGAAACAGGCGGCGATCTGGATGGTGCTGCAGGCCGCTGTCGCGGCGCTGATCCTGTTCACCTACAATACGCTTGCCATCGGGCTGGGCGTCGCCTCGCTGGCGCTGGTGGCGATCTATCCTTTCGCCAAACGCTTCACCTGGTGGCCGCAGGTCTTTCTGGGTCTGGCCTTCAACTGGGGCGCGCTGCTGGCCTGGGCGGCCCATGCCGGAGAGCTGCCGCCGGGCGCGCTGCTGCTTTACGCCGCGGGCATTGCCTGGACGCTGTTCTACGACACGATCTATGCCCATCAGGACAAGGAAGACGACGCGCTGATCGGGGTGAAATCCACCGCACGCCTGTTCGGGGCGCAAAGCGGCCGCTGGCTGACCCTGTTCCTGATCGCGACGCTGCTGCTGTTCACCGCCGCCATTGCCACCACCCTGCACCCGGACCGCGGTCTTGCCCCCATGCTTCTGGCGCTGGCCGGGGTCTGGGCCTTTGGCCTGCACATGGTCTGGCAGTTGCGCGGGCTGAACCTTGACGACCCCGCCGCCTGCCTGCGGGTGTTCCGATCAAACCGCGATGCGGGGCTGATCCCTGTGCCGTTTCTTGCCATAGCCGCGCTCCTTTGATTGATCCTGCCGCGCCAAAGCCCTAGGAAGCCCGCAGTCTCCTTTCGGGACCCGCGCCCCACATCCGCAAGAGTTGCCCCTTGCCCAGACGCCTTCTGACCCTGCCGCCGAACGCGCTTGCCGCGCTGGCCTTCGCGCTGGCCGGGCTTGTGATGCTGGCGGTCGCCTTTGCCGTGGCCCTGGTGATCGAGGCGCGATCGGCCTCGGTCGTCACCGAGCGGATGGCCGGGGCGGGCATGGGCTGGGTCACGGTCCAGACCGACGGCTTGCAGGTGCGGCTCTCGGGCACGGCGC
Source organism: Fuscovulum sp. (assembly GCA_041916535.1). Taxonomy (GTDB): domain Bacteria; phylum Pseudomonadota; class Alphaproteobacteria; order Rhodobacterales; family Rhodobacteraceae; genus Pseudogemmobacter. Next base: position 255,744 of record JAYRZG010000004.1, on the reverse strand, counting down.
CCGACGAATCGTCGCGCTTCCGGGCGCTGAACCTGGCGGGCAGTCTGGTCGACACATCCCGCCTGCGCGATCTTCTGGATGTGGCGCCGTCAAGCGCGGTGGCCCCGCCCCGCTTTGCCGTCGAGATCCTGCGCAATGACGATGGCATCCAGCTGATCGGCCTGTTCCCCGAAACCGCAGCCGAAGGCGGCCTGTCGGAAGAGGAACTGACCGCCGCCGCCAATGCGCTGGCCCCCGACACCCAGGTGGTGAACATGTTGCAGAAGGCGGCCTATGCGCCGCCGGAAACCTGGGATGGCGCGCTGCGCTTTGGGCTTGAGGCGCTGAAATCGCTGAAACGGTCGAAGATCTCGATCATGGCCGACCGGGTCGAGATCACGGCGATTGCCGAAAGCGCGGCCGAAAAGCGCAATTTCGAAACCGCGCTGGGGCGCGCAAAGCCGGAAGGCGTGACCCTGGTCATGGACATCACGGCCCCGCGTCCGGTGCTGACGCCGTTCACCCTGCGCTTCCTGATCGACGATGAAGGGGCGCGTTTCGATGCCTGTTCCGCCGATACCGACCGGGCGCGGGCGACGATCCTTGCCGCAGCGGGCCGCGCCGGGCTGAACGGCAGCGCGCCCTGCACCATCGGCCTGGGCACGCCGACCCCGCGCTGGGCCGAAGCGGCGGCGGCAGGGATCAAGGCGGTTGCCGCGATGGGCAAGGGCTCGGTCACCTTTTCGGATGCCGATGTCACGCTGACGGCGGGGGCGAGCGTGGCGCAGGCGGATTTCGAGCTTGCGGCGGGCGATCTGCGTGCCGCCCTGCCCGAGGTCTTTTCGCTGGACGCAATCGCCCCGCAGGTCGAGGCGGCCCAGCAGGGCCCGGTGGAATTCACCGCCAGCCTGTCGACCGAGGGCAAGGTCGCCTTGCGCGGCAGGCTGGTCGATGAACGCCAGCAGGCGGCGGTCGAGGCCTTTGCCCGCGCGGCCTTTGGCGCGGAAGCGGTCTATACCGCGACACGGCTTGATCCGACCCTTCCGGATGGCTGGCCGGGCCGGGTTCTGGCCGGCCTCGCGGCGCTGGCCGAGTTGCATGACGGCAATCTGGTGGTGCGGGCCGATACGGTGGCGGTCAAGGGTGTGACCGGCTCGCAAGAGGCCAAGGGGCGGATCACACAGATCCTGTCGTCGCAGCTGGGCCAGGGCGCCGGGTTCACCGTCGACGTGCGCTATGACGAGGAATTGGACCCGCTGGCCGCGCTGCCGACGCCGCAGGAATGCGCCGCGAAGGTGCGCGAGGTGATGGTGGGCAAGAAGATCACGTTCACCCCCGGTTCGGCCGAGATCGCGCCCGAGGCCGGGCCGGTGATCGACGCGCTGGCCGCGGCCCTGAAGGATTGCCCCGCCCTGCCGATGGAGATTGCCGGGCATACCGATGCGCAGGGCTCGGAATCGGGCAACCTTGCGCTCAGCCAGGCGCGGGCCGAGGCGGTGCTGATCGCGCTTCAGGGGCGGCGGGTCGATGTCTCGGGCATGTGGGCCAAGGGTTATGGCGAGGGGATTCCGATCGCCGACAATGGCAATGAAGAGGGGCGCGAGGCCAACCGGCGCATCGAGTTCGTGCTGAAGCAAGAGGCCTATGCCGGCGAGGACCGCGATACCGATGATGCCGCGCGGCCGGCAGATGCGTCGGACGGGGCGGCGGCGGTGGCCGAAGGCGCGGCTGCCGCCGAGGAACCTGCTGCCGACCAGAGCCCCTCGCTTGCACCGACGGAAATCACCATCCGCCCGAAACAGCGCCCCGCACGGGATGGCGGCTGATCCGCAGAACCATGGGCGGCGAGGCCGCAGGGAAACCGCATGAACCGCACCGAATTCGTCGTCGCGACCGCCATCATCCTGCTTCTGGCCTTTGCCATGGGCTGGTTCACCCATTGGCTGATCCACCGCTTCTCGCGCGTGTCGGCCGGGGGCGATCTGGCCGAGATGGACCGGCTGGCCCAGGGCCTCCACGAGGCCGAAGAGATGCGCGACCAGGCGGTGCTTTATCTTGAGCAGCGCGAGGGCGAGCTGACGAACCAGATCAGCCAGACCGAGGCCGAGCTGCGCGCCGCGATGGAAGGCCTGCGCGACGCCCGGCAGGAGGCCGAGGAAATGCGCGCCTATATCGAGCGGATGCATGCCAACGGCTAGCCGCGACGCCCGGCGCCCGGGTCGGGCGGCACAAGGCCCGGGCCGATCTTGCCAGCCCATCGGGATCTGTGCGGTCATCTGGACCTAAATCGGGCGGGGAACTGGACAAGTCCCGGTCGAAATGCCACCTGTCCTGCATCCCGATTTCCCGTGCTGGAGGCCCCCATGCTCGACTCCGTGACCAATCTTCGCGACTTGCTGAAAGACCCCTCGCTTCTGGCATCCAAGGCCTATGTGGCGGGGGAATGGGTCGGCGCCGATGACGGCACCACCTTCCCGGTCGTGAACCCCGCCCGCGGCGACGTGATCGCCGAGGTGCCGAATCTGGGCCGGGCCGAGACCGCCCGCGCCATTGCCGCCGCCAATGCTGCGATGAAGGACTGGGCCGCGCGCCCGGCCAAGGAACGCGCCGTCATCCTGCGCAAGTGGTTCGACCTGATGATGGCGAACCAGGACGACCTGGGCACCATCCTTTGCGCCGAGATGGGCAAACCGCTGGCCGAGGCCAAGGGCGAGATCGCCTATGGCGCCAGCTTCATCGAATGGTTCGGCGAAGAGGCCAAGCGCGTCTATGGCGAGACCATTCCCGGCCATCAGCGCGACAAGCGCCTGACCGTGCTCAAGCAGCCGATCGGCGTCGTCGCCTCGATCACGCCCTGGAATTTCCCGAATGCGATGATCACCCGCAAATGCGCCCCGGCCCTGGCCGTGGGCTGCGGCTTCGTCGCCCGCCCCGCCGCCGAAACGCCGCTGTCGGCGCTTGCGCTGGCCGTGCTGGGCGAACGCGCGGGCCTGCCCAAGGGCATCTTCTCGGTCATCACCTCGAAGCGGTCCTCGGATATCGGCAAGGAATTCTGCGAGAACCCGATCGTCCGCAAGCTGACCTTCACCGGCTCGACCGAGGTGGGCCGCATCCTGCTGCGCCAGGCGGCGGATCAGGTGATGAAATGCTCGATGGAGCTGGGCGGCAACGCGCCCTTTATCGTCTTCGACGACGCCGATCTCGATGCCGCGGTCGCGGGCGCGATGATGTCGAAGTTCCGCAACAACGGCCAGACCTGCGTCTGCGCCAACCGGATCTATGTGCAGGCCGGGGTCTATGACGCCTTCGCCGCCAAGCTGAAGGCCGCGGTCGACAAGACCCGCGTCGGCGACGGGCTGACCGATGACGTCCAGTTCGGCCCGCTGGTCAACCATGCCGCGGTCGAGAAGGTCGAAGAGCATATCGCCGACGCGACCGCCAAGGGCGCCAAGGTGATTTCGGGCGGCAAGCCGCATGCGCTGGGCGGCAACTTCTTTGAGCCCACCATCCTGACCGGCGTGACCGACCAGATGGTGGTGACCAACGAGGAAACCTTCGGCCCGGTCGCGCCGCTGTTCAAGTTCGACACTGAGGAAGAAGTTGTCCAGAAGGCCAATGACACGATCTTCGGCCTGGCGTCCTATTTCTACAGCCGCGACATCGGCCGCGTCACCCGCGTGCAGGAAGCGCTGGAATACGGCATCGTCGGCGTGAACACCGGCATCATCTCGACCGAAGTCGCCCCATTCGGCGGCGTCAAGCAATCGGGCCTCGGCCGCGAGGGCAGCCGCCACGGGATGGAAGACTATCTCGAGATGAAATACATCTGCCTTTCGATCTGATCGCCCCGGCCCCGGGGGCCGGAATTTTGCGACAACACGGGGGGGCGGCTTGCCAAAGGCCGCCCCCCTGCCTGTTCAGGAGCCTCGCATGACTGCACCCTATACCCCGCCCAAGGTCTGGACCTGGGAAGCGCCCTCGGGCGGGCATTTCGCCTCGATCAACCGGCCCATCGCGGGGCCAACGCATGACAAGGCGTTGCCGGTGGGCGCGCATCCCTTGCAGCTTTATTCGCTGGCCACGCCCAATGGCGTGAAGGTCACGGTGATGCTGGAAGAGCTGCTGGCGCTGGGAAAACCCGCCGAATACGACGCCTGGCTGATCGAGATTTCCAAGGGCGACCAGTTCGGGTCGGGCTTTGTCGAGGTCAATCCGAATTCGAAGATCCCGGCGATGATGGACCATTCGGTATCCCCGCCGCAGCGGATTTTCGAATCCGGTTCGATCCTGCTGTATCTGGCCGAAAAGTTCGGGGCGCTGATCCCGACCGATCCTGCGGGCCGGACCGAATGCCTGTCCTGGCTGTTCTGGCAGATGGGGTCTGCGCCCTATCTGGGCGGCGGCTTCGGGCATTTCTACGCCTACGCGCCCGAGAAGATGGAGTATCCGATCAACCGCTTTGCCATGGAGACCAAGCGGCAGCTGGACGTGCTGGACCGGCATCTGGCCGACAAGGACTGGATGGCGGGCGGCGCCTATTCCATCGCCGATATCGCCATCTATGCCTGGTATGGCAATCTGGTGCTGGGCCGGGCCTATAATGCGGGCGAGTTCCTGGATGTGACCTCCTACAAACATGTCCTGGCCTGGGCCCAGCGAATCGACGCCCGTCCGGCGGTGATCCGCGGCCGCAAGGTCAACCGCAACTGGGGCCAGCCCTGGGAACAACTGCCCGAGCGCCATTCGGCGCAGGATTTCGACGCCCTGCCCAAGGCGCCCTGATCGGCCCGCGACGCGCGCCTTGCAGCGATCTGCCCGGGCGCGCGTCGTAACCATATGATTTCAAAGCCGCTATCCGATATCAGGCCCGCGCCAAGCCCTAGCGCGGGCCTGACTTTGCTTAGCATCGGCCCTGATCCCAGTTTGCCCTCATCGCCCCGCTGACGGCCTGCCAGCCCCCGGGGGACACCATGAAGCAAACCCGCACTGGGAAAGGACCGAACCGATGTTTACCGCTGCCAAGACTTCGGCCATCGCTGCGATCGCCGCGCTTTCCGTCGCCACCATGTCCGCCGCGCCTGCCATGGCCTGGGGCAAGAAGGAACAGGGCTTCCTGGCCGGTGTGGCCACGGCCGTCATCGTCGACAAGCTGCTCGATGCCAACAAGCGCAGCTATCGCGCCGCCCCCGCGCCGACGCCCTATTACGGCGCCCCGGCCTTTGTCGATCCGAAGCCGACCTATGGCACGACCTATGGCTCTGGCAGCTCGATCTACGGCACGCCCGCCGCCCGCGCCTTTTCCAGCTATTCGGCCGAAGAGCGCCGCATGATCCAGCGCCAGCTTCGCTACCAGGGCTATTACAGCGGCGGCATCGACGGCGCTTTCGGCCCCGGCACCTACCGCGCGATCACGGCCTATGCCCGCGATACCGGGGCAAGCGGCAACCTGCGCAGCACTGGCGGCGCCTTCGCGGTCTATGACGGGCTGTTGTTCTAGCGCCTGATCGCGGCCGCGACCCCGGACGACCCTTCGGCCCAATGTCCCCTTCCGGCCGAAGGACTGCCCCCTGCCGCATCCCCCATGCGGCGGGGGGTTCTTGTTTGGCTCAGGGCCTGACGTTCCAGGAAAACCATGTCGTGTCGAAAACCTTGCGGCGATCCGACAGCAGCGCGGCGACCGCCCCCGCCGGAATGACCGTGCCCTTGCGCTGGAAATTCCAGTCGAGAACCAGCGCACCCGGCGCGGGGGCCGTGCTGGCAAGATCATAGTCGAAGCCGCCATTCCCGATATGCAGGGGTGCGGGCGGGGTGAAATCGACGGGTGCGCCGGTCACCTCGATCCGGTGGTGAAAGCGGGCCGGTCGGCCCGTGTCCATCGGCAAGGCGCGCGGCGCGGTCAGCCGCTCGGGCAGGTTCGAAGCGAAATCCTCGGCCGCGAAGGGGAAGTCTTCGGCCAGCCCGTAATCGGTCAGCGCGGCCAGAGGCAGGCGATAATGCTCGACCATGCGCAGATGGTTGGCCGTCCGGTCATCCTGCATCTCGACCGGCCGGGCCAGATCAAGGCCAGGATAGCGCGTGGCGTAATAGGTGAAGAATTCTTCGGTGATCCGGTTGCGCGCGGTGGTGGCCCAGCGCGCCCGCATCGCATCGGCAGCCCCGCCGCGATAATCCGAGGTGACGGTGACGGTGATCCCGGTCGCGTCAAAGCCATAACGCTCGACCACTTCGGTCGACCACAGGCGGTCGGCGCTGACGGGCAAGGCTTCCAGCGCGGTCTGGCCGGGGCCCGCCAGCGGCAGGGCAAAGCCGAAATCGGGCGGCGTGGCGCGGGCCAGATCGCCGCCCTGATGTGTGGCGGTGGGGTCAAGCCAATGGTCCTGGCCGTTCAGCCTGAGGCGCAGGATGGCGTGGTCAAAGGCCGAGAGCATGGGCACTTCGCGGTCAAGCCCATGGCCTGCATCTAGGCTGGTCAGGGCGACGCTGGCCTCGATCCCGAGCCTGCGCAGCATCACCGCCAGCAGCAGCGCCTTGTCCTTGCAGTCGCCAAAGCCCGAGGCGACGACCTCGGCGGGCGGACGCGCGAAGATGCCGCCCTCGCCCAGCGAGAGCGAGACATAGCGCAATTCGTCCTGCACCATGCGCAGGGCGGCGATGGCGCGGGCGGCGTCATCGGGCAGGGCGGCCAGAGCGGCGATGCGATCCTCCCAGACGCCCAAAGGGTAATCCGCCGCGTAATAGGGCGTCAGCGCCGCCGAGATCGGCCCCCAATCCGTCTCGGCCGACAATCGCAGGATCGCGGTCGGGTCATCGGCCACCGGCACGTTATCCTCGGGCGCGGGGGGGATGTGGTGAAGGCGCTGCCATTCCTGCCGCGTTCCGCCGCCCGGAAGCGGCCCTTCCAGATGGGCCACACGGCCGGGCAAGGCGGCCAGGTTCACGGGCCAGCCCGCAGGCCACAGGACGACGGTCCGCGACAGCGCCACCGGCACCGACCATTCCAGTTCGGAAAACACCGCCCGCGTCCCGGCGGCCAGGATCGGCCTTTCCCGCCGCAGCACCGCGTAATCGACCACATCGCCGACCCGCACATCCGGCACTTGCAGAAAGACGGTCAGCGCGCCGTCGAGAATGCCCTCGTCCAAACGCTCTTCACGCCGCATCACCACGGCGGGCAGATCGGGCGGCAGGGCGATCTCCTGCCCGTCGCGCCACAGCGCCAGCCGGGTCAGGGCGACCGTCTCGAAGGCCGGGTCATAGTCGAAGGTCACGGTCGCGGCCAGTTCCAGCCCGGCCCGGTCGGAAACCTGCAGTGCGGTGCGGGTCCAGGACTGGCGTTCCTCGCCCTGCCAGCGGATCTGGTGGTCGGCCAGCAGATAGACCACCCCGTCGCGCGACTGGTCGCGCAGGGCCGCATCGGCGGTGGGCAGCGGCATGTCATCCACCCAGCCGGGCATCGGCTGCCGGGGCAGGTCATCGGCGCTGGCAGCCGCTCCGGCAAGACAGGCGGCAAGCCAGAAGAGGCCCGCCAGAACATGTCGCATCGCTTTCCCCCAACCCCGCTGCGGCCCGGCATCCTAGGCTGCGCCCCGCCCTGCGACAAGGTTGCGACGCGACGGTAAGAATTTCCGCAGGCCCCCAAGGATTGCCGGGGCGCGCGCGTCAGACTATCCGTCATGCTGATGGATACGCCGGATGAAACCCTTGCCCAGGCCGCCGCAGGCGGTGACCGCGTGGCCTTCGCCAAGCTTGTCGCGCGGCATTACGACCGCATCCACGGACTGGCCTGGCGGCTGACCGGGATCAAGGCCGAGGCCGAGGATCTGGCGCAGGATATCTGCGCCGCCCTGCCCGCCAAGCTGCGCCACTGGCGCGGCGAGGCGCGCTTCACCACCTGGCTGTATCGCGTGGTGGTGAATGCCGCCCATGACCTGCGGCGGCGGCAGGCGACACGCGCGCGCGCCAGCGCGGGCTGGGGCGATTGGGAAATCGCCCGGCAGGAAGAGATCGCGCAGGCGCAGGCGGCGCAGGACTGGCTGATGGAGGCGATGGCCCGGCTGTCGCCGGAACTGCGCGACACGGTGGCGTTGGTCCTGGGCGAAGAGATGACCCAGGCCCAGGCGGGCGAAGTTCTGGGCGTCAGCGAAGGCACGGTCGCCTGGCGGATGTCCGAAGTGAAGAAACGGCTTCGCGCCATGGCGGCGGAGGAGGCGAGATGAGTGACGAATTCGATCCGCTCGAAGCCCGGCTCAAGGCCGCGCTGAAAGCCGCACCCTCGCCCGAGGCAGAAGCCCGCGACCGCGCGCTGGCGCTGGCCATGGAAAATTTCGACCGGCTCCAAGCTTCGGGCGCAGAAGCGCGTCCCAAGGAAGACCGCCCCCGCCGGGCGGGTTTCTTCCAAGGAGCACGTTCGATGATGAATTTCCTGACCTCCCGTCCCGCCCTTGCCGCCACCACATCCGTTGCGGCGCTGATCGTCGGCGTCACCGTGCTTTTGCCGGTGGCCGAGAACCTGACCCCGCCGGTGATGCCGAAACTTGCAGCGCCCGAGGCGCCCGATGTCCCGACCTCGTCGGTGGCCGAAGCGGGCGCTCCGGCCGAGGAAAAGGCGGGCCGGGTCGCCGACCCAGCCCCGGCAAAGCCCGCCGACCTTGTCCTTGAAGCAGCGCCCGCCCCGGCGCCCGAGGCGGATATGATGCCGGGCGCCGCGGGCGAGGCCCTGCTGGCCGAAAGCGACGGCGATGCCCGCGCCCGCAAGGAAGCCCCCGTCGGCGGGGCCGCCCCCGAGGCGGAAGCGGCGCTGGCCGACAGCGGCACCGCGCCGGACATGTATATGGTCCCCGCCCCTTCCGTCGTCGCGGCCATGCCCGCGCCCGAGCCGATGCCCTATCTGGAGCCCAATACCGAGGACTATGCCAACGCCGCCGCCAATCCGGTGAAGATCACGGCGGAAGAGCCGGTCTCGACCTTTTCGACCGATATCGACACCGCCTCCTATGCGCTGGTGCGTTCGACCCTGAACTTGGGCGTCCTGCCCACGCCCGATCAGGTGCGGGTGGAAGAGATGGTGAATTACTTCCCCTATGCCTATCCCGCGCCCGAGCCGGGTCAGGCCTTCCGCACCACGGTTTCGGTGATGCCGACGCCGTGGAATCCGGGCACAGAACTGGTGACGATCGGCCTGCAGGGCGAATTGCCCGCCATGGCCGACCGTCCGGCCCTGAACCTTGTCTTCCTGATCGACACGTCGGGCAGCATGGAAGACCCCAACAAGCTGGGCCTGCTGAAACAGTCGCTGGCGCTGATGCTGCCGGAACTGCGGCCCGAGGATCAGGTCGCCATCGTCACCTATGCCGGGTCGGCGGGGCTTGTGCTGCCGCCGACCAAGGCGGCGGATCGCGACACGATCCTTGCGGCACTGGACAATCTGACGGCAGGCGGGTCGACCGCCGGGGCCGAGGGGCTGGAACTGGCCTACCGGACAGCCAAGACGATGCAGGGCGAAGGCGAGGTCAGCCGCATCCTTCTGGCCACCGATGGCGATTTCAATGTCGGCGTCAGCGACCCCGAGGGGCTGACCTCTTATGTCGCGAAGAAGCGCGAACAGGACGGCACCTATCTGTCCGTGCTGGGCTTTGGTCGCGGCAATCTGGACGATGCCACGATGCAGGCGCTGGCGCAGAACGGCAATGGTCAGGCCGCCTATATCGACACCCTGTCCGAGGCGCGGAAAGTGCTGGTCGACCAGTTGACCGGCGCGCTGTTCAGCATTGCCGATGACGTGAAGGTGCAGGTCGAATGGAACCCCGGCCAGATCGCCGAATACCGGCTGATCGGCTACGAGACCCGCGCCCTGAAGCGCGAGGATTTCAACAATGACAAGGTCGATGCGGGCGAGATCGGCGCCGGGCTGCAGGTGACGGCGATCTATGAGGTGACGCCCGTCGGCTCGGACGCCGTGCTGAACGATCCGCTGCGCTACGGCACCGCCACCGCGACGCCTGCGGAGGGCGAGCTGGGCTTCCTGCGCCTGCGCTGGAAGGCGCCGGGCGAGGATGAAAGCCAGCTCATCGAACAGCCGATCACCGGGCAGGAACCGGCCACGACCGAGGCGCGCTTTGCCGCCGCCATCGCGGGCTTCGGGCAATTGCTGCAGGGTTCGGTCTATCTGGGCAAATGGAGCTGGGACGAGGCCATCGACCTTGCCCTGTCGGCCCGGGGCGATGACCCCTATGGCTACCGGACCGAGGCGATCACCCTGATGCGGCTGGCGCAAAGCCTGTCGAAGTAGCCCATCCCTCTCCTTCATCTCGGCTCGAATATCCCGAATTGGGTCCGGGGGGGCGTGCAGCCCCCCCGGGTCCAGCCGCGTTCACAAGCCCGTGACCGCAGGGATGAACCTTGCCGCGCCTTCGTCGTTCCAGACAGAGGCCCTTCCGGCCCCTGCCCCGGCCCCGGCTGAAAGGGACCAAAGGGAGAGAATGATGATCCGCAAAAGCCTGATGCTTGTCCTTGCCCTGTCGGCAAGCCCCGCCTTGGCCGAGAAGGTCATGGAAACGGGTGGCATCCTGACCGATTCCAAAGGCATGACGCTGTACACGTTCGACATGGACAAGGACGGCATGTCCGCCTGCTATGACCAATGCGCGGTGAACTGGCCGCCGCTTCTGGCCGATGCCGATGCCAAGGCCGAGGGCGATTACGGCCTGACCCAGCGTACCGACGGCACGATGCAATGGACCTATTACAACATGCCGCTGTATCTTTGGGTCAAGGATGCCAAGCCGGGCGACACGACCGGCGATGGCGTCAAGGGTGTGTGGCACACGGCCAAGGCCAAGGAGTGACATGCCGCTTCTGGACGAGATCGAGGCTGCCATTCCGGGCCTGAGGGCCTATGCCCGCGCGCTTTTGCGCGACCGGGATGCGGCCGACGATCTTGTCCAGGATACGCTTGAAACGGCGGTGGCGCGGGCCGGGCAGTGGCGGGGCGAGGGCAGTCTGCGCGGCTGGCTGTGCCGCATCCTGCTCAATCGCTTTCGCGACGGGCTGCGCCGCCGCCCCGCTCCGGTTCTGGCGCTTGTCCAGGACCCGGCCACGCCGCCCCAGGGCGAGGCGCGGCTGATGTTGGCCGAGGTTCACGCCGCGATGGGCCGCCTGCCGGAAGACCAGCGCGCGGCGCTTCTCCTGGTCGCCTTGCAGGGCATGAGCCTGTCGGAAGCGGCCCAGGTGCTGGGCTGCGCCGAGGGAACTTTGGCCTCGCGCCTGGCCCGGGCCCGCGCCGCGCTGCGCCAGATGACCGGCCGGGATGAGGAACCCCGGCCGAGAAAGGGAAATCAATGACCCCCGCCCCCCTCTCGGACGACGAGGCGCTGCGCCTGCGCCATGGCGGCGGGGATGACCGTCAGCGCCTGCTGGCGCTGGCCGGCACGGACCCCGCGCTTGCCGCGCGGCTGGCGGAATGGGACCGGCAGGATGCCGCGATCACCGCGCTTTATGCGTCCGTCGCCGATGAGCCGGTGCCGCAGCGGCTGCGCGCCGCCCTTCACGCCGCGCCCGCCCCGCGCCCGCGCCTGCCGCTGTGGCGCATCGCGGCGCTGCTGGCCGTTCTGGGCTGCGGCTTTGCCGCGGGCTGGGGCACCGCCCGGCTGACGCCGCCCGCCGAAGCCCCCCGCCTTGCCGCCGCCGCACTGGGCAGCTATGCGACCTATGCCTCGGAGGTGCTGCACCCGGTCGAAGTGAGCGCCGCCGATGAGGCGCATCTGGTGAAATGGCTGTCCAAACGCCTTGGCACCGCGATCCGCCCGCCCGACCTTGCCGCCGAAGGCTTTCGCCTGATCGGCGGGCGGCTTCTGCCCGGCGACACATCGCCCGCCGCTTTGCTGATGTATGAGGATGATCTGGGCCGCCGCCTTGCGCTTTACGTCACCCGCAGCGAGGGACAGGAGACCGAGATGGCCTTTGCCGAGGAACCGGGCGCGCAGGCCTTCTGGTGGATCGACGGCAATCTGGGCTGCGCGCTGGCGGGCGACCTGCCCCGCGACCAGCTTCGGCGGCTGGCGATCAGCGCCTATCACGGACTGACCGAGGTGTGAGGGCATGAAAAAGGCGCGCAGGTTGCCCCGCGCGCCTATCTTGCCGTTGCGGCGGAAACGTCAGTTGACTGTTTCGGCCTTGTTCTCGATCACCGCGGTCGCTGCCGGGCTGGTGGCGGCGATCTCGATCCGGCGGGGCTTCATCGCCTCCGGCACCTCGCGCACCAGTTCGATATGCAGCATGCCATGCTCGTGGCTGGCGCCGGTCACGCGGACATGATCGGCCAGCGCGAAGCGGCGCTCGAAGGCGCGGGTCGCGATGCCACGGTGCAGGAAGCTGCGTTCCGCCGCATCGGGGGCCTTGCGGGCGGCCACATGCAGGGCACCTTCCTTCACTTCGACCGACAGTTCGTCGGGCGTGAAGCCGGCGACCGCGATCGAGATGCGATAGGCATTCTCGGCGGTCTTTTCGATGTTGTAGGGCGGGTAGCTGGGCTGGGCCACATCGGCGGAAAGCGCGCGGTCCATCAGGTCGGCCACACGGTCGAAGCCGACGGTGGCGCGGTAGAGCGGTGCGAAGTCAAAGCTGCGCATGTCATCATCCTTTTCAAAGCGATGCGTCGTGACGCCCGCCCCTGTCGCGGGGCCGGGCAAGGGCTCCGGGCCCTGTCTGGCACCCGGATGAAAGTGATTTGGGGAAGGGTCGGGGGCGTTTCAAGACCCCGGGCAAGGCCGCGTCACGCGGCCGAGGTCAGGGCGTGACGAAGCGGGCGCCGATGTCGCGGCTTTTGCCGGTCCCCGCGCCCAAAGCCGCGGGATCGCCTGCCGGAACCGTCCCGGCGCGGGCCAGCGGCTTGCCCCGCGCCAGAAGCGCCTTCAGATCGCCCACGACCTGCGGCAGGTCCATGCCATAGGCGACGAACTCATTGTCGGGCCCGCCGACCCCGCCGACCGAGATCAGCGACACGATCCGTGCCCGTGCGCCCGACCTGTCAAGCACCGGCGCGCCCGAAGAGCCGAAGCTCACATCGCAATTCATCGCCACCAGCCCGTCCTGCCGCGCCAGCACATCGCAACTGCGTTGCCAGCTCAATGCCTCGGACCGGCCCAGCGCGTAGGAAACGACCGAGACCTGATCCCCCGTGCCGGGCGAGGCGACGAGGAAAGGGGCCGCCAGCGCCGCCGGAATCGGATTGGCCAGTTTCAACAGCGCCACGTCATGGCGGACGTTCTGCGCCGATGGCGACGTCGTCGGGTCATAGCCGGGATGGGCCACAGTGGCCGCGACCGGCGCATCGGCCAGGGCCACGCCTTCGGCCAGGGCCGCGCGGAACAGCATATGGCCGGGATCAAGCGGCTGGCCGCGCCGGTCATAGACGCAATGCGCCGCCGTCAGCACCAGATCGGTGGCGATCAGCGCGCCGGTGCAGAACCCCTCGCCCTCGCCCGTGTCGATCCGGCCCACCGCCTCCCAGCCCAGCATCTGGTCGCGCCGCACCAGGGGTTCCAGGCCAGAGGGCTCCGCCGCCGCTGGAGCGGCAAGGGCAGTCGACAGGAAAAGGACAAGAGGCCGGATCACGGCGAAACGAATTTGGCGCCGCCGGTCCCCGCCCCGGCATTGCCGCCCTTGAGGATCCGCACGCCCTGCACGGTCTTCTGCGCGCCCGGGGCCTGGGCCAGCACGTCAAGCACCACCGACAGGGGGCGTTCGACCGGCACGGCCAGCGCGACCTTGTGCCCCTCATACTCGGCCTTGGCCGAGATCACCGCCGCCACCTGTTCCTTGCCGTCCTGATCGACAAAAACCGGCGCCCCGGACGATCCGAAATCGATGTTGCAGGTCAGGATCAGCGCCGTGGCGCGCGAGGCGAGGACCGAGCAGCCCTGTTCAAGCGAAGGCGTCTCGGATCGGTCCTGCGCATAGGACACCACGCTGACCGCCCCGCCATCCATCGGCCGCGCGCCGGTGGCGAAGGGCGGCATCTGCGGCAGAAGGATGGGCTGGTCCAGCTCCAGCACCGCCACGTCATAGGCGACGCGCTCCATCTCGTCGGCGCCGGAATAGACGTAATCGGGGTGAACGGCGGCACGGCGCACGCCGCGATAGGCCTCGGCCCTGCCATCGCGCCAGCCAGCCTGAAAGGTGATCAGGGTGTCGGGCTTCCGCGCCCCGGTTTCCTTGTCATAAAGGCAATGGGCGGCGGTCAGAACCTTGTCGGGCGCGATCAGCGCCCCGGTGCAAAAGCCGCGCTGCCCAAGCAGCAGCTTGCCCACGCCCTGCCAACCCTTGACCGCATCCGCCGTGCGCATCGCCACCGGCGCCGTCTCGGCCCCCGCCGCAAGCGGCGCAATAAGGGCGACGAGGACAGGAAGAACGCGCAGCATCATGGCCTCGGCTTGGGCGGTTCGGATCGGGCTACGGGCGCATTCTGGCATATTTGTGGCGGAAGTCTCCTGCCGTCTGCCCGCCCGTGTCAGATCGTCAGTGCCGGTGGCTTTGGCCCTCCGGTGGCCCAGTCCAGAAGTTCCACCGTATGAACGACCGGCAGGCCGGTGCCGGAGCCGATCTGCATCATGCAGCCGATATTCCCGGCGGCGATCAGGTCGGGCTTTCGCGCCTCGAGCGTCTGGACCTTGCGGCCCTTGAGCTGGGCCGAAATCTCGGGCTGCAACAGGTTGTAGGTCCCGGCCGAGCCGCAGCACAGATGGCTGTCCGCCGGTTCCACCACCTCGAACCCCGCCTTTTTCAGCAGGTCTTTCGGTGCCGTCTTGACCTGCTGGCCATGCTGCAGGGAACAGGCGGCGTGATAGGCCACCCGCAGCCCCTTGGGCGCGCCTGCGGGCAGTCCGAGCTGCACCAGCACCTCGCTGACGTCTTTCGCCAGTCCCGCGACCGTCGCCGCATCCTGCGCCAGCGCCGGATCGGTACGGAACATATGGCCGTAATCCTTGACCGTCGTGCCGCATCCGCTGGTGTTGATCACGATGGCATCCAGCCCCGCCCCAGCCTTTTCCGCCATCCAGGCACGGATATTGGCGGCGGCGCTGGCATGGGACAGATCCGCCTTGCCCATGTGGTGCGTCAGCGCCCCGCAGCAGCCCGCGCCCTTGGCCACCACCACCTCGCAGCCCAGACGGCGCAACAGGCGGATCGTGGCATCGTTGATGTCGGTGTTCAGCGCCTTCTGTGCGCAGCCGGTCATCAGCGCGACCCGCATCCGGCGCGGGCCGGTGGCGGGGAAGCTCTGCGGGTCATCGTTGCGGCTGACCGGCGGCACCTGTTTCGGCGCCATGGCCAGCATCGCCTTCAGCCGCTTGTCGGGGACAAGGAAGGCGAAGGGCCGGGCGATCTTGGCCCCCAGCAGCGCCAGCCGGAAGCGCCGCGGATAGGGGATGATCCGTGCCAGAACCGCACGCAGGACGCGGTCCATGACCGGCCGGCGATAGGTCTTTTCGATATAGTCGCGCGCGTGATCGACCAGATGCATGTAATGCACGCCCGAGGGGCAGGTTGTCATGCAGGCCAGGCAGGACAGGCAGCGGTCGATATGCTTGACCGTCTGGGCATCGGCCGGGCGGCCTTTCTCCAACATGTCCTTGATCAGGTAGATCCGGCCGCGCGGGGAATCCAGCTCATCGCCCAGAACCTGATAGGTCGGGCAGGTCGCGGTGCAGAACCCGCAATGGACGCAGGTGCGCAGCACTTCATTGGCCCGCGCCGTGCCGGCATCGCGCAGCTGATCGGGGGTGAAATTCGTCTGCATCAGACCAGACCTCCGGGGTTGAACAGACCCTTCGGGTCGAAACGGGCCTTCAGCCCGGCCTGAAGCGCCGCAACGCCCGGCGCGGGCGGCGAAAAGGCGGGGCTGGCCTCCTGGCCCAAAAGCCGCGTGGCCTCTCCCCTGCCAGCCAGCGCGGCGCGGATGCGCCCGCCCTCGCCCTCGGCGCAGGATAGCCAGACCAGCCCGCCGCCCCAGTCGAACACCGCCTCATGCGCCACGCCCGCCGCCGCCAGCGCGTTGGGCACGCGCAGCGCTTCGGAGGGCACGCAGGTGATGCGCCACAGCGCGGCGCCCTTGCCCACAAGCGGCTGAAGATCGCGGATCCCTTGCCACAGCGCCTGCGAGGCCGCGCCCTCGACCTCCTGCCAGTCGCCGCCCAGAAGTGCCCGCAATTGCGCCACGCGATAGGCGACCGACCCGGCCATCCCCTCGATGCGGATCGCCGCCCGGCCTTCAGCGTAGGCCGCGCCCGAAATGTCATAGGGCGACCCCAGCGCCCGGCGCAGCGCGGCCAGCCCCGCCTCGGGCGCCAGGTCCGCCACCAGCGTCGCCTCGGCCTCGGGCAGGGCCTGCACCTTGAAGGACACCTCGGTGATCACGCCCAGACTGCCCTGACTGCCCGCCATCAGCTTGACCAGATCATAGCCAGTGACATTCTTCATCACCCGCCCGCCATTCTTCACCACCGCGCCGGTGCCATCGACGAAACGCACCCCCAGGGCGGCATCCCGGCAGGCGCCCGCCTGCACCCGGCGCGGACCGCTGGCATTGGCCGCATAGACCCCGCCGATGGTCGATGCCCCTGCACGGCCCAGCACCGCGCGCAGATCCGGCACTTCGAAGGCCAGCCTCTGCCGCTCGCCCGCCAGCAGCCCCTCGACCTCGGCCAGGGGCGTTCCCGCCGCGACGACCAGCGTCAGCGCCGCCGGTTCATAAAGCCGCACGCCGGTCAGGCCCGCGCAATCCATCACCTCGCCCGCGAGCCGCGCCCCCCGCGTGCCGCCGCCGCGCAGCGCGAAAGGCCCACTGGCCCCGCGCAGCATGTCCGAAACTTCCGCCTCTTCCGCAGGCCGCATCCCCTGCCCCTTCATCTTGGCCCAAATACTCCGGGGGTCCGGGGGCTGGCCCCCGGTCCGCCGCCCTAGCCCGCGCGCCGCCCGGCACTTGCTGCCAGCGGAAAGACCTTGGCCGGGTTCAACAGCCAGGCCGGATCGAAAACGTCCTTGACCCGCATCTGCGCCTCAAGATCGGCGGGCGCATATTGCACCGCCATCAGGTCGCGCTTTTCGATCCCCACGCCATGTTCGCCGGTCAGGCAGCCGCCCACCTCGACGCAGAGCTTCAGGATCTCGGCCCCCATCGCCTCGCAGCGTTCCAGATCGCCGGGTTTGTTGGCGTTGTAGAGGATCAGCGGGTGCATGTTGCCGTCACCGGCATGAAAGACATTGCCGACATCCAGCCCGAATTCCTTGGAAATCTCGCCGATCCGGCGCAGCACCATGGGAAGGGTGGACACCGGGATCGTCCCGTCGAGACACATGTAGTCGTTGATCTGGCCCATGGCCCCGAAGGCCGATTTGCGTCCAAGCCAGATCCGCTTGGCATGCGCCTCGTCCGTCGCTTCTTCCAGTGCAACCGGATCATGCCGCCGCGCGATGGCGGTGATCGCGGCCAGCTGTTCGTCGATCTCGGCTTCCGATCCTTCGACCTCGACGATCAGAAGCGCCTCGCAATCGGGGTAGCCCGCCTTGGCAAAGGCCTCGCAGGCGCGAATGCAGGGCCGGTCCATAAACTCGATCGCCACCGGCAGGATGCCCGCGCGGATGATGTCGGCGACGCATTCCCCCGCGACCTCGTTCGAGCCAAAGCCCATCAGCACCGGCCGCGCCCCTTCGGGCTTGGGCAGGATGCGCAGGAAGGCCTCGGTCACCACGCCCAACTGCCCCTCGCTGCCGCAGACCACGCCCAGAAGGTCGAGCCCCGGCTGGTCGGCCCAGGGGCCGCCCAGGGTGATGACCTCGCCCTGCATCGTCACCAGTGTCACGCCCAGAAGGTTGTTCGTCGTCACCCCGTATTTCAGGCAATGCGCCCCGCCGGAATTCATCGCGATATTGCCCGCGATGGCGCAGGCCAACTGGCTGGACGGGTCGGGCGCGTAGAAGAAGCCATCGGCCTCGACCGCGCCGGTCACCGACAGGTTGGTGCGGCCGGATTGCACATGGATGAAACGGTTGTCGTAGTCGGTTTCCAGGACCGCATTCATCCGCATTACGCCCAGGACGACCGAATCCTCGGTCGGCATCGCGCCCCCCGCCAGCGAGGTGCCCGAGCCGCGCGGCACCACCGGCACGCCTTCCTCATGGCAGACCCTCAGCGCCGCTGCGACCTCGGCCGTCGTGCGCGGCAGCACCACCGCCAGAGGCAGGCAGCGATAGGCCGACAGCGCGTCGCATTCATAGGCGCGGGTCTCTTCCTCATCCTCGATCACCGCGTCGGCGGGCAGAACTGCGCGCAGACGCGCGACGATCTGGGCCTTGCGCGACAGGATGCGCGCGGCGGGCACGGGCATATCCATGGCTGTCCCCCTCTCGAATTGGTAAAACAATATAACCAATTCTACGCGAAGGCAACAGACAACGCGGCGCATGGGGCCATCTGGCCCGAAGGCTCGTCGTGCCACATTCAACTTGGCCCAAATATCCCGGAGTCATGACCGCTGCCCGGGGTTTCCTCTTGCGCGCGGCCCGCCGGGAATGGCACTTCTCGGCCATGGACTGGGTCAAGATCATTCATCTTCTTTGCGTCATGGGCTGGATGACCTCGGTCTTCGCCGTGCCGCGCGCGCTGATCTACTGGAAACGCGAATGGGCGCGGCTGGGCGGGCCGGGGCCGCTTGGCGACCTGACCTTCCGGCTATACCGCTTTTCCGCCGGGCTGGCCGTGATCGCGGTGCTGACTGGGCTGTGGCTGGCCTGGTCGGTCTGGGGCTTCCAGCCCTGGCTGCACCTGAAAATCGCCCTTGTCGCCGCCCTGACGCTGCATTTCGTCTGGACCGGTCGTCTGGTCGCGCGGGCGCGGCGCGGAGAATTCCGTGAAAGCGATCTGTGGCTGCGCATCTTCAACGAGGTCTCGGTCCTGATCGCGCTGGCGATCCTCTGGGCCGTGGTGGTCAAGCCCTTCTGATGGACTGGCACCTGCCCCAGGCATTGGCCATGGCCGACCTTCTGGCGCTGGGCCTGATCGTGGTCGTCTGGTTCTGCACCGGCTGGCTGGTCGAGCATCCGCCCAAGGCCCGCCCCTCGGTGACGGTGCTGATGCAGCGCTACCGTCGCGACTGGATGCAGACCTTCGTCACCCGCCAGCCGCGCATCTTCGACGGCACGCTGATCGATTCGCTGCGCCAGGCCACCGCCTTCTTCGCCTCGGCCTCGATGATCGCCATCGGCGGCGGGGTGGCGCTGATCGGCAATGCCGCGACGGTGCAGGAGCTTGCCGCCGACCTGCCGCTGGATGCCCGCGCCAGCGCGCTGTCGCTGAAACTGATGCTGCCGGTGTTTTTCCTGGCCAATGCGCTGCTGAAATTCGTCTGGTCGCACCGGCTTTTCGGCTATTGCGCCGTGCTGATGGCCGCCGTGCCGAACGATCCCGGCGACCCCCTGGCCTATCCGCGCGCCGCGCAGGCGGCCGAGATCAACATCACCGCGGCGAAAAGCTTTAACCGCGGCCTGCATTCGATCTATTTCGCCCTGGCCGCCCTGGGCTGGCTGTTCGGCCCTGTCGGGCTGACGGTGACCACGGTCCTGGCAGGGGGCCTGCTGCTGCGCCGCGAATTCGCCTCGCATTCGCGCGAGATCATCGGCCGGCATCTGGGCTGACCCCGGATATGGTTGCGGGCACTCTGGAAGAGCAGATGCTTCCGCGCCTGCCGCAGCTTGCGGACCGGCTCGCCCGGGGCGAGGCGCCGCCGCCTCCGGGTGCGCAGGACATGCTTGAAGCTGAGGGGACAGCGCTGGGGTATCCGACCGGCCGCGTTTTGATCTGCCATCTGCGCAATGCGCTGTGGTCCCCGGCAACCGGGCTTGTACTGGCCCGGGAGGACCCACGCATCCCCTATGCCCCACTGCGGGAAGTGGCGCGTCCGGACGCGGCCGTCGCCGCCTTGCGTGCGACAGGACCGCAGCGGGTGGCACGCGGGGCGATCTGGATGAGCGGCGGCTCGCGCCGCAACTATGGCCATTTCCTGATGGACAGTCTTACCGGGCTGGCCGCCCTGACCGATCTGGGACTGAGTGGTCCCGCAGGGCGCTATCCAGCCTATGCGGCGCGACTGACCCCATGGCAGGCCGATCTTGTCGAGGCTGCGGGTCTGAGCGGCTCGGTCGCCCTTGCCCCGTCAAAGGCGTTGCTTTTCGACGAGTTGGTCTATGTCACCACGCTGGACCATTACCTCCAACGCAATGCTGGTCTTCTGGACAGCCTCCTGAAGCGCATCCAGCCGCAAAGGCCCGTCCTCTTGGAAGCCCAGGAGACAATCTACCTGTCGCGCCGAAGCTACTCGGGTCGCGTCCTGATCGAAGAGGTCGCAGTGGAGGCCGCGCTTGCGGCGCGCGGGGTGCGCATCCTGCGACCCGAACGCCTGACACCGCGCCAGCAGATCGCTGCCATGGCAGGATGCCGCCGCCTGATCGGCGCTTCCGGCGCGGGGCTCGCCAATCTGTGCTTCCTTCCCGAAGGTGCCGAAGTCATCGAACTGCGCCCCGATCCGGTGCGCGAAAGCTGGCTTGATCTGGCGGCCCACCAGCGCGGCATCCGACATCGCGTGCTGCCGCTGCGGGCGCCCTTGCCTCAGACTGAAATTCCCCTTGCGCTGCGGCTGCGCCAGCTGCCGCGCCGGTTGTCAGGCCGGTATCACTATGCCTGTTCCGTCGATCTGCCCGCCCTTCTGTCGGCGCTGAACTAGCCCAGAACTGCCGCGACCTGCGCGCCGACCGAAGCACCGGAAAGCCGCGCCCCCGCCGCCGTCTGGGCCAGCCCATGCGGGGCCAGCGCCTCGCCCGCGAACCAGATCCGATCGGCCACCGGCGCGGCCAGCGCCATGCGGGCTGAGGCGCGGCCGGGGCGCGCAGCGGCGTACGCGCCCCGGACATGCCGCTCACCGCCCCAATGGGTCATGATGCCGTGGCCCATATGCTTGCGCGTTGCGGAGCCGAACAGATCGACCAGCCGGTCGGTGACGAAATCCACCGCTGCCGCCTGCCCCGCCGCCTCGATCTCCCAGGCGAAATCGCCGCCGACAAAGCCCACCAGCAGGTCGAGATCGAAGGGGAAGCAGAGGAAGAACAGATCATGCCGTGCGCGACGCTCGATCAAGAGATCGTCGAAGGGTTTCAGCCCCAGCCGCGTGCCGCTGACGGCAATGGGGATCTTGGTCAGAAGCCCCATCTGAAGATCAAAGATCGCCTCCATATGAAGGTCGGGCAAGCCAGGCGTGAAGGTTATGTCCTCGAATTGCAGGACACCGGTCGAGCAGGTGACGATGGCGGCGCGCGCCTCGACCGTGCCGCGCGCGCTTTCGACCCGGACACCCCGGCCGGACCAGTCGATCCGGCTGACCGGAGCCGAAAGCGTCACCGGCACATCGGCGCCCCAAAGGTGGATCAGCGCGCCATAGCCTTCTTTCGTGAAGTAGTTCGGGTCCAGATCGGCGGCGGCGTTGAAATCGGCGATGGAAATCTCGTCATCGTCGGCGCCGAAATCCATCGGGCCGCAAAAAGTGGAATTGGCGCGCAGGCAATGGCAATCGGCGATCAGTGCCGACAGCCGGTCATCCGGCCCTTTATGCCCGGCGATCAGGCGCGCCAGATGGCCATCCGCCGCGCGGACCCGCGCCATCTCCTCCGCCGTGGCCCGGCGCTTGTCGAACCACAGGTGATCCAGGCCCATGTCATGGTGATACAGTGTCCACCCCGCTGCCTGCGCCTCGGGGAAGAAGGGGTTGCGGTCGGAGGCGTGCAGCCAGGCGCAGCCGATATCGAAGGGCACGCCAAAATCAGTGTCAGTCGTCCAGGCGCGGCCGCCGATCCGGTTCATCGCCTCGAGCAGGACAAAGGTTTTCCCCTGCGCGCGCAGGGTCTTGGCCGCAGCCAGACCGGCGCAGCCCGCCCCGATGATGGCGACATCGACCTGGGTCATGGGTCAATCCCTCTATGAATGCACCGGATGAAATTCCGCCCAGACTGCGCCCTTGGCCCGAGTTTTGGAACCCCGAGATACTGCGCTGCGGCGCGGGCGCTGCGCCTGCATCTACGACTGAACCTTTGTATTATGGACGCAGCGCGGCTTAACCCGCACCCTGCCTGCACCTTTCGACATGCCGCTTTTCCCCTGCGCCCGATGGGCGGGACGCAGGCCGGGAGAGGTTTGCCGAAACGGGAAAAGCAACGCGGACAGATCCGCAAAGGGGAGGGACATGGAATGAACCTGCTATCGGCACTGGCGATTTCGATCGGCGTTCTGGGAGGCGTCGCAACCTGGGCCTTTGTCGGGCCGGCCGCAGGGCTTGGCCTGCAAATCTGGGCGGCCTTCGTGGCCTGGGCAGCCTTTTACCATTCCGGCGGCGGCAGCGGATCGCTGGGCAAGAACATTCCGGCGCATCTGTTCGGCGGGCTGGTCGGACTTCTGGCACTGATCGCCACCACGAAACTGGCGGGCGGGCTGGGCCTGCCGCTGGCGGCGGGCCTGTCGGTCGGGATCGGCGCTGCGGTGATCGTGCTGGCGGCGAACCTGCCCGTCCTGGCGCAGATTCCGTCCTCGGTTTACGGCTTCGGCTGCGTGGCGGCCTATGCGCTTTTGGGTGGCAAGCTGGAGACGCTGACCTCGGTGTCGCTGATCGACAATCCTTGGATCAATGTCTCGGTCTCGATGGTGATCGGCGCGGGTCTGGGCGCGCTGTCGGAAGCGATCGGCAAGGCGTTGGCGGCGCGGCCCGCAACGGCGTGAGCCAGGCAGGGCGGCGTCAGGCCGCCCTCGCCCCCTTGCGGCCCTCGATCAGCCAGGCGGCGACCGACAAAAGCGCCGCCAGCAGCGCCCAGGCCCAGCCCGGCAGAAGTTCGGCCACCTGCACCTCGGTCGTCAGATAAGCCTCGCGCGGGGTGATGCCGATCCAGCCGCGCCCGGCGGCCGGGCGGCCTTCGGCGACGGCGCGGATATCGGGCAGGCCCTCCTCGATGCGCATCACCGCGCCTCGGGTGGCCTCGGCCAGCGGAGCAAGATCCTGACCCGAGGCGATCGTCGCGACGAATTCGCGCGGGGCCGAAGGGCCGACGGCGATGACGCGGGTCAGATCGCCCTGTTCCAAACGGTAAAGGCCCAGTTGCGGCGCCTGCCAGATCGCCTCATAGCGGCCCGGTGACTTCTGCTCCATCTGCAACACCTGCTGCGCGCCATCCGGCCCGGTCACGGTCAGCGGCCCGGGCGGTTCCTCGGCGATGGTGCGGCGTGTGATGGTCAGCACCTCGTCCTGCGCGGTGGCGGTCAGGGTTTCCTCTTCCAGCTCGGGCTCTTTCAGCATCCAATGCGCCAGCCGCCGCAGCAGTTCCAGTTGCGGCCCGCCGCCTTCATAGCCGCGCCCCCAGAGCCAGGCCTGGTCCGAGGCCAGAACGGCAACCCGCCCCTCACCCACCCGGTCCAGCACCAGAAGCGGCAGGCCATGCGGGCCCTCCATCACCGTCTGGCCCGAGAATTTCTCGACCTCGATCGCGCGCATCCAGCGGCCCCAGCCCGGCTCTCCATCCACCGTCGGAGCGGGGGCGAATTTCTCCAGCCCCTCGGTCACAGGGTGCCGCTGGCCCAGTTCGGTGATCTTGGGCTTGAAGCCGCCCTCAACCACCTGCGCCGTGGGCGCGACCGGCAGGATTTCCGCCAGGGGCGAGCGATAGAGCGAATCCACCGCGCCATATTCCGGCCCGGCGGCGACAAGCACGGTGCCGCCGTTTTTCACATAGTTCACCACATTCTCGATATAGGACATCGGCAGGATGCCCCGCATCCGGTAGCGGTCAAAGATGATCAGGTCGAACTCGTCGATCTTCTCGACGAACAATTCGCGGGTCGGAAAGGCGATCAGCGACAGTTCGTCCACCGGCACGCCATCCTGCTTTTCCGGCGGCCGCAGGATGGTGAAATGCACCAGATCGACGCTGGCATCGGATTTCAGCAGGTTGCGCCAGACCCGTTCGCCGGCATGGGGTTCACCCGAAACCAGCAGCACCCGCAGCCTATCGCGCACGCCGTTGATCTGCACCACGGCGGCATTGTTGCGATCGGTCAATTCACCCTCGGCACCTGGGACCGAGAATTGCAACACGTTCATCCCGCCATGGGCCAGTGTGACCGGCAGGTCCAGTTCCTGCCCGACCGGCACGGTATAGGTCTGCGGCGCATCGGCATCGACGGTGATCGTCAGGTCGACCATTCCCCCCTGCGAGGCGGGCACGGTCCCCATATCCTCGACCTTCAGCTTCATGGTGAATTCCTCGCCGATGATGGCGAAGGCGGGCGCGTTCGAGATGACGAGGCGGCGGTCCCAGTCGCGCTCGCGCCCGGTCAGCAGCACCTGGAAGGGCGCGGGCATCTGCGGCGCAAGGTCAAGGTCATGGACGCGGCCATCCGAGATCAGGATCACCCCGGCCACCCGGGCGCGCGGTTCTTCGGCCAGCGCCTCGGACACGGCGGTCATCGCCAGGGTGCCGGTATCCTCGACCCCGTCGGCAAAGCGGCGGATGCGCAATTCGGTGTCGGGCATGGCCGCGATCTCGGCCTGGACCTTGGCGATGGCGGCGTCGGTCTGGGCCTTGCGGTCGCCCAAGGCCTGGCTGGAACTGTCATCGACCACAAGGATCACGATGTCCGACAGCTTGTCGCGCTCTTCCTCTTGCAGCGCAGGCCCGGTCAGCGCCGCCAGAAGCGCCAGCCCGGCCAGAGCGCGCAGCGCCCAGCCCGACAAGCCGCGCCAGATCGCCAACGCGAGGAAGAGAAGCGTCACCCCCGCCAGCGCCCAGATCAGGGTCCAGGGGACAAGGGGCGTGAAGACGATGCCGGAGACGGGAAGGTTCACTGGCCCAGCCTTTCCAGAAGCGCGGGCACATGGACCTGGTCGGATTTGTAGTTGCCGGTCAGCACATGCATGATCAGGTTGATGCCGAAGCGATAGGAAATCTCGCGCTGGCGCTCGCCCGCGAAGCCGCGCCCCACCGGCAGCATGGCGACGCCGTTTTCATCCGTGGCCCAGGCCGAGGCCCAGTCATTGCCGCCGATCACGACCGGGGTCACACCATCATTCAGGTTGCGGAAGGGCACGCCTTCTTCGGCCGCCGCATCGGCGGGCGCGGCCTCGACCCAGAGGCTGCCCTGGCTGTAGCGGCCGGGAAATTCCTGGATCAGATAGAAGCTGCGGGTCAGGACATGGTCACCGGGGATCTGCTCCAGCGCCGGAATGTCCAATCCCGAAGCGATGCGCTGCAAGGCGTCGGATTCCGGGGTGCTGCCGCCAAAGGCCGAGACATCGGCATCGCGTGTATCGAAAAGGATCATCCCGCCGGTGCGGAGATACTGGTTCAGCTTCTGATAGGCGGCGTCCGAAGGCGTGGGCATCGACGCCGTGACGGGCCAGTAAAGGAAGGGAAAGAAGGCCAGTTCGTCCTTCTCGATATCAACCGTCATCGGTTCTGCCGGTTCAATCGCCGTGCGCTCCCAAAGCCGGTCGCCCAGGCCGCGCAGACCGGCCTGCGCCATGTCGTCGACCGTGGCATCGCCGGTCAGCACATGGGCCAGAACCACGGCGCTGGTGGCCTGGATGGCGAAATCGTCGCCGGGTTTCGGGCCTTCCGGCGCAGCGGCCGGTGCTGTCTCCTGCGCAAGGGCCAGACCGCCGGGTGCCGCACCCAGTACAAGGAGCGCCAGCGCCAGCGTCGCTGCTGCCCGGCCAAGCCCTGTCAAGCGCCCCGCCACGAACAAGGCGGCAAGGATATCCAAGAGCAGGAAGGACAGGGCCGCGGTTAGGAAGCCGCCTTTCAGCGACCGTTCAGGCGCGGCGGCAAGCCCCTCGACCGGCACGTCGGCAGGCCAGACCGCCGCTTTCAGCTCTATCTCTGCGCCCAGCACGTTCACCGCCACCCGCCGGTCCTGTCCGGCATAAAGACCGGGGGGCTGGTCCGGCCCCGGCCCTTCGGCGATGGCCTTGGCCAGCACCCCGCCTTCGACCCCAGCGATCTTGCCGGCATCCTGTTCCTCGCCCCAGACATCCAGCACGGTTTCCGGCACCCAGACCTGACCGTCCAGATCGGCGGCCTCGGGCGTGGCGGGGCGGGTCGAGACGGCAAGCCGTTCCAGCATCTGCACGAACAACCCCGACAAGGGCAGTGAGGACCATTCGGCATTCGCCGTCACATGGACCAGAACAACCGACCCCTCGCCCAGCGCCTTGCGGGTGACAAGCGGCGTGCCGTCCTCCAGGGCGGCGATGGTGCGTTCAGCCAGATCGGGGTCGGGCTGGGCCAGGATCTGTTCGTTCACCTGCACATCGTCAGGAATATGCAGGCCGAAGAAGGGGCTGGTCTCCGGGAAGGGCGCAAGCTTCTTCGGCTCGCCCCAGCTCATCGCGCCGCCCACGGTGCGGCCGCCTTCGCGCAGGCGCACCGGCATCAGCGGGTCTTCCTGCGCGCGGGAAACATCGCTGGCCGCCATGCGCGGCCCGGCGAAGCGCAGAAGAAGCCCGCCCTTCGCCACCCAATCCTCAAGCGCGGTTTCCTCGGCCGGCGCCAGCCGCGCCACATCGGCCAGGATCACCACATCCGGCCCCGCCAGAACGGCGTCGGTGACGGACCCTTCGATCAGATCGGCCACCGGGGTCAGGGCCTGGCGCAGGTAGTGGGTCGGCGACAGAAGCTGCAGGCCTTCCTGCGCGGCGCCCGGCCCGATCAGCGCGACCTTGCGGCGCTTGAGGCTGTCATCGGTCAGGCTGACGGCACCCGCATTGCGCAGCCCCTCGATTTCGAACCGAACCACGCGGTTGCGCAATTCGGGCGGCATGTCCATCACGGCCTCGGCCTCGGTCATTCCGGCGGCGAAGGAAATCGTGGTGCGCGCCAGTTCGCGGGTGATGCCCGCCGGGTCGGGGCCACGGCCCACGACCTCGACCTCGACCGGGTCGCCCGCGGGCAGGCGGCTGGCGCGGACCACGACCTTGCCGTCCTTGAACCCGGCCGGTCGCAGCGCCAGCAGGGGCCGCGGGCTTTCGATCACCGACAAGGCGCCCTTGTCCTGGAACACGGCGGCCAGCGCCTCGCGCCCGTCATGCACCAGCCCGTCGGACAGCCAGACCGTGTCGAAGCTTTCGGCGGGCAGTTTCTCGGCCCAATCTTCCAGATGGCGCGGCGCCCAGGGCTGCGGCTGCATCGCCGCCACCCGTCCCGCCCAGGCATCGGCGGTCTGGAACTCCATCTCCTGCGGCGTGTCGGTCAGCCGGATCACCGCAACCGTGCGCCCGTCGCGCCCGGCCTCTTGCAGGATCGTCCCCGCCCGTTCGACCCGCCGCGCCCAATCGCGCGCATCGGCCCAGCCGCCATCCAGCACCACCAGAAGCGGGCCGGACCCTGCCGGTTTCTGTTCAGGGTTCAGGATCGGCCCGGCAAATCCGATGATCACCGCCGCAACGGCCAGCATCCGCAGCAGCAGCAGCCACCAGGGCGTCTTGTCGGTTTCGGCATCGTCATCGCGCAGGCCCAAGAGCAGCGCCACGCCGGGAAAGCGGCGGCGGATCGGCGCGGGCGGCACGGCGCGCAGCAGGATCCACAGGACCGGCAGGGCGACCAGGCCCCAAAGAAGCCAGGGCGACAGAAAGCCCAAGGGGCCAAGCGTGAACATCAGCGGCCGCGCTCCAGCGCCTGATACAGCCACAGAAGCGGCACCTGCGCCGGGCTCGCGGTGTGATGGGTGCTGTAATGCCAGCCCACGGCGCGGGACAGCGTGGCCAGCCGGTCCTTGCGTTCGGCCAGCCGCGCCAGATAGCGGTCGCGCAAATCGCCGGCCTTCTGCGTCTCATGCCGCAGCGTGCCACCCATGGATTCAAAGATCGTGCGGCCGTCGAAGGGAAATTCCTCTTCTGCCGGGTCCAGCACCTGCAACAACGCGCCGCGCACGCCCCGGTCGCTGGCGCGGGCCAGCGCGGTTTCCACCCCTGCCAGATCGCCCAGAAAATCCGAAACAAAAACCGCGCGGCCATGGCTGACCATGCCTTCGGCCAGAGGCGCGCCATATTCGGCGGGATCAACCTCGCCCGCCAGCCGCGCGGCCAGCCGGACGATCTGGCTGCGACCCGAACGCGGCAGGGCCAGCCCGGCCAGCCCCACCCTTTCGCCGCCACGCAACAGAAGCACCGCCAGCGCCAGCGCGATCAGCCGGGCGCGGTCGGATTTGGGGGCGTTCTTCGCGCTGGAAAACTGCATCGAACGCGACGGATCGACCCAGAGCGTCACCGATTGCGCCGCCTGCCATTCGCGCTCGCGCACGAAATGCGCATCCGACCGGGCCGAACGGCGCCAGTCGATCATGCGGGCGGAATCGCCCTGATGCGCGGGGCGGTATTGCCAGAACTCATCGCCCAGCCCCGCCCGGCGCCGGCCATGTTCGCCCAGCATCACGGTCGCGGCCAGCATTTCGGCCTCGGCCAGAAGCGGGGGCAGCGTCTGGCCCAGCGCCTCGGCACGCGCCTGAAGTTCAAGGCTCACGCGGCGGCCTCAAGGCCAAGGGTGCGCGAGGAGACGCGGGCGATGATGCCCGACAGCGTCTCGCCCCGCGCGCGGGCGGCGAAGGACAGCGCCATGCGATGGGTCAGGCAGGCCGGGGCCAGCGCGGCCACATCCTCGACCGACGGCACAAGGCGGCCCTGCAACAGGGCGCGGGCGCGGACGGTCAGCATAAGGGCCTGCGCCGCGCGCGGCCCCGGCCCCCAGGCCAGGCTGTCCGCCAGATCGCGCCCCTCGGCCTCGCCAGGGCGGCAGGCGCGAACAAGATCGAGGATGGATTCCACGACCTTTTCGCCGACGGGCATCCGCCGCACCACGCTTTGTGCCGCAATCAGCGCCTCGGCGGTGAAGACCTGATGGCTGGTCGCCTCTTCCGCGCCGGTGGTGGCCAGCAGGATGTCACGCTCGACCGCGCGGGTCGGGTAATCGACATCGGCCTGCACGAGGAAACGGTCAAGCTGGGCTTCGGGCAGCGGATAGGTGCCCTCCTGCTCGATCGGGTTCTGGGTGGCCAGAACATGGAAGGGCCGACCCAGCGGGCGATGCTGGCCTGCGATGGTAACCTCTTTCTCCTGCATGGCCTGCAAAAGCGCCGATTGCGTCCGCGGGCTGGCGCGGTTGATTTCATCGGCCATCAGCAACTGGCAGAAGACCGGGCCTTCCAGGAAACGAAAAGCGCGGCTGCCATCGGCGGCGGTCTCGAGCACTTCCGAACCCAGGATGTCGGCGGGCATCAGATCAGGGGTGAACTGAACGCGATTGGCGTGCAGACCCATCACCGTGCCCAGCGTGTCGACAAGACGGGTCTTGCCCAGGCCCGGCAGGCCCACCAGCAGCGCGTGCCCGCTGCAGAGCATCGAGGCCAGGACAAGGTCGACGACCTTTTCCTGGCCGATGAAGCGGCGGTTGATGCTGGCCTTGGCCTCGGCCAATTTCCCGCCAAGCGCTTCGATTTCCTGCACCAGCGCGTCGTCAGCGGCCATGTCGAACTTCCTTCCAGCGTCCCGGGTCGCGGCCATTAGAGCGAAACACGCGCCCGGGCACAAATGGCAAAAGCCGCCTTGACACAAATGATCGTGAAACAATCGCGACGGCCTGTGTTCCGCCACGCGCCACGGCGGTTTTCGCGCCCCGTCGAAGAGCAGCCGATGGCCGCCACTGCGCCGCCCCGCCCGCATTTTCCTTGGCCCCAGCCCTTGCCAACCCTATATGGCAGGGCCAAGAGAGGACGCATGACCGCACCGAATGCCGATACGCTTGCCGCCGCCGCGAAAGCGGCTGGAAAGAAGGGCCTGCCGCCCGTGCATCTGTGGAACCCGCCGTTCTGCGGCGATCTTGACATGCGCATCGCCCGCGACGGGACCTGGTGGTATCTGGGAACGCCCATCGGTCGGGCGCCTCTGGTCAAGCTGTTCTCCTCGATCCTGAAACGCGAGGGCGATGCCTATTTCCTGGTCACCCCGGTCGAGAAAGTGGGGATCAAGGTCGATGACGCGCCGCTTCTTGCGGTGGATTTCACCGCCGAAGGCGCGGGCCGCGACCAGCGCCTGACTTTCGTGACCAGGACCGAGGACGAGGCCATGGCGGGCCGCGACCATCCGATCCGGGTCGAGCGGTCGGAAGACGGCGAGCCTTCGCCCTATATCCTGATCAGAAGCAATCTCTGGGCGCTGATCGACCGCAAATCCTTTTACCGTCTGGTCGAATTGGGTTGCCACGAACCCCATGAGGGCGCTAGCTGGTTCGGCCTCTGGTCTTCGGGGGAGTTCTTTCCCGTCATCCCCTCAGCGGAATTGCCCTGACCCTTTCCCGATGCCCCGTTTCGCCGCCAACCTGACGCTTCTGTTCACCGAAGTGCCGATGCAAGAACGCGCGGCCTATGCCGCCCGCGCCGGGTTCGACGGCGTCGAGGTGCTGTTTCCCTATGACCTGCCGGTGGCCGAATGGGAAAAGGCGCTGGCGGGGCTGCCCCTGGTGCTGATCAACACGCCGCCGGGCGATTGGATCTCGGGCGACCGGGGCTTTGCGGCGCGGCCGGGCGACGAGACCACATTCCGCGACGGGTTCCTGCGCGCGGCGGATTACGCCACACGGCTGGGCGGCGCGCAGGTGCATGTCATGGCCGGCGTGGCCAAGGGGCCGCAGGCCGAAGCGGTCTATGCCGAGAACCTGGCCTGGGCGGCGGCGCAGGCCCCCGATCTGCGCCTGTGCATCGAGCCTTTGAACCCCGAGGACATGCCGGGCTATTTCCTGAACGATTACGACCAGGCGGCGCGGATCGTCACCGATATCGGCTGCGACCGGATCGGGCTGCAATTCGACCTCTGGCACGCCGCACGGCTGCATGGCGACCCGAGCGCGGTCTGGGACCGTTATCGCGACCAGATCAGCCATGTGCAGATCGCAGGCTTCCCCGCCCGGAACGAGCCGGGCGGCGGCGGCTTTTCCTTGCCCGCCCTGTGCGACGCGGTGGATGGGATGGAAAACGTCTGGATCGCCGCCGAATACCGGCCCGCGCGCGGCACGGCGCAGGGTCTGGGCTGGCTGGCCGCGCTGAAAGGGCGCAGCCAGCCGATGGGCTGACCCGCCCTAAAGCGACCGCAGCAGCACAGTGTTCGAATTCACCGCCGCCGAGATCGCGGTGAAATTCGCCGCCTCGTCCGAATTGCTGGCCGAGCGCAGCAGGATCGTGCCGGTTTCCTGAATGATGCCGATGGCGGCGGCGGACACTTCCTCGAGCTTCGCGGTCTCGACCGCGCGCAGCGGCCGGGTCGAGCGGCGCTCTTCGCCCGAGCGGGTGGTATGGGCTATGCCCGGGCGCAGGGTGGCGGATTCATTGGCCGCGACCAGCCTGGACAGATCGGCCGAGGCCTTTTTCAGCGCGGCGCGGGCCGGAGCGTATTTGCTGCCCTGCGGGATCGCATCTGCCGCCCGGTTCAGCTCGTCGCTCAGGCAGTCGATCACATATTCCTTCTGCTCAAGCCAGCCGCAGTAGTCGCGCCCGATATTGATGGAATTGACGATCCGGGCGGCTTCGGGCGTCAGCTCGTCTTCCGGGATGGTGCCAAGGGCGCGCGGCACGAAGACCGGGCCAGTATCGACGGTGATCTTGGGCGGGAAGACCGGGCCGGGGGTGACCGGCCCCTCGCCTGCGAAAACCTGCATCACCGGCAGCGGCCAAAGTGCTGTGGCAAGGGCGGCGGTCAGGGTCAGCGCGCGCGGCGCACGAAGAAACATGCGGCGCGCCATCAGAATCTCCCTCCGAACAGCTTGTCGGTCACCCAGGTCGCCTGCAACGTCACCCGGCGCGCGTCATTCTGGTCGAAGGCATCGTCCAGCGAGGCAGTGAAATGCATGTTCGGCAGACCATCAAGGCGGAAGCCGGTGCCCAGCGCCACCTCGTCGCCGGTCCAGGCCGCCGAGACGGCGAGATGTTCGGTCAGGCCCATGCCGATGCCGAAATATCCGCCCGGATCCTGGCCGTAATTGCGGATATTCGTGCCCGCCCCCAGCGTGATCATCAGGGGCTTGGGCCCGCCTGCGGTCTGGATGGTCGGAAAGACGCTGACGATCAGATCGAGGCTTTCCTCATTCTGCGAACTGTCGCCCCAGGGCACCAGATTGTCGGCGCTGACACCCAGATAGACCGGCACCTGCCCTTCGGGTGTGACCCGGCGCGAGGCCTTGAACGACAGATAGCCGGAATCGCCGAAATCGTCGTAGAGCGAGGTGATGTTCGCGGTGACCTGAAAGCCGATCCCGGTTTCGGCGCTGCCGAAGCCGGCGCCCAGGCTCATCGAGCCGTCGGTGCGGTCGATCAACCCGCTGCCACCCGAGACATTCACCCGGTCAGACGACCAGGCCCCCGAGACAAAGGCCAGCCCGCCGGGCGCGGTGGTGGCGCTTTTGATGCCGGTCATGGTCAGGTTGATATCGCTGGTCTCGGCCACGGCCGGCACCGCAAACGCCGCAAGCGCCGGGGCCAGCCCGACAAGCGCCGCCAGAATCGCGCGTTCGGTCATCGTAATCATCCTTGCCATCAATGGCGCGATGATGGCCCTGCAACCCCTGCTTGTCTATCACCTGACGCAGCGTCAGCGAAGATTTCCGGCTTGTGCAGCGGCGGTCGCACAGGGCTGCGCAACGGGGCGTCAGGCGTCCTTGAGGCCAAAGGCGCGGCCCATCGCCGCCGCCGTTCCGGGGCCGATATCGCCGTCGATCTTGCCGTCGTAAAAGCCCTTGTCGCGCAGGATGCGCTGCAGGGCCTCGCGCGTGGCCGGTTCAAACTGCTCTTTCATCAGGGGCGCCACCGACAGAACCCGCGCATTGCCCGAGCGCAGCGCCTCATAAAGCAACCTGGCCGAATCCTCAGGCCCGCGGCCCGGCACCATGCCATCGTCGATCAGCGCGGCGAGGTTATACTGCGCCTCGGGGTCGCGGGCGGCGGCGGCCTGGGTGAAGTAATGGATGCCGGTCGCCGGGTCCGACGGCAGGCCATACATGCCCTGGAAATGGATGAACCCCAATTCATTCAAGGCATTGCCATAGCCCTGTTCGGCCGACATCCGATACAGGTCCAGCGCGCGCTGCGGGTCGGGCGGGCCGCCGATGCCCTGTTCCAGCAGCCGGGCAAGTTCGAATTGCGCCTCGGGCGACCCGGCCTTGGCCGCGCGCTCGAACCAGTCGCGGGCGGCAACAGGGTCAAAGGCGGGATCGGCCTTGTTCAGCTTGATGTAGCCCAGGCCCAGGATCGAGCGGGTGTCGCCCTTTTCGGCCTGGGCCTGCAACAGCACCTCCTGATCGGCACCCAGCGCGGCCCAGCCCTGCTGGCGATCCTCGGCTGCGCCGACATCGGCCTCGCCATTGCGCGGGCCCGCGACATAGAAGGGCGTTCCGGGCAATGACCCGTAGGAATAGGGCTGTTGCAGATTGCCGGTGGCCCGCATCACCTCGTCGCGGACCTGACGCACCATGGTGCCGACCTCAAGCCCCGGCTGGCCCAGATTGTCGATCAGGGCACGGGCAAAGGGGCTGTGGCCATCCACGCCGTCCAGGGCCGCAAGCCCGTGTTCGGCGGCATAAAAGACCAGAGTGCCGCGATCTGGATCGGTCGGCGCCAGCCCGGCAGAGCCCGAGGCGCTGCGGGTATTGCCGGTGCGACCGTCCGAGGCTTTTTCGTCCAGCGCGATATTGTCGGCAAAAGGATTGTCGCGGCAACTGTCCAAAAGGACGATGCCCATCTTGCGGGCATGGCCCACCGCCGCCTCGAAATCGGCCAGCGACAGCGAGGCGGCCTGCACCTCGAGATTGCTTTTGACGTCGGCATCGACCGGGATCAGGAAATTCTGGCCCTGCACCTCGACGCCATGGCCAGCGAAATAGATCAGCGCCAGATCCGCCGTCTCGGCCTGGAAGGAAAAATCCGCAAGGGTTTCCGTCAGTTCCGCCTTGGGAGCATTCAGCGACAGGGTGACGGTGAAGCCCGCATCCTGCAAGACGCGCCCCACGCCGCGCGCGTCGTTGATCGTGTTGTCCAGCGTGACGATATGCTCATAGGCGGCCATGCCGATGACCAGGGCCAGCTTTTCGGCCCGCGCCGGGGCCGCGGGCAGCGCCAGAACGGCGATGCCGAGGAACAGGAAGAACGGGCGGATCAGGCGCGACAGCATGGGGAAATCCGACTGGTCAGATGGTCCCCGCAGCCTGGGCCTTGGGGCCGGAAAGGAAGGCGGCCCATCGCCGGGGCAAGGGGCCAGAATGGCGCGATCATGCCGCAACTGCGGGGCGAGGGCCAGCGTAGAAAACCGGAGGCCCCGCCGCCTCGCAGAGCTGTGACGCGGCGGGCCGGGTCCAAGCGCGCCCGGTTGCGCGGCTTTTGCGGCGACCCGGCCTTGCTGCGCCCCCTGCCCTGCCGCTATGATGCGGCAAACCCAGCCAGTGCAGGCCAGAGAATGACGATTTCCGCCCCCGAGACCAAGACCGTGACCACCTGGAAAGTCGCCTGCGACGGCGGCGAAGGGGCGCTTGGCCATCCGCGCGTCTGGCTGGCGATCCCGGAAGACACGGGTTGGGTCGAATGCGGCTATTGCGACCGCCGCTTCGAGATCGACCGCGCCCATGCCCATGACGATCACTGAACAGCGGCCAGCCTTCTGATCTGAGCCGTTTCAGCCGGTGCAAGGCGTCTTCCCGGCGTCTTGCGCGAGAACACTCCGCGCGGCGGGCTTTGACGCGGGCTTTCCGCGCCAAGCGCCCTTGCCGGACCGCGCCTAGACCAGCGCCACCGCGAAGCGCGGGCCTGCGGCGGGCAATTCCGCCAGACCCATCTGCCGGTAGGCCGCCACCGCGCCGGGATTGCGCGCATCGCCGCCGATGGTCAGCCGCTCGGCCGCGCCCGCCTGGGCCAGCAGCCGTGCCGCGTCGATCAGCGCACGGCCAAGGCCCCTGCCCCGGAACGGCGGCTGGACATAGAGATGGGTGACATCCTGCACCATGCGGCCCGAGATCATTTCATGCCGACGCGTCACCAGCGCATAGCCCACCGGGTCGCGCGCCGGGCTGCCGGGCAGGCAGGCGACAAGAACAAGCGCCTCGCCGGTCTCGAAGCACAGTTCGGCCAGCCGCAGGGGCGTGATCGTCGCGGCATCGCCGTGATGGGCGGCCAGCGCGATCAGCATGCGGTGGATTTCCGGCAGGTCTTCGGGCCTTGCGGGACGGATGGCGCGGCTGGCGGCGGCATCCGGTTGGCTCTGGGCGGTCATCTGGGGTCTTCCTTCGCTTGTCGGGCCCGCGAAGGGTGACCATGGCCTGTCCCTTGCGGGCGGCCATTTCAGGGATCAGTTTTCAGGGAAAGCTGCCCGGCCGCCTATATGGCGTCGGACCAATAAAACGATGCAGGGGCGGACAGGTGCAGCATGGCCGCGAAAATGGCGTGGCAGCAGCGAACTGTCAATCCGCTTTAGACCGGCCCGGTCACGATCGCCACCAGCCCAGAAGCACCCCGAGGATCGCGCCCAGCGCGCCCCCCGCAGGCGCAATCATCGTGCTGACCCGCAGGGCATAGGCGCCCTCGGCCTGCGAGACCGGCCAGATCGACGGCACGACCAGTCCCGCCAGCAGCACCATGATCCCCGCACCCAGCACAAGTCCGGCCAGACCCCAGACCAGAATACGCATCTCCCAGCCTCCCGCCCCCGTTCGCGGGGTGGCACCCTGCCGCCCTTCGCGGCTATAGTCCACCCGAACGCGAGCAAGGGCAATGGACATGAGGGTCAGGTCATGAGTTTCGGCAAAGGCCATCACCTGCACCTGATCGACGGCTCGGCCTATATCTTCCGGGCCTATCACGCGCTGCCGCCGCTGACACGGTCGGACGGGTTGCCCATCGGGGCCGTGGCGGGCTTTGCCTCGATCCTGTGGAACGAGATCACGCGCGACGCGAAGAATGCCGCGACCCATATCGCGGTGGTCTTCGACTATTCGTCCAAGACCTTCCGCAATGACATCTACGACCAGTACAAGGCCAACCGTCCGCCGCCGCCCGAGGATCTGCGACCGCAATTCCCGCTGACACGCGAGGCGACGCGAGCGTTCAACGTGGCCTGCCTGGAGGTCGAGGGGTTCGAGGCCGATGACATCATCGCCAGCCTTGCGCGGCAGGCGGTCGAGGCCGGGGGAAGCTGCACGATCATCTCGTCCGACAAGGACCTGATGCAATTGATCCGGCCCGGCGTCGACATGCATGACCCGATGAAGAACCGCCCCATCGGGCCTGACGAGGTGATGGAGAAATTCGGCGTCACGCCCGACAGGGTGGTGGATGTGCAGGCGCTGGCGGGCGACAGCACCGACAATGTGCCCGGCGCGCCGGGGATCGGGCTGAAGACGGCGGCACTTCTGATCAACGAATATGGCGATCTTGATACGCTTCTGGCCCGGGCCGAGGAGATCAAGCAGCCCAAGCGGCGCGAGGCGCTGACCGCCAATGCCGATCTGATCCGCATCTCGCGGCAACTGGTGTCGCTGGATGCGCAGGCCCCGGCGGGGGTGACGCTGGATGAGCTGGAGATCCGCAAGCCCGATGCCGAGAAGCTGATGGCTTTCCTGGCCGAGATGGAATTCCGCAGCCTGGCGCGGCGGGTATCGGAGCGGCTGAAAGTGGCGGCGCCGGTGATTGCGGCACAGGCGCAGGACGACAAGCCGCAGGCGCAGGAGGAGGCGTCACAGGCCCCCTTCGACCATGCCGCCTATGTGGCGATCCGCGACCGCGCGACGCTGGACCAGTGGATCGCCAAGATCGCGGATCTGGGCCATGTCGCCGTCGATACCGAAACGACGAGCCTCGATGAGATGCGGGCCGAACTGGTGGGGATTTCGTTGTCCTTCAAGGCGGGGGACGCGGCCTATATCCCGCTGGGCCACAGGCAGGGCGGCGGTGATCTGTTCGGCTCGGATGCCCTGGTCGAGGGGCAACTGGGGCTGGACGAGGCCCTGGCCGCGCTGAAGCCGGTTCTGGAGGATCCGTCGATCCAGAAGATCGGCCAGAACATGAAATATGACTGGAAGATCTTTGCCCGCCACGGCATCCGCATCGCGCCTTTCGACGACACAATGCTGATGAGCTATGCCTTGCAGGCGGGGCTGAACAATCATGGCATGGACGAATTGTCCGAGAAGTATCTTGGACACCGCCCGATCCCGATCAAGTCGCTCTTGGGCTCTGGCAAGGCGCAGGTCACCTTTGACCGCGTGGGCATCGAGGATGCGGTGAAATATGCCGCCGAGGATGCCGACATCACGCTGCGCCTGTGGGAACAGTTCCGCCCGCAACTGCACCAGAAGCGGGTGACCACGGTCTACGAGACGCTTGAGCGCCCCCTGGTGCCGGTGCTGGCCGATATGGAAATGGCCGGGATCACGGTGGATCGCGACGTGCTGGCACGCATGTCCAACGCCTTCGCGCAGAAGCTGGCGCAATATGAGGACGAGATCCAGGAGATCGCGGGCGAGAAGTTCAATGTCGGCAGCCCCAAGCAATTGGGCGAAGTGCTGTTCGACCGCATGGGCGTGCCCGGCGGCGAGAAGGGCAAGACCGGGGCCTATGGCACCGGGGCCGACATTCTGGAAGACATCACCACGATGGAGGACAGCAACCCGCAAGGCGCGAAGCTGGCGGCCAAGGTGCTGGACTGGCGGCAGATTTCCAAGCTGAAATCCACCTATACCGATGCGCTGCAACAGGCGATCAACCCGGAAACCGGGCGGGTCCATACCAGCTATTCCATCGCCGGGGCGAATACCGGCCGCCTCGCCTCGACCGATCCGAACCTGCAGAACATTCCGGTGCGGACCGAGGAAGGCCGCCGCATCCGCGAGGCCTTCGTGGCCCCTGCGGGCAAGGTCCTGGTCAGCCTGGATTACAGCCAGATCGAGCTGCGCATCCTGGCCCATATCGCCGATATCCCGGCCCTGCAGCAGGCCTTCAAGGACGGAATCGACATCCATGCGATGACGGCGTCGGAAATGTTCAACGTGCCTTTGGACCAGATGACCGGCGATATCCGCCGCCGGGCCAAGGCGATCAACTTTGGCGTCATCTACGGGATTTCGGGCTTTGGCCTGGCGCGCAACCTGCGCATCCCGCGGGCCGAGGCGCAGGGCTTCATCGACCGCTATTTCGAACGCTTCCCCGGCATCAAGGAATACATGGCCGAGACGGTGCGCTTCGCCCAGGCCAACGGCTATGTGCAGACGCTGTTCGGGCGCAAGATCCACACGCCCGACATCAATGCCAAGGGGCCGGGCGCGGGCTTTGCCAAACGCGCGGCGATCAACGCGCCGATCCAGGGCACGGCGGCCGATGTGATCCGCCGCGCGATGATCCGCATGCCTGCCGCCATCGCGCATCTGCCCGCGAAGATGCTGTTGCAGGTGCATGACGAATTGCTGTTCGAGGTCGAGGAAGGCGCCGCCGACGCTCTGGCCAAGGCGGCGAAGGACGTGATGGAAGGCGCGAACCTGCCGGTGGTGCCCCTGAAAGTGCCGCTGACGGTCGAGGCCGGGAAAGGGCGCAACTGGGCCGAGGCCCATTAGGGGGAGTTGTGTATGAAGAACGTCTTCTTTGCGACGCTGGGCCTGCTGGCACTGGCGGGTCCGCTGGCCGCGCAGACCGAATTGCCCGATGCGGTCACCGGCGCGATCTACACCCTGACCGTCAACGCCGATGGCACCGCGACCCTTGCGGGCACGGATGCCGTCGACACCTTTACCCTTGACCCCAGTTGCCTTGCCAGCCACGCGATCTATGGCGTCGGTATGTGGAAGGTCGATGGCGAGACCTGGGGAATCGAGATGGGCGGCTCACCCATCGTCTCGTTCAAGGCGCCGCCGCCCCTAGACGCCACCTGCCCGCCGCCCGGCTGATGATCCGCGACTGGCCAGAGCTGAAGGCCTTTGCCCTGTCACTGGGGCTACCGGAAGTCACGCTGGCCACCCCCTGGGGGCATGAGGCGCTTAAGGCACATGGCAGGATGTGGTGCTGGTGGGCCTATTATGAGGATGCCGCCGTCTTCGTGGCTGACCGCGACGAACGCGAGATGCTTATGGAGGCCGATCCCGACACCTTCTTCCTGCATCCGCATTATGCGCCGCATGCACTGGTGCTGTTGCGGGCGGGGCGGATCGACCCGGAATGGGCGCGGCCAAGGCTGATCCGGCAATGGCGGGCGGCGGCACCGAAACGTTGGCTGAAGGCCTGGGATGCGGCGCAGGGCGCGGGCGGGGCGGTGGGCTAAAGCACCCCGGCGCTGCGGATGTCGGTCACGGCGAAGTCGATCAGGCTGCGCACCTTGCGCGGCAGGTTGCGGCCTTCCAGATAGACCGCCGAGATCGGGCTCGGTTCCAGCGCGAAACCTTCCAGCAGCGCGACCAGACGTCCGGCGGCCAGCGCCTCGGCCAACGCGAAGCGCGGGGCGCAGACCACGCCCAGACCGGCCGCGGCCAATTCGCCCGCCGCGCGGGCCGAATTGACCAGGAAGCGGCCATTGACCTGCACCGACTCTTCCGACGCCCCCTTGCCGAAGGCCCAGCGACGGGCGCTGCGGCTGTTGGTGTCGATGATGCAGGCGTGGCGGTCCAAATCGCGCGGATGGTCGGGCGCGCCATGCTGCGCCAGATAGGCGGGGCTTGCTGCCACCGCCATCGGCAAGTCGCCCAGCTTGCGCGTCTTGACCGACAGCGCAGCCGAAGCGCCGATGCGGAAGGCAAGGTCGATGCCCTCCGCCGCCAGATCGGCGTAACGGTCGGAAAAGCGCAGATCCAGCGTCAGGCCGGGATGCTGCGCGCCGAAACGGCCCAGCATTCCGGCGATGTAGGTCTCGCCAAATGTCACCGGGGCCGAGACGCGGATCGCCCCGGAAAAGCCGCGCCGACCTTCGGAGACATTGCCCAGAAGATCATCCAGATCATCCAGCACGGCGGGGGCGCGGGCCAGCAGGTCCTGCCCGGCAGGCGTCAGCCCGACCTTGCGGGTGGTGCGCTGGAACAGGCGCACGCCCAGCCGCGCCTCGAGCCCGGCCACATATTTTGAGGTCAGGCGGTTCGACATGCCCAACTGTTCCGCCGCGGCGGTGAAGGACCCGGTCTGGGCGGTGGCGACAAAGGCGCGCAATTCGTCGGTGAAATCCATCCGGCACCATTCAGAACAAAGCGTGGGTAATCATTCCACGATATCGCCATTTTGTTCATAGATGGCAAGACCTAGGTTCCACGGCATCGGAGACCCCTCGCGGCCTCCTCCAGATTCGGAGAAAAAAGATGACCGACACCAAGACCGCCCCCTATGCCATCCTTGCCCTGCGCCTTGTCACCGGCGCGCTGTTCCTGACCCATGGGCTGATCAAGCTTTTCGTCTTCACCCCCGCCGGGACCGCCGGCTATTTCGGCTCGATCGGCCTGCCGGAATGGCTGGGCCCGCTGACCATGGTGGTCGAGATCGCGGGCGGTCTGGCGCTGATCCTGGGCATCGTGCCGCGCCTTGTCTCGGCCGTGCTGGTCTTCGTTCTTCTGGGCGCGGCCTATTTCGGCCATGGCGCCAGCGGCTTCAACTGGTCGAACCCGAATGGCGGCTGGGAATATCCGGTGATGTGGGCCGCCGTGCAGGCTGCGCTGGTGCTTCTGGGTGATGGCGCGCTGGCGCTGGTGCCCAGCACGCGGCTGGCCAAGGCCGCCGCCTGACCCGGAACTGAAAGCGGCCCGTTCCTGCCGGGGCGGGCCTGTCCCTGAAAGGAGAATGCCATGAGCATCGTCTCGCAGCTTGACCGTCTCAAGGACCGCCTCTCGTCCAGCGACCGCATGCCCGTGGTCTTTCTGGGCCATGGCAGCCCGATGAACGCCATCGAGGATACCGCCTATTCGCGCGGCTGGTCGGAGCTTGGCCGCAGCCTGCCCCGCCCGCAGGCGATCCTGGTCGTCTCGGCCCATTGGATGACGCATGGCAGCACGCTGGTCGATGTCTCGGCCTTGCCAAAGACGATCCATGATTTCTACGGCTTCCCGGACGAGCTTTACGCCCAGCAATATCCCGCCAAGGGCGACCCGGCCTTGGCGCGCGAGGTGGTTTCCCTGCTGGCCAGCCACCATGCACAGGAAGACGACACCTGGGGGCTGGACCATGGCGCCTGGACGGTGCTGAAATTCCTGTATCCCGAGGCCGATGTTCCGGTCTTCCAACTGTCGATCGACATGGCGGCGGACCTGCCGCAGCATATCGAGATCGGCCGGGCCCTGTCGGCGCTGCGCGACCGGGGCGTGCTGATCCTGGGCTCGGGCAATGTGGTGCACAATCTGCGCGCCATGCGCTGGGGCGGGCAGCCGCAGGATTTCGCGCTGGAATTCGATGCGCTTTTCGCCGACCGGCTGGAAGCGCGCGATCTTGCGCCGCTGGCCGACCGGGCCGGGCTGGGCGCGCTGTTGCGGATGGCGCATCCGTCGCTGGACCATTACCTGCCGGCGCTGACCATCGCCGGCGCCAGCGATGCGCGCGACAGCCTGAGCTTCATGAACAATTCGATCGACCTGGGCACCGTTTCGATGCGGTCCTTCGTCTTCCACGCCTGAAAGGACCAACGCCATGCTGGTGAACGGCATTTGGACCGACAACTGGCACCCGGTGCAGGCCAGCGACGAGAAGGGGCGTTTCGTGCGCCAGGTCTCGGGCTTTCGCAACTGGATCACGCCGGATGGCAGCGCCGGGCCGACCGGGTCGGCCGGGTTCAAGGCCGAAGCCGGGCGGTACCGGCTGTATGTGGCGCTGATCTGCCCCTGGGCCTCGCGCACACTGATCGCGCGCAGGCTGAAAGGGCTGGACCGGCTGATCCCGGTAACGGTGGTGAACCCCGCGCTGGGGGCGCAGGGCTGGGCTTTCGGCGGCTATGACGGGGC
Organism: Fuscovulum sp.; assembly: GCA_041916535.1. Classification (GTDB taxonomy): domain Bacteria; phylum Pseudomonadota; class Alphaproteobacteria; order Rhodobacterales; family Rhodobacteraceae; genus Pseudogemmobacter. Next base: position 213,708 of record JAYRZG010000004.1, on the reverse strand, counting down.
CGAGGAAGACCCGCTTTTCGCGGCGCGCCATCTGCACGAGATCTATACCCGCGCCGATGCCGGTTACACCGGTCGGGCGACGGTGCCGGTCTTGTGGGACATGCGGCAAGCCGTGATGGTGAACAATGAAAGCGCCGATATCCTGCGGATGTTCGACACGGCCTTCGAGGGGCTGGTGCCATCTGATCTGCGGCTTTATCCCGAAGATCTGGCGGGCGAGATCGACGCGTTGAACGCGCGGATGTATGACCTGTTCAACAATGGCGTCTACAAGGCGGGCTTCGCGCAAAGCCAGGCCGCCTATGACGAGGCGGTGGAAGGGGTCTTCACCTTCCTGGACGAGATGGAGGCGCGGCTGACGGGCGACTACCTGTTCGGCGACCGGCTGACCGAAAGCGATATCCGGGCCTTCGTGACGCTGATCCGCTTTGACGCCGCCTATCACGGGTTGTTCAAGACCAACCGCCGCCAGATCGCCGACTATCCGCGCCTGTCGGCCTATCTGGAACGCGTCCTGGCGCTGCCCGGCGTGGCCGAAACGGTGAATATGGACCACATCACGCGCGGCTATTACGCGATCAGGGCGCTGAACCCGGGCGGCATCCGCCCGACGGGGCCTGCACATGTGGCCGCGATGCTGCGGCGGGCCGGGGCGAAGACCTAGGGTCAAAAGCCTGAATTTTCTACGAAACCTCTTGAAGGCCCGTGCGTCGCGCGGGCCTTTCTCGCTGCCGCCTCCGGCGGATGCTGCGGCGCGGAAAGATACTACTTGATTAGTAAGCCACAGTTATTATATCTAGCGCTTATGACATACCGTATCCCCCGACTCGCCATGATTCTCAAGGATGCTTCCCGCGCCATGCGCCGCGAATTCGAGGCGCGCACCACCGATTGGGGCCTTTCGGCCACCCAATGGCGCCTTCTGGCGCATATCCTGAATGACGGACCGATGACCCAGGCGGCGCTGGCCGATCTGCTGGATGTCGAGCCGATGAGCGTGTCGCGGCTTCTCGACCGGATGGAGGCCGCCGATTGGGTGCGCCGCTGCCCGCATCCCGAAGACCGCCGCGCCCGGATTGTCGAGCCGACCGACAAGGCCGCCGAGGCCGCGCCGCAGGTGCGCGCGATTGCCGAGGGCATCTATGACGAGGCGCTGGCACCGCTGACCGACGAGGAACGGCGGATCTTCCACCGCGCGCTTCTGATCGTGATCGAGACGCTGAACGCCCCCAAGACCGAACCCAACCCCGCCCCGACGACCGCCGTTCCGGCCGCCGCCACCGCAACGGAGACCGTGAAATGAGCGATATTCCCGAAACCCTGCCCGAAGCCCAACCCGCCGCCCCTGCTGCGGCCGCTGCCCCGGAAACCAAACGGCGCAGCCCGCTGCGGCGGCTGGTGCTGATGTTGGCCGTGCCCGCGCTGGTTGCGGGCGGGGCGGGCTACTGGTTCCTGTCGGGCGCGGGGGTCGAGACGACCGAGAACGCCAATCTGCGCCAGGCCCACATCCCGGTCGCCGCCAGCATCGGCGGGCGGGTGACCAAGATGGCGGTCACTGAATTGCAGCATGTGAAGGCGGGGGATGTCCTCTTCACCGTCGACGACCAGCCCTACAAGCTGGCGCTGGCCCAGGCCGAGGCCGCGCTGGCCGCGGCGCGGCTGCAGGTGGCCCAGCTCAAGGCCGGCTTCGACCAGTCAGCGGCCCAGGCCAGGCTGGCCGAGGACAATGCCACCTTCCAGGGCCATGAGTTGGACCGCAAAGAGGCGCTGGCGGGCAAGGGCGTGGCGACGGTGACCGATCTGGACGATGCCCGCCACCTGGCCCAGCAGGCCGCCGAACAGGCGCAGGTCGCGCGGCTGAATGTCGAGGCCGCTCGCGCCGCCCTGGGCGGCGACCCGGCCGCGCCGGTCGATGCCCATCCGGCAGTTCAGGCCGCGCTGACGGCGGTGGATGCCGCGCGCTACAACCTGTCCTTGACCACGGTGAAGGCCCCGGCCGATGGCGTCGTCTATCAGGCGGCGTCCTTCCGCGAAGGCGCGATGGTGAGCGCGGGCCAGTCGGTCTTTGCGCTGGTCGAGACCAATGAAGTCTGGGTCGAGGCGAATTTCAAGGAAACCCAAATCGGCCAGATGGCCGCCGACCAGAAGGCCGAGGTCGAGTTCGACGCCGCCCCGGGCCGCCGGTTCGAAGGAACGGTCGTCGCGGTCGGTGCCGGCACGGGGGCGGAGTTCTCGCTTCTGCCCGCGCAGAACGCGACCGGCAACTGGGTCAAGGTTACCCAGCGCGTGCCGGTGCGCATCCGTCTGGACCATCCCGAACAGGTTGCGGGTCTTGCCACGGGCCTGTCGGCCAGCGTGACCGTCGAGACCGGCGCCGCCCCCTTCATGGCCGCCAAGGCCGGCGAATAAGGCGGTGCCGTCATGCCGGTTTCAACCGCCGTTCCGATGGCCCCGCCCGAGGTGCGCCATCGCGGGCTGATCACCCTGTCGATCATGCTGGCGACGATCATGCAGGTCCTGGACACCACGATCGCCAATGTCGCCCTGCCCTCGATGACCGGCGATCTTGGCGCGTCGCAGGATACGATCACCTGGGTTCTGACCAGCTACATCGTCGCCTCGGCCATCGTCACGCCGATGACCGGCTGGCTGGCCGACCGTTTCGGCAAGCGCGAGCTGTTCCTGATCTCGATCATCGGGTTCGTCGCCACGTCCATGGCCTGCGGCCTGGCCTGGAACCTGACGTCGATGGTGGCGTTCCGGCTGTTGCAGGGGGTGTTCGGCGCGGCCATTGTTCCCCTGTCGCAGACCTTCCTCTTGGACATCAACCCGCGCGAGAAGGCCGGGCAGGCCATGGCGATGTGGGGCGCGGGGATCATGGTCGGCCCGATCATCGGCCCGACGCTTGGCGGCTGGCTGACCGAAAGCTACAACTGGCGCTGGGTGTTCTTCATCAACCTGCCCGTCGGCATCATCGCCCTTCTGGGTTCGGCCGCCTTCCTGCCGCGCTCGACCCGCCGACCGCGCAGCTTTGACCTTATGGGGTTCGGCCTGCTGTCCCTGGGCATCGGCGCCTTGCAACTGATGCTGGATCGCGGCGGCGAGGTGGACTGGTTCTCGGCGGGCGAGATCTGGACCTATGCGGTGCTGGCCTTTGCGGGGTTCTGGATGTTTGTGGTCCATATCCGCGAGACGGAACACCCGTTCCTTGATCCGCGCATGTTCGCCGACCGCAACTTTGCCACCGGATTGCTGTTCATCTTTGTGATCGGGATGCTGCTTCTGTCGTCGCTGGCGCTTTTGCCGCCGATGCTGTCAAGGATCTTTGGCTATCCGGTCATCACCACCGGCCTTGTCATGGCGCCGCGCGGGGTGGGGACGATGATCTCCATGCTGGTCGTGGGGCGGCTGGTGCGGCTGATCGACCCGCGCAAGCTGGTGGTGACCGGGCTCTTGCTGACCGCGCTGTCGCTGTGGGACATGTCGGGCTTTTCGCCGCAGATGGACGCCTGGCCGGTGATCCGTTCGGGCATCGTGCAGGGGCTGGGACTGGGCCTCGTCTTCGTGCCGCTTTCGACCGTGGCCTTTGCCACGCTTGAGCCGCGCTATCGTGCAGATGCCACTAGCCTGTTCAGCCTGGTGCGCAACATCGGCTCTTCCATCGGCATCTCGGTCGTGTCGGTCCTGCTGACGCGCAATGTGCAAATTAACCATGCGGAACTGTCGGCCTTCATCACGCCGTGGAACCCGATGCTGATCTCGGCCAGCCCGCTGGCGGCGGCGGGCAACCCGACCGCGCTGGCAAGCGTTGACGGGCTGGTGAACCTGCAGGCGGCGATGATTTCCTATCTGGACGACTTCTGGCTGATGATGTGGATCACGCTGGCCGCCATTCCGCTGGCGCTGGCGCTGCGCCGCCCGGGTCGCTGAAACGGCCCCCGACCTTCGTATGGCGTCGGGGGGCTTTCCTTGACCGCCGGGTTACGCGAGACTGGCGGGACATGGCACCCGACAGGGAGGAGGGAACGCATGTGTGAACTTTTTGCCCGGCAGGACCCGGCCCGCTATGTGCCGATCACCCGCCGCATCCGGCTGAACGGCCAGAGCACCTCGGTGCGGCTGGAAGCGGCCTTCTGGACCATCCTGGACGAGATCGCGCGGGAACAGGGCGAATCGACCGCCGCCTTCCTGTCGACCCTGCATCGCGAGGTGCTTGAATTTCACGGTGAGCCGGTGAATTTCGCCTCGCTTCTGCGCTGCACCTGCCTGGTGCGGCTGGAAAAGGGCCGCGCCACCCCGCCGCCCGCCCTGCGCGCCATCGCCTGACAGGCCGGGTGCCGTAGCGAAAAGGGCGGCCCTTGCGGACCGCCCCTGTTGCTTCTGCGCCCGATCTTCCCGGGGGGATCAGAGCGCCTGCTTGCCCATCTCTCCGGCGATGAATTCGGCCTGACGGATCGCCAGCGCCACGATGGTCAGCGTCGGGTTTTCCGAAGCGCCGGTGGTGAACTGGCTGCCATCCGAGATGAACAGATTAGCGATGTCATGGCTTTGGCCATGCTTGTTCACCACGCCGTCGCGCGGGTTTTCCGACATGCGGTTGGTGCCCAGGTTGTGGGTCGAGGGATAGGGCGGGGTCGGGAAGCTGCGCGTTGCGCCCGCCGCCATATAGATCTCCTGCCCCAGCTTGTAGGCGTGGTTGCGCATGGCGATGTCATTGGGGTGATCATCGAAATGCACATCCGGCGCGGGCTGGCCATACTGGTCCTTGACGGTCGAGGACAGGGTGATGCGGTTCGTCTCCTGCGGCATGTCTTCGCCCACGATCCACATGCCCGCCATGTTCTCATACCCGTCCATGGCCGAAGTGAAGCCGCGGCCCCAGCCGCCCGGGTCCAGGAAGGCCGCCATGAACGGCACGCCCAGCGACAGGGTTTCCAGCTCATACCCGCCGACAAAGCCGCGCGAGGCATCGAACCTGGCATGGTCCTGCACGATCCCGGCCATGGTGGTGCCGCGCCACATGCGGACCGGCTTTTCGAACACGGCATAGACCGATCCGGTGACATGGCGCATGTAGTTGCGCCCGACCTGACCCGAGGAATTGGCCAGCCCGTCCGGGAACATGGCCGATGCAGAGTTCAGCAGAAGCCGCGGGCTTTCGATGGAATTGCCCGCCACGCAGACGACGCGCGCCTTCTGGAACTGCTGGTTGCCATCCTTGTCGGCGTAAAGCGCGCCGGTGACGCGGCCCTTGTCGTCATGTTCGATCTTCAGCACATGGCAGCGGTCACGCACTTCCAGATTGCCCGTCGCCTCGCCGCGCGGAATGTCGGTATAGGCGGCCGACCATTTCGCGCCCCATTTGCAGCCCTGGAAGCAAAAGCCGGTCTGCTGGCAGCTCATCCGGTCGTCGTAGTCGATCGAGTTGATCGCCATCCGCCCGGTGTGAACTTCCTTCAGGCCCAGCGCGAGCGCGCCCTTTTCCAGGACCTTGTAGTTGTTGTTGCCGGGCAGGCCGGGGCGGTCGCCGGTGCGGGTGACGCCCAGCTTGGCCTCGGCCTTGTCATACCAGGGCGCCATCTCGGCGGCGTCGATCGGCCAGTCGATCAGGTTCGCGCCTGCAACATGACCATAGGTGCTGCGCGCCTTCCATTCATGCTCCTGGAAGCGCAGCGAGGCCCCGGCCCAGTGGATCGAGGTGCCGCCCACCGCCTTGACGATCCAGGCGGGCAGGCCCGGGAAATCCTTGGCCACGCGCCAATCGCCCGAGGTGGTGCGGGCATCGGTCCAGGCCAGTTGCCCAAAACTTTCCCATTCGTCGTTGATATAATCTTCCGGCAGGTAGCGCCCGCCCGCCTCGAGCGCCACGACCTTGACGCCCTTTTGCGCCAGTTCATTGGCCAGGACGCCGCCGCCCGAGCCGGTGCCAATCACCAGGACGACCGAGTCGTCATTCAGGTCGAATTTCGCAACCATGTCTCAGCCCTCCCCTTTCAAAGCCAGTTGATGTCGTCAAAGCCGCGGTCGATGTAGCCGCCCTTCGAGAAGGACTCGCCCTCATAGCCGAAATAGGGCCAGACCTCTTTCTGGTTGTAGAAACCAGTCACCAGCCCGCCGCGGATCTTCTGGAAGAAGGGCGAGTTCTCCATCCCGCGCAGGATCGCCACGCGGTCATCCTCCCAGCCGGCATCGGCATAGCTGGCAAAGCCCGCGCCCTGGGCTGCGGCGTTCAGGGCGGCGATGCCGGCCTCGATCTCGGCGGCGGTATCGGCGGTGTCATAGCCCTTGACCGCAACGACGTAATATTCGTCGCCGATCCGGTCATGCGGATAGATGTCGCGCGCCATGCGCACCAGCGTCGCCATGGTTTCGGGTTTCAGCGCGGTCGCCTGATAGGCCCAGGCCGCATCGGGCGCGGCGAGATAGCCCGTGCCGATGATCATGCCGGCGCTTGCGGCGAAACTGCGCGAAATCAACTGGCGGCGGGTCAGCCCGCGGCAATCGGCCTCGCGCGATAGGGTCTTGGTCGTCATGGTCTCCTCCTTGCTGTTCTGGCGGCTGGGGGATCCCCGCGGCTCCCTTCCGCGGGGAAAGCCGGTCTTACAAATAGCGCCCTGCGCGTTGCAGAACCTCGATCTGGTAGCCGTCGGGATCGGCGATGAAGAAGAAGCGCGCGATCACCGTGCCGCCGGGGGCGAAATCCACCAGCTTGCGCGGGGCCAGCCCCGCCGCTTCAAGCCGCGCATGTTCCGCCGCCACATCCGGCACCGAGACTGCAAGGTGGCCGTAGCCGTCGCCCAGCGCATAGGGTTCGGTCCGGCCCTTGTTGACGGTCAGTTCCAGCTCGAAGGTGCTTTCGGCATTTGACAGGTAGATCAGCGTGAAACTGTCGAAATCCAGCCGCTCGGCGACTTTGAGCCCGAAGGCCTTGTCATAGAATGCCAGTGAGCGCGCCTCATCCAGCACGCGGATCATCGAGTGAATCATCTTGGCCATGTCGTCTCCTTGCCTTTCGGTCAGGAGACGACAGTTTCGCGCAGGCCGGGTAGTATCATGCTATCGCTGCGCGATTTTGCAGGGCCGGCGCGGCTTGCCGGGGCGGCGCGCCCCCCGGATCATGGCAAAAACATGGCGCATGCCCATAGCGTTCCATTTGAAACATATAGCGAAAACCTGCGCCCGCCCCGCGACGGCGGGTTGAGGATTGCCACAGGTTAACGCATCGTTAACGGATCGCTTTCAGGCGGCAGATCAGAGGAAAGGGAACCAGCGGGATGCGCTATACAAGGCTGTTTCTCGGCTTCGTCGTCATCGTCCTGGCACTTTGGGTCATCTCTTATGAACAGATGACGGGCGCGAGCGCCGATGCCGTGGTGAATGCGAGGCTGAGCACCCTGCGCGCGCCGATTGCCGGAACCATCGCCCTGCCGCCCCGCACGCTGGGCGCCTCGGTCAATGTCGGCGAGGAACTGGGCACGATCAGCGACCCGCTGGCCGACACGCTGCGGCTGAACGATCTGGTGATGGAGCGTGGATTTGCGGCGGCCGAACTGGCGCGACTGGACCAGCAGCTTGCCGACAGCGATGCCGGGATCGAGACGCTCAAGGCGCGCGAGGAAAGCTATCGCAGCCACCGGATCGCCGAGATCGAGACCCGCCTGAGCCATGCCAAGGCGCGGCTTGCGCTTCTGGAACAGGTCAGTGGCGCGGGCGATGGCATCGCGGCGGCGCTGTTGGACCAGGGGCAATCCGGCGCGCAGGGCGACCCGCCGGTCGATGGCATCGCCCTGGACTATGCGCGCGAACGGGTGGCCGTGCTGGAGATCAGCCTCGAGGCGGCCAAGGCGGGGATCTTCCTGGGCGATGGCTATAATGACGCGCCCTATGCCGAACAGCGCCGCAACGAGCTTGCCACACAGCGGGGCGGGCAGGTTGCCGAACGCGACATGGCCGCCGCGCGGCTGAAGGCGGTCGAGGACCGCCTGTCGCACGAGCGGGTTCGCGTGGCGCAGCTGAGCGGCGGGCCGATCAAGGCGACGGCAGGCGGGCAGGTCTGGGAAATCCTGGCCGGCAATGGCGAGACGGTGCAGCGCGGGCAGGATGTGCTGCGGCTTTTGAACTGCGACTCGGCCATCGTGACGCTGTCTGTGACGCAAAGCACCTATAACGACCTGCGCGTCGGACAGGAGGCTGTGTTCCATCTGGATGGCGACGGACGCAATTTCGCGGGCAGCGTGATCCGGCTTGCCGGGTCGGGCGCGGCGACGATCTATCGCAACCTGGCCATCGCCCCCAGCGAGAAGCACCTGCAACGCTATGACGTGGCGGTTCTGGTCCCGGCCCTGCGCGAACTGCCCGAACTGCGCTGCGCGGTGGGGCGGACGGGCCGCGTCTTCTTTGACCGTCGCCCGCTGGACTGGCTGCGCGACTTCTGGCGCTAGGCCATGGAACACGGCTTCCATCTGAGCGAGATGGGCAGCGGCGTCATGCAGATGATGCTTGTCGCGGGCATCGGCCTCGTGCTGCCCTATGTCATCAACCCCGAACGCAACAGCCACCGGGTCCTGCTGTTCTCGGTCGCGGGCCTGCTGGCCCTGCGCTACGCCTGGTGGCGCTTTAGCGAAACGCTGGCCCCGGTCGGCATGACGGCCGATTTCTTTGCGAGCTGGCTTTTGTTCGGGATCGAGATGGTCACGCTGGCAGGTTCGGTCAGCGCCTTCGTCATCATGTCGCGCACGAAGAACCGCTCACGCGAGGCGACCGAGAATCTGGGCTGGTGGGCGCCCGCCCCCGACCCCAGGGTCGCGATCCTGATCGCGACCTATAACGAAGAGCTGGAGGTGCTGGAGCGCACCATCGTGGGCGCGCAGTCGCTCAACCACCAGAACAAGGAGATCCTGGTTCTGGACGATGGCCGCCGCGACTGGCTGCGCGACTATTGCGCCAGCCGCGCCGTGCGCTATCTGCGCCGCCCCGACAACAAGGGATCGAAGGCGGGCAATATCAACCATGCGCTTGGCGTGCTGGCGCAAGACCCGGTGCAGCCCGATTATATCGCCGTGCTGGACGCGGATTTCGTGCCGCATCGCGGCTTTCTCAGCCGCTCGCTGGCGCTGTTCCACGACCCCAAGGTCGGGCTGGTGCAGACGCCGCAGCATTTCTTCAACGCCGACCCGATCCAGCACAATCTGGGCCTCAGCCGGTCCTATCCCGACGAGCAGCGCTTCTTCTTCGACCACATGCAGGCCGCGCGCGATGCCTGGGGCACGGCGATTTGCTGCGGCACCTCATCCATGGTGCGCTGGACCGCTTTGCAGGACAGCGGTGGCTTTCCGACCGAAAGCGTGACCGAAGACTTCCTGCTGACGCTGGTGCTGCAAGAGATCGGCTGGAAGACCGTCTATCTGAACGAGCCGCTGACCGAGGGCCTCGCCCCCGAAGGGCTGAAGGAATATATTACCCAGCGGGCGCGATGGTGCCTGGGGCTGATGCAGATCGCACGCAGCAGGCTGGGTCCGTTCGGTCCCAACAAGCTGCGTCTGCGCGACCGCTGGAGCACCGTCGATTCGGCGCTTTACTGGCTGACCGCCTTTTCCTTCCGCATCGCCTCGCTCGTCTTTCCGCTGTTCTACTGGTATTTCCAGGTCATCGTGGTGAATGCCGAAGTGCCTGATGTGCTAAGCTATTTTGGCACCTACTTCCTTTGGGTGACCATGACCTACAACCTGCTGACGCGCGGGCTGATGGTGCCGGTGGTGCATGATGTCAGCCAGCTTCTGGGCGCCTTCCCGATCAGCCGGGCCGCCATCGTCGGCCTGTTGCGACCCAAGGGGCATCCGTTCTCGGTCACGGCCAAGGGCGGCGATCGCAGCCGGGTGGTGGTGCAATGGCGGCTGGCCATGCCCTTCCTGATCCTGTTTGTCCTTACCTTTGTGGGGCTTTGCCTGGGCATCGTGTCGGATCGTTTCGCCTATTACGACGCGGGCGATGGCAAGGCGGTGATCCTGTTCTGGACCTTCTACAACCTGCTTGTGCTGGCCATGACGCTGCTGACCTGCGTCGAACTGCCCCGGCGCGAACGCCACATCGCTGATGCGCCCGAACGCGCGGTCTTCGTGGCCGAGGGAGAGCCGCGGCGGATCTGGATTCAGGGTTTCACCCGCGAAAGCGTGCGAATCCGCGGACGCAGCTATGCGGCGGGGGTGCGGGGCGTGCTGCGCGTGCGCGACGTGGGCGATGTGCAGGCCATCGTGGTATCACAGACGGAAGATGGCGCCCGGCTGACCCTGGACCCGACCGAAGAGCAATATGCAGCGATGATGCGCCGCTTCTATACCGAGGGCGAAGCGCCTGGCGTGGTCTCGGTCAAGCTGTCGGCGCTGTTGGACGACCTGGCACGTCGCCTGTCCTTTTCGGCATCCGGCCGCGATTGAGCCGCGACCGGAGCCGGCAGGCCCCTCAGCCCCGACTGTCCTGCAACCGCGCCAGCGCGGCCGAGAGGCGGCGCAGTTCATCGGTGCGGCGCAGTTCCAGCGGATATTCGTCCGAGCCATCGGCGATGCGCTTGGCATTGTCGGCCAGAAGCGTGAACGGGTGCAGGAACAGGCGGCTGAAGCCGACGGTCAGGATCAGCAGGAACAGGATCGAGACCATCACCACAATGGCAAGCGAGCGGACCAGATCGGCCGACGCTGCTTCGAAAGCGTCGGGCGCGATCCGGGCGATCAAGCGCCAGCCGAAATCGGGCAGGTCGCCCTCGGCCACCACCGGGATGACGGTGGTGAAATACTCATGCCCGTCGGGCCAGACTTCCCGGTCCGAGCGGCCAACCCCGGCGGCAGCGGCGCGGAAGCTTTGCAAGTCCAGCGCCTTGGGGATGGTGCCATCCGTCGTGATGATCGCCTCGCCGTCCTGGCTGACCAGATAGAGGTCAAGCCCAAGACTGTCGGCAGTGTCCTTCAAGTAGCGCTCCGCCCAGGAGAAGTTGAGGTGAAAGCCAAGAACGCCCTTGAGCTGGCCATCCGCGCCCTCGACCTGCGCCGCAAGGTCGATGAAGCGCAGCGGATCGTCGGCGCTGCCCCCCAGAAGCTGGTTCAGCAACACCGCGTCATGCACGTCGCCAGCGAAATCGCCGATCAGCCCGCGCTGAAACCAGGGCCGGGCCGAGACATCCGCCGTCTCCAGATGGCTGTTCGACGCGAGCTGAACCACGCCGTCAGTGGTTGCGAACCCTGCCCAGGACACCCGCGCGCCGTCACCGACCACGGTATCAAGCGCGCTTTGCATGGCTACGGGGTCAGCATCGGCCATCCGCACCGAAAGACGCTTGAGGCTTTGCCAATCCTGGTTCAGGGCGCGGGCAAAGTCATAGGCCGCATGGTGGCCGCGCACATTGACCGCCGCTTCCAGGGCCGAGGCCTGTGCCTTTGCGACCCGGTCGAACAAAAGGACTGTGGTCGCTATTCCGAACAGGATCGCCCCAAGAAGAACAAAGCCATAGACGGCGGTTGGCAGCGAGATCGCAGAGGCATGACGCTGTGCCATGGTTGCGGTCCTTTCGGGTCGAAGGGTCAGAATTAACCCTTCGTTAATGAAGAATGTGGTCAAAAATATGGTTACCGCGCGATTGGGTGAACAATCTCGGCCCGGCCCCGGGCGGGATCGGGCCGCGTTGTCGGCTTTGGCCGGAGAGGGCAAAGGCTGTCGGCGGCAGCGCGAAACAGGGCCTGGGTCCGCGCCCCCGGCCTGCACTCAGGGCTTGCGCAGCGCAGGCGGCAGGAAATCGGCGCCGGGGTCGATGCGGGTGGGGCGGCCCGGCAGGCTCAGATCCGACAGGCGCGGCGCGGTGCGGCTGACCACCCGGCCCCGGCGCCAGACGATCAGGCGGGTCGGCTTCAGCCGGATCGCCTCGGTCACATCCGCCGCCTGCAGCAAGACCAGGTCGGCATGGTTACCCACGGCCAGCCCGTACCCTTCCAGCCCCATCGTGCGGGCCGAGTTGACGGTGATCGCCTCGTACAGCCGGGCTTTCTGGTCGATCCCGCCCATCTGGGCCACATGCACCGCCATATGGGCGACCTCAAGCATGTCGGCCGACCCCATCGAATACCACGGGTCCATCGTGCAATCCTGCCCAAGCGACACGTTGATTCCCGCCGCCATCAGTTCCGGCACCCGCGTCATGCCGCGCCGCTTGGGATAGCTGTCATGGCGACCCTGCAGCATGATGTTGATCAAGGGGTTCGGCGTGGCGTTCATCCGCGCCTCGGCCATCAGCGGGATCAGCTTGGACACATAGTAATTGTCCATCGAATGCATCGAGGTCAGGTGCGAGCCATTCACCCGGCCCTGCAGGCCATGGCGGATCGTCTCGGCGGCCAGGGTCTCGACATGGCGGCTCATCGGATCGTCGGTCTCGTCGCAATGGATATCGACCATCAGCCCGCGCTCGGCGGCGATCCGGAACAGCGCCTCGAGCGAGAGGCGGCCCTCTTCCATCGTGCGTTCGAAATGCGGGATGCCGCCGACGATGCCGACGCCCATGTCCAGCGCGCGTTCCAGCGATTTCGCCCCGGCGGGCGCGCGGTAATAGCCATCCTGCGGGAAAGCCACCAATTGCAGGTCGATATAGTCGCGCACACGGTCCTGCACTTCCAGAAGCGCCTCGGCGGTCACCAGGCGCGGGTCTGACGTGTCAACATGGGTGCGGATGTGCAAAAGACCCTGCGACACGGCGAGATCGCAATAGCGCAGCGCCCGGTCGACCAGCGCCTCCTTGGTCAGCAGGGGGCGCAACTCTCCCCACAGGGCGATGCCTTCCAGCAGCGTGCCCGAGACATTCATCCGCGGCAGGCCCAGCGACAGCGTGGCGTCCATGTGGAAATGCGGGTCGCAGAACGAAGGCGACAGCAGCCGCCCGGTCGCATCCACCACCTCGCCCGCCTCGGCGGGCAGGCTGGCCTCGATCGCGGCGATGCGGCCCTTGGTGATGCCGATATCGGCGACGCGCCCGTCGGGCAGGTTGGCTTGTCGGATGATCGTGTCGAACATGGAAAACCTCAGCGTTCGCCGCGGCGATAGGGTTGCATCAGGGCCTGCGGCACCCGCGCGCGACGGGCCATGACGGCCAGCGCGGCGATGGACAGGATATAGGGCGTCATCAGGAAGATCTGATAGGGCACGGCGCCAGTCAGCATGGTCTGAAGCCGCAACTGGAAGGCGTCGAAAAAGGCGAAAAGCAGCGCGCCCAGCAGCGCGCGGCCCGGCCGCCACGAGGCGAAGACCACCAGCGCGATGCAGATCCAGCCGCGGCCCTGCACCATGGTCGGGATGAAACTGTCGAAGGCTGAAAGCGTCAGGAAAGCCCCGCCCATCGCCATCAGGGCAGACCCCGCCGTCACCGCGCCATAGCGCACCGTCATCGGGTTGATGCCCTGCGCCTCGGCGGCATGGGGATTTTCGCCCGACATGCGGATGGCCAGGCCCAGGGGCGTGCGAAAGATCACCCAGGCCATCAGCAGGGCCAGAAGGATCGCCAGATAGGTCGGCGCGGTCTGGGTGAAGAAGGCGGGACCGATGAAGGGCAGGTCCGACAGACCGGGCAGGTTCAGCGGCTGGAAGGGAATGATCTTGGGCGGCGTGCCCTCGATCGGCACGATCAGGCGGAACAGGTAATAGCTGAAACTTGACGCGAAGAGCGTGACCCCCAGGCCCGAGACATGCTGCGACAGGCCCAGCGTGACCGTCAGCCCGGCATGCAGAAGCCCGAAGACCGCGCCTGACAGCGCCGCGACGGCAAGCCCGGTCCAGAGATCCGCCCCGTGCCAGACCGCCAGCCAACCGATCATCGCGCCGAAGGTCATGATCCCCTCGATCCCCAGGTTCAGCACGCCCGACCTTTCGCACAGAAGCGCCCCCAGCGTGCCCAGGATCAGGGGCGTCGCGATGCGCAGCACGGCGGCCCACAGCCCGGCCGAGGCAACAATGTCGAACAGCGCGCTCATCGCCGGATCCGGTATTGGGTGAAGAAGATCGCCACCAGCATCGACAGAAGCGACAGCGCGACGGTGACATCGGCGATATAGGACGGCACGTTCACGCTGCGGCCCATGGCATCGGCGCCGACGAACATCGCGGCGGTGAACAGGGCGGCCAGCACCACGCCCAAGGGGTGCAGGTTCGCCAGCATCGCAACCACGATTCCCGAATAGCCATAGCCCGAGGACAGCTCGGTCGTGACATAGGACATGACCCCCATCACCTCGACCGCGCCGGCCAGCCCCGCCAGCCCGCCCGAGATCATGGCGACCAGTACCAGCGTGCGGCCCAGAGGCACACCGGCAAACACTGCCCCCGCCGGGTTCAGCCCCGCCGCCCGCGATTGCAGGCCGAAAGCGGTGCGCGACTGCACCAGATGCACCGCGACCGCCAGAACCAGCGCCAGCACCAGCCCCCAATGCAGCCGCGACCGCGCCACCAGCTTGGGCAGCATCGCCTCGCTTGTCACCGGCACCGATTGCGGCCAGCCAAAGGCCATCGGGTCTTTCAGAACCCCGTCGATCAGCATCGACACGAACAGGATGGCGACGAAGTTCAGAAGCAGCGTCGTCACCACTTCGTCGACCTGAAAGCGCAGCCGCAGCCACAGCGGGATCAGCAGCAGCACCATCCCCGCCGCGGCGCCACAGATCAGCAGAAGCGGGATCTGCACGAAACCGGGCAAGCCGCCCAGAAGATGCGCGCTGACCCCGGCGACAGTGATCGCACCCAGATAAAGCTGCCCCTCAGCCCCGATATTCCACAGCCGCGCCCGGAAGGCGACGGCGGCGGCCAGCCCGGTCAGGGTCAGCGGAATGGCACGGGTCAGCGTTTCGGTCAGCGCAAGGCGTGACCCGAAAGCGCCGGTGACGATCTTGCCGAAGGCCTCAAAGACCGGCGCTCCGGCAAGTGCGATCAGCCCGCCCGCCAGCGTCAGCGCCACTGCCACCGCGATCAGCGGCGTGGCGATCACCAGCGCCAGCGGCCTGTGGTCGCGCCGTTCAAACCGCATCGGCGGCCCCTTTCATGCTCTCGTCCCATTCCCCGGCCATCATCAGCCCCAATTGCCGCGCATTGGCCGTATCGGCGGAAACCGGCGGCGACAACCTGCCACCGACAATCGCCTGAATCCGGTCGGCCAGCGCCATCACCTCGTCAAGATCCTCCGAGATCAGTAGCACCGCCGCCCCGGCCCGCCGCGCCTCGAGAATCCGCTCATGCACCGCCGCCACCGCGCCCTCGTCCAGCCCGCGCGCGGGTTGGGCGGCGATCAGGATCTTGGGATGGTCGATCAGGTTCCGCCCCAGGATCAGCTTCTGCATATTGCCGCCCGACAGCAGCCGGACCCGGCTTGACGGGCTGCCGCCCCGCACATCGAACCCGTCAATGATGCGGCGGGCAAAACCCAGGCCCGCCTTGCGATCGACCAGACCGCGTCGCGCGAAACGCGGCAGGCGTTCCAGGATCGCGTTTTCCCAGATCGCCATCTCGCCGATGACGCCCTGATGGTTGCGGTCTTCGGGAATGCGCCCGATCCCGGCTTCGATGACCTCGGCCACCGACAGATGCCCGACCGGCTGGCCGAACAGGCGCAGATCGCCGCCCGTGCGCCGCAAGGTGCCGCCCAGCACGCCCGCCAGCGGCGCCTGCCCGTTGCCCGAGACGCCGATGATCCCCAGTACCTCGCCCGCCCGCAGCCGGAAGCTGATGGATTTCAGCCGCTCGACCCCGCCCTGCCGCAGGGTCAGGTCCTCGGCCTCCAGCACCACCTCGCCCGGCGTCGCGGCCTCGCGCACGGGCCGGTGCACCGCGCGGCCCACCATCAGCTCGGCCAGTTCCGCCTTCGAGGTCACCTCGGCCCGCCGTTCGGCCACCATCCGCCCGCCGCGCAGCACGACGATGCGGTGCGCGGTCGCCATAACCTCATCCAGCTTGTGCGAGATGAAGATCAGCGACAGGCCCTGGGCCGCCATGTCCTTGAGCGTGCGGAACATGCCTTCGGCCTCGATATTGGTCAGCACCGCCGTCGGCTCGTCCAGCACAAGGATGCGTGCGTCATTGTACAGCGCCTTCAGGATCTCGACCCGCTGCTGCTCGCCGACCGAGAGATCGCCAAGCCGGGCATCGGGATCGACCTTCAGCCCGAAGCGGTCGGAAATCGCCATCAGCTTGGCCCGCGCCGCCCGCGCGTTCGAGGCCGGTCGCCACAGGCTTTCCGTCCCGGTCATCACGTTTTCCAGAACGGTCAGGTTGGGCGCCAGCGAGAAATGCTGGTGCACCATGCCGATGCCCGCCCGGATCGCGGCCTTGGGCTTGCCGGGCGGCAGGGGCTGCCCGAAGGCCGTGATCTCGCCGCTATCGGGTGTGTAATGGCCGAAGAGGATCGACATCAGCGTGGTCTTGCCCGCGCCATTCTCACCCAGCAAGGCCACGATCTCGCCCTTGGCCAGGGTCAGCGAGATATTGTCATTGGCCAGCGTGGTGCCGAAGCGCTTTGACACATTGGCGATGTTCAGGACATTCTCGCTCATGCCAGACCTGCCACGGCAAAGGGGTGCTTCCAGCGTTCCTCGGCTTCCAGCCGCGCCGCAAGGGCCAGCAGACGCGCCTCGCCGCCCAGCGGAGCCAGGATCTGCACCGGCAGGGGCAGGCCCGCCGCATCCCGGCCGAACGGCAGCGTGAGCGCCGGAAAACCCGAGATATTCGCGAGTGCCGCATAGGGCGCAAAGGCCTGCATCGCCGCGAAATGGGCGGCGCGGTCGCTGTGATCGGTCGGGAAGGCGCCGAAGGGTTTGGGGGCCGTGGCCAGCATCGGCGTCAGCAGCGCGTCAATGCCGTCAAACAGCGCCCAGAGGTCGCGGCTGACCAGAACCATCTCCTGCGTGATCCGCCAGACCTGCGGCCCGTCCATCGCCGCGCCATGCGCCACGGTGGCGCGGGTCATCGCCTCGGCGCGGGCAAGGTCAAGCCCGGCCTCCTTGGCGAATGTCGCCAGGTTGATCGCGGCGATATCGGCGAAAAGCCGGGCCGAAGTGGCGGCAAGCGCGTTCACCTTCTTGCCGTCGACCGCCCCGATCCGGTGCCCTGCCCCTTCCAGCGCCCGCGCCGCCGCCTCAACCGCCTCGGCCCGGTCAGGCTCCGCCAGATCGGTGACCAGCCCGATGCGGAAAGGCCCGTCCTGCGGCAGGGGTGCCGCTGCGCCATAGGGGCCGCGCGGATCGGTGGCGCAGGCCGACAGGATCGCCGCCGTGTCCCGCACCGACCGGCAGACCGCCAGCTCGCTGGCGATGCCGCCCAGATGGTTGCCATAGCCCGGCCCGCCCGGAATGGCCCCGCGCGACGGTTTCAGCCCGACCAGACCGCAGGCGGCGGCGGGCACCCGGATCGACCCGCCCGCATCGGTAGCGTGGGCAATGGCGACAATCCCCGCCGCGACAGAAGCCGCCGCGCCACCGGAAGATCCGCCCGGCGACAGGCCGCGGTCCAGCGGATTGCAGCACCGGGGTCCGATGGCCGGTTCGCTGGCCAGCGAAAGGCCGAATTCCGGGCTGGTGGTCAGGCCAAAGGGCAAAAGCCCCGCCGCGCGAAAGCGCTGCGCCAGATCGCTATCCGCCGCACCCGTGCCGCGGGGAAACAGCGCTGACCCCGCCGCAGCGGGCAGGCCCGCAAAGGGTGCGCCCAAATCCTTGACCAGAACCGGCACCCCGCCAAAGACCGCAGACCTGGGCCGCGCGTCCCAATTCGCCGCCGCGCTGCGGCCCAACTCGGCCTCAAGATGGCAGATCGCGCCCAGATCGGCCCAGGCCACGGCAACCGAAAGCGATGCCTCCATCGCCTCGGATGCCGTAAGCTGGCCACGGCCTATCGCCGCGGCCAGCGCCGTCGCATCGCCCCTCATGCTTGCGGCTTACTTCGGCTCGTCGAAGTTCTGCGGCACGGCAAAGGCACCCGATTTGATGTCGGCCCGCACTTTCTCCATCGCCGCCTCTGCCTCGCCGCCCGCCACGCCGGGCGTGTAGGAAATATCCGACCCGCCCTCTTTCATCAGCGCGAAGGCGGTATAGTCCTTGCCGGTCGGTGTGCCTGCGGCGATATCGGCCAGGGCCGCGTTCAGGATCGGGCGGAAGCCCCACAGCGCATTGGCGAAAACTGTGTCGGGATACATCGGCGTATAGTCGATCAGCGAGCCGACCGATCTGATCCCGCGTTCCTTGGCCGCATCCGCCGTGCCGATCCGTTCGCCGAACAGGATATCGGCCCCGGCATCGATCATGGCCAACCCCGCCTCGCGCGCCTTGGGCGGGTCGAAGAAAGTACCGATCCAGCTGATCAGGTGCTTGGCATCGGGGTTCACCGCCTTCACGCCCTCGGCGAAGGCGTTGATCAAGAGATTGATCTCGGGGATCGGCATGGCGCCGACCGAGCCCACGACATTCGACTTAGTCATCTTGCCCGCAAGCATCCCGGCGCAATAGGCACCGTCATAGTTCCAGGTGCCGAAAGTGCCGAAATTCGACCCCGCCGGGCCGCCCGAAGACCCCATCACAAAGGAGGTGTCGGGATATTCGCCCGCCACTTCGCGGGCCTGGTTTTCGACCGGGAAGGTCTCGCCGATGATCAGCTTGGCGCCCTGCTCGGCATATTCCCTCATCGCGCGCGGATAATCCGGCCCCGCCACGCCTTCCGAGAAGGTGTATTCGATCACGCCTTCGGCCGCCGCATCCTGCAGGGCCTTGTGCAGCACCGAATTCCAGGCGTTCTCGACCGGCGAGCCATGGATGCCCGCCACCTTGACCGGCGTCTGCGCGGCCAGGGGCCGGGCCAGCATCGCCGAAGAGCCGAGGATCAGGCCGCTTTGCAGCAGAAGGCGGCGGTTCAGGCGGAAATTCTGTGACATGTGTCTCCCCGTTTCTGTTGGCGTTTATGGCTGTTTTCAGTCGTGGCGCGTGGTCCGGCCCTGTCAAGGATTCCTTGGCCCCGCAGGCCGATGGCCGGGTCTGCGGGCCGGACTGCCTAGCAATTGACCATCCGGTAAAATATACGTCAACTGGCGAGTGAGATTTGCCAGCGCGGCATCGGCCGTCTGGCCGGACAGAATGCCGGTGCCCGACGAGGCGCAGGCGGGCTGTCCAGGGCCGCCAAGAGCGGGTAATCTGCGGCTTGAACGCAGCCAGGGGACAAGGACGGGACATGGATCTGATCGCGCGGGCAACCGCCCTACTTGGTGGCTCCATCGCGGCGATGCGGCGCCGCGCCTCGCCCAAACAGCAGGCGGTCGGCACCACGCCCGCCATTCCCCAGGCGCGGGCGCAGGGCATCATGACGCTGAAGATGCCCGCCGCGCGGGGCTGGGTCGCGGGCCATCTGCCGACCTGCGCGCCGGGGCTCAGGGTCAATGCCTTCGCCACCGGGCTGGACCATCCGCGCTGGATCGAGGTTCTGCCCAATGGCGATGTGCTGGTCGCGGAATCCAAGGAACAGCCCGCCCCGCCCAAGACGCTCATGGACCATGCCGCCCATGCGACCATGCGCCGGGTCAAGGCCATCGGCGACAGCGCCAACCGCGTGACCCTGTTCCGCGATGGCGATGGCGATGGCGTGGCCGAGTTCCGCACCGTGTTCGTCGAGAACGAGCGTCAGCCCTTCGGCATGGCGCTGGCGGGCGGGCGCTTCTATCTGGGCAACACCGATGGCATCAAGGTCTTCGACTATACTGCCGGGGCCACCGCGCTTCAGGGCGCGGGCGAAACCCTTGTGACGTTCAAGCCGCATGGCCACTGGACGCGCAGCCTGATCGTCTCGCCCGATGGCGGGCGCATCATGGCCGGGGTCGGCTCGCTGTCGAATATCGGCGATCAGGGCATGGAGGCCGAGGAAGGCCGCGCCGCGATCTGGGAGCTGGACATCGCCACCGGCAAATCCCGCATCTTCGCCTCGGGCCTGCGCAACCCGGTCGGCATGGCCTGGGAGCCGGTCAAGGGCCAGCTCTGGACCGTGGTGAACGAACGCGACGGGCTGGGCGACGAGACCCCGCCCGATTACCTGACCTCGGTGCAGGAGGGCGGCTTCTATGGCTGGCCCTATTGCTACTGGGGCAAGACCGTGGATGACCGCGTGCCGCAGGATGCGGCGCTGGTCGCCCGCGCGATCCAGCCCGATTACGCCCTGGGCGGCCATACCGCCTCGCTTGGCCTGTGCTGGATGCCCGAAGGCACCCTGCCCGGCTTTGGCAGCGGCATGGTGATCGGCCAGCACGGCTCGTGGAACCGCTCGATCCTGTCGGGCTACAAGCTGATTTTCGTGCCCTTCGCCAATGGCGCGCCTTCCGGCCCGCCGCGCGACATCCTGACCGGCTTCCTGTCGGCCGACGAGAAGCTGGCCTATGGCCGCCCGGTCGGCGTGGCAATCGGCCCCGACCGCAAATCGCTGCTGATGGCCGATGACGTGGGCGACGTGATCTGGCGCGTGACCGGGGCCTGACGTCACGCGGGATCAGGCCAGCAGGGCCACGGCCCCATGCGCCCCGACATAAAGCCCGACCAGAATGATCAGCGCGCCCGACAGATAGGGCGCGCGGCCCGCCAGCGCCGCCAGACGCGGCGACAGCCGCGAGGCCCGGCGCGCCCCGATGGCCGCCGCCGCGCCCACCCCCACCAGAACCAGCGCCAGCCCGATCGAGAAGCACAGGACCAGAACCGCGCCCAGCGGGATTTCCTTGAGTTGCAGGCAGATCAGCAGCACCGTGATCGCCGCCGGGCAAGGCAACAGCCCGCCGGTCAGCCCGAACAGCAGGATCTGCCCATTGGTCACGGTCTGGCCCTTGAAGCGGCGCTGGATATCGGCGGCATGGGCGCGTTCATGCGCGTCCTGATAGCCCTCTTCACCCAGATCCAGCCCCTCATCCCCGGCCAGATCCGCCGCGCCGAAGGCAAGCTCATAGTGATGCGCATGGCCGCGATGCGACAGGGTCAGCCTGGCGGTGAAATCCTCTGGCAGATCGACCGGCGTGGCCGAAAGCAGCGCGCCATCGACGACCCGGAAGGCATAGTGCCTCTCGGCCCCGCCCTGCGCAGGCTGCGCCGTCACCGTCACCTCTCCCGGCGCCCAGAATTGGCCGCTCAGCGCGGTGAACTGCCAGAACCGCTGCCCGTCGCGCGGCACCAGCGCCAGCGCGACATGGCCATGGCCGGTGTCCACCGTGCGGCTGTCCCCCGTTGCGGCGCCGGGCGCGTGGTCATGGTCATGGCCGTGGTGATGCCCGTGATCATGCGCCTGCGCCGCGCGGCGGTCAGACCAGGTGCGCCAGATCATCCACAGCGCCAGAAGGATGATGATGGCACCGGACAGAAGCTGGAACCAGGGTTCCACCGCCTCGGCATCGAGGCCCTGATACAGCCACATCCCGCCCAGCGCGATGGCCCAGACCACCAGCGTATGCGACAGGGTCGCCGCCAGACCCAGCAGCACCGCCTGTTTCACCGTGCCGCGCACCGCCACGATGAAGGCCGCCATCAGCGTCTTGGAATGGCCCGGCTCCAGCCCGTGCAGCGCGCCCAGAAGGATCGCGCTGGGAATGAAGAACCAGGCGCGTCCGCCGCCTTGGGCAATCAGATCGGCAAAGGGGGTCATGGTCTCGGCCCTGAATCATCCTCCCCCCGGGGATAGACCCAAACCCAGGGCCGGATCAATCCCCCCAGGAGGGATGCCTCAAAGGAGCTTCGCCAGCGCCCTGATGTCTTCCAGCGCGTGCGGCCCGGCCCCGTCATCGGCCATGCCCAGGCAATGGTCCATATGGGCATGGATCATCTGCCGCTTGGCGGCCACGATCCCGCGCTCAACCGCCAGCAATTGCTGGGCCGTATCCAGGCAGGGGCGCCCCGCCTCGATCATCTGGATGACATGGCGCAGATGGCCCTCGGCGCGCTTCAGCCGCTTGATGATATCCGGGCCGACATCGTGGGAATGATCATGGGACATAGGACGACGATATCCGGGGATGGGGGATAGGGGCAAGCGCCCCGCGACCGGGCGCGCGACGAGAGGGGGCGGCCTAATCCCGTGCCTCGAAGCGCAGCACGCCCGCCACCCGCGACCTGCCCCCCGTGTCCGAGGGATGCGCCACCCCGTCCATCACCGGAACTTCGGCGAAATCGAACGGGCTGACGCCTTCGATACAGGCGACATTCACCCCGAATTCCTGCGGGTTCGACCGGCGCTGGTGATGGGTGTAGATGCCGCAGGTCTTGCAGAACCAGTGTTTCGCCGTGCCCGTATTGAACTGATAGAGCGTCAGATTGTCCTGCCCGCCCAGAAACGCGAAATCCTCGGCCCGGGCCGAGACGGCAATCGCCCCGCGCATCCGGCAATAGGAACAGGTGCAGCGCCGCACGCTGGCAAAGCCTTCGGGCAGGGTCAGCCGGAACCGCACCGTGCCGCAATGGCAGGCAACCTCGTGGCGTGTCTGGTTCGCGCGCATCCGCCTTGCCCCTCTCTGGTTTGTGCCGGAGCCTAGACCGCGTCCGGCCCCGGCCGCAACCTCAGGTCAAGGGCGTCATCACACCCTTGCGATAGGCCGGGCGTTCGGTCAGCCGGCGGTACCAGCCCTCGAGATGCGGCAGGGCGGGCCGCTCGATCTCCATGTTGAACCAGCCATAGGCGATGACGCCCAGCGGAATGTCGCCAAAGCCGAACGCGCTGCCCGACATCCAGTCCTGCCGCGACAGGACGTCGTCGGCCAGCCCCAGCACCTTGCCGCATTGCACCCGGCCGCGCTCCATCGCCGCCTCGTCGCGCTCGCCCGGGCCCAGCCGCACCTTGTTCCAGAACAGGTCGCGAAACGGCGCGGCGAAGGACAGCGAGGTCCAGTCCATCCATTTCTCCGCCGCTGCCCAGGCCTTGGCATCGGCAGGCGCAAAGGGCGCCGCGCCATAGGCCCGCGCCAGATAGCGCACGATCACGTTGGATTCCCACAGGACCAGCCCGCCATCTTCCAGCACCGGCACCAATCCGTTCGGGTTCATCGCCCGGTATTCCGCCGAATTCACCAGGCCGAACGCGCCCCCCGCCGGGATATGCTCATAGTCCAGCCCCAGCTCCTCGGCGCACCACAGCACCTTGCGCACATTGGTCGAATTCTCGCGCCCCCAGATCTTCATGCCTTTTTTTCCTTGTCATTGTCGGTTGGGTCTTCGACCGCCCGCCGCATCTGCTCTTTGATGCGCTGGGCGATGAATTCTGTGAAAAGCCGCAGCTTCGGGTCCTTCAGCCGCCGGTGCTGCGACAGGCTGGACAATTGCACCGGCACGGGCGGCGTCGCGGCGCAGACCTGCACCAGCCGCCCGTCGCGCAGATATTCCGCCACTTCGAACAGGGGCTTCATCACGATGCCGCGCCCGTCCAGCGCCCAGCCGGTCAGCACATCGCCATCGTCGCTTTCGAAAGGACCCGAAACCTCGAACCGCCGCGGCCCGTCGGGGGTCTGCAAGCTCCACTGAAACTCTTTCGCGCCGGGAAAGCGCAGGTTCAGGCAATCATGCCCGTCGCGCACCAGCGCCGCCCCATCCGCCGGCATCCCGCGCCGCGCGATGTAATCCGGCGCGGCGCAGAGAACGCGCGGGCAATCGGCGATCAGCCGCACTTTCAGGCTGCTGTCTTCCAGAATCCCCAGATGGAAGGCCACGTCTATGCCTTCGGCCACCACGTCGATCACCCGGTCCGACAGGCGCAGCCGCAGGTCGATCTGCGGATAAAGATCCTTGAACCCCGGCACCTGCGGCGCGATCAGCCGCCGCCCGATGCCAAGGGGCGCCGCCACAAGGATCGTGCCGCGCGGGTTCTGCGTGACATCCATCACCGCCGCCTCGGCCTCGTCGATCGCCTCCAGCACGCGGCGCGCCCCGTCATAGAAGATGCGGCCATTCTCGGTCGCCTGAAGGCTGCGCGTGGTGCGATTGAACAGACGCACCCCCAGATGCTTTTCCAGTTCCGAGATTCGCGCCGAAGCCACGGCCGGCGAGGTGCGCTGGTCGCGCGCGGCCGAACTCATGCTGCCCAGTTCATAGACACGGACGAACATGCGGATATTGTTCACATAGCTCATCGGCCCACCCGGCGATTATTCAGCACGTTTTGAAAGTGATCCGGCATTTGAAAGGATTATCAGGAAATCCGGCTTGGGTATAGCCTTGGGCCAAAGAACAGGGGGCACGCGCATGTATGACTGGCTGGTTTTGGGCGAATGGATCGAGATCGCGGTCCGCTGGCTGCATGTGATCACCGCCATCGCCTGGATCGGGTCGAGCTTCTATTTCGTGGCGCTCGACCTTGGCCTGCGCAAGACGCCCTCGCTGCCGCCCCTGGCCCATGGCGAGGAATGGCAGGTCCATGGCGGCGGCTTCTACCACATCCAGAAATACCTGGTCGCACCCGAATTCCTGCCCGAGCATCTGGTCTGGTTCAAATGGGAAAGCTACGCCACCTGGCTGTCGGGTTTTGCCATGCTGGTGCTGGTCTATTACCTGGGCGCCGACCTGTTCCTGATCGACCCGACGGTGATGGAACTGGCGCATTGGCAGGCCATCGGCCTGTCGCTGGCCTCGCTTGCCTTTGGCTGGCTGGTCTATAACCAGATCTGCAAGACCTTCGTCGCCGCCAACCAGACGCTTGTGATGGTTGCACTGTTCATCGTGCTGGTCGGCATGGCGTATTTCTACACCTCGGTCTTCTCGGGCCGCGCCGCCATGCTGCATCTGGGCGCCTTCACCGCCACGATCATGTCGGCCAATGTCTTCATGATCATCATGCCGAACCAGAGGAAGGTGGTGGCCGACCTCAAGGCGGGCCGCGTGCCCGATCCGAAATACGGCAAGATCGCCAAGCAGCGCAGCACCCACAACAATTACCTGACGCTGCCCGTCCTATTCCTGATGCTGTCGAACCACTACCCGCTCGTGTTCGCCACGCAATACAACTGGATCATCGCCAGCCTCGTCTTCCTGATGGGCGTCACCATCCGCCACTGGTTCAACACCCGCCACGCGGGCAAAGGCAACCCGCATTGGACCTGGCTGGTGACGGTGATCCTGTTCCTGATCGTGGCCTGGCTCTCCACCGCCCCCCTGCGCACGCCGCCTGCCGAGGCCGCGCTGTCGCCGCAGGCCACGCGCTATGCCCAGGCCGAAGGGTTCCAGGATGTCGTCTCGATCGTCCAGGGCCGCTGTTCGATGTGCCATGCCGCCGAGCCGGTCTGGGACGGGCTGCACTGGCCGCCCAAGAACGTGGTTCTGGAAACCGAGGCCCAGATCGCGCATGAGGCGCCGCGCATCGCGCTTCAGGCGGGCTATTCCCACGCCATGCCCCCCGGCAACCTGTCCTATATGGAACCCGAGGAACGCGCCGCCATCGTCGCCTGGGTCCGCGCGGCCGGCGGAATCTAGGCCCGAATTTTCGCCGAAAATTCACCCACGCCCCGCGCCCACCTTTGCAGGTGCAGAAATCTTCCGGCATTGAACCTGCCCGCAACAGGCGCTAACCCCGTAGACGACGTGCTATCGGAGGTTCGCCATGCCCGCCTATCGTTCCCGCACCACCACCCATGGCCGCAACATGGCCGGGGCCCGCGGCCTCTGGCGCGCCACCGGCATGAAGGATGGCGATTTCGGCAAGCCGATCATCGCCATCGTGAACTCTTTCACCCAATTCGTGCCCGGCCATGTCCATCTGAAAGACCTGGGCCAGCTTGTGGCGCGCGAGGTCGAGGCAGCAGGCGGCATCGCCAAGGAATTCAACACCATCGCGGTCGATGACGGCATCGCCATGGGTCATGACGGGATGCTCTACTCGCTGCCCTCGCGCGAGATCATCGCCGACTCGGTCGAATACATGGTCAACGCCCATTGCGCCGATGCCATGGTCTGCATCTCGAATTGCGACAAGATCACCCCCGGCATGCTGATGGCCGCGATGCGGCTTAACATCCCCGCCGTCTTCGTCTCGGGCGGGCCGATGGAGGCTGGCAAGGCGGTGATCAAGGGCCGCGAAATCGCGCTCGACCTGGTCGATGCCATGGTCGTCGCGGCCGATGACAAATACACCGACGAGGAAGTCGAGGCGATCGAGAAAGCCTCCTGCCCGACCTGCGGCTCCTGCTCGGGCATGTTCACGGCAAATTCCATGAACTGCCTGACCGAGGCGCTGGGCCTGTCGCTGCCTGGCAATGGCTCTACCCTTGCCACCCATGCCGACCGCAAGCGCCTCTTCGTCGAGGCCGGTCACCTGATCGTCGACGTGACCAAGCGCTATTACGAACAGGACGACGCCTCGGTCCTGCCGCGCAATGTGGCGAACAAGAAGGCCTTCGAGAATGCGATGGCGCTGGATATCGCCATGGGCGGCTCGACCAACACCGTCCTGCATATCCTTGCCGCCGCGCATGAAGGCGGCATCGACTTCACCATGGACGATATCGACGCCCTGTCGCGCAAGGTGCCCTGCCTGTGCAAGGTCGCACCGGCCAAGCAGGACGTGCATATGGAAGACGTCCACCGCGCCGGCGGGATCATGGCGATCCTCGGCCAGCTGGACAATGCAGGCCTTCTGAACCGCGACACCACCACGGTCCACAGCCCCACCCTTGGCGCGGCGCTGGACCATTGGGACATCAGCCGCACCAACCACGACACGGTGCGCAATTTCTTCATGGCCGCGCCGGGCAATGTCCGGTCGGCCACCGCCTTCAGCCAGGAAAAGCGCTATGCCGCGCTCGATCTCGACCGCGAGAAAGGCGTGATCCGCAGTGCGAAACACCCCTTCTCCAAGGATGGCGGGCTTGCCGTCCTGAAAGGCAATATCGCGCTGGACGGCTGCATCGTGAAAACCGCCGGGGTCGATGAATCGATCCTGGTCTTCTCCGGCCCCGCCCGGGTCTTTGAATCGCAGGATGCCGCCGTCTCGGCGATCCTGACCAACAAGATCAGGGAAGGCGACGTGGTCGTCATCCGCTATGAAGGGCCGAAGGGCGGGCCGGGCATGCAGGAAATGCTCTACCCGACCAGCTACCTGAAATCGAAGGGCCTGGGCAAGGCCTGCGCCCTTCTGACCGATGGCCGCTTCTCGGGCGGCACCTCGGGCCTGTCGATCGGCCATGTCAGCCCCGAAGCGGCGGCGGGCGGCACGATCGGCCTCGTGCGCGAGGGCGACAGGATCGACATCGACATCCCCGCCCGCACCATCAGCCTGCGCGTGTCGGAGGCAGAACTGGCCACCCGCCGGGCCGAGCAGGACCGCAAGGGCTGGAAGCCCGAGGCCAAGCGCAGCCGC
The DNA here is from genome assembly GCA_041916535.1 of Fuscovulum sp. GTDB lineage: Bacteria > Pseudomonadota > Alphaproteobacteria > Rhodobacterales > Rhodobacteraceae > Pseudogemmobacter. The sequence goes on along the minus strand of JAYRZG010000004.1, from coordinate 186,354 downwards.
AAGGTCACCTCGGCGCTCAAGGCCTATGCGCTTCTCGCGACCAGCGCCGACAAGGGCGCGGTGCGGCAACTGCCCGACGAAGCGTAAGCCCGCGACGTCTCTAAAGAAATCGGGCCGGAGCCTTCAAAGGCTCCGGCCCGCGGCATTCAAACCTTCCGCCAGCCGCGATTTTTTGCCGAAAAATCGTCGACCCGTCTCGGCCCGCCCTAATCCCCCAGCTTGGCATGGACCTCGTCCAGGTCCACCTCGCCCTTGGGCATCTTATTGCCCGGATTGTCGAAGTCATATTTGAACAGCTGGAAGTCGCGCTTGTAGATCTCCCAGACCAGATGCATCGACAGGTCGTCGAAATAATCCTCGACCGGATGCAGCCGCTTCGGCCCATGCCCCTCGCTTTCGTTGAAGCGCGGGATCTTCTTCAGGTCGACCTTGTGCTTGACCTTGATGTGGTCCAGCACCTTCTGCATCCCCGGATTGAAATCCTCGGTAAAGAAGATCTGGTCATAGCGCCCGCCATTCACGATGAAGGTCGCGATATGGCCCGACATGGCCGACCAGTGGATGTCCGGCTCCATCGGTTTCTTGAAGCGGATGGTGTCGCGCGCGAACAGCAGGAAGCGGCGGAAGCTCTTGATCTGGTCGAACTCCTCCTTGCCCTCGGGTCCGCCGACCTCGATCCCGTATTTCTGCACCAGCATCGGCACCAGATTGCCGCGATAGCGCTTGCCGTTGCGCTGGATGCCGCAGATCTTGTCGAAGAAGCTCGACAGGATGCGGGTGTAAGGGTTGCGCACGCAGGTGAAGGCATAGCTTTTATGCGCCTTCACGTTCTTCTCGATCAGCGGCTGGCTTTGCTCCTGCGCCCATTTGTGCAGGCCGGTGGTCGAGTCATGGATGTCGCCGTCGAAGAAACGGCCATGATCCGAGTAATACATGATCTGGCCGATGGTCGAGCAGGCGCATTTCGGCACCACGCGATAGACCACGCTCTCGCTTTCCGTCATCCATGTGCCGGGAAACCCCATCGCCTGTCACCTCTGCCTCAACCGGGTCGCTTCTCGGGCGGAACTTGACCGCCTGGGACCCCTTTGACGCGAAAAGATCAAAGAACCTCTGTCCTTTCAAGGAAGCATAAGTCAATTTGCGGAAACAATGCGCGCAAGACACCCCAGCGCCACGACAGGACGGCCCGGACGTGAAGACCAGCAGGACCTTTCCAGCATGACGGCGGCCTGAATGGCGACGATCGCCTATATCCTGCTCTGCCACAAGGACCCCGACGGGATCATCGCCCAGGCCCAGCGCCTGACAGCGGCGGGCGACTGCATCGCCATCCATTTCGACGCCCGCGCCCGGCGCGAGGATTTTGACCGCATCCGCGCGGCGCTGGCCGACAATCCGGGCGTGGTCTTCGCGCGGCGCCGGGTCAAATGCGGCTGGGGGGAATGGAGCCTGGTCGATGCAAGCCTCCAGGCCATCCGCGCCGCGGTCGAGGCCTTCCCCCGCGCCACGCATTTCTACATGCTCTCGGGCGATTGCATGCCGATCAAATCGGCCGAGTATGCCCGCGCCTTCCTGGAGCGCGAGGATGTCGATTACATCGAAAGCTTCGATTTCCACAATTCCGACTGGATCAAGACCGGCATCAAGGAAGAGCGGCTGATCTATCGCCACTGGTTCAACGAACGCAGCCAGAAAGCCTGGTTCTACCGCTCGCTGGCCTGGCAGAAGCGCCTGGGGCTGGAACGCAAGATCCCCGCCGATCTTGTCATGCAGATCGGCAGCCAATGGTGGTGCCTGCGCCGCCGCACCGTCGAATGGGTGCTCGACTTCATCGCCAAGCGCCGCGACGTGATGCGCTTCTTCCGCACCAGCTGGATCCCGGACGAGACCTTCTTCCAGACCCTTGTCCGCCATCTCGTGCCGGAACAGGAAATCCGCACCCGTCCGCTGACCTTCCTGATGTTCACCGATTACGGGATGCCGCTGACCTTCTACAACGACCATTACGACCTCCTGCTGTCGCAGGATTATCTCTTCGCCCGCAAGATCAGCCCCGATGCGCAAGAGTTGAAGGACCGGCTGGGCCAGCTTTACGCCGCACGCGGCAAGCGTTTCCAGATCTCGAACGAGGGGCGCAGCCTGTTCCAGTTCCTCACCGGCCGCGGCCGCATCGGCCGCCGCTTCGCACCGCGCTTCTGGGAAACCGAAACCTCGCTGGGCCGCGAACGCACGCTGATGATGGTGACCTGCAAGAAATGGCACGTCGCCAAGCGTCTGGTCGACCGCGTCCGCCAGGTCACCAACCTGCCCGCCATCGACTATCTCTTCAACGAGGGCGCCACCCCCCTGCCCGATCTGGGCGGCATCCAATCCACCCTGGAAAAGCGCACCCGCCACCGCCGCGCGCTGGTGCGGATGCTGTTCGACTATTGGCAGACCGACCGGCTGATCTTCTGCATCGACCCGGCCTCGGTCGAGCTGATGCAGGATTTCTACAATGACAAGGCCCGGATCCGGCTTCTGGAAATCGAATGCGATTTCACCGACGATTACCTGATCGGCCATGCCCGCCGGGTCGGGCTGGCGGGCGACCACACGCCGCAAGAGACGATCAACCGGCTCCTGCCGACCATCCGCTACGATGTGCGCTTTGAAAGCGACCGCATCCGCGAACAGAATTTCCCGGGCTTCCAGCGCATCCGCCAATCCGCCACCGTCGATGAAAACACCGTGCCGCTGGCCGAGTTTCTTGATATCCCGGTCGAGAAGGCCCGCGCCATCGCGGCGACCGAATATCTTTTCGTGGATTGAGACCTATGCCCGCCCAAACGACCTGGACCTACGACCCCCAGAACATCTTTGCCCGCATCCTGCGCGGCGAGATCCCGAACAAGACCGTGGCCGAGACGGCGCATACGCTCGTCTTCCACGACATCCGCCCGCATGCCCCGGTGCATGTGCTGGCGATCCCCAAGGGGCCCTATGTCAACCTTGACCATTTCGCCGCCGAGGCCAGCGCCGAAGAGATCGTCGATTTCCACCGCACCATCGCCAATGTGATCGCCGATCTGGGCCTGGCCGAAGTCGGCTATCGCGGCATCACCAATGCCGGCGCGCATGGCATGCAGGAAGTGCCGCATTACCACCTGCACATCCTGGGTGGGCGCGTTCTGGGCCGCCTGGTCGACCCGGCCTGAGGCGGCCAAGGGTTAACCAAATCTGAATCTTGAAGGGCCAAGCCATTGAAATCGCTTGGCCCTACTCCTGTCCCTGCGTGGGACAGCGCCCCTCAGGCGTTGAACAGGAAGTGCAGGACGTCGCCGTCCTTGACCTCATAGGTCTTGCCCTCGACGCGGAACTTGCCCGCCTCCTTGGCCCCGGCCTCGCCCTTGCCCGCGACGTAATCGTCATAGGCCACCGTCTCGGCCCGGATGAAGCCCTTCTCGAAATCGCCATGGATCACGCCCGCCGCCTGCGGCGCCAGCGTGCCCTTGGTGATCGTCCAGGCCCGGGCTTCTTTCGGGCCGACGGTGAAATAGGTCTGCAGGCCCAGAAGCGCATAGCCCGCACGGATCAGCCGGTCGAGGCCCGCCTCATGCAGCCCCATCTCCTCCAGGAAAACTGCCGCATCCTCGGGGGGAAGCTGTGCCAGCTCCTCCTCGATCCGGGCCGAGATCACCACCGATCCCGCCCCCTGTCGGGCCGCCATTTCCGCCACGCGGGCCGACTGGCTGTTGCCATTGGCCGCCGAAGCCTCTTCGACATTGCAGACATACAGCACCGGCTTGGCGGTCAGAAGCTGCAGCAGGCGCCAGTTGCGCAGGTCATCCTCCGAGACCTTCACCGTCCGCGCGGGCTGGCCTGCCGCCAGCGCCTTTTCGGCCAGGGTCAGCAGGCGGTCCTGCTCGACCGCCTCCTTGTCGCCGCCCTTGATCTTGCGGGCAAGGTTGGCGCGGCGGCGCTCGATGCTCTCAAGATCGGCCAGCATCAGCTCGGTCTCGATGGTCTCGGCATCGGCCACCGGGTCGATCCGGCCTTCGACATGGGTGATGTCGCCATCTTCAAAGCAGCGCAGCACATGGGCGATGGCGTCGCATTCGCGGATATTGGCTAGGAACTGGTTGCCCAGCCCCTCGCCCTTCGACGCACCCCGCACCAGTCCGGCGATGTCGACAAAGGTCATCCGCGTCGGGATGATCTGCTTCGACCCGGCGATCCCGGCCAGAATGTCCAGCCGCGCATCCGGCACCGCCACTTCGCCGACATTCGGCTCGATGGTGCAGAAGGGAAAATTCGCCGCCTGCGCCGCCGCCGTGCGGGTCAGCGCGTTGAAGAGGGTGGACTTGCCCACATTCGGCAGCCCGACAATGCCCATCTTGAAACCCATCATGCCCTCCTTCGGCGACCGCCCGCTTCTAGGGCCGGGCGCGGAAAGGTTCAAGTTCCCCGACTCGGGGCACCGCGCCTAGTCTTGGCACGCATAGGAGGATGCCCGATGTCATTCGACCCCTATCTCCATTTCCTCGGCACTTGCCGCGCCGCGATGACCGATTACCAGACGATCTTCGGCGGCAGGCTGGACCTGATGCCCTATTCCGACGCCCCCGAAGGCCCGCCCGAGATGAAGGCCAGCGACCGCATCATGCACGCGGCTCTGACCCTGCCTTCGGGCAGGATGCTTCTGGCCTCGGATTTCCCGCCCGGCATGGGCGGCGATCCGCAGCAGGCCGTCACGATCAGCCATGTCGCCGACAGCGTCGATGCCGCTCGCGCCACATTCGACAGGCTGGCTCAGGGCGGCGCGGTGATCATGGGCTTCGCGCCGACCTTCTGGTCCGACGGTTTCGGAATGCTCAAGGACCGCCACGGCACGCATTGGATGGTCTCGGCCCCCTGGCGGCAGCCGGGGTGACGGCGGCATCGGCCCGTATCGCGGCGGCAGTCGCCGCGCTGCCGCTGCGCCCCGGCCTGCGCGTGCTGGAACTGGGCTGCGGCCCCGGCGTGGCGTTGCGCGAAGTGGCGCGGATCGTCGGTCCCTCGGGCCATGTCCTTGGTGTCGACCGGTCGGCCAAGGCCATCGCCCAGGCCCGCGCAGGCTGTTGCGAAGGGATCGCGGCGGGCCTGATCGCGCTGCGCCACAGCGCGGCCGAGGATCTGGTGCTCCTGCCCGGCGAAGCGCCCTATGACCTTGCCTTCGCGCTGCGTGTCGGCGCCTTCGACGGGCGTCATCCCCAGGCCGGCGACCGCGCCCTTGCCCGGCTGCGCGCGATGCTCGCACCCGGCGCGCGGTTTTTCATCGACACCGGCGCGCCCCTGACCGAGCTTGCCCTCTCCCCCCATTGATTTTCCCCGCCCGCCCGTGCAAACCCGGTCGGGGTTTCTAGGGGATTTCCATGACCAGGATCGACGACACCTTCGCGCGGCTCAAGGCCGAGGGCAAAAAGGCCTTCGTCTCCTATATCATGGGCGGCGACCCCGATGCGGAAACCTCGCTTGCGGTGATGCAGGGCCTGCCCGCCGCCGGGGTCGACATCATCGAACTGGGCATGCCCTTCACCGATCCCATGGCCGATGGCCCCACCATCCAGCTTGCCGGTCAGCGCGCGCTGGAAGGCGGCATGACCATGGACAAGCTTCTGGCCATGGTGCGCGCCTTCCGCGCCGCCGACCAGAAGACCCCGATCGTCCTGATGGGCTATTACAACCCGATCTATTCCCGCGGCGTCGACCGCTTTCTGGCCGATGCGAAATCCGCCGGGATCGACGGGCTGATCGTCGTGGACCTGCCGCCCGAGGAAGACAGCGAGCTGTGCCTCCCCGCCCAGAAGGCCGGTCTGAACTTCATCCGCCTCGCCACGCCGACAACCGATGACAAGCGCCTGCCCAAAGTGCTGCAGAACACCTCGGGCTTCGTCTATTACGTCTCGATCACCGGCATCACCGGCGCGGCGGCGGCGCAGGCCACCGATGTCGGCCCCGAGGTCGCCCGCATCAAGCGCTCGACCGACCTGCCCGTGATCGTGGGTTTCGGCATCACCACGCCCGAGGCCGCCCGAACCATCGCCAGCGTGGCAGATGGCGCGGTGGTCGGCTCGGCCATTGTCAAGGATATCGGCGAGGGCAAGCCCGTGGCGCAGGTGCTGGAGCGGGTGGCGGCCCTGGCGGCTGGCGCACATTCGGCCTGACGGTCGGATCAGAAGATCCTGTCGCATACCCCCACGCGGGCCGGTTCCCCGGCCCGCGCGGCCTGATCAGACGTGGTAGAAATACAGCACACCCACGATCCCGGCCTGAACGGCAGCAATCAACAAAACCACTCGATTGGTCGTCATGCGCGGAAGTCCTTTCAGGCGATACTCGCTATGAAGCACTGCGAATGCCCTGCCAGAGCCTCAATCCAGCTTCCAATTCATTCCGTTCTGTCGCACCATTCACCAGATGAATGACCCGCGCCCCGATCTCAACCTTCTCATCGTCTTCGAGGCCATCCTTCATGGCGGCTCGGTCACCCAGGCCGCGCGCGCGCTTAACCTCAGCCAGCCCGCCGTCAGCCATGCACTTGGCCGCCTGCGCGACCTGACCGGCGATCCGCTGTTCCGCCGCCGCGGCAACCGGCTTGTCCCCACGCCGCGCGCCGATTCCATGGCCCCCCAGGTTCTCGAGGCTTTGACCGCCGCCCGCGCCGCCCTGCGCCCCACCAGCTTCGACCCGGCCGCCGACCGGGGCGAGGTGGTTCTGGGCGCCTCGGATTACGCCCTGCTGTCCGCAATGCCGCATGTGCTGTCGCTGCTGCAAAGCCGCGCGCCGCAGATGCGCCTGCGCACCCGCCCCATCGGCGAAGATACGCCCCGGGCGCTGGAAAGCGGGCTGCTGCTGTTCAGCTTCTGGGCCAATGCCGCGCCGTCGGACGATTTCGACCTGACGCTGCTCTATCGCGAAACCCTGATCGGTCTGGCCATTCCCTGCCATCCGCTGCTGCAAGCGCCCATCACGCTGGAACGCTGGGCCGCCTGCCCGCAGATCACCATCTCGCTTGGCGATCCGTCGGTGAACCCGGTCGACGCCCAGCTTACCGCCGCCGGGCTGCAACGCCGGGTCGCCATGGTCACCCACAGTTTCGCGGGCGCGCTTGCGGCCGTTCGCCAGGGCGGGCTTCTGCTGGCCGTGCCGCGCCGTCTTGCCGCAAGTTCCCAGGCGGCGGGGCTGCGCAGTTTCGAGTTGCCCCTCACCCTGCCGAACTTCACCTACGGCCTTCTGTCGCATCGCCGCCTGCGTGACAATGAACGCCTGCGCTGGCTTTCGGGCCTGATCGCCGAGGCCGTCGCCCGCGCCCCCACCCTGCCCGACGCAAATCCCTGACGGCTTGCATCCCCCGGCCACGCCTGCGCTAACTGGCCGCGCATGAAAGGCCCGACAATGACCCTGACCCTCGCCGCCGACTTCCCCTTTCCCGAACTGGAAAACGACACCGCCGCGATCGCCGCCTTCGTCGCCGGTCAGAATGCCGCGACGGATGCCGCCCTGGCCGGCCCGGGCCGCGCCACCGACGAGGCGCTGGTGCGCGAGATCCTGGAAGCCCCCGACAGCCTGCGCGGCCTGTCGCGCCGGGCGGGCCATATCTACACGTTCCGCCAGACCCCGCAGAACCCGCGCGGCCTCTGGCTGCGCCTGCCGCAGGATCAGGCCCCGCGCCCCGATTCCCCCTGGGAAGTGGTCTTCGATGTCGATGCCCATTGCGCCGCGACGGGCCAGGTCTGGGTCTGGCGCGGGGCCGAAACCTCGGCCTTCGATCCCGCCCGCGTCCTGATCCGCCTGTCGCTGGAAGGGTCGGACCTGACCCGCTATCGCGAATTCGATCTGGTCGCCAAGGCCTTTGTGGAAAACGGCTTCGACATCGGCCCCGAACGCGGCGGCCTTGCCTGGGCGGGCCGCGATACGGTGCTCTGGTCCTCGGCCCGCGACGGCGATGCCACACAGGCGGGCTGGCCCGGCACCATCCGCCGCCTGACGCGCGACCAGGCGCCCGAAGACGCAGCCGAAGACCACCGCACCGACCCGGCCAATTTGCTGGTCCAGGCCTGGACGACCAAGGCGGACGGGGCCGACTGGATCGAGGCCCGCATCACCATGCGCGCCATCGGCAAGGCCGCGATCACCCTGATGCGGCCGGGCAAGCCGCCGCTCACGCTTGGCGCGCCCTCGGACTGCACCCCCAGTTTCAGCCACAGCCATCTGGCCTATGTTGCGCAGGAAGAAGGCCCGCATCCGGCCGGAACCCTTGTTCTCGCGCCGCTGGAAGGCGGTGCGGAACGCATCCTCTTCCGCCCCGAACCCGGCGCGGCGGCGGGCGATCTGGCCTTCGTCACCGGCCATCTTCTGTGGATCGAGACGCGCTGGCTGGAACCCCGACTGATGGCGCTGGACCTGTCGCGCCCCGATGCCCTGCCGCAGGAAATCGCCCCGCCCGTGCCGGGCCAGACCCTGTCCTTCGGCTTCTTCGATGTCGAGCCGGATGCCGGCGACGGCACGCTCGCCCTGCAAATCTCGGGCTTCCTGACCCCGCCGCAGACCTGGCTGTTCGATCTGTCAAAGGGCGTGACGGGCATTGCCTTCCGCCCGCTCTATGCCCAGCCCGCCCGGTTCGATGCCACAGGGGCCGAGGTCCATCTGTGGAAAGCCGTTTCCGATGACGGCACGGAAGTGCCCTATCACATCGTCCTGCCGCGCGGGCATCAGGGCCGCAACGACCTGCCCGTGCTGCAATATGGCTATGGGGGCTTCGGCGTCAGCCTTGGCCCCTGGTATGATCCGGTCACCGGCAAGCTGTGGATCGAGCGCGGCGGCGCCTATGTCATGGCCTATATCCGCGGCGGGGCCGAGCTTGGCCCCGACTGGCATTTGCAGGCCAAGGGCGCCGGGCGGCACCGGGCTTTCGAGGATTTCGCCGCCGTCGCCGCCGATCTGGTCCGGCGCGGCCTTGCCACGCCCGACCGCATCGCCTGCCATGGCGGATCGAATGGCGGGCTGCTTTGCGGCGTGATGCTGACCCGCTACCCCGGCCGTTTCGGCGCGGTCTGGGCCAGCGTCGGCGTGATGGACATGCTGCGTTTCGCGCATTTCCCCGCCGGGCGCGGCTGGATCGACGAATATGGCGATCCCGACCGGGCCGAGGACCGCGCTTGGCTGCGGGCCTATTCGCCCGTGCACAACGTCCCCGCCGCGACGCTGCCCGCAGCCCTCATCGACACGTCGCATCGCGATGACCGGGTCGACCCATCGCATTCCCGCCGCTTCGCCGCTGTGCTGAACGCGGCGGGGCATCGCCCCTTCTACTACGAACATCAGGGCGGCCATGGCGGCGGTGGCGGCAGCCATGAGAAGGCGGCCGAACAGGCGCTTGGCTTTGCCTTCCTGCGCCACGCGCTGGGGGTTTAGCGCCCGTAGGGCCGGAAGACGCGGTAGAGACGTAAGCAAGACGGGGGGAAGACCGAAAGAAGACGCGGTTTTCCCCGCGTTTCCAGCATCCTGACGCGCAAGCGCACAGATCGGGGTTCACCCCGACCTGTGCCTTGACCGTTGGGAAAGGGGTGGGGTGAACCCCGCCCTATACCGTGTGCAGATAAAGGTCGAAATCGACCTCGGACACGGTCCGCATCACGCGCGCATATTCCGCCGCCTTGATCGCGGTGAAGGTGCGGTGCATGTCCTCGCCCAGCGCATCCTTCAGGAATTCCGAGGCCTTGGCCGCCACGATCGCCGATTTCCAATCGCTCGGGATCGCGCCATCGCCGCCATCCTCATAGGCATTGCCGGTGGTTTCCGGGCCCGGATCGATGCCCTCGCGCAGGCCCTTGCGGATGCCGGCCAGAACCGTGCTCGCCACCAGATAGGGGTTCGCATCCACCCCGGCCGGCCGATGCTCGATCCGCCGCGCCTTGATGTCCCCCGCCGGAATGCGCAGGGCGACCGAGCGGTTGTTCACCCCCCAGCTCAGCGACACCGGCGCATAGCTTTGCGCCGCAAAGCGCCGCCAGGAATTGGCGTGCGGCGCGAAGACCAGCATGGATTCGGCCATCGTCGTCTTCAGCCCGCCCAGAGCATGCAGAAGCCGCTGATTCCAAACGCCTTCCTGTTCTTCGACGAAGACGTTCCTGCCCGCCTTGTCCAGCATCGAGACGTGGAAATGCATCCCCGATCCGGCGTAATTCTCGTTCGGCTTGGCCATGAAACAGGCGGTCACGCCATGGGCGCGGGCCTGGGCGCGGACGATCCGCTTCAGCCGCATCAGATCATCCGCGGCCTGCATCACATCGGTGCGGTAATGCAGCGTCAGTTCATATTGCCCCGGCGCATATTCCGAAATCATCGTCTCGGCCGTGATCCCGGCCAGCTTCGCGCCCGCGTAGATATCGTTGAACAGCGGCAGCATCCCGTGCAGGTGATCGACCGAATAGACCTCGGTCTTCCAGGACTTGCGCCCGTCCAGCACATCGCGCGCGGGCTGCATCTTGCCATCCGCGCCGCGCTGGTTGTCGAGCAGGAAGAATTCCAGCTCGAAGGCCCCCGCCGGATACAGGCCTTCCCCCGCCAGCGCATCGACCTGCCGTTGCAGGGCATGGCGCGGGTCCGAGGTCATCGGCGCCCCCTCAAGCGTATACATCGCCATCAGCACCTCGCCCCGCGGCGGCGTGGTGTTGTGCAGCGCGACAAGGCTGCCCGGAATGGGCCAGGCCCGCAGGTCGCCATCGCCCTGATCCCAGATCAGCCCGGTCTCATGCACATCCTCGCCGCAGATATCCAGGCCCAGGATCGAGATCGGCAGATGCCGGCCGGATTTGTAGAACGACAGCAGCTCATGCCGACGGATGATCTTGCCGCGCCCTATGCCATTGGAATCGTGCAGGACGATGTCAAAGGCTTCGATCTCGGGATGGGCGTCAAGAAAGGCTTCGGCCTCGGCGAGGGTGGAACCGGAGGGGCTGCGGACGGGGTCGTTGGCGGGCGGTGTCATGTCAGGCTTTCACGAAAAGGTCGGTCAGGATTTCGTCGAAATGGGCGATCAAGCGGTCGATCTGCCGTTTTCGCGTCGCCGGGCTGACCAGCATCATATTGTGGAACGGTGCGATCAGCGTGCCGCGGTTCAACAGGCTCACATGCAGCGCGGCCTCGACCGCGGGCTGATGGGCCTGGGCCGCCTCGGCGCCGTTCTTCAACGGGCCGGGGGCGCAGATGAATTCGACCCGCGCGCCCACCCGCACCACATGCCAGGGCGCGCCATGACGGGCGATGCTCTTGGCCAGGCCAGTGGCCAGCCGTTCGGCCCCGCGCTCCATATGGGCATAGGACTTTGCGGTCATCACCTCGGACAGGGTCGCCACCAGACAGGCGAATTGCATCGGATTGGCCGACAAGGTGGTGCCCATGCCGGAATGGCCCGAGGAACGTTTCGCATTGGCCGCATGATAGCGTTCCGCGACGGCTTCGGTCATGCCCCAGACTGCGGTGGGCATCCCGCCTGCCACGCATTTGCCCACGATGAACATGTCGGGCTGCAGGCCATGCACCCGGGTATAGCCGCCCAGACCCGAGGAGATCGTGTGGGTCTCGTCGATCATCAGCAGCGCGCCATATTTGCGGGTCAGCGCCCGCAGGCCGTCATGGAAGCCCGGGTCGGGCAGGACCATGCAGGAATTGGTCATCACCGGCTCGGTCAGGACGGCGGCGACCTCTCCGGTCGCCAATGCCGCCTCGACGCCCTTCAGATCGTTGAATTCGCAGCAGATCGCGGAAAGCGACAGATCGGCGAACTGGCCCAGAAGGCCCGGCCGGTTGATGGTCTTGCCCTGGCCGTCCAGCGTGACCATCGCCTCGTCGATGGTGCCATGGTAGCAGCCGTTGAAGACCAGAACCTTGGGCCGCCCGGTGACGGCACGCGCCACGCGCAGGGCGAAACGGTTGGCATCGGTCGCCGTGGTAGCGATCTGCCAGCGGAAGGCGCCGAAGCGTTCGGTCAGCAGGGCGCCCGCCTGCAAGGCCGCCTCGGTCGGCAGCATATAGGTCAGCCCGCGCCGCGCCTGATGGCGAATCGCCTGCGCCACCGGGGCCGGAGAATGGCCGAACATGCTGCCGGTGTCGCCCAGGCAGAAATCGTCGATCTGATTGCCGTCGATATCGGTGATCGACGCGCCTTCGGCCTTTTCGATCAGGGGCAGATGCGGCATCGGCCAATCGGCCATCCAATGCATCGGCACGCCGCCCAGAAACACATCCGCGCCCTTCGCCAGCGCCTTCGCCGCCTTGGGCCGGCTTTGCACAAAGCGCTTGGCCTCGCGCGCGGCCAGAGCGGCCAGACGGTCGCGCGGAATGCCGGCGATCAGGCCTGTGTCAGGGGTCGTTTTCTTATCAGTCGGGGCGGACATGCTTGGACCTCATGCAAGGCCCTCTCTATGCCGCATAATTTGATCAAATAGCAAGAGGGCTGCGGGACCTGCCCTGGAGGGGTACGGGCAGACATAGGGAGGGCCGCTCCCCGCCATGGTCCTGCCAAATTGACCCCACAGAACTCAGCCGTTCAAAGATGCCAATGGCCCTACGGAGTGTACCAGTCGTGAAGTCGATCTTCGTCGCCCTCAGCCTTCTTGCCGCCAGCCCGGCTGAGGCCCAGGGCAAGAAATTCGCAGGCTATGTCCTCAAGTCAAAAACCAGCCTCGTGGAAGGCGTACTGCTTGTGGACGGATATTCCCCCGCCGAACTTGCAGCCTTCCTGCGCGAGGATTGCGCTTCGGGCCAGATCGGCCCCCTGAAATGGGTCGGCAGGCCCTATAGCAAGCGCGGCCACCAGTTCCAGAAGTTCCAGACAAGTTGTGAAGGCGGGCCAAGCCCCCGGATCGGAAAGACAAAATCTGTTTCCGTCGAGATCGAGCTTATGCCCGACGGGCGCAACATGACCGAATACACCTACGGCTCGGGCGGCCAGATCCAGTACAGCCGCTATATCAGGTAGCCGTCAAACTGCACCGGGCGGGAGGTGCGCCCCCGCCCGCGCCATGCGCATGAAGGCCCATGACGGGCCATGACGGGCAGGTTTGATCAGCAGCAATCGGGCGACCGGTTCGCCGCCAGATTGACGCGGCGGGCCAGTCTAGACCCAATTGCCCTCGAAATCCTGCGGCACCAGCAGGTCGTGACGGCCGAAATCGCGGATGTCGCGTTCACCGCACAGCGCCATGGTGACATCCATCTCCTTGCGGATCACCTCCAGCGCCTTGGTCACGCCCGCCTCGCCCATGGCACCCAGCCCGTGGATATAGGCCCGCCCGATCATCGTGCCGGTCGCGCCCAGGGCCAGCGCCTTCAGCACGTCCTGACCCGAGCGAATGCCGGAATCGAGCCAGATCTCGGTCTTACCCGCCACGGCGCGGGCGATCGACGGCAGGGCGCGGATCGAGGACAGCGCCCCGTCCAACTGCCGCCCGCCATGGTTCGACACCACGATCGCATCGGCACCGTTGTCCACCGCCATCTGCGCATCCTCGGCGTCGAGAATGCCCTTCATCACCAGCTTGCCGCCCCATTGGTCACGGATGCGGGCGACCTTCTTCCAGTCCAGCTTCAGGTCGAACTGCTCGTTGGTCCAGGCGGTCAGGTCGGCCAGGTCGGTGACGCCCTTCACATGACCCACGATGTTGCGGAACTGGCGGCGCGGCGTCCGCGCCATGTTCCAGGCCCAGCGCGGCTTGGTGGCGATGTTCAGGATGTTCGGGATCGTCGGCTTGGGCGGGCTGGTCAGCCCGTTCTTAAGGTCCTTGTGACGCTGGCCCAGCACCTGAAGGTCGAGCGTCAGCACCAGCGCTGAACATTTCGCCCGCTTGGCGCGTTCGATGATCGCATCGACGAAATCCTCGTCGCGCATGACATAAAGCTGGAACCAGAACGGATCGGGGGAATGTTCGGCCACATCCTCTATCGAACAGATCGACATGGTGGACAGTGTGAAGGGCACGCCGAATTTCGCCGCCGCCCGCGCGGCATGGATCTCGCCATCGGGATGCTGCATCCCGGTCGATCCCACCGGCGCCAGCGCCACCGGGATCGTCACCTTCCGGCCCAGCATCTGCCCCGAGACATCGCGGTCCGACAGATCGCGCGCCACGCGCTGCCGCAGGCGGATCTTGGCGAAATCCGACGTGTTCTCGCGGAAGGTCTGCTCGGTATAGCTGCCCGATTCACAGTAATCCCAGAACATCCTGGGCGTGCGCTGCTGGTGCAGGCGTTTGAGGTCTTCGATGCAGGTGATGACGGGCATGGCTGGAGTTCCCCGATATTGGTTAGGTTAACTTACCAATTCCCGCTTTCTCTGTCCATGGCTCAATCCGGCGCGAAGCGGCACGCGGCGCAAAGCGGGCGCGGCCGGCGCAGGGAAGCGGCGATCAGCGCGGGCACGCGCGGGTCATGGCCCAGGGGCGGCAGGAGGCGGCCTGGAAAGCCCGCCTCGGCCAGGGCGGCGGGAAGGTCTTCCTCGACATGCGCGCCCGCCATGGCGAAGAAAGGCAGGCAGATTGCCGCCGCGCCCCAGCCCCGCACCTGCGCAAGCTGCGGCGCCTGGTCGATGAAGGCCGACTCAGCCCGGACGCCCGTGGCAAGCGCGATCCGCCGCGCCAGCGCCGTGGCGATGGCGGCGGGCACGGGCGATTTGAAACTGCCATGCGCGGCGAGGAGAACCTCTCCTCCGCCCTGTTCCGCGACGATGGTCAGGGCCAGATCATGCAGGGCGGGGTCACAGCCAAAGGGTTCCAGCACCTGCCAGCCGGTCACGCCCGCCTCGGCCAGCCGTGCCGGAATGGCACTGCGGGTGAACCAGCCGCCCGCCATGAACAGCGGATAGATCAGCCCCGGCGCCCGGCCCTGCGCCGCCCGCGCCAGCGCCCCGGGCTCGGCCAGGGTTGCCGCGCCCAGATCCCAGCCCGGCAGATGCGCCGCCACCCTTGCCGCAAGGTCTTCCAAAGCCGCCGCCGCCGGGCCAGGGTCGGAGGGCTGGCCATGCGCCACGATCAGGGCGCTGCTCATGGCGCAACCCCCGCCGCCAGCGTCTCGCGGCAATGGTCAAGGAAGGCCCGGATCACCAGCGCCCCGCGCCCGCCTTCGGCCAGCACAAGGCCCAGGGTCAGCGGCGCGACCCCGGCAATGGGCACCATCACCAGCGGCTGGCCATCCGGCGCGATCTCGGGCGCGGGCCGGATATTGGCGATGGAATAGCCAAAGCCATTCGCCACCATCGCCCGCATCACGCCGATGTCGCGTGTCCGCTCGACCACATGGGGCCGCAGCCCATGCGGGCGGAAGACCTGCAGGAAGTAATCGGTCGAGAAGGGCAGATCCAGCAGCACCATCGGATGCGGGGCCAGATCCTGCGCCGTCACCTGCGCCCGCCCCGCCAGCGCATGACCTTTGGGCAAAAGCGCATAGGGCGGCAGGGACAGCAGCGGCTGGAACTCCAGATCCGGCGGAATATCAAGGTCATAGGTCAGCGCGCAGTCGAAATGCGCCTGGCGCAGCCCGTCAAAGATCTCGGCCTGGTGGCGCTCGAACTGATGGAAATCGACCTCGGGGTAGCGCGCGGTGAAGGACCGCCGCAGCCCGGGCAGCACGACCTGGGCAAAGGTCTGCAGACAGGCCAGGTTCAAGGGGCCGCGCACCTGGCCGGTGATCGCATTGGCCAGATCGTTCAGCCGCCCCGCCGCGGCCAGAACCGCCCGCGCCTCGGCCACGAATTGCCGCCCGCCCTGCGTGGGCGACAGGCCCTGGGCATGGCGGCGCACGAACAGGGGCAGGCCGAATTCCTGTTCAAGCTGGGAAATCGCCGCCGAAATCGAGGGCGAAGAGACATTGACCCGGTCGGCGGCGGCGGCGATCGAGCCGGTCTCGCCCACGGCGACCAGATATTCAAGCTGGCGAAGGGTAAAGCGCAGGGGCATGGCGGCCAAGCTAGCCGCGCGCCCGCCAAGGTCAAACGCTAATCGTCGCGCCTATTCATCTCCGGGCACGCCATAGGACGGCGCTTCGCGCGGGTCCTTGGCACGCTGGACATAGGCCGCCATCTGCGGGGCATAGACTTCCCAGGTGCGGGCCAGGGTCTCGATCGGCCGCGCCGCCTCGTCCCAGTCGCAGCGCAGCGAGGCCACGGGCCAGCTTTCGCGATCGACGATCAACAGGCCCGCCGAATGGACCGGCCCCGCCTCGCCGCCCGCCGCCGCGCCTGCCTTCAGCCCCGCCATAAGCCGGTCGCCGAAATCGCCCTTGGCGGCGTTGAAGCCCGCCACCATGGCCTTGGGCACGCCCGTACCGGCCAGAAGGTTGCCGCCCGCGATCACGCCTTCGCCCTCGGCCAGCGCCCAGATGCCCAGGGTCTTGCCGCCGGAATGGCTGGCCACCTGCCCCATGCGGTCGACGCAAAGAAGCTGGCGATACGCGACGAAGGGCGCTTCGGCCACGACCTGCGCCATGGCCTCGGCCGCGGTCGCGCCGCCCTGCATCAGGTCCAGAAGCCGCGGCCCCAGCGCCGGATCGGTGATGTTCTGCGTGGCGGCGACCCCGACCCCCGCCCGTGCATGGGCGCAGCGCGCGGCTACGGCGGGTGAGGAGGAAGAGATCACCATGCCGAAGCGTCCGGTCCGGGCGCAGCGGGCGAGGAGGGAGAAGGTCATACTAGGTCTCTTGCGGCTGGCCCCGGGGGTTTCATACCCCCGGGGGCGGGATCGGGAGGGTCAGTCGGGGATGACAGCGGTGGCGTCGATCTCGACCAACCAGTCGGGCCGGGCCAGCGCGACCACGGTCAGCCCGGTGCAGACCGGATGCACGCCGCGGATATATTCGCCCATGGTGCGGTAAACCGCCTCGCGGTGGCGCACATCGGTCAGATAGACCACAAGCTTGGTCACATGCTCCATCCGGCCGCCGCATTCCTCGACCAGCTGGCGGATGTTCTGCATGACCTTGTGGGTCTGCTCGACCGGGTCATGGCTGTCGATGTTCTTGGCCGTGTCCAGATCCTGCGGGCATTGGCCGCGCAGGAAGATCGTGGTGCCGCCCTTGGCGACCACGGCCTGCGCCAGATCATTGTCCAGCTTTTGCTCGGGATAGGTGTCCTTGGTGTTGAACTTGCGGTGGCGATAGTGCGCCATTCTGATCCTTTCAGCCCGATTTCTTCAGGCGTCGGTTGCGAAAAAATCCTGGGCGAGGAAGATGAACCTCTCCGCCGCAGGGGAAAGTTCTGCGCCCATGCGGCAGGCAAGGACGATGCGACCCGGCTTTTCATTGGTCTCGAAGGGCACGCAGGCCAGGGCGTGTCCGTCATAGCTGGTCTCGGTGGCGGGGCGCGTCGCCAGAAGCGCCACACCAAGGCCCTGACCGACCAGCCCGCGCGTCATCTCGAAACTGCTGCTGTGCAGCGCGATCTTCGGCTCGACCCCGCCCGCCCGCATCAGGCGCAGGAAATAGGCGCCTTTCGGCGGCGTGGTCAGCAGGATCATCGGCTCTTCGGCAATGTCCCGCGCCGAAAGCGACCGCCGCCCGGCCAGCGGATGCGCGGCGGGCAGAAGGACATAGGGCGAGATATCGGTCAGCGGGATCGTGTGCAGCCCCTCGCCCATCTCCATGTCGTAGATCATCGCCAGGTCCGCCTCGCCCGCCTGCAAGGCGCCCTCGACTCGGCGCTGGTCGCCCTCAATCAGGCTCAGCTCGACCGGGCCGTCCGCGATCAGGCGGCGCAGCATCTCGGGCAGGACATGCGGGCCGAAGCTGTGGAAATAGGCGAAGGACAGTTGCGTCGGCCGGCTGCGCGGCGGCTGACCGATCTCGGTGCTGGCGATATGGGTCGGGCTGCCATAGCCGCGATGGGCATAGATCAGCGGCTGGCCTGCGGGCGAAAGATGGATCGCCTCGACCTCAGCGGTCAGGACGTGATGGGTCCCCATCAGCGTGGCGCCGGTCAGGCGGCAGTCGAAAGCGGCCAGCGGCGCGGCAAGCCGCGGCAAGCCCGAGGGCATGGCCGCCCAGTCGGTCACGCTGAAGCGGTCGGCCAGGCGGTCGCGCAACCGGCCGGCGAAAGCGTCGGCGATCCAGGCCTGATCATCACTCAGGATGTTCAGCACGAAGCGGCCATTGGCCAGGATCGCGGGATCGGCGGCGGCGCTTTTGTTCACGCAGACCAGCAGCGTCGGCAGCGCCGTATCGGCCGAGACCGAGGCCATGGCCGAGACCGTCACCCCGGCCCTGCCGCCCGGCCCGTCGGTGGTGATCACATTCACCGTCTGGGCCACCCGCGACATGGCGGCGAGAAACTGATCGCGCAGCGACAGCGCCGCGGCGGTGGCGGGGATCGCGGCGCCCTTGGGGCCGGAAGGCGGGGCGATCAGGGGGGCGGTCATGGCATCTGCTTTCAGGTGGCCCGGGGGCGGACCGGGTGGATTGCGGGACAAGATCGGGCAAGGCCCGGCACCAGACCATCTGGCACCGCTTCCCGCATGCTTAATACCGGAATCCTGAATATTGCTTTACGATCTATGGAATACGGGCCGCGATCCAGCTTGCGAATTCGAAATTCGGCCGTTCCAGATGCGACAGCGCGCCCGGCTCTGACAGGCCCGCCTTGAGGCCCCGGAACACGCGCTCGACGCAGCCCTTATCCTCGAGATTCACTTCGTCGAGCAATTCCCTGAGTTGATTCAGATGGCTGGTCGCCTCGGGGTCGGCGCACCAATCGGCACTCATCCCGCCGCCATACAGCACCTTCACATGATCCGGCCCGTCGGGCGTCAGGCAAAGATACCAGAAATAGCCCGGCGTCAGCGTGATCAGAAGCGAGGGGTAGATCGACAGAAGCCAGGTCACCCGGCGCTGGTCGCCGGTCAGCGCGGTGTTCGACGGATGGGCCAGCGTCAGCGGCAGCGAATCGTTCTTGATGATCCAGTGATAGTTGAAGGCCGGAAAGCCCTCGGGACAGGTCATCTTCAGCAGGTCGACCGTGCCGCCGATGGTGCCGGAATGGCAGACCGGCAGATGGTAGCTTTCCATGAAATTCTCGGCCAGCACCTTCCAGTTGGTGTTCCAGCGGAATTCCTGCCGGAAATGTTCGCGATAGCTGGCCATGTCGAGGTATCCGACCAGCGTCTCGACATCCTTCAGCACCTCGGCCGGATCGGGCGCATCGGGGTTCAGCGTGACCATGATCCAGCCCAGCCAGTCCGCCACCCGCACTTTGGGCAGCGCGACCTGATCCTTGCAGAACCCCTCGTTCAGCGTCATCGCGGGGGCGCCGCGCAGGGTGCCGTCCAGATTGTAGGTCCAGGCGTGATAGGGGCAGACGATCGAGCGCGTGTTGCCCCGCCCTTCCAGAAGCGTGCTCATCCGGTGGCGGCAGACATTCGACAGGCCGCGCAACTGGCCCTCGCGGTCGCGCAGGATGATCACCGGCTCACCCGAGATTTCCATCGTCATGTAATCGCCCGGATTGGCCAGCGCATCGGCGCGTCCGGCGCAAAGCCATTCCTTCGCGAAGATATGCGCCTGCTCGGCGCGGGCGAAGTCTTCCGAGACATAGACGGATTTCGGCATGGCGCGGGCGCGTTCGAAAGGCGCGGCCACATTGGCGCGCAATTCCTCGATCGGGGTCAGGGCGGGGTCATGGCTGGTCATCGGTGGCCTCGCGAGGGGCTGGGGGCTGGGTCGTCTTGATAGGCAGCGTCCTGCCGCAGCGGGCCCGCGTCAAGCCCGCAGCAAAGATCCGGGCGGCGCTGGAACGAGGGTGCGGGGGCAGGGGCGCATCCTAGAGAAATCGGGTCACGCAAAGGGTGTGACCCGGATTCATCTTTGGCAAAAGCATCAAGTGGCACAGCCGTGATTAGGATGCACCTAAGCAGCGATCAGCCGCCCGGGAACATCTCGCGGATCGCGGCTTCAAAGGCGCGGGCCAGCGCAGGCATCGCCCCGGCCTCGTAATGGATGCCATCCAGCGGCGAAACCTCGACATGCTGCCCCGCATCCAGAAATCCCACGCCCTGCCGCGCGGCGGCGGCGGCGATGCGCGCGGCAAGGCCCTGCGACTTGGCAGCCCCGCCTGCAAAGATCTCGGCCAGGCAGCCGGTCTCGGCGATCGGCGGCGGCGCGACCAGAAGGACGCGCGGCGCGCCTCCCTGGGGGCCGCAATCGCTGCGCAGGATCGCGCGAACCATGTTTTCCAGCGACAGGGCGATGTCCATCGCATTGACGCTGAAGCGTTCCTTCAGGTCGTTGGTGCCCAGCATCAGAAGCACAAGATCGACCGGCTTGTGGCTTTCCAAGATGGCCAGCAGCACCCGCATCCCGTTCCGATGCGCGCCCTCGACCGGGTCATCATGCACAACTGTCCGGCCGGGATGACCCTCGGCGATCACCTCCCAGCCCGGCAGAGCCTGGGCAAGCTGATGGGTCCAGCGGTCGGCGCGGTCAAAACGGCCATTGCCCGCAAGGGTTTCCATCGGCCTCGTGCCATGGGTGTTGCTGTCGCCAAAGCAAAGAAGCGTGCGGGTCACGGGGTCACCTCATAGGGCCAATTGGCCTGGGAAAACGCCCCGCCATCGACCCAGAGCGTCTGCCCGGTGACAAAGGCGGCGGCTTCGGAAATCAGGAACAATAGCGGTCCGGCCAGATCGCCGGGCTGGCCGACCCGGCGCAGCGGGGTGACGCGGGCCCAGGTGGCGGCGTAATCGCCCGCCTCGGCGGCTGTGCGGTCGGTGGCGATGGCGCCAGGGGCCAGACAGTTGACGCGGATGCCCTGCGGCCCCAGCTCGATCGCCGCGACCTTGGTGAACTGCTCGATCCCGCCCTTCGAGGCGGTGTAATCCACCAGCCGGGGAAAGGCCTGCTTGTTGCAGCCCGAACCGAGATTGACGATGGCACCGCGCTTGCCCGCCGCGATCATGGCGCGCGCCGCCGCCTGGGTGTTCAGGAATGCGCCGCGCAGATTGGTGCGCATCACCGCATCCCATTGCTCGACCCGCAGGTCCAGCAAGGGAGCCCAGGTCTGGATTCCGGCATTGTTGACCAGCGCATCCGGGGCCTCGCCCGCCCAATCGGCGGCCTCGGCATGAAACGACGCGACCTGCGCCTCGTCGCCCGCATCCGCCTCCCAGGCGCGGGCGCGGCGGCCCATCGCAGTGACCCTGTCGCACAGCGCACCGGCCTGCTCAGCGCTGCCCAGATGTGTGAAGGCGACATCATGCCCAGCCCCGGCCAGCGCGAGGACAAGGCTTTGCCCGATGGCCGAGGTTCCGGCCGTGACGATTGCGAACATGCCCCCTCCGAAGCCCTTGCGCCGCCACCCTAGCGGGCGCGGCGCCCGGGCGGAACTCCCCTTGGCGGCGGTTGCTTGGGGGGCGGCCCCCGGCCTTCGGCCTCCCCCCGAAGATCCCGCCGGGGTGTCAGGGGATGATCTCGAACCTGTCCACATCGACCATGCCGTGATCGGTGATCTTCAGATGCGGGATCACCGGCAGGGCGAGGAAGGCGAGTTGCAGGAAGGGTTCCTCCAGCGTCACGCCCAGCGACCTTGCGGCGGCCCGCAGGGCGACCAGCCTGTCGCGGACTTCCTCGAAGGACAGAAGGCTCATCAGCCCGGCGACGGGCAGGGCCAGTTCGGCCAGAACCTTGCCGCCTTCGACCACCACGAAGCCACCCTCGATCTGGCCCAGCCGGTTGGCGGCCAGCGCCATATCGGCATAATCGGCGCCCACGACGGCGATGTTGTGATGGTCATGGCAGACGGTCGAGGCGATCGCGCCCTTCTGCAACCCGAAGCCTTTCACGAAGCCCGTCGCCCGGTTGCCGTTCTTGCCGTGCCGCTCGATCACTGCGATCTTCACCAGATCACGCATAAGGTCCGGCCGCTTGTCGCCATCGACCGGGGGAATGGCGAAGCTCAGGTGTTCGGTGATGATCTTGCCGGGCAGGATGCCGATCACCGGGGTTTCGGCGCGATTGCCGCCGGTGCGGAAATCCGGCGCCGTCACCGGCGGGGCCTTGACCGACTGGCGGGCGACCGGCGCGGTGGTCGGGCGCGCGGCGAAGGCCTGGGCCGTCAGCTCGACCCCGCCTGCCAGGACCATCGCCGTGTGGCAGCTCTCCAGCCCGTCGATCACCGCGATATCGGCCCGCTTGCCCGGCGCGATCAACCCGCGATCCTTGAGCCCGAAGGCCTCGGCCGCCGACAGGCTGGCGGCGCGATAGACCGCCAGCGGCGGCGCGCCCAGCGCGATCGCGGTGCGGATCATATAGTCAAGATGGCCGTGCTCGGCGATGTCCAGCGGGTTGCGGTCATCGGTGCAGAGGCACAGATAGGGCGAGTGGCGTTCGGTCAAAAGCGGCGCCAGGGCATGCAGGTCCTTTGACACCGAACCTTCCCGGATCAGGACGCGCATCCCCTTGCGCAGCTTTTCCAGCCCTTCCTCGGCGGTCGTCGCCTCATGCTCGGTACGGATGCCCGCCGCGATATAGCCGTTCAGGTCATTGCCCCGCAGCAGGGGCGCGTGGCCGTCGATATGGCGGCCGCGAAAGGCCTGCAGTTTCGCGAGGCAGCCCGCGTCCTTCATCAGCACGCCGGGAAAGTTCATGAACTCGGCCAGGCCGATCACCTTGGGGTGGTGCATCAGCGGCACCAGATCCGCCGACTCGAGCCGCGCCCCCGCCGTTTCCATATGGGTCGAGGGCACGCAGGAGGAAAGCTGCACCCTGATGTCGATCAGCGTCTGGGAGGCGCATTCCAGGAAATACGCGATCCCGGTCAGGCCGCAGACATTGGCGATCTCATGCGGGTCGCAGATGGCGGTGGTGACGCCGCGCGGACCGACGCAGCGGTCAAATTCATGCGGCGTCACCAGCGAGCTTTCAATGTGCAGATGGGTGTCGATGAAGCCCGGCACCAGGATCTTGCCGGAGACATCGACCTCGCGCCGCCCGGCATAGCTGCCAAAGGTGCCGACGATGGTGTCGCCGCAGATGGCGACATCGGTTTCCACCAGATCGCCGGTGATCAGGTCGAAGACCCGCCCGCCCTTCAGCACCAGATCGGCGGGGGCAAGGCCGCGGCCCTGATCGATCAGGTCGGAAAGCGGGGGCTGCGGCATGGGTATCTCCTATTTCCGTCCAAATGATCGCGAAGCGCGGGCGGCGTCCAGAGGGTTGCGGGCGCGACGGGGCTGTGGAATGCAAGGGGCATGGTTCCCCACCCCGCCCGTCCGCTGCGCGGCATCGCGCTCAAGCTTGCCTCGGTACTTATCTTCATCGTCATGCAGTCGATGATCAAGGCGACCTCGGCGCATGTGCCCGGCGGGCAGGCGGTGTTCTTCCGGTCCTTCTTCGCCATCCCGGTGATCGTGGTCTGGCTGCTGTGGCGGCACGAGCTGTCGACCGGGCTGCGCACCAGCGATCCGTTCGGCCATTTCTGGCGTGGTTTCATGGGCACGATGGCGATGGGCCTGGGCTTTGCGGCGCTGGCCTATCTGCCGCTGCCAGAGGTCACGGCGCTGGGCTATGCCGCCCCCCTGCTGACGGTCATCTTCGCCGCGATGTTCCTGGGCGAGGAGGTGCGGGCCTTCCGCATCACCGCCGTGGCGCTGGGGCTGGTGGGGGTGCTGATCGTGCTGTCGCCGCGCCTGTCGCTGGTGAGCGAGGGCGCGGCGTCCTATCGCGAGGCCTTCGGCGCGGCGCTGGTTCTGGGCGGGGCGGTCTTTGCCGCGCTGGCGCAGGTTTTCGTGCGCAAGCTGGTGATGGCCGAGAAGACGGCGACCATCGTCTTCTGGTTCTCGGTCACGGCGACGGTCCTGTCGCTGGCCACCATCCCTTTCGGCTGGGTCTGGCCGACGCCGGGCGAAGCGGCGCTGCTGGTCGGCGCGGGGCTTCTGGGCGGGGTCGGGCAGGTCCTGCTGACCTCGAGCTACCGCGAGGCCGATGCCTCGGTCATCGCGCCCTTCGACTATGCCTCGATGCTGTTCGCCCTGGCGATCGGCTGGTTCGTCTTTGCCGAGCTGCCGACGGCGACGATGCTGGCGGGGGCGGCGCTGGTGGTGCTGGCGGGCTGCCTGATCATCTGGCGCGAGCGGCAGCTGGGGCTGAAACGGGCAAGGCAGAGGAAGTCGATGACCCCGAACGGGTGAGGCCGCCGCAGGGGCGGCTGTCCCACGGTGGGACAGGGGGGTGATGCGAGGGATTTCAATGGGTTATGGTGGGTGTTAAGGGTTTGGTAAGCACACCACCGCACCGCACGAGTAGACCTAATCCTTGAGTAGACTCTTTGAGATTTCTTCCCAGTCTATGATCAGGTCTTCCTTGGGGATCGGGTCCTTCCGTACGATGCAAGGGTCAACGGTGCAATCGAACAATTTGGAATAATCATACGGTTGAAGTTTCTCTAGCATGCTCTTCACAGAATCATCTAAAGCCTGCTTTGAAGTCGGCTCGGTGAAAAGCGTCGTATTCGAGTTCCACACAATTGCGGGCAAGGGGTCCTTAGCCAAGGCAAGGGCCACCTCTTCCGTAATCGGAGGCGGTTCAGAAGGGCTTCTCATAACACTGATCGCCCAGCTCCTGAGCGCCTTGCCAGATGCCGTAGTGGGAGCAGGTTGCTGCAAAATTCCGACAGCGATCTGCAACATGCTTGAAGCCGTTTCAAGACGAATACGGACTTCATTGACCTTGGCCTCTTGCAAGGTCCGTGACTGGTTGAATGCATAGACCGAATAGCCGATCAGTAGTGGAATAAGCACACCCCCAATCGCCTTGAAGATAACGTCTAACTTGTCCCACTTATCCTTGTCTGCCGACGCCGACTTACTTCTTCTCATTGCTCTGACAATGGCATGGTTCGTCATGTGCGTAACCCGACAAGAAAACACCGCGGCCAATCATAGCCGACCACACTGACGGCATATCATTTTTTTTTGCTCTCTCACTTCTTCTGAAACAACCTTTCCACCTCGTCCAGCACATCATCCACCAGCCCGCCCTTCCGCGCCTCCGGGCCGGTAAACCGCAGGATCCATCCGTTGCGACAGGGTTCCCGCGTGATCTGCAACCCGTGATGAAGATACAGGCCCATGCGCGGGCGGCCGGGGCGCGGGTCGGCGGGGTGGAGGACCTCATGCTCGATCACCGGCACAAGCGCCTTCCATTGGTCGTCGAGCGCTTCTCCCTTCAGCGTTAGCAGGACGTTGAGGAAGATCTCTTCCATGCCCAGCCGCAGCGCGGCACCCAGGCTGTCCATCTGTTTCACGGTCAGCCGTTCCGGGGTGGTCAGGTGGCCGTCCAGCGCGGCGACCACATTGGCATGGCCGCGCAGGCGGCTGTGGGTCTGGCGGTTGCGGCTCGGGTAAAGGGCGGCCACGGCGGCGTCGAGCGTGGGGAAATGGCCCAGGGCCATGGCGTTCCAGATCAGCGCGCCTTTCTCCCATGGCGTGATGGCAGCGCGGTTTTCGTTTTCCGAGACCATGGCGGTGAGGGCAGCCTGGATCGTGGCGGGGCCGCGGATGAAGGCGGGGATCGTCTCATGCCTGAGCGCGATACAGGCGGTCAGGCGGCGCAGGCCGGAAAGAAGGCCGAAGGTGAAGGGCGGCTCGGGGTCGGCCAGGGGATAGACCTCGATCGGCATGCGCAGCCCCTCTTCAAAGATCGAGCGGCGCAGGAGGGCCAGTTCTTCAGGGTCCAGCTCGCTGCGGTCGCGCAGGAGGGATTGGGGGTCGATGGCGGTGACGGGCAGGAGTTCGGGCAGGTCCATGGCGGGCGCCTTTCGCAAGGGGGATGCGAGAGGAGGCGGCCGACAGGGTGAAGGCGGGGTGAAGCGGGCGCGCGGTGCGGGGCGTGCGCGGGCCTATATCTCCTCCACCATCACCACGCCCTGCATGGCCTTGATCGCGCCCTTGATCTGGGGATTGACCGGATAGGGCTGCGGCAGGGTGAGGTCGATCTCGCGGCCCAGATCGTCGGGCACGCAGAGGGTGATCTGGGCGCGGGTCTTGCCGGTGACGGAGGCGAGCAGCGTGGCGACGGAGGTGACGGCCTCGGCCCGGTTGAGGTGGATGCGCAGGTCGGCGGCCCCGGCCTGGTCGGCGACGGCGTCGATGGGGGTGACGGCATTGGCCAGCAGCTTGACGCCTTCGCCATCGGGATCGGCGCGGACGGTCAGAACGACATTGCGGCCGGGTTCGAGGTTTTCGCGTGCCACTTCCAGCACGTCGGAGAAGACGGTGACTTCGTAAAGGCCGGTCGGGTCGGACAGCGAGACGAAGGCGAAGCGGTTACCCTTGGCGGATTTGCGTTCCTGCTTGGCGCTGACCGATCCGGCGAGTTTGGCGACCATGGGGGCGCCGCGGGCCATGACGGCCTGGGTCAGTTCGGACAGGGTCTTCACATCCTTGCGGCGGAGCGCGGACATGTAGTCATCCAGCGGGTGGCCCGAGAGGTAGAAGCCGACGGCAAGGTGTTCATGGCCCAGCCGTTCGACCGGCAGCCAGTCGTCGCGCCAGGGCAGGCGCGGTTCGGGAATGTCGGTGCCGCCCGATCCGAACAGCGAGACCTGGGCCGAGGCGCGGGCGTCCTGCACGGCGGCGGAATAGGCGACCAGCGGGTCGAGCGCCTCGAAGACACGGGCGCGGTTGGGATCAAGCTGGTCGAAGGCCCCGGCGCGGGCGAGCATTTCCAGCGGGCGCTTGCCGATCTTCTTCAGGTCGGCGCGGCGGGCGAAATCGAAAAGCGTGGCGAAGGGCTTCTCGCCCCGCGCCTCGACGATCAGGCGCATGGCATCGACGCCGACATTCTTGAGCGCGCCCAGGGCATAGATCACCTGGCCCTGCCCGACATCGAAGGTGGCAAGCGAGCGGTTGACGCAGGGCGGCACCACCTCGATTCCCAGCTTGTCCAGCTCGCGCTTGTAGACGGCGAGCTTCTCGGTGAGATGGATGTCGCAATTCATCACCCCGGCCATGAATTCGACCGGGTGATTGGCCTTGAGCCAGCCGGTCTGGTAGCTGACCACGGCATAGGCGGCGGCGTGCGACTTGTTGAAGCCGTAATTGGCGAATTTTTCCAGAAGGTCGAAGACCTCGCCCGACTTCTTCGGGTCGATGCCATGGGTCTTGGTGCAGCCCTCGATGAATTTCGGGCGTTCCTTGGCCATTTCCTCGGCGATCTTCTTGCCCATGGCGCGGCGCAGCAGGTCGGCGCCGCCCAGCGAATAGCCCGCCATGACCTGGGCGATCTGCATCACCTGTTCCTGATAGACGATGATGCCCTGCGTCTCTTTCAGGATGTGGTCGATGGTCGGGTGCAGGGGTTCAATGTCCTTGAGCCCGTTCTTGACCTCGCAATAGGTGGGGATGTTCTCCATGGGCCCCGGGCGATACAGCGCCACGAGGGCCACGATATCCTCGATGCAGGTGGGCTTCATGCGCCGCAGCGCATCCATCATGCCCGAACTTTCAACCTGGAAGACCGCGACTGTCTTGGCGGCGGCGTAAAGGTCGTAGGTCGCCTTGTCGTCCAGGGGGATGTGGCCGATGTCATTCTCGGCCCCTGCGGGCGGGGCGTAAAGCTGGCGGCCATCCTGCGCGATGTGCAGGGGGCGGCCGCCCTTGAGGATCAGGCTGATCGCGTTCTGGATCACGGTCAGGGTCTTGAGACCCAGGAAGTCGAACTTCACCAGACCGGCCGCTTCCACCCATTTCATGTTGAACTGGGTCGCGGGCATGTCGGAGCGCGGGTCCTGATAAAGCGGCACCAGCGCATCCAGGGGCCGGTCGCCGATCACCACGCCCGCGGCATGGGTCGAGGCGTTGCGGTAAAGCCCCTCGATCTGTTCGGCATAGGTCAGAAGCCGGCCCACCACCTCTTCCTTGGCCGCTTCGCGCAGGCGCGGCTCGTCGGCCAGGGCCTTGGTGATCGAGACCGGCTTGACGCCTTCGACCGGGATCATCTTGGACAGACGGTCGACCTGGCCGTAGCTGAGTTGCAGCACGCGGCCCACGTCGCGCACGGCGGCCTTGGACAGCAGCGCGCCGAAGGTGATGATCTGGGCCACCTTCTCGCGCCCGTAATGTTCCTGCACATATTTGATCACCTCTTCGCGGCGATCCATGCAGAAGTCGATGTCGAAGTCGGGCATCGAGACCCGTTCGGGGTTCAGGAAGCGTTCGAACAGCAGCGCATAGCGCAGCGGGTCAAGGTCGGTGATCGTCAGCACATAGGCGACCAGCGAGCCCGCGCCCGAGCCGCGGCCCGGCCCGACCGGAATGTCATGTTTCTTGGCCCATTTGATGAAATCGGCCACGATCAGGAAATAGCCGGGAAAGCCCATCTTCTCGATGATGCCCAGCTCGAAGCGCAGCCGTTCCTCATATTCCGCGCGCGGCGCGGCCAGCGGGATCACGGCAAGGCGGCGGTCCAGGCCCTCCCAGGCCTGGCGCTGCAATTCCTCGACCTCGTCATCGGCGAAACGCGGCAGGATCGGCTTGCGCTTCGACACCATGAAGGCGCAGCGCCGCGCGATCTCGACCGTGTTCTCGATCGCTTCGGGCAGGTCCGCGAAGAGGGTGGCCATTTCGGCCTCGGTCTTGAAATAGTGCTGCGGCGTCAGGCGGCGGCGCGGCTCCATCTGGTCGACATAGGCACCCTCGGCGATGCAGATCAGCGCGTCATGCGCCTCATACATCTTCGCCGCCGGGAAATAGGCGTCATTGGTGGCGACCAGCGGCAGGCCCAATTCATAGGCCAGTTCCACCATGCCGCGTTCCGAGGCTGCCTCGGCCGCGGTCAGGCGGCCGCCTTCGCCGGGATGGCGCTGCAATTCGACATAAAGCCGGTCGCCAAAGGCGCGGTGCAGCGCCTCGACCAGGGCGCGCGCCTTCGGCCCCTGCCCCGCCGCGAAAAAGCGGCCCAAGGGGCCTTCCGGCCCGCCGGTCAGGCAGATCAGGCCCTGGGCGTGATCGGCCAGATCCTGCAAGGTCACATGCGGCAACTGGCCGTCGCCCCGCAGGTACAGGCAGGTGTTCAGCTTCATCAGGTTCAGCCAGCCCGCCTCGTCCTGTGCCAGTAGGACAATGGGCGCGGGCAGGCGTGGCTTTTCCCCCGGCGCGGCAGGATCATGCGCCAGGCTGATCTGGCAGCCGATGATGGGCTGGACCCCGGCATCCTTGGCATGGCTGGAAAATTCCAGCGCGCAGAACAGGTTGTTGGTGTCGGTCACAGCCACGGCGGGCATGTCCATCCCCGCAGCCAGCTTGACCAGCTTCTTGACCGGGATGGCCCCTTCCAGCAGCGAATGCTCGGTATGGGTTCGCAGATGGATGAATCGGGGGGCGCCTTGGGTCATGGGCCAAAGCTACCCAGAATGCGGGGCGGCGGCAAACCCCGATGGATTGCCGCCGCCCCGTCTTAGTCCCTGGTCCGGTCGGGTGCCCTGACGTCCTGGCCCGGACGGCGGGGATAAAGAAGGGCGGCAAGGGTCTGCGGAAGCAGGTCGATCATGGCTGCCTCCACGCTCAGGCCGGCTGGCCCAGCGGGCGCAGGGTGGCCAAAGCCGCCAGCACCAGCACCGTGCCCAGACCGGCCAGAACCGCGACCTCGCCCCAGCCGGGCTTGACCACCATCAGGAAGACCACGGCGAATTGCACGGCATAATCGAGCTTGGCGAGGCGGAAGATCCGGCGCAATTCGGGCAGGGCGGCGGAAGCGCCGCGATCCCCGGCCAGTTTCACCGCGCGATCCGCCGAGGGGCCAAGGATCAGCGCGCCGAACAGCGCGGTGAAGGTGACGCCCGCCAGACCCAGCACGGTAAAGGCCTGCCAGCCCCAGCCCGCAAGGAACAGAAGCGCCACGCCGGACGTCAGCGTGATCAGGCTGACCGGCATGAAGAGGCGCGGTCCCAGGAAGGCCACGATGCGGATCAGCGCCAGCAGCTCGTCGGCGCTGGCGCGGCCCTGCCGCAGCATGCCAGTCAGAAGAAGGGTAAAGCCGCCGCCGATCCAGAGGATGGCGGCGGAGATATGAACGAATTTGAGGAGGAGAGGGAAGTCCATTTGAAAAGGTCTCGTGTTCGAAAAAATTCGGTTCGGTGCAATTACGCGGCAAAAGGAATGCAAGGGAGTGCGGAAAACCTGACCCAGCGTCACCTGCCCTACCCGGGGCGCGCGCCGGACCGCAGCCGGGGCGCGCAGGTTGCTGGCGCAATCTTTCGGGAAAAGGCATAAGTGCTTCGTCCGGGGGCAGAGAATTTTGTCTTGCCTTGAATCGTCCCCCCCGGCTTGATGACGATCAACAAGCATAATAGGGGCGCGCGCCTCGCTTTACGCCGCATCGGGCGGGCGCGCAGAATGCCTTCAACGGGGAGACCGCGGCGGACTGACATATGAGCGGGATCGCGTTTCTGTTGAACGGAACGCCGGTCCGGGTCGAAGGCGCAAGCCCGACGCGGACCCTTCTCGACTGGCTGCGCGAAGATCGCGGCCTGTGCGGCACCAAGGAAGGCTGCAACGAGGGCGATTGCGGCGCCTGTACCGTCATGGTCACGGATGCGGGCGGGAGCAAGGCCGTCAATGCCTGCATCCTGTTCCTGCCGCAGTTGCAGGGCAAGGCGGTGCGCACGGTCGAAGGCATCGCCGCCCCCGATGGGGCGCTGCACCCAGTGCAGGCGGCGATGGTGGAGTGCCATGGCAGCCAATGCGGCTTCTGCACGCCGGGGTTCATCGTCTCGATGGCGACCGCGCATCTGAACGGCGCGGCCGACCATGACGACCAGTTGGCGGGCAACCTGTGCCGCTGCACCGGCTATGCCCCGATCATCCGGGCGGCCGAGGCGGCAGGTGCCCAGCCGGTACCGGCCCATATGGCGCAGGATTCCGCCTTCATTTCGGACCGGATATCCTCGGGCGATCCGGGGGGCGAAGCGGCCCCTGGCGTGGTCCAGCCGACCTCGAGCGACGACCTTGCCGACTGGTATGTCCGGAACCCCGACGCGACCCTGATCGCGGGGGCGACCGATGTGGGCCTTTGGGTCACCAAGCAATTGCGTGATCTTGCGCCCGTGGCTTTCCTGAACCGGGTCGCCGACCTGCAGGGGATCGAGCGGCGCGGCGGAGAGCTGCATGTCGGCGCGGGCGTGACCATCGCCGCCCTGCGCGACGCGGTGGCCGGGGGGCTGCCCTCGCTGGCCGAGCTGTTCCGCCGCTTTGCCAGCCAGCAGGTGCGCAATGTCGCGACGATCGGCGGTAATATTGCCAATGGCTCGCCCATCGGTGACGGGCCGCCCGCGCTGATCGCGCTGGGGGCGCGGCTGCATCTGCGGCGGGGGGATGAGATGCGCAGCCTGCCGCTGGAGGATTTCTTCCTCGACTATCGCAAGCAGGACCGCAGGCCGGGCGAGTTTGTCGCGGGGGTCTCTTTCCCCGACAGCGCGCCCGCCTTCCGCGCCTACAAATTGTCGAAACGCTTCGATCAGGACATTTCCGCCGTCTGTGGCTGTTTCAACGTGACGGTGACCGGGGGGAAAGTGACCGCCGCCCGCATCGCCTTTGGCGGCATGGCGGGGGTGCCGAAGCGGGCAAGCGCCGCCGAGGCCGCGCTGATCGGGCAGGTCTGGAGCCAGGAGGTGGTGGCGCGCGCCGCGCAGGAGATGGCGCGGGATTTCACCCCGCTCAGCGACATGCGCGCCTCTGCCGCCTATCGGATGGAGACCGCGCAGGCGATGCTGGCGCGCTATTTCCACGATCTTGCCGGGGGAACGGTCTCGGTTCTGGAGGTGGCGCCATGAGTATGGGCAAAGCCCTGCCGCATGACTCGGCAGCCCTGCATGTCACCGGACAGGCGCGGTATCTTGACGATATCCCGCTGCCCAAGGATGCGCTGCATCTGGCCTTCGGCCTGTCGTCCATCGCCTGCGGCGAGATCACCGCGATGGACCTGTCCGCCGTGCGCGCCGCGCCGGGCGTGGTGGCGGTGATCGCGGCGGATGACCTGCACGAGATGCCGGACTGCTCGCCCTCGCTGGGCGACGAACCGCTGCTGACGTCAAAGCGGATCGAATTCCATTCCCGGCCGATCTTCATCGTCGCGGCCACCAGCCATCTGGCGGCGCGCAAGGCGGCGAGGCTGGCGAAGATCAGCTATGCCGAGGAAACGCCGATCCTGACGGTGGAGCAGGCGCTGGCGGCGAACAGCCGGTTCGAGGCCGGGCCGGTGATCTGGGCACGGGGCGATGCGGCGGCGGGAATCGCCGCGGCACCGCATGTGATCGAGGCCGAATTCGAGATTGGCGGGCAGGAGCATTTCTATCTGGAAGGCCAGATCGCCGCCGTTCTGCCGCAGGACGATGGCGGGATGCAGGTCTATTCCTCGACCCAGCATCCGACCGAGGTTCAGCACAAGGTCGCCCATGCCCTGCATCTGCCGATGTCGGCGGTGCGGGTCGAAACCCGGCGGATGGGCGGCGGGTTCGGCGGCAAGGAAAGCCAGGGCAACTGGCTGGCCATCGCCTGCGCCGTCACCGCGCGCGCCACCGGGCGGCCCTGCAAGATGCGCTATGACCGCGACGACGACATGGTGATCACCGGCAAGCGCCACGACCTGAAGATCCGCTACCGCGTGGGCTTTGACGACCGGGGCCGGGTGCTGGGGCTGGACTTCACCCATCTCTTCCGCTGCGGCTGGAGCATGGACCTGTCGCTGCCCGTGGCCGACCGCGCCATGCTGCATGCCGACAATTGCTATTTCCTGCCCGCGATCCGGATCGAGAGCCACAGGCTGAAGACCAACACCGCCAGCGCCACGGCCTATCGCGGCTTTGGCGGGCCGCAGGGCATGATCGGCATCGAGCGGGTGATGGACCATGTCGCCCATGCGCTGGGCCGCGAGCCGCTTGAGGTGCGCAAGGCGAATTTCTATCGCGGGATGCGGGGCGAGCCTTCGGCAGACGCCGGGGGCGCTTCGCCCCCCGGGCCCCCCGAGGATATTTATGAACAGGTGAAGGACAAAGGCCAGCCCGCACCGCCCTCTGTAGGGGAAGACATGGATCTGGCCTCGCGCGGGGCGGAAGGAGTGGCCGGGACCGGGCGGCGCGTCGAGGGGCCGGACTCTGCCGGAACGGCGTCGCGGATCGAAGGCACTGCCGCAGCCGGCCATGCCCGGCGCATCGCGGCGGACCATTCCCCTGCGGCGGCCAAGGCGGCGGTCGAGGCCGAGCGGCTGGCCGCCCTGCCCCAGACCACGCCCTATGGCATGGAGGTGACCGATTTCATCGCCGACCGGATGGTGGCGGAACTTGAGCGGACGTCCGACTACCGCGCCCGCAAGGCCGAGATTGCGGAATGGAACCGGAAATCCCCGATCCTCAAGCGCGGCATCGCGCTGAGCCCGGTGAAATTCGGCATTTCCTTCACGCTGACCCATCTGAACCAGGCGGGCGCCCTGGTGCATGTCTATCAGGACGGATCGGTCCATCTGAACCATGGCGGCACAGAGATGGGCCAGGGCCTGAACCAGAAGGTCGCGCAGGTGGCGGCGGCGGTGTTCGGGCTTGATCCCGGCGCGATCAAGATCACCGCGACGGATACCGGCAAGGTGCCGAACACTTCGGCCACGGCGGCAAGTTCGGGGTCGGACCTGAACGGCATGGCGGCGCGCGAGGCCTGTGTGACGATCCGCGACCGGATGGCGGCCTTCCTGGCCGAGAAGCATCAGGTCGCGGCGGAAACCGTGCGCTTTGCCGAAGGCATGGTGAAGGTGGCGGGCGAGGTCTATGCCTTCGAGAAAGTGGCGCAATGGGCCTATCAGGCGCGGGTCTCGCTGTCCTCGACCGGCTATTACGCGACGCCGAAGATCGCCTGGGACCGGGTCAAGGGTCAGGGGCGGCCGTTCTTCTACTTCGCCTATGGCGCGGCGGTGACCGAGGTGGTGATCGACAGCCTGACCGGCGAGAACCGCATCCTGCGGGCCGATATCCTGCATGACACGGGGTCAAGCCTGAACCCGGCCCTGGACCTGGGCCAGATCGAGGGCGCCTATGTGCAGGGCGCGGGATGGCTCACGACCGAGGAACTGGTCTGGGACGGCAAGGGGCGGCTTTCGACCCACGCGCCCTCGACCTACAAGATCCCGGCCTGTTCCGACCGGCCGCGCGTGTTCAACGTCGGCCTCTGGGGCCGCGAGAATGGCGAAGAGACGGTGGGCAAATCAAAGGCCGTGGGCGAGCCGCCCTTCATGCTGGGGATCTCGGCCTTCCTGGCCCTGTCCGATGCCGCGGCGGCCTGCGGCAACGGCGCCTGGCCCGACCTGCAGGCCCCGGCGACAGCCGAGCGGGTTCTGGCGGCGGTCAAGCGGGTGCGCGGCGATGTTTGACCGTGACGCGCTGGCAAAGGCGGTGGGGACCCATGGACGCGTGGCGCGGGTAGTGATCGCCTCGCATGCCGGCAGCGCGCCGCGCGAGACGGGCACGGCGATGCTGGTCTGGGAAGGCGGGCAATCGGGCACGATCGGCGGCGGCGCGCTGGAGCATCAGGCGGCGGCGCTGGCCCGGGAGGCGCTGGAAACGGGCGACCGGCTGGACAGGATGCCGCTCGGCCCGGCGCTGGGGCAATGCTGCGGTGGGGCGGTGGTGCTCTTGACCGAGATCTGGACGGCGGCGCGGCTGGCCGGGCTGACGGGCGAGGCCCTGGTGCGGGCCATGCCGGGCACGGCGGGCGAGATGCCGCTGAAAGTGGCGAACCGGCTGCGGCGGGCGCGCCATGGCGAGGTGCCGCTTGCCGCCGAGGCGGTTCAGGGCTGGATGATCGAGCCGCTTGCCCGGCCCGACCGTCAGGTCTGGATCTGGGGCGCGGGGCATGTGGGGCGCGCGCTGGTCGGCGTTCTGGCCCCGCTGCCGGGACTGGCGATCACCTGGGTCGATGTGGCGCGCGCGCGGTTTCCCGAGCAGGAGACCTCAGGGGTGACGGTGCTTTGCGCCGAGCGGCCCGAGGCGCTGGTGGCAGAGGCGCCGCAGGGGGCCGAGCATCTGATCGTCACCTATTCCCATGCCCTTGACCTTGAGCTGTGCCACAGGCTTCTGGCCCATGGCTTTGCCCGCTGCGGCCTGATCGGCAGCGCGACCAAATGGGCGCGGTTCCGGGCGCGTCTGGGCGCGCTGGGCCATGGCCCGGGCGCGGTGGCGCGGATCGATTGTCCGATCGGCGACCCGGCTTTGGGCAAGCATCCGCAGGCGATCGCGGTGGGGGTGGCGGCGGCGCTGCTGCGGCAAAAGGCGAACAACGCGTCACGACAGGAGAACGCGGGATGACGGGGACGGGTTCGGGGACGGAACGCAGGGAACTTCTGCGCATCGACGGCGTGACCAAGGCCTATCCGGGCGTCGTGGCCAATGCCGATGTCGGATTTTCGGTCGGCGAGGGCGAGGTTCACGCGCTTCTGGGCGAGAATGGCGCGGGCAAGTCGACGCTGGTCAAGATGATCTACGGGCTGGTGAAGCCCGATTCCGGCACGATGCATCTGCGCGGCGCACCCTATGCGCCGGGCAAGCCGGCCGAAGCGCGGCGGCTGGGTGTCGCGATGGTCTTCCAGCATTTCAGCCTGTTCGAGGCGCTGACCGTGGCCGAAAACGTGGCCCTGGGCATGGAAACGCCGCCGCCGATGCGGGAATTGGCGACGCGGATCCGGGCGGTAAGCGAGGAGTATGGGCTGCCTCTGGACCCGGCGCGGCTGGTGGGCGATCTGTCGGCGGGCGAACGTCAGCGGGTCGAGATCATCCGCTGTCTGTTGCAGGACCCGAAGCTCTTGATCATGGACGAACCGACCTCGGTCCTGACCCCGCAGGAGGTGGAGATCCTGTTCCGCACCCTGCGGCAGTTGTCGGCCGAGGGGACGGCGATCCTGTATATCAGCCACAAGCTGGAAGAGATCCGCGCGCTGTGCGATGCCGCCACGATCCTGCGCCGGGGGCGGGTGGTGGCGACCTGCACCCCGCGCGAGAAGACCGCGCGCGAGATGGCGGAACTGATGGTCGGGGCCAGCCTGACCCCGCCCGAACGCAAGCCCGGCCAGAAGGGCGAAGTGGGCCTTGGCGTCAGCGACCTGTCGCTGGCCTCGCCCATTCCCTTCGGCACCTCGCTGAAAAGCGTCAGCTTTACCGTGGCCAAGGGCGAGGTTCTGGGCATCGCGGGTGTCGCGGGCAACGGGCAGGACGAATTGCTGCTGGCGCTTTCGGGAGAATTGCCCAGCGATCCCGACAAGGTGCGGGTGAACAGCCGCCCTGTGGGCGATCTGGGGCCGGTGGGGCGGCGCAAGGCGGGGCTCGTCGCGGCGCCCGAGGACCGCTATGGCCATGCGGCGGCGCCGGATATGAGCCTGGTGGAAAACGCCTTCCTGACCGCAGGGCTGCGGCGGGAGTTGATGCACAATGGTTTTATCGACTGGGCGAAGACCCGCGGCTTTGCCGAAGAGATCATCAGGGATTACGACGTGCGCACGCCGGGACCGGATGTGGCGGCCCGGGCCCTGTCGGGAGGCAATCTGCAGAAATTCCTGATGGGGCGCGAGCTGATGCAGGGCGCGGGCGTCATTGTCATCAACCAGCCGACCTGGGGGGTGGATGCGGCGGCGGCGGCGGCGATCCGGCAGAAGATCCTGGATCAGGCGGCGCAGGGCGCGGCGGTGGTGGTGATCAGCCAGGATCTGGATGAGCTGCTGGAAGTGTCAGACAGTTTTGCCGTGCTGAACGAGGGGCGGCTGACCAAGCCCCGGCCGACGGCCGGGCTGACCATGGACGAGATCGGGCTGATGATGGGCGGGGCGCATGGCATGGAGGTGGCGCATCATGTGGAGTGAGGCGCGATTTTCTTTGAAGAAAATTGCAGATTCCGTCCAAGGAATTTGCGCCGCCCGGCCAATGGGGCAGATCGCATGATCCGGCTTGAGAAACGGCCGACGCCGTCCAGATTCTGGCTTTACGCCACGCCTGTCGCGGCGGTGCTGCTGACCATGGTCGCGGGCGGGCTGCTGTTCGCCGCCATGGGCAAGAACCCCTTTGCCGTGATCAAGACGATCTTCTGGGATCCGGTCTTCGGCGAGTTTGCCTTTTATCTGCGTGGACAGTTGCTGATCAAGGCGGGTCCGCTGATCCTGATCGCCATCGGCCTTGCCCTGGGCTTTCGCGCCGGAATCTGGAACATCGGCGCCGAGGGGCAGTATATCATCGGCGCCATCGTGGGTGCCGGTGTGGGTCTGGCCTTCTATCCCACAGAAAACCGGCTGATCTTTCCGGCGATGATCCTGGCCGGGGCCTTTGGCGGCTGGCTCTGGGGCATGATCCCGGCAATCCTGAAAACCTATTTCAACACAAGCGAGATCCTGGTCTCGCTTATGCTGGTCTATGTGGCCGAGACGATCCTGGCCAAGGCGGCGACCGGGTTCCTGCGCAACCCCGATGGCGCGGGCTTCCCCGGCAGCCGCAACTTCCGCAATTTCGAGGCAGCGAGCAACCCCGAGCTGATCGCCGGTTCGGGCCTGCATTGGGGTGGCGTCGCGGCCCTGGGCGTGGCGGTTCTGGCCTATATCCTGCTGACGCGGCACCTTCTGGGCTTCCAGATCAAGCTGGCGGGGCAGGCCCCGCGCGCGGCGCGGTTCCATGGTGTCAGCCCGGTGCGGCTGGTGCTGCTGTGCATGGGCATTTCCGGTGCCCTTGCCGGCATGGCGGGGCTGTTCGAGGTGACGGGCCCCGCGGGCCAGATCACCATCGATTTCAACACCGGCTATGGCTTTACCGCGATCATCGTGGCCTTCCTGGGCCGGCTGAACCCGCTGGGCATCGTGCTGGCGGGCCTGCTGATGGCGCTGACCTATGTGGGTGGCGAGATGGCAAGCACCAATCTTGGCCTGCCCGCCGCCGCGATCCAGGTCTTCCAGGGGATGCTGCTCTTCTTCCTTCTGGCCGTCGATGTGCTGACGAATTACCGCTTCCGCCTTGGTGCGGGCGCGCCTGCGAAACAGGGGGCGAAGTGATGGAGATCGGCGGCATCAATCTGGTCATTCTGGTTGCAAGCCTGATGGTGGCGGCGGTGCCGATCCTTCTGGCCGCCATCGGAGAACTGGTGGTCGAGCGGGCGGGCGTGCTGAATCTGGGCGTCGAGGGCATGATGATCATCGGCGCGATCGGCGGCTTCATCACCGCCGTCGGCACCGGCAGCCCGTTTCTGGGCTTTCTGGGCGGGGCGCTGGCGGGGGCGGCACTTTCGGCGGTCTTCGCGCTTTTGACCCAGGTCTTCCTGGCCAATCAGGTGGCGACGGGCCTGGCGCTGACCCTGTTCGGGCTGGGCGTGTCCTCGCTTGCCGGGCAGGGCTATAACGGCATCAAGCCACCCCACACGCCCGATGTGCCCTTCGGCCCGCTGGCGGATCTTCCGGTGCTGGGGCCGATCCTGTTTTCGCATGATTGGGTGGTCTATTTCTCGATCGCCATGGTCGCGGCGGTGTGGTGGGTCTTGCGTTCGACCCGGGCGGGGCTGATCCTGCGGGCGGTGGGCGAAAGCCATGATGCGGCCCATGCGCTGGGCTACAAGGTCAACCGCATCCGCCTGATGGCGATCCTGTTCGGCGGCGCGATGGCGGGGATGGGCGGGGCCTATGTCAGCCTGGTGCGCGTGCCGCAATGGGTGGACGGGATCACCGCAGGCGCCGGCTGGATCGCGCTGGCCATCGTGGTTTTCGCAAGCTGGAAACCCTGGCGCGCGCTGATCGGCGCCTATCTCTTTGGCGGGATCACCCAGCTTCAGCTTAGCCTTCAGGCGACGGGAACGGCAATTCCGGTCGAGTACTTGTCGATGGCCCCCTATCTGATAACCATCCTCGTGCTGGTCATCATGTCCTCGAGCCGGGGACGGGCGGCGACGGGCGCGCCTGCCGCTTTGGGACAGAATTTTCACGCCTCGCGCTAGGCGGGCACAACATGCGGGGTCGGCAAGGCCCTGCCACAACCGGGAGAGTCTGAATGAAACGCAGAAACCTGCTTGCATCGGCGGCCATGGGCCTGACCTTCGCGATGGCCGGCGGCGCCTTCGCGGCGGGCATGGACCATGTGAAGGCCTGCTTCATCTATGTCGGCCCGATCGGCGATGGCGGCTGGACCTTCCAGCACCATCAGGGCGCGCTGGCAGTGCAAGAGGCCTATGGCGACAAGGTCGAGATCCAGTATCAGGAAAGCGTGCCGGAAGGCGCCGATGCCGAGCGGGTGCTGACTCAGATGGCGCTTGGCGGCTGCAACATCATCTTCTCCACCTCCTTCGGCTACATGGACCCGACCAATGCGGTCGCCGCCAAGTTCCCCGATGTGAAGTTCGAGCACGCCACCGGCTTCATGCGCGAAAGCCCCAATGTCTCGACCTACAATGCCCGCTTCTATGAGGGCCGCGCCGTCGAGGGCGTGATCGCGGGCCGGATGACCAAGACCAACAAGATCGGCTATATCGGGTCCTTCCCGATCCCCGAAGTGGTCATGGGCATCAACGCCTATTACCTGGCGGCGAAGAAGGTGAACCCGGATGTCGAATTGTCCGTGGTCTGGGCCTTCACCTGGTTCGATCCGGCGAAAGAGGCCGATGCCGCCAAGGCGCTGATCGATGCGGGCGTCGACGTGATCGCCAGCCATACCGATTCCACCGCGCCCCTGGCCGAAGCGGCCAAGACCGAAGGCAAGGTGATTGGCTTTGGCCAGGCTTCGGACATGGAAGCCTACAAGCCGTCGCCGCGCGTGACCTCGATCATCGACAATTGGGGCCCCTATTACGTCAAGCGCGTGGGTGCCCTTCTGGATGGCAGCTATGAGCAGGCCGATGCCTGGGAAGGCATCAAGGGCGGCGAAGTGTTGATCGGCGAGATCACCGATGCGGTGCCGGCCGAAGTGAAGGCCGAGGCCGAGAAACTGCGCGACGATATCGCGGCGGGCACGGTCCATCCCTTCACCGGGCCGATCAAGAAGCAGGATGGCAGCGACTGGCTGGCCGATGGCGCGACCGCACCGGATGGCGATCTGCTGGGCATGAACTTCTATGTCGAAGGCATCACCGGCGACATCCCGAAGTAAGCCCGACGGAAAAGAACTGGGAAAGGCCCGCCCCGGCGGGCCTTTTTCCTTATGCTGCGGCGCCTTGCGAGCAGCCCTTGCCAAGCAGCACCGGCTTTGATTGGGTGGCCCGCGCAGAGCGGAGGGGAAGATGCACGACTTCATCATCATCGGCGGGGGGATCGCCGGGATCTCGGCGGCGGCGCGACTGGCCCCCCTGGGATCGGTGCTGGTGCTGGAGGCCGAGGATGCCCTGGCCCACCATGCCTCGGGGCGTTCTGCCGCGCTGTATGAACCGCATTACGGTAAGGCGCCGGTGGTGGCGCTGTCGCTGGCCTCGGGCGATTTCTTCCGCGGGATCGAGAATCTGTTGACGCCGCGCGGGCTGATGCTGGTGGCGCGCGACGACCAGAAAGCCGCATTCGAGGCGGATCTGGACGCCATGAAGTTCACCCCGATCACGGTCGACCAGGCGCGCGCGATCGTTCCGATCCTGAACCCCGACGTGGTGACCTTGGCGGCCCATGCCGCCCATGCCGAGGATATCGACACCGACCTTCTGATCCAGCATTTCGCGCGGATCGCCCGCAGCAATGGCGGCGAGATCTTGCTGAAGGCGCGCGTCTCGGGCATTGTGCGGACGGCGACGGGCTGGACCGTGACCTGGCCGGGCGGCAGCGCCGAGGGCAGGATTCTGGTCAATGCCGCCGGGGCCTGGGTGGATCAGGTGGCGCAGATGGCGGGCATCGCGCCGCTGGGCTTCACGCCGCTGCGCCGGTCGATGGCGCGCATCCCGGCACCGGTGGGCCTGGACGTATCCCGCTGGCCGATGCTGTTCGGGCCGGGCGAGGACTGGTATGCCAAGCCGGATGCCGGCGCGCTGATCGTCTCGCCCGCCGAGGAAGACCCGCAGGACCCGCATGACGCCTGGGCCGATGACATGGTTCTGGCCGAGGGGCTGGCCCGGTATGAGGGCTTCGTGACCGAGCCGGTGACGCGGCTGATCGCGTCATGGGCGGGGCTGCGGACCTTTGCGCCCGACCGGGTGCCGGTGATCGGCTTTGCGCCGCAGGACAGGGGCTTCTTCTGGTGCGCCGGACAGGGCGGTTATGGCTTCCAGTCCAGCGCCGGGGCCTCGCAGCTTGTGGCGGATCTGGTGGGCGGCGCGGCGCCGCAGATCGACGCGGCCACCGTGGCGGCGCTGTCGCCTGCGCGCTTTGCGTGATCGCGGGCGGGGGCTTCCGCCGAGCGCCGATTTGCGGGGGGTGACAGGGGCTTGGCCTTCGGCCAGCATGGCGGGCATGAAACGCGCCCTTGCCCTTCTTCTTGTCCTGACGCTTGCCGCCTGCGGCGGCGGCCGTTCCCCCGCCACCCATGCCCCGGCGGCCCGGCCGGCCGTGCAGGTGCCGCCCGCCATGGTGGTGCCGCCGAATTTCGCCGATGCCGATCCGGTCGACGCTTGGGGCGGCACCCCGCCGCAGGCCTATGCGGTGCATGGCATCGACGTAGCCAAGTATCAGACCAATATCGACTGGGCCACGGCACGCGCCAATGGCGTGAACTTCGCCTTCATCAAGGCGACCGAGGGCGGCGACCGCGTGGACGAGATGTTCCGCGACCATTGGCGCGAGGCGGGCCGCGCGGGCGTGCGGCGCGGCGCCTATCACTTCTTCTACCATTGCCGCCCCGCGATCGAACAGGCGCGCTGGTTCATCCGGCATGTGCCGCGCACGGCGGGCGCCCTGCCCCCGGTCCTGGACATGGAATGGACGCCCTTCTCGCCCACCTGCACCGTCCGGCGCGACGGGGCGACGATCCGGGAGGAGGCGCGCATCTTCATCGCGGCGCTGACCCGGCATTACGGGCAGAGGCCGATCCTTTACACCTCGATCGACTTTTTCGAGGACAATGAGATGTGGAAGGTCGACGGGGCCGATTTCTGGCTGCGGGCCGTGGCGAAGCACCCCAAGGATCTTTACGACGGCCATCCCTGGACCTTCTGGCAATATACCTCGACCGGGCTGATCCCCGGCATCGCGGGCAAGGTCGACATCAACATTTTTGCCGGAAGCGCCGCGCAATGGGGGGCCTGGCTGGCGGCGCGGGGGCTGTGACCTGACGGAAGGCTTGCCGCAGGGCCCGGCGCGGCCCTAGCCTTCGTCCAGACGGGGCAAGGCGAGGGAGGGAGCCATGCTTTCAGGGCGAAGCTGGGACGACTGGATCGCGCAATATGCGCAGAGCCACCGCAACCGATGGAACCAGATCACCCATGCCATCGGCATTCCGATGATCGTGGTCTCGCTTGGCTTGGCCGTGCTGTCGCTGTTTGTGGCAGGCCTCTGGCCCTGGGCGCTGGTGCTGTTCGGGCTGGGCTGGGCGCTGCAGTTCATCGGCCATGCCATCGAAGGCAAGCCGCCTGAATTCCTCAAGGACTGGCGGTTTCTTCTGGTCGGCACGCGCTGGTGGTGGGCCAAGGTTTCCGGGCGGCTGAAATAGCAAAGGCCGCGCCCGGAGGCGCGGCCCAAAATCCCTCGCGGAAATCGCTTAACCGTCGATGCGGATGCGGGCGTTGGACGGGTCGAAGGGGCTGTCCTCGACCACCACGGCATCCCATTCCTTCAACAGCATCTTGACCTTAAGCTTGGTGCCGACCTCGGCCAGATCGCTGCGGACATAGCCCATGCCGATCTGCTTGCCGAAGGCCACCGAATAGCCGCCCGAGGTCAGACGACCCACCTTCTCGCCGCCGGACAGAAGCGCCTCCTTGCCCCAGGGATCGGTATCGTCCGGCCCGTCGATCAGCACGGTCACGCATTTCGACCGGATGCCGGTGGCAAGCATCGCCTCCTTGCCCTGGAAATCCTTGTTCAGGTCGACGAAACGGTCGAGACCGGCTTCCAGCGGGGTCGCGTCGCGGCCCAGTTCATTGCCGAAGGCGCGATAGCTTTTCTCCTGGCGCAGCCAGTTCTGGGCGCGGGCACCAACCAGCTTCATGCCGTGCTTTTCACCCGCCTTCAGCAACTGCTCCCAGAGGTAGCGCTGCATTTCGATCGGATGGTGCAGTTCCCAGCCCAATTCGCCGGTATAGGCGACGCGGATCGCGTTGACCGGGCACATGCCCAGTTCGATCCTGCGGGCCGACAGCCAGGGGAAGCGCTTGTTCGAGAGCGCGGTCGCCGGGTCGGCATCCTTGATCAGTTCGGCCAGGATCTTGCGGCTGTTCGGACCGGCCAGCGCGAAGACGCCCCATTGGCTGGTGACATCATGGATCTCGATGGCACCGAATTTCGGCGCCATGTCCTCGGCGCATTTCTTCAGGTAGTCGGCGTCATAGGCCGTCCAGGCGCCGGCCGAGACGAGGTAATAGTCGTTCTCGCCATTCCGGACGATGGTGTATTCGGTCCGCGTCGTGCCCTGGGGCGTCAGCGCATAGGTCAGGTTGATGCGGCCGACCTTGGGCAGCGCGTTGCAGGTGAACCAGTCAAGGAAAGCCGTCGCCCCGGCCCCGCGCACGATATGCTTGGTAAAGGCGGTTGCGTCGATCAGACCTGCCGTCTCGCGGATCGCCTTGGCCTCCTCGACCGCATATTGCCACCAGCCGCCACGACGGAAGCTGCGGGAATTGTGGTCGAAATCCTCGGGCGCGTTCAGTGGGCCGTAATAGATCGGGCGTTCCCAGCCGTTGACCTGGCCGAATTGCGCGCCCAGCGCCTTTTGCCGGTCATAGACCGGCGCGGTGCGCAGCGGGCGGCAGGCTTCGCGTTCCTCATCCGGGTGGTGCAGGATGAAGACGTGATCGTAGCATTCCTCGTTCTTGCGCGCGGCATATTCGGTGGTCATCCAATTGCCGTAGCGCTTGGGGTCCAGCGAGGCCATGTCGATCTCGGCTTCGCCATTGACCATCATCTGCGCCAGGTAATAGCCGGTGCCGCCCGCAGCAGTGATGCCGAAGGAGAAGCCTTCCGCCAGCCACATGTTGCGCAGGCCGGGCGCCGGGCCGACCAGCGGGTTGCCATCGGGCGTATAGCAG
The DNA here is from genome assembly GCA_041916535.1 of Fuscovulum sp. Lineage (GTDB taxonomy): Bacteria > Pseudomonadota > Alphaproteobacteria > Rhodobacterales > Rhodobacteraceae > Pseudogemmobacter. The sequence continues at coordinate 142,207 of JAYRZG010000004.1, read as the reverse complement.
ATCGGGCCGTTGAAATCGTCTTTCAGACCCACGGTTTCCGAAGACGGGAGGCGGTGGATCATCGACATGTATTCCGCTTCGATCCGTTCCAGATCCAGCGGGAACAGGTCTGCGCGGAAGGTTTCCGGCACGTCATAGAGGAACCGGGCAGGCGCGCCCTTTTCGTAAGGCCCAAGGATCCAGCCGCCGCGTTCCTCGCGGACATACCATTTGGCATCGGCGTCGCGCAGGACCGGGTGCTGAGGGTTGTTCTTGCGGTACTCGACCAGCATCGGGTCGGGCTCGGTGACGATATACTGGTGCTCGACCGGGATCGCCGGGATCTTGATGCCCAGAAGCTTGGCCGTGCGCTGCGCGTGGTTGCCGGTCGCGGTGACGACATGTTCGGCCACGATCTCGAACTTGTCGTCCGAGGGCACCAGTCGCCCGCCCTGTTCCACCATCCGGGTGCAGGACACGACCCATTCGCTGCCGGTCCAGCGATAGGCATCGACCTGGATGCGGCGCTCGATCGTCGCGCCCAGTTGCCGCGCGCCCTTGGCCATGGCCTGGGTCACGTCGGCCGGATTGATATAGCCGTCCTGCGGGTGATAGAGCGCGCCGATCAGATCGTCGGTCCGCACCAGCGGCCAGCGTTCCTTGATTTCCTTGGGCGAGAGGAATTCGTGATAAACCCCGGCGGTTTCGGCCACCGAGGAATAGAGCATGTATTCGTCCATGCGTTCCTGGCGCTGCGCCATGCGCAGGTTGCCCACAACATAGAAGCCGGGATTGAGGCCGGTTTCCGCCTCGAGCCCCTTGTAGAAATCCACCGAGTATTTGTGGATATGGGTCGTTGCATAGGACATGTTGAACAGGGGCAGAAGGCCCGCGGCGTGCCAGGTCGAGCCCGAGGTCAGCTCGTCGCGTTCGACCAGCATCGTGTCCCAGCCGGCCTTGGCCAGGTGATAGGCGATGCCCGTCCCCACTGCCCCGCCGCCGACGACCAGCGCTTTCACATGCGTCTTCATGGACCCCGAGTCTCCTGCAAATGGCTTGCTGCATATGTGCCAGAGTGCCGTGGAACCGGGCAAGCCGGCCCGACAATCCGCATCCGAAAACGACATACGAAAACGACATGTGAAAGCCGCATCGCTGGCCGCCATGTCGCGGGCGACGGGCGGCGCTTGACCGGGCGGGCAAGCTCACGCTATCGCGAGCGGCATGGGATCGCTGAAGAAAGATCGGGTGTTGGCGGCGTTTGGCTGGGTGCTTCTGCTGCCCTTCCTACTGCTGTCGCTGATCTCTCCGGCCGTGATGCCCGCCCGTGCCGCCGATGGCACGATGCTACTGGTTCTGTGCACCGGCGACGGGCCGGCCGAGATGCTGGTCGATCTGGCGACGGGCCAGCCGGTCGAGCAGGCCCCGGATCACGGGGAAGACAAGACCGACCATTGCGCCTGGGCCTGTGGACAGATGGCCATGGCCGAGCTGGCGGCGCCCGCCCTCATCCTTGGGGCTGCGGCACCGGGTCGGACGGAACAGCCTGCCTCCGAGCAATCTGTGGCGCTACGCCATGCGACGGGCCTGCCCCCGGCCACCGGCCCCCCCGTTTCCGCCTGACGTTTCCGCAAGTACCCGAAACATCAGTCACGGATTTCACCGATGGACCACTCCATGTCCGGGGCAGGCGCCCCGGCGGCCCCTGTTGCCGCGAACAAGTTCTACTTCGCCGTCTGGCGCTGGCATTTCTATGCCGGGCTTTGCGTCATTCCCTTCCTGATCATGCTGGCCGTGACCGGGCTGACCATGCTTTGGATCGCCGCGCTGGCCGGGATCGGGGCCGAAAGGCTGACCGTCACGCCCGGCGCGGCGGCCTTGCCGGTTTCGGCCCTGCAGGCCGCGGCCGAGGCGGCGGTGCCGGGCGGTGCCGCCACCCAATATGTGGCGCCGCTGGGCGCGGACCACGTCGCCTCTTTCGCCGTCGTGGCTGAAGGCGTCACCACCGGCGTGGCGCTGAACCCCTACAGCGGCGCGGTGGTGAAGACCTTTCCCTGGCGGGCCGGCTGGTATGATCTGGCCAATGACATTCATGGCACGCTGCTGATCGGCACCACAGGCGACCGGCTGATTGAGGCGGCGGCAAGCCTGGGGCTGCTTCTGGTCGTCTCGGGCCTGTATCTGCACTGGCCGCGCAATGGCGCGGGCTGGCGGCGGGCGCTTCTGCCCGGCGCGGAACGGGGCCGCGCGCTGTGGAAAGGGCTGCATGGCGCAGTGGGGATGTGGATGTCGCTGGTCATGGTGCTGTTCCTGATCTCGGGCCTGTCATGGTCCGGCGTCTGGGGCGAAAAGCTGGTGCAGGCCTGGTCGACCTTTCCGGCCGAGAAATGGGATGCCGTGCCGCTGTCGGACGACATTCATGCCACGATGAACCATGGCAATGCGAAAGAGGTGCCCTGGGGCCTGGAACAGACACCGCTTCCCGCCTCTGGCTCCTTGGCCGGAACGCAGGCGATTGCGGGGAATGTCGATATCGACAGCGTCGCCACCTATGCCGACCGCCTGGGCTTTGACCGCCGCTTCCAGATCAACCTGCCCGGCAGTGCCGCGGGCGTCTGGACGATCAGCCATGACAGCATGTCGAATGACGGGCCGGACCCGGCGGCGGACCGCACGATCCATATCGACCGCCATACCGGCAATGTCCTGGCCGATGTGCGCTATGCGGAGTATTCGGCCTATGCCAAGGCCATGGCCTGGGGCATCGCCTTCCATGAGGGCGATCTGGGCCTGTGGAACCTGGTGCTGAACACCGTATTCTGCCTGGCGATGATCTTCCTGCCGGTCTCGGGCCTTGTGCTATGGTGGAAGCGCCGCCCTGCCGGGGCCGTGCGTCTGGCCGCCCCGCCGCAGCCGGGCGCGTTTCCGCTGGCGAAAGGCGCCATCCTGGCGGTGCTTGGCCTGTCGCTGGCCTTCCCGATGCTGGGCATTGCGCTGCTGGTGGTGCTGGCGCTGGACCTTCTGGTCATCGCCCCCCTGCCCGCCCTGCGTCGGCTTGTTTCCTGACAAGCTACAATCCGACGGCGGCGTGTCACAGGACATGTTCAACCGTTCTTAACGCCAATGCGGCGGGCCGGTTCCCCGGCCCGTACCGGAACATACTGAATTTATTGTTATCTCAACCCAGGAAACCAACCGCCTTCGCGAAGGTTGTCTCGCCGTAACGGGTGCCGCCCCCGACCACGGGCAGGCGCCACTGTCAACGGAGAGTTCCCATGAAGAAGCTGATCGTTTCGACCGCGCTGTCCTCGGTTCTTGCCCTGTCGGCCCTGCCGGTCATGGCGCAGACCGCAGCCGACACCGCCGCCCCGGCCGCGACCACCGCCGCCGACGCTTCGCCCTATCTGCCGGGCGTGCAGGATGGGGTGCGGGCCTCGGATTTCATCGGCAAGCGCGTCTATGTGACCGAGGCCGATACCACGGGCCTGTCGGATACCGCGATCGCCCAGGCGAATGCCGACTGGCAGGATGCCGGTGAGATCAGCGATCTGATCATCTCGATGGCGGGCGACACCGAGGCCGTTCTGGTCGATTTCGGTGGCTTCCTTGGCATCGGGGAAAAGACCGTCGCCCTGTCGCTGAACGACCTGACCATGGTGCCGGACTCGAACAGCCCGGACGATTACTTCATCGTCTTCCACGGCTCGAAGGCCGAACTTGAGGCCGCGCCGGCCTTTGACCCCGACATGGTGTTCAGCGCGACCGAACCCGCCGCCCCGGCGGATGGCGCTGTGACGGCGGATGCCGAACCGGCCAGCCCCGAGACCGCCATCGTTCCCGACATGACCGCTGATCCGGCAGCCGAGACGGCGGCGACCGAAGCGGCCCCGGCCGATGCGATGGCTGCGGGCGAAGCGGTTGACCTGGCAACCTGGGCCGAAGCCGATCTGATCGGCAAGCGGGTCTACGGTCCGGGCGATGAGGACGTGGGCGAGATCTCGGCAGTGTCGGTCGACGCCGATGGCAAGATCGCCGCAGCGGTGGTCGATGTCGGCGGCTTCCTCGGGATCGGCGAAAAGCCTGTCGCGCTGGACAGCTCGATGCTGACGCTGGTCAAGGAAGCCGATGGCAACGTCTTCTTCCGCGTCGCGGCGACCCAGGAGCAGCTTGAGCAGATGCAGCCCCATGCGGGCTGATCCTGTCAGATCCTGAAGGATCGCGAGGGGGCGCTTCGGCGCCCCCTTTGCCGTCAGTTGCCAAGGCCACCGCAGACCTTGCGGCCGCCTTCGGTGCGGCAATTGCCGTCAAAGCCGAAGCCGCTTCCAGTGCCGGGCAGCGCGGACTTGCCAGACTTGCCGCTTTCAACGCCCTTGCGCACAGCGATGCCGGGTTCTTCCGGCGCGGCCCCTTCGATCCCGGCTTCCGGTGTCCCTGCCACGGCATCCAGCGCGGCTGGCGGTTCGGCTTCTGCCGCCTCGAGCATCGCCTTGCGTTCGGCCTCGCGCGCCTTGCGCGTTTCGGTGTCGATCACCGAAGCCAGCACGATCACCGGCACTTCGCCAAGCCCTGCGACCTTCTCGATTACATCGGCATTCATCGCCGGCACGTTCAGCGTTTCAAACAGGGTCAGCAGTTCTTCGTCGCTCATCGTGGCGGGGGCCAGGACGCGCAGGTGGATCTGCCCGCCCACATCGGCAAGAAAGACCCGCGCCGCAGCGTCAGAGCCCAGCCGCGCCTCGCGCACTTCAAGCCCGCGCACCGCCATGAAATCCTTGCCCGCCACATCGAGGCTGGCCATCTGAAGCTGCATCTTCTGCGCCATCGCGGCCAGAGAGGTGAAGATGATGTCGGGATAGCGGACAAGTTCCACCACCACCTGCCGCGCGCCGTTCTGATAGGTCTGCGCCGCGCGTTCCACGCCCTTGCCCGTTTCCGGCAGGGTGGCCGACAGCACAAGGGCGCGCTCCTTCTCGCCCAGGCCCGGGGTCAGGAAAGGCTGGGCATCGCCCTCTTCCGTCGGGCGCAGGGTCCAGCCTTCCGGCGCCTTGGGCAGCATGGCGACCAGGGTGGCGGGCGGCGGGGTCGCCGTGCCTTCGGCCGCATCGCCATCGCCCTGCGCAAGGATGGCGACCATGCCGGTCCAGCCCTTAACATAGGTGAAAAAGCCGATGGGTTCGGCCCCGGTCGCCACGATGCTGCGGTTCACCATCGTGTAGTCAAAGGCCAGATAGCCCAGAAGCGCGATGGTCGAGAAGAAGAGCCCGAAGGCCAGTCGCAGGGCTGCCATGCCGGTGATCCGTTGTCCTGTGCCGTGTATCGTCCGAGGGTTGTGGCGCGGGATTCGGGCAGGCTTCGGGCAAGGGCGGGGCGCTTTGGTGCTTTCCGCGCGTCAGACCGTGCCGCGCAGCCGCCCCAGCACGGCGGAGGCGGCAAAGAAGGCGGCGGCGGCCACGATGATCGAGGGTCCGGCGGGCGTATCCTGCCACAGCGACAGTTGCAGCCCGGCCAGGGACGAAGCGGCCCCCAATACGACGGCCACCAAAGCCATGGCCTCGGGGCTGCGGGCCAGGCCGCGCGCCGCCGCCGCCGGGATGATCAGCATCGCCGCGATCAGCAGCGCCCCGACGATCTTCAGCGCCACCGCCACGGTGAGGGCGAGCGCCAGCACAAGGACCAGCCTTTCCCGCGCCGGGTTCAGCCCGCTGGCATGGGCCAGATCCTCGTTCAAGGTGGCGGTCAGGAGCGCCTGCCAGCGCCAGGCGATCAGGCCCAGAACCAGCGCCGCGCCGCCCCAGATCAGCGCCAGGTCCAGGCGCGACACGGCCAGGATGTCGCCGAACAGATAGGAGGAAAGGTCATTCCTGACGGCCGGGAAAAAGCTGATGGCGACCAGGCCGAAGGCCAGCGCGGAATGGGCCAGAACGCCCAGAACCGTGTCCATCGCCCAGCCGCGCGCCGCCAGACCGGCCACGGTCAGCGCCATGGCCAGCGCCACGGCCAGCGTGCCCAGCGTGATCGGCAGGCTGGTGGCCAGTGCCAGCGCGACGCCCAGAATGGCCGCATGGGCGGTGGCATCGCCGAAATAGGCCATGCGCCGCCAGACCACAAAGGCACCAAGGGGGCCGGTCGCCAGCGCCAGACCCACCCCCGCCAGCGCCGCGCGGACCAGAAAGTCGTCAAGCATGATGATGGTGCCCGTGGTGGTGAGGATGGTCATGGCCGTGATGGTCATGAGCATGCGGATCCTCGGTGGGCCCGCCATGGTCATGGTCATGCTCGTGCCGATAGAGGGCCAGCGCACCCTGTGTGCCCAGCCCGAACAGCGCGCGATATTCCGGCGCGTCCGACACGACCTGCGGCGTGCCCTCGCAGCAGACATGGCCGTTCAGGCAGATCACCCGGTCGCTGGCCGCCATGACGACATGCAGGTCATGGCTGACCATCAGGATGGCGCAGCCGGTCTCGGCGCGGACTTCCTCGATCAGCCGGTAGAAGGCTGCCTCGCCTTGCTGGTCCAGCCCCTGGGTCGGTTCGTCCAGCATCAGGACCTGCGGTTCGGCCAGAAGCGCGCGCGCCAGAAGCGCGCGCTGCATCTGCCCGCCCGACAGCGCCGCCATCTGCTGCCCGCCCTGCCCTTCCAGCCCGACCCGCTTCAGCACTGCCTGCGCTGCCACGTCGGTCACCCGCACCGGCAGCGACAGAAAGCGGCGCAGCGTGATCGGCAGGATACGGTCGATCATCAGCCGCTGCGGCACATAGCCGATGCGCAGCCCCGGCGCCCGGGCGATGCGCCCCCCGGCCGCGGGAAGAATGCCCAGAAGCGCGCGCAGCAGCGTAGATTTACCCGAACCGTTCGGCCCGACCACGGTGACGATCTCGCCCGGTTCCAGCGCCAGCGAGATGTCGTGCAGCACCTCGGTCGGGCCATGGCGAACGCAAAGATGGCTTGCGGCGATCAGGCTCATCCCGCGGCCTCCTTGCAGCCGGGGCACAGGCCCAGCGCCTCGACCGTCACGCGTTCCACGGTGAAGCCCAGCGCGGCAGCCGCGCTGTCCAGCGCGGCGCGCACCTGGGCGGCGGGGGCCTCGGCCACGGCATTGCAGGCGCGGCAGATCAGGAAGGCGGGGGCATGGGCCTCGCCCGGATGCATGCAGGCGGCAAAGGCGTTGAGACGCTGGATGCGGTGGGCCAGGCCCTGCTCGACCAGGAAATCCAGCGCGCGATAGGCGACGGGCGGCTGGTTTCCGAACCCCTCGGCGGCGAGGCGGTTCAGCACATCATATGCGCCAAGCGCGCGGTGTTCCTCCAGCAGGATCTCCAGCACCCGCCGCCGGACCGGTGTCATCCGCACGCCCTGGGCGGTGGCCAGCGCATCGGCGCGGTCCAGCACGTCATGGGCGCAATGGGCGTGGTCATGCGCCAGGAAGGCCGCGCCCGGATCGGCGCAACCGGGGCAGTCCTGGCCATGGTTATGGGCGTGATCGACGGGCAGCGCCATTTGGCACCTCTTGACTTGTCATGTTATAACATACATATATGCCGCCCTGAGATTTGGAAAGACCCCGAGGCAGGACTCATACGATGCGTTATATCATTGCACTTCTTCTGACCAGCGCCAGCTTTGGCCAGGCCGCCCTGGCCGATGTGCCGAAGGTCGTGACCGATATCCTGCCGGTGCAATCCCTGGCGGCGGCGGTGATGGCGGGCCTGGGCGAGCCCGAGGTCCTGCTGGACAAGGGCGCCTCGCCGCACAGTTTCCAGATGCGGCCAAGCCAGGCGGCGGCGGTGGCGGGGGCGGATCTGGTGATCTGGGTCGGGCCGGAGCTGACACCCTGGCTTGACACGGCAGTCGACGCGCGGGGCGATGGGGCGGCTGTCCTTGGCCTGCTGGAAGCGCCTGGCACGACGCTGCGCCAGTTCCCCGGGGGCGAGGAGCATGCCGATGAGGGCCATGATCATGGCGATCACGATCACGCCGGTCATGACCATTCGGATCACGATCATGCCGCCCACGACCACTCTGAACATGACCACGCCGCACATGACCATGACCATGATCACGGCCATGATCACGCCCATTCCGGCACCGATCCCCATGCCTGGCTGGACCCGGCCAATGCCCGCGCCTGGGTGGCGGCCATCGCGGCGGAACTGTCGCGTCTGGACCCCGAAAATGCCGCCCGCTATGCCGAGAATGCCGCGGCTGCCGTGCAGGCCATCGATGCCGCCGATGCGCGGGCGCGGGCCGCGCTGGAGCCGGTGAAAGACCGCCCCTTCGTCGCCTTCCACGATGCCTATGGCTATTTTGCCGGCACCTATGGCCTGACCATCGCAGGCACGATCGCCGCTGGCGACGCGGCCTCGCCCGGGGCGCGCCATCTGTCGGATCTGCAGGCCCAAATGCAGGCGGCGGGTCCGCTTTGCATCTTCCCGGAAGTGCAGCATGATCCCAAGCTTATCGCCCAGATGGCCGAGGCAACCGGCGCAAGACTTGGCGGCGCGCTGGACCCTGAAGGCGCGGGCGTCGATCCCGGCCCCGAGGCCTGGGGCGCGATCCTGACCGGCATGGCCGACACAATCGCCACCTGTCTCAAGGACGGCTGAGCGGCCTCTTTGGCCATCCGCTTCATCCTGGCAAAACCACTCCCGGGGGCCCGGGGGGCGCCGCGCCCCCGGGCCTTTTTTCCCTTCCGGGGGCTTGCCTGTCAGACCAGCCCTTCCTTGCGGAACAGCGCCATCACATCGGCCTCGGGCCTTGCGCCGAAATGGCCGATCACCTCGGCCGCCGCCACACAGCCCATGCGGCCCGCCACGGCCAAAGGCGCCCCGGTCGCGAGGCCATAGATGAAACCGGCGGCAAACTGGTCGCCCGCGCCGGTGGCATCGACCGGCGTCACCCGGCGCACCGGCACCACGGCCTTTTCGTCGCCCTGCACCAGCACGACATCATGGCCGGACCTTGTGCAGACCACGGTTCCCGCGTCCTGCGCCGCTTGCTCCAGCGCCGAAGACAGGTCGGTCTGGTATAGCGAGGCCCATTCATGCTCGTTGCCGATGACGTAATCCAGATCCTTGACCAGGCGGCGGAAACTGTCTCGGTGACGGTCGACGCAGAACGGGTCGGAGAGCGCGATCCCGGCCTTGCCGCCTGCGGCGCGGGTCAGGCGGGCGGCTTTCTCGAAAGCCTCTTTGCCCTTGTCCTTGTCATAGAGATAGCCTTCCAGGAACAGGATCTCGGCCCGGCCCGCCACGGAATCCGACACGTCATCCGGCCCCAGTTCCGAGGAGATCCCCAGATAGGTGTTCATCGACCGCTCGCCATCGGGCGCGACGAAGATCATGCTGCGCGAGGTGGGCAGCTCGCCACCCGGCACGGGCGGATTGACGAAATCAGTGCCTTCCGCCGCCATCGACTGCGCATAGAACCGGCCCAGCGCATCGTCATGGACCCGCCCGATAAAGGCCGTGCTCAGGCCCAACGCGCCGACGCCCGCCACCGTATTCGCGACCGAGCCGCCCGGCGCCTGGCGAAGGTCTTTCATCGCGGCATAAAGCATCTCGCCGCGCTCGCGTTCGATAAGCTGCATGATGCCCTTCTGGATTCCCATCAGGTCGAGGAAGGAATCATCGGCGGTGGACAGCACATCGACGATCGCATTGCCGATGCCGATGACCTGGTACTTCTTCATGTCTTGTCCTCGTAAAGGCACCAGTCCCGGATCGGGCAATCCGCGCAGCGGGGCTTGCGGGCGGTGCAGATGTAGCGGCCGTGCAGGATCAGCCAGTGATGGGCGTGGCGCTGGAATTCGGCGGGGACATTGTCCTCGATGGCGCGTTCCACAGCCATCTCGTCGCGGCCCGGCGCGATGCCGCTGCGATTGCCGACGCGGAAGATATGGGTGTCGACCGCCTGGGCAGGCTGGCCGAACCACATGTTCAGCACCACATTCGCCGTCTTGCGCCCCACCCCCGGCAGCGTCATCAGCGCGGCCCGGCTGGAGGGGACCTCGCCGCCATAGGCGTCGATCAGGCGCTGCGACAGCTTGATCACGTTCCTGGCCTTGTTGCGGAACAGGCCGATGGTCTTGATATGCTCGATCAGCGCCTCTTCGCCCAAGGCCAGCATCTTTTCGGGCGTGTCGGCGATGGCGAACAGCGTCCGCGTGGCCCGGTTCACCCCCTTGTCGGTCGCCTGGGCCGACAGGGCCACCGCAACCAGAAGAGTGAAGGCATTGACATGCTCCAGCTCGCCCTTGGGTTCGGGCTCGACCGCCTCGAAGGCGGCGAAGATGGCGTGCATCGCGGGATAGTCGAGCTGGCGGATCATGGCGTCCATCTGCCATGGCAGGGCGGCACGCGACAAGGGCCGAGCTGCCAATGCCTGACCGATTAGCCGCAGGAATCGGGTCGAAAGCGGCGCCGGATCGGCCTAACTCTTTGCCAGGGCCGTTGCGCCATCCGATACGAAAGACCCGCCATGACCGACCAGTCTCCCAGCTATCATTATGCCGTCATCGGCCGTGCTCTGAAGATCATCGATGCCGAACCGGGCCTGTCGCTGGACGGGCTGGCCGAGCGGATGAACATGTCGCCCGCGCATTTCCAGCGCACCTTCAGCCAATGGGTCGGCGTTTCGCCCAAGCGCTACCAGCAATATCTGTCGATCGGCCATGCCCGCCGCCTGCTGGCGGAACGCCACACCATGCTGTCGGCCAGCCACGAGCTGGGGCTGTCGGGCACGGGCCGGTTGCATGACCTGTTCCTGACCTGGGAGGCGATGTCGCCCGGCGATTACGCCCGTGGCGGCGCGGGGCTGACGATCCTGTGGGGCTGGTTCGAAAGCCCCTTCGGCCCGGCTTTGGTGATGGGCACCGACAAGGGCATCTGCGGCATCGGCTTTGCCGAGGAAATGGGGGCAGAAGCCGCGATGGAGGATCTGACCGCGCGCTGGCCTCAGGCGATCTATGTCGAAGACCCGATGGCCCTGCGCCCCTGGGTCGACGCGGCCTTCGGCACCACGCCGGGACGGGTGACACCACTTTACCTGATCGGCGCGCCGTTCCAGATCAAGGTCTGGGAGGCGCTTCTGGCCATTCCGACCGGCCATGTCACCACCTATGCCGAGATCGCGGGCGCCATTGGCCACCCTTCGGCGCATCGCGCGGTGGGAACGGCGGTGGGGCGCAACCCGATTTCCTTCCTGATCCCCTGCCACCGCGCCATCCGGCGCGACGGCGGCCTGGGCGGCTATCACTGGGGGCTGCCCCGCAAGCGCGCCATCCTTGCCTGGGAGGCGGCGCGCACGGGGATGTGACGGAGAAAGCCTCGGCAGAAGATTGCCCAAGGGTCGGCAAGGCTTTTCCCATCGGGCCGCGCTGGTATAGGCTTGCCCCATCCCGGCCCCGGAGAAACCCGGTGCCGGCGCATCAAAAAGGGCAGTGATACCATGATGAAACTTCCTCTCGTGCTGGCCTTCGGCAGCGTGCTGATCACCACGGCCTGCGTCGACCCGAATGCCTATCCCGATGACCCCAATGCCCGCACCAAGAATGGCGCGATCATGGGCGGCATCCTTGGCGCGGCAGCGGGCGTTGCCGTGTCGGATGGCGATGACAAGCTGAAAGGCGCGCTTCTGGGCGCGGCGCTGGGTGCGGGCACCGGTGCGCTGATCGGCCAGAACCTTGATCAGCAGGCGGCGGAACTGCGCAGCCAGATGTCGCCCGGCGTGACCGTGACCAACCAGGGCGGCTATCTGGTCGTCAACATGCCGCAGGACCTGCTGTTCGCCACCGACAGCGCTACCCTGCGCCCCGACCTGAACGCGGATATCCGCGCCGTCGCCTCGAGCCTGCTGAAATATCCGAACAGCCGCATCGAAGTGGTGGGCCATACCGACAATACCGGCGCCGCCGCCTATAACCAGGACCTGTCGCAGCGCCGCGCGTCGTCGGTCGCCGCGGTGCTCCTGAATTCCGGCGTGCCCTCGGGCCGCGTCTCGGCCTATGGCCTCGGCGAGGATCAGCCCATCGCGTCCAACCTGACGGCGGAAGGCCGGGCGCAAAACCGCCGGGTCGAGATCATCATCCGCCCGGTCAAGTAAGCGCGCCTGCAAAGCGCCTTGCAGGGGTCGGCCTTCGGGCCGACCCCTTTTTCATATTGTGATCGCCTTGAGATTGGTCATTAATTCAAACCAATCCCCACAGGTCGGGGAGGGATGTGAAGATGCCGTTCCTCAAGGTCCAGCCCGAGAAGCTTTCCTCATCGGTCGTCCGCCAGATCGAGCAATTGATCCTGCGCGGCATCCTGCGCCCGGGCGAACGCCTGCCCCCCGAGCGTGACCTTGCCGAAAGGCTGGGCGTGTCCCGCCCCAGCCTGCGCGACGCCATCGCCGAACTGTCGGATCACGGCCTGCTGACCAGCCGGGCCGGGTCGGGCGTCTTTGTGGCCGAGGTGCTGGGTTCGGCTTTCTCTCCGGCGCTGATCCAGTTGTTTGCCAGCCATGACGAGGCGGTTTTCGATTACATCGCCTTCCGCCGCGACATGGAGGCGCTGACCGCCGAACGGGCGGCACGCTTCGGCTCGGACACAGACCTGAAAGTCGTGGATGCGATCTATCACAAGATGGAAGTGGCGCATCAAAAGCGCGATCCGACCGACGAGGCCGAGCTTGATGCCCAGTTCCACATGGCGATCATCGAAGCCAGCCACAATGTCATCATGCTGCACATGATGCGTTCGATGTTCGACCTGCTGCGACAGGGCGTCTTCTACAACCGGCAGATGCTGTTCAAGAACCGCATGACGCGCGACCACCTGCTGGACCAGCACCGCGCGATGAACACGGCGGTGCAGGCGCGCGATCCGGCGGCGGCGCGGGCCGCAGTTGAGGCGCATCTGGATTATGTGGTCCAGTCGCTTCAGGACCAGTTGCGCGCCGAGCGGAACGAGGCCATCGCCCGCCAGCGCTTTGAACACGAGAAAAGCCGTTAGAAGCGCGACCCTTTGCCCCGCGACCACAATGAAAAACCCCCACGCCTTGCGGCGCGGGGGTCTGTCTTTTCCCAACGGGAGGGTTCAGTGCAGCTTGGCGCCGACCTGTTCGATGGCGGCATCGATCGAGGCGCTGGCTGCTTCAGCCGTCATCTGCTTGGACAGGACCTCGCCTGCCACCGACACCGCGACGCTGACCGCGCGTTCCCGCACCTGGCGCAGAGCGGCGGCTTCGGCGCTGGCGATCTGCTCTTCGGCGGCCTGCAGGCGGCGGGCGATCGAATGCTGCAGCTCGACCTTGGCCTTCTCGGCGGCGATCGTCGCCTCTTCCTTGGCCGTGGCGATGATGCGGTCGGTCTGCTCGGCCACATCCTTCTGCTTGCGCTCATAGGAGGCCAGCACCGACTTGGCCTCTTCGCGCAGGGCGCGGGCCTCTTCGAGATCGGCCTTGATCTGCGCCGCGCGGGCATCAAGCATCCCGGTCAGCTTGCCCGGCACGCCCATGTAGACAAGAATGCCCAGGAACGCGAGGAAGGCGATCAGCACGACGAAGTTGGTGTTGTGCAGGCTGAAGAACGGCCCCGATGCCGCAAGGGCGGGGCTCGCCATCAGCGCGAAGAGAACGGAAAGCTTCTTCATCGCCTTATCCTTTCAGCCGCGCCGCGACAGCGGCATTGACCGTGCGGGCATCCGCCGTACCGCCCAGCGCCGCGACGATTTCCTTGGCGGTGTCTTTGGCGACGGTTTCCACCGCCTCCAGAGCGCCGTCGCGGATCTCGGCCAGACGTTTCTCGGACTCGGCCGCCTTGGCCGAGATTTCGGCATCGGCCTTGGCCGTCGCCGCGTCGAGATCCTTCTGGATATCGGCGCGGGCCGCCGCGATGATCTTGCCGGCTTCCGTCCGCGCCGTCGCCAGGGCGTCGTTGAACGCCTTTTCGGCGGCCACGGCCTTCTGCTTCAGCTCATCCGCCGCCGCGAGATCGTTGGTGATCGTGCCCTTGCGTTCGGCCAGGATCGCACCGATGCGCGGCAGCGCCACGCGCGACAGGATCAGGAACATCACGACCAGCGTGACGACCAGCCAGAACACCTGGTTCGGGATCCATTCGGCGCAAAGCTGCGGCATACCGATGGCACCGCCATGCGCATTGACGCAGACGCCTGCGGCTTCTTCAAGGATTGGTTCTGTTGCCATCTTCGTCCCCCATGGACCCTTCGGACGCGGGAAGGCGCCGGTCACCCGGCGCCCGCCCTCTCAAAGCGTCTTTCGCCGGATCAGACGGCGAACATCAGCAGAAGGGCGACCAGGAACGAGAAGATGCCCAGAGCTTCGGCGAAAGCGATGCCGACGAAGAGGTTGGCCATCTGCGACGGGGCCGCCGAGGGGTTGCGCAGGGCGCCGGCGAGGAAGTTGCCGGCAATGTGGCCCACGCCGATGCCGGCGCCGCCCAGACCCATCGTCGCCAGACCGGCGCCGATGTATTTGCCCATAAGCGCGAATTGTGCGACTTCGCCTTCCATGATGATTACTCCTGTTTTCTGGATTTGGCTGAGGTTGAGGTTCGGACCTTAGTGGTGGGCTTCGCCCACCGCGTCACGAAGGTAGACGCAGGTCAGAATGGTGAAGACATAGGCCTGGACCGAGGCGACAAGCAGCTCCAGCCCGTAGATGCCGGCGATGGCGGCGATCGGCACGACCGAGGCGATGCCCATGGCGCCAGCGAAGCCCGCGAAAACCTTGATCACGGCATGGCCGGCCATCAGGTTGCCGCCAAGACGAATGGAATGCGACAGCGGGCGCACGAAGTAGGAGATCAGCTCGATCACGGCAAGGATCGGGCGCAGCGGCAGCGGCGCCGAAGAGACCCAGAACATCGACAGAAAGCCGATGCCCTTGCGATAGAAGCCCACCAGCGTCACGGTCAGGAACACCGCCAGCGCCAGAACCGCGGTCACCGCGACATGGCTGGTGGTGGTGAAGCTCATCGGGATCAGGCCAAGGATATTGGCGAAGAAGATGAAGACGAACAGGGTCATCACATAGGGGAAGAACTTGGCACCTTCATGCCCGGTCACTTCCTCGACCATGTTGTGGATGAAGCCGTAGAACAGTTCGGCCACCGATTGCAGGCGCGAGGGGACGATGCCGCGATGACGGGTCGCCAGCACGAAAAGGCCAAAGACGACCAGGATGGCGATGCCCATCCAAAGGGTCACGTTGGTGACGGTGTACCATTCCACGGGGCCAGTGCCGAACAGCGGCTTGACGATGAACTGGTCCATCGGATGAATGGCCAGACCGCTTGCCGCATGTTCCGCGCCTTCGACCACTTGCTCTTCGGTGCCCGTCGCCAAGGTTCAGCCCCCTTCACTCGTTCCGTCGCCCTGCGGCGCGGGTTTTTCCGCCATCTGCCGCGCGGTGCCCAGCATGGTGCGCACCCCCGCAGCGAACCCCACCAGCGAAAAGATCACCAGCAGAAGGGGCAGCGTGCCGAACAGCACATCCAGCCCGTAACCGATCGCCGTTCCCAGCACGATGCCGGTGGCCAACTCGATCACCATCCGCCAGGCAACCTCGCCCTGCGAGAAGCCCTTCGCCGTCGCGCTCCGTTCCGGCTTCGGCTGACCCTTCAGTTTCGCGAGCCGTTTTTCCAGCGCGCGCAGCCTTTCGGGATCTGGTTCCGAAGCCATCTGGCCCCCTTCAGCGTTCCGGCGCATCTCTAGGGGTCACGGGCCTGTGAGTCAACCGGGGTTCTGCACCGCGCCTTGCGCCGCAAGCCATTGAAAAAACTGTCATTCGATCTGGCGCGACAAGATGCGCCTCTGGGCGGGGGCGCCGTTACGGGCCAGCAGCATATTCAACCCTTCGGTTGACAATTCCGCGCCCTGCCCGGAAAGCTGCGCCATGTCCACGCCCCTGCCCGACCCTCTGACCCAGGTCTTTGCCGCCCTCGCCGATCCGACGCGGCGCGCGATCCTGTCGATGCTCCTCGAAGACGACATGGCGGTGACCGATGTGGCCGAGCCCTTCGCGATGAGCCTGGCCGCGATCTCGAAGCATCTCGCCGCGCTGGCCGAGGCCGGGCTGATCAGCCGCGAAAAGCGCGGCCGGGTGATCTGGTGCAAGCTGGAACCCGATGCCCTGCGCGGCGCCAGCGTCTGGATGCAGGGCTTCGGCCAGTTCGATCCGGTCGACCTGGATGCCTTTGAGCGCTTTCTCGATCAGGAACTTTCCGGCGACGGCGTGACTGATGACGCGGGTGAAGCGTCCGGCGGGGATGATTAGGGAAGACGGCACTCCCGACTTCTTCTCTTTCTCAAGTATCCTGCGGTCTGATCAAAGCCGGTCAGACCGGGGGTTTTGCGAACCAGTCGCCATAGGTCTTGCGCAGCTCTGCCTTCTGCACCTTGCCCATGGTGTTGCGCGGCAGGGCCTGCACCACCACGGCGGCCTTGGGCTGCTTGAAGCGGGCGAGCCTGTCTTTCAACCCGGCCAACACGGCGCCGGGATCGAGCGTCACGCCCTTCTGCGGCACCAGGACCGCAAAGACCGCCTCGCCGAAATCGGGGTGCGGCAGGCCGATCACCGCGCTTTCCAGGACGCCGGGCTGGGCGTCCAGCTCGGCCTCGACCTCGACCGGATAGACGTTGAAGCCACCCGAGATCACCAGATCCTTGGCGCGGCCGACGATCTGGACATAACCTTCGGCGTCGCGCCGCCCGATGTCGCCGGTGATGAACCAGCCATCCGGACGCAGCTCCTCGGCGGTCTTTTCCGGCATCTGCCAATAGCCCTGAAAGACATTGGGGCCGCGCACCTCGATCACGCCCGCCTCGCCCGGCGCGACTTCGGCGCCTGCGCCATCCAGGATGCGCAATTCGACCCCGGGCAGGGGAAAGCCCACCGTGCCGGGGCGTCGGTCGCCCTCATAGGGGTTCGAGGTGTTCATATTGGTCTCGGTCATGCCGTAGCGTTCAAGGATGCGGTGGCCGGTGCGGGCCTCGAATTCGCGATGGGTCTCGGCCAGAAGGGGCGCAGAGCCCGAAATGAACAGGCGGATGTCGCCGGTCAAGGCGCGGGTGAAGCGCGGATCGTCGAGAAGCCGGGTGTAAAAGGTCGGCACGCCCATCATGGCGGTGGCCTGCGGCAGCAGGGCCAGCACCGCGTCCAGATCGAAGCCGGGCAGGAAGATCATCCGCCCGCCGGTCAGCAGTACGGTGTTCGAGGCGACGAACAGGCCATGGGTGTGGAAGATCGGCAGGGCGTGCAGCAGCACGTCGTCTTTGGTGAAGCGCCAGAGATCGGCCAGAACCTCGGCATTGGACAGAAGGTTACCATGGCTGAGCATCGCCCCCTTGGACCGGCCGGTGGTGCCCGAGGTGTAAAGGATGGCGGCAAGGTCGCCGGGCGCGCGGGCGGCGGGCGACAGCGTCCGGGGCTGTCCCTCCATCAGATGTGCGAAACTGCCTTGCCCGGCCCCGTCAAGGGTCAGAAGGCGCGCGCCATGGGCGCCTGCAATCGGGACCATCGTCGCCTCGCGCGCGGGGTCGCACAGGAAGACGCGCGGCGTGGCATTGCCGAGGAAATAGTCAAGCTCGGCGGGCGTATAGGCGGTGTTCAGCGGCAGGAAGACCCCGCCGATGGCGATGGTCGCGCCGTAGATCGCCAGCGCTTCCGGGGATTTTGCCAGTTGCACGGCAACGCGGTCGCCCGGCTGCACCCCGGCCGCGCGCAGCGCATTGCCGGCCTGCGCGACCAAGGCAAGGAAATCGGCGCCGCTGATTTCACCCCCGCCCGGCAGGACCAGGAAAGCCCCGGCCCGCCCCGCCAAGGGCGCAAAAAGCGTGTCGTAAAGCGTGTTGGTCATGCTCGTCCCTCACTCGCGCCCGCCGTCTGCCCGCCGTCTGCCCGCAGCCTGCCCCCGTCCTGCCACGCGGGCGACGCCATCTCAAGGCCGGGAAACAGTCTGTCGCACCTGATCCAGACATGGCCCCGGTTTCTGCCGCGGCTTGCCACAGTCCTGCCGCCGTTGATCGAAATACTTCAAATACAGAATACGGAGGCCAACCATGGCAAAAGCAATGGAATTTCTGCGCAAACTGCGCATCGCGCCCGCAGCCAAGGCGCAGCCCGAAACCGCTTTCGATCAGCGCATGAACCGGCTGGATGCGATCCGCCGCGTCTCGGTCGCGCGGGCGGTCCTGTTCAGAACGCAACCTGCACGCCAGGAAGCCTGAGCGCGGCGATCAGGTCGCGCAATTCCTGCCGCGCGGCCACGTTCGAAAGATTGAGCTGTTCGACCCCGGTATCCTTGAGGTCGAGCAGCGTAAGGCCCCGCGGGAACAGCTCGCGGAAGATGACGCGTTCGGAAAAGCCGGGCGCCACGCGGAACCCGATCCGGCGCGACAGGTCTTCCAGCGCCGAGCCGACCTTCTTCTTGTTGTGCATCTGCTGCGCGCCCAGGCGATTGCGCAGCACGATCCAGTCGATCGGCTTCAGCCCGGCCTGCGCCCGCAATTGCCGCGCGCCCCAGACCATTTCCGAATAGATCGACGGTCCCTTGACCTTGCCGGTATCGGGGTCGATCCGCGCCAGAAGGTCGAAATCGACGAAAGAGTCGTTCAAGGGCGTGATCAGCGTGTCGGCCAGCGAATGGGCGACCTGCGACAGCCGGGTATGGCTGCCGGGGCAGTCGATGACGATGAAATCCTTCACCGGGTCCAGCGCCGACACGGCCATGGTCAGCCGCTGGTCAAAGGCGTTCTCGCCGGGGGCCAGGGTCGCGGCATCCGCTTCGGGCAGGTCGCGGTAATCGGGGGTCGGCAGGTCCAGCCCGGCCTTGGCCAGCCAGGCGCGGCGGTTCTCGACATAGCGGCCAAAGCTGCGCTGGCGCAGGTCAAGGTCCAGCGCGCCGACCCGGTGGCCCATGCGGGCAAGGGCGGTGGCCACATGCATACAGGTGGTCGACTTGCCCGAGCCGCCCTTCTCATTGCCGACGACGATGATATGCGCCATGCCCTGCGGCCCCCTGTTGCTACCTGTTCGTTATTGGCAACCCCGCGCCGAAAGGTGAAGCCCCTTTCGGCATGATCATGCCCGGATGCGGCGCGGTTGCGGCATTGCGGCCGGTTTGGCGGGCCGTCAGTGCGGGGTCGGCGCCCCCTATCGCGCCCCGCCCGGCCAAAGGAAAAGGGCGCGCCTTGCGGCACGCCCTTCGCTGTCCCTCGTGGGTCTTTTCGGGTTCAGAACCCGAGGCCCGCGTATTTATTCTTGAACTTCGACACGCGGCCGCCGGTGTCCATCAGCTTGGCCGACTGGCCGGTCCAGGCCGGATGCGCCAGCGGGTCGATGTCGAGCGACATGGTGTCGCCTTCCTTGCCCCAGGTCGACTTGGTCTTGTAGGTCGAGCCGTCGGTCATCTTCACTTCGATGAAGTGATAGTCGGGGTGAATGCCCTCTTTCATCTCTCCGGCTCCTCTTATTCGGATTTGGCTTTGTAGGTGCTGTCTTCCGCGATCCGGGCCGACTTGCCGCGGCGGGTGCGCAGGTAATACAGCTTGGCGCGACGGACCTTGCCGCGACGCACGACTTCGATCGTCTCGATGTTGGTCGAGTAAAGCGGGAACACGCGCTCGACGCCTTCGCCGAACGAGATCTTGCGCACGGTGAAGGAGGCGGCGATGGTCGCGCCGCCCTTGCGGCCGATGCAGACGCCTTCATAGGCCTGCACGCGCGAGCGGTTGCCTTCCTTGACCTTGTAGCCAACGCGGATGGTGTCCCCGGCCTTGAAATCCGGGATGGTCTTGCCAAGCGAGGCGATCTGCTCGGCTTCGATCTGGGCGATGAGGTTCATGCGCCAGTCTCTCCATTGCTGCCTGCGGTGTGTTCCGCAGAGGTGATGCCGCGCCAGAGCTCTTGGTCTTCGCCCGGGTCCGCCCTGCCCCGCGAAAGGGAGAACGCCCGCCAGAGTTGGGCCTGCTTTGCTTTTGGTGCCGCCCCCCGGACCATGTGCCGGACGAAGCGTCCCGGCTGGCATAGGGAATCGGGTCCGAATGGCCTGAGGGCCACGGACTGGCGGCGTATAGGGTCGGATTGCTGGCGGGTCAAGAGGGCTGGGCCGGCCTCTTGGCGGCCGGGGAAGCCCCGCCCCGCACAGTCTGGCCTGGATGACGCAGGACTTATGTCAAACGTGGGAAAATGTCCAAGTGACAAGCCGGTTCGTTGACCGCCAGAGCGGGCCTTTGTCGATGAAACTGTGGTCTTCGGTGCCGCCCGCACGGGCATAGAAGGCGCGGGCCGCGAGGTTCTGCTCGACGACGGCAAGGGCAGCGCCGGGGTGGCCGGCGGCGCGGAGGGCGTCGAGCGCAGCATATTGCAGGCGGCGACCCAGGCCTTGACCGCGATGCGCAGGCAGAAGGTAGAGGTGGCGGATTTCGGCCAGGGGGGCAAAGACCGGATCACTGGCGGCGCCAAAGCAGACAAGGCCGATTGGCATATCACCGTGCAAGGCGATCAAGGTGGATATATCTGACCGCGCCAGCGTGGCGGTCCAGCCGGTAAGGCGGTGGGCCTCGGTCAGGGCGGCGATGGCCTGCGGCGGCGCGAGCCCGGCATAGGTTTCGGTCCATACCCGATGGTGCAGGCGGGCAAGCGCGGGCGCATCCTGCGGAACCGCGGGTCGCAGGGTGCGTGCCGTCACGACCGCGAGTCTGTGTCGGACAGCGGTTTGGGCCTGGGTTTGCCCTTGGGTTCGGGTGCGGGCTGACGGCCCTCATGCGCGGCCCAAAGATCCGGCCTTCGGGCCCGGGTCAGCGCTTCGGATTGCGCGCGGCGCCATTTCGCGATCTCGGCATGGTTGCCGCCGGTCAGCACGGGCGGGATTTCGCGGCCTTCCCAGATCGCGGGGCGGGTGTATTGCGGGTGTTCCAGAAGCCCGTCCGAGAAGCTTTCCTCTTCGGTCGAGGCGGCATTGCCCAGGACGCCGGGCAGAAGCCGCACCACCGCGTCAAGAAGCGCCTGCGCGGCGATCTCGCCGCCGGTCAGGACGAAATCGCCCAGCGAGACCTCCTCGATCTGCCGCGCTTCCAGCACACGCTCGTCCACGCCCTCGAACCGGCCACAAAGAAGGGTAACGCCCTCGGCGCCGGCAAGGCGGCGGGCCGTGGCCTGGTCGAATGGCCTGCCGCGCGGCGAGAGGTAGATCACCGGCCAGCGGGCGCGATCATCCGGCGCGCCCTCCATGGCCGAAGCCAGCGCGCGGTCAACGACATCGGCGCGCAGCACCATGCCCGCCCCGCCGCCCGACGGCGTGTCGTCGACGGTGCGGTGCCTGCCCTCGCCAAAGTCGCGCAGCGCCGTCGTGGTCAGCCGCCACAGGCCAAGGTCCAGCGCCTTGCCGGTCAGCGACAGGCCCAGGGTGCCGGGGAAGGCCTCGGGGAACAGCGTCACCACCCGCGCCTCCCAGGCGCCGCGCAGAAGACGAGGCTCGTCCATCAGGTCGCGCGGTTTGAGGCTGGCGCGCATCGACAGGCGGCCATGGCTCAGCCGTGGCGCGGGGGAAGGGTCGTCCTGGGTCGGGTCGTCGGGCGGCAGTGTCATGGCCTGCCCATAGCCGCAAATCGCGCGGCGGGAAAGCCGGTCAGGCGCGTTGCAGCCCGCCTGCGGGGCGGGAAGGGCGGCGCGATGGCCTCAGGGCGGTGGCGCTGTTGTGCCGCAACTGCCCGGCAAGCCGCAGCAGGGCGGTGGAAAGCCCAGCCGAGGGGCCACGACGGGCGATATCCTCGATCACCGCCGGGTCCGGGAACTGGTCGGCGCGTTCCGGCACGGCGCTGGCCAGCGCCTGCGCCCGTGGCAGAAGAAGCTGCAACAGTCCCGCATCCTGGCCGGCGGCGGCAAAGGCCGCGCGCAATGCACCGGGGGCGATGCCTGCGGCAAAGGGCTCGGGCTCGGTTGCCCAGAGGATCAAGGCGCGGCGCAGCGCCAAGTGGCGCGCGGGGGGCAGCACGGCCAGCGTTTCGACCAGGGCCGAAAGGCGGGTGAAGACATCGCTGTCCTCAAGCGCTTCGGCAAGCAGGCCCTGCACTTCCAGCACCGGCGCATCATCGGCCAGATCAAGCAGTTCGCCCAGGGCGGCCTCGGTGTTCAGCACAGGGCGGCGGGCAGGCGGATAGGCCGCGGGATACAGAACCTCGTCGATCGACAGACCTTCGGCCAGGGCGCGGTCCGGGTCCCAGCAGGCGCGGGCGAAGGCCAGCGCGGTGAAGGACAGCGCCACCGGCAGGATCGGGTGCAGCACCGGCATGGCATCGGTCGCGCCGCCGATGCCGCGGCCGATGCCAAAGCACAGGGCGACCAGGGCCGTCTGCGACATGATCTGGCTCAGCGCCGCAAGCCAGGCGTCGCGGGTCAGCCATTCGGCAGCGCTTTGCGGCCATTGCTGCGGGCGGGTGATGACCAGCCAGAGGGTGAAGATCGACACGAAAGGGGGCAGCATGGCCCAGCCAAAGCCGGACAGACCGGCCAGCAGCGGGCCCAGATACAGGGCCGCCGTCGCCACCTGAAGAAGTCTTGCCCCGAAGCGCGCCATGACCGTTCCTCACCTGTCAGCCGGAACGGGATCGGCGCGCGATCTGGATGAGGGGTTACTCCAGGCCCTCGGGCAGATCGACGACGACACAACCACCGGCAATATCCACGGTGGGAACGCTCGCAAGGGTAAAGGGCAGAAGTAGGGCCGATTTGCGGCCCGGCGCGGCGATTTCAAGGATGTCGCCGGCCCCGTGATTGTGCACGGCGGTGACGCGGCCGATCTCGGCCCCGCCGGTGTCGCGCACGGCAAGGCCGATCAGGTCAGTGTGGTAGAATTCGTCATCCGGCAGGCGCGGCAGGCGGGCACGGTCGGCGTAAAGCTCGGTCCCGCGCAGGGCGTCGGCCTGTTCCTTGGTGGTGACGCCCGAAAGCCGGGCGCCCAGGCCGCCCGCGACGGGGCGGGTCAGCCGCAGGGTGAAGCTGCGGCTGCCATCCTTGGTGGTCAGAGGGCCATAGGCGGCGATATCCGTGGCCTCGGCGCAGAAGCTTTTCAGCCGCACCTCACCCGCAACGCCAAAGGCGCCGGCGATGGCGCCGACGCAGACCTTTGACTCATCGACATTTTCAGTCATGGCGCCTCTCCGCTGCAAAAGCCGCGCTTGTCCCAGGATCCGCCCGCCAGACGGCAGGCCGCAGCCTGATCTGAGCCCAGACCCGCCCGCCCCATCTGCACCCCCGCCCAGAAGGCGGCGGCGCAAAGGGCCAGCGTGATCGTGCGGCGGATCAGGCCAAGGCCGGGGATCATGCGCGGGCCGTCCGATTACTCGGCGGCCGGCTCTTCGGTCTTGGCGGCCTTCTTGGCGGCACGCTCGGCCATGGCCTTGCCGGGGACGGCGGCCTTGGGGTTGTTGCGCGCGGTCTTCGGGCGGGCGCCGGCAGCTTCCAGGAAACGGGCAACGCGATCAGTGGGTTGCGCGCCTTGCGACAGCCAGTGCTGGACGCGTTCCATGTTCATGACGATGCGGTTTTCATCGTCTTTCGCCAGAAGCGGGTTGTAGGTCCCGAGCTTCTCGAGGAAGCGGCCATCGCGCGGCATGCGGCTGTCCGACGCGACGATCGCGTAGAACGGGCGCTTCTTGGAACCGCCGCGGGCGAGACGGATTTTCATAGCCATGGTGTTTCTCCTTTGGATGGCTTTGGGAGGTGCGTGAATTCACGCACCCTACTTTTGGTAGCTCTCGTGATGCCTGATGACTTCGGAGATGATGAAGTTCAGGAATTTCTTGGCAAATTCGGGGTCGAGATCGGCCTCGACCGCCAGTCTTTGCAGCCGGTCGATCTGGCGCGCCTCGCGCCCCGGGTCCGAGGGCGGCAGCGCATGTTCGGCCTTCAGCACGCCGACGGACTGGGTGTGCTTGAAGCGTTCGGCCAGCGTATAGACCAGGATCGCATCCAGCCGGTCGATCGACTGGCGATGCTCTTTCAACAGCGCCGCGGCTTTGGTTTCGGCGTCCATCAGGCCCCCCTTTCCGACGTCTTCCTCACGTCTTCCTCACGTCTTCCTTCCGTCTCTACGCGCGTAGAGTCGCCGCTTTGCGCAAAGGGGCAGGTCAGCATTGTCATGCGGCGTCCTCCGGCGGCGGGTGTCTGTAGACGTGGTGATGGCCCTTGTCGTCGTTCAGCGTCCGCTCGATCACCGCGCCGAGCCGTTGGGCAAGCGCTTCGGACCGGCTGTTCGCCACGTCGACATAGCTGATCGGCGGCTGGCGCGAGATGCGGGCGTGATAGTCGGCGCGGGCGGCAAGCGCGGCCTCATGCGCGTAGCCCTGGCCTTCGAAGCCATCGTAAATGTGCCAGGCCAGTTCCGGTTCGTCCCAGCCGTCATGGCAGATCACGCCGACGCGGCCAACGAAATCGCCGGATAGGGTATCGACAGAATAGAAGCCGTAGCCGCGCAGTGCCCAGTGGCCGATATTGGCCAGCAGGCCACGCCAGATCTGCTGGCGGGGGGCGTTGCCGCCGACAAAGCTGGACCGGGGGCTGCCGTTGAAGGCAAGCATGGTCGCGAAATCCGCCTCGCGCGGTTCGCGCAGGATCAGGCGGTCGGTTTCCAGAACCGGTATCGGCAAGGGGAAGGCATAGGTCATGGGGTCGCCACGACCGGCGCGGGGTGGCGATAGACCATCTCAGTCCCATGCGAGACGTTGTGGTATTCCCGTTCCTTGACAGCACCCATCCGTTCGGCCAGCGCGACTGACCGGGCGTTGCCGGGGAAGATGTTCGACGACAACGTAGCGAAACCCATATGGCGGTACGCGTGGTCCCGGGCTGCAATAGCGGCCTCGAAGGCATAGCCCTTGCCTTCGCCGTTGGCGAACATGACCCAGCCCAGTTCCGGCTCTGGCCAGCCTTCGGGTTCCCAGAGACCGACCAATCCGATAGTTTCGCCTACCTTGGTATCGACCATCCAGAAGCCAAAACCGCGCAGGGCCCAATGGCCGATCAGGCTTGCAAACCAGCGCCAGGCTTCGGTCCGGTCCTGCGGCCCGCCAAAGCCCCAGGACCGTGCTTCATCAGCAAAGAACGCTGCAACGGCCTCGAAATCCCCAGCCTCGGGGCCACGCAGGACAAGCCGTTCGGTCAGTATTCTGGGAGCTGCAGTCAACGTCATGCCTGCCCCCGGTTCAGGTCGTGGCGGATGACCACATCCGTCGGGTCGATGCCCGGCTGGGTCGGGTCGATCACGCCGCCCAAGCGCAGGCCCAGCGCGATGGAGCGGGCATTTTCCGGCTCGATGATCGAGGTCACATGCGGCCAGTCAAAGCTGGCGCGCAGCCAGGCCAGCACCGCCTGGGCGGCGGCGAAGGCCACGCCCTTGCCCTCGGCCTCGGGGACGACCATCCAGCCCAGTTCCGGCGCGGGATAGGTTTCACCGTGATAGATTCCGACCTCGCCCAGATGACGGCCGGTCGCGGCCTCCTCGACGCTGAACGGGCCATAGCCCTTGAGCGTCCAGAGCGCGACATCGGCGCCCCATTGCGCCCAGGTGTCGGCGCGGCTTTTCCGGCCGCCCTCAAAGGCAGAGCGGGGGCTGGCGTAGAAATCCACCCAAGTGTCGAAATCCGACAGGCGCGGCGCGCGCAGGATCAGCCCGCCGGTGCGCAAGACCGGGATGGCATCGCTGATCTGGCGGGCGACGGGCAGCATCATTTCTTCTTCATCAACCCCGACAGGCCGCCGGGCAGTCCGGGCAGGCCGCCGCCCATGCCGGGCAGGCCCATGCCGCGCGGCAGGCCGGCCGCGCCGCCCATGCCCTCGCCGATGCCCTTGGCCAGTTCGGCCATCTGGTCGGGCGACATCTTGGACGGGTCGGGCATTCCGCCGCCGCCCAGCTTGCCGCCCATGAACTGACGGGCGAGCTGCTTCATCATGCCGCCCTTGCCCATCTTCTTCATCATGTCCGCCATCTGCTTGTGCTGCTTCAAGAGGCGGTTGAGATCGGCCACGTCGAGACCCGCGCCGGCGGCGATGCGCTTTTTCCGGCTGGCGGCCAGAAGATCGGGATTGGCGCGTTCCTTCTTGGTCATCGACTGGATCAGCGCGATCTGACGCTTGAGCATCTTGTCGTTCAGGCCCGCCTCTTCGGCCTTCTTGGCCATGCCCGACATGCCGGGCATCATGCCCATGAGGCCCTGCATCCCGCCCATCTTGAGCATCTGCTCAAGCTGCATGCGCAGGTCGTTCATGTTGAAGAGGCCCTTCTGGAAGCGCTTGGCCATGCGCTCGGCCTGTTCGGCCTCGAAGGTTTCCTGCGCCTTTTCGACCAGGGCGACGATATCGCCCATGCCCAGGATGCGGCCCGCGACGCGTTCGGCGTCGAAGGTTTCCAGCGCGTCCATCTTTTCGCCCAGGCCGACGAAGCGGATCGGCTTGCCGGTGACGGCGCGCATCGACAGGGCGGCGCCGCCGCGGCCATCGCCATCCATCCGGGTCAGGACGACGCCGGAAATGCCGACCTTGCCGTCGAATTCGGTGGCGACGTTGACCGCGTCCTGACCGGTCAGCCCGTCGACGACCAGCAGGGTTTCGCGCGGCTGGGCGATGTCGCGGACGGATTGCACCTCGTCCATCAGGACCTGGTCGATATGCAGGCGACCGGCCGTATCGAGGAACAGCACGTCGTAGCCGCCCAGGCTGGCCTGGGTCTTGGCGCGCTTGGCGATCTGGACGGCGCTCTCGCCCTTGACGATGGGCAGGCTGTCGACGCCGATCTGGGTGCCCAGGATGGCCAATTGTTCCATCGCCGCCGGGCGGTTGGTGTCGAGCGAGGCGAGCAGGACCTTCTTGTTCTGGCGGTCCTTGAGGCGCTTGGCGAGTTTGGCGGTGGTGGTGGTCTTGCCCGACCCCTGAAGGCCGACCATCAGAATGGTTGCGGGCGGGTTGTCGATCTTCAAGGCATCGGCGGGGCCTTCGCCCGCCAGGACACGGATCAGCTCGTCATGGACGATCTTCACGACCATCTGGCCGGGGGTAATCGATTTGGTGACGGCGCTGCCGGTGGCCTTTTCGGTGACGCGGCGGATGAAGTCGCGGGCGACAGGAAGGCTGACGTCGGCTTCCAGAAGGGCGGTGCGGACCTCGCGCAGCGCGGTGACGACATCGGCCTCGCTCAGCGCGCCCTGTTTGGTCAGGCGGTCGAAGACGCCGCCCAGGCGTTCTGACAGGCTTTCGAACATCTTCTCACCTCATCCAAGCGTTTTGCCCCATATGGGGCAGCGAAGCCTTGCCGCAATGCCGGGCGGCACCCGTGGGCGCAGACGCGCTGACGGATGGCGATCCCGGGCCAATACCCAAGGGACCGGAAGCGTGGGCCTCCGGGGAATTGCAGCGGCGGATACGCCGGGCGGGAACAGGAGTCAAGCCTGCAAGGGTTTGGGGGGCCTGCAAGGGATCAGCGCGCTGCGTCGAGCCAGGCGTTGACGCGATCGACCAGGGTTCCCGCCGCCGCCGCGCTGCCGGGGCGGGCGAAGACAAGGGTGCTGTCATCGGTCAGGCGCAGGGCGGCGCTGTGCGAGAAAGTGACCGTGCGGCGGCTGCGGAAAGGGCGGTCGTCATCCAGCGATGAAGTGCGGTCCTGGCTTTTGCGGACAAGCACCTCGGCGCGCGAGACAAGGCCCAGCGCGCGGTATTCGCGCCCGCCTTTCAGGAGGCTGCGGGTCTCGAGTGTGACCTGCAATTCGGGCCGGTCGAGGGTGAGGCGGGTCCAGCCGATCTCGAAAAGGCCGATATAGGTCAGGAAGAGGCCGATCAGGGCGGCGAAACCCGCAGCCGCGCCGCCCAGAACGGTGGCTGCGAGAAGAAAGCAGGCCAAGGCCCCGAAGCCCACGAACCAGCCTGCGGGCCAGGGGCTTTGTTCAAGAACCAGACGGACGGGCGTTTCCTCGATGACGGTCATGTCTTCTCCAATCCCTCGTCGCGGCGGAGGGCAAGCCAGGTGTTGATGCGGTTGAGGGCGGGGGCAGCGCCGGATGCGCGTTCGGCGAAGGGGATTTCGGTCCCGTCCGAAAGCACAAGGGTCGGGCGGTCGGCCCTGCGGCTTCGCGTCTCGCGGCGGATGCCATCCATGTCGTTGACCCAGCCTTGGGCGGGCTCGTTTCGGCTGCGGATCTCGGCGATGCGCAGGGCGGAGAGCAGGTGGCTTTCCCGGTAAAGGCGCAGCAGGCGGCGGGTTTCAAGCGTTACGGTTCCGGCGGCACGGTCAAGGACAAGCCTGCGGCGGGCGAGCTGGGTGAAGGCGCTTCCCGCGAAAAGAAGGCCAATCAGGGCGCCTCCGATGCGGGCCGCTGGTGGAAGCGGCAGAAAGGCAAGCACGCAGGCCAGCAGCGCACCGCCGCCCAGGACAAGCGCCTGACGCCAGGGGGTTTCCTGCACCACGAGACGGTCGGGACGATCCACGACCACCTTCAAGATGTGATCCTTACCGCGGCCTGCGCTGCGGCAAGGCGGGGCAAGGGCCGGGCCGCCCCCGCCGCGCCCTTGCGTCTGGGTTGGCCCGGCGCAGAAAACGGCGCGCAGGCCGGGGCGCGGTGGCGGATACGGGACAGGGCATAGCCCGGGCGCGTGCTCATCGCTTTGCCGCCCTGACTTTCTTCCCGCGTTGTGGCGCAAGCCAGGCGCGGATCGCGCTGACCGCGGCGTCGTCGGAGGGATCAACCGTATAGGCCCAGCGCAGGGGCAGGACGCGGCCCTCGGCAGTGACCAGAACGGGCCGGGCAAGCGGTTTGCCGGATTTGCTGCGGTCGCCGTCGGGGTCGCTTTCCATCCGCGCGCTGCGGATCGCGTCAAGCGGGTGGCGGCTGCCGCGACGGCCAAGAAGGCCGCGGCTGGTGATCAGGACATCGCCGGAGGCGCGATCGAAAATCACCTCTTCCCAGCGGACGAAAACGGCGAAGGCCAAGGCCATGAGCGCGGCGACCAGGGCGGCCTTGCCCGCCTCTTCGGTCGCGCCCTGCGCCAGTTTGGCAAGGGCGATCAGCGCAAGGACAAGGCAGGGGCCACCGATCAGCAGAAGCAGCAGGCCCGGGCGGGCGCGCAGGACCAGGCGGGAGGAGGTCTTCTCGATCACCTGCATCGCGGCCCCCTGCCCTAACCCGCCTGGACCATCAGATCAGACCCGAGCCAGCCGTTGATCGCGGCGGCGGCCGTTCCGGCGGCTTTCTCGCTGCCATAGATCTCGGTCAAGGGCACATGATGGCCGTTCTGATGCACAAGAACGGCGCGATAGGCGCGCGGTTCGGGCGGGGGCTTGCGGTGGCGGTATTCCCTCATCTCGCCCGGCTTGCGCTTGATGACCCTGGCCTCGACCGAAGCTCCGCGGAACTGGCGCAGGACATGGGCCTGACGCCTGGCGCCGAACAGGCTGCGCTCGACCACTTCGATCACATTGCCGGGCCGGTCGAACGTGACAAGGATCGGGCGGACGAATGTGCCGAAGCAGCCGACCAGCAGGATCAGCGCAATGACGGTCAGG
The DNA here is from genome assembly GCA_041916535.1 of Fuscovulum sp. Taxonomy (GTDB): domain Bacteria; phylum Pseudomonadota; class Alphaproteobacteria; order Rhodobacterales; family Rhodobacteraceae; genus Pseudogemmobacter. Next base: position 112,679 of record JAYRZG010000004.1, on the reverse strand, counting down.
ATGATCCCGCCCGAAAGGATGCCGTTGCGGAAATAGCCCCAGGCCATCAGAGCGGGCAGCGCGACAACGGCGGCAAGGGCAAGGCCAAGTCCGAATTGCAGGTCGCGCAGCACCAGACGGTCCGGCCTGTCCAGCAGCACTTTCATTCCCGCCCCCGCCGCTTCTTGCGGCAAAGACTGCGCCTTGCGGTGATTCCCGGCAATCCCGCCCTTGCATCCGCCGCGCGAGCGGGCATGTTCTGTGCGACACCGCACAGGGAACCTGCGATATGGAAAACTGGGACGAGATCCGCACCGCCTATCAGGTGGCGCGGCTGGGCACCGTGTCGGGTGCGGCGGATGTGCTGGGCGTGCATCATGCGACGGTGATCCGCCATATCGACGCTTTGGAAAAGCGGCTGGGGACGCGGCTCTTCCAGCGCCATGCGCGGGGATATACGCCGACGGAATCTGGACGGGATCTGCTGACCGTGGCGCAGACCACGGATGAGCAATTCGTCCAGCTTGGCAACCGGATCAAGGGCCAGGGCGAGACGGTGGGGGGCGAGCTGGTGATCACGTCGATTTCCGGCCTGTCCTCGCTTCTGGTGCCAGTGCTGGCCAGTTTCCAGGCGCGCTACCCGGATGTCGTGGTGCGCTTCCTGACTGATATGCGCGTCTTCCGGCTGGATTACGGCGAGGCGCATGTCGCGATCCGGGCGGGGTCGGCGCCGGAAGAGCCGGACAATGTGGTGCAACCCTTGGTGCGGATCAGGACGGCGCTCTATGCCTCGCAAAGCTATGCCGATGCGCATGGCCTGCCGCAAAGCGAGGCGGAGCTGCCGCAGCACCGCTATATCCTGCCCGACAATGAAGCCAGCCGGGCACCCTTCTACCGCTGGCTGCGCGAAAGGGTGGGCAGCGACCGCTGCACCTTCCGCACCACGGAACCACAGGCGCTGGAACAGGGCCTGCGCGAAGGTGTGGGGCTGGGCTTCCTGTCGGCGCATCGCGCCGCCGAGGCGGGCGGACTGATCGAGGTGATGCCGCCCCGGGCGGAATGGGAATCGCCGTTGTGGATCGTCACCCATGTCGACCTGCATCGCACCCGCAAGGTGCAGGCCTTTGTCAGCCATCTGAAAGAGACGGCGAAGAGCTGGAAACTGTGCGGCGGTGTGGAATAGGCGCGGCCCGACGCCGCGCCGGGGCGGTGAGGGCGGCAGGTCGCCGCCGCCCCCGCGTCCGGCCTAGCTGAAAGCGCAGCCGGTCTTGAAGCCCAGCTTCTTGAAAACCATCGCCGCCGGGCAGAAGCCGGTGAAGGCAGACTGGATCAGGTTCACGCCGATGAATACGGTGAACCAGATGAAGAGCGGCGAGACGAAGGCCGTCAGCAGGACGCTGAGCAGCACCATCGCCCCGGCAAAGGCCATCACGGCACGGTCGAGAGACATCTGAACGCCTATCCTTTCGAGGTTTGTTTGAGCTTGTCGATGCCCAGCAGCTTGAGCGCGTAGCTTTCGTAGAACGGCTCTGAGCTGCCCTTGCGCAGCTTGCGGAGGAAGTATTTCTCGAAGCCCGCCTTGGCGAGATGCACCCATTTGCCGCTGGACGACCAATTGACATTGCGCGGCGGGATCTGCGGCTGCGCGACAAAGGCGATGCCCCCGTCGCCGAAATCGGCCAGGCAGACGGCATTCCAGGTGCCAACCCGGTCCGGCGTCTTGCTGCGGACGAGATTGCCGATGTTATGTGCGGTGGCGGTGACCATGGATTCGATCATGAACCCGGTCTTCGGCACCCCGCAGGGCACGGGCGTCGGCCCCATGGGCGGGATGGCGACGCAGACACCGACGGCAAAGATGTTGCGGTAGGCCGGGTTCTGCTGGTGCTTGTCGACGATGGTGAAACCGCGCGGGTTGCTAAGCCCCTCGATCCCCGTGACCGGCGCGATGCCGCGGAAGGCGGGCAGCATCATCGAGAAGGCGAAGGGAAGGTCGCGCGCGGCCTTGACCTGGCCGTCCTCGGCCAGTTCCTCGACCGACATCATGCCGTCCTCGACCCGCTTGATCCGGGTGTTCGTCATCCATTTGATGTGCTTCTCGCGCATCTGGGATTCCAGAAGACCCTTGGTGTCGCCCACCCCGTCCAGCCCGAGATGGCCGATATAGGGTTCGGGGGTGACGAAGGTCATCGGCACCCGGTCGCGCACCTTGGCGCGGCGCAGGGCGGTTTCCAGGATGAAGAGGAATTCGTAGGCCGGGCCAAAGCAGCTTGCGCCCTGCGCGGCGCCGATCACCACCGGGCCGGGATTGGCGACCAGCTTCTCGAAGACCGCGCGCGCCGCCTCGGCATGGTCGATATGGCAGATCGACTGGGTGTGCCCCTGGGGGCCGAGGCCGGGAATTTCATCGAAGGCCAGGTCGGGGCCGGTGGCGATGACAAGATAGTCGTAGCTGACCGAGCGGCCATCGACCAACGCGATGCGGTTTTCGGCGGGATGCAGGCGCTCGGCGGCGACCGGCAGGAAATCGATGCCCTTCTTCGCCATGGTCGGCGCCAGATCGACGGTGATGTCCTCGCGCCCGCGCCAGCCGACGGCGATCCAGGGGTTGGAGGGGACGAAGTGATATTTCGGGTCCTTGGTGACCACTGTCACCCGGTCTTCGGGCCTGAGTTGGTCTTTCAGTTCATAGGCCATGATGGCGCCGCCAAGTCCGGCGCCCAATACGACGACATGTGCCATTTCAGTCTCCTCCTCTGATCAGGCATGGGCGTCCGCCCCGGTGCGGAACACGCGGTAGATGGCCGGGATGACAAGCACGGTCAGCAAGGTGGACGTGAGCAGACCGAACAGCAGCGAAATCGCGAGGCCCTGGAAGATCGGGTCAGCGAGGATGACCACGGCGCCGATCATGGCGGCCAGCGCGGTCAGCAGGATGGGTTTGAAGCGGATTGCCCCGGCCTCGATCAACACCTCGACGCCCGGGCGCCGACCGGGGGGCGTGGCGTGGCGGATGAAATCGACCAGCAGGATCGAGTTGCGCACGATGATGCCCGCAAGCGCGATGAAGCCGATCATCGATGTCGCGCTGAAGGGGGCGTGGAACAGCCAATGCCCGGCCATGATGCCCAGGAAGGTCAGCGGGATCGGGGTCAGGATCACCAGCGGCAGGCGGAAGCTGCCGAATTGCGCGACGACAAGGATATAGATGCCCAGAAGCGCCACGCCGAAGGCGGCCCCCATGTCGCGGAACGTGACCCAGGTCACTTCCCATTCGCCATCCCACAGAAGCGTGACCGCGCTTTCATCCTGCGGCTGGCCATGCAGGCTGACGACCGGCTTTTCGCCGGGCCCCCAGTCCATGCCATCAAGCGCCTCGGACACGGCGAGCATGCCGTAAAGCGGCGCTTCGAAATCGCCTGCAAGCTCGCCCGTCACCATCTCGACCGCGCGACCATTGTGGCGGAAGACCGGGTAGCTGGCGCGTTCTTCCGTGACGGCGATCACGTCGCCCAGTTCGACCACGCCGCGCGCGCCGGGCAGGGTATTGGCGGGGATGGGCGTGGTGAGGAAGCTTTCGTCCAGAACCTTGGCGGATTTCGGCAGGTCCAGTTGCAGCGGAATGGGCAGGCGGCCCGCGCCGCGATGGCTGTAGCCGACGGTGGTGCCGGCGTTGAGCCAGGCCAGCGTGTCGAAGACATCCTGTTCCTGCACGCCGAAGAATTCCAGCTCGTCCGGCAGAAGGCTGGCGCGCAGGCGGCGGGCCTGGGTGCCGAAACCGTCATCGACATCGACGATGAAGGGCACGCTTTCAAAGGCCTGCCGGATCCTGGTTGCCGCCGCGCGGCGGGCCTCGGGCGTGGGGCCATAGACCTCGGCCAGAAGGGTGGCGATCACGGGCGGACCGGGGGGCGGCTCGACCGTTTTCAGGACGGTGCCTTCCGGCGCGGCGATGGCGGCAAGCCGCTGGCGCAGGTCGAGCGCGATGTCATGGCTGGTGCGGGCGCGGTCGCCCTTGGGCGAGAGCAGGATTTCCACCTCGCCCAGTTGCGGCTGATTGCGCAGGAAATAGTGGCGGACGAGGCCGTTGAAGTTGAAGGGCGCGGCGGTGCCGGCATGGGTGCGCACCGAGAGTACCTCGGGCAAGGCCAGCGCCACCCGGCCCACATCCTGCGCGACGCGGTCGGTCGCCTCGACCGTGGCGCCTTCGGGCAGGTCAATCATCACCGAGAGTTCGGATTTGTTGTCGAAGGGCAGAAGCTTGACCGTCACGTCCTTGGTGTAAAGCGCCGCGAGCGAGCCGAAGGACAGGACCACGGTGGCCAGAAGGAAGGTCAGGGCGCGGGCCCGGCTGGCAAGGATGGGCCGCGCGACGGCAGCATAGGCGCGGCCCAGCGCGCCGCCGGGGATGGCGCCATGATCGCCATGGCCCGCCAGTTTGGCGCGGCCCGCGATCTTGATCATCAGCCAGGGGGTGACAATCACGGCGACGAAGAAGGAAAAGATCATCGCGGCGCTGGCATTGGCCGGGATGGGCGACATGTAGGGGCCCATCAGTCCCGACACGAACAACATGGGCAGAAGCGCGGCCACGACGGTCAGCGTGGCGACGATGGTGGGATTGCCGACCTCGGCCACCGCGTCCACCGCCGCCGCCGACCGGCCGCGGCCATCGGCCATGGCCCAGTGGCGGGCGATGTTCTCGATCACCACGATGGCGTCATCGACCAGGATGCCGATCGAGAAGATCAGGGCGAAGAGACTGACGCGGTTCAGCGTATAGCCCATGGCCCAGGCGGCGAAGAGGGTGAGAAGGATGGTGACCGGGATGACGATGGCGACGACCAGCGCCTCGCGCCAGCCGATGGCCAGCCAGACCAGAAGAATGATCGAGACGGTGGCAAGGCCAAGGTGGAACAGCAGTTCATTGGCTTTCTCGTTCGCCGTCTCGCCATAGTCGCGGGTGACGGTGACGGTCACGCTGTCGGGGATGGTGGTGCCTTTCAGCGCCTCGACCCGGTGCAGCAGGTCTTCGGCCACGATGACGGCATTGGCCCCTGCCCGCTTGGCGATGGCAAGGGTGACGGCCGGGCTGCGCTGCAGGCTGCCATCGGCCCCGCGCGTCAGTTGCGCGACGATATGGTCCGATGTGTCGGGGACATAGGAGACCTGCGCCACGTCCGAGACATAGACCGGGCGGTTGTCGCGGGTGGTGATCAGCAGGCCCGCCACCTCGGCCGGGGCCTGAAGGGTCTGGCCGGCCACAAGGTCCACCGCCTGCCCGCCATCGCGCAGCTTGCCGGTCGAGAGCGTGCGGTTGGCCTGCGCCACCTTGGCGGCCAGCTGTTGTAGCGTGACGCCATAGAGGGCCAGCCGGTCGGGGTCGGGCGCGATGCGGATCGCGTCGGGCGCCTCGCCCACCAGATAGGTCAGGCCGACCTCGTCGGTCTTGGCCAGATCGGTCTGCACGGCGCGGGCGATGCGGGTCAGGTCGCCCGCGGCGATCTCTTGCCCCGGCGCGGCGGAGAGCGTCAGGGCCAGGATCGCCACATCGTCGATGCCGCGGCCGATGACCAGGGGTTCGGGAATGCCGACCGGCAGGCGGTCGATGTTGGCGCGCAGCTTTTCATGCACGCGCAGGATGGCGTCTTCGGCGCGGGTGCCGACCTTGAACCGGGCGGTGACCATGACCGCGTCGTCCTGGGTCTGGCTGTAGACGTGATCCACGCCGTTCAGCCCCTTGACGATGCCTTCCAGCGGTTCGGTGACCAGCTTGACCGCATCTTCGGCGCGCAGGCCCTGGGCCTGGACCTGGATGTCGACCAGCGGGACCGAGATCTGCGGCTCTTCCTCGCGCGGAAGGCTGACCAGCGCGACAAGGCCCGCCGCCAGGGCGGCAAGAATGAACAGGGGCGTCAGGGCCGAAGCGATGAAGCCCCGGGTCAGGCCCCCTGCGATGCCAAGCGGGGCCTTGCGCGGAGTGTCAGTCATGGCTGCCCTCCGGAATGGGAAGGCTGGCGGGAAGATTGGCCGGATCGGTGACGATCAGGTCGCCGGGCTGGAGGCCGGACAGGATTTCCACCTGGACCAGCCCCCCCTCCTCATGGCGCTCGCCGGGAACCACGGCGCGGAAAGACGTGGCCTCGCCGTCTTGCACGGCGACGAAATCAAGGCCCGCGCGGGCGACGAGCGCGGTTTCCGGCACAAGCAGCGCCTCGCGCCGGGCCAGCGGCAGGCGCACCAGCACGCGGGCGTCGAAGAAGCGGTCGGGCAGGCCGTCAACGGCGACATCGGCGAGGACGCGGCCATTCTCGATCAGCGGATAGACCTTTTCCAGCCGCCCCTCGGCGGTGCCTGCGGCGGTCTCGATGCGGATGGCATCGCCTTCCTGCAGCGCGTCGGCATGGCGCTCGGGGATGGAGAGGCGCAGGAAGATACCGCCGCCGCCCAGAAGCGCCACTTCCTCGCCGGGCTGGATCACCGCGCCCTGCGCCACGGGCACGTCAAGGACGCGGCCCGCCGCCGGGGCAAGGACGGCGCCCTCGGCCTCTTGCTGGGATATGACCTGGGCCTGGGCGTCCAGCGCGGCGATCTGGCCTTTCAGGACATCGACCTGCGTGCGCAGCGCGTCGAGATGCTGGGCGGTGGTGACGCCGCGCGCGAGCAGTTCCTCGCCGCGTTTCAATTCGGTCTCGGCATTGGCAAGCTGGGCCTGAAGCGCCTTGGTCTGGGCGCGCAGGGCGGAAAGCTGGAAGGTCAGTTTCTGGTCCTCGATCCGGCCCAGCACCTGCCCCGCCGTGACGATATCGCCCTCGCTGACGGTCAGTTCAACCAGCGTGCCGCCCAGGCGGGCCCGGGCGGGCAGGCGGTCGCGCGCCTCGACCCGGCCGAAGACGGCCTTCCAGTCGGTGACGGGCTTAAGGGTCAGGCCAAGGGTCTCGGCCCGCGCGGGAAGCGGGGCGGAAGCGAGAAGCAGGCAAAGGACGGCGGAAGTGGCGCGCATGACGGCCCCGTTCGGAAATGGACAGCGGGGGAGAACCCGGGTTCGGGCTGATATATATTCAAACAATCGAATTTGTAAAGGGGCGACCCGGAAACCGCCGGATCTGCCATCCGACTGGCGGGCTTAGAAGCGTTTTCCCATATTCAATGTGCGGAAATTCATGGCCGGACCCCGCAACATCTGCGGCTTTGCCAGTTGACTGCCGCGTCACCTTACCGCAGGCAGGAAGCTGGCCTCTCCTGCGCGCCCGCGCGGGCGGGCTGTTCTTGCCCCCTGCTGCCGGAGTTTCGCGATGTTCAAACGTCTTCTGATTGCCATTGTCCTTCTGGGGCTGATCGTTGGCGGCATCGTCTGGTTCAAGTTCTTCCGCGACGACATGATCGCGCAATATCTGGGCAACATGGTGCCGCCGCCGGTGCCGGTGACGGCCCAGACGCTGGAGCCGGTGACATGGGAGCCGGGGATCGACGCCATCGGCACCGCGCTGGCGACCAGCGGCGTGGATCTGTCCATCGCCTCAAGCGGGACGGTGCGCGAGATCCTGTTCAAGGCAAATGACGTGGTCGACCTGGGCCAGCCCCTGGTGCAGATCGACGATGACAGCGAAGTCGCGGCGCTGGCCGCGGCCGAAGCCGCGATGAGCGTGGCCCAGGCCGAGACCAACCGTGCCCGCACCCTGACCGATCGCGGCGTTGGCGCGGCCAATACGCTGGAAGCGGCAGAAGCGCAGCTTGAAGCGGCGCGCGCGCAGGTCGCTTCGGCCAAGACCACTGTGGACAACAAGAAACTGACCGCCCCCTTCGCGGGCACGGTGGGCATTCCGCGGATCGAGGTCGGCCAATACGTCACGCCCGGCACGGTCTTTGCCACGCTTCAGGACCTGTCACGTATGCGGGTGGATTTCAGCGTTCCCGAACAGCAGATCGCGGCGCTGACCATGGGCGGCACCGTCGCGGTCACTTCGGAAGTGGGCGGGTTCAGCGCGACGGGCAGGATCATCGGCATCGAACCGCAGGTCGACGCCAATTCGCGCCTGATCTCGGTCCGCGCCGAAGTGGAGAACCCCTCGGGTGAATTGCTTCCCGGCCAGTTCCTGCGCGTGCGCATCGCGCTGCCGAAGGAGGAAGGCGTGATCGCCGTGCCGCAGACCGCCGTCACCTCCACGCTTTACGGCGACAGCGTTTATGTGATCCGGCCCGGCGAGACGGCGGATGAGCTGAAGGTCGAACAGGTGTTCGTGACGCTGGGCCGCCGGTCGGGCGGGATGATCGAGGTGGTCAAGGGTCTGGCGGGCGGCGACCAGATCGTCACTTCGGGGCAGAACCGGCTGGCCTCGGGCGGCAAGGTCAAGATCGACAATTCCGTCGCGCTTGACGCGCCGGCGGAAGAATAAGGGACGCGCTTCATGGGATTTTCTGAAATCTTCATCCGCCGCCCGGTCTTGTCGACCGTGCTGGCCGCGCTGATCCTGTTTCTGGGTCTGGCCTCGGTCGTGAACCTGCCGGTGCGGCAATACCCGGAAGTCGAGGAGACGGTGATCACGGTCACCACGGTCTATCCCGGCGCGGCGCCGGATCTGATCCAGGGTTTCATCACCGCCCCCATCGCCTCGGCCGTGTCGACGACCGAGCATATCGACTATGTCACCACCGCCTCGCGGCCTTCGGCATCGGTCGTGACGGTGCAGATGAAACTTGGGGCGGACCCAGACATCGCGCTGACCGAGGTGATGTCGAAAGTGCAGCAGGTGCGCGGGCAATTGCCCTCGGATGCGGAAGACCCGGTGATCCAGAAGGGCACTGGCGAGACCTTCGCGCTGATGTATCTGGCGGTGCAGAACCCCAACATGTCGTCCGAGCAGTTGACCGAATATCTGGAACGCGTGGTGACGCCACGGGTGACGAATATCGACGGTGTGGCGCAGATGGAGATTCTGGGCGGGGCCGAATATGCGATGCGGATCTGGCTGGACCCGCTGCAACTGGCAGCGCGCGGGGTGACCGCGTCCGAAGTGCTTGGCGCGATCCGGGCGTCGAACTTCCTGTCGGCCCCCGGCAAGACCGAGAACGAATATTTCGCCTATTCGCTGACGCTGGATTCCACCGTGCAATCGGCCGAGGCCTTTGGCGCCCTGCCGCTGGTGCAGGGCGCGAATGGCACGGTGCGGCTGCGCGACGTGGCGCGGATCGAGCTGGCCTCGGGATCGACCGATGCGATCGTGACCTTCGGCGGCGAACCGGGCACCTTCATCGGCATCGTGCCCGCGCCGGGCGACAACCAGCTTGATGTGGCGGCGAATGTGCTGGCCGCCCTGCCCGCGCTGCGCGAGACGCTGCCCGCGGGCATGTCGATTACCATGGTCTACGATTCGACCGAGACGATCTCGGCCTCGATCGACGAGGTGTTCAAGACCATCGGCGAGGCGGTGGCGATCGTCGTCGTGGTGATCCTGCTGTTCCTTGGTTCGTTCCGGTCGGTGCTGATGCCCATCGTCACAATTCCGCTGTCGCTGATCGGCGTCTGCGCGGTGATGCTGATGCTGGGCTATTCGATCAACCTTCTGACGCTTCTGGCCATGGTTCTGGCCATCGGTCTGGTGGTCGATGACGCCATCGTCGTGGTCGAGAACATCCACCGCCATATCGACGAGGGCCAGTCGCCCGCCCGCGCCGCGATCACCGGCATGAAGGAAATCACCGGCCCGGTCATCGCCATGACGATCACGCTGGCCGCCGTTCTGGCGCCGCTGGCCTTTACCGGCGGGTTGACCGGATCGCTGTTCACCGAATTCGCGCTGACCCTTGCAGGGTCGGTGGTGATCTCGGGCGTGGTGGCACTGACGATCACCCCGGCCATGTCGTCGCGGCTTTTGAGCCATGGCGAACCGGGCCGCTTCCAGCGCATCGTCGACCGCACGCTGAACGGGCTGGCGAACTGGTATGAACGGCGGGTGTCCTCGTCGCTGGATTACCGGCCGGTCACACTGCTGATGGTGGTGGCGCTGCTGGGCGGCACGGTGTTCATGTTCCTGAACACCTCGTCCGAGCTTGCGCCTGAAGAGGATCAGGGTGCGCTTTTCGCCATCCTGAACGGGCCGCGCTATGCCACGCTTGACTATACCGATGCCTTCACAAAGGAAATCGGCAAGCGAACCGCCGACATTCCCGAGGCGCAGACTTCGTTCTCGGTCGCGGGCATGGGTGGGTCGGCGAATACCGGCTTCTACATCTGGCCCCTGAAGGACTGGTCCGAGCGCACGCGCAGCCAGGCCGAGATCCAGGCCGAGATCCAGGGCATCCTGGACGGCGCACCGGGCCTGCAGGGCTATGCCTTCGCCCCGCCCAGCCTGCCGGGCGCCGGGGGCGGCCTGCCGATTTCCATGGTGATCCAGTCGATCTACGGTCCCGAGCGCGTGGCCGAGGTGGCCGACGAGATCACCGCCAAGGCCATGCAGTCGGGCCAGTTCATCGTGGTGCAGAACAGCCTGGCCTTCGATGCGCCGCAGGTGCGCATCACCATCGACCGCGACCGCGCGGCGCAGCTGGGCGTCTCGGTCTCGGAGATCGGCAATACGCTGGGCCTTCTGGTCGGCGGAGGCGCGGTGGCGCAATTCGACCGCGATTCCAACAGCTATGACGTGATCACCCAGGTGCCTAAGGACTGGCGCGACAATCCCGAGAAGCTGGCGCAGTTCTTCGTCCGCTCGTCCTCGGGGCAGATGGTGCCGCTGTCCTCGGTCGTGTCGCTGGATCCGGGCGTGACCGCGGCGGCGATCGAGCAGTTCAACCAGCTCAATTCCGCGACGTTGTCGGCCATGCCGATGATCGGCCTGTCGACCGGCGTGGCGCTGGCCGAGCTGGAGCGGATCGCGGCCGAGACGCTGCCGGACGGGTTCTTCATCGACTATACCGGCCAGTCGCGGCTGGAGAAGACCGAGGGCAACACGATCCTTCTGGCCTTCGGCGCGGCGCTGATCGTGATCTATCTCGTACTTGCGGCGCAGTTCGAAAGCTTCCGCGACCCATTCATCATCATGATGTCGGTGCCGCTGTCGATCTTTGGCGCGGTGCTGCCGCTGTATTTCGGGATCTCAACCCTGAACATCTACACCCAGGTCGGGCTGATCACGCTGATCGGGCTGATCACCAAGCATGGCATCCTGATGGTGGAATTCGCCAACCAGCAACGCGAGGACCATGGGCTGAACCGCCACGCCGCCATCGTCGCGGCGGCGAAAACCCGGCTGCGGCCGATCCTGATGACCACCGCCGCCATGGCGCTGGCCGTTGTGCCGCTGATCATCGCCGAGGGCGCGGGGGCGGCGGCGCGCCAGGCCATGGGTCTGGTGATCTTTACAGGTCTGGTGATTGGCACTTGCTTCACGCTGTTCGTGGTGCCGATGTTCTATACGCTGATCTCGCGGTCGGATGCGTCCTACGCGCAGCACCGCAGGTCGGTGGAACAGCAGTTCGGCGCAAGCTGAACCATTAACCCAAGGGCGGGCGCGGTGCTGTTGCCGCGCCCCGCGCCAAGCCCTGCATTGATGCCGGCAGAGCTTCTCCCTGCCGGACGAATCCGTTTGCGGACAGCGACCCCCACCACATCGTCATTGTTTCCCGACACTCTCCCGCTGCGGGAAAGCGCATAGACCATCGCAGCCCTGACCAGAATTCTGTCGTCATTTTGGCATCCACCCCAAAAATACGGCCTGAATTGCGGCTTTCCGAGGGCGAAAAGTCTTTCTTATATGATCAAGTTGCATTAGAGAAAAATGCCGTCCGTGGCTTGACTTAGATCACTCCAACCCCAGTGACAGGACGGTCGGGGTGCCAACGTGAAAGGGTAAATGATGAAGCATTTTGGTATTTTTGCGGCGGCATTCAGCGCAGCGACCGCCTTCGCCGGAGCCTCGGCCTTTGCAGCGACCCTGTCGTTGACCAATGTTGCCGGCACCTGGAGCGATGTGACCGGAACGCCGGTCGACCTGACGGGTCAGGGGACGAATTCGATCAGCTGGGGCACACCGTTCTACAGCCCGAACGACCCCAAGAGCGGCTATGATTTCGAGGGCCAGTCGAACAACGCCATCGCCATCGACACGAATTTCGTGCTGGGGGTCTTTACCCATCACAACAATCCGATCGCGTCGGGCGGCTCGATCACCGGCGCCAAGCTGTCGGTGTCCTTCGCCGTGTCCTTCGACGGCAACCCGAGCCAGATCATCAAGACCGTCTTCGACTTCACGCATTGGGAGACGACCAACAACGCCAGCCCCTGCGCTGATGGCGGCACGGGCGGTCAGGGTGTCAACGTGAATGGCTGCGCCGACCGCGTGTCTGCGTCGACGAATGCGGGACTCTCGGAAGAATTCACCTATGGCAACATGATCTATACGCTGAACCTTTCGGGCTTCCTGCATCAGGGCCAGCTTTTCACCGATTTCTGGACCACGGAAGAAGCTGAGAACTCGGCCCTGCTCGTGGCGAACTTCTCGGTCCGCGAGCTTTCGCCGCCCGCCGCCGTTCCGCTGCCTGCCGCCGGCGGCCTGCTGGGCATCGCGTTGGTCGGCATGGGAGCGGTCGCGCGCAAGCGCCGCAAGGTCTGACCCAAAGAAATCTGGCCCTGATGGGCCGGGAAACAAGCAAGGCCCGCGCCAAGCGCGGGCCTTTTTCTTGGCTGGATGCCGATCCAGCCCACCCCGCAGGCCAGGGCCGATCTTGGACAGCCGGGTCGCGCTGCGACTCACTTGTCATCCGCTCTTGGTCAGATAAAAGCCACATTTCACTGAAGTCCGGGGCAGATCTGTCGCGGTCACAGCAACATTCACCAAGTTGACGCGGAACTTTTGCCGTCAATCTCCGTTTTATGGCAATTCAGCGGCGATCACTCGAGTTTAGGGAAAAATGGTGGCACAATTGCAGATAGTTTGTGACGCACCCTTTTCTTCTGCCGCGCGGTTCTGGCGGTCCCGGGTGCAAGTGGAGTTTGGTACGGTGAAAGTTCTACAGGTTCTTGCAGTTTCCCTTGGCACAATCGCTGCCGGTTCCGCCGGTGCAGCGACCATCTCGCTTCAGGATGTCACCGGCACCTGGGGCGACGCCACCGGCAACCCTTCCAATCTGACGGGCCTTGGCACCAGCTCGGTCGGCTGGGGCGTGCCGTTCTACAGCCCGGCCGGCCATCAAAGCGGGTATGATTTTGTCGGCCATTCGAGCAATTCAATCTCGGCGAACACGGATTTCGCGCTGGGCACATTCACGCATCACAACAACCCTATCGTCTCTGGCGGTTCGATCTCGGGGATCAAGCTGAGCGTGTCCTTCAACGTGTCGTTTGATGGCAGCCCCGAGCAGACCTTCAATTCGGTCTTCGATTTCTCGCATCTCGAAACGAACAACCTTGCCCCGACCTGCGCCGATGGTGGCGCCAATGGTCAGGGGGTGAACGCGAACGGCTGCGCCGACCGCGTTATGGCCACGGTCAACCCCACCCTGACGCAGGAATTCACTTTCGGCAATCAGGTCTACACACTGACCCTGTCGGGCTTCCTGCGGGATGGGCTGCCTTTCGACGAGCTTTGGACGATGGAAGAAGCGTCGAACTCGGCGCTGCTGCTGGCCAGTTTCGCGGTGCGCGACCTGCCGCCCGCCCCTGTGCCACTGCCCGCGGCGGGCCTGCTGCTGGGCGGCGCGATTGCCGCGATGGGTCTGGCCGCCAAGCGCCGGGGCCGGGCCGGGTCGACGCCGCGCTGATGCGGCAGGCTTAGGCCTGCCAGGCCTGCCGGCGCGCCGCCCGCACCCGGGCGGCCGCAGCCAGAACCTGCGCCTCGGTCAGACTGCCGCTTGCAATGGCGCGGCGCACCCAGCGCAAGGCGCGGCGGGGCAGCGCCGGGTCATAGTCAAACAGGTTCCGGATCAGGATCAGGTCATTCCCGGCGGCGATCGCCTGTACGAAGGCCGCGCGCCGCCCCATCGTGCGACGCAGCGCATCCATGTCGAGATCGTCGGTCATCGCGACGCCCCGATAGCCCAGGTCCTGCCGCAGAAGACCCGTCACTATGGCCGCCGAGACCGAGGCGGGCCGCCCGTCGGGCGACAGCCCGTCATGGCGCAAATGGCCGGTCATCACCATTGCCGGGCAATCGGGCGAAGCGATCAGCCGGGCGAAGGGGGCCAGGTCCGCCTCGCTCCAGCGCGCGGTGATGTCGGCGATGACGTGATGGCTGTCGCCCGGCGAGCGGCCATGGCCGGGAAAATGCTTGGCGGCGCAAAGCAGGCCCGCATCGCCAAAACCACTGACAAAGGCCCCGGCATAGGCGGCGATGCGGTCGGGGTCGGTGCCATAGGATCGCAGCGGCCGCCCGATGGCCGCATTCGCCGGATCGTCAAGATCAAGCACGGGGCCAAGATTCACATTGAACCCCAGCGCCGAAAGTTCCCGGCCTGCCTTCAGGTAGATCTGCCGCGCCTCCTCGGGCGTCAGGCTGCGGGCCATGTCGCGGGCCGAGGGCAGCCTTGTGAAGCCATGCGCCGGGGTCAGGCGCTGGACCACCCCGCCCTCATGGTCGATGGCGATCAGTGGCCGGGCCGCGCCCGCCCGGAACAGACCGAGGAGGGCTGCGACATCGGCGCGGGTGCCGATGTTCTGCGACACGAAGAAGACGCCACCCACCTCGCCCCGCCGGACCTGCCTTGCCAGAAGCCGCGCCGTGAAAGAGCCCACAGTGGCACCATGAAAGCCCAGCATCAGCAGTTCCGCCACCGCAGCGGCGATTTCGTCGGGCGGCTGTCGGGGGCCAAACCAGGCGGCGGGATAGGCCAGAAGGCCGCGCGTCAGGCCGAGGCCGGCCCCTCCAGCGCGCCGCAGCCTTTGCCAGTGGCGATGGGCGGCACCGATAAGGGACCGGGCCCGCGCGCTTAGGCGCCGCTGGGTGTCAAGGAGGGGCGCGGGCATGTCAGGTCTGGAAAAGGACATCCGGTGCCGGATCGGCACCCGGCGTCCGGCGTGGCAGTTCCGGCGCGCGCCCCTGCGGATCAAGATGGCGCAGGATCGCGGCGGCCAGCGCCCCGACGGCGTCGGACGCGAAATACTGGCCGTGGGCGCCCGGAATGATCTCGACCGCGTGACCGGCGGGATAGGCGGTGCGGAACACCTGCTCGGGCCCCGCGATCTGGCCGTAAGGGTTAAGATAGCTGCCCGCCCCGAAGATCAGCAAGGTTGGCGCCGGATAGTTATGGAACCGGCCCTGCTCCATGAGGATGGTCAGCGTGACCTCCCGGCCCTGCCGCATCAGTTCCAGCCCCGCCTCGCGGATCACCAGCCCGCCCTGGCAGTTGCCGCCCAGGACCAGCGGGCCGGAGGGCGCGACCGAGGCGATCTCATCGGCGTAAAGCCGGCCCAGCGCCGCCAGCGTCTCGGGCGTGTAATCCAGCGCCAGATGGCCCGAGCGCAGGCCGTAAAGGCAAAGCGCGTCGTCCAGGGCCGCGCTCAGCTGCGCCAGTTCCTGCCCGGACTGGAAGACCCAGAATAGGTTTGCCTGCGGGGCGGCAGCGGCGGCCCCGGCAAGGCTGCGCACCAGGCCCGCCCGGCCAAGGCGGCGGCCGGGCCATTGGGCAAGATGCGGCACCAGCCGCGCCGCCAGGGCCTGGGCCTGACCGGAGGCGCCCGGGTCGGCCTGCCCCGCCGCCAGCCGCGCTTCGACCATCAGGGCCAGAACCTCGACCGTGTCGAAGCTCGCCTCGAAATCGCCGTCCAGAGTGATGGCAAAGGCCTCTTCGACGGCGAACAGAAGATTGGCCATGGAAAGCGAATCCAGCCCCGCCTCTTGCAGGCTGTCGCGCGTGCCCGTCACCGCGCCGGGACCGGCATGATGATCGACCAGCGCCATCAGACGGGCCTCGGTCGCCGTGCCGGCCCGGCGGGCCGCGGCAGGCTGCGCCAGCTGCGGCGGCAGCGGCAAGGCACTGCGGTCGCGCTTGCCATTGGCGTTGCGCGGCAGGTCCGGCACGGGCAGGAACCACTGCGGCACCATATAGGAGGGCAGGCGCTGGCGCAGCGCGGCGCGGAGCGCCAGCGGATCGGGCGCGCCCGAGCCGTCGCGCAGGACAAGATGGGCGATCAGCCGGTCGCGTCCCGCTTCGGCAGCGACCAGCGACACCGCCGCCTCGGCGATCTCGGGCAGATCGCAGAGCGCGGCCTCGACCTCGCCCGGTTCGACGCGATGGCCGTTGACCTTGAGCTGCCCGTCCATCCGGCCCAGATAGACCAAGCCGCCATCCGCCCCGACCCGCGCCAGATCACCGCTGCGGTAGATGCGGGTCGGTCCAAGACCGGGAAGCGAAACCGTGGGAAAGCGCTGCGCGGTCAGTGCGGGCTGGCCGCGATAGCCGATGGCCAGCCCCGCCCCGAACAGGCACAGCTCTCCGGCCTCGCCCGGGGCGGCAAGGCGCAGGTCCTCGGTCATCAGGCAGGCGCCCATATTGTCCATCGGCCAGCCGATGCCGACCGGCGCGCCCGGCAGGCAGGGCGAGACCAGCGCCTCGACCGTGGCTTCGGTGGGACCATAGGCGTTCAGGAAACGCCGCCCCCTGCCCCAGCGGTCGACCAGTGCGGGCGGGCAGGCCTCGCCCGCGACGATGACATGGGTCAGATGCGGCAGGGGCGCGGCGGGAATGATCGCCAGGGCCGATGGCGTCAGCGATAGATGGGTCAGCCGCGCCTCGGCGATGAAACGCCCGACCGGCGGGCCGGGGACCGCTTGCAGATCGGTGGGGCACACGAGACAGGCCCCCGCCGCCAGCGTCATGGCCATGTCGCCGACCGAGACGTCGAAGCCGAACCCGCTGATCAGCGAGACCCGGGCACCGGGGCCGATCTGGAACCTGTCCGCCGCCGCGACGGCGTAATTGGCCAGCGCGCCGCGCGACACCTCGACCGCCTTGGGCTCTCCGGTCGTGCCGGAGGTGAAGATCATATAGGCGGCCTCCTGGGGGCCGGGGGGGTGCCGCGGCTGGCCGGGGGGCGGATCGCCCGCCGGTTCCGGCAGGGTGCCGCAGGAGACGAAGGTCAGCTCCGCCCCGGGCAGGGCCGGGCTGGCCGCGTTCACGATCACCCGGCGCACCCCCGCCACGGCCAGCATGAATGCCAGCCGCTCTTGCGGCAGGGCCGGGTCCAGGGGAACGAAGACCGCGCCCAGCCGCAGGCAGGCCAGAAAGGCGGTCACGCGATCCACCGACCGGCCGAGGCAAACCCCAACGCTTTCACCCGGACCGCCCCCCGCCGCGCGCAGGGCCTGGCACAGCGCATCCGCCCGCGCCAGCAGCGCGGCATAACCCAGGCTGCGATGGCCCATTTCAACCGCGGGCGCGGCGGGGTTTTCGCGCGCATGGCGGCCGACCAGCAGCAGAAGATCGGGCGGCGGCGGGCGCTGCTCGCCCAAGTGCAGGCTTGCGGGCGCGCCGCCGGGCGGCGCCAGCGCCCCGGCAAGGCGCGGCGCCAGACCGGCCCCGTCGGCCCCGGCCATGACGACCAGCGTGTCATCCGCCTGCAGGCCCCGCCCCAGATCGCGCAAAAGCGCCTCGCCACCGGCGACAGGGCGGAAATCAAGCCCTGCGGCCCGGCAGGCGTCGTGTAGCGCCGCATCCGCCCCGCCCTCGGGCCCGGCCTCGCCCAATCCGGCCACGGGCAGGATGTAGCTGCGATCCGCCAGCGCCAGCGCCCGGGCGAATTGCGGGGCCAGGCGGCGGACCCGGCTGTGCAATTGCGGCTCAAGGATCGCGATCAGCCGCCCCGGCGCGGTCTGACGCAGGGTGTGCAGCGCGGCGGTGATCTCGGCCGGGTGATGGGCGAAATCGTCGAACAGGTGAAACCCGCCCCGGGTCTGAAGCCGCTGAAGACGGCGGGCGATGCCGGGAAAGCTGGCCAGCGCCGCCGCCGCCAGGTCGAAGCCGACCCCCAGCTGCATCGCCATGCCCAGCGCGCCCAGCGCGTTGCGCAGATTGTGTTGCCCCGGCACGGCCAGGGCAAGCGCCCCGATCTCCTCTCCGTGCAGATCGACCTTGCAGCTTGCGGGGCCGGTCCGGATGCCGCGCAAGCCGTTCCCGGGATCGAGACCATAGGTCAGGACCGGGCACCGGGCCCGGGGCAGAAGATCGGCACTGGCCGGATCGTCGCCGCAGACCAGAAGCCCGCCCTCGGCCGGGACGCGGGCAACGAAGGCCGCGAAGGCCCGGTGCAGACCCTCCGTGCCGCCATAGTGATCGGCATGTTCGTCATCAAGACCGGTCAGGATCGCCCGCCAGGGCCGCCAGACATCCAGCGCGCCATGGGCCTCGCAGGCCTCGGTCACGAAGGGCGCGTCGGCCGCGCCCAGCCGGGCGGGGGGCTGGTCCGGATCGGCAAAATCCGCGCCCAGCATATAGCCGAAATCGCCGTGGCCCGCTGCCGTCAGGATATGGATCAGCATGGCGGTGGTGGTGGATTTGCCATGACTGCCCGCGACGCAGACCGCGCGCCGTCCGGCGATCAGCGCCGCAAGCTCTTCGGCGCGGCTGCTGACCGCGACGCCCGCGCGTCGCGCAGCGCGCAGGGCCGGATGGCTGCGCGGAATGGCCGGGCTGGCCACCAGGCGATCCACCGTCCCGGCACGGACCGGATCGGCACCGGGGGACAGCGCGATCCCCTGCGCCACCAGCCGGGCCAGACGCGCCGGGGCACAATGGTCGTCGCTGCCGCTGACCGCATGGCCCGCCTGGCCCAGCAGCAGCGCCAGGGGCAACATGCCGCTGCCGCCGATGCCCAGCAGATGCAGGCGCAGGCGATCAGACATCGCCCAGATCGCCTTTCAGGGCATATTCGCCGATCTTGCCCAATTCGGCGAATATGCGCTGCCGCCCCTGTTCGGTCTGCCACCAGGTCGTTGCCGACAGATCGCCGGGGTCTGCGGGCGGCCGGGCGATCAGGCGCAGGCCGGGCGGCACATGGCGGCGCAGGGTCATCAGCGCGCGGCGCATATGGAAGGGCTTGGCGCAGACGGCCAGGCTGCGCAGACCGGCCCAGCCGATCTCGCGCGCGATGAGCGCCGCGCCCAGCTCGGCGTTCTCCATCGTGTTGCGGGCGGTCTTTTCCACCAGAAGAGCCGTTTCGGGCAGGCCCGCCTCAAGGGCGTGACGGCGGTAGAAGAACCATTCCTCGGAGCCGTCGACAGCCCTGCCCGCGCCGGTGATCAGCAGCCTTCGGGTCAGGCCCGCGCGATACAGATCCAGCGCGGGCTGAAGGCTGCTGATCGTCGGGCTGCAAAAGACGAAGGCCAGATCGACCGGCTCGGCCGGCGATGCTGCGAACAGGAAAGTGCTGATGGCCAGGCGGCTTTCGTACAGGTCCATTCGGCATCCGGGGCCAGGCGGCGCGGTTCGGCGGATGCGCGCAAGATGGGGCCTTCTGCGGCGCGGAGCAATCGGAAACGGCGACCGCCGCCCCGGGGCATCATCCGGCAACCCTTTGGCATGGCGGCCTATCCGTCGGGATAGGGGATATGCCCCTTTGCCCATTGGCGCGAATGGCCTTTTCGCAGGCAGATTATGGGCACAGCGCCACAGTTTCGGCCCCACCCCCTTACGCCAGCAGGTTCAGAATGTTCACCCTCGACCAGACCGCAGAACGCATCACCCTGATCGCCGCCGATTGCGCCGAACTGACCGCGACCAACGCCACCCAGTTTCGTCGCAGCATCCTTGACCTGATCGAGGGCGGCCACAGCCGCATCGTCATCGACCTGCATCAGGTCACCGAGGTCGACAGTTCGGGCATCGGCGCGCTGGTCAGCCTGCTCAAGCGCATCGGGATGCGCGGCGAAATGATCCTCTGCGGGATGAGCGAGAAGGTCGCCCAGATCTTCCGGCTGACGCGGATGGACCAGATCTTCCCGATCCAGCCCGACAGCGCCGCTGCGCTGCGCGCGCTGGCCGCCTGAGCCGGAACGCGAGGGGAAGGACGATGGCAAACCGGGTGCAAAAGGCGGCGCTGGTCCTGGCCCTTCTGGGCTGCGGGGCGGCCCTGCCGGTGGCGGCGGGCTGGCTGGCCGCTGGCCCGCTGGCACAGGTCTCTGCCACCATCCCCGCCGCACCGGCCTTTGATCCCGCCCTTCCCTTCGGCCGCCATGGCGCATTGACGGCGCAGGAACGCGCCATGGCGGAAACCGCCTGGTCCTATTTCGTCGACGCCTATCAGCCCGACACGGGCCTCGTGAACGCGGTGGGCAACTTCCCCTCGGCCACCATGTGGGACACGGCGTCCTATCTGTCGGCGCTGGTTTCGGCGCATGAGCTGGGCGTGATCGACCGGGGCGAGTTCGACCGCCGCGCGACAAAGGTCCTGGCCACCCTGCGCGGGCTGAAACTGTCGCAGGGCAAGTTGCCGAACAAGGCCTACAACACCAAGACCGGCGAGCGGGTGGATTACGCCAACAAGCCGGGCGAGCTGGGCACTTCGGCGCTGGATATCGGCCGACTGCTGGTCTGGCTGAAGATCATCAAGGAACGCTATCCCTACCTGTCGAACGAAGTCGACAATGTCGTCCTGCGCTGGAACTTCTGCGATGCCGTCTCGGCCGATGGCCAGCTTTTCGGCACCTCGGTCGGCAAGGACGGCAAGGTGACCTCGTTCCAGGAAGGCCGCCTCGGCTATGAGGAGTATTCCGCCAAGGGCTTTGGCCTGTGGGGCTTTGACACGACCCAGGCGTCGAAAGCTGAACCTTACCAGATCGTCCCGATCGCGGGCGTCGACGTGCCCGCCGATGGCCGCGACCCGCGCGTCTTCCACAGCCAGAACTACGTCGTCAGCGAGGGCTATATCCTGGACGGGCTGGAACTGGGCTGGGATCTGCCCGGCGACCGCAGTGGCCAGCCGGGCATCGCCTCGGATGGCTGGCGCGCCGATTTCGCGAACCGGGTCTATCAGGTGCAGGAAAACCGCTACCGCGACACCGGCATCCTGACCGCGCGGTCCGAGCATCAGGTCGAAGGCGCGCCCTTCTTTGTCTATGACGCGATCTTCGCCGATGGCTATGCCTGGAACACGCTGGACCCGGCCCAGGGCTATGCGCCCGACCGGGCCGCCGTGTCGTCGAAGGCCGCGATTGGGATGTGGGCGCTGTGGAACACGCCTTACAGCCAGATGCTGTTCGACCATGTCGCGAACCAAGGCGAACCCGGCAAGGGGTTCGACGAGGGCGTCTATGAGAATGGCAGCGGGCCGATCCCGCTGCAGACCGCCAATAACAACGGCATCATCCTGGCAGCACTTCTGTACAAGGTGCAGGGGCCGATCCTGCAATATCACAACGACCAGCCGCAGATGTGGGAGCTGGTGGGCGCGGGCACCGGCCAACGCAAGGCGCGCTGCCAGCCCGAGCCGCAGGTCGCGGCCCAGCCCGCGCCTGCCCTTCCCGCCCCCGCCAAATGCCCCGAGGGCAGCCTCGACCCAGCGCTGGCCGCCACTGCCTATTGCCGCCCTGCCGCAGCGCCCCGCCTGCGCCGCCGCGGCCCCGTTCTGTCCAAGGAGTAAGTGCCGTGTCGGTTTCCGCCAAATCCCGTATGACCTGGTTTGACGCCAACCGCGTCTGCGCCGCGATGGGGGTGGTGCTGATCCACAGCACCGCCGATTTCTCGGGCGGGGCCTTCCCGGACGCGAGCGTGCAGGACCGGATCGTCCCGGTGGTCGGAAGGGCGATCTCGGAATTCTCCGGCTCGGAAATGTTCTTCCTGTTCTCGCTGTTCCTGCTGGCCTTCAAGCTGGACCGTCGCCGCCCGGACTATGGCCCGACACTGGCCGATCAGGCCCGCCGCCTGCTGGTGCCCTTTGCCTTCTGGACCCTGTTCTACGCCATGTTCCGCCTCGTGAAGGCGACCGAGTTCCATTATGCCGACGCGATCTGGGCGCAGCTTGCCCAGCCGCAAAGCTGGCTTGGCTATGCCCTGCTGGGCGATGCGCAATATCATCTGCATTTCCTGCCGACGCTGTTCCTTCTGGTGCTGTTCTATCCGGTCATGCGGCTGGCGCAGCGCTATCCGCTGTTCGGGCTGCTGCTGCCGGTGTGCCTGGCGGTGATGCAGGCGACCCAGGGCTGGATCTGGACGCTGCCGGTGTCTGAGCTGACCCGCGATCTGATGCTGCGCGGGGCGAAGGTGATGGGCTATGTCGGCTATGGCTTCGCCGCCTTCGCGATCTACGGCCTGTGGAAAGACGGCATTCCGCGCGGCGAAAGCCGCCTGCTGCGCCGGGGCGCGCTGTTCCTGGCCGCCACCGCCTGCCTGGCCACCCTGCCGCATTTCTGGGCCGCGCTGCAGACCGGCACCTGGGGCGGGCGCGAAGGCGCGCAGTTCTGGGGCCATTTCCTGATGCCGCTGGCGATCTTCGCGATCTTCCTCGGCTCGCAACATGCCAGCTGGTCGCCGCGCTGGTCGCAACTCGCCAAGTTCACTTTCGGCATCTATCTGATGCATCCGATGGTGATCGACCTGTTCGATGTCACCACCCATGCCCTTGCCCTGCCGCTGTCGCCCGCCTCGCTGATCCTGTCGCGCTATGCCGTGGCGCTGCCTCTCACCGCTGGTCTTGCCATTCTTGTCTCGCGTCAGCCGCTGCTGGCCTGGACCATCGGCCTTGGCCCCCTGCCCTGGGCGCGCGGCGCCGGGCGGGCTGTCACCGCGGAGGCCTGATGCCATGGACGATTATTTCCGCCGCTTCGAGGACCGCCGCCCGCCTGCGCCCATCGTCTATTCCGCGACGCGCGAGGCGCTGTGGCAGGCGCTTGCCACCGCCACCGCCGTCACCGGCCTGTGGTATCTGCACTGGCGCTGGACCGCCTCGCTGAACACCGACGCGCTGTGGTTCGCCCTGCCGCTGGTCCTGGCCGAGACCCTGGCCTTCATCGGGCTGGTCCTGTTCATCGCCAATCTGTGGAAAGACCAGCCGGTCGAGATCAAGCCCGCCCCCGCCACCTATGGCGAGGTCGCCCCCGGCGTGCCCGATGCCGACCGTCCCCTCGCCGTCGACATCTACCTTGCCACCTATAATGAGGACCCCGAACTGGTCCGCCTCGGCATCATCGACGCCAAGGCCGTCACCTATCCGCACCCGATCGACATCCGCATCCATGTGCTGGACGACGGCCGCCGCCCGGCCATGCGGGCGGTCTGCATGGATGAGGGTGTGAACTACATCACCCGCACCACGAACGAGGGGTTCAAGGCCGGCAATCTGCGCAATGCGCTGGAGCAGACTTCGGGCGATTTCCTGGTGATCTGCGATGCCGACACGCGGCTGTTCCCCACGTTCCTGACCCATACGCTGGGCCATTTCCGCGATCCGAAAATGGCCTGGGTGCAGACGCCGCAATGGTTTTACGACCTGCCCGAGGGCGAACATCTGGCAGATGTGCTGGGCCGCCGCCTGGGCCGCGCCGGGCGCCTTCTGGGCAAGGCCGCCGAGGCGACCTTTGGCGAGATCGTCCTGGGGCGCGACCCTTTCGTCAACGATCCCCGCATGTTCTATGACGTGATCCAGCGCCGCCGCAACGCCGCCAATGCCGCCTTCTGCTGCGGCGCTGGTTCGGTCCATCGCCGCGAAGCGGTGATGGAAGCCGCCCTGCGCAGCTTTGGCACCGCCGTCGAACGCCGCCTTCAGGCCGCCGAGGAATCCTACACGCTGGAAACCCGCGAACGCGAGATCGCGCCCGAGCTGATGGATGCCATGCGGCAGGATGCGGTGATGGCCGAGGTGCTGACCCCCTACCGCTTCCATGTCTCGGAGGACATCTACACCTCGATCCTGCTGCATTCCGACCATGAGCGCGGCTGGAAATCGGCGCTTCAGCCCACGGTCGAAAGCCGGATGCTGTCGCCGCAGGATCTTCAGGCCTGGACGGTGCAAAGGTTCAAATATGCCGGCGGCAGCCTGGACATCCTGTGGAACGACAACCCGGTCTTCCGCCCCGGTCTGACGCTGGCGCAGAAGCTGATGTATGGCTCGACCTTCTGGTCCTATCTGGGCGCGCTGTGGAACCCGATCTTCCTTCTGGGCCCGGTGATCTATCTTTTCACCGGCATCTCGCCCGTCGCCGCCTATTCGCCGGACTTCTTCCTTCATGCCGTGCCCTTCATGGTGCTGATGGAACTGGCGATGATGGTCGGCACCTGGGGCGCGGGCGGGTTTGCCGCCAAGGCCAGCTACATCGCCTTCTTCCCCTTGGGCCTGCGCGCCATCGCCACCGTGCTGCGCGGCCACAAGATCAGCTTTCCCGTCACCCCCAAGGACCGCCAGTCCGGCCAGTTCCTGCACCTGATCCGGCCGCAGCTTGCGGTGATCGCCCTCACGCTGACCGCCGCACTTTGGGCGATCGGGCAAGAAGTGCTGGGTCTTGGCACCCATTCCGCATCGGGCATCGCGACGAACCTTGCCTGGGGATGTTTCAACTGCCTCGCCATGGCGTCGATGCTGCGGGCAGCACTTTGGCAACCGATTGAAAGTGAAGTTTGACATGACGAGCAATACCTTTTCCCCCCGCCCCTCCGCGCTCCTGCTGGCGCGCAGCCATATCGCCATGGTCTGCGGCCTTTTGGGCGGGCTGGCCCTGGTCTTCTGGCTGGACGGAATCGACCTGTCGCCCCGCGCGCCAGCCAACCCGATGGCACCTTTCGCCGAAGCCGCGCCGCTGCCCCTGGCCCCGCATCGCGCGCCAAGCGAGGCCGAGAGGCAGGCCGCCGCGACGGCCTGGCGCTATTTCCAGAACAACATCTCGCCCGAGACCGGGCTTGTCGCCTCGGTCGACAAGTTCCCCTCGACGACGATGTGGGAAACCGGCGCATTGATCGATGCCGTGCTGTCGGCCGAGCGGCTGGGCCTGATTCCGCAGGCCGAGGCCGAAGCGCGGCTGGCCAAGGCGCTGGACAGTCTGGCGCGTCTGCCACTGACCGCGGCGGGCCTGCCGAACAAGGCCTATGACATCCGCAGCCTCAAGATGGTGACCTACAAGAATGAGGAAACCGAGACCGGCATCGGCTGGTCGGCGGTGGATATCGGACGGCTGATGGCGGCGCTGCAGGCCGCGCGCAATGCCCATCCCGATCTCGCCGGGCCGGTGCAGCGCCTGATCGCGGGCTGGTCCCTGGGCAATCTGCTGGTCGAGGGCGAGCTGACCGGCGGCACCATCGCTGACGGCAAGATGACCGCCCATCAGGAAGGCCGCGTCGGCTATGAACAATATGCCGCGCGGGCAATGATGGGCTTTGCGCTGGACGCCACGGCGGCGCTGGACATGGCCGGGCAGCTTGTCCCGCGCGAGGTGATGGGTCTGGCGCTTCCGGGCGACAGCCGCCTGAACAAGAACGCCACCCCGGCGCTGATCACCAGCGAGCCCTGGCTGCTTCAGGGTCTGGAATTCGGCTTCGACCGCAACTCGGCCATCCTGGCGGCGCAGGTCTACCTCGCGCAAGAGGCCCGCTTTGCCGAAACGGGCAAGCTGACCGCCGTAACCGAGGGCCATCTGAATGTCGCGCCCTATTTCGCCTATGGCACGGTCTGGGGCGGCGGGCAGGATTGGGCGGTGCTGACGCTGGACGGGACCAGGATGGACAGCAAGCGTGTCCTGTCCACCAAGGCCGCCTTCGGCTGGGATGCGCTTTATGGCACCGACTATACCGCCAAGCTGGTTGAAGATGTGCAGGACCTGGCGGTTGCGGATCGCGGCTGGATGGAAGGCCGGTACGAGGCCGACGGCACCCCGGACACTTCGATCACCGCCAATACCAATGCCATGGTGCTGGATGCCATCGCCTACCGGCTGGCAGGCCCGCTGATGGCGACGGGGCGCTGACATGGCCTATCGTGCGCTTGTTGTTCTTGCCTTTGCAGTGTTCACACCGGGCGCGGCGCTGGCCGGTCAGGTCTGCCCGCCAGCCAGCCTGAACGAGCCGCTTCCCAGCGCAAGCGAGGTCAGCCTGTCGCTGGCCGATGTCTCGACCGCGGCCTATGCCGGGTCCTGGCAGCAAGGCGTGATCGGCAAGGACGGGTTGCAATACCGGCTGTTCGCCGATGGCACCGGGTCGGTCGCCTCGGACCTGCGGATGCGCGACTGGCATGTCGATTTCACCTGCGATCTCAGCCAGAACTCCTGCCGCTATGAAAGCCATGACGGCGCGCCCAAGACAGCACTGGCGGCAGCCAGGGAAATCGGCGATTGCCTGACCGCCAGCCCGCCCAAGCCCAAGGCCCGGCCCGCCGGTCTGGGCAAGCCCAGGGCCAAGCCCGACGCAGCCGCACAAGAACCTGTGGACAAGGCCGCGCCTCGGGTCGCCGTGGCCAAGCCCGGCAAGGCCACGGCCAAAGCGCCGGCCGCCTCAATGGCGCTGCCCAAGCTCATCAAGCTCGCGCCTCCGACCTTTGCTGCGGTTGTTCCTGCCGCTGACCCCGCGAAAGCGCCCCCTGCATCTGATGCCAAGGCCGCGACGGCAAGTGCCGGACCGGCGGCGGCGCCTGCTGGCCCTGCCTTGTCGGACAAGGCCGTCTTAGCCACCGCAGCGATGGCAGCGAAAGACCCCGCCGCCCTCCCCGCGCCCGCTGGGGAGCCAAAGACACACCGCACCGCGCCCGATGCCGCCGATGTTGCCCCCATCAAGGCCGGCCCTGCAAAGGGCAGGATGACGGTGCAGAAGGCGGCGAAGGCGACTGAAAGATCGCCCATCCCCCAAACCAAGGCAGTCGCGCCCGCGCCCCGCCCCGATGCCAAGACCCTGCCTGAAATGGGGGTCGCGCTGGCCGAGGTTCCGGCCAGCGGCAAGACCTGCCGGGGCCTTGACCTGCCAGACGAACCGGCCCCGGCCCGCGTCCAACGGCTTTTGCTGCTGGCGGGCTATGATCCCGGCCCGATCGACGGGAAATGGGGTGCGAAGACGCGGGCGGCACTGGCGGCGGCGCTGAAGGAAGACAGCAGCGCCGAAGCCACGGAAGGCGCGATCCAGCGCCTCGAGCGCCTTCTCTGCGCCGAAAGCGGCCCTGCGCCGTCAGGCCAGGGTGGCGCCGCCCGCTGCCCTTGACACTCTCAGGTTGCGGCATGCGGCAAGGCTCTGCTAGCGTCAGAAGAATTCAGGCGCCTGCCGTTCGGGCAAGGGCAGGATAGGTGGCGATGCGCATTCTTCTGGCCGATGACCACGACCTTGTGCGCGAGACCGTCGCCGCCTTTCTGCGCAGCGAGCCGGACATCCAGGTCGATCTTGCCCGCGACCTTCCCCATGCGCTTGAAACCGCGCGGTCCGCAGCGCCCTATGATCTGGTCCTGCTGGATTACATGATGCCGGGCATGGACCGGCTGACCGGACTTCAGGTGATGAAAAAGGCCCTGCCGGGCGTGCCGGTGGCGATTCTGTCGGGGGCGGCGTCGCAGGTTCTGGCCGAACAGGCGCTGGCCGCCGGGGCGGCGGGCTTCCTGTCGAAATCCATGTCGACGAAATCGCTTCTTGCGGCCATCCGCTTCATGGCGGCGGGCGAAATCTATGCGCCGCGCCCCGCCGCTGCGCCCTCGGGCGGCAGCGCCCCAGCGGGCGAGGCGGGCAAGACCCCGCTGACCGGGCGCGAGATGGATGTGCTGCGGCGGCTGTGCCAGGGGCTTGCCAACAAGGAAATCGCCCGCGACCTTGGCTTGCAGGAAGTCACCGTCAAGCTGCATGTGAAGACGCTGTACCGCAAGATCGGCGCCCGCAACCGCACCCATGCTGTGCTGATCGCCCGCGAGATGGGGGTGTCCTGAGCCTGCCAAATCCCTGAACGCGGCAACAGGCCTTCGATGCCTCCCCTATCCTTTCGGAGTAGCCCTCTATCCCGAGGTTCCCGCGCAACGCCGGATCCGAAATGCTAGAAGAAGGCGCAGCCTTGAGGAGACCCGGATGACCCTTTTCCTTCGCGCCCTTGCCACCGCCCTTGCCCTGACTGTCGCCTCTGGTCCCGCCGCCCGAGCCGAGGATTTCGCCGCCCCCGCGGGCGATGTCATCCTGACCGTCACGGGCAGGGTCGCCAGCACAAATGCCGAGGGCCAGCTTGCGCTGGACGAGGCCCAGCTTGCCGCGCTGCCGCAAACCAGTTTCACCACCACGACGACCTGGACCGACGGGCCGCAGGTCTTTCAAGGCGTGCTGCTGAAGGACCTGATCGCCGCCAGCGGCGCCACGGGCGGCACGATCACGCTGACCGCCGCCAACGACTATTCCATCACCATGCCCATGACGGATGTCGCGCCGGATGGCCCGCTTCTGGCCTATCTGATGAACGGCAAGCCGATGTCGCTGCGCGACAAGGGGCCGGTCTGGATGGTCTATCCCTATGATGCGAACGAGGCCTACCGGACCGAGGAAATCTATTCCCGGTCGATCTGGCAACTGACCACTATCGATTTCGGCGGCTGATCCGGGGATATGTTGTCCCTCTCTCCCCGTATCGCCACTTTGGCCAGGACCGTCAGGCCGGTTCTGGCCATTGTCCTGTGCATCGCGCTGGTGATGCTGGTCGTTCTGGGGCTGCGCATCCAGTCGGCCCTTGTCGGGCTGCGCAGCGAGGCGACCGACAACCTGCATTGGAACCTGTCGCAGCTTGAGGTCGATATCGTCCGCCTTTCCGAAGAGATCCGGGTCGCCCAGATCGACCCCGCCGCCCCCCTGAACGAGCTGCGCAAGCGCCATGACCTGTTTTACAGCCGGGCGCAGAACGCCATTCAGGGCACGGGATTCTCGACCCCGGGGCTTGAGGATCTGTCGACCGCGCTTTCCGCGATGCTGGCGGAATATCTGGCGGTCGAAACCCCGGCGATCGACGGGTCGGATGCCGCGCTGCGTGCCGATCTGCCCCGGATGGAGACGCATCTCGAGACGCTGCGCGACGGGCTGCGCAAGACCTCGATCCAGATCATCGAGCGGCTGGCGAAGATCAGCGACGACCGGCGCGCCGCGCTGTCGCTGCTGGTCAGCCAGGTCGCCCTGGCCACGTTTGTCACCATCGGGATGCTGGCCTGCCTTCTGACCATGGTCCTCCTGTCCAGCCGTGCCGCCCAGCGCGAGGCGCGGCACACGGCCCAGGTCTCACGCCAGCTGCGCGCCACGGTGGATTCCGCGCTGGATGCCATTGTCGTGACCGACGACAGGGGCTGCATCCTGCAATTCAACGGCTCTGCCGAAAGCACCTTTGGCTACAAGCGCGCCGAGGTTCTGGGGCGGCGGGCAGCCGGGCTGATCCTGCCGCCCGAGATCGCCACCGAACCGGGCGACGCGGCCCCGATGCGCCGGGTGGATGCCGGCCGCTTCCAGACCCAGGCGCTGCACCGCGCCGGGCGGTCCTTTCCGGTCGAACTGTCCATCTCTTCCGCCGAAAGCGACGACGGCCTGATCTACACCGCCTTCCTGCACGACATTTCGGACCGGCTGGCCGCCGAGGCCGAGATGACCCGTGCCCGCGACGAGGCGCTGGCAGCGGAACGCGCCAAGACCGATTTCCTGGCCGTGATGAGCCATGAGATGCGCACCCCCCTGAACGGCGTGATCGCCTCGCTGGAAATCGCCGCGCGCAAGGCGGCAAGTCCCGAACAGGCGCATTTCATCGCGCTGGCGCAGGATTCGGCGCAGCTTCTGCTGCGCCATGCAGATGACGTGCTGGACATCACCCGGCTGGAAAGCGGCGGGATGAAACTGGTGCCGCGCGATTTCGATCTGGAAACCCATCTGGCCAATCTGGTCGAAGGGCTTGGCCCGGTCTGCACCGAACGCGGCATCGGCCTGCGCTTCGACATGCTGACCCCCAGCGCGCGGCTGCATGGCGATGCGTTCCGCCTAGGCCAGATCGTGCAGAATTTCCTGTCGAATGCGATCAAGTTCGTCGAGACCGGCGGCATCACCGTCGAGGCCGAGGTGACCCCGCTTGTCGGCGACCTGCGCGAGGTGGAAATCCGCGTCATCGATACCGGCCCGGGCATCGCCGCCCAGGATCAGGACCGCATCTTCCAGGATTTCGTGATGCTCGACCCATCGTTCCGGCGTTCGGGCGGCGGGGCCGGTCTGGGTCTGGCCATCGCGCGCCGGATCGCCACCGCCATGGGCGGCGAGATCGGCGTCGAAAGCGCGCCGGGCGAAGGCAGTTGCTTCTGGCTTCGCCTGCCGCTGGCGCTGGCGCAGGAGGCAGGCGGCGCGCCGCCGCCGGTGGCGGAAGCGCCGCACCTGCCCGTGCTGGATATTCTGGTGGTCGAGGACAATGCCACCAACCGCGCCGTGATGGCCGAGATGCTGCGCCAAAGCGGCCAGCGGGTCGAGATGGCGGTGGATGGCGAGAAAGGTGCCCAGGCGGCCCGGGCGCGCCGCTTCGACGTGATCCTGATGGATATCTCGATGCCGGTGATGGACGGTCTGGCCGCGACCCGGCTGATCCGCGCCGATGGCGCCTCGCGGCAGGCGCGGATCGTGGCGGTGACGGCGCATTCCCTGCCCGCCGATCTGGAACGCTTCCGGGCGGCAGGCATGGATGATGCGCTGGTCAAGCCGATCTCGTCCGGCGCATTGGCGCAGGTGCTGCGCGGCGGCGGCGTCACGGCGGCGATGGCTGGGTCAGCCACCCTGGATTTGGCGCGGATCGACGACATGCGGGCGACCCTTGGCGCGGCGGCCTTTCAGCGCATCGCGCAGGACTGCCTGACCGACATGCACCGGCTCGCCAGCCTTGCCGAACAGGCCGCAGGCGTGCCGGGCGCGGCCGACGGGCTCGAACAACTGTGCCATGAGGCCGCGGGCGGCGCGGCGGTGATCGGCGCGGAACGGCTGCGTGCGCATTACAGCCAGGCCGAGGATGAAATCCGCCAGGGCCAGGCCGGTGCGGCGCGGGAGCGCATCCTGCGCGATACCGACCGTCTTCTGGCCGAGGCCGAAACGGCCCTGCGCGCGCTGACCTGATCAGGCGACCGGCGCGGCCCGGGATCGCGCCAGCCAGGGGGCAAGCTGGTCGACCGCGCGGTCCAGCCGGTCCAGCAGCGGCACGGCCACCGGGGTCTCGCCCGCGAAATCGGCGGCCGAGGCATAGATCCCGGTCGGCAGCACCGCCGCTTCGAAAAAGCCGAACAGCGGGCGCAACTGGTGCTCGATCACCAGCGCGTGCCGCGCGCCGCCGCCTGTGGCCACCAGAAGCACCGGCTTGCCGGCCAAGGCGGCGGGATCGATCAGGTCGAAAAGATGCTTGAACAACCCGCCATAGCTGCCCTTGTAGACCGGGCTGCCCACGACCAGCGCATCGGCCGACAGGATCGAGGCGACGACCGACCGCGGCAGCCCATGCAGATCCTCAAGCCGGTTCGCGGCGCCAAGCTGGGGCTGAAGGTCCGACAGGTCATGGCTTGCCACCGTCGCGCCAAAGCGCTGCGCGGCCCGGCTCAGGGCCAGATCGACCAGGGCGCGGGTGCGCGAGGGCTTGCTGAAACTGCCGGAGAATCCGGCGATGCGGAAGGACATGGGGCACCCCAATAAACGATTAATGTTGTCGTGAATTTGGCAGGTCCGGCCCGGCTTGCCCATTCCAAAGACGGCCGGGAAAGCGGAAGGAAATTTCCCTGCCGGTCGCCGCAGGGCAAAACGCTGCCCCCCAGACCATGTCGGGCCGCCCCCGCGCCGCGCGGCGGTCAAAGGGCCGCGAGTCGGGGCCGATTCCGCCATACCCAAGCCACGCGCAGCGACCCCGGATGACGGCCAGGACCCGCCTGCGGCAAGCGGGGACAGATCAGGCGATCTGGCGCAGATTTGAGGGGAAAATGGCGGACCCGGAGCGATTCGAACGCCCGACCCTCAGATTCGTAGTCTGATGCTCTATCCAGCTGAGCTACGGGTCCGTCGTGGGGGGCGATGTAGCGGGGGTGCCGGGGGTTTGCAAGGGCAATCGTCGGGTCTTGTGCAGGGAATTTTCTCCGCCCCCGTTTTGCGTCATACCGCTTCGGCCAGACCGCCGCGCGGCAGGTGGATGGCGAATTCGGTGCCGTCGCTGTCGCTGCGCACCAGGTCAAGCCGCCCGCCATGGCCGCGCACCAGTTCCGCCGCGATGGCCAGGCCAAGCCCGGTGCCACCCTTGCGCGCGCCGCCCTGGAAGGCGGCGAACAGATGCTCGCGCGCCTTGACGGGCAGGCCCGGCCCGGTATCGCCGACCCGGATCCACCATTCGGCGGCATCCTCGCCCGCGCCGATCTCGATCGTGCCCGGCGCGCCGGTGGCCTCGATCGCCTGGCGGGCGTTGCGGATCAGGTTCGACAGGACACGGAACAGCTGCTCGCGATCGGCCCAGATGGTCAGGCCGGGCGTGCAGTCGATCAGGCAGGTTACCAACCCCTCGCCCGCCAGCCCTTCGGCCTCGGCCACTTCGGCGACCAGATCGGCAAAGGCAAAGCGTGTCAGGCGCGGCGGCGGCTCTTCCGCCTTGCCGAAGGCCAGCGTCGCCTCGCACAGGTTCACCGCCCGCGTGATCGAGCCCAGCAGCTTTGGCGCCGCCTTGGCCACCGCCGGGTCGGCCGAGCCTTCGATCCGGTCGGCGAAAAGCTGGGCCGAGGTCAGGATGTTGCGCAGGTCATGGCTGATGCGTGCCACCGCGCCACCAAGCTGCGCCAGCCTTTCCTTCTGTTTCAGCGCCCCGGTCAACTGGGTCTGCATACTGGCCAGCGCCTCTTCGGCCTGGCGCAGCTCCACCACCCGGGTATTCGGCGCGATCACCCGGCGGGCATCTTCGGGCGCTTCGGCGTAAAGCTGCATATGGCGCACGACACGGCGGATCGGCCCCACCATCAGCCGCTGCACGGCGAGGAACAGTAGCACCGCCGTCACCGCCGAGATCAGCACCGAAATGCCCAGGATGCGGCCGGCATAGACCAGCATCGCCTTGCGCAGCGGCTTGGTCGACAGGGTGACTTCGATCAGCTGCCCGCCTTCCTGCACCGGGTTGCCGATGACGCGGATGATGCGGTCCTCGGGCGTGATCATCACCTTGATCGCGTCCTTGATCAGCGCCCAGGGCCCGGCGGTGCGCAGATCGAAATCATCCTCGATCGGCTTGGGCACCGGCGAGGACAGCACAAGCTGGCGCACTTCATCGCGCCGCAGCACGACGTTGAACACCTCGGCATTGCGCAGAAGCTCGGCCTCCAGCTCGGGGCTGATCATCTCGTCCGAGGCAAGCTGCACCAGCGCGGCGATCTGCGCCTGCTTCAGCTTTTCCAGCAGGAAGTCGGCCCGGAAGCGGGCGATCGACGGCACGAAGATCAGAACTTCGGCCAGCATGACGAAGACAAGGGTCAGCAGAAGGAAGCGCCCCGAGAGCGTCCTGAAGAAAGACCCCGAGCCCGCTTGCTGCACCTGTTCCTGCACCGACGCCCTGCCCTGCCTGCGGGGCGGCCCTTCAGGGCAGCAGGCGCTGCACCAGGCGGACCACCCGCTTCACCCATGGATTACCAAAGAGCTGCGGGGAAAAATAGGCACCTGCCGCACGTTTCGAAAGCTCGGACAGGGTCGGATAGGGCAGGACAAGGCCGGTTATTGCAGAAAGTTTCAGGCCTTTCGTGATCGGCAGCGCCCAGAACCCGATCAGCTCGCCCGCCTGGGGGCCGGTGATCGACACGCCGACCGGGCGGCCCTTGACCACCATCAGCTTCAGAAGGCCCGCCTTGCGGCCCTGCGCCACGGCACGGTCGTTCTGCGACAGCTCGAGGCGGATCACGGTCAGGCCGTCGCCATGGGCGGCCCGCGCCTCGGCCTCGGTCAGTCCGATCTGGGCCAGTTCGGGGTCGCTGTAGGTGGCGCGGGGGATGTGGTCGGTGCGCGCCCTTGCGGGCAGGCCCAGCACCGCCTGCCGCACCACGATACCGGCGTGATAGCCCGCGACATGGGTGAATTGCAGCCCCCCCGCCGCGTCGCCCACGGCAAAGACCCGGCGGTTGGTGGTCGAACGCAGGCGGTCATCGACCGTCACCCCCTTGCGATCGAAGGCGATCCTCGCGGTCTCAAGCCCCATGCCGTCCAGCCCGACCCGGCGGCCCACCGCCATCAGGACATGGCTGCCGCCGATGCTGCTGCCATCGGCCAGCGCCACCTCGACGGCGCCTGCCCTGCCGGACAGTTTTACCACGCCCTGGCCCTCGCGGATCACAACCCCCTCGTCGCGCAGGGCGGCCAGAACGGGCGCGGCCATTTCCGGGTCTTCCCGGCCCAGCGCGCGGTCGCCCTCGATCACGGTGACGGCGCAGCCAAGGCGGCGATGGGCCTGGGCCATCTCGATCCCGATGGGTCCGCCGCCGATGACCAGCAGGTGGTCGGGCCTTTTGCGCAGGGCGAAGATGGTTTCGTTGGTCAGATAGGGCACGGTTTCTACACCCGGGATCTGCGGCACGAAGGGGCGGCTGCCGGTGGCGATGACAAAACGGCGGGCGCGGATCGTGGCGTCGCCCGCCTGCACCGTATCGGGCGCGGTGAAGCGCGCGAAGGCGCGGATCACGGTGCAGCCCAGCCCCTCAAACCGTTCCTGACTGTCGAAGGGCGCGATCTCGGCGATGACATCCGCCACATGGCCCTTCACGGCGGCAAAGTCGATCTGCGGTTCCACCGCCGCGACGCCGCGAAAGCCGCGCCTCTGCGCCTGTGCGGCAGCGGCGGCGGCGATCAGCGCCTTGGACGGCACGCAGCCCGCATTCAGGCAATCGCCGCCCATCTCGCCCGCCTCGACCAGCACCACCCGGGCGCCCATCTGCACCGCCCCCGCCGCGACCGACAACCCGCCCGAGCCCGCGCCGATGACGCAGATATCCGTGTCGATCCGGGTCATGCGGGGCCTCGCTTGCGAAGGGTTTTCAATAGGATCGGCAGGGCCGACAGGGCGGCAAGGCCCAGAAGCGGCAGAAGCACGGGGGGCGAGAAGATCACGCCCAGATCGGGGCTTTCGCCCCGGGCGAAGACCCCGGACAGGCCCGCACCGACCGAGGTATAGACCAGCGCGCCGGGAATGATGCCCAGGAAGGTCGAGATCACGAAACGGTCCAGCCTGGCGCCGGTGGCGGCGGCGGCGAGATTCGCCAGAAAGAAGGGCACGGCGGGGACAAGCCGCATCAGGAACAAGAAAGACCATTCATTCTCTCGCAGCCCCTGCATCAACCTTGCGGGCTTGCCGCCCTTTTCCTCGGCCCGGCGCGCCAGATCGGCCCCGAATCCGGCGCGGGCGGCCAGGAAGACGATCACCGCCCCGACGGTGGCGGCAGTGATATTGTACAACGTGCCGGGGAACAGGCCGAACAGGAAGCCGCCTGTCAGCGTCGCCACGAGCGCGCCGGGCAGCGACAGGGCGACAAGGGCGGCATAAGTCGCGACGAAGGCCAGGGGTGCGGCCAGCGGATGCGCGTCGCGAAAGGCCAAAAGCGCCTCGCGATGACGGACCAGCGCCGCGAAAGACAGATGGTCGCGCAGGAAAAACGCGCCCAGCGCCGCGGCCAGAAAGATCAACAGGATGGGCAGGCGGCGCAGCATGGGCGGTTCCGGGTGAAAGGGCAGATGCAATCCTTACGCGCAAAACGTGGGAAAGCTTACACCGCGCGGGGCTATGGTCACGCCGGATTGACCGCCGGGCGCTATCCTGCGACGGCAGCGCGATTTCTTCGCCCCATTCCCCGCCAGATGCGTTGACACTTCCCCGCCTTGCCCCTAAAGGGCGGGCTTCAAGTTCCGTAGCCTTCGAATCCTTCGCAGGGTTCGGGCCCCGATCCGATGGAGAGCCGCGATGAAGCGCACCTACCAACCTTCGAACCTGGTCCGCAAGCGCCGCCACGGTTTCCGCGCCCGCATGGCCACCAAGGGCGGCCGTCTGGTGCTGGCCGCGCGCCGCGCCAAGGGCCGCAAGGTCCTGTCGGCCTGATCTCTTTTCCCCTGCGGGGGAAGGAGTTGCGCATGACGCCGCCGGTGGCACAGGGTGACAGGCACATCGCCGAAGCGCCCGACGCGCCCCCGGCGGTTTCCGTTTGTCCGGCGCCTGCCGGGCCTCTGGTGCTGGAAACCCTGCAGAATCGGCCCGATTTCCTGAAGGCCGCCTCGGCGCGGCGTCAGGGCACGGCCTCCTGTCTGGTGCAGGCGCGCGACCGCCGGGATGAGACGGAGCTGGTGCGGGTGGGGTTCACCGCGTCGAAGAAGATCGGCAATGCCGTGGCGCGCAACCGCGCCAAGCGGCGTTTGCGGGCGGCGGCGCGCGAGGTTCTGGCGCAGGCGGCAAGGCCGGGCTGGGATTACGTTCTGGTCGCGCGGCCCGAGGCCACCATCGCCCGCCCCTTCGCCGATCTGCTGCGCGACATCGAAGAAGCGCTGCGCTCGGTCCATTCCCCGGCGAAAGGTCCGCGCAAATGACGCCGCTCGCGCAGATCGTCGCGCTGCCGGTGCGGGCCTATCGGCTGCTCCTCAGCCCCTGGGTCGGACATGGCTGCCGTTTTCAGCCCACCTGTTCGGCCTATGCGATGGAGGCGCTGGAACGCCATGGCGGGCTGAAGGGTGGATACCTGGCCGCGCATCGCCTCTGCCGCTGCCACCCCTGGGGCGGGCATGGCTATGATCCGGTGCCGGGGGCCGATCCGGCGCATGACCTGACCCGGCAGCCGCCGCATCGCGCCTGCGATGACTAGCCCGCCGGTTGACTCACACCGCCCCGCGCGCCAAGAGACGGACATGTCCCTGAGCCTTCCCACCCTTCTCCAGGTCGCCGCCGGCGGCGCCATCGGCGCTTCGTCGCGCTATCTGGTGAATATCGGCCTTGGCCGCTGGCTGGGCACGGGCTTTCCCTGGGCCACGCTGACGGTGAATGTCGTGGGCTCTTTCCTGATGGGGCTTTTGGTCGTTTTGCTGGCCCATAAGGATGCCACCCGGCTTGCCCCCTTCCTGATGACCGGCATCCTGGGCGGCTTCACCACCTTTTCGGCCTTCTCGCTGGACGCGATCACGCTGTGGGAACGCGGCCAGACGCTTCTTGCCGCCGCCTATGTCGCGGGCTCTTTCGTCCTTTCCCTTGCGGCCATCGTCGCCGCGCTTCACCTGTTTCGCGGGGTCTTCGCATGAGCGGCGTCCAGCTTCTGACCATCACCGAGGATGAGGGCGAACAGCGCCTTGACCGCTGGCTGAAACGCCGCTTCCCGCAGATCACCCAGGGGGCCGTCGAAAAGATGTGCCGCACCGGCCAGTTGCGCGTCGAAGGCGGCCGCGCCAAGGCCAGCGACCGCGTGGCGCCGGGCCAGACCGTGCGCGTCCCCCCCCTGCCCGATGCCGAAGCGCCCGAACGCCCCAGGGTCGAAGGCGTGAATGCGGCGGATGCCAAGATGATCCAGGCGGCCGTCCTGTGGAAGGACGAGCATATGATCGTCCTGAACAAGCCGCCAGGCCTGCCCTCGCAGGGCGGATCGGGCCTGGGCGAGCGCCATGTCGACGGGCTGACCGAGGCGCTGAAATTCGGCTACAAGGACCGGCCCAAGCTGGTGCACCGGCTGGACAAGGACACTTCGGGCATCCTGCTCTTGGCCCGCACCGACCGGGTGGCCCGTGCCCTGTCGGAAAGCCTGCGCCACCGCGCGGCGCGCAAGATCTATTGGGCGGTCGTCGCGGGCGTGCCGCATCCGCGCAAGGGCTCGATCAAGTTCTTCCTTGAGAAAGCCGCAGGCCGGGGGCGCGGCGGCGAGGGCGAGAAGATGGTCTGCATCCATCCCGCCAAGGCCAAGGACCACCCCGACGCCAAACGGGCGCAGACCGATTATTTCACCCTCTGGTTCCTGGGCAGCCGCCTGTCGTGGATGGCGCTGGAGCCGGTGACGGGCCGCACCCACCAGTTGCGCGCCCATATGGCCGAGATCGGCCATCCGATCCTGGGCGATGGCAAGTATGGCGGCGGCGAAGCCGACAATCAGGGCGATGGCTGGGGCGCCGGGATCGGCGGCGACCTGTCGAAGAAGCTGCATCTCCATGCGCGCTCGATTGCCATCGAACATCCGATCCTGAAGAAGGTGATGACCTTCACCGCACCCTTGCCCGAACATATGCAGCGGACCTGGAAGGCGCTGGACTGGAAGGAAGACGATGTTCCCGCCGATCCGTTCGAAGTGTTCAAGTAAGGCAAGGTCATGAGCGGCTGGACGGCAAAGCGGTTCTGGAAAACGGCCACGGTCGAGGGTGTTGAGGGCGGTTTCACCGTCCGGCTGGACGGGCGGGCGGTGAAAACCCCGGCCAAAGCGCCACTCATCCTGCCGACGCTGGCGATGGCCCAGGCCGTCGCGGCGGAATGGGACGCGCAGGAAGGCGCGATCCGGCCCGAAACCATGCCCGTGGCCCGCGCGGCGCATTCGGCGATCGACAAGATCGGCCCGCAACGCGCCGATGTGCAGGCGCTGATCGTGGCCTATGGCGGTTCGGACCTGCTGTGCTACCGGGCCGAAGCGCCCGAGGCGCTGGTCGCCCGCGAAGCGGCCGCCTGGGACCCGCTGATCGACTGGGCGGCAGCCGAATTCGGCGCGCCTCTGGTGGTGACGAAGGGCGTCCAGCCGGTCGCCCAGCCCGCCGCCAGCCTCGCCCGGCTGGAGGCAAGGGTTGACGCCCTGTCCGACTTTGAACTTGCGGCTTTTCATGACCTTGTCGCCATATCTGGCTCGCTGATTGTGGGGCTTGCCGTCCTGCATGGCAGGATGGACGCCAAGACCGCCTGGGCCGCCTCGCGAATCGATGAGGATTGGCAGGCCGAGCTTTGGGGCGAGGATGACGAAGCCGCCGAAAACACCGCCCGGCGCAGGCTTGCCTTCCTTGAGGCGCACCGATTCTGGGCATTGTGCCGGTAACAATCTTGCGTCCCCTCACCCCGGCGTGAAACAGGGCTTTCGTCAAAGCTGCCCAATTTACGGACTTTGCTGCGAAATCGGGCGTTTTCCCTTCTTGGCCCGATCCGCTCTTGACCACCCAAAGCGCTTTCGCGGAGACTGCCCCCTAGTGGGAGAGGAGAACTTTCCGACCACCCCTGTCTTTGGGCAGGCAAAACCAACACCGCCGGACAGCCAAGTCGCGGCGGAAAACTCAGGAAGAGGTAAGAATGAAAAAATCCGCATTCCTCGGCGCCCTCGCGGCCACCACGCTGCTTGCGGGTGCCGTCTCGGCCGGCACGCTCGACGACGTGAAAGCCCGGGGCGAGCTGATCTGCGGCTCGAACACCGGCCTGACCGGCTTCGGCACGCCCGATGCCAATGGCAACTGGACCGGCTTCGACGTCGACCTCTGCCGCGCTCTTGCCGCCGCGATCTTCGGCGACGCGACCAAGGTGAAGTTCGTTCCGACCACCGGCGAGACCCGTTTCACCGCGCTGCAGTCGGGCGAAGTTGACGTTCTGATCCGCAACTCGACCTGGACCTTCTCGCGCGATACCGAGCTGGCCTTGGATTTCGTGGCCGTGAACTACTATGACGGCCAGGGCTTCATGGTGAAGAAGGACCTCGGCGTTTCCTCGGCCAAGGAACTCGACGGCGCCACCGTCTGCATCCAGACCGGCACCACGACCGAGCTGAACCTGGCCGACTTCTTCAAGCAGAACAACATCAGCTACCAGCCCGTCACCGTGGCCGACGACTCGGAAGCCCAGCGCCAGTATCTGGCCGGGGCCTGCGACGCCTACACCACCGACGCCTCGGGCCTGGCCGCCAGCCGCGCGACCATGCCGGATGCCGACAACCACGTCATCCTGCCGGAAATCATCTCGAAAGAGCCGCTCGGCCCGGTCGTCCGCCATGGCGACAACAACTGGGGCGACGTGGTCCGCTGGACCTACTATGCGCTGCTGATCGCCGAAGAGAAGGGCGTGACCAAGGCCAATGTCGCCGAAGTCGCCGCCTCCTCGGCCGATGAAGAAGTGAAGCGTCTGCTGGGCGTCTCGGGCGACATGGGCGCCAAGATTGGCCTGCCGAACGAGGCCTTCAAGAACGCCATCGCCGCCGTCGGCAACTATGGCGAAATCTTCTCGGCCAACATCGGCGAAGGCACCACGATCAACCTGGCGCGCGGTCTGAACGCGCTGTGGACCCAGGGCGGCCTGCAATACGCCCCGCCCTTCCGCTGATCGACTGACGGGGGCGCCTCAACGGGCGCCCCCTTTTCCGTCCCGCGGACCGAAGGGCTGCGGATCGATGACCGGGAAACCCGGCATCCAACAAGACGACAAGCGCGAAACCAAAACAAAGACGCGCACATGACAGGGGAATGCACATGGCCTTGGCCGCTGATGCGCCGAAAGACTCCTTTCGGCTCTCGATGCTCATTTACGATACCCGCTACCGGGCGATCACCATTCAGGTCTTCGTCCTGATCCTGTTCGGGTTGTTCATCGCCTGGCTGCTGAACAACACCGCCCAGAACCTTGCGGCACGGGGAAAAGAGTTCAACTTCGGCTTCCTGTGGCAGCGGGCCGGCTATGACATCGGCCAGCAGCTTATCCCCTATACCAATGACAGCACCCATTTCCGCGCCCTGCTGGTCGGGCTGATCAACACGCTGGTCGTGGCGATCCTGGGCTGCATCCTCGCCACCGTCATCGGCGTTTTCGTCGGCATCCTGCGCCTGTCGAACAACTGGCTCGTCAGCCGCATCATGACCGTCTATGTCGAGATGTTCCGCAACGTGCCCCTGCTGCTGTGGATCCTTCTGTCCTATGTCATCCTGTCCGAGACCACGCCGCAGCCGCGCGATTTCCGGGTGACCGACGAGATGACCGCCGCGGGCGAGGCCCCCGCCGCCTCGATGATCCTGTTCGACACCGTGGCCGTGACCAACCGCGGCACCAACGTGCCCTCGCCCTTGTTCGTGCGCGGGTTGGGAACAGTCGATCTGGGGCCGGTCAGCCTGAACCTGACCTTCCTCGCCTATGTTCTGGTGATCGGCGGGTCGATCTGGACCTGGCGCCGGATCAAGGCCGATGCCACCGCAAAACAGGAATCGACGGGTCTGCGCCCCACGACCTGGTGGAAATCGCTCGCGGTCCTGGTGCTGCCGGTCAGCCTTCTGTCGGTCGCTCTGGGACTGCATTGGGAAATTCCCGAGTTGAAGGGTTTCAACTTCGCGGGCGGCATCCTTGTCGCGCACAGCTTCACCGCCCTTCTGATCGCCCTTTCGCTTTACACTGCCGCCTTCATCGCCGAGATTGTCCGCGCCGGCATCCTGGCGATCAGCCGCGGCCAGACCGAGGCTTCCTACGCCCTGGGCCTGCGGCCCGGCCGCACGATGAATCTGGTGATCCTGCCGCAGGCGCTGCGGGTCATCATCCCGCCGCTGATCAGCCAGTATCTGAACCTGACCAAGAACACCTCGCTGGGCATCGCGGTCAGCTATCTTGACCTGCGCGGCACGCTGGGCGGCATCACGCTGAACCAGACCGGACGCGAGCTGGAATGCATGCTGCTGATGATGCTCATCTACCTGACGATCAGCCTGCTGATCTCGTCGGTGATGAACTTCTACAACAAGTCCGTTCAGCTGAAGGCGCGTTGAGATGAGCGATACACACGCCCAGACCGTCACCTTCGTGCGCGACACCATGCTGCCGCCGATCGCCCCGCCATCGGGGGATTCCGGGGCGCTGAAATGGTTGCGCGAAAACCTGTTCTCGACCTGGCTCAACACCATCCTGACCGTGCTTGGCGTCTTGGTGATCTATTACCTGGTCGCCTCGGCCCTGCCCTGGTGGTTGAATTCGGTCTGGAACGCCAATTCCCTGTCGGAATGCCGCGCCATCGTGGCTGAAAACGCCGGGCCGGGCGCCACGGGTGCCTGCTGGGCGGTGGTGCATCAGCGCTGGTATCAGTGGATCTTCGGTTTCTACCCGCCCGCATTGTGGTGGCGGCCGATCCTGACGCTGGGCCTGTTGTTCGCGGCGCTGGCGCCGGTGCTGTTCGCCGGGCAGAAGAACAAGCTGCGCAACATCCTGCTGGGCGTGCTGGTCTATGTTCTGGTCACGCTCTGGCTTGCCCAGGCGCCCGCCGCGCCCTTCTTGTTAGCGGTTGCGCTGGTCGTGGGGCTTCTGGCCCTGTCGCAGGTGCAACCGGGCAAATTGCTGTGGTTCACCGCCCTGTTCCCCGCCCTGTGCTTCTGGCTGCTGTGGGGCGGCCCGATCTGGACACCGATCAGTGCCATCCTGGGCTTCGTGATCGGCGCGCTGGTGTTCCGGGCCCTGTCCGGCGCCACCGGCCCCGCCGTCGCGGTCGGCCTTGGCGTGGTCGCCGCCGTGCTGTGGTGGCTGTTCGTCGCCGGTCCGGTGATGGGTGCCGTGGGCCGCATGCTGCCCTGGGGCCTGACTGCCGTCGCCTCGGACCAGTTCGGCGGGCTTCTGCTTGCCATCACCATCGGCGTCACCGCGATCACCTTCTCCCTTCCCCTCGGCATCCTGCTGGCGCTTGGGCGTCAGTCGGACATGCTGATCGTCAAGACGCTCTGCGTCGGCTTCATCGAGTTCATCCGCGGCGTGCCGCTGATCACGCTTCTCTTCACCGCCTCGCTTCTCTTGCAGTACTTCCTGCCGCCGGGAACAAATTTCGACATCATCCTGCGCGTCATCATCCTGGTCACGCTGTTCGCCGCCGCCTATCTGGCCGAGGTGATCCGCGGCGGCCTGGCCGCCCTGCCCCGCGGGCAGTATGAGGCGGCGGATGCGCTGGGGCTGGATTACTGGCGGGCGCAGCGGCTGATCATCCTGCCGCAGGCGCTGAAGATCAGCATCCCCTCGATCGTCTCCACCTTCATCGGCCTGTTCAAGGACACGACGCTCGTCGCCTTCGTGGGCCTCATGGACCCGCTGAAAGGCATCACCCAGATCGTTCGCGCCGATATCGCCTGGAAGGGCATCTACTGGGAGCCCTATATCTTCGTCGGCGCCATCTTCTTCATCATCTGCTTCAGCATGTCGCGCTACTCGATGTATCTCGAGCGCAAGCTGAAGACCGACCATCGCTAGGGATTTATCATGGCAGAAGCAGCAAAAATGCAGGTCTCGGACGAGGTCGCGATCCAGATCACGGGCATGAACAAGTGGTACGGCACGTTCCATGTTCTGCGCGACGTGAACATGACCGTCATGCGCGGCGAACGCATCGTCATCTGCGGCCCTTCGGGGTCGGGCAAATCGACGCTGATCCGCTGCATCAACCGGCTGGAGGAACACCAGCAGGGCCAGATTATCGTCGATGGCACGGAACTGACCAATGACATCAAGAACATCGACAAGGTCCGCTCGGAAGTTGGCATGGTGTTCCAGCACTTCAACCTGTTCCCACATCTGACGATTCTCGAAAACTGCACCCTCGCCCCGATCTGGGTGCGCAAGGTGCCGAAGAAGGAAGCCGAAGAGACGGCCATGCATTTCCTGCGCAAGGTCAAGATCCCCGAGCAGGCCAACAAATA
This sequence comes from Fuscovulum sp., assembly GCA_041916535.1. Lineage (GTDB taxonomy): Bacteria > Pseudomonadota > Alphaproteobacteria > Rhodobacterales > Rhodobacteraceae > Pseudogemmobacter. Next base: position 69,209 of record JAYRZG010000004.1, on the reverse strand, counting down.
CCCGGGCCAATTGTCGGGCGGCCAGCAACAGCGCGTCGCCATCGCGCGGTCCCTGTGCATGAAGCCGCGGATCATGCTCTTCGACGAGCCGACCAGCGCCCTTGACCCCGAGATGATCAAGGAAGTGCTCGACACCATGATCGAGCTGGCCGAGGAAGGCATGACCATGCTCTGCGTCACGCATGAAATGGGTTTTGCCCAGGCGGTCGCGAACCGGGTCATCTTCATGGATCAGGGCCAGATCGTCGAACAGAACGCGCCGAAAGAGTTCTTCTCGAACCCGCAAAGCGAACGGACCAAGCTGTTCCTGTCGCAGATCCTGGGGCATTGACCTTGCGGCGGGGGCTGGCCGTCACGCTGGCCCTCGCAGCCCTCGCCCCCGCGGCGCGGGCCGAGATCGACGTGCCGCGCGATGCAGAATGTCTGCTGATCGTCGGCGACCAGAAGCTGATCGGCGGGCGCTGCACCTTCACGCCGCTGGATGCCGACGGCTCTTTCACCATCGCCGGGCTGGACGGGTTGTTCTTCGCCTATGTGCTGGTGACCGGCAGGGGAGAGGCCGATGGCTATTGGAACGGCACGCCCGGCGCCCAACATGCGCATGACCCGCTGGGCAGGCTGACACGCAAGGATGCCTGCTGGCAGAATGCCAATGCCTCGGTCTGCGCCTGGTAGGCGCGCAGGTTAACAAGCCGTTAATTCGCCCAGGCCAAGCCCTTGAAAGCATTGATTCGCGGCCCCCGTCCCTGCGTGGGACAGGTCAGGCCGCAATCTCGCGCGGGACCACGAAATCCACCGTCACGCCCTGGCCAAAGCCGACATCGGCCCAGCTTTCGATGGCGAAATCCACCACCAGCGTCGCCCCCGTGGGATAGCGGGTGAATTCGCCGGTCATCGGGGTCTTCGAGACCAGACGATGGGCAAATTCGGCTATGCCCGGGTTGTGCCCGATCATCATCACCGTATCGGCCTTGGCATGGCGCAGCACGGCCATCATCACATCCGGCCCGGCATGATAAAGCGCGGGCTTCAGCTCCAGCACCGGCGCGCCGGCCAGCGCCGGGGCAATGCCGGAAAAGGTCTTTCGGGTCCGCAGGCTGTCGGAGCACAGCACTTCCTCGGGCATATAGCCCCGGCTTGCCAGCCATTGCCCCAGATCGGCGGCGGCGGCCTTGCCCCGGTCATTCAGGGGGCGGTCATGGTCCGGGGTCATCGGATCGTCCCAGGAAGATTTCGCGTGCCGGGTCAGGATCAAACGCTTCATCGGTGGAACAGCCCCATGTGATAGGCAGATTGTTCCGGCATCCTTGCATAGGAGACTGAGACCGGGCAAGCGCGGCGCACAAGGCAACCGCCGGTCAGACAATCGCCGCCCTCCGCCGTGTCAAGGAAGCCATGGCAGGCGGGCAGGTCATACCCCCCTGCCCCCAGCGCGCCGGGCGGGCAGGCACTGAGGCAGGGCTTCGCCGCGCAGCTGTCACAGGGGTTGGTCGCGGCCGGCAGATCCAGCGCCTCGCGCAGCGCCAGCGCCCCGCGAAAGCTGATCCACAGCCCCTGCCGGTCATGCACCAAAAGCCGCACCGGGCTTTGCCAGCAGCGGCCCGAGCGCAGCGCCCAGGCGAAGAAGGGCCGATGCGGCGGCCCGCCAAAGGGGAATAGCGCCTTGGCCCCCAGATCGCAGGCCAGCCGCCCGATCACCCGGCGCGACCAGCGGTCAACCGGATCAGGCGCGCCATCCCATTCCGGCTGCGCCTTCAGATGCGGCCAATAGCCGGGGCCGCCCGGCCCGATCAGCAACAGCGTCCCTGTGCCGGGCGGGAAACCCTCTTCGCCCGGATCAACGGCAAAGCCGCCCAGAAGCGCCAGATGATGCGCGGCAAGGGCGGATTCGATCTGGGCCAGCGCCACCAAGAACGTGCGGGCTAGCGGCGGATGCGCGGCTTGACGCGCGGCTCGGTGGTGCGGATCTGGCTGCCAGCGCCGTGATCGGTGAACAGCTCGATCAGGCAGGCATTGGGAATACGGCCATCCAGAATGGTCACGGCGCGGGTGCCCGCCTCGATCGCGGCCAGCGCGGTCTCGGTCTTGGGGATCATGCCGCCCGAGATCACGCCCGATTCGGTCATGGCGCGGATCTCGTCGGGGGTAAGCTGGGTCATCACCTCGCCCGCCGCGTTCTTGACGCCCGGCACATCGGTCAAAAGCAGCAGGCGGTCGGCCTGCAAGGCCCCGGCGATGGCGCCAGCCGCCGTGTCGCCATTGACGTTGAAGGTCTCATTGTCCTTCATTCCCGTCGCGACCGGGGCGACGACCGGGATGATCCCGGCCATGTAAAGGTCGCGCAGCACCTGGACGTTCATCTCGATCGGGCGGCCGACGTAACCCAGCTCCGGGTCGTCGGCCTCGCAGACCATCAGGTCGTCATCCTTGCCGGAAATGCCCACGGCGCGGCCACCGGCATCCATGATCGCCTGCACGATGCGCTTGTTGACAAGGCCCGACAGGATCATCTCGACCACTTCCACGGTGGCCTTGTCGGTCACCCGCTTGCCGCGCACGAATTCCGACTTGATGCCCAGCTTGACCAGCATCTCGTTGATCATCGGCCCGCCGCCATGCACGACCACCGGATGCACGCCGACCTGCTTCATCAGCACGATGTCGCGGGCGAATTCCGCCATGGCGGCATCGTCGCCCATGGCATTGCCGCCGAACTTGACCACCACCACCGCGCCCGAGAAGCGCTGCAGATAGGGAAGGGCTTCGGAGAGCATCTTGGCGGTGTTCTGGGCGTTCTGCATCGTCAGGGTCTGCTGCTTCATCGGGTCCTCCGAACGTATTTGCCGCATAAGGCTTTTCCCCCCACCTGCCAAGCCTTGCCTTCGGCTTGGCGCGGTTTAGGCTGCGCCCCGCCAAGCCGGAGAAGCGCGATGAGCGAGACCAAGACCCTAGTCCTGACCGGCGCCTCGCGCGGGATCGGCCATGCCACCGTCAAACGCTTTTCCGCCGAGGGCTGGCGGGTGCTGACCTGTTCGCGCCAGCCCTTCGATCCGCGCTGCCCCTGGCCGGGGGGCGAGGAAAACCATATCCAGATCGACCTTGCCGATCCGAACCGCACCATCGAAGCGATCTCGGTGATCAAGGAGAAGGTGCAGGGGCGGCTGCATGCGCTGGTCAACAATGCGGGAATCAGCCCCAAGGGACCGGGCGGGGCGCGGTTGAACACGCTGGAAACCGACCTGCGCACCTGGGGCCATGTCTTTCATGTCAACTTCTTCTCAAGCGTCATTCTTGCCCGCGGGCTGAAGGACGAACTGGCGGCGGCGAAGGGCAGCGTCGTCAACGTCACCTCGATCGCGGGCAGCCGCGTGCATCCTTTCGCGGGCGCGGCCTATGCCACGTCCAAGGCGGCGCTCGCGGCGCTGACGCGCGAGATGGCGCATGATTTCGGCCCGCTGGGCGTTCGGGTCAATGCCATCGCGCCGGGCGAGGTGGAGACGGCGATCCTGTCGCCCGGCACCGACAAGATCGTCGAGAAGCTGCCATTGCAGCGGCTGGGCCAGCCGCGTGAAGTGGCCGATGTGATCTGGTTCCTGTGCTCGGACCAGTCGAGCTACATCTCGGGCGCGGAGATCGAGGTCAACGGCGCCCAGCATGTCTGATCACTCGGCGGGCGGGTCGAGAGGCGGCAGGTCATCGCGCAGCGGCACGGCATGGCGTTCGATCATGCGGTGAACATGCGGGCGACCGGGGCCGCGATGCAGTTTCATCAATTCATCGGTGTTGGCGGCATCATTCTCGGTGCGGCGGTGATTGTGCCGCAGATATTCGGTCCAGGTCGCGACATGATAGCTCTCGACCCAGATGTCAGGGTTTTCCAGGTCGCGCATCAGCACCCATTGCCGCGCCCCGTCTCGGCGGCGAAAACTGCGGCGTGACGCCATCAGCCGCAGGAAGGCCTCGGTGTTCTCGGGCGGGATGTCCCAGTCGACCATGATCATGATCGGGCCTGACCGCGCCCGCAGGTCCAGCCGCAAGGCCGGGGCGTTGAAACGGTTGGCCGGGTCAAGATTGACGTCGTTGAGGTTGGGCATCGGCAAGACCAGCCCGACAATCGCGGTGATCAAAAGCATCGCGGCGGCCGCATAGAGAGCCGTCGGGATTGACGCCTGCTCAGAGACGAAGCCCCAGACCCAGGCCCCTACTGCCATGCCGCCGAAGGCCATGGTCTGATAGATCGCCAGCGCGCGCCCCACGACCCAGCGCGGCGCGGCCAGTTGGGTCGAGACGTTGAAATGCGACAGAACCAGAACCCAGGCCGCGCCGCACAGCATCAGCCCCGGCACAGCGGCAAGGAGGCTGGTCGCCATGCCCAGAAGCGCGGTCCCGGCGGCAAAGCACAGGCAGCCACCTGCGACGATCTTCTCGATCGTCAAGGCGCGGCGAACGGTGGGGCTGACCAGCGCGCCGCCCAGGGCGCCCAGACCGAACGCCCCCAGGGTCAGGCCGAAGGTCGTGGCATCGCCGCCCAATTGGTCGCGGGTGATCACCGGCAGAAGCGCCATCACCGCCACGGCGGCAAAGCCGAACATCAACGCGCGCGCCATGACCCGGACAAGGTTGGGTGACAGGCTGACATAGCGCAGCCCGGCCCAGATCGCCGGACCCAGCGCCTCGGCCGGCAAGAGGCGCTCTTCATGGGCCGGGCGCCAGCGCATCAGGGCATAGATCACCGCAAGATAGCTGACCGCGTTCAGGCCAAAGGCCGCCGCTGCCCCCAGCGAGGCGACGATGATCCCCCCCAGGGCCGGACCGACCGAGCGCATCAGGTTGAAGCTCATCGAGTTCAGCGTGATCGCGGCGGGCAGGTCGTCGCGCGGCACCAGATCGCGCATCGAGGCCTGCCAGGAGGGCAGGTTCATCGCCCCGCCCAACCCCAGGCAGAAGGTGAAGGCCAGAAGGCTGATCGGGTTCAGCAGGTCGAACCAGGCAGCCAGTGACAGGGCGACCGAGACGGCAAGCATGAAGCATTGCGCGGCCAGCATCACCTTGCGGCGGTCGAAATTGTCGGCGATCGCCCCGGCAGCGATGGCCAGAACCATGATCGGCAGCGTGGTTGAGGCCTGAACCAGCGCCACCATCGCCTCGGACGGGGTCAGTTCCGCCATTTTCCACGACGCCCCCACCCCCTGGATCAGCGAGCCGAGGTTGGAAACGGTGGTCGCAGTCCAGATCAGCCGGAAATTCGGATGGCGCAGCGGGGCAAGCGGAGATTGCGCGGGCGGGCTGACATTGTGCTGCGCGGTCTGTGGCATCGGCGGCTCCTTGGCGGCAATCTGCCGCAGGTCGCGCCGGGAAGCCAGCCCCGATCCGGCGGGTTCTCAGACCAAAGCGGCGATCACCGCGCGCAGTGTCTCGATCCCCTCGCCCTTTTCCGACGAGGTGACGATCAGTTCGGGGAAGGCGGCGGGGTGCTTTTTCAGCGCCTCGATGGTTTGGGCGATATTGGCGTCGCGCGTCGCCTTGTTGACCTTGTCGGCCTTGGTCATCACCACCTGGAAGGTGACGGCCGACCGGTCGAGCAGCGTCAGGATTTCCTCATCCACCGCCTTGACGCCATGTCGGGTGTCGATCAGCACAAAGGCGCGGCGCAGCGTGGCGCGACCGGACAGGTATTGCTTCAGCAGCGCCTGCCATTTCGCCACCACAGCCACCGGCGCCTCGGCATAGCCATAGCCAGGCAGGTCGACCATGTAGCGCGTATCGCCCAGCGCGAAATAGTTGATCTCCTGTGTGCGGCCCGGCGTGTTCGAGCTGCGGGCAAGGTTCTTGCGGGTTGTCAGTGCGTTGATCAGGCTGGACTTTCCCACGTTCGACCGGCCCGCGAAACAGATCTCGATCCGGTCCGCCGGGGGCAGCGCCGCCATGGCGGTGACACCTTTCACGAAATCGACCGGGCCCGCGAACAGCAGCCGGCCGGCCTCGCGCTCGGCCTCTTCCGCCTCGGGCGCCAGGGTGAAAGCCATGCTCATGCGGTCACCTCATCACCCAAAGCCACATCGCCCGATCGGATCACCCGGGCGAAGACGCCGAAATCATGATGGCCATAGGCCGCCTCAAGCGCGCCCATCGTATCGGCATCCTGCGCGCCCGTCACCGGGTTCGCGCCGGTGGCGCGGCAGCGGCCGATCGGTTCCACCACCCGCAAAAGCGCCGTGCCGATGGTGATCTCGCGCCCGATCAGGCCCAGTTCGGCCATCGGCGCCCAGCCCTCGACCCAGATATTGCCGCGAAAGCGGTGAGGCGACAGGTCCAGGCCCATGCGTGCCGACAGATCGGCCAGCGATGCGGTAGAGTTGATCGAGACCAGCGGTTCGGACTGGTCGGTCAGCGCCTGGCCCGGCACGCGGATGACGCGGGCGGGATCAGGGCGGTTCTCGGGCCAAAGCGGGCGCAGCCAGTCGATCAGCCGCGCCGCATCTGCCGGGTCATCGGGGCGGAAGCTCTCGGTCGGGCGCTGGGGATGCGACAGGGTGATGCGGCCCGTCTCGACGTCAGAGCTGCAGGCAATCGCCATCAGCGCGGGCGAACCCCAGCCGCGCAGGAATTGCAGCTTGGGCGCCCAGGCCAGTGGATCAGGCAGCCTCGCGGCGGCATGGGCCACGGCCCAGAGCCGGTCGAAGGGGAAGGCCGCGCCCGCGGTCAGGCGGGCGGCGGGCAGCATCTCATATCCGGCCGACTTGACCGGGTGCCGCACCAGATGTGCGACGCGCGCCGTCACTTGCCCTTGCCCTTGGGCGCGCTGTCGCTGTTGGCGGCGACGGCGGCGGGCTTTTTCTTGAAGCCCGACTTGATGTTACCGAACAGGTCCGGCTTGTGGCCATGGCTGCGCATGATCAGGTACTGCTGGGCGAAGGTGATCGTGTTGTTGGTGATCCAGTACACAACCAGACCCGACGCGAAGCCGCCCAGCATGAACATGAACACCCAGGGCATCCAGGCGAAGATCGAGGCCTGCACCGGATCGGTGGGTGCCGGGTTCAGCTTTTGCTGCAGCCACATGGTGATGCCCAGAAGGATCGGCAGCACGCCGATGAAGATCAGGTGCAGCAGCGTGCCGGCCATGGGCGCATCCCAGGGCAACAGGCCGAACAGGTTGTAGAGCGAGGACGGGTCGGGCTGCGACAGATCCTTGAGCCAGCCGAAGAACGGCGCCTGGCGCAGTTCCAGCGTGACGAAGATCACCTTGTACAGCGAGAAGAAGATCGGGATCTGGATGAGGATCGGCAGACAGCCCGCGGCGGGGTTGACCTTCTTGTCCTTGTAAAGCTGCATCATCTCGCGCTGGAGCTTCTGCTTGTCCTCGCCCGCGCGTTCCTTGAGCGCCTCCATCTCGGGTTGCAGCTCTTTCATCCGCGCCATCGAGACGTAGGACTTGTAAGCCAGCGGCAGAACCAGAACCTTGAGCACGAAGGTCAGCGCGATGATCGCAAGGCCCATGTTGCCGATCAGCCCGTGCAGCCAGTGCAGGACCGAGAAGATCGGCTTGGTCAGGAAGTAGAACCAGCCCCAGTCGATCGAATCGATGAAGCCCGGGATGCCCGCGTCATTCTGGTAGTTGCGGATCGCCTCCCATTCCTTGGCGCCCGCGAAGACGCGGGTCGTGGTGGCCGAAGACTGGCCGGGGGCGACGGTCACGGTCGGATGGCGGACCTCGGTCTGGAAGATGTCGCCATTCGGCACATGTTTCAGCACTTCGGTATAGGGCTTGCCCTGTTCCGGCACCAGGATCGACATCCAGTAATGGTCGGTAAAGCCGATCCAGCCATCGGTGGCAGCTTCCACCTTCTCGCCCGGATGGCCTTCGCCCTCGATCGGGTCGAGTTCGGCGATGTCCTTGTACTTGATCTCGGTCAGCTTGCCGTCGGCGCGGCCGACAACGCCCTCATGCACGACGAAGATGTGCTGAAGGTTCGACGGCGTGCCGTGGCGGGCGATCAGGCCATAGGGACGCAGGGTCACATCGCCGGTGCCGGTGTTTTCGACCTTGTCGGTGACGGTGAACATGAACTTGTCATCGACCGAGATTTCGCGGGTGAAGCGCTGGCCCTTGCCATTGTCCCAGGCCAGCGTCACCGGCGCATCGGGGCGCAGGGTGGCGCCCTTGGCGATCTGCCATTCGGTGTTCGGGCCGGGCACATCCTCGGCGGTCAGGCTGCCCGAAGGCGCCCAGCCGAACAGCGCATAATAGGCCTGGCCCTGGCCGACCGGGGTAAAGACGCGGACATCGGGGGAATTGGGGTCAAGCGTCTCGTGATAGGATTTCAGCGAGAGGTCGTCCAGCCGGCCGCCGCGCATCGAAATCGAGCCGGTCAGTTCCGGCGTGTCGATGGTCAGCCGGGCGGCCTCGGGCGCCGGGGCAACTTCTTGCGTGGCGACGGCGGTCTCGCCCACGGGCGGCGCGGTGGTCTGGCCAGCACCGGCGGTCGCCTCGGCCGGGGTCTGGGTCAGATCGGGGGCGGGGGCTTCCGGCGGAGGGAAGAGGATGAACCAGACCGTGATGACAAGAAAGCTGAGCACTGTGGCAAGGATCAGGTTCTTGTTGTTGTTCTCGTCCATCAGGACCACCGCCGCGGATAGGAAAGGATCAGCGGTCTTCAACAGAACGGGCCGGGAAAGGTCAAGCGGATTCCCCCGCTGCGGCCGCAAAGCGCAGAGCCCGGCGGGGGCGCGTCGGGCCAAGAAAGGCCCGACGCGGTCCGGCGGGCGGCGTTTTGCAGGGGCAAGCGGATGCGGCTTGAGGGTGCGGTCTGACCCGGCGGCAGAAAGTCCGGACACCGCCCGCCGACCCTGGGACGCCACTGTCCGGGCGGGGTCATGACCCAAAGAAGGCGCTGTGTCGGCAGAGAGAGGCCGACCCTCGATCAGCGCCGGGCGCCGATGCGGGGGATGCGGTCCTGCCGGTTGGCATGGCGGCGGGCCCAGTCGGTCGCGACATCCAGCGGCATGGGCCGACCAAAGCCATAGCCCTGGACATGGCCGCAGCCCAGTTGCGACAGCATCGCGTGTTCCGCCGCAGTTTCCACCCCTTCGGCCAGCGTGTCGAGACCCAGCCTTTCGGCCAGCGAGACGATGGCCGAAACCATCTTCTGCTGGTCGCGATCCGTGTCGACACGGGTCACGAAGCTGCGGTCGATCTTGAGGCGGCGCACGGCGAAGCGGCGGATCGTGGCGATCGAGGCATGGCCGGTGCCGAAATCATCCAGATCCACGCCGCAGCCCATGGCGGCAAGCTGCGAGATGTTCGACACGACCACGTCGTTTTCGGCGCTGGCGACCACGGTTTCCAGGATCTCGATGGTCAGCCGCTCGGGCTTCAGCTCAAAGCGGTCCAGCTCCCATTTGATGCGTTCGGGCAGGCGCGGGTTGCGCAATTCGGCGCTGGAGAAATTGACCGAGACCGAGGGGACGGTCAGCCCCTCGCGATCCCAGCCGACCAGGGCCGAAAGCGCATGGAACAGCATCACCTCGCCCAGTCGTTCGGACAGGTCGCTGCCTTCGACGGCGGGCAGAAACTCCGAAGGGGTCAGACAGCCCCGCACCGGATGGTGCCAGCGCGCCAGCGCCTCGAACCCCGAAATCTCGCCGGTATCGGTGGAAATCTGCGGCTGGAAATGCGGGCGGATATCACCCTTGTCCAGCGCCTCTTCCAGACTGTCACGCAGCGCGTCACGCTCGGCCCGTTTCTGCGCCATATCGGGCGAGAAGGCGCGGATCGCCGCCGGGCCGTGGCGCAGCGCCTCGTCCGAGGCGGTCTGCGCGGCATCGAGCATCGAGCGCCCGGTCGGTTCGGGGGAACGGCCGCCGATGCAGAAGCCGATTGAACAGGTGATGTAAAGCTGCGCCCCGCCCAGGGCGATCGGGGCGGTGACGGCTTCCTGAAGGCGGGCCGCCATCTGCACCATGGTTTCCAGATCCAGCCGCCGCACTGGCGCAAGCACGACGGCCACCGTCCCGCCCTGCAGGTTCACCACGCAATCGCCCACCCGCAGCGCGCCGCGGATGCGGTCGGTGGCGCGGGTGATAACTTCGGTCAGGGCCGACCGGCCATGGCGTTCCAGCACGGCCTGCAGATCGTCGAACTGCACCACCAGGCAGGCGGTGCTGCGCCCGGTTTCGGAGGCATGGGGCAGGATCGCATCCATCGCCGCCAAGGCGCGGGTGATGGCAGAGCCTTCCTCACCCTCGCCCATATGGCTTGCGCGCAGGGGCTGGCCGATGATCGCGAACACAAGCGGCAGGCCGACGGCCAGAAGGATCAGCACCTTTTCCCCGCCGATCCAGAAACCGGCCAGGGTGATGGCCGGCAGGAAGACCAGAAATTCGGGGGCGCGCATCCAGGCCATGGCCCGCTGAACCCTTTGCGCGGTTTCGGCAAGCGTGGTTCTGGACATGGCGCGGACCTTTCGCGGCGGGATCGCGGCCGCGCGCGGCGCGACCCATCCCCCGAGACCTAGGGCCCAAGCGGTGTTGGCTTTGTTAATCCGGCAGGCGAAGTTGCTTAGACTTTTCCTCAATTGCGCCGGGTTGGCCCAGGGCCAGTGCCGCGAAATCGAACAGGGCCGGATCGGCCAGATGCGAGGGGCGCGCGTTCATCAAGGCGCGGAACATGATCTGGCGGCGGCCGGGGTTGCGCGTCTCCCAGTCATCCAGCAGCTTCTTCACCTGCGCCCGTTGCAGGCCTTCCTGGCTGCCGCAAAGGTCGCAGGGGATGATCGGATAATTCATCGCCCGGGCGAAACGGTCGCAATCGGCCTCGGCCACGAAGGCAAGCGGCCGGGCCAGGAACAGGTCGCCCTCTTCATTCACCAGCCGCGGCGGCATGGTCGCCAACCGCCCGCCATGAAAGAGGTTCATGAAGAAGGTTTCCAGAATGTCGTCGCGGTGATGGCCAAGAACGACGGTCGAGCAGCCTTCCTCGCGCGCGATGCGATACAGGTTGCCGCGCCGCAGCCGCGAGCAGAGGCTGCACATCGTGCCGCCCGGCGCGATCTTCGAGGTCACGATGGAATAGGTGTCCTGATACTCGATGCGATGTTCCACGCCCATGCGGGTCAGGAATTCGGGCAGGACTGTCGCCGGAAAGCCGGGCTGGCCCTGGTCCAGGTTGCAGGCCAAGAGGTCAACCGGCAGCAGACCGCGCCATTTCAGTTCGGTCAGCGCCGCAAGAAGCGTATAGCTGTCCTTGCCGCCCGACAGGCAGACCAGCCAACGGTCGCCGCGCCGGGCCATGCCGTAGGTTTCGATCGCCTCGCGCGTTTCGCGCACGATGCGTTTGCGCAGCTTCTTGAACTCGGTCGAGGACGGCGCGCCGTGAAACAGCGGGTGGATGTCGTCGAGATCGTCCAGCATGGGCACCTCCAGATAGGCGGCGGATATGACAGAAGCCTGTCTGGCGGGGAACACGAATCTTCGCCGAAAATGCGCCGCCCTCAGCCGCCCTGCCGCTTGATGCGCAATTTCGAGAAATACTCGACCCGCTTCTTCAACTCGCGCTCGAAGCCGCGCTCGGGCGGGGCATACCAGACCGGGCGGCGCATGCCTTCGGGAAAATAGTCCTGGCCGGAAAAGCCGTCTTCGGCATCGTGGTCATAGGCATAGCCCGCACCATAGCCCACGTCCTTCATCAGCCGCGTCGGCGCGTTCAGGATATGCTTGGGCGGCATCAGGCTGCCTGTCTCCTTGGCCGAGGCCCGCGCCGCCTTGTAGGCGACATAGATCGCGTTCGACTTGGGGGCGAGCGCCAGATAGACGACCGCATTGGCCAGCGCCAGCTCGCCCTCGGGGCTGCCCAGCCGCTCATAGGTCTGCCAGGCCGCCAGACAGACCTGCTGCGCCTCGGGATCGGCCAGGCCGATATCCTCGACCGCCATGCGCACGAAGCGCCGGGCCAGAAAGCGCGGGTCCTCGCCCCCTTCCAGCATGCGGGCGAACCAGTAAAGCGCGGCATCCGGGTCGCTGCCGCGCACCGATTTGTGCAGGGCCGAGATCAGGTTGTAATGCTCGTCCCCCGCCTTGTCGTAACGCGCCGCGCGCCGCATCAGGCGTTTGGCCAGGGCGTCGCGGTCAAGAGACGCATCGACCTTCCAGGCGGCGACCTGCTCGATCAGGTTCAGAAGCGCGCGGCCATCGCCATCGGCCATCTCAAGCATCGCCTCGCGCGCCTCGCCTTTCAGCGGCAGGGCACGGCCCAGCTCCTTCTCGGCCCGCTGGGCCATGCGTTCCAGATCGGCCAGCGACAGGCGTTGCAGGATGATGACCTGCGCCCGGCTGAGAACGGCGGCGTTCAGTTCGAAGCTGGGATTCTCGGTCGTGGCGCCGACCAGAAGGATGGTGCCATCCTCCATATGCGGCAGGAAACTGTCTTGCTGGGCCTTGTTGAAGCGGTGGATCTCATCCACGAACAACAGCGTCCCTTGCCCCGTCTGGCGGCGGACTTTGGCCGCCTCGAACACCTTCTTCAGATCGGGCACGCCGGTGAAGATCGCCGATATCTGGACAAAGGCAAGGTCGGTTTCGGCCGCCAGCAGCCGGGCGATCGTGGTCTTGCCCACGCCGGGCGGGCCCCAGAGGATCAGCGACGACAGGGAATGCGCCTTGAGCATGGCGCCAAGCGGTCCCTCGGCCGAGAGCACGGCCTCTTGCCCAATCACTTCGGACAGGTGGCGCGGGCGCAGCCGGTCGGCCAGCGGACGCTGCGCCTCGCGCGCGGGATCGCGCGGGGCGGCAGAGCCCGGGTCGGGCGGCGTATCGAAAAGGTCGGCCATGCCGCAACCATATTGCGGCGGCCCGGAAAGCAAAAGCACCCACCGGCAACAGGCCGCAACGCCATGCGCCGGGCCGGAGGCGGGGTCTTCCCAGCATGGAAGACCCCTGGCCTGGACCCCACCTGCACCACCCCTAGTGCAGCTTGGTCGCCATGCTGATCGTCACGCAGACGCAATCAAGCCCGTCGAAGTTCAGGATCGGCCCGGCCGGTTCACATTCCAGCCCGACCCGCCGCCCGATGCGCCGCGTGGCATCGGGGATCAGCCCAAGAACCATCGACGCGCCCAGCTTGCGGGCCGAATTCACCATCTCCTGCCGCAGCTGCAACTGCACCCGCAGACGCATGGAGGCGGGCACGGCTTCGGACACGAAGACGCGGCTCGATTCCCAGACATGGTCGGCGACCGGCGCGGGGGTGTAGAGCAGGTTCGACGGGATCGTGTCCAGGAGGCCCAGCTGCGCGTCGCGGATCATGTAGGAATAGATGCCGCAGCGATGGGTGGTGGGGGTCAGCCGGATGCCGGCCAGGACCTGCCCGCCCTCATGCACGGCAACCCAGCGGCTGGCGGGAGTGTCGTACTGGTCGAACTCCATCCCGTTGGCCTGGGGCAGATCCCATTTGTTCTTGTCGATGAACGCCCGGTGCCGCGCGCGGAACATGTTCGCAAACAGTTCGCCGTGGTTGTGGATGTTCTCGAAAGAAAGGGTAGTGACTTCCATGGTTAGTCTCCTTCTGGGGTTAAAAACCGGGCAGAGGGAAACCGTTGCGCCTAGAGCATACGATACTCGCGCGCCTTTCTTACCGCTTCGGAGGTGGTCCGGGCTTCCAGCCGGATCCGTGCCGAGTTGAGCCGCGCCTTGAAGGCGCTTTCAGAAATCCCAAGTTTCGCTGCGGCAGCAGAGTGACGGTCCCCATTTGCAATGCATTGCAGCGCCTCGATCTGCGCTTTCGTCAGCTCTGACGGTGGTTTCGCCGCGATATGCAGGCGTTCGGTGATATCGGCCAGGACGCCCATTTCGGCATCGGTGAATTCACGCGTCGAAGAGCATATCCCCGCCATAGAGCGCGAGGTGATGGGACCATAGGACGAGACCGCGCCGAATTTCATGCCGTAGGCGGCCGCCTTCTTGAGCAGCCCGAAGGGATCGGGCAGCGGGATCTCGCTCCAGCGCCGGGTGCCGGTCGTGCCGATGCCCCAGAAGACCAGGGGATCACGCAGATAATAGGAATGGGCGTTGTAATGTTCGACCCAATCCGCCGGGTAGCGGCTGTGATAGACAAGCGGGGTGGCAAAACGGATGTGCAGGCCGACGGCATAGCCATCGGGCGCGAGACTTTGCAATTCACTGTAAAGCTCGGACAAGCGTTTGACCTGTGTCATCTAGGTGGAAGGCCTCGCGGCGATTCTCCTTGTGATTGATTGTCCCCTGACACGCCCTGGTTTCAAGGAGAAATCCATTTCACAGTTCCGGGTGACCCTGCGTCACCTGCTTGAACGGTGAGGGCCCGCCATTGCTGGCGAGCCCCCTTTATCGGTCCGACCTTGCGGCGCCCGGATTACTCCGCGGCATCCTCGGCTTCGAGGCGGGCAAGATCCGCGGCACCCTTGGCCGAAGGATCGCGGTCGACGAATTCGATGATCGCCATCGGGGCCATGTCGCCATAGCGGAAACCGGCCTTCAGGATGCGGACGTAGCCGCCCTGACGGTCCTTGTAGCGCGGCCCGAGGATTTCAAACAGGCGGGCAACGTGCTTGTCCTGCTTGAGCTGGGCGGCCGCCTGGCGGCGGGCGTGCAGATCGCCGCGCTTGGCAAGAGTGATCAGCTTTTCCACCACGGGGCGCAGTTCCTTGGCCTTGGGCAGGGTCGTCTTGATCTGCTCATGCTCGATCAGCGAGCCGGCCATGTTGGCCCAGAGCGCCTTGCGGTGCTCGGCGGTGCGGTTCAGGCGGCGATAGCCGCGGGCGTGACGCATTTTGAACTCCTAACGTCTCGTTTTGCTTTGTGTTGCGGCCCGTGCGTTGCGGGCCGCGTCGTTGGGCCTTGCGGCCAGATGGTCCCCGCCTGTGCGGGCATTTCAGGCAGGGTGCGCTTGGCGCGCACCCAATTCTCAGAACTGGTCTTCGAAGCGCTTGGCGAGGTCTTCGATATTCTCCGGCGGCCAGTCCTCGACATCCATGCCAAGGTGCAGACCCATGCCCGAGAGCACTTCCTTGATCTCGTTCAGCGACTTGCGGCCGAAGTTCGGGGTGCGCAGCATCTCGGCTTCGGTCTTCTGGATCAGATCGCCGATATAGACGATGTTGTCGTTCTTCAGGCAGTTGGCCGAACGGACCGACAGTTCCAGCTCGTCCACCTTCTTCAGCAGAAGCGGGTTGAACTCGAGACCCGAGTCGATCTCGCCGGCCTTGGCCGATTCCGGTTCTTCGAAGTTGACGAAGATCGACAGCTGGTCCTGCAGGATGCGCGCGGCATAGGCCACGGCGTCATCCGGGGTCAGCGAGCCGTCGGTTTCGACCTTCATCGTCAGCTTGTCATAGTCCAGCACCTGGCCCTCGCGGGTGGGCTGCACTTCGTAGCTGACCTTGCGGACCGGCGAATAGATCGCGTCGATCGGGATCAGGCCGATCGGGGCGTCTTCCGGGCGGTTCTTGTCGGCCGAGACATAGCCCTTGCCGGTATTGACGGTCAGTTCCATGAACACATCCGCCCCATCGTCGAGGTGGCAGATCACATGGTCCTTGTTCAGCACTTCGATGCCGGCGGTTTCCGCGATGGCGGCCGCAGTGACGACGCCCGGCCCCTTGGCCGAGATCGACAGGCGCTTCGGCCCCTCGACATCCATCCGCAGGGCCACGCCCTTGAGGTTCAGCACGATGTCGGTGACGTCTTCACGGACACCGGCAACCGAGGAGAACTCGTGCAGCACGTTGTCGATCTGCACCGAGGTGATCGCCGCGCCTTGCAGCGAGGACAGAAGCACGCGGCGCAGCGCGTTGCCGAGCGTCAGGCCGAAGCCCCGCTCCAGCGGCTCGGCGATGACGGTGGCGACGCGCGACGCATCGGCCCCCGGCTTCACGACAAGCTGGGTCGGCTTGATAAGTTCCTGCCAGTTCTTGTGGATCATTCACTTGCCTCCATTCTTGCCGCCGCTTCCAATGTCCGAAAGAAGCGTGGCGCCCGAGGGTCTTCCCAAATGCGAGAACCGGGCCATGCGGAAGGCATGACCCGGTTGTATTTTCCGTGCCTCAGACGCGGCGGCGCTTCGGCGGGCGGCAGCCGTTATGGGCCAGCGGCGTGACGTCGCGGATCGAGGTGATGGTGAAGCCCACAGCGGCCAGCGCGCGCAGCGCCGATTCGCGGCCCGAACCCGGGCCCTGGACTTCCACTTCGATCGTCTTCACGCCATGTTCCTGCGCCTTGCGGCCGGCGTCTTCGGCAGCCATCTGGGCGGCATAGGGGGTCGACTTGCGCGAACCCTTGAAGCCCATGGTCCCGGCCGACGACCAGGAGATGGCATTGCCCTGAACGTCCGAGATCAGGATCTTGGTGTTGTTGAACGACGAGTTCACATGCGCCACGCCAGCGGCGATGTTCTTGCGTTCCTTGCGCTTGGTGCGCGCGGCGGCTTTCGGATCACGTGCCATATCTGTGCGCTCCCCTTACTTCTTCTTGCCGGCGATCGGCTTGGCCGGGCCCTTGCGGGTGCGGGCATTGGTGTGGGTGCGCTGGCCGCGGACCGGAAGGCCCTTGCGATGACGCAGGCCGCGATAGCAGCCCAGGTCCATCAGCCGCTTGATGTTCATCGAAACTTCACGACGCAGGTCGCCCTCGACGGTCACATTCGCGTCGATGTACTCGCGGATCGCCAGAACTTCGGCATCCGAAAGCTGGTTGACGCGACGGGCGCGGTCGATTTTCAGGGCTTCACAGATATCTTCGGCGACTTTGGCGCCGATGCCGTGGATATACTGAAGAGAGATCGGAACCCGTTTCTGGGTCGGGATGTTGACGCCGGCAATACGTGCCACGTGCATGTCCTTTTCTGTTGCGGCTCCGTAGCGCCAGAGCCTTTTTTCACAACCGCAGCAGGGCCATGGGCCCGATGCGACTTCCCGCTGATGGGAACCCCGGCGCAGGCGATTCCCTGCCGGGACGCCGTGCTTTATGGGCTTTTCCGCGCCCCGTCAAGGGCGCGGGATCAGCAATTCAGGTTCTGTCAAGAACTTTCGCGATGGCCGCGGCAACATCGTCCATCGCCGCCATGCCATCCACCTGGATCAGCCCGCCCTTGGCATAGTAATAGCCCAGAAGCGGCGCGGTCTGCTTGTAATAGGCGCGCAGACGGTCGGCGAAGACCTCGGGCGTGTCATCGGCGCGAACGGGCTGACCCGCCGCCCTGGCCTCTTCCGCCCGCTTGACGATCCGGCCCACAAGGGCGGCGTCATCGACCACCAGCTCGATCACCGCATCCAGCTTTTGCCCCATGCGCGACAGCAGATCTCCCAGCGCATCGGCCTGTTTCAGCGTGCGCGGGAAACCGTCGAAGATGAAGCCGCCCGGCGCACCGGCCGCCAGCTTCTCTTCGATCAGGCCGATGACGATCTCGTCGGTCACCAGCTGGCCCTTGTCCATGATCTCGGCCACGCGCTTGCCCATCTCGGTGCCCGAGGTCTTGGCCGCGCGCAGCATGTCGCCGGTCGAAAGCTGCACCATGCCGCGGCTGTCGACCAGCCGCTGCGCCTGGGTTCCCTTGCCCGCGCCAGGCGGGCCCAGAAGAATGATGTTCGCCGCCATCAGGGATCAGCGCCGTGCCGGGGCACGGGTGCCCGTGCGCTTCTTGCCGCGAAGCTGCGACTTCTCGATCAGCGCCTCATACTGGTGGGCCAGAAGATGCGACTGGACCTGGTTGATCGTGTCCATCGTGACCGAGACCACGATCAGCACCGAGGTGCCACCGAAATAGAAGGGGATGCCGATTTCCGAAATCAGAATTTCAGGCAAAAGGCAGACCGCCGCCAGATAGGCCGAGCCCAGCACGAGAACGCGGTTCACCACATATTCCAGATACTCCTCGGTCTTCTTGCCGGGGCGGATGCCCGGAATGAAGCCGTTCTGGTTCTTCAGGTTGTCGGCCACGTCATCGACCTTGAACGACACGTTCGCGGTGTAGAAGTAGCTGAAGAACACGATCAGCATGGCCAGGAAGACAAGGTGCAGCGGCTGGCCATAGCCGAGATAGGCGGTGATGACCGACAGGACCGGGTTGGTCGAGGCCCCCGAGAAGGCGCTGATCGTGGTCGGCAACAGCAGGATCGACGAGGCGAAGATCGCCGGGATGACGCCCGCAGGGTTGACCTTGACCGGCAGATGCGACGAGCCGCCGTCATAGACCTTCATGCCCACCTGACGGCGGGGATACTGGATATGGATCTTGCGCAGGGCGCGTTCCATGAAGACGACGAAGGTGATCACCGCGATGACCATGACGATCACGCCCAGGATCACCGGGGTCGAGATCGCGCCCGACCGGCCCTGGGCCAGGAACTGCGCGATGGCGGCGGGAATCTCGGCCACGATGCCGACGAAAATGATCAGCGAAATGCCGTTGCCGATGCCGCGGGCGGTGATCTGTTCGCCCAGCCACATCAGGAACATCGTGCCTCCGACCAGCGTGATGACGCAGGAGGCGGTGAAGAAGAAGCCGGGCGTATGCGCAAGATCACCCGCCTGGATCGACATGGCGATGCCGTAGGACTGGAACAACGCCAGAGCGACGGTGCCGTAGCGCGTGTACTGGTTCAGCTTCTTGCGCCCGATCTCACCCTCTTTCTTCAGGTGCTGCCAGGGCTGATACATCGTGGCCAGAAGCTGCACGATGATCGAGGCCGAAATATAGGGCATGATGCCCAGGGCGAAGATGCCCATGCGTTTGATGGCGCCGCCGGTGAACATGTTCAACATGCCCCCGATCCCCTGCCCCGCTTTGTCCATGAACTCGCGCAGCGCGCCAGCGTCGATCCCGGGCACCGGGATATAGGTGCCAAGCCGGTAGACGATCAGAAGACCGATGGTGAAGAAGATGCGTTGACGAAGATCGGTCGCCTTGCCGAGCGCGCCCCAGCTGAGGTTCGCGGCCATCTGTTCTGCGGCGGATGCCATGCGTTGCCCTTTTCATGGACAGCGCCGCCGAACCGGTTTCCGGTCGGCGGCGCGGGAAAACCTGTGCTGATGTAAGCGAGCTTGCGCCCGCTCACAACCGCAAAATCGGCCGATCACTCGGCCGCTTCGGTCGCCACGGTGATGCTGCCGCCGGCCGCCTTGACCGCTTCGATCGCCGAAGCCGAGGCGCCGGTGACCTTCAGCGTCACCTTCGAGGTGATGGCGCCCTTGCCCAGAATGCGGATGCCGTCACGCTTGTTCGAGGTCAGACCGGCCGCGACCAGCGCGTCCTCGTCGATCTCGGACTTGATGTCCAGCTTGCCGAGGCCGATGAATTTCTCGATCAGACCCAGGTTGACGACCGCGAATTCCTTGCGGTTCGGCTTCGAGAAGCCGCGCTTGGGCAGGCGGCGGTAAAGCGGCATCTGGCCGCCTTCGTAACCGCCGATGGCCACGCCCGAGCGGGATTTCTGACCCTTGATACCACGACCGGCGGTCTTGCCCTTGCCCGAACCCGGGCCGCGCGCAACGCGCTTTTGCTTCTTGGCCGCGCCTTCGTTGTCGTGCAGTTCATGCAGTTTCATGTCGCATACTCCTTGGCCGGAACGCCCCCGCCTGCGACGGATGGGGGCAACACGGCATTTCTTGTTGATTCTCGCAGCCGGAACGGCCACCGCGGGCGTATAGCCGCGCCCGGCCCCGCGATCAAGCCCCCGCTCAGTTCTCGAAGGCGTTCAACGGCGGCGTGTCAAGCGCGGGCGTCTCACCCTGGAACTGCATCAGATAGCCCAGGCTCTTGTTCAGCCCGATGCGATTCAGCTTCAGCTCTCCGTTCACGAAGAACAGGTCGGCCACGTCATATTGCCGCCTGACGCCATCTTCCGGGTTCCAGATCTCGGCCACCGCCGCCTTCTTGCGTGCCGCGCCAAGCTGAAGCTGGAACAGGCGCGGGTCCGCCGTCTCGGCCACGACCGTCAGGACGGCGAGAACCTCGTAATAGTCGGTGATGCGTTCGTCCTGAAAGCGGCAGACGCCTTCCAGCCCCACCATGCCCAGGGCCGCGAGGCCCGAGGCGGTGCCGATGGCCGGGCTGTTGATGATGGTGCCGCCCATGCCCAGCCCCTCGGCCAGATCCTTGACCCCACCCGCGACCTTGGCGGCCCGGCTGCCCTTGAGCACCGCGCCAAGCGCGGTCAGCCCGCCGCCATCGACCAGGGTGAAGAAATCCTTGGCCTCGCCGCTGACCCGGCCCAGTTCGCGCAGCTTGCCAAGGGTGCTGTCATCTGCGGTCTCGCTGGCCAGCGCCGGCGCGCGCTTGGCGATCATCTCGCTCAGCCGGAAATCGCACAGCTTGGCCTGCGCCGCGCCCGCAAGCGCCGCAATCCACACCGCCACCAGCGGGACCAGTTTCCAATCGGACATGTCTTGAACCTGCTCAGCCTTTTGCCCCAAGTCTAACCCAGACCGGGGCAAAGGTGCAGGTAGGCGATGCCCCCGCCGGGATCACGAATGCGCAAACCGGCAGGGGCGTGGCAGAAAGACCGCAGGATCAGGCGGCGCTGGCCGGCCATTTGAACTCGGGGCGCAGGCTGTCATAGACCGGACGGCCGTCATTCGGCTTGGCATAGCCCTTCGTCTCGTCCCAGAAGGCGTGATAGGTCGCCTTGGGGAAGGCCGCATCGTCATATCCCATGACATTCGGCACCGCGACGCGGATGCGTTTTTGCTTGTCATCCAGCATCAGGGCCGCGCCGCATTCAGTGCAGAGGCAGATCTCCAGCGGGCCGCCGGGATTGTCCTTGTTGAAGGGCACGCGCTTCATCTTTTCGGGATGGTCGACGTTCAGGTCGCCGTAGTTGAAGAAGGCGACATGGGTGTGCTGCTGGCCGGTGACGCCCTTGCAGACATTGCAATGACATTCGTGATTGTCGATCGGCTCGGCACTTGCGGTCACATGCACATGGGCGCAGCCGCCGGCATATTTCGTGGCCATCTTCTCATCCTCCCTGATGATGCTCGTGGTCAGGCCCGATCCGGCCCCGTCCCCCGGGACCGGCCATGGGTCAGACGCAGGCTAGCACCGATTTTGAGTCGCGTGCGATTCAGCCTTTGGGTTGAGGGGAGGGGAAAGCCCAAAGCAGAACGCCCCCGCGTTTCCGCAGGGGCGTTTCCGGCAGGTCGGGACGGGCCCGACGCAACCTTAGCCGCGCTCTTCGATGATCTCGACGAGGTGGCTGATCGAATTCACCATGCCGCGCACGGAAGGCGTATCTTCCAGCTCGCGGGTGCGGTTCATCTTGTTCAGGCCCAGGCCTTTCAGCGTGGCGGTCTGCACCGCCGGACGGCGGGCGGCCGAACGGATCTGCTTGACGACGATGGTCTTTTTCTTGTCAGCCATGATCAAGCCTCCGTGGTTTCGGCTTCGGGCTTGCGCAGGATCTCGGCCACTTTCTTGTTGCGGCGGGCCGCAACCGAACGGGGCGAGGTTTCCTTCTTGAGGCCGTCGATGGTGGCGCGAACCATGTTGTACGGGTTCTGCGTGCCGATCGACTTGGCCACGACGTCCTGGATGCCCAGCATTTCGAACACGGCGCGCATCGGACCGCCGGCGATGATGCCGGTACCGGCCACGGCGGTGCGCATCACGACCTTGCCGGCGCCATGACGGCCCTCAATGTCGTGGTGCAGCGTGCGCGCGTCTTTCAGCGCGACGCGGATCATGCTGCGCTTGGCCTGCTCGGTCGCCTTGCGGACGGCTTCCGGCACTTCCTTGGCCTTGCCCTTGCCAAAGCCGACCCGGCCGCGCTGGTCACCCACCACGACCAGAGCCGCAAAGCCAAAGCGCTTGCCGCCCTTCACGGTCTTCGACACCCGGTTGATCGCGACCAGACGGTCGGCGAATTCCGGGGTTTCCTCGCGCCGGTCGTCCCGACGATCGCCGCGGTCGCGGCGGTTTTCACGTTCTGCCATGAGGCAAACCTTTCCGTGGTGGCGCGATCTGGCGCGCCGGTTTGTGCCGATCCTGGTGGGCCTGCGGCCCCCGGATCATCGGGGGGGCGGTCCGGAACGAATTCCGGGCGCCCCCCGCAGGGATCAGAACTTCAGACCACCTTCACGGGCAGCATCGGCCAAAGCCTTGATCTTGCCGTGGAAGATGAAGCCGCCGCGGTCGAAATAGCATTCGTCCACGCCGGCCTTCTTGGCCCGCTCGGCGATGGCCGCGCCAATCTTGGCGGCGGCCTCGACGTTGTTCTTGCCGACCACGCCCAGGTCCTTTTCCAAGGACGAGGCCGCAGCCACCGTCACGCCCTTCACATCGTCGATCAGCTGGACCGAGATGTTCTTGGACGAACGATGCACGGACAGCCGCATCCGGCCGGCCGACATCGACTTCAGTTTGTTCCGCACGCGCAGGCGGCGCTTGAGGAACAGCTCGCGTTTGTTCAAAGCCATTTTTGCGCCCCTTACTTCTTCTTGCCTTCCTTGCGGAAGATGAACTCACCCTTGTAGCGGATGCCCTTGCCCTTGTAGGGCTCGGGCTGACGCCATTCGCGGATGTTCGCTGCAACCTGGCCGACCTGTTGCTGGTCGATGCCCTCGACGACGATTTCGGTCGGCTTCGGCGAGGTGATGGTCACCCCCTTCGGCACGTCGAAATTCACTTCATGCGAGAAGCCGAGCGACAGCTTCAGGACATTGCCGGCCATGGCGGCGCGGAAACCGACGCCCTGGATTTCCAGCTCTTTCTTGAAGCCGGTCGACACGCCGGTAACCAGGTTGTCGACCATCGAGCGGGTCATGCCCCACTGCTGGCGCGCACGCTTGGACAGGCCGCGCGGAGTGACCTTGACGGCATCGCCTTCGATCGAAAGCGTGACGTCGTCGCCCGCGGTGAAGCTGCGGGTGCCTTTCGGCCCCTTCACTTCGATGGTCTGGCCCGAAACCGAAGCGGTGACGCCTTTGGTCAGGGTGACGGGTTTCTTGCCGATACGAGACATGGAACCCTCCTCAGAACACGGTGCAAAGCACTTCGCCGCCAACATTGGCAGCGCGGGCATTTGCATCCGACATGACGCCCTTCGGCGTCGAGACGATCGACACGCCCAGGCCATTGCGGACCGAGGGAATGTCCTTGACACCCATGTACACGCGGCGGCCCGGCTTGGACACGCGCTTGAGTTCACGGATGACGGGTTCGCCTTCGTAGTATTTCAGCGAGATGGTGAACTCGCCCTGGCCGTTGGCGGTGTCGGCCTTTTCGTAGCCGCGGATATAGCCTTCCGACAGCAGCACTTCCAGAACCCGGCCACGCAGGGTCGAGGCGGGCGTGGCCACCGTCGACTTGCCGCGAAGCTGGGCGTTGCGAATGCGGGTCAGCATATCGCCGATCGGATCGTTCATCGACATGATCCGCCCTCCCTTACCAGCTCGACTTGACCATGCCGGGGATCTGGCCGAACGAGGCCAGTTCCCGCAGCATGATGCGCGAGAGTTTCAACTTGCGATAGAACGCGTGCGGACGGCCGGTCAGCTGGCAGCGGTTGTGCATGCGGACGGCGGCGCTATTGCGCGGCATCTCGGCCAGTTTCATCGTGGCCTTGAAACGCTCTTCCATCGGTTTGGTCTGGTCGTAGATCACCGCCTTCAGCGCGGCGCGCTTGGAAGCATGCTGCTTCACCAGCGCGGCGCGTTTGACTTCGCGGTTCACCATGGATTTCTTTGCCATATCTGTGGTTCCTCGCGATCAGGCGTTGAAGGGCATGTTGAAGTGCTTCAACAGCGCCTTGGCTTCGGCATCGTTCTGCGCGGTGGTGCAGATGATGATGTCCATGCCCAGGATCTCGTCGACCTTGTCGAAGTCGATTTCCGGGAAGACGATGTGCTCTTTCAGGCCCATGGCAAAGTTGCCACGGCCGTCGAACGAGGGCTTCACGCCGCGGAAGTCGCGGACGCGCGGCAGAGCGACGTTCACCAGACGGTCAAGGAATTCGTACATGCGGTCGCCGCGCAGCGTGACCTTGCAGCCCAGCGGCATCTCTTCGCGGACGCGGAAGGTCGCGATCGACTTGCGCGCCTTGGTGATCACGGCCTTCTGACCGGCGATCTGACCAAGTTCCTCGGCGGCCTGCTTGACCTTCTTGGTGTCCTTGACCGCTTCGCCGACGCCCATGTTCAGGACGATCTTGTCCAGACGCGGGATCTGCATGTCATTCTTGTACGAGAACTCTTCCTTCAGCGCTGCGCGGGTCTTGGCCTTGTACTGGGCCTTGAGGCGCGGCGTGTATTGAGCAGCGTCAAGCATCAGAGCGCCTCCCCGGTGGTCTTGGCGTAGCGGACCTTCTTGTCGCCTTCCATGCGGAAGCCGACGCGGGTCGCCTTGCCGTTCTTGTCGAGGAGCGACAGGTTCGACAGGTCGATCGGCATCGCCTGCGGGATGCGACCGCCCTGCGACTGGGCCGATTGCTTGGTGTGGCGGATCGCGACGTTCACGCCATCGACCACGGCCTTGTTGTCCTTGGGCGAGACGGCGGTGATTTCGCCCTTCTTGCCCTTGTCCTTGCCGGTCAGCACGACGACGGTGTCACCCTTGCGGAGCTTGGCAGCCATCACAGCACCTCCGGCGCAAGCGAGATGATCTTCATGAAGTTCTTGGCACGCAGTTCGCGCACGACCGGCCCGAAGATACGGGTGCCGACCGGTTCGCCCTGGTTGTTCAGGATGACGGCGGCATTGCGGTCGAAACGGATCGAGGTGCCGTCTTCACGGCGGACTTCCTTGGCGGTGCGAACGACAACGGCCTTGCGGACGTCACCCTTCTTCACGCGGCCCTTCGGAATCGCTTCCTTCACCGACACCACGATGATGTCGCCGACCGAAGCATAACGGCGGTGCGACCCGCCAAGAACCTTGATGCACTGCACCCGGCGCGCGCCGGAGTTGTCAGCTACATCCAGATTCGTCTGCATCTGGATCATTGGTCTTCTCCCGACCTTCGGGGACCGGTCTGATTTCCGGCCCCGGGGTTTCGTTTAGATCGTTCTGACTTACGCCGTGGCGTCGGTCACAACGGTCCAGCGTTTGGTTTTCGAGATGGGGGCGCATTCCTCGATACGGACGACGTCGCCCACCTTGAAGGTGTTGTGCTCGTCATGAGCACGGTACTTCTTCGACTTGCGCACGGTCTTCTGCAGCAGCGGGTGCTTGAAGCGGCGCTCGACCAGGACGGTGATCGTCTGCTCGTTCTTGTCCGAGGTGACGGTGCCCTGAAGGATACGTTTCGGCATGATCTTCCCCTTACTTCGCGGCTTCAGCGGCTTTTTGGTTGAGCACCGTCTTGATGCGGGCGACGTCACGGCGGACGGCGCGCATGCGGGCGGTGTTCTCAAGCTGGTTGGTCGCCTGTTGGAAGCGCAGGTTGAACGCCTCTTTCTTCAGGGCGACCAGGCTGTCGCGCAGCTGGTCTGGGGTCTTGGTCTTCAGCTCCTTGGCGTCCATCGCCAATCTTCCTTTCACAATCGCCAGGCGGCCCCTTGGTGCCAAGGGTCACCGGTGATCTGGCGGATCAATGACAAACCACCGAATCCGAGTCTCCCCGGAGCCGTGGATGGGGTCCTATAGGGGGGATGGCGCGCGGGGGCAAGGGGGGTTAAGAACGGGAAGCACGAAACATTGCCTCCGCAGTTCAAACGGGCAAGCGAGTCACTCTTGGCACAGATAGTCCGCTCCCTCGTGTGCAATGTCGACCGAAGTCAAAGCCCAGCCGTACGGATTTGACTTCAAGACCAAGTGTAGGGATTTCGTGCCATATCTTCCGAGCGTTTTCGCTACGTACTTTCCGTACTTCGTCTTAATCCATTCACCCGACGCATGCTTGACCACGTTGAGACTAGACAGCCAAGCCCACAACCTTGAACTAGCTGCGTATGATTGTATCGTCACTACAGCAGCGCCCAAGTACTCGCTACCATCCCGATAGTACGAACACATCGTTTTCGCGCACCTACCGCGAAAGTTGGCGTTTCCTCGGATTAGCTCCCAGTAGCCATCCTCTGTCTCGTCAAGGCAGTAGCCCTCGGTTGTATCTAACCCCTGCCGGCGGCCGATATGATCGACTGCAACGGCGCCATCACACCAAGGATACTCTTCAAACCAGTATGTTGGCCAAAGATACCGCGCCCCATTGGCAAGGCTTTCTCGAAGGGCGACTTGTGAGGCGAGTTCTGACTCATCTTCAAAACTTATGGTGGTAACTCCCGCTCGAAGGGGCAGGCGGCACTTCTGTTGTTCGGCATTTGCAACGCTCGCCGGGCCTAAGCAGACCAAAACGAGTATCAGAACTCGCATCCGAGGCTCCAAAGCATCAACTATGCTAGAACTGTGTTCGCGTCACGCTGATCCGTCAAGCAAGACGATATCACGCCCAGCCGTAGTTGAAGCTGACCGAGATCCGCTCCTCTTCCGACATGTTCATCGGCACTTCATGGCGCAGCCAGCTTTCCCACAGCAGCACCTCGCCTACCACGGGCTGGACATAGACGAAGCGGCGCAGCGCCTCGGGCGCGTCCTTGCGGGTGACGGGGGCCATCATCATCATCGGCAGGCGCGGGTCTTCCAGTTTCAGGGCGCTGGTGCCCTCGGGCATCGCCACATAGGTGGTGCCCGAGATCACCGAATGCGGGTGGATGTGGCTGGCATGGGTGCCGCCTTCGGGCAGGATGTTGATCCAGAGCGAGTTGCATTTGAGCTTCTTGCCCTGAAGATCGAAGCCCAGATCGTCGCAGAAGGCCGCGACATGCTTGTCCAGCGCCTTCTCCAGGTCGCCGAAGATCGGGAACCGCCAGGGCAGATCGTCCAGCGAGGCGTAAGAGGTATAGCCCGGATAGCCATTGGCCTCGCACCAGTCCTGCCCGGCCTCGTCATCCTCGGCGATGGCGTCGCAAGAGGAATGCAGCTCGGCATAATCCACCTTCTTCTTCGCCAGCTCGTTCAGCTTGGCGCGGTAAAGGCGGGTGACGAAAAGCGAGGTGATTTCGGCCATGGCGGGCTCCTGCGACTGGGCATAAGCGGCCTAGCAGGAAGTGGGGCCAGGGAAAAGGTGGCGCGGCGGCGCGAGGTGTTTGCGCTGGCCAGCTTGGCGCGACTGCGATACCCAAATTCAAGTGATGGTTCCGACAATTGGCCCAAAGGTCCTGATGCGCGACTTCAACCCAGCTCAGCCGCTGATCTTCATTCACATTCCCAAAACCGCCGGAACCGCAGTGCGCGCTATCGTTGATCGCTGGTTTCCCGACCGCGTTCACCCGCATTACTTCAACGCCGCGACGCAGGCCCTGCCCGAGCGGCTGGATCTGGACCTGCCTGCCTATCGTCACACGCCACCGGTGATCTATGGG
Source organism: Fuscovulum sp. (assembly GCA_041916535.1). Taxonomy (GTDB): domain Bacteria; phylum Pseudomonadota; class Alphaproteobacteria; order Rhodobacterales; family Rhodobacteraceae; genus Pseudogemmobacter. The sequence continues at coordinate 41,826 of JAYRZG010000004.1, read as the reverse complement.
CATTTCAACAAGCTGCGCGGCTTTGGGATCGACGACTATTACCCGCAGGTCAGCCAGTTCGTGACCATCCTGCGCGATCCGTTCGAAGCGGCGGTTTCCGCCTATTTCTATCTGCGTCGGGTTCAATCGCCGCGCGCGCCGAACGTACCGGTCGACCTGTATCTTCAGCACGCAGATTCACATATCTTGAACCATTTCCCGCGGCAGATGACGCTGGCAAATTATACCGACATCATCGAGCAGATGTTCGTGGCCATCGGCATTTCCGAGGCTTTGCCTGACAGCCTTGACCTGATCGCCGCCCGGCTTGGGCACAGCTTCGATCCGGCGGATCTGAAAGTGGTCAACACCACCGCGCGGGATCAACAGATTGCCGAAGGTCTGAGAGAGGCGTTTGTCGCGCGTCATCCGCTTGAATATGCGGTCTATGATTTCGCCCGGGCCAAGCTGCGGCTTGGCCGCGCGACCGATCCCGCCTAGCGCGATCTGGCAGGCGCAATCGTTCGGCAAGGCAAAGCCCCCTGCCCCGCGCCAAGGCGCAGCTGGGCTTGCCCCCGCGGCAAAGCCTGTCAGTGTGCCGCCCGACAGGACATAAGGGCAGGACAGATGCGGATTTTCTATCTTTCGGCGGCAGTGGCCGGGACCGTCATGCCCTGGCTGTTCTTCGCGGATTTCTTCGGCCGCTTCGGCCTTGACCTGCCCCTGTTTCTGCAAAGCCTGTTTCACAACGGTGCCGCCGGAGGATTTTCGGCGGATGTGCTGATTTCCCTGCTGATCTTCTGGGTCTGGTCCTACCGGGATGCGCGGAACCTTGCCCTGCCGCACTGGTGGCTGGTGCTGCCGTCAAGCTGCCTTGTCGGGCTTTCGCTGTCCCTGCCGCTGTATCTGTTCCTGCGCGAAGGGCACCAGCGCTGACCGCAAACGAAAAGCCCCCGCCGTTTCCGGCAGGGGCCTGTGACTTGAACCGGGTGACGGCCCGCGGATTTCGGGGAAATCCGCTACGCCGCACTGGTTTTGCCCGAGGGCAAAACCTTACCAGTCTTCCTTGGCGACGATGCGCGAGGTGACCGGCAGCTTCATCGCGCCCAGGCGCAGCGCTTCACGCGCGATCTCTTCGGCGACGCCGTCGATCTCGAACATGATGCGGCCCGGCTTGACCTTGCAGGCCCAGTAATCGACCGAACCCTTGCCCTTACCCATACGAACTTCGACGGGCTTGGCCGAGACCGGAACATCCGGGAAAATCCGGATCCAGACCCGACCCTGACGCTTCATGTGACGGGTGATCGCGCGGCGGGCCGCTTCGATCTGACGGGCCGTCACACGCTCGGGCTCGGTGGCCTTCAGCGCGAAGGAGCCGAAATTCAGCAGGAAGCCGCCTTTGGCTTCACCGCTGATGCGGCCCTTGTGCATCTTGCGGAACTTTGTGCGCTTCGGTTGCAGCATCTCTTCTCACTCCTTACGCGCGTTCGCGGTCGCCGCGCTCGCGGCGCGGGCCACGCGACGACGGGGCATCGGCGGCTTCGGCGAGGCGACGGTCATGCGCTTGCGGATCGTGCTCAAGGATCTCGCCCTTGAAGATCCACACCTTCACACCGATGATCCCATAGGGGGTTTCGGCTTCGGACAGCGCATAGTCGATGTCGGCCCGCAGGGTGTGCAGCGGCACGCGGCCTTCGCGATACCACTCGGTCCGGGCGATTTCGGCACCGCCAAGACGGCCACCGACATTCACACGGATCCCCAGCGCGCCCATGCGCATGGCGTTCTGCACGCCGCGCTTCATGGCGCGACGGAAGGACACCCGGCGCTCCATCTGCTGGGCGATCGATTCCGCCACCAGCTGCGCATCGACTTCGGGCTTGCGCACTTCGACGATGTTCAGATGCAGGTCCGACTTGGTGAAGGCGGCCAGCTTCTTGCGCAGGGTTTCGATATCGGCGCCCTTCTTGCCGATGATCACGCCCGGACGCGCGGTGTGGATCGTCACGCGGCACTTCTTGTGCGGCCGCTCGATGATCACTTTCGACACGCCGGCCTGCTTGCATTCCTTGTGGATGAATTCGCGCATCCGCAGGTCTTCAAGCAGCAGGTTGCCGTAGTCTTTCGAATCGGCGAACCAACGGCTGTCCCAGGTACGGTTGACCTGAAGACGCATCCCGATCGGGTTAACCTTCTGTCCCATTACGCGGTCTCCCCGGCTTGACGGACCTTGATGGTGATTTCCGAGAACGGCTTCATGATCTTGCCGAACCGGCCACGAGCCCGCGGACGGCCCCGCTTCATCACCAGGTTCTTGCCGACCCAGGCCTCGGCCACGACAAGGCTGTCGACGTCGAGGTTGTGGTTGTTTTCCGCATTGGCGATGGCCGACTGCAGGCACTTCTTCACGTCACCGGCGATGCGGCGCTTGGAGAAGGTCAGATCAGCAAGCGCCTTTTCCACCTTCTTGCCGCGGATCATGCCCGCGACGAGGTTCAGCTTCTGAGGGCTGGTGCGCAGCATGCGCAGCACCGCCATCGCTTCATTGTCCGCCACGCGGCGGGGGTTCTTTTCCGCACCCATGGCTTACTTCCTCTTGGCTTTCTTGTCGGCAGCGTGACCGTAATAGGTCCGGGTCGGCGAATATTCACCGAACTTCTGGCCGATCATTTCTTCGGTGACCGCAACAGGAACGTGCTTCTTGCCGTTGTAGACCGCGAAGGTCAGACCAACGAATTGCGGCAGGATGGTGGAACGGCGCGACCAGATCTTGATCACTTCGTTCTTGCCCGAGGCCTTGGCGGTCTCTGCCTTCTTCAGCAGATAGCCATCGACGAACGGGCCTTTCCAGACGGAACGGGACATGGATCAGCGCCCTTTCTTCTTGGCGTGACGCGACCGGACGATCATCTTGTCCGTGGTCTTGTTGGTGCGGGTCTTGTTGCCCTTGGTGCCCTTGCCCCACGGGGTGACCGGGTGCCGGCCGCCCGAGGTGCGGCCTTCACCGCCGCCATGCGGGTGGTCGATCGGGTTCATGGCAACGCCGCGCACGGTCGGGCGGATGCCCTTGTAGCGCATACGGCCCGCTTTACCGAAATTCTGGTTCGAGTTGTCGGGGTTCGACACAGCACCGATGGTGGCCATGCATTCCTGCCGGACCAGACGCAGCTCGCCCGAGGACAGGCGGATCTGCGCGTAGGACCCGTCACGACCGACGAATTGCGCATAGGTGCCCGCGGCGCGGGCCAGCTGGCCGCCCTTGCCGGGCTTCAGTTCCACGTTGTGGACGATCGTGCCGATCGGCATGCCCGAGAAGGGCATCGCATTGCCGGGCTTCACGTCGACCTTGGCGCCGGCGACGATGCTGTCGCCCACGGCCAGACGCTGCGGGGCCAGCACATAGGCCAGCTCGCCATCGGCGTATTTGACCAGCGCGATGAAGGCGGTGCGGTTGGGGTCATATTCGATCCGCTCGACGATCGCGGCCATGTCCCACTTGCGACGCTTGAAGTCCACCACGCGGTACAGACGCTTCGCGCCGCCGCCCTGGTGGCGCATGGTGATCCGTCCGGTATTGTTGCGGCCGCCATGGCTCTGCAAACCCTCGGTGAGGGCTTTCACAGGCCGGCCTTTCCACAGCTCCGAACGGTCGATCAGAACCAGCCCGCGCTGGCCAGGCGTCGTCGGCTTATACGACTTGAGTGCCATGTTTCCTGTCTTCCGTTTGCTTCAGGACCGTCACCTGGCCGTTGCGGGCCGTGGCGATGATCCGGGGTTAAGGGCTCCGAAGATCCCCGGTTCGTCTGTCCGAGGCGGTGAGCAAGCCACCGGAACGAACAAACCAAGAGCCCCGGACGAATCCGGGGCTTCTGGCGTGGCGGTGCAGTAGCAGAAGGGGGGCGGGGGGGCAATGGGGGAAGGGGGGATTCTTTGGACTGCCGGTCGAGCGGTTGGTCTTTGCCCATGCTGCCAGACGCCGCACCCGAAATGGATTGCATCATACGCCGGTAATTGAAGCACCATACAGCCACATCGTGTAGAACCACGTCAGACAGAACAGTCCATATTTGGTGGTCAGTAGGTATCCAAAAAAGGCTGCGAAGGGCGTGCAACCCTCACCCATTACGCTTATTCGCCGCTTCTTGGACAGCAAGACACTGACCATCGAGACACAGAGCCATGCATGAAAAGGAAAATAGACAAAGAAGCCAGGAACCATGACCGGCCAACCAAATACAGCATGTGGAACAACGCCAAGTACAAGTCCTAAACAGAGGCCCAAGAGAACAGCCGCTCCCACACCAAGTCCGCCCCAGAATGAGCGGACGTAGAAAAGCACCTGCTTCATTGTTCCATCCAGAAAGGGCCGCGGACCTGTTTGAGCCGTGTCACTTAATACGCTCACAACCGTGCTTTGGAAACTCGCTAGCTCGTCAACATGGTTGTGCACCTGACCTCGGCGCATACGCAATGGAAGTGGCTCAAGCACAAAAGCCCCCGCCTTTCGGCAGGGGCTTTGTCTTTTCACCTGAGGCGTCCGCTCAGAGGCCGGTCGACACGTCGATCGTGTGGCCTTCTTCAAGCGACACATAGGCCTTCTTCTTGTCGCTGCGCTCGCCTGCGCGGCCGCGGAACTTCTTGGCCTTGCCCTTGGTGATGGTGGTGTTCACCGCCTTCACCTTGACGCCGAAGACGGCCTCGACCGCCTCCTTGATCTGGGGCTTGGTCGCATCCATGGCGACCTGGAAGACCACCGCGCCCGCCTCGGAGGCCATGGTGGCCTTCTCGGTGATGATCGGCTTCTTGATCAGGTCGTAATGTTCGGGTTTCACGCTCATTTCAGACGCGCCTCCAGGGCTTCGACACCCGCCTTCGTGATCACCAGGATGTCACGCTTCAGGATGTCATACACGTTCGCGCCGATGGTCGGCAGCACGTCGACGCCGTCGAGGTTGCGGGCGGCCAGCGCGAAATTCGCGTCGACCACCGCCCCGTCGATGACGAGCGCGCGCTTCCAGCCCAGTTCCTTGACGGTCTTGGCCAGCGCGGCGGTCTTGGCTTCGGCCAGGGTGGCCGCATCCAGGATCACCAGCTCGCCCGCCTTGGCCTTGGCCGACAGCGCATGGCGCAGGCCGAGGGCGCGGAACTTCTTCGGCAGGTCATGGGCGTGGCTACGCGGGGTCGGGCCCTTGTAGACGCCACCGTGACGGAAGATCGGGGCCTTCTTGGAGCCGTGGCGTGCGCCGCCGGTGCCCTTCTGGCGATAGATCTTCTTGGTCGAATAGCTGACATCCGACTTGCCCAGAACCGAATGGGTGCCAGCCTGGGCCTTGGCCCGCTGCCAGCGCACCACGCGGTGCAGGATGTCGGCGCGCGGCTCAAGGCCGAACAGCGCTTCGTCCAGATCGATCGAGCCGGCCTTCTTGCCGTCAAGCTTGATCACATCGAGTTTCATGCTTCACCCCCTTCGGCGGCCACTTCGGCAGCCGGAGCAGCAGCAGCGCGGATCGCGGCGGGACGCGGGGCGTCCTTGGCTTCCGGCTTCTTGACCGCGTCCTTCACGGTGACCCAGCCACCGGCGGCACCGGGGACAGCGCCCTTGATCATGATCAGGCCGCGTTCCGCATCGGTGCGGACGACCTGAAGATTCTGGGTGGTGACCCGGACCGAACCGAGGTGGCCAGCCATCTTCTTACCCTTGAACACCTTGCCGGGGTCCTGGCACTGGCCGGTCGAACCGTGCGAACGGTGCGAGACCGACACACCGTGCGAGGCACGCAGGCCGCCGAAGTTGTGCCGCTTCATGGCACCGGCAAAGCCCTTACCGATCGAGGTGCCCGCCACGTCGACGTGCTGACCCGCGATGTAATGGTCTGCGGTGATTTCCGCGCCCACGTCGATCAGGCAATCCGGGGTGACCCGGAATTCGGCCAGCTTGCGCTTGGGGGCCACCGAGGCCTTGGCAAAATGGCCGCGCTGCGCGGCGGTGGTGCGGCTGACCTTGGCCGTGCCCGCGCCAAGCTGGACGGCGGTATAGCCATCCTTGTCGGCGGTGCGTTGGGCCACGACCTGCAGATTGTCGAGCTGAAGAACGGTCACAGGAACCTGCTTGCCGTCTTCGAGAAACAGCCGGGTCATGCCCAGCTTCTTTGCGATAACGCCAGAACGCATGATCAGCCTCCTCAGACCTTGATCTCGACGTCCACGCCAGCGGCGAGGTCGAGCTTCATCAGCGCGTCCACGGTCTGCGGCGTCGGGTCGACGATGTCGAGAAGACGCTTATGCGTCCGGATTTCCCACTGGTCGCGCGACTTCTTGTCGATGTGCGGACCGCGCAGAACGGTGAATTTCTCGATCCGGTTGGGAAGCGGGATCGGGCCGCGCACTTGCGCGCCGGTCCGCTTTGCCGTGTTGACGATTTCCTGCGTGCTGGCATCCAGAACGCGGTAATCGAAGGCTTTCAGCCGGATGCGGATGGTCTGACCTTGCATCTTGTTGGTTTCCTTCGGGGGGTCACAAATAGGAACGGGCGCGCTTAACGCGCGCCCGCGGGGAAGTCAATCAGGCGATGATTTTGGAGACGACGCCTGCGCCGACGGTGCGGCCGCCTTCACGGATGGCGAAGCGCAGCTTCTCTTCCATCGCGATCGGGGCGATCAGTTCGACCTCGAACTTCAGGTTGTCGCCCGGCATCACCATCTCGGTGCCTTCCGGCAGCTTCACGGTGCCGGTCACGTCGGTGGTGCGGAAGTAGAATTGCGGGCGGTAGTTCGCGAAGAACGGCGTGTGGCGACCGCCTTCTTCCTTGGTCAGGATATAGGCCTCGGCTTCGAACTTGGTGTGCGGGTTCACCGATTTCGGCTTGCACAGAACCTGGCCGCGCTCGACGCCGTCACGGTCGATGCCGCGCAGCAGGACGCCCACGTTGTCGCCCGCCTCGCCGCGGTCCAGCAGCTTGCGGAACATCTCGACGCCGGTGCAGGTCGACTTCTTGGTGTCGCGGATGCCCACGATTTCCACTTCGTCGCCGACATTGATCACGCCGCGCTCGATACGGCCCGTGACCACGGTGCCGCGGCCCGAGATCGAGAACACGTCTTCGATCGGCATCAGGAAGGGCTGGTCGACGGCGCGGGCCGGGGTCGGGATATATTCGTCCACGGCCTTCAGAAGCGCGCGGATCGAATCCTCGCCAATGTCCTTGCGCTCGCCGATCATCGCCTGATGGGCCGAGCCCTTGACGATCGGAATATCGTCGCCGGGATAGTCGTAGGAGGACAGCAGCTCGCGGATTTCCATCTCGACGAGTTCCAGCAGTTCGGCGTCATCCACCAGGTCGACCTTGTTCATGTAGACGACCATGTAGGGAATGCCGACCTGACGGCCGAGCAGGATGTGCTCGCGCGTCTGCGGCATCGGGCCGTCCGACGAGGCCACCACCAGGATCGCGCCGTCCATCTGGGCGGCACCGGTGATCATGTTCTTCACATAGTCGGCGTGGCCGGGGCAGTCGACATGCGCGTAGTGGCGGTTCTCGGTCTCATACTCGACATGCGCGGTCGAGATGGTGATGCCGCGCGCGCGCTCTTCCGGGGCGCCGTCGATCTGGTCATAGGCGCGGAATTCGCCGTAATACTTAGTGATCGCCGCGGTCAGCGTGGTCTTGCCGTGGTCGACGTGACCGATCGTGCCGATGTTCACATGCGGCTTGGTGCGTTCAAACTTGGCCTTGGCCATGGGATCTCTCCTCTGCGTTTCGATGTGCCGGGGCGGTCCCCGGCCTACGGGGCGGTAGGGCGGGGCTTACCCCGCCACACCGATCAAGCGTATTTCTTCTGGATCTCTTGCGAGATGTTCTCGGGGACCGCGTCGTAATGGTCGAACTGCATCGTGAACACCGCACGGCCCGAGGACATCGAGCGCAGGTTGTTGATGTAGCCGAACATATTCGCCAGCGGCACCATGCAGTTGATGACATTCGCGTTGCCGCGGGTGTCTTGACCCTGCACCATGCCCCGACGCGAGGTCAGGTCACCGATGATCGAACCGGTATATTCTTCCGGCGTCACCACCTCGACTTTCATGATCGGTTCCAGAAGCTTCGCGCCGGCCTTCTTCAGACCTTCCCGCATCGCAGCGCGCGAGGCGATTTCGAAGGCCAGAACCGACGAGTCGACGTCGTGGAACGCACCGTCAACCAGCGCGACCTTGAAGTCGATGACCGGGAAGCCAGCCAGGGGACCCGAGTCCATGACGGACTTGATGCCCTTTTCGACGCCGGGGATGTATTCCTTCGGCACCGCGCCGCCGACGATCTTGGATTCGAACGAGTAGCCCTCGCCCGGTTCCGTCGGGGTGATCTGCAGCTTGACGCGGGCGAACTGGCCCGTGCCACCGGTCTGCTTCTTGTGGGTGTAGTCGATCTCGTGCGCGCTCGAGATGGTCTCGCGATAGGCCACCTGCGGCGCACCGATATTCGCCTCGACCTTGAACTCGCGACGCATACGGTCGACGAGGATGTCGAGGTGAAGTTCGCCCATGCCCTTCATGATGGTCTGGCCCGATTCCAGATCGGTCTCGACGCGGAAGGACGGGTCTTCGGCAGCCAGGCGAGCGAGGGCGAGGCCCATCTTCTCCTGGTCGGCCTTCGACTTCGGCTCCACCGCGATCTCGATCACCGGCTCCGGGAAGGTCATGGTTTCCAGAACGACCTGGTTGGCCGGGTCGCACAGGGTGTCACCCGTGGTGGTTTCCTTCAGGCCCGCCAGCGCGATGATGTCGCCCGCGAAGGCTTCGTCGATTTCCTCGCGGTTGATGGCGTGCATCATCATCATCCGGCCGACGCGTTCCTTGCGGCCCTTGGTCGAGTTGACCATCTGGTCGCCCTTCTTGAGCACACCGGAATAGATGCGCGTGAAGGTGAGCGAGCCCACGAAGGGGTCGTTCATGATCTTGAAGGCCAGGGCGGCGAAGGGCTGGGCGTCGTCGGCCGAACGGGCGATGTTGCGCTCTTCGGTCTCGTCGCCGGGCTTGAAGCCCATATAGGCGGGCACGTCCACCGGCGAGGGCAGGTAGTCGATGACCGAGTTCAACACCATCTGCACGCCCTTGTTCTTGAAGGACGAACCGGCGGTGACCGGAACGAAGGCCATGGACAGGGTGCCCTTGCGGATCAGCGCGCGGAGGGTCGCCTCGTTGGGCTCATTGCCCTCGAGATAGGCTTCCATCGCGGCATCGTCCTGCTCGACGGCAAGTTCGATCAGCTTGCTGCGCCATTCTTCGGACACGGCCTTCAGCTCGTCGCGGATCGGGCGGATTTCCCAGGCGGCGCCCAGATCTTCCGAGGTGTAGACCCATTCCTGCATCAGCACGAGGTCGACCACGCCTTCCAGCTTGTCCTCGGCGCCGATCGGCAGAGCGATCGGGCAGGGGGTCGCGCCGGTGCGGTCCTTGATCATCTGGACGCATTTGAAGAAGTCGGCACCGATCTTGTCCATCTTGTTGACATAGACGATGCGCGGCACCTTGTAGCGGTCAGCCTGACGCCAGACGGTTTCGGTCTGTGGCTCGACGCCGGCATTGGCGTCCAGAAGGCAGACGGCGCCGTCCAGAACGGCCAGCGAACGCTCGACTTCGATGGTGAAGTCGACGTGGCCGGGGGTGTCGATGATATTGAAGCGGTGCTTCGCCGAGGTCGGGGTCTTACCGTCGATGGTCTTTTCCCAGAACGTCGTCGTCGCGGCCGAGGTGATGGTGATCCCCCGCTCCTGCTCCTGCTCCATCCAGTCCATCGTGGCGGCGCCGTCATGGACTTCGCCGATCTTGTGGGACTTGCCGGTGTAGTAGAGGATCCGCTCGGTCGTCGTGGTCTTGCCCGCGTCGATATGGGCCATGATCCCGAAGTTGCGGTAGAGGTTCAGCGGGTATTCGCGTGCCATGATGTCCTCTTACCAGCGGTAATGGCTGAACGCCTTGTTCGCGTCCGCCATCTTGTGGGTGTCTTCGCGCTTCTTCACGGCGGTGCCGCGATTGTTCGCCGCATCGGCCAGTTCGGCGGCCAGACGCTCTTCCATGGTGTTCTCGTTGCGCTTGCGGGCGGCGGTGATCAGCCAGCGGATCGCCAGGGCCTCGCGGCGCTCGGTGCGGACTTCGACCGGCACCTGGTAGGTGGCACCACCGACGCGGCGCGAACGCACTTCGACCGAGGGCTTCACATTGTCGAGGGCTTCGTGGAACAGCGCGACGGGTTCGCGCTTCAGACGGCCCTGAACGCGCTCAAGCGCGCCGTAGACGATCGACTCGGCGACCGACTTCTTGCCGTCGAGCATAAGGTTGTTCATGAATTTCGAGATGACGCGGTCGCCATACTTGGCGTCCGGGAGAACTTCGCGCTTCTCTGCGGCGTGACGACGGGACATATTCCGTTACCTCTCCTGGATCACTTCGGACGCTTGGCGCCGTATTTCGAACGACGCTGACGACGGTCTTTGACGCCCTGGGTATCCAGCACACCGCGGAGGATGTGGTAACGGACACCCGGCAAGTCCTTGACGCGGCCGCCGCGGATCAGAACAACGCTGTGCTCTTGCAGGTTGTGCTTTTCGCCCGGGATGTAGGAGATGACCTCGAAGCCGTTGGTCAGGCGAACCTTCGCAACCTTCCGCATAGCGGAGTTCGGCTTTTTCGGGGTGGTGGTGTAGACGCGGGTGCAGACGCCGCGCTTCTGCGGACATTCCTGCAGATGCTGCGACTTCGACTTCCGCACGTTGGCTTCCCGCGGCTTGCGGATAAGCTGTTGAATCGTCGGCATTCACGTTCCTCGTTTCGATACTCGCCCCGTTGCCTTCGGGGCGCCGCTTCTCGACCGTGCCCTGCGCTCATCGCAAAACACGAAAATCCGCGACCGCCCACAGGTGGGCGAGGCGGTGGAAATCCAGAGGATCGGGGCCTGCTGACCCGGATCATGACCACATCAAGATGTGAGCCCCGGCAGACCGGGGGCCTGTCAGGGTGTGCGGGCTAATAGGAGGAGTCGGTGGCCTTGTCAACAGCCGCCGGGTCGGGCGGAGGCAAGGGGCGCAGGAATCGCGCAAGGATCGTGGCGGTGATGGCGACGACAAGAAAGGCGAAGAGGATGTCGGACAAAAAGTGCCGTCCGGCGATCACGCGCTGCGCCGAAACCACCAGCGGCAGCAGCGCCACGACCAGCGCAAGGCCCTGCCACACGCCGCGCGGCAGGCGGCCCCGCCACCACAGCAGAATCAGCCCCAGCGACAGGGCCAGCGCCATGCCGCCCGCCGCCTCGCCCGAGACGAAGGAACAGTTCTTCAGGCATTGATCCGCAGGCAGCCAGGGCGGGGTGAACAGGGCCACGCCACCGAATTCGGCCACCGTATCGGGGCGGGCGCGGCCCCAGTGGGATTTGAGCCCCTCTTCGACCAGAAGACCGGGCCCCACCGCATACAGGGCAACCATAAAGCCCCAGGCGCGGGCAGGCAGCCCGGCGATGGGGCGGCGCAAGACCAGCCCGGCCAGACAGGCGACCAGCGCGCCGATCAACACCACAGCCGACAGGTTCCACACCGCCATGCGGACCATCTCGGGCAGGCGCTGGCCGTTCAGCGGAAAGCTGTGGCTGGAAGCATCGTAAAAGCGGGACGAGACGGCCAGGTCCAGCCGGGGCCAGACCGCATAGATCGCCGTCAGCGCAGCGGCAGTGGCAAGGAGAACAGCAAGGGTCCGCAGCAACAGGCGGTCATTCGGCGGCAAGGCAGGCTCCGTCGACAAGGGTCGCAGTCAAGTTGCGGTCGGCGTAGGCGCCGGGGCCGCGGCCGACCTCGACCGGGGGGGCAAGCGGCGCGCAGGCCGTGGGGCGCGACAGCACGGCCAATACAGGGCCGACCTGATCCGACGGCAGCGGATAGCGCTGCTCGTAATGGCTTTTCGGCGGGCCTTTCGGATTGCGGGCATAGAAGGCCAGATCCGCATCACGGCCCGTGTAGAACAGGTCGGCCAGAACGTCGCGTTCCTCAGCATAGACGGGGGCGTTGCCGTTCGCTTTGGCCAGCGCAATCACCTCAAGGCTCAAGGCCTCGCGTCCCAGATAGCGCTTCAACAGCGGCGCATCGCCAAAGGTCAGGTGCGGCATCAGGGTCAGGACCGGCAACGCCACGGCAATCGCCACATTGACCGCCAGCCCCGCCGCCCGCCAGCGCGGCGCATCGGCCAGCACCGCCATGGCAAGGGGCAGCCCCGCGAAATAGGCGGCGACCGCCCAATTCGCATTGGTGCGGTCGAGCAGGCTTTGCACCGACACGGCCAGCAGCGGCACCACGACGAAACAGGTCAGCCCGCCCATCCGCCGCACCCGCGCCAGCGCGATCAGAAGCGCCGCGAAAATCACCGGCCCCACCACCGCGAACTGGCTGGCCCAGAATTCGGCCAGACCCAGCAGCCCCGGCGCGGGCCGCCCGGCCCCGGCCACCCAGCCGACATTGTCGGCGGTATGAGTAAAGGTGGCGAGACCGTTGAAGACGTTCCACAGCAGGTTCGGCAGGATCGCCGCGCCAAAGGCCGCGAGCAGCGCCCCCGCATTGCGCCAGCCGACCCGCGCCGCCGGGAAGGCCGCGGCCGCCAACGCCGCGCCCAGCAGGAAATAGACCGCCGCATATTTCGCCAGGAAGGCCAGCCCGATCATCAGCCCGGCCAGCGCCGCCCAATGCGAGCGGCGGTCCTCGACCAGCCGCCGCCAGAACAGCAGCGCCGCCGCGAAGAAAGGCGCCATCACCGTATCGGTCGAGATCAGGATCGAGCCAAGGCTGACCATGGGCAGGCTCAGATAGCCCGCCGCCGTCCAGAGCGCGGCCCCCCTGCCCCAGATCCGCGCCGCCAGCGCCGCCAGGATGACCGCCGTCGCACCATGCAGGGCCGCGCCCGGCATCCGCACCCAAAATGGCGCATCCGATCCGGCAGCCCAGGTCACCCCGCCGATCACCCAGGCGATCAGCGGCGGTTTCGAATAATAGCCAAAGGCGAAATGCTGGCCCCAAAGCCAGTATTGCGCCTCGTCCACGAAAAGGTCGGTGCCGTCATAGGCCAGCAGAAGCCAGCGCAGCGCCGTGACCGCCGCGACCAGCGCCAGAACCGGCCCCAGCCAGCCGCCTGTCCGCGCGTCAGGCTGCACGGCGCCGCTCGGCATAGATCAGCCAGAGATTGCGGGCATAGATCACCACGCCCAAAGCCTGCCCCAGGATAAAGACAGGGTCGGCGCGATACATGGCATAGGCCAGTAGCATCACGCCGCCCAGCATCGAGAAATACCAGAAGGACAGCGGCACGACTGATTTCTTTTGCCGCTCCGACGCGATCCATTGCACCAGAAAGCGCGCGGTGAACATCAGTTGCGCGGCCAGGCCGAACAGCACCCACAGCAATTCGGCACGGCTGCCGACATGCAGCACGCGTTCAAGCCAGGCTTCCATCAGAGCTCCTCCTGTCCGGGCAGGACCCGTGCAGTCTTGCGCCGCCGGATCAGCCACATGACGCCGAACAGATCCACCGCCCCCACCAGCGCGCGTTGGAGGTTCGAGTAATTCGACCGCCCTGCCCCGCGCGCGCGGTGGCTGACATCGACATGCACCACCTGCCAGCCATCCCGGGCGAAAAGCGCAGGCAGATAGCGGTGCATGTGGTTGAAGAAAGGCAGTGCCAGAAAGCCGTCGCGGCGAAAGCCCTTCAGCCCGCAGCCGGTATCGCGCGTGTGGTCCTTAAGCATCCAGCCGCGCAGGCCATTGGCAAAGCGCGAGGCCCATTTCTTCGCCGCGGTATCCTGCCGCCCGACGCGCTGGCCCGCCACCAGACCCACCGCCTCGGACCCAGGCGCCAGTAGGGGCGCGGCCAGTTTCGGCAATTCCTCGGGCGGGTTCTGGCCGTCGCCATCCAGCGTCAGGCAGACCGCCGCGCGGGCGGCGCGCACACCGGAATGGACGCCCGCCGACTGCCCGCCCGCGCGATCATGGCGGATCAGGCGCAGATGCGGACGGCTGGCCCGCAACCCCTGCACCACGGCCACGCTGTCATCGGTCGAGGCATCGTCGACCACCAGAATCTCGAACGGCCCCAGCGGAGCAAGCGCAGTCTCGATGCCCGCGATCAATGCGGGCAGGTTCCCGGCCTCGTTGCGGGCTGGGATCACGACTGAGACAAGAGGGGACGGCTGCATAGGACCACCGGGCTGCATCGGCGGTCCAAGCCGCCATTGCGCCGCCTAGCACGGCGCAGCGGATTCATCCAGTCGCCTGCGCGCGGCGGCGGCGCAGGCCCGCCTCGCGCAGCAGCGTGTAGATGCCCGAGGCGACGACAATGCCCGCACCGATCAGCGTCAGCCCATCAGGCAGGGTGCCGAAGATCATCCAGCCCAGAAGGATCGCCCAGACCAGCGCCATGTAACGATAGGGCGCCACGACGCCGATTTCGCCCACCCGCATGGCGGCGACGATGGTCAGGTAGCCGACGATCAGCATCCCGGCCGAGAACAGGATCAGCAGAGCCTCGCGCAACGCGACCGGCTGCCAGCCCTCGAAAGCGGTGCCCGCAAGGCCGGTGACCAGCACGGCCAGCGAGGCCGTGGCCGCGACGAACGTTGACGGGATCGCACGGCTCATCTGCCGGGTCACAATATCCCGGACCGCCACGGCCAGCATGGCCAGAAGACCCACGCCCGCCCAGATCGAAAAGCCCTCGGCGTCGGGCCTGATGATGATCAGAACGCCCAGGAACCCCGCCATGATGGCCAGTGTGCGCCGCCAGCCGACGCTTTCGCCCAGAACTAGCGCGGCGACCAGCGTGACGACCAGCGGCAGCGCCTGCATGATCGCGGACAGGTTGGCGAGCGGCATGTTGCGCAGCGCGGCAAAGAAGGCCAGCGTCGAGGCCACTTCGAACACCGCACGAAGGCCGATGAAACGGCGGTCGCGGGGGGCGATGGTTTTGGCAAAAGCGCCCATGCGCCAGGCGATGAAGGCGAGCGCCGCAGTCGACAGGACCCCGCGCAGCGTCATGGCCTGGAACATCGGTACCTGCTGCATCACGGCCTTCATCGCTGTGTCGTTCAGCGTGAAGGCGATCATGGCGACATTCATCAAAAGCGCGCCGCGCGCATTATCGGATAGTGCCATGCCTGCCAGTCTCCTGCCCTCGCCGTCTTGGCTATCAGGCTGGACTGCAAGGGGAAAGGCCTGTCAGGCAGAGACGGCGCGGGCGGGCTGGGCGGTGGCGGCGCTGCGGGCGGCGATCACATCGGCCAGATGCGCCGCATCGCGCCAGGCACCCCAGATGAAGGCCGAGGCGCGGCAAGACAGCCAGGGCAGGCCGACGAAATACAGGCCGGGCACGCGGGCGACGCCCTTGTCATGGTCGGGGCGGCCTTTTTCATCAAGCGCGCCAGGCACTTGCAGCCAGCCATAGTCGAGACCGTAGCCCGTGGCCCAGACGACGGCGGTGATGCCTTCGGCCGCAAGGTCAAGCGACAGGGTGGGGTTGGCGGCGCTGGCGGGCAGCGGGCCGATCTGCCGGGCGCGGGGATCTTCGGGCAGGTCGATGCCATTCGCGACCAGATAGGCATCCGCCTCGTCCAGCACCGAAAGATAGTTGCGGTCGCCGTTCTCGATGTTCCGGGCCAGGTCGGGTGCAAAGGAAAGCCGACCGTTTTCAAAGCCTTGCGTGCGGCCAAGCAGGGTGATGCCCCGCGCGGCCAGTTCGCGGAAATCGACCGTGCGGCCCCCCTGCGCACCCGAAACGGCGATGGTGACATGCTCCATGCCCGGCTCGCGGGTCGGCGCGTCCCATTTGCCCAGAACGCCCAGCCACCAGACGAAATCGCGGCCGCGATAGCGGATCGGCGGGCGGTCATGCGGGCCAACGGACAGGAAAACCCGCTTGCCCGCGCGGGCCAGCTCGTCGGCGATCTGCACGCCCGAGGCCCCTGCCCCGACCACCAGAACCGCGCCTTCGGGCAGTTGATCGGGGTTGCGATAGCCCGCCGAATGGGTTTGGAAGATTCCAGTCTCGGCCGGAATAACCGCCGGAATCAAGGGCTTCTGGAATGGCCCCGTGGCCGAGACCACGTTCTTCGCCTCGATCGGGCCGGCGCTGGTTTCGGCGCGGAAGCGGTTGTCGGGGAGGCGGGTCAGGGAGGTGACGGTAACCCCGGTGCGGATGGGCATGGCGATGCGGCGGGCATACTCCTCAAAGTACTCGACGATGCGGTCCTTGGGCGCGAAAGCATAGGGGTCGACGCCTTCGAAGGACATGTTCGGGAAGCGGTCGTGCCAGGCCGGACCATTCGCGACCAGGCTGTCCCAGCGCCCCGTGCGCCACTTCTCGGCGATGCGATCCTTTTCGACCACAAGATGTGGGATGCCGTGGCGCGAAAGATGCTCGCTCATGGCGATACCGGCTTGGCCGCCGCCGATGATCAGGGTGTCGATGGTCTCGGCTGCCATGGGCCTGCCCTTCCGGTTCGGGGTTCACGAAAAGGGATGTAGGCGAGATACAGGATAGGGAAAATCATCATCTGCTTCGCCGGTGATTAGGGATGCCCTAAGCAAAAACCCCTTTCCCCGGGTCTTCCTTGCGTCTTCCTTGCGTCTTCCTTCCGTCTTGCCTTTTCGCCCCCCAGCGGGTGCGGATCAGCCCGACAGCCCCGCCGCCCCCGGGGCCGAAAGCGTCTGGCGGGCCAGCGCCGCGATCAGGTCGGTGCGCGTCACCACGCCCCGGATGCGGCCCCGTTGCAGGACCGGCACCGCCTCGCAGCCGCGTTCGGCCAGCATGGGGATCAGCGCGCCTGCCGGGGTGTCGGCAAGGACGCGGGGCGTGACGGATATCATGATGTCGCTGGCGCGGACCGGCACGGCGCGACGCGGGTCCAAGAGCCGCGCCATCGCGGCGCCGAAGCCGCGGTTCTGCCGGATCGCATCTTCGCGGCCGCGGCGGATCAGATGGATCTGGAAGATCATGCCCAGGAACTTGTCGCCTTCCTGCACGACGGGCAGCGAGGTGAAGCCGTGGCGGCGGAACAGCCCGGCTACGTCGGTCAGCGGCGTGTCGGGATGGACGGTGACAAGATCGCGCGACATGATCTCGCCCGCCGTCAGCGGCCCGGTGCGGTGGCTGGCGGCCTGCATCTCGGCCGCGCCGATCAGCCGGGCCAGATCCTCGACGCCAAGATTGAGGCTTTGCCGATAGCGTTGCAGCAGGTCGGACAGTTCGTCTTCACTGAGACCGATCCGCTCGGCGGGGGGCGGATCGGAGATGCCCTGTTCCTGCTGGGCGGCGAATTGGCGGAACGGATAATGCCGCCCGGTGGCGCGGGCGTAGAGGATCGCCAGCAAGACGAGGAGTGCGCTGCCCAGAGCGACGGGGGCAAGGGCGAACCAGAAACCAAGCTTGTGCACGGCGTCGGGTCCGAGGGCGGCGGTCATGGCGACCGCGCCCGCCGGGGGGTGGACGGCGCGGGCCAGGCTCAGGACGGTGATGGCCAGCCCCACCGCCAGCGCGACGCGCAGGGTAGGGTCGGGAACGGTCAGGCAGACCGCCACGCCGACCAGAGCTGCCAGCGTGTTGCCGGTGATCGCGGGCCAGGGCTGCGCCAGCGGGCTGTTCGGCACGGCGAAGAGCAGGACGGAAGAGGCACCGAAGGGGGCGATAAGGTAAAGGCCGGTCGCCAGATCGACCGTGGGGGCAAGGACAAGAAGCCCGACCAGGCCCAGGGCGAGCGCCGCGCCAAAGCCTGCGCGCAGCGCCTCGGCCGCGGGGACGCCCGCGCTGGCCGGACCGAAAGCGCGGAGAAGCCAGGGCGCGCGGGGAGCGTTGGACATGGGCGGGGCCTTTGCTTCGACAGATCGGGCGCGCCCGGACTGCGGCGGATTCCTCAGATTGCCTGATCTTTGAGCACATCTTGCGGGGTGGGGCCAAGGGGGGATGGCTGCTGCCCTTCCGCATCAAGACAATGGCCCTGGTCGAAAGCGGGATCGCTCGCAGCGGAGTCGGCGGTGACTAACGCCTGCGGTCGCGGCCTTTAGGCTACCGAGGCCACAAGAACCCGCCTTCAGGCCGCCACAAGCGGGGTGATCGTATCGACATCCAAGGGCGGGGCGGTCAGGAGGTCATGGGCGAGCTGAAGGTTCATCCAGAATTGCGGCGTGGTTCCGAAGGCCCTGGCCAGGCGGGTCGCCGTGTCGATGGTCATCGCGGTCTCGCCCTTGATCAGCCGTTCGATCCTTGTGCGCGGCACATGGATATGGCGCGCCAGCCTGCCCGCGCTGAGATCGAGCGGCTGAAGGAATTCCTCTTTCAGGATCTCGCCGGGGTGAACCGGCACTTGCAGCAGGGCCATCTTCGTTCCTTTCAATGGTAGTCGACCAGTTCAACCTCGATCGGGCCTTGGCTGGTCCAGATGAAGCAAAGGCGCCACTGGTCGTTTACGCGGATCGAATGCTGACCGGCGCGGTCACCGGACAGGGCCTCTAGCCGGTTTGCGGGCGGGGCGCGCAGATCATCCAGGGTGGCGGCGGCGTCAAGCACGGCAAGCTTGCGGTGCACGGTCCTGAGGATGTCGGCAGGAAACCCCTTGCTGGATTGGCCCGACAGGGCCTGCGCGATCAGCTTGCCCTTGGCGCTTTGTATCACGCCAAGATACGTATCACAATCCGATACATCCCGTCAATCTGCATGATCACCCCGTCGCAAGCGCAAAGGAAAACCCGCCGGCCCTTTCGGAGCGGCGGGTTTCTGTCAGGCTTGCGCCCGGACTGGTCAGTCGCGGCTTTCCACCGTGTCGACCAGGCCCGTGTCGAAATCGGGCTCGGCCATATCGACCGGGGCTGCCAGAGCCGCGGCTTCCTCGGCCTCGGAGCGGCGGGCCTCGATCACGGTCTGGTCGCGCTCGGTCGCGATCCGCTTGACGCGGCTCGTGGCCCCACCCGTCCCGGCCGGGATCAGCCGGCCGACGATGACGTTTTCCTTCAGCCCCACCAGCTTGTCGCGCTTGCCCTGGACCGAAGCCTCGGTCAGGACGCGGGTGGTTTCCTGGAAGGACGCCGCCGAGATGAAGCTGCGGGTCTGCAGCGAGGCCTTGGTGATGCCGAGAAGAACCGGCTCGGCCTTGGCTTCGCGCAGGCCGCGGTTGCGGGCCTTGAGGTTTTCATCCTCAAGCTCCTGCTTGTCGACCTGCTCGCCCTTCAGAAGCGTGGTATCGCCCGAATCCAGCACTTCGAGTTTCTGCAGCATCTGCCGCACGATCACCTCGATATGCTTGTCGTTGATCTTCACGCCCTGCAGGCGATAGACGTCCTGCACTTCGTCGATCATGTAGTTCGCCAGCGCCTCGACACCCATGATGCGCAGGATGTCATGCGGCGCGGGGTTGCCGTCCATGATGTAATCGCCCTTCTGCACGAAGTCGCCTTCCTGCACCGGAATGTGTTTCCCTTTCGGGATCATGTATTCCATGGGCTGGAGCGTCTCATCCACGGGTTCGACCGTGATGCGGCGCTTGTTCTTGTAGTCCTTGCCGAAGCGGACATAGCCATCCGCTTCCGCGATGATCGCGTGATCCTTGGGACGACGGGCCTCGAACAGTTCCGCCACGCGGGGAAGACCCCCGGTGATGTCCTTGGTCTTGGCGCCTTCGCGCGGGATGCGCGCCACCACGTCGCCCGGACGCAGGTCCTGGCCGTCTTCGACGGAAAGAACCGCATCCACCGACATCGGATAGGTGATCGGGTTGCCATTCTCGCCGCGCACCGGATCGCCGGTGGTCGGATCGACCACCAGGATTTCCGGCTTGAGGTCATTGCCGCGCGGGGCCGCGCGCCAGTCGGAGACGATCTTCTGCGTCATGCCGGTAGCGTCGTCGGTGTCCTCGCGGACCGAAATGCCCGAGATCAGGTCCTTGAACCGCGCCACGCCGGCCTTTTCGGCGACGATCAGCAGGTTGAAGGGGTCCCATTCGAACAGCTTGGTGCCGCGCTTGACCACTTGGCCATCGGTGACATGCAGCTTGGCGCCGTAGGTCAGCTTGTGGACCGCCCGCTCGCCGCCGTTTTCGTCGATGATCGCGACCTGCATGTTCCGGCCGATGACGATCTGCTCGCCCGCGGTGTTGGACAGGAGGTTGGCGTTGCGGAACTCGATCTTGCCTTCCTGGCTGGCTTCCAGGAACGACTGCTGGCCACCCTGGGCCACGCCGCCGATGTGGAAGGTCCGCATGGTCAGCTGCGTGCCGGGTTCCCCGATCGACTGGGCGGCGATGATGCCGACCGCCTCGCCGATGTTGACCTGGGTGCCGCGGGCAAGGTCGCGCCCGTAGCAGGCCGCGCAGACGCCTTCGTCCGCTTCGCAGGTCAGCGGGCTGCGGATGCGGAGCGACTGCACATTGGCGGCCTGGATCAGGTCGGCCCTGCGTTCGTCGATCAGTTCGCCGCGTTCCACGATCACGTTGTCGGTGCCGGGTTCCAGCACGTCCTCGGCCGCGACACGGCCCAGCACGCGTTCCGACAGCGGCGCGGTTTCCTGGCCTTCCTTCACGGCGGCCGAAGCGGTGATCGCATTCTCGGTGCCGCAATCGGGCACGCGAATGATGCAATCCTGCGCCACGTCCACCAGACGGCGGGTCAGGTAGCCCGAGTTCGCGGTCTTCAACGCGGTGTCCGACAGACCCTTCCGGGCGCCGTGGGTCGAGTTGAAGTATTCAAGAACGGTCAGACCTTCCTTGAAGTTCGAGATGATCGGCGTCTCGATGATCTCGCCCGAGGGCTTGGCCATCAGGCCGCGCATCCCGCCGAGCTGCTTCATCTGCGTCACCGAACCCCGGGCACCGGAGTGGGCCATCATATAGACCGAGTTCGGTTCCTTTTCGGCCCCGCTCTCTTCGAACTTGGCGGCCGAGATGGTCGACATCATCGACTCGGTCACCTTGTCGTTGCACTTCGACCAGGCGTCCACGACCTTGTTGTACTTTTCGCCCTGGGTGATCAGGCCGTCGAGATACTGCTGTTCAAAGTCGGCGACCTGCGCCTTGGTGGCGTTGACGATCTCCCACTTGTTGTCGGCGATCACCATGTCGTCCTTGCCGAAGGAAATCCCGGCACGGAAGGCTTCGCGGAAGCCGAGACCCATGATCTGGTCACAGAAGATCACCGACTCTTTCTGGCCGCAGTAGCGGTAGACGGTGTCGATGACGGTCTGCACGTCCTTCTTGCGGAGCAGGCGGTTGACCAGCTCGAAAGGCGCCTTGGCGTTCAGCGGCAGGAGATTGCCCAGGCGCAGACGGCCGGGGGTGGTCTCATAGCGCTTCCAGACGATGTTGCCCTCTTCGTCGACCTGGCGCAGACGCGCCTTGATCTTGGCGTGCAGGTGCACGACGCCGGCGGCCAGGGCCTGCTCGACCTCGTCGATATCGGCGAAAGCCATGCCTTCGCCGGCCATGCCCTTGCGTTCCATGGTGACGTAGTACAGGCCCAGAACCATGTCCTGCGACGGCACGATGATCGGCGCGCCGTTGGCGGGCGACAGCACGTTGTTCGTCGACATCATCAGGACGCGGGCTTCAAGCTGGGCTTCCAGCGAGAGCGGAACGTGCACGGCCATCTGGTCGCCGTCGAAGTCAGCGTTGAAGGCCGAGCAGACCAGCGGGTGCAGCTGGATCGCCTTGCCTTCGATCAGGATCGGTTCAAACGCCTGGATGCCCAGACGGTGCAGCGTCGGCGCGCGGTTCAGAAGGACCGGGTGTTCGCGGATGACTTCATCCAGGATATCCCAGACCTCGGGGCGCTCTTTCTCGACCAGCTTTTTCGCCTGCTTGACGGTCGAGGACAGACCCTTGGCCTCGAGCCGCGAGTAGATGAAGGGCTTGAACAGTTCGAGCGCCATCTTCTTGGGCAGGCCGCACTGGTGCAGCTTCAGCTCGGGCCCGGTCACGATGACCGAACGGCCCGAGAAGTCGACGCGCTTGCCGAGAAGGTTCTGGCGGAAGCGGCCCTGCTTGCCCTTGAGCATGTCGGACAGCGATTTCAGCGGGCGCTTGTTGGTGCCGGTGATGACGCGGCCGCGACGGCCGTTGTCGAACAGCGCATCGACCGCTTCCTGCAGCATCCGCTTTTCGTTGCGCACGATGATATCGGGCGCGCGAAGCTCGATCAGGCGCTTCAGACGGTTGTTGCGGTTGATGACCCGGCGATAGAGGTCGTTCAGGTCGGAGGTGGCGAAACGGCCGCCATCCAGCGGGACCAGCGGGCGCAGTTCCGGCGGGATGACCGGAAGGACGGTCAGCACCATCCATTCCGGGCGGTTGCCGGATTCCAGGAACGACTCGACGATCTTCAGCCGTTTGATGATCTTCTTCGGCTTCAGCTCGCCCGTCGCTTCCTTCAGCTCTTCGCGCAGCGTGTCGGCCAGCGTGCCAAGGTCGATCGCGGCCAGCATTTCGCGGATCGCTTCGGCGCCGATATTGGCGGTGAAGGCGTCAGCGCCATACTGGTCCTGCGCGTCGAGATATTCCTCTTCGGTCATCAACTGGCCGTAGGACAGGTCGGTCAGACCCGGCTCGATGACGACGTAGTTTTCGAAGTAGAGGATGCGCTCAAGGTCGCGCAGCGTCATGTCCAGCATCAGGCCGATGCGCGACGGCAGCGACTTGAGGAACCAGATATGCGCGACCGGCGCGGCCAGTTCGATATGGCCCATGCGTTCGCGGCGCACCTTTTGCAGCGTGACTTCCACGCCGCATTTCTCGCAGACGACGCCGCGATATTTCATGCGCTTGTATTTGCCGCAGAGGCATTCATAATCCTTGATCGGCCCGAAGATACGGGCGCAGAACAGGCCGTCACGTTCCGGCTTGAAGGTCCGGTAGTTGATGGTTTCCGGCTTCTTGATCTCGCCATAGGACCACGACAGGATCCGCTCGGGCGAAGCCAAGCTGATCTTGATCTCATCGAAGGTCTTGACGGGGGCAACCGGATTGAACGGGTTGTTGGTCAGTTCCTGGTTCATTTTGCTTCCTTGGATCAGGAGGTTGCGGTCAGAGGGGGGCGGCTTTCACCGCCCCTGAAGGGTTGCCCCCTCACTCCTCCTCCGCATCCAGGAGTTCCATGTTCAGGCCGAGGCCGCGGACTTCCTTGACGAGCACGTTGAAGCTCTCAGGCACGCCCGCCTCGAAATTGTCCTCGCCCTTGACGATCGACTCGTAGACCTTGGTCCGGCCAGCCACGTCGTCCGACTTCACGGTCAGCATTTCCTGCAGGGTATAGGCGGCACCATAGGCTTCCAGAGCCCAGACCTCCATTTCCCCCAGACGCTGGCCACCGAACTGCGCCTTGCCGCCCAGCGGTTGCTGGGTGACGAGCGAGTACGGACCCGTCGAACGGGCGTGCAGCTTGTCGTCGACCAGGTGGTGCAGCTTGAGCATGTATTTCACGCCCACCGTCACCTTGCGCTGGAACTTCTCGCCCGAGCGGCCGTCGAACACTTCGGACTGGCCCGAGGTGTCGAAACCGGCGCGTTTGAGCGCGTCGTTCACGTCGGATTCCTTGGCACCGTCGAAGACCGGGGTCGCGATCGGAACGCCCTTGGTCACCAGGCTGGCCTTTTCGACCAGATCCTCGGGGCCCATTTCGCCGAAGGCTTCCTCATAGGTCTCGTCGCCATAGGCAAAGCGCATGGCTTCCTTGACCGGGGTCAGGTCGCCCGAGCGGCGGAAGTCCTGCAGGGCGTCGTCGATCTTGATCCCCAGGCCACGCGCGGCCCAGCCCATATGGGTTTCCAGGATCTGACCGACGTTCATCCGCGAGGGCACGCCCAGCGGGTTCAGCACCAGATCGACGGGCGTGCCATCCGCAAGGAAGGGCATGTCCTCGACCGGCACCACCTTGGAGATGACGCCCTTGTTGCCGTGACGGCCGGCCATCTTGTCGCCCGGCTGCAGCTTGCGCTTCACCGCGACGAAGACCTTGACCATCTTCATCACGCCCGGAGGCAGGTCGTCGCCGCGACGGACCTTTTCGACCTTGTCGTCGAAACGGTGATCCAGCGCGCGCTTCTGCGCCTCATACTGCTCGTGCAGCGACTCGATCTCCTTGGCCTGATCTTCCTCGGCCACGGCAAGCTGCCACCACTGGCCGCGCGACAGCGTGCCCAGCAGGTCGTCGTCGATCTTCGAGCCGGACTTGATGCCCTTCGGGCCCTTGACCGCCTCGCGCCCCATCAGAAGCGCCTTGAGACGCGCATAGATGTTGCGTTCCAGGATCGCCAGCTCGTCGTCGCGGTCGCGCGCCAGGCGTTCGACTTCCTCGCGCTCGATTTGCAGGGCGCGTTCGTCCTTGTCGACGCCGTGACGGTTGAAGACCCGCACTTCCACGATCGTGCCGAAGGCGCCCGGGGGCAGCCGCAGCGAGGTGTCGCGGACGTCCGAGGCCTTTTCGCCGAAGATGGCGCGGAGGAGTTTCTCTTCCGGCGTCATCGGGCTTTCGCCCTTGGGGGTGATCTTGCCGACCAGGATGTCGCCCGGGTTCACCTCGGCGCCGATATAGACGATGCCAGCCTCGTCGAGGTTGCGCAGCGCTTCTTCACCGACGTTCGGGATGTCGCGGGTGATTTCTTCCGGGCCCAGCTTGGTGTCACGGGCGGCGACTTCATATTCCTCGATATGGATCGAGGTGAAGACGTCATCCTTGAGGATGCGCTCGGAGATCAGGATCGAGTCTTCGTAGTTGTAGCCGTTCCAGGGCATGAAGGCGACGACCACGTTGCGGCCAAGCGCCAGTTCGCCCTGATCGGTGCAGGGGCCGTCGGCCACAACCTCGCCGCGCGCGACGCGGTCGCCCACCTTCACCAGCGGACGCTGGTTGATGCAGGACGACTGGTTCGAACGCTTGAACTTGCGCAGACGGTAGATGTCGACGCCCGGCTCACCCGGCTCCAGCAGCTCGGTCGCGCGCACAACGATACGGGTCGCATCGACCTGGTCGATGACGCCCGACCGGCGGGCCATGATCGCAGCGCCCGAGTCGCGGGCCACGACAGCCTCGATCCCGGTGCCGACGAAGGGCGCGTCGGATTGCAGCAGAGGCACGGCCTGACGCTGCATGTTCGAGCCCATGAGGGCGCGGTTGGCGTCGTCATTTTCCAGGAACGGGATCAGCGAGGCCGCGACCGAAACCAGCTGCTTGGGCGAGACGTCGATCAGGTCGATCGCGTCCGGCGGGTTCAGCATGAATTCCCCAGCCTTCCGGCTGGAGATCAGGTCGTCGGTGAACTTGCCCGCCGCATCCTGCGCCGCGTTGGCCTGGGCCACGGTGTGACGCATTTCCTCGGTCGCGGACATGTAGACGACCTCGTCGGTCACCTTGTTGTCGACGACCTTGCGATACGGGGTCTCGATGAAGCCATACTTGTTCACGCGGGCGAATGTCGCCAGCGAGTTGATCAGGCCGATGTTCTGGCCTTCCGGCGTTTCGATCGGGCACATCCGGCCATAATGCGTCGGGTGAACGTCGCGCACTTCGAAGCCCGCGCGTTCCCGGGTCAGACCGCCCGGCCCAAGGGCCGAGAGACGGCGCTTGTGGGTGACTTCCGACAGCGGGTTCGTCTGGTCCATGAACTGCGACAGCTGCGAGGAGCCGAAGAATTCACGCACCGCAGCCGCAGCCGGTTTCGCGTTGATCAGGTCTTGCGGCATGATCGTGTCGATTTCGACCGAGGACATGCGCTCCTTGATCGCGCGTTCCATGCGCAGCAGGCCGACGCGATACTGGTTTTCCATCAGCTCGCCGACCGAGCGCACGCGGCGGTTGCCGAGGTGGTCGATATCGTCGATCTCGCCCTTGCCGTCGCGCAGTTCGACCAGCGCCTTGATGCAGGAGACGATGTCGTCACGATCCAACGTGCGCTGGGTGTCGGGCTTGTCGAGGTCGAGACGCATGTTCATCTTCACGCGACCCACGGCCGAGAGGTCGTAGCGGTCACGATCGAAGAACAGGGTGTCGAACAGGGTCGAGGCGGCTTCGACGGTCGGCGGTTCACCGGGGCGCATCACGCGATAGATATCCATCAGCGCGGTGTCGCGGTTCCAGTTCTTGTCCACCGCCATGGTGTTGCGCATGTAGGGGCCGACATTGACATTGTCGATGTCGAGAACCGGGATCTCGGTGATGCCCTGATCGAGCAGAACCTTGAGCGAGCCGCCCTTGACGTCACCGTCACGGTCCAGTTCCCAGGTCAGCTCTTCGCCGGCCTCGGCCCAGATCTCGCCATTCTCTTCGTTCACCAGGTCGCGGGCGACATAGCGGCCGAGGATGTGGTCGAAGGGAACCAGAAGCTCGGTGACCGAGGCTTCGTCCATCCACTTCTTGACCATGCGGGGCGTGGCCTTCTCGCCGGCCTTGAGGATGACTTCGCCGGTGGCGGCATCGACAAGGTCATAGGTCGGGCGGGTGCCGCGAACGCGGTCGGGGAAGAAGCGGGTGATCCAGCCCTTGTTCTTCACATGCTTGAAGGTGACGGTGTCGTAATAGGCCGCCATGATGGCGTCCTGGTCCATGCCCAGGGCATAGAGCAGCGTCGTCACCGGCAGCTTGCGGCGACGGTCGATGCGGGCGAAGACCACGTCCTTGGCATCGAATTCAAAGTCCAGCCAAGAGCCGCGATACGGGATGATGCGGCAGGCGAACAGAAGCTTGCCCGAGGAATGGGTCTTGCCCTTGTCATGGTCGAAGAACACGCCGGGCGAGCGGTGCATCTGGGACACGATCACCCGTTCGGTGCCGTTCACGATGAACGTCCCGTTCGGCGTCATCAGGGGCATGTCGCCCATGTAGACGTCCTGTTCCTTGATGTCCTTGACGCTGCGGGCGCCGGTGGTTTCATCGACATCGAACACGATCAGACGCAGCGTCACCTTCAGGGGCGCCGCATAGGTCAGGTCGCGCTGCATGCATTCGTCGACGTCGTATTTGGGCTTTTCCAGCTCGTACCGGACAAATTCCAGCACAGAGGTTTCATTGAAATCCTTGATCGGGAAGACCGACTGGAAGGTGCCCTGGATGCCTTCGCCATCCAGCGGCTTGTCGCTGTCGCCCGAGCGCAGGAAGAGGTCATAGGACGACTTCTGAACCTCGATGAGGTTCGGCATCTCGAGAACTTCGCGGATTTTGCCGTAATAGCGGCGGATACGTTTC
Organism: Fuscovulum sp.; assembly: GCA_041916535.1. GTDB lineage: Bacteria > Pseudomonadota > Alphaproteobacteria > Rhodobacterales > Rhodobacteraceae > Pseudogemmobacter. The sequence goes on along the minus strand of JAYRZG010000004.1, from coordinate 14,611 downwards.
TGGCCAACGTAGGTTTGCTGCGCCATGCTCGTCATCACCTTTCATTTTCGCCGGCTCCAGGGTCCTGTCGGGGCACAGGGCCTTGCGCCGATTGCGATTGGGGGCTTTCCGGTCCCATACCTGCCGCCTGTCCCGTCAGACGGCTCCCGAACCGGTCATCGCACCCGGAAAGACGCTTGTGCAAAAGCCCCTTTCAAGACGCGATGAACTGGAGGCAGATCGCTCTGCCCCCAGCCCTTAATCAAAGCTGCGGAAAGCTCCGCACCCGCGATTACTTCAGCTCGACCTTGGCGCCAGCCTCTTCGAGCTTCTTCTTCATCGCCTCGGCATCTGCCTTGCCGACGGCTTCCTTCACCTTGCCGCCAGCTTCGACGAGGTTCTTCGCCTCGACGAGGCCCAGGCCGGTGATGGCGCGGACTTCCTTGATGACGTTGATCTTGTTCGGGCCGGCTTCGGTCAGCACGACGTCGAACTCGGTCTTTTCTTCCTCGGCAGCGGCAGCAGCGCCAGCAGCCGGACCAGCAACCATCACAGCGCCGCCGGCGGCGGGCTCGATGCCATACTTGTCCTTGAGGATGGTCTTCAGTTCCTGGGCCTGGAGAAGGGTCAGACCGACGATCTCTTCGGCGAGTTTGTTCAGATCAGCCATTTTGCTCATTCCGTTTGTTCAGATGGGGTTCCAACGTCGCGAGGTCAATCCCGGTAGGGATCTGGCCCGCGAAGGGCAGGATCAGGCGGCTGCCTTTTCCTCGATGGTCTTCAGAATGCCCGCGATGTTTGCAGCAGGCGCGCCAATCGCACCGGCGATGTTCGAGGCCGGAGCACCCAGGCACGACACGATCTGAGCGATAAGCTCTTCGCGCGACGGCATGGAGGCCACGGCTTTGACACCAGCCTGGTCCAGAACGGTTTCGCCCATGGCGCCGCCCAGGATCACGAACTTGTCGTTCCCCTTGGCATAAGCCTCGGTGACCTTGGCCGCAGCCACGGGGTCTTCCGAGAAGGCAAAAACCGTCATGCCCGTGAGGAGGTCACCCATCTTTGCAGCGGGATTCCCTTCAAGGGCGATCTTGGCGAGCTTGTTCTTGGCAACACGGACGGACCCGCCAACTTCGCGCATTTTCGCGCGCAGGTCCTGCATCTGAGAAACCGTCATGCCTTCGTAGTGGGCAACCACAACGACGCCAGAGCTTTCGAAGATCTGGCCGAGTTCCTCGACCACTTTCTCTTTCTGGGCTCTATCCACAGTTTCACTCCAAGGTTGGGGGTTTCCCCCCGGCTCATGTCAGCGCCCCCTTGCGGAGACGCGTTCGGGTCCGAAGGTTCCCGAGGCCAAGATCACCCGAGGGTGAATTCGTCTCGATCCCCATCTCAGGCAGGAGATTAAGGCACTTGCGCGCCACCCGCCGTCTCGGACAGGACGGGGCCGGTGGTCTGGCCCCGCCATCCCTTCCCCGAAGGGTCGGGAATTCTTTTGCGGCTTACGCCGATGCCGTGGTCGCGAGGTCCAGCGACACGCCCGGACCCATGGTCGAGGAGAGCGAGACCTTCTTGACATAGGTGCCCTTGGCCCCGGCCGGCTTGGCGCGGGTCACGGCCTCGACGAAGGCGCGGACGTTCTGGGCCAGCGCTTCGGTCGAGAACGAGACCTTGCCGATGCCGCCATGGATGACGCCGGCCTTTTCGACCTTGAACTGGACTTCGCCGCCCTTGGCCGCCTTGACGGCATTGCCGACATCCATCGTCACCGTCCCGACCTTGGGGTTCGGCATCAGGTTGCGCGGGCCCAGGATCTTGCCCAGACGGCCGACCAGCGGCATCATGTCCGGGGTGGCGATGCAGCGATCGAAATCGATCTTGCCGCCCTGGATGGCTTCCATCAGGTCTTCGGCGCCAACGATATCGGCACCCGCCGCCTTGGCCTCGTCGGCCTTGGGACCACGGGCGAACACCGCCACGCGGACGGTCTTGCCGGTGCCGTTCGGCAGCTGCACCACGCCGCGGACCATCTGGTCGGCATGGCGGGGGTCAACGCCCAGGTTCATGGCGATTTCCAGCGTCTCGTCGAACTTGGCCGAGGCCGCGTCCTTGATCAGCTTCACGGCATCCTCGACCGACAGGTTCGACTTGCCTTCGAAGGCGGCCTGCGCCTTCTTCACGCGCTTTGCAATCTTGGCCATCTGGATCAGCCCTTCACATCGATGCCGCAGGACTTGGCCGAGCCAAGGATGATGTTCATCGCCGCTTCGATCGAATTGGCGTTGAGGTCCTTCATCTTCGTCTCTGCGATCTTGCGGACCTGGGCCGCGGTGATCGTGCCGGCGACTTCGCGGCCGGGCTTGGTCGAGCCCTTGGCGCGGTTGCGCTTGCCCACGGCCGGAAGACCGGCGGCCTGCTTGACCAGATAGGAGGCCGGCGGGGTCTTCAGCTCAAGGCTGAACGACTTGTCCTGGTAATAGGTGATGATCACCGGGGTCGGCGTGCCGGGCGGCAGGTCGGCGGACTTCGCGTTGAATTCCTTCACGAAGGCCATGATGTTCAGGCCACGCTGACCCAGCGCCGGACCGACCGGCGGCGAGGGGTTCGCCTGGCCCGCCTTCACTTGCAGCTTGAGGCTGCCCATAATCTTCTTGGCCATCTGGCCCTCTCCTCATGTCACAGTGCCGCGAAGGCACGGTTTAGCGGTGCGGTCCGTCACGCCCCCTGTCGGGAAACGCGCTCGCCTTCCGCGCTTCGCCTCAGATGCCCTTCGACACCTGGGTGAATTCCAGTTCGACGGGCGTCGCGCGCCCGAAGATCGAGACCGAGACTTTCAGGCGGCTGGCGCCCTCGTCCACCTCCTCGACCATGCCGTCGAAGCCCTCGAAGGGCCCGTCGGTGACCTTGACCTTCTCGCCGATGTCGAAGCGGATCAGGTTGCGCGGCTGGGCCTCGCCCTCTTCCACGCGGTTGAGGATCGCGTTCACTTCGGCGTCGCGCATCGGCATCGGCTTGCCCTGGGGGCCAAGGAAGCCGGTAACGCGGTTGATCGACGAGATCAGGTGATAGCCGCGGTTCGTCATCTCCATGTTCACCAGCACATAGCCGGGCATGAAGCGGCGTTCCGACGTCACCTTCTTGCCGCGCCGCACCTCGATCACTTCCTCGGTGGGCACCAGCACTTCGCCGATTTCTTCCTGCAGGCCCGCGTCTTCCACGGCCTGCTTGATCTGTTCGGCGATCTTCTTCTCGAAATTCGAGAGGACGCTCACCGAATACCAGCGCTTTGCCATTTTGCGTGCCTTACCTTCTTCTTCACCGGGCCTTGCTGGCCCGCTTTCGTCGTCCCGGGAACAAAAAACAGCGCGCACCCCGAATCGATGCGCGCCGGTTTCCCATTGGTTCGGAGCGCGGATTACCCGCTTGCCCTGCTGCGATCAAGAGGAAACCCGTCGCGACCGGGGTTTTGCCGGTATCAGGCGCCGATCACGGCCGCCAGGCCGGTGCGGATCGCCAGGTCGACCAGCGAGAAGAAGGTCGCGGTCAGCGCGGCCAGGATGAAGACCATGACGGTGGTCAGCATGACCTCGCGGCGCGAGGGCCAGTGGATCTTGGCCACTTCGGCGCGGACCTGCTGGAGGAACTGGAGCGGATTGGTGCGGGCCATCGGGTCGGTCTTTCCGGGCAATAGGGTCGGGGCCGAGATACGGCGGAACGGCGCGGAATTCAAGCCGCAGGGCCATGGCCCGGTGTCCCACGCAGGGACAGAGAGGGGACGCAAGGGATTCCAATGGGTTGGCACTGCCAAATTAACACTTTGGCAAGAAATGGCGAGGCGAGAGCCAAGGCAAACCCCGACGGCCGGCTTGATTTTCCTGGAAAGGACCATGGCAGGGGCAGCAGGGCTCGAACCCGCGACCTACGGTTTTGGAGACCGTCGCTCTACCAGCTGAGCTATACCCCTGTGGTCGGGCGTGGGGTAAGGCAGGCGCGCGGGAAGGTCAAGGGATTCTCGCGCGATTGCAGCGGGCCTTTTTCCGGCCGACCAGTCCGCAGGCGCGATCCGGTTCAGCGCGGCAGCAGGATCGCGGTGATGTCGCGTCCGATCGACAGGCCATCGCCGCCATGCAGCGCTGCGGACAGCGCCTGGACCTGGGCCGGGGTCAGGTTGTCCAGATCGGCATGGGGCGCGTAGCGCTGCACATCGACGCGGTCTGCGGGCGAAAGCCCCGGCGCGGGCGCGACGCAGGCAACCAGGAAAAGCGGGACGGCAAGGACGAGGATGCGGGTCATGCGGCCATTCTGCGGCGCGGGCGTCGGGGGCGCAAGCGGGCGGCCCCAAATGTTTTGCGCCCGCCCTCCGGGAGCGGAAGGGGCGGGCGCGGGAAAAGCCTGGTCAAGGCGACCGGCTTACTGGGCGTTCAGGGTCGAGTAGATCGCGGCGCCCTTGCCCGAGTCATCGCTCGACAGGATCGAGGCGATCTGAAGCGCCTGTTTGGTCGACAGGTTCGACAGATCGGCATTCGGGACATATTGCTGGGCTTCGAAACGCTGCGCCGGGGTCAGTTCGTTCGGCGCATAGGCGAAGGCGGCCGGGGCGACGGCGGTCAGGGCGACAGCGAGGAGTGCGAGCTTTTTCATGGGTTTGGTCCTTTTTGATCTTGGCCGTTGCGGCCTTGTGGCGGCGCGTTTCCGCGTCCGGTGAAGCCAAGATGGGGCGGCGGCAGGCGCTTGTGAAATCACGGCTTTCTCGCGCCCGATCACGCGGATTTGCCGGGCTTGTGACCTGCGATACCCCCCTGCCGGGGAAGTTTTGGCCGGTTTCAGGGAATTGCGCGCCGCGCTTTGTCACAGCCCTGTGACAATGGGCGATCAAGGCGCGGAAACCCGGTGCGCGCCAAGTCTCTGTGCATTTATGCACCTTGACGAATTCCCGCGCGAAATGAGCGGTTTGCGACAATCCCGGCCCGAAATCGACAGGCCGCAGCGCCGGTTCGCGGCACCGCGGCTCGGGTTCTGTGCGCGGGCTTAGCGCTGGTGGGGGACCACTGCCTCAAGCGCGGCCAGGTCAGCGCCGCAGATTTCGGCCTCGGCCCGGCGGATCGTCTCGATCGGCCAGTCCCACCAGCGGATCTGCATGAGCCGGGCGATGACCGTTTCGGGGAAACGGCGGCGCAGCGGACGGGCGGGATTGCCCGCGGCGACCGTGTAGGGCGGCAGCGTGCCGCCGATCACCGCACCCGCGCCGATGATGCAGCCGGTGCCGATCCGCGCGCCGGGCAGGACGCGCGCGCCCTGCCCCAGCCAGACATCGTGGCCGATCACCGTGTCCGGCCCCGGCGGGGGAAGCGAGGGCGCGGTGGCCGGGTCGCCGCCGAAGGCGAGGAAGGGAAAACTGGAAAAGCCGTCATGGCGGTGATTGGCCGAGGCGGTGATGAACTGGACGCCGTCGGCGATCTGGCAGAAACGACCGATCACCAGACGTTCGGGCGAGAAGTCGTAGAGATAGGGGGCCAGATGCGCGGCCCAGTCGGCGGGCGGGCGATGGGCGCTGGCATAGGTATAGTCGCCGACCTCGATCCGAGGGTGGGACAGAGCGGGCTTAAGGAAGACCGTGCCGAGATGCGGCTGGCCGTCGCGGGTGAGGATCGGGTGCAGCGTGTCGGGGCCGGGAAAGGCCGGGGAATGTGGTGCGGGCATGGGATGACCTTTGCGAAGGGGTTTTCAGGATGTCACTTCGCGGTCCGATCCATCTCGCCCTCCCTCGCTGCCCGGGCAGGATAGGCCGGTTCGGGCAAAAGGAAAAGGCCGCCCCTTGCGGGACGGCCTCTCTTGGCTTGCGGGTCGGGATGATCCCGAACGGCAGATCAGGCGATGATCTTCGAAACGACGCCTGCGCCGACGGTGCGGCCGCCTTCACGGATGGCGAAGCGCAGCTTCTCTTCCATGGCGATCGGGGCGATCAGCTCGACCTCGAACTTCAGGTTGTCGCCCGGCATCACCATCTCGGTGCCTTCCGGCAGCTTCACGGTGCCGGTCACGTCGGTGGTGCGGAAGTAGAATTGCGGGCGGTAGTTCGCGAAGAACGGCGTGTGGCGACCGCCTTCTTCCTTGGTCAGGATATAGGCCTCGGCTTCGAACTTGGTGTGCGGGTTCACCGATTTCGGCTTGCACAGAACCTGGCCGCGCTCGACGCCGTCACGGTCGATGCCGCGCAGCAGGACGCCCACGTTGTCGCCCGCCTCGCCGCGGTCCAGCAGCTTGCGGAACATCTCGACGCCGGTGCAGGTCGACTTCTTGGTGTCGCGGATGCCCACGATTTCCACTTCGTCGCCGACATTGATCACGCCGCGCTCGATACGGCCCGTGACCACGGTGCCGCGGCCCGAGATCGAGAACACGTCTTCGATCGGCATCAGGAAGGGCTGGTCGACGGCGCGGGCCGGGGTCGGGATATATTCGTCCACGGCCTTCAGAAGCGCGCGGATCGAATCCTCGCCAATGTCCTTGCGCTCGCCGATCATCGCCTGATGGGCCGAGCCCTTGACGATCGGAATATCGTCGCCGGGATAGTCGTAGGAGGACAGCAGCTCGCGGATTTCCATCTCGACGAGTTCCAGCAGTTCGGCGTCATCCACCAGGTCGACCTTGTTCATGTAGACGACCATGTAGGGAATGCCGACCTGACGGCCGAGCAGGATGTGCTCGCGCGTCTGCGGCATCGGGCCGTCCGACGAGGCCACCACCAGGATCGCGCCGTCCATCTGGGCGGCACCGGTGATCATGTTCTTCACATAGTCGGCGTGGCCGGGGCAGTCGACATGCGCGTAGTGGCGGTTCTCGGTCTCATACTCGACATGCGCGGTCGAGATGGTGATGCCGCGCGCGCGCTCTTCCGGGGCGCCGTCGATCTGGTCATAGGCGCGGAATTCGCCGTAATACTTAGTGATCGCCGCGGTCAGCGTGGTCTTGCCGTGGTCGACGTGACCGATCGTGCCGATGTTCACATGCGGCTTGGTGCGTTCAAACTTGGCCTTGGCCATGGGGCAGCCCTTCCTTGCGCGGGGCCCGGAATGGAGACCCCTTCCTTCACTCGCGCGGCGAGATAAAGCCCCGGAGCCGGAAAATCAAGCGGGAACGGGCCCGGGGGGGTGCAGGGACCCGGGCCCCGGACAGGTCAGTTGGTCGCGGGGGGCATGACCGGTGCCGCCGGGGCCACGGGGGCGGCAGCCGGGGCCGCCTTGGTCTTCTTGGCCGCCGCGACCTGGGCGGCCCGCGCCTCGAGCGCGGCCTTGAGCTGTTCGGGCGTCATGCCGAACCATTCGGGATGCTCCAGAAGCCAGTCCTCGACCCGCTTCACCGCGTTGAAGGCCAGCGTGTCCATCTGCTGCTGCTTGGACTTGGTCAGGCCCGAACCGACCAGCGTGTCGCCCGACAGGCCCTCGAAGACGGTGAATTGCTTGCCTTCCTCGTTCAGCTTCTTTTGCGCCGCGTCATCCCAGATGTTGGCGGTGATGACGACGACCGATTTGGGCGAGGCCACCAGCGGGATGCCGGGCGGTGCGAGGGCGTAGGCGTCGATGTTGATGCCGATATTATAGAGCTTCGATCCCTGATAGCGCGTGGCGCCGAAACGGTCGTCCACCGCCTTCTTGATCGCGGCTTCCCAATCCTTCGGCTCGGCCGGGCGCGAGATCGGCACCATCTGGATATTGTCCGCCACCGCGATGTTCAGGCCCAGGGCGAAATCGCCAAGGGGCGCGGGCGGTTCGGCCAGATCATTGGTGGCGCAGGCCGCCAGCGACAGAAGGCCAAGGCAGAGGGCGAGGGGACGAAGGAACATCGGCGGCTCCGGCTTGGGCGCTTTTGGCGTGGATCAGGCATTCAGGGATAGCGGGTCAGGCGGCAAGCCGCAACGGCGCCCGCTCGGGCTGTCGCGCAAGGCGCAAGGCGCGTAGCATGGCGGCAGCAGCCCGGTCGGAGATGCGCCATGTCCGTTCTGAAACCGCTTGCCCCAGGTCCCCTGCCCGTCCGCGTTCCGCTGGCGACCGAACCTCTGGGCATCAGGGGGTCGCTGGCGGCCGGGCGGCGCAATGTGCTGGAACTGATTCCCGAGATCGCCACCCATGCGCCGATCCTGTCGGGCCGCACCGGCAAGCGCTGGCACATGGTGATGGACCCCGAGGCGCTGAAGCGGGTCTTGCGCGACAATCTGGCGAATTACCCGAAATCGCTGGTGACCAAGCTGATCCTTGGCCCGGCCATCGGCGACAGCCTGTTCGTGGCCGAGGGCGCCGAGTGGCACTGGCAGCGGCGGACGGCGGCGCCGGTCTTTTCGCATCGCAATGTGGCGGCGCTGGGGCCGGTCATGACGGCGGCGGCGGAACGGGCCTGCGCCCGGCTGGTGCCGGGGCGTGCCGCGAATCTGTTCGACGAGATGGTGACGGCGACCTTCGAGGTCATCGCAGATGTGACCTTCACCAGCGGCGAGGGGTTTGACCGCGCGGCGGTGCATCGGGCGATCGAGCAGTATATCGGGCAGACGGCGAAGGTCTCGCTTCTGGACATTCTGGGCGCGCCTGGCTGGGTGCCCAGGCCGCACCGGATGGTGACGGGCGCGGCGATGCGGCAGACCAAGCTTTTGGCCGACCGGGCGATCGAGGCGCGGCGGGCGGTCGGCACGCGCCTGCCGCCGGACCTGCTGGACCTTCTGATGGCGGGGGCGGACCCCGACAGCGGGCGGAAGATGTCGACCGACGAGCTGCGCGACAACCTGTTGACCTTCATCGTGGCCGGGCATGAGACGACGGCGCTGACCCTGTCCTGGGCGCTGTATCTTTGCGCCTTTGACCAAGGCGTGCAGGCGGCGGCGCGGGCCGAGGCGCAGGCGGTGCTGGGCGAGAGGGCCGCAACCGTGGCGGACCTGCCCGCCCTGACCCTGGCCCGCCGCATCGTGGACGAGGCGCTGCGGCTCTATCCTCCCGCCGCCTTCCTGTCGCGCACGGCGCAGGCACCGGATGAGCTGTGCGGGCGCGAGGTGCGGCGTGGCGACACGGTGATCCTGCCGATCTATGCGCTGCACCGCCATCACCGGCTGTGGGACAGGCCCGACGCCTTTGACCCGTCGCGTTTCGTCGATCCGCGCGCGGTGCCGCGGTTTCACTACCTGCCCTTTGGCGACGGCCCGCGCATCTGCATCGGCGCGAGCTTCGCCTTGCAGGAAGCGGTGATCATCCTGGCGACGCTGCTGGCGAGGTTCCGGTTCACGCCTGTGCCGGGGCGCGACCCGAAGCCGGTGATGATCCTGACGCTGCGGCCCGAAGGCGGGGTCTGGCTGGGTGTGGAACGGGCGTAAGCCACGTCGCGGCCCGGCCTGCGCTAGCTGCTTGCAGACAGAGGCTGCGGCGCGACGGGCGCGGTTCAGGTGAACCGATTGTCGCGCGGGAATCCGCGCGGGGCCATCTTGCCGGCCCCGGCACGCGGACCCAGCCATTCGGTCAGAAGCGTCTCGGTGCGGGTGCGGCCCGCCGGATCTTTCCACGACAGGCCATCGGCGAGGGTGAAGGTGATCGCGTCCGAGAGGCCGCCATCCTTGTATTTCTGCAGCCGCACGCCCTTGCCCTTGGCCATTTCCGGCAGGTCGGCCAGCGGAAAGACCAGAAGCTTGCGGTTGTCGCCCACCACGGCGACATGATCGCCGGTGACCGGGCGGCAGACGGCGGATTTGACGCCGTCGCGCGTGGTCAGCACCTGCTTGCCGGCCTTGGTCTGGGCCAGCAATTCGTCGGCGGGAACGATGAAACCGTCGCCCGCGGTCGAGGCGACCAGATACTTCGCCCCTGGGCGGTGCAGCAAAATCTCGGTGATGCCGGTGTCGTTCGGCAGATCGACCATCAGCCGGACAGGTTCGCCCATGCCGCGCCCGCCGGGCAGGTTGGCGCCCAGAAGGGTGAAGAAGCGGCCATTCTCGGCGACCAGCAGGATGCGGTCGGTGGTTTCGGCATGGAAGGCGAAGCGCGGGCCGTCACCATCCTTGTATTTCTGCTCGGTCGTCAGGTCGACATGGCCCTTCATTGCGCGGATCCAGCCCATGCGTGAACAGAGAACTGTGATCGGCTCGCGCTCGATCATCGCCTCATAGGGCACGTCTTCGACCTCGCCCGCCTCGGCGAACTGGGTGCGGCGGTCGCCGCCTTTGGTACCCTTGCCGAATTTCTTGCGGATCTCTTCCAGCTCTTCGCCGATCTTCTTCCACTGACGGCGGTCGCTTTCCAGAAGGTCGGCCAGATCGGCGCGTTCCTTGGTCAGCGCGTCGCGTTCGGCGATCAGCTCCATCTCTTCAAGCCGCCGCAGGCTGCGCAGGCGCATGTTGAGGATGGCCTCGGCCTGGATCTCGGTCAGTTCGCCCTCGCCCGCCGAGGGGGTGACGTAATCCTTTTCCGAGGCCGCGCGCTTGTGCGGTTTGCCCCAATGTTCGCGCATCAGGGCGGCCTTGGGGTCATCGTCATAGCGGATGATGTCGATGACGCGGTCGAGATTCAGGAAGGTGATGATGAAACCTTCAAGGATCTCGAGCCGGTGGTCGATCTTCTCGATCCGGTGTTCCGAACGCCGCCGCAGCACGTCGCGCCGATGGTCGAGGAAGGCGCGCAGCACCTCTTTCAGACCGCAGACACGCGGAACGCGGCCGTCGATCAGCACGTTCATGTTCAGCGAGAAGCGCGTCTCAAGGTCACTGTTCCTAAACAGCGTGCCCATCAGCACCTCGGGGTCTACCGTGCGGGCGCGGGGTTCCAGGACGATGCGGATATCCTCGGCCGATTCGTCGCGGATATCGGCCAGAAGCGGGACCTTCTTGATCTGGATAAGTTCGGCCAGCTTTTCGATCAGCTTGGACTTGGCGACCTGATAGGGAATCTCGGTGACGACGATCTGCCAGGTGCCGCGGCCCAGATCCTCGACATGCCATTTGGCGCGGGTGCGGAAGGAGCCGCGGCCAGTCTCATAGGCGTCTAGGATGGTGTCGCGCGGTTCGACCATGATGCCGCCGGTCGGGAAATCGGGGCCGGGGATCAGCGCGACAAGATCGGCGGTGGTGGCTTCGGGCTGCTTCAACAGCAGATGGCAGCCCTGGATCAGCTCATCCAGATTGTGGGGCGGGATATTGGTCGCCATGCCGACGGCGATGCCGGAAGAGCCATTGGCCAGAAGGTTCGGGAAGGCGGCGGGCATCACCACCGGCTCTTCCAGCGTGCCGTCGTAATTCGGGCGGAAATCGACGGCGTTCTCGGCCAGCCCTTCCATCAGGGTCTCGGCGATGGCGGTCAGGCGGGCTTCGGTGTAGCGGCTGGCGGCCGGGTTGTCGCCGTCGATATTGCCGAAATTGCCCTGGCCATCGACCAGCGGGTAGCGGACGTTGAAATCCTGCGCCAGGCGCGCCATGGCGTCATAGATCGCGGCATCGCCATGGGGGTGGTAATTCCCCATCACGTCGCCCGAGATCTTGGCCGATTTGCGGAAGCCCCCTGTCGCGGTCAGGCGCAGCTCGCGCATGGCGTAAAGGATTCGACGATGCACCGGCTTAAGCCCGTCACGCGCATCGGGCAGGGCGCGATGCATGATCGTCGACAGCGCATAGGTCAGGTAGCGCTCGCCGATGGCACGGGAAAGCGGTTCGGCCACGGTCTGGCCGTAAGTCTTGGGGTCTTCTTCGTCCTGCGACATGGATGTTGTGTAATTCCGCAAGCGCGAAGGGTCCAGCCGTTTCCTTGCAACGCCAGGGAACCGGGGGAAGGTTGGGGCGTTTTTCCCTCACGGAAGGCAAAAGAATCGTGATATGTCAGGGTTCTGAGCTGACTGTTTCGGCACCGGGGGGTGCCGTATTACCGACTGCCATTGGTGAATTTGATGCTGCGACTGACTGCCCTGCTTTGCGCCTCGATGTATGTGACGCTTGTCCTTGCCGGACAGGATCGGGGCCAGATGCGCCCCGGACTTGCGCTCGCCGCCGCTGAAGGGCGCGATGTGGTGGTGCTGAAACGCGATTATTCCCCGATCGAGACGGCGTCGCTTGCCCCGGCTTCGGAAACCGAGGTCGTATCGCCCGGTGCGGTCGCCGCCGCAGCAACGGCACCCGTGACGCCCGAGCCGCCCGCGCAGGTCATGACGGCGGCCTATGCGCCCACCGCCCCGGCCACGCCTGCCCTTCGCAAATCCGCGCCGCAGCCGATCTTTACCCTCTCCGCCCTGCCCGGCATGACCGGCGATGTGGCCGATCCCGCGCCCGAAATGGCGGCCGAGGACAGCCCGGCCCCGGCTGCCAGCGCAGATGAGCGGCAGGTCTGGTATGTGGCCGCGCGTTCGGTCAACGTGCGGCAAGGCCCATCGACCGACAGCTCGGTCCTGGGTCGGCTGAGCAATGGCGAGGCCGTGACGGTCGTCGCGATGGAAGGCGCCGACTGGGCGCATGTCCTGATCGAGGGCGACGGGATCGACGGCTATGTCGCCGCCCGCTTCCTGACCGCCACGCCCTGATCTGCGGCTGACACCAAGGCGTTCCGCCGCGTCAGCGACAAGAACTTCATTTGACGGCCCCGCCCCTTTGCCCCAGCTTGCGCCGCAAAAAGCGCGCAGGCGAAGGGGCAGAAGCTTGGACCGATCCATCCTTATCACCGGCTGCTCTTCGGGCATCGGGCTTGACGCGGCGCGCGGGTTGAAGGCGCGGGGCTGGCGGGTCTTTGCCACTTGCCGGCAAGAGGCGGATTGCCAGCGCCTGCGCGACGAAGGGCTGGAGAGTTTCCGGCTGGATTACAGCGACGAGGACAGCATCGCCGAAGCCGTCGCCCATGTCGCCGAAGTGAATCGCGGCAGGCTGGGCGCGCTGTTCAACAACGGCGCATTCGCCTGCCCTGGCGCGGTCGAAGACCTGCCGCGCGGCGCATTGCGGGCGATCTTCGAGGTCAATCTTTTCGGCTATCACGACCTGTCGCGCCGGGTGATTCCGATGATGCGTGCGGCAGGGGAAGGGCGGATCATCAACTGCTCTTCGGTGCTGGGTCTGGTGGGCGTGAAATGGCGCGGGGCCTATGTCGCGACGAAATTCGCCATGGAAGGTCTGACGGATGTGCTGCGCATCGAGATGAAAGGCACCGGGATCGAGGTGGTGCTGATCGAGCCAGGGCCAATCACCAGCCGCATCCGCGAAAACGCCGTGCCGCATTTCGAGAAATGGATCGACTGGGAAAACTCGGCCCGGTCGGCGGAATACAAGACGCTGCTGCACCGGCTCTACGAATCCAAGAACGCGCCCGACCGGTTCGAGCTGCCCGCCTCGGCGGTGACGGCCAAGCTGATCCATGCGGTCGAGGCGGCGCGCCCGAAGCCGCGCTATTACGTCACCACGCCGACCTGGATTTCCGGCATCGCGCGGCGGGTGCTGCCGACCCGGGCGCTGGATTGGCTGATGGCCAAGGGCTGACGCGAAGACGTGACCGGCCCGACGCGATTTTTCGGCGAAAAATCGGGGCTGGCCCTTCGCTTCAGCGGGTCTTTGGCGTAGACCCGGATTAGAGGGAGGACTGTCCCATGCTGCTGCACGACCCGCTGTTTCTGGTTGCGACCGCCCTGGTGCTGGTGGTGGCCGCCATCCTGATCTTCGGCATCGGCACCTTCGCCAAGGGTGGCGAATTCAACCGCCGCAATGCCAACCGCATCATGCGCTGGCGGCTTTATGCGCAATTCGTGGCGGTGGTGGTGATCGTCCTCTTCGCCTGGCTGAAGACGAGGGGCTGACGATGGTTGTCCTGTCGAAGATCTATACGAAAACCGGCGACAAGGGCGAAACCGCGCTGGGCAATGGCGCGCGGGTGCCCAAACAGTCGCTGCGGGTCTCGGCCTATGGCACGGTTGACGAGACCAATGCCACGGTCGGGCTGGCGCGGCTTCATGCGGCAGGCGACATGGATGCCGCGCTGGCGCGGGTCTCGAACGACCTGTTCGATCTGGGCGCCGATCTCTGCACCCCCGACCGCCATCTTGATTCGACCCTGTCCTACACGCCGCTGCGGATGATCGCGGCGCAGGTGGAGCGGCTGGAGCGCGAGATCGACGTGCTTAATGCCCGGCTGACGCCGCTGCGCAGCTTCATCTTGCCGGGCGGGTCGGCGCTGGCGGCGCATCTGCACCTGTGCCGCACCGTCTGCCGCCGCGCCGAGCGGCTGGTGGTGGAACTGGCGGCCGAGGAGGACGTGAACCCCGAGGCCGTGCGCTATCTGAACCGCCTGTCGGACTGGTTCTTCGTGACGGGCCGGATCGCCAATGACGATGGCGCGAAGGATGTGCTCTGGGTGCCCGGGCTGACCCGTCCCGCAAGCTGATCTGCGGTTAAACGCGACGTCCGGGCGCAGGTTTCTGTCGCATTTCCTCTGTCCATGCGCGTTGTGACGCGGTAACACCCCTGCCGAGAGCTTGGCCGGGGCCTTGGCCCCCTACTGTGGAGAGACGCACTGATGAAGGTCCTCGTGCCCGTCAAACGTGTGATCGACTACAACGTGAAGGTTCGCGTGAAGGCGGACGGGAGCGGGGTCGATCTGGCGAATGTGAAGATGTCGATGAACCCCTTTGACGAGATCGC